>CAWJEL010000026.1:0-90805 GCA_963841825.1 uncultured Chloroflexia bacterium
CGGTACCAGCGGGAAATGAAGATGCCCACCCGCGTGAGTCCGACGAAACGCTACCGCAGCCATTGACGCCGCGTACGATGTAGGTGTAGTCGTGGTTGTCACCTACTGCACCGGAGTCGAGGTAAGAAGTGCTACCGGCGGGAAGGACAGTCAATAACGTGTCGTCTCCGGGGCTGAAGTAGGGCGCGGTACTGCGATACACCTGGTAGCCGCCGCTGTTCGCCGTATTGTCGGGCCAGGACAACAGAAGGTCGGCGCCATCTGCGCCGGCACGCTCGGCGGTTACGACCGTTGGCGCCACGGCAGCCAGACAAGATGTCACGCCGTAGGCGGCTCCGTTGCCCGCCGTGCCGCGGACATGGATCCAGCCGATGTTTTCGCCCCAGGCATAGCCGTCGAAGTTGCTCGTCGTGGAGTCGATTGTCACTCCACCGTATGTTGGGTCAACTTGAGCCACCCTACGCTGCTGCTCCAGGCGAAACCCAACAGGTTGCCGTTGGCATCCCCATTAACTCCGTAATCGCTATTCGACGTATTCCCGTAGGTGTGTGCTCCAGCGCCAGCATAGGTGCCCAGATGGATCCAGCCGATGTTCTCGCCCCAGGCGTAGCCTTCCAGGTGGTCAGCGTAGACGGCGGCTGCGTACGACGTGTCCGTACCGACTGACGGCCGGGGCGAAGTTGAGCCAGCCACCGTTGCGCCCGATGCCCACTTGTTGGTCGGGTCGATGTTGTCGGCCAACACTACCTGTGCTACCAACTGGCTCAGAGCCACGGCGATCACCACGGCCAGGGCGCTGGGTCGACGGAGGTTCTTCTTGTTCATGGTTCACGCCTTGTTGAAGAGCCAGAGCCAATCGATTCTCGGAAACCCGTAATGTTGTGGAGGCAGACCCGCCTGCGCTTCCAAAGCGCTCAAAGCCTTCCAGCATCATTGTCCGTCACGGACCGGCCATACGTAGGCTGAAAATGGTCTTGTCGGTGCTCAGCACAGCAGCGGTGTCCAACCTCACATACCAGGCGTTATTAGTAGTATTGAAGTCATCGCCCGCTGACACCGCCGTAATTGACCAGTAGGCGTAGCTTTGGACCTGCGTGAAGGCCCGCATGTTGGTAGAACTAACCGCTTCCGTTCCGCTCGTTAACGTCTTTAGCTCGGTCAGCGTCGGCAATCGCCAATCTCCCTCTACTGAGCCATCATTCAGGTTCGCATTCGTGGCTGCTGTGTGCAACGCCGACGCCTGGTCATGCGCATTCATGACATTTGCCGCGGTCAGCCCAGAACGGTCTTGGCCCAGTCCAACGGGCGTTCTTCAGCCAGATCAGCCCCGTGGTCATATCCCTCACGGTCCCGTTCAAGTTATCGCACCAGCGTGTCCCATTCATCGTGCCCGTACACGTCCATCCCCTGTACGCACCGGTCACTCCGAAGATGTTCACATCCTTCTTGATGTTCCCGGCCCGTCAGGTCTGCGTCCCCCACGACTTTGCCGTTACCGTCGTGATACCCCGCGGCGATTGCCAGATGTCCGCCGGCCCCGGCGTCAGGATCACGGCGCCGCGGTCCGGCATGTTCCCGCTATGCGGGCCGTGTTCGCATTGGAAAACGTCTTGCCGGCCAGAACTTCCGCCGCGCCGGCATCCCCCGCTTGCTGGATGGCGCTGCCGGCCACGCCGAAGATGTTCGCGCCTAGCCGGATGTTCCTGGCCGTTAAGGTCGTGCGTCCCCCACGACTTTGCCGTTACCGTCGTGATAGCCCGCGGCGATTGCCACGTCCGCCGGCCCCGGCGTCAGGATCACGGCGCCGCGGGTTCGGCATGTTCCCCGCGATGCCGGCCGTGTTCGCATTGGAAAACGTCTTGCCGGCCAGAACTTCCGCCGCGCCGGCATCCCCACTCGCCTGGATGGCGCTGCCGGCCACGCCGAAGATGTTCTCGCCTAGCCGGATGTTCCCGGCCGTCTAGGTTGCGTCCCCCACGACTTTGCCGTTACCGTCGTGATACCCCGTGGTGATTGCCACGTCCGCCGGCCCCGGCGTCAGGATCACGGCGCCGTGGTCCGGCATGTTCCCCGCGATGCCGGCCGCGTTCGCATTGGAAAACGTCTTGCCGGCCAGAACTTCCGCCGCGCCGGCATCCCCACTCGCCTGGATGGCGCTGCCGGCCACGCCGAAGATGTTCGCGCCTAGCCGGATGTTCCCGGCCGTCAGGTCTGCGTCCCCCACGACTTTGCCGTTACCGTCGTGATACCCCGCGGCGATCGCCACGTTCTGCTCGGCGTCAGGATCACGGCGCCGCGTTCGGCATGCTCCGGGTCGCTGGCCCGCTCGCATTGGAAAACGTCTTGTCGAGCAGAACCTCCCCCACGCCGGCATCCCCGCTCGCCTGGATGGCGCTGCCGGCCACCCCGAAGATGTTCGCGCCTAGCCGGATGTTCCCGGCCGTTAAGGTCGCGTCGCACCGACTTTGCCGTCACCGTTGTGATACCCCGCGGCGATCGCCACGTCCGCCGGCCCCGGCGTCAGGATCACGGCGCCGCGATCGGCATGCTCCCGGTCGCTGGCCCGCTCGCATTGGAAAACGTCTTGTCGAGCAGAACCTCCCCCACGCCGGCATCCCCGTCTGCCTGGATGGCGCTGCCGGCCACCCCGAAGATGTTCGCGCCTAGCCGGATGTTCCCGGCCGTCAGGTCTGCGTCCCCCACGACTTTGCCGTTACCGTCGTGATAGCCCGCGGCGATTGCCATGTCGCCGGCCCCGGCGTCAGGATCACGGCGCCGCGGTCGGCATGTTCCCCGCGATGCCGGCCGGTGTCGCATTGGAAAACGTCTTGCCGGCCAGAACTTCCGCCGCGCCGGCATCGCCCGCTTGGAGAGCGCTGCCAGCCACCCCGAAAATGTTCGCCCCTTGCCGGATGTTCCCGGCCGTCAGGTTCGTGTTGGGCCGTGGCCGTCTTCCCCATATAGAATCCGTCCGGAATCGCAAAGGTCCGTGCCCCGTCCGCCCCGTTTACATTGCTGCCCACAGCAGCCGTGCCGGTTCTCATGCCCCATCCGCCGGTTGTCAGGCCCCAGAACGTTTTCCCGCCGGCCACCTCCGCCGCAGATGCCCCATTCGTGTCGTCCATCGCCGGCGCCACCGCCATGATCTCATCCAGCGTGTGCATCGTGCCCGCGCCAGGTCCGTTGGCTGGCTCAGTGAACGGTCTGGCGTCGCCTCGGCTGCGCCGGCGTTCAGTCGGTTCCAAAGTTGGTCCAACGTATACGAACTGGTGCTGGCTGGCCCAGCGAGCGGATCCAACGGACCCGCGAAAGGCCACTGCCGACGCGCCTACCCCTGCCAGCGCCACTAATACTCCTGCAATCACAAGCACATTAAGTTTGCGGTGCATGAGAGTTCTGGATTATGTTAGGGTGATTGCATCCAGCGCCGTATCAGTGTTTCTTCGACGGACACCGATGTCATGCTGATCGCGTGCCAGCCATTGCACGCAGCGCAAGGCAGGGGGGCGAGTTTCTGGCACTGCTTCATTATAGCATAACCGGGCATGGCGGCAGCGTCAGGGGACCACGAAGGCCGGTCTATCGTCAGTGGGATCGGCCTTCGTGATTTGAGAAGTCGGGTTTGCGAAGAGACGTCTTATCCAATCGCCTGACGGAGCACGATCACCCCCACGACAACGGCAGCGATAGCCAAAACCGCTCCCCCCGCCAGCGGAGCGAGCAAGCCGCCAAACGAACCGGCGTCCGGTTCGGGGCCTGAGGGGGCAGGACTACTCTGCGTCGACGCCGAGCCTCGCCTGACAGGATCGGCGCACTGGTAGGGCGGGGAGTGCCGGCCGAGGCTTTTGCGATGGCTGCGGGTGTGGCCGTGGCAGGTGGCGTTGTGGGCTGCGCCTCCTGGGTTGCCGTCGGTGATGGGCGCACGGCCTGAGATGTTTCGCTGGGTACAGCCGGTGTCGGCGCAGACGTCGGTGCTGAGGACTGCGACGCAAGCTGCGTGGGTTGCGTGATCAGCGCCTTTTGTGGGCCGGTTGGCTGTGCAACTGGCGTTGACGGCTGCGGAGCTGGTGTACCGCTGCCTGCTGTCGGTTGGGGTGTCGTCCCGCCCCCTGTGGCCTGCGGCGTTTGCCTGGTCGCAGTGGGCGCCGGTGAATTTCCGCCTCGTGTTGCCTGCAGCCGGGGTGACAGTCGAAGTTGATGTGGGTGACGCTGTGCTCGTCGGCCCTGACTGTTGCGTGACCGTCGGTGTTGCGCCTTGGCCCACCCTCAGGTTTAGCTCCGTCACCGCTTCAGACTGAAATGGATAGCTGCTCTGCCATAGCCCCCCCCGGCGCATTCGGCCTCTTATCTCCGTTAACGTAGAATTCGATGGGGCTGCCATTCGTGATGTTTCCCTGGACGGCCAGCTTGATGTCATTTCCACTCGGTCCGCTGTACTTCCCAACTTCAGTCGTAGTGAGGGGGTTCGCTGTAATTCCGGTTTTGACGTTTGCACCTCTGGCCTCTACGATGGTTCCGACCGGCGTGGGCTGGCCATCCATTTCGATGGTCCCGTAGAAAGCCTGAGGGATTACGGGGGAGACTCTGCGCATAAACCGGCGTCATCGCAAAAGTCGCAGCCAAAGCCATGCCAATGATCAGTGTAATGCAGTGTTGCTTCAGTGATTGCTTGTCCATCGGTGTCAATCTCAAACTATATAGGCGGGGAGGGCTTGGCGCCTCCTGCCTACGCCATGATAGAACGGTCTTGGTGTTTTTCAGTGACGCAGAATCGATCGTAAAAGCCAAAGTGTCACCGGAGGATTAGCGGCAAGAAAGTATAGTACAAGTGTACTCTCAGGTTCAGGCTCTGATTGAAATGGGATAGCTGCTCTGCCACGGTCCACCCGGCTCCGCGCACTCGGCCAAACCCATTGATGTAGAATTCGATGGGGGTGCCATCCACAAGGCCCTGCCCTTGGACAGCCAGCTTGAGGTCAAAATGCAGTTGCGCCGTACTGACCAACTACAGTCGTCGTGATCGGATTCCCTGGAATGCCGATTTCCACATTTGTACCCCTGGCTTCTATACGGATACCGACACGCGTGGGCTGGCCGTTTATTTCGACGGTCCCGGAAAAAATCTGAGGGAGTACTGGAACGTCCGCATAAACCGGCGCCGCCGTGAGAGCCGTTATCAAAAACCAGCTCGCGAAACCGCCACCAAAAGTGCGGCCGTGATCAAAATCAGCGCGGTTCTGATTTACTGTTTGTTTGTCCATCGGTATGAACTCCTCAACAGATAGGGGGGTTGACACCCCCTGCCTTTACTCTCGTTGAACAGTCTCAACGTCCTTCAGAGACACAAAGACGTTCTACCCCTGCGCGTTATTGAAGATAAGCGGCAAGAAAATTCGGATCTTCTCGAAGGTGGCGTCGATGGTGTGATTCGCCGTCACGTTGGTGAACGTGTAGGTCGCAGGGCGCCCTGCGACACGCCGTCCACCTTGCAATCCACGATCAGGTAGCCAGGATCGGCGCACGAGCTCGAAGGTAGCGCTGCCGCCGCAGTTCACCGTCTGCGGCGTGCCGGGCGTGATCGTGCCGTTCGGGCCTGCCGTCGGTGTGATGACGAACGTCTTGATCTTGAACGTCGCCTCGATGGTGTGGTCAGCCGTCACGTTGCTGAAGGTATAGGTCGCGACCGCACCCACCGACACGCCGTCCACCTTGACGTCGTCGATCTCATAGCAGGCGTCCGGTGTAATCGTGAAGGTGGCGTTGCTGCCATAGCCGACCGTCTGGGGGGTGCCGGGTGTGATCGTGCCGTTCGCGCCCGCGTCGGCGTGATGACGAACGGCTGTGTCGTGAATTAGCCGCGATGGTATGGTTGGCAGTCACATTCGTGAAGGCGTAGGTCGTGATCGCACCTTGCGATACACCGTCCACCTTGACATCGAGGATCACGTAGCCGGTGTTCGGCGCAATGGTGAAGATGGCGCTGCCGCCGCAGTTCACCGTCTGCGGGGTGCCCGGCGTGATCGTGCCGTTCGGGCCGGCCGTCGGCGTGATGACGAACGTCTTGACCTTGAACGTGGCTGCGATGGTGTGGTGTGCCATCACGTTGCGTGAAGGTGTAGGTCGCGATCGCGCCCTGCGACACGCCGTCCACCTTGACGTCGTCGATCTCGTAGCAGCTGTCCGGCGCAATCGTGAAGGTGGCGCTGTCGCCGGCTGTTCACGGTCTGCGGCGTGCCCGGCGTGATCGTGCCGCCTGCACCCGCGCGTCGGCGTGATGACGAACGTGGTCAGCTTGAAGTAGCCGCGATGGTGTGGTTGGCCGTGACGTTGCTGAAGGTGTAGCTCGTGATGCGACCTTGCGACACCCCGTCCACCGCACGTCGATGATATCGTGCGTCGCATCCGGCGCGATGGTGAAGGTCACGCTGCCGCCACAGTTCACGTCTGCGGCGTGCCCGGCGTGATGGTGCCGCCCGCACCCGCAGCCGGCGTGATCACAAAGCTTCGCATCGTCGAAACTCGCCCTTATCGTGTGATTCGCCGTGACGTTAGTGAAGGTGTAGCTTGTGATGGGGCCTTGCGACGACGCCATCGACCAGACATCGGCAATCGCATTGCAGGCATCCGGCGTGATCGTGAAGGTGATGCTGGTGCCGTGGTTCACCGTCGGCGTGCCCGGTGTGATCGTGCCGCCTGCACCCGCCGTCGGCGTGATTGGTGTACCTCTTGATCGTGAACGTGGCTTCGATGGTGTGGTTGGCCGTCACGTTGGTGAAGGTGTAGGTCGAGACCGCGCCCACCGACGCGCCGTCCACCTTGACGTCCAGAATCCTGTGGCTGCTGCTCGGCGTGATGGTGAAGGTGACGCTCCGCCGCAGTTCACCGTCTGCGGGGTGTTCGGCGTGATCGTGCCGTTCGGGCCTGCGGTCGGCGTGATGACGAACGTCTTGATCTTGAACGTCGCCGCGATGGTGTGGTCAGCCGTCACGTTGCTGAAGGTGTAGGTCGAGACGGCGCCCACCGACACGCCGTCCACCTTGACGTCGTCGATCTGGTAGCAGGCGTTTGGCGTGATGGTGAAGGTGGCGCTCCCGCCGTAGTCCACCGTCTGGTCCGTGCCCGGCGTGATCGTGCCGTTCGCGCCCGCGGTCGGCGTGATCACGAACGTCTTGATCTTGAACGTCGCCACGATGGTGTGATTGGCCGTCACGTTGGTGAAGGTATAGGTCGTGATCGCGCCCTGCGATACACCATCCACCTTCACGTCGTCGATGAGGTGACTGGCGTTGGGTGTGATGGTGAAGGTGATGCTGTTGCCGTAGTTCACCGTCTGCGGCGTGCCGGGCGTGATGGTGCCGCCCGCACCTGCCGCTCGGCGTGATTGTAGAACGTCTCCGGCTTGCACGTCGCCTGAATCGTGCCTCTGCTCGTGACGTTCGTGAAGGTGTAGCTGGTGATGGCGCCCTGCGACACCCCATTCACCAGCACGTCGACGATGTCATAGCCCGTGTTGGCCGCGATGGTGAAGCTCTGGCTCCCTGTACGGCACGCTCTGCGGCGTGCCCGGCGTGATGGTGCATCCCGTACCGGCCGTCGGGGTGATGGTGTACTTCAGGAGTTCGAACGTGGCTGCGATGGTGTGGTCCGCCATTACGTTGCTGAAAGTATAACTCGTGGGGGTGCCGACTGATACCCCGTCTCCTTCACATCCAGGATCCTGTAACCCATGTTCGGCGCAATGGTGAAGCTGGCGCTGCCGCCCCAGTTCACGGTCTGCGGCGTGCTTGGCGTGATCGTGCCTCCGGTCCCGCCGTCGGCGCGATTGTGTACTGCGGGAGGGCAGATGATAATACTCAGATTGGTCGCCCCTCCCCGGCTAAAGGGGTAGGTATCCAGCGGCCCTGTCGTGACCCGGTAGATTGGTTCCCCGCTGCCAAGATAGTAGAATGCAATCTGATCGCCGGGCCAAGTGCCATCGCCCGCCGAACCATTGCATGCGTCAATTGGGACGAGGAGGCTGGAGATATGCCATACCTGCCCGAGCTATCCACTGGGCTGAGGCGGTGCCTTTCCAGCCTCTGGTCGCCGCTTTCGCGGTGACGATGGCACTGGTTGGCAGCGGTTGAGGTCCCCACAGGAGGATGCAGTGCCAAAGAAAGAATGCCCCAGGTCCGGGAAGCTATCTGGCGCCGTTTCTCGAGCCAGGCCGATGAGGCGATCGCCAACGTCAATATGATGGCCATCGCCGATGCGAGACTGATTTTCCTCGTGTGTCCAGTGTGTACACTCCTCATAGCAGTATGCGCTCCTCTCATTTCGCTCCTTGCCTTCTCCTCATCACGAGGAACGTTGTCGCTTCTTCCAATGTTCCCCACACCCCAAGCGCTTAACTCAGTCCGCAGGGGACGTTTTTTATGGGTGGTAAGGACACTGGCAGGGACCGGTGGGCCCCTGCCAGTGTAAGGAGAACCTCGATCCCCAGGTTCTATGGGCGTTTTCACGAGATTCTTGACCCGAGTGGGACTAAGGGCGAATCGTGCCAGGCTGCGACATGGCCAGCCAGTAGCCCTTACCTGGGACCATCGGGTTCAACATCTGCTGCTGCACGAAGATCTCATAGTTCTGTCGTACATCCACATGGACTGCGCGTTCATGGCGACCGACATGCTCAGGTAATCCGCCGCCTGGGTGGCGGGAAGCCACCACGGTCGACCCCACTGGGTGTAGCCTACGAGGTTCCAGCCAATGCTCACGGGGTACTCGGGCGGGGTATAGGGCGGGAAGGCCAGGTAGGTTCCGACCGCATCCAGCTTGTCTTCCGCATTCATGTAGACCCAGTAGCCCTTCCCGTCTACCATCTTGGTGAACTCTTGCGGCCCACCGATATAGGGCGGGAACCACACCTTCTGGGTCGGGTCGAAGCTGACCACCCGCTCCAGGGTCTTGTGTGCAATCAGGTGCGACATCACAGCGGCGATGTCCTGATCGTAGGGCATGGCGGGCAACGAGATCAGGTTCCAACCCGGCTCGAGGTCGATCATGAAGCGGTTGGTGACCAAGACCAGGTGTGCATCCGGCCTACCGATGGAGTCGTCAGGCCCCGTGCCACAGTTGCTGAGGCCTACCATGTTCGTGACGCACATGTGGATCGCGCCGAAATCGTTCGGCACCTGGGTCGAGTCCCACTTCGCATCCCACTGGCCCGGCACGTTCAAGGAGTCGGCGTGCACCGTCAGCGATCTTGATCCAGCCCGGATCCTTCATGTTGCAGTGGGTTGGGTTATTCGAATAGTCGCAGTACTGGAACACTACCGTTTTGATGCCCCAGTCGTCCCCAGCCTTGCCGACCAGCAGATACGCCTTGCCCGTTACGAAGGTGGCGCCTCTGCTCATTCCTTGACGCCCGGCTTCTCCAGATCTACCAGGGGCCAGAGTCCTGGACCAGTACGGCGTTGGTCTGCGTGTTGCAGAAATGGGTAGTGCCCGGATCTTGGTCCTGGGCGGCGATCTTGAGGTCGTACGAGCCGTCTTCGATTTCCCAGCCCATGCCAGGGATTGGGTGCCATCGCCCTGGAGCAAAGTCAGTAAATCCAGAACTTCGCTGTCTTGGCGTTGTTTCCAGTTGCCAGGTTCGCGGCAGGGATGGTGAAGACACTTTGCCGAAGATAATTGCCCCAGTCGGGCATGTAATGTTGCTTCAGTTGGATGACGACGGTGACATCGTCAACCCGGGAGTCCGACGACTTCGATGTTGTACTTCACCTCCGTCGCGAACGGGGGGCTTTACTTCCGGGTTGAACATAGGCCGGAGCGGTGGTGGTCGGCGCAACGATAGAGGCACTGTGCGTCCATCGGCGCGGCCAGCGTGGCGGGCACGAACATGGCCAACAGCATCACTACAGCCAGTGCGATGGCAAACGGTTTTCGGGGACTAGACATTTTGGGTTCCTCCTATGGTCGTGCGTGGATTGAGCTATGGCCCGACCAAGTAGTCGTTGGCCTAATGGCGCTCTGCGGCCAACCCATAAGAGCTGAGGCCCACAGAGATACGCCGTTTTATTCCGTTTGATCACCCCCTTCTTGGTTTGCTTGGCTGGCGAACACGGGATTCATCTCTCCTGAAAGTGCTCAAGTGGGTGCTATTGCCCTTTGCGGCGTACGATACAACTTGCTAGTATGATACGTCGAGTTAGGTTTGTTGCCGGGATCGTGTGCGACAATTGAACGAGCCGCCCATCTTATGTATCAGGATGGCAGTGAGAGAGGCACCGCATGAGTACAGAACCCTAGTGCGCAGAACTCGCCGCATAACGATGAACTGTTACGAACTCTGTCACCTCCTGCCGGTCAAACATCCACCGCTTGGCAACTTTGTATCCTGGGTACTTTCCCTATTAACCATGCGATAGACCGTCGATTCTGTCCTGACATGGAGGATTGCCATTGTTTCTTCCAGGGTAAGGTATCTGTTTTCGATGGGTGTTTCCATAGCTCGTACTGCACCCTCTCCTAGCAGATAGAAGACGGGCCAAGCATAGCCGGGTTTCATTGAGAAGGTTCGAGGGTCTTCTTGTCCAGCTTGACTGTCTTGGGCATGCGCCTGGGATGGACGCCCCTGTTGCTGATTACAGCCTTCCACCTCAAACCAGCGCTGCAGGCTTCGACTTGAAGGGAGACACGCACCTGGGAACTCCGCCATCAATTGCTGGTGAATCACATCAGCACTCCACTCCGGGTGTTCCCTGCCTGTGAGTGCAGGCAGCCTCGCAAAAGACTGTCTGCGAATCACACCTTCGCCGCCCGCAGCGCGGACAATCGGGAATAAGGCCCGCGTCACCGCGTGGCGAGAGCGTCTCCAGAGGATGCTGACGGTGCGGTAATGCAGGCCCAGGTCCATCGAAATGTCGGTCTGGCTCTCGCCCTGCAGACAACGAGCAATGACCTCCTCACGGATATCCCTGGGAATTGCTTTAGGCATGTAATACCGCCTTGCTCTTCATGTAATGTCAATGACAATGTTAACGTTAGTCGACTTGTTGCGGAGGCGCTAGTTTTGCAAACCATCATGGTATTCAGTTTAGCGTACGATTAGCACGCTACAGACATAACAATGTGGCGTATGTATATATGCTAATAACAACTTAGTGTCGTTTATTAGTATCGAAGTCTTATTACTATGCAATCACAATATAGCACTGTAATGCAGGGCTTGTCAATAGGTTTCAGCTTAAATATAGGCAGAGTTTTCCAAATTCGCTGTCACATCGGCTCAAATAGACTGTCCGCTGAGTAGTCTATTTCTGTTGAGGATGATAACTAATAACGCTAATATTTAGCCTCATCTCTGTTTTAGCGTTGGCTGGAGTTGTCAGCTTACGTGGCGCTTGTTTTTAGAATCCGAGTTCAGCCCTGGCGTTGCGCTTGAACGATCATAGTGGGATATAGATCAGAGAGGCAGTGGAAGGAACCAAAGTCAGGAGTGTGTAAAGTATATGGGGGTTGAAGACAACTGCTCAGCCGACCTGTGCGACTGTGGCAGCGTGAATGTGAAGGTGGTTCCCTGTTCCTGGCGCACTCTCCACACTGATGGCGCCGCCGTGGGCGATCACAAGTTGCTGACGATCGCCAGGCCCAGTCCGCACCGCCGGTCTGGCGTGGATTGATCGGCCCGGTAGAACGATCAAAGACGTAGGGGGAGGTGTTCCGGCGCAATACCGGTGCCCGTGTCACGCACCGCGACCGATACTCTGCGCGGCGGGCTGGGCAGTGACCGCGATTTGCCGCGCCTCGGGCGCGCGCGGGCGGCGTTATTCAACAGGTTGCGAAGTATCTGTTCCACCCGCTCGGGGTCCACATCGACGGGCGGCAGGTCGGCAGGCAGATCAACGGCGAGTACGATGCCCTTGGCGTTCGCCTCGGCCGCAAAATGGTCACCGCTTGCTTGACGATGCCGGCGAGGGCCGCGGGCTGACGCAGGAGTGTGAGCTGCCCGGCTTCGGCCTGCGCCAGTTCCTGTAGATCGGCCACCAGCCGGCTGAGGAGCATGGTCTCCTCGTAAAGGTTGTCCACCAGTGCGTCATCCGCGGTCAGCAACCCGTCGTGGGCAGCCTCCAGGTAGCCGCGGAGGTTGGTGAGCGGGGTGCGCAGCTCGTGCGCGACGTCGGTGGCCATATTGCCGCGTAGTTGTTCCTGCTGCGCCAGGCTACCGGCCATCGAGTTGAAAGCGTGAGCCAACTGTCCGATCTCGTCCTCGGAGGTGACCGGCACACGTACCGTGAGATCGCCCTTCTCCATGCGCTGGGCGGCCTCAGTCAGGCGTTCGACCGGGCGGAGGATGCGGCTTGATAGCGCCAGTGTGACGGCCACAGCGGCCAGGCCGGCGATCAGCGCGCCGAACAGGACCGAGCGGTTGACGGCTGTCAGGAACACGTCGTCGGGTTGTTCCGCACCGGATAGCGGGTCGAGATACAGCGCGCCCACGAGCGTCCCCGTGGAGACGAGCGTGGCCGCAGGCGGCGGCCACTGCTCGCCAACCGGTTTGCCGATCAGTTCGTTATCGGAGTCAGCAGACAACTGTGCGATTGCATCGGCAACGATCACCCGCTGGCCGCTCATCTGAGCCAGTTGCGCGATCTCAGATTGGATACCATCCCAGCTCTGGTTCGGTCATAGGTCCGGGCCAGGAAAAAGGCGAGCCGCCTATCGGTCATGGGGTTACGCCGTTCGACATACCGCTGGAACTCGCCGGTGGTGCGCCGCGTGGCCAGAAAGCTGTGACGCCAACCGCGATGATCACCACCAGGATGGTGGCCAGCAGCAGCCGGAAGCGCAGGCTACGCCACATGACGACCCTCGAATCGGTAGCCTACCCCCGCCACGGTGGCGACGTAACGCGGCTGGCCGGTCCGGCTCGATCTTGCGGCGAAGTTCATGATATGGACGTCCACCGTGCGCTCTACGCCATCATAGTCGTATCCGAAGGCGCGATCCAGCAGGTCGGCGTGTGAGAAGGCTCGCCCCGGCTCCCGGACCAAGGTCTCCAACAGACGGAATTCGGTCGGGGTCAGGCCTGACGGGGCTGACCCTGTTGGAACACCTCATGGCGAATGAAGCTGATGGTAAGGTCGCCGAACCGTACATCCTCGGCCGGCTCCTCTTCCGGCGTGGTGCGACGCAGCACCGCCCGCACGCGCAGGACGAGCTCGCGCGGCGAGAACGGCTTGGTGAGATAGTCGTCCGCGCCGGCTTCGAGCCCGCGGATCCGGTCGTCCTCGCTGCCGAGAGCCGTCAAGAGGATGATGGGTGTCGCGCTGACCCGCCGGATCCGCCGGCACACTTCGATACCGTCGATGCCGGGCAGCATCCGATCGAGGACGATCAGGTCAGGCTGCTTGCGCTGCGCCACATCCAGCGCCTCCTGGCCGTCGTAGGCCGTCAGGACGCTGTAGCCATCCCGCTTGAGATAAAGCGAGACCAGGTCCACGATTTTTTTGTCGTCGTCAACGACAAGGATTGTGCGGTTCATGCGATCGCCCCGGCTCAGTAGTATATCATTCGTAACGCAAAGCATCGATCGGATTGAGTCTGGCAGCCCGGTTGGCGGGATAGAAGCCGAAGAAAATCCCGATGCCCAGCGACACGGCCAGGGCCAGGACAACGCTTTGCGGCGTGACAATCGCTTTACTGCTGCCCAACAGGGGCGAAATGAGTTGCGCGCCGCCGATGCCCGCCGCAACACCGATCAGGCCGCCGAGCACACTGAGCACCATCGCCTCGGCCAGAAACTGGATCAGGACATCACGGCGTTTGGCGCCCACAGCCTTCCGCAGACCGATCTCGCGCGTGCGCTCGGTGACGCTGACCAGCATGATGTTCATGATGCCGATGCCGCCGACCAGCAGCGAGATGGCCGCGATGCTGCCGAGCAGCGTGGTGAAGGTACCCGTCGTCGCCTCCACCGTGCTGAGGATGTCCGCCTGGTTCTGGACGGTGAAATCGTTCTGTGCGCTGCCTTCCAGGCCGTGCAACGTGCGCAGAATGGCCGTCACCTGTGCCTGGGCCAGGCTCATCTCATCGGCTGACCCGACACCCAGGTTGATCGTCCGCACCCGGGTTGTGCCCGCGCCGCCCAGCTTCAGTTGCGCGGTCCGCAGCGGCAGGAAGATCACGTCGTCCTGGTTGGAAGGGCCGCTCTGCCCCTTCGCCTTCAGGAGGCCGACCACCTCATAGTTCTGCCGGTTGATGCGGATCGTCTCGCCGATGGGGTTGACCTGCGTGCTGCCAAACAGGTCTTCAAGCGCTTTCTCGCCCAGCACCGCCACCATCCCCAGGTTGGCGTCATCCTCTGCGCTGATGAAGCGCCCACGCGTGAGTTCCCAGTTCCGCACTTTGGCATACTCATTCGTGATGCCGCTGATGCTGGGGGACGCGGTCTTGCCCGAGTACGAAACGTTGATGTCGCTGGCGTTGAACTCCGGGGCGACCAGCGCGACCGACGTCGCCAGGCCGCGGATCGCGTCCACATCCGCGTTGGTGAGCTGCCGAACGCTCTGCTGCAGGCCGCCGCGCGAGAAACCGAAATTGGTTCCCGCGGTCACGGTCAGCAGGTTGGAACCCAGGGATGCGAACCGATCGAGCACCTGCGCCTGGGTGCCCTGCCCCACCGCCACCAGCGCGATGACTGCGCCGACCCCGATCACAACGCCGAGCATGGTGAGGAAGGAGCGCATCTTGTGTACGACCAAGGATTGTGCGGCCACGCGCAGGACCATGAACCATTTTCGCATGTGTGCCGTCCCCTCTCAGCGCCCGCCGCCGAACGGTATGCCTGTGAAGCCACCCACCGCCTGGCGGAAGTTTGCGTTGGTGTTGGACTGCGCGGCGGACAACTGGACGCAGGATCTTGTCGCCGTCGTTCAGCCCGCGCACGATCTGCGTGTAGCTCCCGTCGCTCAACCCGACCTCCACCGGCACCGCCTCCGGCTGCCCCGCCGGATCGGTCGTGTTCGGCACCAACACCTGGTACATCCCGTTCGCCTTCTGCAGCGCCATCGCCGGCACCAGCAGCGCATTTTCCGCCTGCCCCGACGCAATCTTCACGTTGGCAGTCATTCCCACCAGCAGCGGCAGCTTCTCGGCCCCTACCAGCGAGATCGGCACCTCGTACACCATCACGCCGCCTTGCAGCGTCCCCTGCAATGGCACGTCGCCCACCTGCCCCTGCAGCGTCTGCCCCAGTACGGCATCGAACGTGATCTGCGCCGGCTGCCCGGCACTCACCCGCCGGATGGTCGTCTCGTCCACCGACGCCAGCACCTGCAGATTATTCAGGTTCGCCACTGTCAGGATCGGCGTGTTCGACGCAACCAAATCACCCACTGCCGCACTCGTTTGCAGCACCGTCCCGTCGAACGGCGCGGTCAACTGGGTGCCCGCCAGCGCCGCCTCGGCATCGGTCACCGTCAGCCGTTTCTTGTCCGCGTCCGCCTGCGACGCTGCCAGCGTCGCGGCATCGGTGCCCTCATCCAGCTGTCGCCCGCGCGTCCTTCGCCGTCGCCAGCGCGACGTCCGCGTCTTTCACCGCCAACTGCGCCTGCGCCAGCGCCAACGCCGCGCTGGCCGAAGCCTTGGCCCCGGCTTGCGCATCCGCCAAGGCCTTCTGCGCATCCGCCAGGGTTTGCTGCGCCGTCCGCACCTGCATCTGTGCGTTCAACATGTCGGCTTGGGGCTGGAACTCGGCCGCGACACGGGCATCCACGGCGTCCATCATCTTGTTGTATGCCGTTTCTAGCCGGTCCTGGTAGAAATCGTCAGAGTAGGTCTCGTTGGCAAGCCGTCCGTGCTCGACCGTTAACTCCGCTTCGGTGTCGCGCAGTTGCGTCAACTCATCCTGGGCCGCGGTGTCTGACTTGGCGTTGACCACGCTGGCCTGCGCTTGCGCCAGGGCGCTCTGGGCGTTCGCCACGTCCGCCTTGAGCTGGTCCATATCAGGATGCAATAGGTTATACAGCGTGTCCTGCGCCTCCTGGCCCTGGTATTCAGCCGTGGCGATTGCCAGATCGGCTTTCGCGATGTCGAGCGCGGTGGTCGGCGTCTTGAGATCCGCCAGCGTTACCTCGGCGGCCTGCAGGTCGCTCTGCGCCTGATCCAATACCTGCTGATACGATGTCGGATCGATAGTCGCCAGCACCTGGCCCGCCTTCACGGTGTTGCCTGCCTTGACTGCCAGGCTTTCCAGCTTGGCGGTGTCGCTCATCCGCTCGAAGACCAGGTCCGCGCTCTCGCTCGCATCCAGCTCACCTACCACGCTGATGGTGGCGCTCAAGTTGCCGCGCGTCACGTCCACGACTTGCGTGAAGTTGGTGCTGGCCGCGGTGGCCGTGGAGGAAGCGCTGCGATTCCGGTAGTACCAGAAGCCACCCGCCACAACCGCGACGAGAAGCAGAATCAGAACCAGGGTCCGTATGATGCGTTTCATGTTACATCTGCTCCTCTAGTTTCCACCTGCTGCCGAGCGTCGCTGCTGGCCGGACGGCGGCCCACCGCCGCCGATCTCACCGAAGCCGCGGAAGTTGGCGTTGGTGTTGGACTGGGCGGCGGCCAGCTCGACCATGATCTTGTCACCGTCGTTCAGCCCGCGCACGATCTGTGTGTAGCTCCCGTCGCTCAACCCGACCTCCACCGGCACTGCATCCGGTTGCCCCGCCGGATCCGCTGTGTTCGGCACCAACACCTGGTACATCCCGTTCGCCTTCTGCAACGCCATCGCCGGCACCAGCAGCGCATTCTCCGCCTGCCCCACCGCAATCTTCACGTTGGCCGTCATCCCCACCAGCAGCGGCAGCTTCTCGGCCCCCACCAGCGAGATCGGCACCTCGTATACCATCACGCCGCCTTGCAGCGTCCCCTGCAACGGCACTTCACCCACCTGCCCTTGCAGCGTCTGCCCCGGCACCGCATCGAACGTGATCTGCGCCGGCTGCCCCGCGCTCACCTGCCGGATCGTCGTTTCGTCCACCGAGGCCAGCACCTGCAGATCGCTCAGGTTCGCTACCGTCAGGATCGCCGTGTTTGCCGCCACCACGTCACCGGCCGCCACGTTCGTCAACAGCACCGTGCCGTCGAACGGCGCGGTCAACTTGGTTCCTGCCAGCGCCGCCTCGGCATCGGTCACCGCCAGCCGCTTCTTGTCCACGTCCGCCTGCGCCGACGCCAATGTTACGGCATCGGTGCCCTCGTCCAGCTTCGTCCGTGCATCCTGCGCCGCGGCCAGCGTATATTCTGCGTCCTTTATTGCCAGTTGCGCCTTCGCCAACGCCAACTTATCGCCGCCGGCTTTGGCATCCGCCAACGCTTTCTGCGCATCGGCCAGCGCGGCCTGCGCTTTTGCGATGCTTGCCGCGTCGGCTTGGAGCGCGAGCTGCCGCTGAGCCTGGACGCGCGCCAGGTCAGACCGGACTTCGCCGAGCGTCTCCTGCTCCGTTGTGATCTGTTCCATCTGTTCCAGGTTGGCCTTGTTCTTCGCCTTCAGATCCTGGAGCTGCGTCATGAGCCGCTGATGCCAGCCGGCGGTGTATTGCAGATCGCGCTCGCTCTTCGCCAGGGCATCATGCTCGGCCAGGGTCTGCTGGAGTTTTGCCAGGGCCAGATCATCTTGCGCGTTCTGGACCGCCTCTTCAAGGGTACTCAGATCAGGCGCCTGAAGATCGACCAGATCTTGTTTGGCTTGCTGCAAACCGTGCTCCGCCTGTGCGATCGCTTGATCGGCCGTGGCGATATCAAGCACCGTCGCGGGTGTCTTGAGATCGGCCAGGGTCTGCTCGGCCGTTTGCAGATCGCTGTTCGCCTGATCCAACGCCTGCTGATACGACGCCGGATCGATGGTGGCCAAAACCTGACCTGCCTTAACCGTGTTACCCGGCTTGACATCCAGGCTCACCAGCTTGGTCGTATCTGTCATCTTCTCGAAGGCCAGATCCGCGCGCTGCGCCGCATCGAGCTCGCCCACCACCGTGATGGCTGCGCTCAGGTTTCCCCGTTGGACATCCACGACCTGCGTGAAGCCGCTGCTGTTCGCTGCGCTCGCCGTGGAAGCTGTGCGGCTCCGGTAAAACCAGAAGCCACCGGCTGCCAGCAGGAGGATCAACACCACCAGCCCGAGACGTAAAACCCACTTCATAGCCTTGCCTCTCATGCAGAACCCAAACAGGTTCATATGGGTGGGTTTAACCCACGGCAACCCGCCCCTACCCACCAAGTCTCTATCGGTTACGGTGCGGGCGTGGCTCCGGGACCGCCTGCGCCGAATCGTCCTGCTGGCGCCACCTGCACCGAACGCGCCGTGATAACGCCGTCGGCGCCCTTGCTGCCCGAGACGATCACCGTCTCCCCGGTCGCCAGGTCGGTCAACTTCACCGCGGCCTGTTTTTCGATCAGGGTCGTGTCGGTGACCTTCACTTGGGTCTGCTGGCCGTTGTTGTCTTTGATGACGAGGACACCGTCACCGATGCTGTCGATTTGGCCGAAGGTGCCGCCCTGCCCGCCGGCGCGTGCGTTCGCACCCGGCTGACCCTGGACGGCGCCATTGGCGCCGGTGAAGTCGCCCTGCCGACGCACAACGAGCGCAGCCTGCGCTTGACTCTTGCCGTATACTGTGCCGCCGAAAAAACTGCCGCCGGCGACCAGAAGCAATACTACGATGCCCAAGATGATCCATACCGTGCGTTTCATTTTGATTTTCCCTCGTTGATGATTCCTCGGACGGCCCGCTCTGGTGCAGCCCGGTTGATTTCCGGCGATCCATCGCCGTTCTTGCTGTTCGTTTCATGCCCGTCGTCGTTGCTGATCGCCCGCTCAGCGACCATCCGCGGATTCGCCACAGCCTCGTCGCTCACGATCAGGCCGTCGTGCAGGCGGACGATGCGCCGCGTGTGCGCCGCGATATCCGGCTCGTGTGTGACGAAGACAATCGTGATACCCTTGGCCGCGTTCAAATCCTGGAAGACCCGCATGATCTCTTCACCCGAAACGGAATCCAGGTTACCGGTCGGTTCATCCGCCAGGATGAGGCTGGGCTCGTTGACCAAAGCCCGAGCGATCGCCACGCGCTGCTGTTGCCCGCCCGACATCTCGTTCGGCTTGTGATGCAGCCGGTCGCCCAGCCCGACACTCTCCAGTGCGGCGACACAGCGATTGCGGCTGTTGGAGATACCCGCGTAAATAAGGGGTAATTCCACGTTGGCCAGCGCCGACGTGCGCGGGAGCAAGTTGAAGCTTTGGAAGACGAAGCCGATCTTGCGGTTGCGAATTTCCGCCAGGCGATCATCGTCCATCTTGCTCACATCCTGCCCATCGAGCAGATACGTACCGCTGGTGGGCACATCCAGCGCACCCACGACGTTCATCAGGGTTGATTTGCCGGAGCCTGACGCGCCCATGATGGCCATCATCTCGCCGGGGTAAATCTGCAGCGAGACGCCACGTAAGGCATGCACTTCAAGGTCTCCCATGCGATAGACCTTGGTCACATTTCCGATATCGATGAGAGGCTGGCTGTTTTCCAAGGCGACATCCTCTTTCCACTTAAAGGGGAACGAAAGCCGAGCCTTCGTTCCCCTCACACTATCAGGCGAGCATCCTTAGCCTATGCTGCGCTGCCGGTGTCAATAACCGGCGCCAGCGCACGTTACGATGAGGAGCCAGGGGCTGCAGGTGCGGCGGGCGCTGTCTTACCGCCCCAGTTTCCGTGACCGCGCATGCCGCCTTGGCCCATCGGGCTACGGCCGAAGCCGGACATGTCGCCCCGGCCCTTGCCCGTGAAGCCCTTCTCCAGCCCCTGCAGGAGCCAGTCTGCTTGCTCTTGAGTCATCTTTCCGTCTTTCACGGCCTGGGCGATGTTGTCCTTCATCGCCTGAATCCGGGCCGCCTTGGTCGCTTCCTGGATCTTCGCCAGGTCGACTCCCTGTTCCTTGGCGATCGCATCCAGGGTCTTGCCGCTGTGCAACGCCTCGAACAGTTGCGTGGGAGTCAGGTTCAGCGCCGCGGCCATGGCATCGAAGTTAGCCCATGATCCAGGGCCGCCGGAGCTCCGAGACCGAAGCCACGCCCCAACGCACTCCGTTCGAACGGCTGTAACCGGCGCTGTATTCGGCGTCGGGGTTGGGGTGTCGGCCTGGGCAAAGGCAGCGCCCACCGCAATCACCCCGATTACCGCGATGAGCGCCAGTGCGCCCACCACTCCTGCCAGTTTCTTTTTGGTCATTCCTATCTCACACCTCCATGTCTCAGACTCTGGGGCCCAGGCTCGCCCGCCTGTTACAATCACTCTAGCAAAAGCGTGTCAAGATCAGATAAAGAGGCTGTTGGATTCGTGTTCATTCCATTCAGCACGCCGCTGCTGCGCGCCGATCAGCCACCCGATCCTCGCATCGGAGTATAGCGCAATCGTATAAAGATTTCATGAAGATTCGATAAAGCTTGGGTTTAGATGGGTGGAGGGTATGCGGTGGTGGCCGTCCACGAATGTAACACGAATTCGCGCATATGCAGGGAATGCATTCGTAGATTCGTGATCAGTTGCGTGGACAGCCGGGGGGCCTTTCGGGTCAGGATTGAAGCCCGTTACACGGCCTGGGGGATTGCTCCCGACCCGGTGCTGGCCGTCTTCATGAAGATCGCCCGATAACCGATGATCGCCACGGCGAG
Source organism: uncultured Chloroflexia bacterium (assembly GCA_963841825.1). Taxonomy (GTDB): domain Bacteria; phylum Chloroflexota; class Anaerolineae; order CG2-30-64-16; family CG2-30-64-16; genus CAWJEL01. The sequence continues at coordinate 20,704 of CAWJEL010000026.1, forward strand.
GTAGGCGCACGTCTTGGGGATCATCAGCATCCCCAGCATCGGCACTTGTGCGGACCAAAGGATCACCGGCGCATAGAAAGCGTACGAGAGGGCGATCATGACGCCGATCCACTTGAACGGCGTGTCGCCGGCCCGGATCGCGTCGCGCAGGATCAGGTACATCACGCCTAACCCCTGCACCACGAGCAGTGCGTTGCGCAGCAGGCTCCAGTCATACGGCGCAACGATCTGCCCCCATTGGTTCTGCGGGAATGCCATCACGATCAGACGCACGACGCCCGCAGCCAACAGCACCCAGCCGAAGACCCCCAACGACTTTTTGTAGCGCAACCGCCAGATGTCCAACATCAGCATATAGAAGATCGTGACCGTGTAGGCGGTGGAGAGCGCACCCAGGCCGACCAACACCGGATGCGCCGCCAGCCCGCCGAGCGCATAGGCGAGCACGCGGAAGCCGACGTGGCCGGTGTCACCTAACGCCAGCAGCGCAAACGCCCACGTGAAGCGCACCGCCACCGGGCGATCCGCAGGCGCAACCGACGGCAGACGGCGCGCCATCAGCACCACCAACGTCCACACGACGATCAGGTAGGTCACGTTGAAGACGACCTCCACCCACATCCGGGCACTTTCAGGCATGTTATTCTCCCCTTGTTTGGCGCTCCAGCAGATCGGAGTACAGTTTAATCAGCTATACGCTTCAGTATTCCAGCACCACCTTCACAACGTCCTCCGGGTGCCGGTCGACCAATTCATACGCTTCTGCGGCGCGGGCGAAGGGGAAGCGATGGCTGATGAGGCCGTCAGTGCGGAGTTTCCCTGCGGCCAGCAGGTCGGTGACGACTTGGTTGATCCGCGGCCGGTTCCACAGCGGGTGGTCGCGGTGCGGGCACTCCCACCACGCCATGGTGGAAATCATGGTGATGCGGTTGAGATGCCATTCCTCGCCCAGCCGCAACACGGTCGCGCCGCCCTGGTAGAAGCCACCGGCCACCACGGTCCCAGCCATCCGCACGGACCGGATCGCCTCGTGCAGCGCCGCGTAATGCCCCGAGAGTTCAATCGCGACGTCGGCGCCGCGGTGCGGGCTTGCCGTCTTGATCTCGTAGCCCACATCGCACGCGGCAGGGTCGAGCGTTCGGTCGGCGCCGAACCGCATGGCCAGCTCGCGGCGCGCAGGGTAGAGGTCGATCGCGTCGATCCAGCCCGCCCCCGCTATCCGGGCAAGTTGCACTGCCAGCAGCCCGATGGCGCCCAGGCCGAAGACGGCGACGCGATCGCCCACCTTGATGCGCGCATCGTGGATGGCTGCCAATGCTACGCCGGCCAGCGCCAGGACGATCGCCTGCTCAGGGGTGACGTCAGCCGGCAGCGCTTCGATCCGGCCGCGGTAGGGGAAGTCCTCCGGGACAAAAGTTTGCGTGTCGCGGTGCGGGATCAACATATGCACCAGGTCGCCCGGTTTGAGATGATGCACGTCCGCGCCGACCTCCGTGAGGCGTCCCACCCACTCGTAGCCTATATCGCCCACGGGCGCGGGGCCTTTGCGCGGCACGAAGAGGCGCAGGTCCATGTCGAATTCGTTGTCGGCGAACGCCGATGTGCCGCGATAGAGGTTCATCTCGGTGCCGTGGCTGATGCCGCTGAGGATGCCCTGCCCGCGCACCTCATCCGGCTTGAGCGGTACGTCCTCGTAGGTTTGCAGCGCCACTTGGCGCGGTGCGATGACTTTGAGTTCTCTTGGCATGGTTCTCTCTCCAATTCCTGGATCTTGCCACCTGACCCGGACAAGCCGGAATCAATCCGATCCTAACCACGAAGGCACGACGCCACTAAGTACACAAAGCCCATTGATTTCTTTGTGCCTCTTCGTGGCTTGGTGTCGTTGTGGTGAGATCCTTGCTTGTAGCTCAAGAATTCGACTGGTAGAATCCGAACGATACTACTCTGTCCCGCACCAGTCCATCACGAACAGGAGCAGCGTCTCCCAGAAGGCGAACAGGCTCTCCACGTCCACATACTCGTCCGCGGCGTGGGCGTTGGCGCCGGTCGGGCCGAAGACGATGCCGGGGATGTCGAAAATCTGGGTGAGCGCGAACATATCGCAGGCGAACGGCGCGCCCAGCACCGGCGGATCGCTCCCGAGCACCTGGCGGGCACAGTCGGTCATCGTCGTCACCAGCGGATGGTCCGGTGCGATGGCCGTGGGGACCATCCAGCGGATGCGATGGCGGATCTCAGGACGAGTCACGAAATCATCCTCGTGGCGGGCGATCACGCTGTCCAGCCAGCGGGTCATCTCCTTGTACACGTCCTCACGCGTCTCGCCGGGCAGCGTCTGCATGATCAGCTCGATGCGGCCTTCGGGCGGCACTGCAATCGGCACCTGGTTGCCCCAGCCGCCGGCGTAAACCTTCGTCACCTGCACCGGCACCGGGTCGGGGTAGCTGGCGTACATTGGATGCACCGGATGCCGGCGGCGGAGCGCGCTCAACTCATCGATGTGGCTCAGGAAGATGCCGATCTGCTTGACCGCGTCGGCGCTCTTTGCCGTGCTCTTGCCCACATCCAGCCAGGTGCCCTTGGTGCTGCTGAAGATGATGTCGCTGATCAGCACGCCGCGCGCGGCCGGGTAGATCTTCAGATCGGTGCCCTCGGGGATCAGCGCGCCGTCGACCGCGCCGTAGCGCAGCCGGCCGGCGATGGTCGCGTTGACGCCGCCCTCCTCTTCGTCCACGACGCATTCGTAGTTGAGCTCGCCCTTCAGCCGCAGACCCTTCTCGGCGATGGCTTTGTAGAGCACGGCCATCGCACCCATCGCACCCTTCATGTCGATCGTGCCCAAGCCGTAGAGCTTACCGTCCCGGATTTCGGGGGCAAAGGGCGGGGACGTCCAGACGTTATCGCCCAGCGCCACGGTGTCGATGTGGCCGGTCAGCAGCAGCGAGCGGCCGCCACCTCGGCCCGGCAGGCTCGAGTGGAGGTTGGGCCGATTATGATAGTCGCGTCCCGGCCAGTAGGAGGGATGCTCGACCATACCGGGCGCCTGATCCGGCTCATACAAATCAACTGTCAGGCCGGCGCGGCGCAGGTAGCCGGCAAGGTATTCCTGGCAGGCCAGCTCTTCCCCGCCCGGCGGCATGTTGCGCGACGGCATACGGATCAGGTTCTGCACCACCTGCATGATCTCGTCCCGGTATTCGGCGAGTAGCTCGCCTGCGATTGTGCGTTGGTTCATGAATGCTCCTGTAACGAGGTAGATTGATCGATGGATAGAGATGACAGGAATGTCTATCGGATTTGGGGTCGACGCTGCACACTTCGATCAAAATCGGCCTGACATCAGCCCTCGCTACGCATTGAGTTCCACTGCGCAACCTGGGAACCAAAAACGCCGCGGCCCCTGAAAGAAGAGCCGCGGCCTCACCTGACGTACTGAACAGCCGTATTACGCCGAGGGCTGCGATGCCTCGAATCCTGGGAACGCCAAGAAGCGGGATCATTGTTAGACGGGGCTTATTATAACGGCAGGCTCGGATTCCTGCAACCAACGTCACATAAGGCCGAGACGTTCTCGCGTCGTTTGCAGCCCCCGAACGTCATCATACATACGGGCAGTTTTCGTGTGTGTCGGCGGCACCGCCGGCCTGTCCGTAGAGGAGCGTGCCCCTATGTCCGCAAGGAAAAATCCTTGGATCATCCTCGCGACGATATTTTACCTCGCCCTGGCCTTCGGAGGTGTGACGCTGGTGAATGCAGCGGGTTCCCAGGTCGCGGCGCAAGCGCCTATCGCCACGCCCACCGCAGCAGGTGGTGGGGGGTGGCGCTCCGGCGGCCCCTACGGCGGTGATGTGCAGGCGCTGGCGTTGTCGCCCGCGTTCACCACCGATGGCCTGGCGTTGGCCGGGGGGGGCCAGGTCGGACCCGCTATGCCCGGCGGTTACGGCATCGCACGCACGACCGATGGCGGCGCGACGTGGAAGCTGCTGCAGGATGAGCAGCATCGCTGGGCTGTGTACGACCTGGCCATCTCGCGGGACTTCACGGTTGACAAGACCGCCTTCGCCGGCACGGAGGTCGGCCTGCTCCGCTCCACCAACCGCGGCGACACCTGGACCTGGCTCTACAACGGCCTGCCGGACTGCACGCACGGGTCCTCGTGCATCATCAGCCGTGTATGGCTCTCGCCCAGTTTTGCCAGTGATGGCGTAATGCTGGCATTGCAGCGGGATGGCAAACTCTACAAGTCCACGGATCGGGGTGACACGTGGACTTACATCTTGCAGCCGGTTGTCACGGCCGCAGCCTTTTCCCGCAATTACACCACGAACCACACCCTTTTCGGCGCAGTGCCGAATGTAGAGGCAGGAACCACCAGTTTGATGCGCGCGGTCGAAGGTGGCAGCGGTTGGGTGTGGGAGACCGTGTTCGTCGCGCCGGGACAGGTTAGCGATATTTTGGAGACAGTCGAAGGCGGCCTGCTGCTGGCGACCTCGGATGGGGTCAAACGGCTCTTGCCGAACGGCGCCGGATACAGCGAGACGCCGGCCGACCCCCCGGTTCCTGGCCCAGTGTCTCGGCTGGCGACGGCGGGCGACAACATTTACGCCGCGGGGTTCAACGGCCTGTACATCTCCCTTTCGTTCGGCCGCGGGTGGAGCCGCCTAACTGATACCCCAATCACACCGTTCCAGGCGGTAGCGCCGTGTCCGCTGTGGGGCAGTTGCCATGCGGTCATGGCCGGCACCCGCCAGGGCGTCCTGGGGACGCCCGACGACAACTGGCAGCCCTGGGCCTGGCTCCCCGGCCCAAGCCCGGTCGCGGCCAAGAGCGTGTCCGCTTCCCACGCGTATGACACCGACAGCACGCTGTTTGCCGGCACCAACTTCGGGGTGTTCCGCAGCACGGATCGCGGCTTGAGCTGGCAGCGCATGACCGGCGCCGATGCGCCCGGCTACCCCTATGCCTTCCCGACCGTGCGCGTCTCGCCCGCTTATGCGACCGACCGCACGATTTTCGCCACGGTCGCCGACCTGGCCCGGCCGCGCGCCACTCTGTACAAATCCACCGATCGCGGCGTCACCTGGACGATGCTGCCGAGCGTAACCGAAAGCGGCGTGCTGGCCCTGTCACCCGCGTACGGCGTCGATCATACCCTGTTCATGGCAAACGACACGACCCTGCGTAAGTCCACCGATGGCGGGCAAACCTGGAGCAGCTTCGCGATGGTCACTCCGGCAGTCGGTTTTTATGCCTCCGATCTGAAGGTCTCGCCCGCCTACGCGACCGACCGCACCCTGTTCGCCACGGGGTTCGGCGGCACGCTTCGCAGCACCAATGGCGGGGAGACCTGGGTTTCCGTGGGCACGCACAGCCCAGCCTACGGCCTGACGATCTCACCCAACTACGCGGCCGATGGCACGGTCTGGCATACCTTCCGGACAATCGAGTCCGCGGGCGATGGTTCGCCAGAAAGTGCCGTCCTGCGCACCACCAATCGCGGCACGAACTGGAGTTTCGCCACCTCCGGCCTGCCCGGCGCCTACGAACCGTATCCTTTCCCGCTGGCAGCCTCGCCGCGCTATGCGGCCGACAAGGCATTGTTTACGATGCTCAGCGGCCAGTTCGTCGCGGGCAACAGCCACAGCCTCTACCGCGCCATCGACGGGGGCAACTGGTGGAACGATCTGGGATCAGCCCCCGGCAACCCCGATGGTCGCGATCTAACCGTCACCGCCTTCAGCGCTGGTCGGCTGACCGCGCATGCGGCGACGACGGGCGGTGTCTGGCACTACGAGGCGCCGTGTGAAGATCGACTGGCCGCGGGCGGCTTCGAGGGTGGAGCAGAGCTGGACAACTTCTGGCAGCGCCCGACGACACCGGCCACCGCGGTCTACAGCACGAAATATGCCCACAGCGGCGCGCAGGCTGTGCGCACCGGCATCGACGGGACCGCCGACATCTACAGCTACTCGTCCGCCAACCAATACGTGACCATCCCGGCCGGCGCGGCCAGCGCAACACTGGACTTCTGGTGGTATCCGACCTCAGCCGAAGGGCCGCTGGCTGCGACCGCGGCCACAAAGCTCCGAGCTGGTGCTTTTTGAACAGGCGTTCGCGGGGAAAACGCCCGCCGAAGTCATGGCCGGTGATCGGCAATACGTGCTGATCCTCAACTCCGCTGGACAGGTACTTAAGAGCCTGCTCTGGACCCGCAGCAACGCGCGCACGCTGGCAGCGAGCCACGTTCGACCTGACAGCTTACCGGGGTCTCACGATCCGCCTGGCCTTCGGCACATATAACGACGGGGCTGGCGGCAGCTCAGCGATGTATGCGGACGATGCCACCATCACCGTATGCTGGCCGGCCCCGCCCTCACCACCGCCAACGCCCACCGCAACAGCCACGCCTGGCCCGCTCAAACAAGCCTATCTGCCGTTAATCTTGCGCACCACCGCTCCGCCTCCGCCTTCGCCTACGCCGACCGCCACCGCGACGACCGCCACCACGACGCTCACCAGTCCATCCGCCGTACTGCAGGGCCGCTGGCTGCGTTCACTGGTCGCGGCGCCGGATGAAACAGGCCGGCTGTGGGGCATCACCAACGAGGGCTATCTGATGCGCAGCGAGAACCGCGGCGCGACGTGGGACACCGTGGCGCTGCCGGCTGAACTCACCGGCACGCTCGCTGAGGGCTACATCAGCATGGACTATGTCAACCCTGGCACCCTCTACCTGGGCGTCAGGGCCCTGGGGTTATGGCGCAGCACCGACGGCGGCACAACCTGGATCAAACGCCATCCTCTGGACACCGGCCCGCTCGCTGTGAGCCTGGACGATCCCGCCACACTGTGGGCCGGCAACTGGGATGCGGCCTATCGCCCGCTCGCCCGCAGCACCGATGGCGGCCTGATCTGGGGGACGGCCAGCCAGGGCATCGCGATACAAAGCAGCCCGATTAGCCCGATCCTCGTCGATCCGCAAGCGCACAACGTGCTGTACGGCTTGTTCATGGGGACGCGCGGCCTGGCGGATCTCTACCGCAGCTCCGACGGGAACTGGGAAACGCTCCCCGCACCGATCAACAACCTGCCGCTCGGCTGGACCAGCCCCGGCTTGATGATGGATGGCAGCACGCGCGGTCTGTACGTGGGCAGCCCGGATGGCATGCTGTCGGTCAGCTACAACGCCTTCACGCCGGTACGCGGTGAAGTGGCCTGGCAGACCGTCCAAACCTTCAGCTATCAGCCTGTCCCGCTGGCGGTCGGCGCAGGACCCAGTGGGGCTGCGCTCTATATCACGTTGCGCGATCAGGCATGGGACCCGTCCACCCGCGGCCGCGTGATGCGCAGCGATGATGGTGGTGTCACCTGGATCGCCCTCACGATCCCGCCACCCGCCGGCATGCCGCCGACCGTCACCCCGACCCCAACCCCGACGGCGACGGTCACACCGACGGTCACGCCAGACTGTGCGCTCAATCCGCCGCCGACGCCCGAGCCGCTATGGGTGGATCCGGTAACATCACCGACATCGCTGCTGTCGCAGACGCTGAAGGTGTACCTGGGCCGTGGGCGTGAGATTACCGTGCTCAGCGAAGCCGGCGCTACCACTATCACCGGCTCATTCTCATCCACTACGCCCGCGCTGGTCACGATCCCGCTGCTGCCCAACACCACCCACAACCTGCTCGTCCAGGGCCGTGTGGAATACCTCGGCAGCTGCTACTACACACTCAACACCCGATCCGATCGGAACGGCGCGCCGCTCGTCATCATACAACAGGGCCCGACTTACACATCGACTCCGACCGCGACGCCAACCCCCACTTCCACCCCCACGGCCATCCCCCCCGCCATCACGCCATCGGCGTGCTACGAGGGCCTGACCAACGGTGGTTTCGAGACTGGCGCCGCCTGGATCATCCGCTCGAACCCGGTGCTGGCAGCCTATGTGATCACGCCTGCGCACAGCGGCGCGCGCAGCATGCGCACCGGTATCGCCTCAGGCGGCGCGAACGTGACCAGCTACTCGCCCATCGAGCAGGCTGTGAGCTTCCCGGCTGCGCTGACTTCCGCCAAGTTGAGCTTCTGGCGGTACAACGTCTACGGCGACACCGTCACCGCGGCGTCAGCGAGCCAAACGCCAGACCGGAGCACACTGCCGCGCACCGAGGCAGAGCTGGCTGCCGCGGCGCCCCTTGCGACGGATTTCTTCTACCTGATCGCGATTCGATCCGACGGCAGCATCGACTGGCTGTTGACGGAGAGCGTCAATGCACTCTCCTGGCGCCAGTCCACTGTGGACGTGAGCCGATATCGCGGGCAGACGATTCGCTTTCAATTCGGCACCTACAACAACGGAACCGGCGGCATCAGTCGCACCTTCGTGGATGACACCGCGCTGCAAATCTGCCCGCCGACCGGTGCGCTGGTGCTGCCGGCCGGCTGGGTCCGCCGCGTGATCGGCCGGCCGGAGATGAACACGCTCTACGCCGAGGCCGACGGCGTGCTCTATCGTTCCGATGATGCGGGCGCCACGTGGCGCGTCGCCGGCGCAGCCCGGCCGGAGCACGCCGTCCTGGCCGCCGACCCGACGGTCATCTACGCCGGCACTGGTGGATCATGCTACAGCGGTGAGGCGCCGCCACCGGCGTGGCGCACAACAGACGGCGGCGGGAGCTGGCAAGAGCTCCCGGCCGCGAAGGGTCTGAGACCGCTGGCCGCACACCCGAGCGATGGCCGGCTCTACCTGGCTGGCTGCGGCGGCCCCTATCTCAGCCCAAACGGCGGCGACACGGTCACGCAGCAGACCGGCCCCGTGTTCGGCGTGCTCGACACCCACCGCGTCGCGCCGACGGGTGGCGATTGGCAGGAGATCTGGGTCGGTGGCGTCAGCGAGGGCGGCGGCGGCGCGGTGCTGGTGAGCCGTGACGGCGGCGTGACCTGGTCGCAGAGCACACCACTTGGACTTGAGATGGGTTGGTACGGCGACCTGGCGCTGGATCGCACGCAGTTGGGCTGGGTCTATGCCGCAACCCACGATGGGTTCTTCGTCACGCAGGATGACGGCGTGTCGTGGCAGGAAAAATCGGAGGGGTTGGCGGATGTCATCGAGCCTGGGTCGGCCACTCGGAGCTACGGACTATTGGCGTTGGCTCAACGCCCGGCCGACCCAGGCCACCGGCTCTACCTGGGCACCGTACGCGGCCTCTACACGCGCAGCCTGGCCGAAAACACCTGGACGAAGATCGCCGGGCAGCCGTTCGATGCGTTGGAAGTCAGCGATCTGCTCCTCCTCGATGCCGCTGGCGACGATCTCTATGTGACCACGCCGACTGGCGTCTTCATCCACCACTTGTCCAGCGCACCCGTGCCGCCAACACCTACCGCCACACCATCTCCGACACTGACGGCGACCGCGACCGTCGCTGCAATCCCCACGGCGGAACCCGGCGTCTGGCCGACGCCGCGCGTCCTGGCGACGCTCAACCTGCCCTCCGGCAGCCGGCCGAATGGGATTGCGCTCGACGCGGCAGGCAACACCGCTTACGTGGCGTTCCACGGCGTCGATCACAGCGGCCGCATCCTGGGCCTCGTATCTACCGATCCACTTGCCCTGGCCTCGATCGTCGAGATCAGCTCGCAGCCGGCTGGTCCCAATCAGGTGGCGGTCGTGCCGAGAGCGGGCCTGGATCCGCTGGTGGCGGTCACCGCGCGCCAGACCGACGAGCTGGTTATAGGTCCGCCGTGGGACTTCCCTCGCCGGTTAGCGGTTGGCGACATGCCCGATGGGGTGATCGCGGCCGGCGACTACCTCTACACTGCCAATTTCGGCACCGACAACGTCTCGATCTTCGATCGCAACACGCTGGCATGGGCGCAGACGCTGGCAGTCGGCCGCGAACCATCCCTCTTCGCCGCAGATCCGGAGACGGGCGATGTTTATCTGTCGTTGCACGGCGCAAACAAGATCGCCCGGCTGCACGACCTGTATGTCGCGAGCGAGTACAGCGACATCCCAGCGCCGTACGGCCTGGCGCTCGATCCGGCCAGTCGGCGGCTGTACGTGGCGAATCGGGGGACCAGCCACACGGTGACGGTGATCGACCTGGCCGCGAGCCGCGTGATGGGCGCCATCGCCATCGGCGCGGAGCCCTTCGTGCTGGCAGTGAACCCCGACACCGGTCATCTGTTCGTCGCGTGCGGCGACCACGTGAACGTGTATCGCACCGTGGATTGGTCCCTCCTCACCACGATCCCTGTGCCGCCCGGCGCGGAGGAGGGCATCACGGTGGACACCGTGCGCGACCGCGTGTACGTGGCCAGCCGGGACAGCGACGCGCTGACGGTGATCCAGGACGCCGCGCCGCCACGGGTGCTTTTCACCAGCGACCGCGACGGCAACACCGAGCTCTACAGCATGTTGCCCGATGGCCGGGAACAGAGGCGCCTGACCACCAGCGTGGGTTCCGGCGAGGGAGACGCTACCGGCTCGCCCGACGGCCGTTGGATCGCGTACAGCCGCGTAGAAGCCGATGGCAAGTCCTACCTCTGGCTAATGAACCGCGACGGGCATAACGCGCGTCCTATCGCATTGAGCACCGGTCAGGACTCCCATCCCACCTGGTCACCGGATGGCGCCCTGCTGGCATTCGCGCGCTACGAAGGGGGCAACGCGGATATTTACACGCTCCGGCTGGCCGATGGTGTCGTGACGCGACTGACTCGTGACCCATCGGCTGACCTGGGCCCGGATTGGTCATGGGCCAATGGGCGGGTTGCCTTCGAATCGAACCAGGCCGGAGCAAACAGCGAAATCTACTCCATGGCGCCCGATGGCAGCGACGTTCACCGGATGACGATCAACCCCAACGGCGACGCACAGCCGAGCTGGTCGCCACTAGGCGACGGCATCGCCTTCTGGGGGAGCCGCGCCGAGCAGACGATCTACCGGATGAACGCCACCGGATCAGGGCTGGTGCCGCTGGTGTCGCGCACGCTGCGGCCGGGCGGCCCTCACTGGGGTCCAACAGGCGCCGGCGGCTGGATTGTCTTCACGGGTTACCGGCCCGGCAACGGGTACAGCGAGGTCTTCAGGATGACATCAACCGGCGCGGGGCTGGCGCTGCTAACGCACAACGAAGTAAATTTCGACGCCGCGACCGGCTGGCTACCCGGGACACCGTAAACCCCCATTTGACAGCAACCGGCCCGCGCCATATACTTGCCCCATGATGGGACGCAAGCTCAAAGTCGCCAGCGCAGTCCTGATTGGAATCCTGCTGCTGGCGCTTTTCTATCCTACGTTCAAATGGCTGTTCAGCGAGTGGCTCGGTAACGATTACTACTCACACGGCCCGCTGGTACCGCTGATCTCCGCCTTCCTGGCGTGGCGGCTGTGGGTCAAATGGCCTGCGGAACAGCGGCAGATTAAGCCCGCGACCCTGGGATTGCTCCCGATCGGTATCGGCCTGGCTGCGTATCTGTACGCGCTCGTCCAAGGTGCCTATTTCGTGGCCTCACTGGCAATGATTGTCATCATTGCCGGGCTGGTGTGGTACCTGCTGGGCACGGTCGCGTTGCGCCGGTTCGCCTTCCCCATCGGATTCCTGCTTTTCATGGTGCCGCTGCCGTTTGTCGAGCCCTTCAGTGTCCCGCTCGCGCAGTTCACCGGCGCCATGTCGGCGATGATCGTTCGGCTCTTCGGCGTACCGATCATCGTCAACGGCGCTCAGATCAGCTTGCCGAACGCCGAATTGGTGGTGGGCGCTCAGTGCAGCGGGCTACGCTCTATCGTGACGCTGATGACGTTGGTGGCGCTAGTGGTCTTCTTAGTGGAAGGGCCGTGGTGGAAAAAGCTGCTCCTGGCCTTCAGCAGCGTTATCATCGCGGGCTTCGGCAACATCATGCGCGTGGCGTCACTGTTGGTGGTGGCGAATACATGGGGAGCGGACGCCGCGTTCAAGTACTACCACGATTACTCCGGCATGGTGTTCTTTCTCAGTGCCTTGGCTTTGCTGCTGTTATTCAGTTGGGTGTTAGGATGTCGAGAGATCAGGGACGATATTTTCTAATTGTAATCGTGCTATTAGCTGCGGTCGGTGCGATGCTGTTTATCAGCCAGCGCAACCAGTTGGGTGGCAGCGCGAGCCAAGTTGCATCCTCCGGCGATGTGACGTCACCGGGGTACGAATTCGTGGCAGACATCGACAACTGGCAACGCACCGAGCGCGAACGCGCGGTGACAACGCCTTTTAACTTCAGCTTGAGCGGAAAGCTCAGCGATGTACCGCTGCAACTGGGCGAGTGGCAGGGACAGGATGTCCCCCAAACCAACCTCGAGGTCTTCATCCTGTTGGAGCCGGAGCAGTATGTGCAACGTCTGTATCAGCTTCCAGACGGACGTTCCGTATGGTTGAGCCTGATCGGCAGCCGAAAGTCGAAAAGTTTCCACTCACCGCAGATATGCTACGATACCGATGGTTGGCAGACCGAGGCAAGCTCTGTACCGGTGCCGCTGGACAAGGGTGAACTCTACGCGCTGCAACTCATAGCGAAGAAGGACTACGGTGAGGGCAACAACGCCGAACACCTCGTCATCTACTTCTATCTCTGGCCCAGCTATGCTCGTGACTCCCAGGACGGTATGGTTGTTGCCAAAATCACCGCGCCGATTTACGACAACGTGGAGAACACACTCGCACTGGAGAAAGAATTCTTCGGGCAGTTGTTCAAATCTGCGCGGTAGGCAAGGCCGCGGTGAAGGGGTAAGCAAAGCATACATTCTCGCGGCGGGTCGGGATCCTATGCCCGGCGACGCGGGAGCTGCCTCTACTACGGCGGGAACTCACCATTCTACAGGCCCTTTGGCTGGCGCCGACGGAAAGAGTATCGCCTTGCTCACACCAACCGTGAGCGAAGACAACGTCATAGGCTGCCTGACCCAGGCCACTGCGCGCTGCACTTTTCAGGATAGGAAACGCCCCGACGGTCGCGATGACGTCGGGGCGTTTCTTCTGTCCCTTGCCTTGATCTGAGCGACCAAGTCTGTAGCCAGATTCGATCGCTCAGACGCCTATTGCTTCCGCTTGCGGGACCGCGTCCGCATCTGCGCATAGCCGGCCAAGCCGGCCAGGCCCGAACCTAGTAGCAACCAGGTGCCGGGTTCAGGAATATCAGACGGGAAGCTGACCACATCCACGGTCACTATGTTGGACTGACGCGCTCCGCCTTCCTTGAAAGCCACCACTGCAGAATTGGTGATTTGATACGGCGTCTTTCCGTTTGCCGCCTTGCCCTTGATGACCACAGCCACCGTCTCCTGCGGGGCCAGCACACCCACATTCACGGTCCACATGCGGGTGGCCGGATCGTAGCTGGTCGTACCCTTCGTGGTACTCAGCGTTACCCCTTCCAACATCGGGTGGATCGTGTCAGTCAGCACCACATCCGTTGCGTTGGCAGTCCCCTCGTTGGTAACCGTGACGGTGAAGACCACGCTCTCGCCGATGTGTCGAATCGGTGCGTTGACGGTCTTGTAGATCTTCGGGTCCACCGTGGCCTTCAACGGGTTGACAACAGTATCGGTGAGGTCGCCCTTCTCGTTGCTCTTCAAGATCGCCGTGTTGGTGATGGACAGCGTATTCCACTGAGCAAAGGTCATCACACCGGCCTGTCCTGTTAGCCCTTCGATGGTCATATTGACCGTGACCTCAAAGGTGACGCATTTGGCCGGATCAAGTCCCAGTACGCCCACGTTCCAGGTCAGAGTCCTGGTCGCCTCGTTGTAGGTCACCCCGCCGCCGGTCGCGCTGCCTGCCACGTACGTCGTGTTGCCAGGAATCACATCCGTCAGCACCACCCCGGACGCGTTGCCGTTGCCGGTGTTAGCGAAGCACATCGTGTACTTGATCGTGTCGCCAGGCTTAACCTCGCCATCCGGCTCGTTGGTCTTCTCCAGGCTCAGAATCGGCTCGGCGTGTACACGAATCACATCTGTCGCCTCATCCCGCACCTTCGCATCATCGATGATGGTAACGGTGTTGAAGATATAGCTGTTGTTGGACAACGGTTTCTTCACCCGGACTTTGAGTGTCACAGTACCACTGGTGCCGGGCTGAAGCGTCCCCAGGCTCCAGGAGACCAACCGCGTCACCGGATCGTATGTACCGCCGTGACTGGCTTCGATGAATTCGAGCTGCAGCGGCAGCGGATCCGTGAGCATGACGTTAGGCGCCGGCTCGCGACCCGTGACCATATAACCGATGGTGTACACCATCTCGGCGCCAGCCTCGACCGGTTTGCCAGCCGGCACGTTGTTCACCTTGGTGACGGACAACAGGTGACCATCAGCATAAGCGAAGTCCGCGTACAGTACGCTGTTTCCACCGACGATAGTCACGCTGAACGGGTTGCTCTGACCGTTGTTGTCCGTGTTTGGCACACCGTATGTCTGAGTATAGCCCACCAGCCGGCCGGCCAGATCCGTCACGACGACCTGATAGTCGCCGTCGGCGAGGCCACTGAAGAGATAGCTGCCGTCGGACGCCGTCGTCGTGGTAGCGATAGTCAAATCGTCCGCGGTGCCGAATTGACCATCCGCGCCAGCCGTGACCAGGCTCAACGTCACGCCACCGATTCCATGATCGATCGGAGCGCCATCATAGACGCCGTTGCGATTGCCGTCGTAAAAGACCAGGTTGCCGATCTGCCCGTTCACATTGGTCTTGTAACCAAAGTCAGCATCGAGATAGATCTGCCCAGCGCTGAGAACGATCGGACCGTGCGGGTTGGTGCCGCCGGTCAGGGTCGCCCCAGCCGGGCCTGTGGCCTTCACGCAGTACGTGTCAGGCGCCAACCCAGTGAACAGGTAGCTGCCATCGGCCGCCGAAGTGGTCGTCGCCACCGTCACATCATCGGCCGTGCCGCATACGCCATCTGCTCCGGCCTTGCTCAGGCTCAAACTCACGCCGCCCAAGCCCACCTCACCGGGATCCTGCACGCCGTTGCCGTTCGCATCGCTCCAAACCCGGTCGCCGATCACACCCTTGCCATCGGCCTGGTAACCGAAGTCGGCGGTCAGGTTTATCTGCCCTTCCGTCAGCACAATCGGCCCCTTCGGGTCCGTGCCGCTAACCAGCTTCAGCCCGACGGGCACCGTTGCATCGACAACATCCACGCAGTAGACGCCGGCCGGCACCGCCGCAAAGAGGTATTTGCCGTTGGCATCGGTGGTGGCGGTTGCCACCTTCACATCATCGGCCGTGCCGCACTGGCCATCGGGTCCCGCGTCATTCAGGACCAGACCTACGCCGCTGATCCCCGGTTCACCGGGTTCCTGGATCCCGTTACCATTGACATCGATCCAAACTGTGTCGCCGATGGCGCCTTCCGCTGTCTGGATGACCTTTGTCGTGGCGTCGCCAGACTTCTCTTTGCCGGGCTTGTCGTCGGCGATCGTAACGCGATTCGCGATATCAAGATTGTTGGGGAAGTCCTTATTGACCTTGACAACCAGCGTCACCGAGCCCGCATCGCCAGGCAGCTTGTTACCCAGAGCCCAAGTGACTGTATTGGTCGCAGAATCATAAGCGCCGCCGTCCGATGCGCTGACGAACTTCGTCCCAAACGGAATCGGATCGGTAAGCACCACGTTGTCCGCAGGCTCATTGCCGGAAACCTTCCAGGCAATCGCGTAGGTCAATTCCCCGCCCTTTGCGACCGGATCCGGGCTGTCTTCCTTGGTGACCGACAACTCATGATCGGAGCGCACGGTACTATCGACCGTATCCGAAACCGGCTTGGAATTCGGCGTCTCATCACTGAAATCCACCATATTCGTAAACTTGGTGCCGTTGTATTGCGGCGATGGCACATTGACCACGACTGTGACGGCGCCGTTCTTCGGCGTCATCACCTCGCCGAGGTCCCAGGTAATGGTCCGGGTGGCAGGATCATAGACGCCGCCATCGGATGCGCTGACGAACGTGACCAGGGCCGGCAACGTGTCTACAATCTTGGCATTCTGCGCCGGCTCATTGCCGGTGACTTCCCACTTGATCGTGTAGGTCAGGTCGGCGCCTGCGTCTACCGGCTCAGGCGCAGCCGTTTTGTCGATCATGAGCTCGTGGCTGCTATGCACCGTGCTAACAACTGAGGCTTGCGCATTGTCGCCAGCGTTGTTCGAAATCTCGACGTTGTTGGTCAGCTTGACACCGTTGTACTGCGGGCTGTTGACCTTCACGACCACCGTGTAGGAGTCGGTTTTCACAGGTGTGACATCGCCCAGAGTCCAGGTGACGGTACCGGCATTGTGAACGCCGCCGTCCGTCGCGCTGACAAACGTCACGCCAGCGGGCAGTGTGTCCACGATCTTCACGCCGTGGGAATAGGCGTCACCACCTACGGTCCAGTCAACGGTATAGGTGAGATCCGCGCCTGCATCGACCGGCTCAGGAGTCGCGGCCTTAGCAATGCTCAACTCGGCCTTGGCAGACACGTTGGTGGTGTCGGTGGCCTTGTTGTCTGATGGATCCAACTCGCCCGGCGTCGTGGTACTAATGACCACCTCGTTCGTGAGTGTGGTTGTGCCAGCTTCGAAGACAGGAGCCAGCTTGACGGTGACTGCAACCTGCCCCTTCTGGCCGATGTTCAGCGCGCCAACATTCCATGTGACAGTGCGGGTGGCTGAGTCGAACACCCCGCCATTGGTCGCGCTGACGTAGGACACGTTGTCAGGCAACGTGTCCACGATCTTGACGTTGTCCGCCGTGCCATATCCGTAGTTCTCGTAGTCAACGGTGTAGGTGAGTGTGTCACCAGGCTTGGCATCGGTCACGCCATCGGTCTTGGTGATCTTCAGCTCGGGATTATAGAGGGGGGTGACGAACTGGCCGAACCAAGCGCCACTCTCGCCAAGCTCAATGCCAGTCGGCTTGCCAGGTTCCTTAATAGACTCACCTTGCAGAGCAAGATAGGTGGCGCCGGCCGGAATCTTTATCGTGGCCTTGGCGACCGACCACTCGGCGTAGATATTACTGCCGACGTTAGGTTTCCAACCCCACCCAGGCTCCCAGCCTGTGAAGCTGGTCAGGGGAGGAGCCCAAGTGGTGTTGCCACACGCAGCCGGCGTGAAAGCGTTCTGAATCACGCGCGTACCGCCATTGACCCCAAGGGCTGGAATCGGAGAGTTGTTGATGATGTTCGTCGGCGGTGTGCCACTGCCGATGGCCGCCCAGACAGCCTCCTCACGACACAGGTTGATATGATCCGCGCCACCGCGATGCAGGAAGAACGTCACTTCGCGGTCCACCAAAGCCGGCGGGAAAGTGATCGTCATCGGATCTGATGTACCCTCGTTGGTCCGCCAGGCGTAGTAATAATCCATGCTGTCAAACAGATCCACCTGGTTGGGTCGCGGCGCAGGCGCCGGTGCTGTAGACCACGACCAGGCTGATGCCATTACGGTGCGTGTCATTCAACACAGCGTCTGCCCAACCCGATATGTTCAGTTTATTTACGCCCTGCTGGATCATATTGAGACCAGCGGGTCCCACATCGGCTCGCCACATGTACCAGGGCGCCAGTGGGTCAGGGGCGAAATCTTTCTGGTCGACCTGGTCACCCAGCACGGTCGCACCGTTTACCACCAAATCGCTCTGGCTGGGTGAGTTCGGCGCGCCCACGTCTTCGGTGCCAATCCAAACCAAATAAGCATCGACGACCGGGCCAGGAACATCAACTGACAGAGGGTATGGCGTAGCGCCGCCCCACATGCCCTGACCGCCGACAACCATGTCATAACAGCCGAACTTAGGGTAACCGGGCACAGGCTTGTAGGGTGCGCCTTCAGCCCCAGCCGAGCTCACCCCCATGAGAGGAACAAGCACAAGGGCAAGCAAAAGCAGAATGTAAAGAAGTACTTTGCGCCGATGTAAGATAAGGGACATGGATATCCTCCACACGATGAAGATGTTGTAAGTGGGTACTTGCAAGAAGACGACTGCAAATGCTGAACTGGACCGACCGGAGCGGTGAAGAAGTCGGACCAGACGGGCCGGGCTACGAAATGTCAGACCGGCATGCGTATATGTGGAAGCTGTGAGCTTCGCTTCCACTCAAAACGAACCTGGCACGAAGCGTTGTCGAGGCTTTCACACGTCGGCCAGATGAAGTTCCAACGATGGCGCTGAGCTAAGGAGGAAATGCTCGGCATAAATGCGCGCCAATGCTGGACCGACGATTCAACATGCTGACATTATAGCACCCCCGGTACCGACATGTCAACGCCAGAAATGCCGGATTTGTGTGAAGCTTTTTTCATGAGCGCATGAAAAGCGCACGCAGACTAGCGATTTTGACACCCGGCGGCGGCTGTGTTAGTCTATCTCCAATCAATCACATAGAACTACGGGCGCTCCTTCTGAGTTTCATGGCAGATCTGGGAGCGGCGCCTGGGCAGGGGGAGCTGGGTGAGCCTGGCTGAGAGGTCGGCCCCCTTCGACACGGCAGGGGTTGAACTGCTGCGCCGGAGGACATGCCGATGACCCCATGAACCTGACGGGTAATGCCGGCGTAGGGATGCAGCGTAATGAACTGACAGGCGACCCGGCGGGGTCGCTTTTTTTGTTGTGCCGGGTGAGCGAGGAGAACGCACGTGCGCATATTTTCTGATCGGGGGCAGTCCTGAGGCGCTGCCGCCAGCACGCCTGGCGCCGGCGCCGGGCGATCGCGTGATCGCCGCCGACCGCGGCGCGGCCCACGTGCGGGCCTGGGGCTGGCCGCTGCACCTGCTGGTCGGCGACCTCGACTCGCTCGGGGCGGAAGAAGCCGCGCACGTGGCCGCCAGCGGCGTGCCGATCATCACCGCGCCGGCAGCCAAGGATGAAACCGATCTTGAGCTGGCGCTGGCGCACGCCCTGGCCCAGGAGGCGGACGAGATCATCATCTGCGCGGCGCTGGGCGGGCGGACGGACCACCTGCTGGCCAACGTGCTGCTGCTGGCGCGGCCCGAGCTCGCGGGCCGGCGCGTCACGCTGGCCGATGGGCGAGAGTCGATCCGGCTGCTGCGCGGCAGCTCTGCGCCCACACATCTGGAGTTGTCCGGCGCGCCGGGCGACCTGCTGTCGCTGCTCCCGCTCGGCGGCGACGCCAGTGGCGTCACGACCGCGGGGTTGCAGTATCCTTTGTACGACGAGACCCTGTTCCTGGGCCAGGCCCGGGGCGTCAGCAATGTATTCACGGGGGCACGAGCGGGCATCACCCTGCGCCGCGGCTTGCTGCTGGTGATCCACACTGTCGCCGGTGGGTGACATGAATCGGAGGCATATCATGTATCGCAAAACCATTCCGACGATCGTCCTGCTGCTCTTCCTGCTGGCCGGCTGCGTCACGGTGACGCCCACGCCAGCGCCGACTGCCGTACAACCTGCCGCGCCCACCGTCCCCGCGCCCACCGCAGCCGGCACGCGCACGCTGACGGTGATGACGCACGACAGCTTCAGCGTGAGCGAAGCGGTGGTGGCGAAATTCCAGGAACAGTGCAACTGCCAGGTGCAGTTCCTGAAGTCCGGCGACGCGGGGCTGGCGCTGAACAAAGCGATCCTGAGCAAGAACAATCCGCTGGCCGACGTCTTCTACGGCGTGGACAACAGCTTCCTGGGGCGCGCGCTGGCGGCCGACATCTTCGAACCTTACGACTCGCCCGCGCTGGCCGGCATCCCCGCCGATCTGAAACTGGATCCCGGCAACCGCCTGCTGCCCGTCGATTTCGGCTACGTGACGCTCAACTACGACAAGCAGTATTTCGCCGAGAACGACATCCCGCTGCCCCAAAGCCTGGCCGACCTGACCGATCCGGCGTACAAAGGGCTGCTCGCCGTCGAGAACCCCGCGACCTCGTCACCCGGCCTGTCCTTCCTCCTGGCCACGGTCGCTGTTTTCGGCGAGCAGGGCGACTATACCTACCTGGACTTCTGGCGCGATCTGCGGGCCAACGACGTGTACGTGGCCGACGGTTGGGAGGACGCCTACTACGGCCAGTTCAGCGGCGGCAGCGGCCAGGGGGATCACCCGCTGGTGGTGAGCTACGCGACCAGCCCCGCTGCCGAGGTCTACTTCGCCGACCCTCAACCTGCCGCAGCGCCCACGGGCAACATTGCGCCGGCCGGCGGCAGCTTCCGGCAGATCGAATTCGCCGGTCTGCTCAAAGGCGCCAAGAACCCGGATCTGGCGCGACAGTGGCTCGACTTCATGCTCGGCGACGATTTCCAGGCCGACATCCCGCTCCAGATGTGGGTGTATCCGGCGCGCACCGGCACGCCGCTGCCCGAAGTCTTCACACTGCACGCCCAGGCGCCGTCGGAACCCGCCCAGCTCAGCCCGGAGCAGATCGATGCCGGGCGGGACGCGTGGCTGAAGGCGTGGACGGATACGGTGTTGCGTTGACAGGGTTTCCAGCAGTCAGTTTTCAGCAGTCAGTTTTCAGCAGTCAGTTTTCAGCAAACAGTTGGCTTTTGTCCGTTACTGATTTCTGATAACTGACTGCTGGCGAGCATCCATCCCGTGAAACTGCGACTCTCACCGTCCAGCGCGCTCTTCATCATCCCCCTTGCCTTCCTTGGGGTTTTCTTCTTTTACCCCCTGGCAGCGGTGGTGCGGGAGAGCTTCGCGCCCGGCGGCCAACTGAACCTGGCGCCGGTGGCCGATCTGTGGCGGGAGCCGTACTTCGGCCGCGCGCTGTGGTTCACGACGTGGCAGGCCACGCTCTCAACCGCGATTACCTTGTTGATCGGGATGCCGGCGGCGTTCGTCTTCGCCCGCTACGCCTTCCCGGGCAAAAGCATCCTGCGCGCGCTGACCGCCATCCCGTTCGTCATGCCGGCGATCGTGGTTTCGGCGGGCTTTGCGGCGCTGCTTGGCCCGCGCGGCTGGCTGAACACGCAGTTGATGGCCTGGTTCGACCTGAGTCGTCCACCCATCCGGCTGCAACAAACCATTTGGTTGATCCTGCTGGCGCACGCGTTCTACAACACCACTATCGTTGTGCGCGTGGTGGGCGGCTTCTGGTCCAACCTGGACACCCGGCTTTCGGAAGCCGCGCGCGTGCTGGGCGGCAACCGGCCGCGCGTCTTCGCCGAGATCACGCTGCCGCTGCTGCTGCCGTCGATCACCGCGGCGGGGCTGTTGATCTTCATCTTCTGCTTCACCAGCTTCGGCGTGATCCTGATCCTGGGCGGGCCGCGCTTCGCCACCCTGGAGGTGGAAATCTATCGCCAGGCGGTCGGACTCTTTGCGCTGCCGGCGGCCGCGGCGATCGGCCTGGCGCAGATCGTCATCACCTTTGTGATCATGGCCGTCTACACGCGCGTCCAGGCCCGCGCCGCGCTCCCGCTGAACCTGCGGCCGGCCGCATCCACCGCGGTCCGGCCCGACACTCCCGGCCGCATCGTGGTCGTTTCGCTGGTTGTGATCGGGCTGATGCTGTTCCTGGTGAGTCCGCTGGTCGCCCTGGCTGCCCGCTCGTTCGCGCCGGCTGACCCGCTGCGCTACTACCGCGAGTTGTTCATCAATCGCACCAGCTCGATCTTCTACGTCGCGCCCGGCGCCGCCATCCGCAACAGCCTGGTCTTCGCCAGCCTGACCACCGCGCTGGCGCTGTTCATCGGCACGATTACAGCCTGGCTGCTGGTGCGCACGCAAGGACGCTTCACGCGGCTGCTCGACCCGGTCGTCCTGCTCCCGCTCGGCACGTCAGCGGTGACGCTCGGTTTCGGCTATGTGCTGGCGCTTGGCGGGCCGCCGCTCAACCTGTTGACGCAACCGCTCCTGATCCCGATCGCCCACACCTTGATCGCGTTTCCCTTCGTGGTCAGGACGCTGCTGCCGGTGCTGCGCGGGCTGAACCCCGACTGGCGCGAGGCCGCGTCTGTGTTGGGCGCATCACCTTGGCACGTCTGGCGCGAGGTCGAGCTGCCGATCATCGGCCGGGCGTTTCTCGTGGCCGCGCTGTTTGCCTTCACCGTGAGCATGGGCGAGTTCGGCGCAACCCTGCTGATCGCCCGGCCCGAGTATCCGACCATGCCGGTGGTGATCTACCGGCTGCTGGGCCAGCCCGGCGCGCTCAACTACGGCCAGGCGCTCGCCATGAGCACGCTGCTGATGGCCGTCTGCGCCGCGGCGTTCTTCCTGATTGAACGCCTGCGCGTCGGCGAGGTGGGCGAATTCTGAAACTGGAAGTTGGAAACTGGAAGCTGAAGACGTCAGCGTCGTGGTTCGTCGGATAAAAAATGGCACGCCGGAGTAGAGGTACCGATGCTACTGGAAGTATCCCATGTCTCGAAATCGTATCCCGGCCTCCCGGTGCTGGAGGAAGCCAGCTTCGGCGTCGCGGCCGGCGAGATCGTGTGTCTGCTGGGACCCAGCGGGTGCGGCAAGACCACGCTGCTGCGCATCGTCGCCGGTCTGGAGGCGCCCGACACGGGGCAGGTGATCTTCGACGGCCGCGACCTCGCCGAGACGCCGGTGCATCAGCGCAACTTCGGCTTCATGTTCCAGGACTACGCCCTGTTTCCGCACAAGGACGTGACCGCCAACGTGGCGTTCGGCCCGCGCATGCAGGGCCTCCCCCCGGCCGAGATCGCGGCGCGCGTGCGTGAGGGGTTGGCGCTGGTGGGGCTGAGCGGCTACGATGGCCGCCGCGTGATCGAGCTATCCGGCGGTGAACAGCAGCGGGTGGCGTTGGCGCGCAGCCTGGCCGCACGTCCACGGCTGCTGCTGCTCGATGAGCCGTTGGGCGCGCTGGATCGCGCCATGCGCGAGCAGTTGATGAACGATCTGCGCGCCATCCTGAAACGCCTCGGCCTGACTGCCATCTACGTAACCCACGACCAGGAGGAAGCGTTCGCCATCGCCGACCGTGTGCTCATCATGCGCGCCCGGCCCGAATCGGGGCAAGGCGGCTGGATCGAACAGGATGACCGGCCGGATCAGGTGTATCGCTATCCCGCGACGCCGTACGTGGCCCGCTTCCTGGGATTCCACAACCTGATCGACGGCATCGTGCTGGCTGATGTCGCCGCTACCGAAGAAAACACCAGTGGAGCGCTAGGAAACGACGGGGTCCCGGCCGCTCGCGTAGTGGACACCCCGCTCGGCCCGCTGGTCGCCGGGGATGCGCCGGGTGAATACGCTCCCGGCACCCCTGTGACGGTGCTCGTGCGACCTGAAGCCGCCGAGGTCCGGCCGGCCGGCGCCAGCGGGCCCAATATCGTCCCCGGCCTGCTGCTGGATGCCTCGTTCCGCGGCAGTTACTATCTGATCCGCACGGAGCACGCCCACGGGATCACGCTGATTTGTGAAGCCTCAGTTGCCGCTGACGACCTGCCGGCCAGCGGCCAGTCGCTCGCCCTGCGCCTCGATCCGGCGGCGGTGACGCTGCTGCCCCAGGCGGAAAAATAAGAACTTCTGTTCGGTTTGCATTTGACAAAACTGCGCTGATCGGGTATCCTATCGGCGCGATACGACGCTTATCTGTCCGCACAACACATCGATTCGAGCCGATTCAGAAGGGAGAAAAGACACATGTACCAACGCACTGTCATCGTGGGAAACGTGGGTAAGGACGCCGAAATGCGTTACACGCCCACCGGTGTTCCGGTCACCAGCTTCAGTATTGCCGTTAACCGCCGCTGGACCAGCGCCAGCGGCGAGCAGCAGGAGAAAACGACCTGGTTCCGCGTCACTTGCTGGCGCAAACTGGCTGAGACGGCCGCACAATGGGTCAAAAAAGGCAAGCTGCTGTTGGTTGAGGGCGAGGTCGAGGCCCAGGCATACATCGACCGCGAGGGCACTGCCAGGGGAACCCTGGAGCTGACAGCCAGCAATTTCAAGTTTCTCGGCGGCCGCGCTGAAGGCGAGGGCGGTCCCGGCGCTGCCGGCGGCGAGGACTTCCCGGTTCACGAGGACGAGATCCCATTCTAGACACACAACATACGATTTTGACGGCGGGGTGACGCGAACATGCGTCACCCCGCTGTGGCGTTAACTGCACAGACACTCCGGCATCATCCCCTGCCCACTCACTCCCATGCAGGGCAACTCGACATTTCCCCACTTCTCGTGTCCGGATCTGCCCCATCGCTCAATCGTGACCCTTCCAGCGCAAAATTGCCGCGATTTGCTACTTGACACCGAACACATGTTCTGATATGATACTCCACAGAACAAGTGTTCGATTTTTACCAATGGGCAATCGATAGATTCGCGCACACACAAGGAGAGCACGATGCCGGCCCTAAACCTCACCATCGCGGAAGAACTGAGCGAACTTGAAGCCAGGGTGTTGGATCACCTGGCGCGCACACTGCGGCCCGGATTCTGTCCCAGCCGCGAGGAGTTGAGCCGCGCGGCTGGGCTGGGCGGCCGCGGTTATCGGATCAGCAAGATTCTGGAAAGCCTGGAGCAGAAGGGCTTCCTCCAGTTGACCCCTGGCTGCTCGCGGGCCATCACCCTGCTCCGCCGGCCCGATGGACGGCCGATCCGATTCGACACCGTGTGGGTGCCGATGGTTGGGCTGATCGGCGCCAGCCAGCCTCGCCAGACGGCCACCCAGACCGACAATCCCTTCGCGGACGAAGCCATCGAGCTGACCCGCAGCCTCCTGCGCGGGCAGGACGCCAACTTCGCGCTCCGCGTCTCCGGCGACTCGATGATCGATGCGCTGGTCAACGACGGTGACATCGTCATCCTGTCGGCCGCTTCCGATGCTCATAACGGCGACATGGTCGCGGCCCGGGTGATCGAAGACGACGGCCGCGAGGCGACGACGTTGAAGTATTTCTACCGCGAAAACGGGCATGTGCGCCTGCAGCACGCCAACCCGACCCTGCCGCCGCTGCCGTTCTACCGGCCCGAACAGGTCGCGATCTACGGCAAGGTTGCGCTGATTGTGCGACAGATGCATTAGCACCGGCGGCCGCCAGAAGCCAGGCAGCCCTCCGCCGGGTCAACTTGATAGCGCGTGAGGAGGAGCGTGACTCGCACTTCATCCTCACGCCCTCAGCATTCAGACCAGAGGGCGTCCCGCGTGCTGCCCTCGCACACCACCACAACGGAGGTTGGTCATGGCGAACAAGTACGAAATGCAGGCTGCGCGCATCGAGACGGTGCTGGGAGCGCACAAGGTGCCGGCACGGGTGTGGCAGGCGACGGTGACGCCGCGCTTCGTGCGCTTCGATGTGACCACGGCGCTCGGCACGCGGCTGACTAAGGTGAGCAGCCTGGCCGAGGAGCTGGCCTTCGCGCTGGGGGCGCGAGCGACGCGCGTGTACCGCGAAGGCGGCGTGCTGCACGTGGAAGTGCCGCGGGACACGGCGCGCACGGTGCCGCTGCTACCGCTGTGTGGCCGGCTGACGACCGTGCCGCCGTATTGCGCGGTGCTGGGAATTGACGAGGGAGGCGCGCCGCTGCTGCTGCGGCTGGACAGCCCGGATGTGGCGCACGTGCTGGTGGCGGGCACCACCGGGAGCGGCAAGACCGCGCTGGCGCGGTCGTTACTGCTCTCGCTGGCCATGCACAACCATCCGGGACAGTTGCAGATCGCCTTGATCGACCCGAAGGGCCGCGGGCTGGGTGCGCTGGCCGGCCTGCCGCACGTCTGGCGGGCGTCTGGGGTGGCGCAGGCTCCCGAGGCGGCCGTGACGCTGTTGACCGCGCTGGTCGAGGAGATGGCTCGGCGGGATGCGGCGGCGCGCAGCCTGCCGCGGCTGGTGGTGGCGGTGGACGAACTGGCCGATCTGTTGCAGACCGGCGGCAAGCCGGTAGCGGACGCGCTGACCCGGTTGACGCAGCGCGGCCGCGAGGCTGGTATTCACGTGGTGGCAGCCACCCAACGGCCTTCGGCCGCTCTCGTGGGCGGGCTGATGAAGGCCAACTTCCCCGTGCGTTTGGTGGGAAGCGTGGTCAGCCCCGAGGACGCCAAGGTCGCCGCCGGAGTAGCCGGGAGCGAAGCTGAGCGGCTCCTGGGGCGCGGCGATTTCCTGCTGATAGCCAAAGGCCAGATGATCCGCTTTCAAGCAGCGTATTCCGACGATGATGAACTGGCAACGATCGTGACCCGCATTCGCGAGGGGGGCCGGCGGCGGCGTCAGTGGAATGAAGTCGCGCTACCCGCCCAACTCGCCAACAAGAACCCGGAACCTGCGCACGAAATCGAAGCAGAGACGCGGGAAGAAAGCAGCGGCAGAGGGGGCTGGGGGCGTATGCTGAGCGCCAGACTCACTCTGCCGCCGAGCAACTGGGGCCGGGCATGAAAAAAGTCGTTTTGCCTCTCATGCTGGCATTCGGTGTGACGTTGGCTGCCATCATCGGCCAGCGCATGAGCACCGACGCGATGGCCGTCGTGATCGGCGTCGCGGTCGGCGTGGCGGCCAGCGTGCCCACGAGCCTGCTGCTGGTCGCCTTGCTGCGTCGCGAGCGAGCCGGCGCCTGGCGCAGCGAGCCGCCGGCCGCACAGCCGCAACAGCTTCAGTCGCCGAATGTGATCGTGCTGAATCCCGCTGATCTGCTGGGACAACGACGGGAGCAGCCGTACGTGCCCCTGCCGCCGCCCGAGATGAACGCGGCCGATGGCGGCATGCGCCGGCTCCGCATCATCGGCAGCGACGATGAGTGGAGTTCCGGAGACTGGTAAGCGAAAACACGATGTATCTGAACAAGGAGACTTCCATGAAACCACAGACATCTAACCTACGAGTGATCCTCGCACCGGACGGCTTCTATCCCCAGACGATCCAATGGCAGGGCGACACGTTGCGCGTGCTTTGTGTCGAGGAATTTCGAACGACCGGCGTGCAGCGCCGATTCCGCGTCCGCACGCCCGAAGGCCCCTTTGAGATCGATCTGCATACCGGCACGGGCACCTGGCAGATCCACCGGCGCCCCGGCTGGCTGGCACGCGCCCGGGCGCACCTGGCCGCGCAGCCGCGCTACGCGCTGCCCGCGGGGCGGCGCCGCGCTCGCCCATCGTTGGCGGCGCGACCGGCGCTCCAAGTGCCGGCGGACGGAGGAGGGAGCCATGCAGGTCGGCTTGCTCTGGTTCGACAATGATCCGCTCCGCGGGCTGAGCAGCAAGATCGAGGATGCGGCGCGATGCTATCGGGAGAAGTTCGGACGGCCCCCAGATACCTGTTATGTGAACAGTTTGGTTTTCGGTAAAGGGCCGGAGTTGGTTGCAGCTTCGAGTGTCCGTCAACACGGCGCTGCGTGTCGTGCCGGCGGCCAACATCTTGCCGCATCATTTTTGGGTGGGAGAGGAGGGGGAACGTGAGACGTGAGCGTGAGACCGTGTTCGCTGGTAGGCGCCAGTGTGGCCTTCACGTTTCACGCACCACGTTTCACGTTCAACCGGTCAATAACTCCGCCAGCAGTACATCCATCGCCTCGCGGTCGCTCAGCTTTCCGGTCTTGATCGCCTCATCAGCCGCCAGAATGCGCTCCATCGCCCGCTCTAGGGCAACGAAGGTGTGGCGGTGCGCTTGATTCAGCAGCTTGGGCACCGTCCAGTCCGCTACGTTCAGCGTCCTCGCCATTTCGGTTGGCTTGGCGCCCTGCGCCTGGAGTGTCTTGGCCTGAATCAACAGACGGTATTGCCGGGCGATCATGCCGAGCAGGCGCAATGGCTGCTCACCGTCGATGTCCAGGGCGTGCCGCATCAGCTTGCCGGCCGTCGCTCCATCCCCCATCCCAAGCGCATCGGCCATCTCGAACACGCTGGCTGCGCGTGTGGCCGGCACCAGTTTACGCACATCCTCACGCGTGATGGTGCGGTGGGGCGCATAGTCCGCCAGCTTGATCAACTCCTGATCAAGCTGGCGCAGTTCATCGCCGACAAACTCCGCCAGGTCGGCGAGCGCGCCGGCGTCCAGCTTGACCCGTCGCAGCGCGGCGCGCTGGCGAATCCAATCCGGCACTTCGTTCCGCCGGAGCTTCTCGCAGGTGATGATCTTGGCCTGCCCCGACCGAGCCAGTTCTTGGAGCCGGCGCACGATCGGCCCACTCCCTACCGTGTCTTCTTCCAGGAAGACCAACTCAGTGCTCTCGGGCACTTCGTCCAGATAGGCCAACAGCATTTTGGCTTGGCCCTTGGCCAGTTCGGGCGCAAGTTGGGTCTCCTCAACCCCATCTTCAGAGGTCACCACCTCAGCAGTTTTGCCGCGTCCCTTAGCCGGGGCCGCAAGCCGTGCCAGCAGACCCTCCGCGATCACCAGCCTGCGTTCGGCCAGGAAGGGCAGCGTATCGCACGCGTTGCGCAGCTCTGAGACGGTGGTCGCGCGGCCCTCCAATCTGAGCGTATTAAGTTCGGCCATCTCCGAGTCGTCGGCGATACCCTTTCGGATAGCGGCCAGCGCTTCAGCCCGTAACAGCTCAGTAGGACCGTGGATGAGGGTGATCATCAAGACCTCAGATTATCACGACGCGATGCTGTGTGACCGGCCCACGGTCGAGTTTCACCACATCACCCACGCGCAGATCGGCGATATCGGGGCTGGTTGTGATGTTTTCCTGCGTCCAGCGCGCCACTGGTGGCGCCACGAGCAGGGCGAGCGTCGCACCCAGAATCGCGCCGGCAAGCCGATCCCACCACGACCGTTTGCGCCCGCGGCTGAGCAGCCACGCCGCGCTGCCGCTCAGCAACCCGCTCACCACCAGATTGGTGCCGCAGTTCTGATGCACGGCCAACTGCCGCTCTCCCTGCTGCAACCGTCCCACCGCCTCTTCGACGGCCATCCGCAGGGTCAGCGTATCCACATTGCCGTAGACAGTGAACCCTTGCAAGTCGCTGCGCGCGGCGACAAAGGTTCCGGGCAGACGGCGGCTCAGCAAGGTCACGGTGGCGTGCTCGATGCCGTGGTGTTGCCGCAGAAGTTGCGCCATGCGACTCGGAGCGATCTTCACAGCTTCACGCCATCCCCGGTATGTCCGCGAACACCGCCAACGGCGCGGCGCAGACGCCGACCAGCCCCGGCCCCGTGTGCGCCCCCAGCACCGGTGCGATGGCTCCTGTCGGCAGGATGTGTGCTACAAAACGCTGCGCCAACAACGAAACCATTTGCGCCGCGCCGGCCGCGTTATAGCCGTGGAGCACCTGTACCCGCATCGGCTGCTCCGTCCCAAATCTTTCGGCCAGGAGTTCGACGATCTTCGGCAGGGCACGCTTGATCGAACGCTCGCGTGTATGCACGACGTACGTCCCGCGCACCTTTTCCACACCGATGATGGGCTTCAGATCTAGAATCTGACCCAGCAGCGCCTGGATATGGCTGATGCGCCCGCCGTGTTCCAGGTACTTTAACGTTTCGAGCGTGTAGAGTAATTCGGTGGCCGCGCGAATCCGATCAAGCGTCGCGAGGATCCGTTCCAGTGCCCAGCCAGCCTGACTCATCCGGCCCGCCGCCTCCACCTCCCAACCCTGAGCCCCTGAGAGGGTCAACGTATCGACGAAAGTCACGCGTGCCTCCGGGACTTGCCCTGCGCCCAGGCGTGCAGCGTTCAGCGTCCCGCTGAGCCCGGACGAGATGTGAATTGAGAGGATGTCGCGGTCGCCGTCCGCGATCAGTTTGCGATAGGCGGTTGCGAAGTCCCCGGGTGCGGGTTGCGAGGTGGTGGGGAATGACTTTGTCCCAGCCAGCAATTCATAGAACGCCGCTGGCTCGATGTCGATACCACTGCGATAGGTGGCGCCATCCAGGGTGAAGGTCAGAGGCACACTGTGGACGGTCAGCCCTTGAGTTTGTTCCGCAGTTAAATCAGCGCCGGCATCGGTCAGAATATGCATTATCCTTCTCCTTTTCATTCACCGAGTTGTTCTCGAATCACGTAGATCGGTTTATCTTGCACCTCATGATAGGTGCGCGTGATCATTTCGGCTATCAAACCCATGCTGATCATCTGTACGCCCAAAATGAGCAGCAGGCCCGCCAGGAAGAGCAGCGGTCGATTGCCGATATTTTGTCCGAGCACCAGCTTGACAAAGATCAAGTAAAGGCCGAACAGCACTCCCAACCCGGCCGAAATGAGTCCCAGCCGGCCGAACACCTGGAGCGGGCGGTTAGCGTATCCCAACATGAAGCGCACGGTGATCAGATCGAGCAGCACGCGCAAGGTGCGGCTGATGCCGTATTTGCTCTTGCCAAAGCGCCGCGGCCGGTCGTTCACCGGCACCTCAGCGACCGTGACGCCCATCCAGCTTGCCAGCGCGGGGATGAAACGATGCAGTTCGCCGTAAAGATGCACGTTCTTGACCACCTCGTTGCGGTAGGCTTTCAGTGAGCAGCCGTAGTCATGCAGCACCACGCCGGTCGTGCCGGAGATCATGCGATTGGCCATCATCGACGGAAGCCGGCGGCTCAGGAACGGCTCCTTACGGTTCACCCGCCAGCCGCTGACAATGTCGTAGCCTTCGTCCATCTTCGCCAGCAGCTTCGGGATGTCGCGCGGGTCGTTCTGCAAATCCGCATCGCTGGTGATGACGATCGCCCCACGGGCGGCATCAAAGCCGGCCGAGAAGCCCGCGGTCTGGCCGAAGTTGCGGCGAAAGCGGATGATCCGCCAGCGCGGATCGCGCGGATGTACGGCCTTGAGTCGCGCAAAGCTGTCGTCCCGGCTGCCGTCATCGACGATCAGGACTTCATAGCTCTGGCCTGTATCTTCCAGGGCCGCGCCCAACTCTGCGTAAAGCGGCTCGATGTTTTCAGCCTCGTTATATAACGGGATGACGATGGAGAGTTCTGGATTTGTAGTTTGATTACCCATTCCGCTTCCTACCTTCGCGAGCTCGCCGAATACCGCCAACCAGGTAGACCGCCCCACCCACCAACCCGGTCGCAACAGTTATGATGTAGATACCCAACGATAACGCCAGTGCGATGGCCTGGGGCACGCCTACACTGCCGAACAGGCCGACATAGCTCATTTCACGCACGCCCAGCCCGCCGAACGCAGGCAAAAGCAAAACCATCGCGGTCAGCGGCACAAAAACGAAATAGACGCTCACTGGCAGCCGCAGCCCCAACCCCCAGCCGATGGCCACATTCCAGCCAACCTGCAGCAGGTTGAAGACCAGCGACGCCGCCAGCGCGCGGCCGAGAGACCCGCGATCATACGGCGCAATGGCTTCGGCCAGGGCCGGCAGGCGGAGAAAACGCACAATCTTGCCCAGTAGATTCTGGTGACCAGCCAAGCGCGCCCACCAGGAGCGCCGCAGCAGCCAGGCCACCAGCAAGCCGCCGATGAACAACACCGCAGTGAAGCTGAAGATGCCGAGCGACGCCGTGCCGGGCCGCAGTATCCCCGCGATCAGCCCCATCGCCAGCAGCACCATGATGCCCAGGTAACGATCCACCAGCACGCTGTTGATGACCGGACCGGGACGACCGGTGTCTTGAGAAAGTTCAGCGGCCCTCACGGCGTCGCCGCCAAAGCCGGTCGGCAGGATAACATTGAAGAAACTGCCCACGAAGTACCAACTGGTCAGCTCGCGGAGCGGCCGGTGTACGCCCAGGGCATCGAGCAGCACCCGCCACCGGACTGCGCGCACCACCACGCCGAGCAGGAAGAGGCCCCAGGCGACAGCCAACCAAAATAGATCGATTCGCCGCAGGGCATCCCACACCTCATTCCAATGCACCTGGCGCAAAATCAGCGCAAGCAGAATCGCGCTGACAGAAATCTGAATCAGACCACGGATGCGTCGCTTAGACAAGCGTGAATCTCCCGAAACAACGGTAACGAGTAACGAGTGATGAATCACGGGTCACGGGTTACACTCTATCGCTGCACCAACTTCGCCACCGTCACACCCTCGCCGCCTTCGCTGTTGTCACCGGCACGAAAATCGCCGACGAGCGGGTGGCCGCGCAGCTCGTCACGTACAGCCTGGCGCAGCGCGCCGGTACCTTTGCCGTGGATGATCCGTACAAAAGGCAAACCTGCCAGATAGGCCGTGTCGAGATAACGATCAAGCTCGATCAACATATCATCGACGGTCAACCCGCGCAGGTCTAGCTCCATGCCAGGGCTGGGCGGTTTCGGCTGCACGCCGCCCGACTGAACCTGAACGGCAGATCGCTGCTCACGCGCGCGCAACTCAACCCGGCTCGGCGGCAGCCGCAGGCGAAAACCGCCGACCTTGACCTCTACCTCGCTGCCACTGACGCCCACCACCTCGCCGCTGGCGCCGAGCGATGACACCCACACGGTATCGCCGGGCAGCAGCGGGCCATCGATCCTGACAGGCTCGGGGACGTGCATGGAGGGCAACGGCCGCGCCGCAGCGGACCGGCGCGCCACCACCACCTCGGCCTCGGCCAACCATTGCTCGTGCAGGCTCTTGCCGCCCGACTGGATCGCGCCACGCTCGCGCGGGAGGCCGTCCAGTTGGTCACGCAGCCGGCCAGCCTCCTGCTGCAGCGCCTCGAGCTCGGCCTGCGCCTGGGCACGCGCTTCGGCCAGAACCTCGCGGCGCGCCTCCTCGGTTTTCGCCAGACGGTAATGCAGGTCGGCGTTGAGCGCCTCAGCCCGATGGCGCGCGGCTTTGGTCTCCGATTCGGCGGTTAGCGCGGCCTCGCGCGCCGCGTTTGATCTCGGCCAGCATCGTTTCGGCTTCCATGGACTGCGGCGAAACGAGCGCCTCGGCCCCCGCCACGATTTCGTTCGAAAGACCCAGCCGTCGGGCGATGGCGAAGGCATTGGAGCGCCCCGGCAGGCCGATGCTCAACTTGTAGGTCGGGCTGAGGCTCTCGATGTCGAATTCCACGCTGGCGTTGGCGACGAACGCGGTGCTGTGAGCGAAGACCTTCAACTCCGAATAATGCGTGGTCGCCAGGGTGGTGATGCGACGCCCGAGCAATGTACGCAGCAACGATTGCGCCAGCGCGGCGCCTTCCTCGGGATCGGTGCCGGCGCCGAGCTCATCCAGCAGCACCAGCGAACGGGCATCCGCCTGGTCCAGGATCTCGACGATGTGCGTCATGTGCGACGAGAAGGTGGAGAGGCTTTGTTCGATGCTCTGCTCATCGCCGATGTCGGCCAGGACTTGTTCGAACACCGACAGCTTCGAGCCTTCATCCGCCGGGATCGCCATGCCGGCCTGCGCCATCAGCGTGAGCAGACCGGTGGTTTTCAACGAGACGGTCTTGCCGCCGGTGTTCGGGCCGGTGATCAGCAGGACGAAGTAGTCGTCCTCCAGATAGATGTCCACCGGCACGACGGTCAGCGGGTCGAGCAACGGATGGCGCGCCTTGATGAAGGCGAGGGTGCAGCCGGGATGCTGGACTGCCTGCTCTGCGGGCGTGGAAGCCGGAAGCTGGAAACTGGTCTCCGCTCCGCTCCGCTGCTCCCCCGTCGGGGGCCCTCCGCCCTCCAGCTCCGCGGCTCCGCGACTCCTCCTCACTTCCGCACCTCGGCTCCTCCGCACCCCTGCCCCTCGCCCTTCTTGCCAGGGAACAAGCTCGGGTTCAACCGCCCGAATCTCATTGGCATAACGCGCCTTGGCGAAGATCAGATCCAGATCGCCCAGCGCCTCGACAGTACGGGTGATGACGCCCGCATGGGCTGCAACCAAACCGGTCAGCGCGGCGAGGATACGGTGGATCTCCTCGTCCTCAGCCAGTTGCGCCTCGCGCCAGCGGTTGTTCAGATCCACCACAGCCAGCGGCTCGATGAACAGCGTGGCGCCGCTGCCCGATTGGTCATGCACCAAACCCGGGATCCGCCCTTTGAACTCGGCGCGCAAGGGAATGACGTAACGGCCCTGGCGTTGCGTGACGATCGGCTCTTGAAGATAGGGCGCATTGGTGGAGGAAGCCACGATGCGTTGCAAACGTTCCATCAGCGCGGCGTGCGCCTCGCGCAGCGTCCGCCGAATCCGCGCCAACGCGTCGCTGGCACTATCCAGCACCTCACCCCGCTCGTCAATGCAGCGCGCAATCTCCTCGATCAGATCTCCGGGGGCCGAAATACGAGCAGCCACATCGGCGATGTGCGGAAACGGGTCACCAAGCCGCGTCAGAAGCCGGTGCAGCGCCCGCGCCCGCACCAGGGTACTGCGGACATCCAGCAGATCCATCGGCAGCAGGGTGGCGCCACGCGCGGCCTGCTCCACCAGGCTGCGCAAATCATGCACGCCGCCCAAATGGATATCGCTCTTCTCCTCCAACAGCGTGCGCGCCTCGCGGGTCTCGGCCTGCCACCCCTGCGCCTCACGGATGTCGTCGGTGGGTAGCAGCGCCAGTGCCCGTTCACGGCCCAGCGAGAAGGACGCGTGCCTGGCCATCCGCTCGCGGATCTTGTCGAATTCCAGCACGCGCAACGTTCGAGAGTCCATAGAAACGAGTATAGCACAGGCCCGTATGAGGATGAAATGATCCCGTCCCACTTTGTCCAAGCCATGTGCCGTGTGGTATCATGCCAACAGTCAGGCATCGTACTGCTGGTTTTGCAAATCAAAATTTAGCCCCCTGCACGTTCAAGGAGCCTGTATGAAGGCAGTCGTCATGGCCGGCGGTGAGGGATCGCGGTTGCGCCCCTTGACTTTGGGGCGACCCAAGCCGATGCTCCCCGTCGTGAATCGACCAGTTCTGGGGCATATCCTCTATCTCCTCAAGCAGCACGGCATCACGGACGTGGTGATGACTTTGCAGTATCTGGCCGCGCAGATCCAGGATTACTATGGCGACGGCAAAGCGCTGGGGATGAACATCGAGTATGTGATCGAAGAATCGCCGCTGGGCACGGCGGGCAGTGTCAAAAATGCCGAGGCGCTGCTGGCCGATCATGAACCGTTTCTGGTGATCAGCGGCGACGCGTTGACAAACTTTGATTTGACGGCTTTCGCGCGTTATCATCGCGACCGTGGCGCGGCGCTGACGATGGCGCTCTACCGCGTGCCGGACCCGCTGGAATACGGCGTGATTAACATCCATGAAGATGGCCGCGTCGCGCATTTCCTGGAAAAGCCGAGTTGGGGCGGCGTCACGTCCGACACGGTCAACACCGGCATCTATCTCGTACAACCGGAGGTACTCGACCGCATCCCGAGCGGCGCGCGAGTGGACTGGAGCCAGGATGTTTTCCCCGGCATGCTGGCCCGCCGCGAAGCACTCTGGGGCTACGTTGCCGACGGCTACTGGTGTGACATCGGCACGTTGGGCGAGTATTATCGCGCCAATGCCGATCTATTGAACGGCCGTCTCCACTTGGGTGAGCTGGGCATACGCATTGGGCCCGATGTCTGGGCGGATAGCACAGCGGATATTGCCCCGGACGCGCAGTTGATCGGCCCCATTTACCTGGGTGACGAAGTCAAGATCAATCGCGGCGCGATCATCCAGGGCCCCGCGGTCATCCGCGACTACACGGTCCTGGACAACCACGCCCGGGTCAGCCGCAGCATTGTCTGGCGCAACTGCTACATCGGCGAGGGCGTCGCGCTGCATGGCGCCGTGGTGGGCCGGCAGTGTAGTTTCAAATCGCGCTCGATGGTCTTCGAGGGAGCGGTGGTCGGCGATGGCGCCGTGATCGGCGAAGACGCGATTATCCAGGCCGGCGTCAAAATCTGGCCCAACAAGGAAGTGGAAAACGGCGCGACCGTCAGCCACAGCATCATTTGGGGTTCCCAGGGACGTCGCGTGTTGTTCAGCCGCTACGGCGTGACCGGTCTCGTCAACGTGGACTTGACCCCCGACTTCGTCGCGCGTTTGGGGGCCGCGTTCGGCTCGGTCTTGCCGAAAGGCGCCACGGTGACGATTAACCGCGACCCACATCGCAGCCCGCGCATGATTAAGCGCGCGCTCATTTCAGGCTTGCCCTCGGCCGGCAACAATGTCCTGGATCTGACGGTGCTGCCGATTCCCGTCGCCCGTTACTATACGCGCGTCAAGGGGGCGGCCGGCGGCGTCCACGTGCGCCTCTCACCCTTCGATCAGCGTGTGGTTGACATCCGGTTCATCGGCAGCGATGGGCTGAACCTGACCCGCGAGCAGGAACGTAACATTGAACGCGTCTTCTTCCGCGAGGACTACCGCCGCGCCTACCTTGACGACATCGGCAACATCGAATATGCCCGGGATGCCGTTGAAGTATATGGTCGCGGCTACTTGAAAGCCCTGGATGTGGAAGCCATCCAGCGCGCGCACTTCAAGGTCATCACTGACTACGCGTATGCCCCGGCTGTCGATGTCCTGCCCCAACTCCTGGACGCGCTGCAAGTTGACGCTGTGCCCCTGAACGCCCGCGTCGACGCGGGCAAAGTCTCGATCCTGCAAAACGAATTCCGCGCCGGCCGAGCCCAGCTTGCACGCATCACCCGGATCATCGAGAACGTGAGCCTGGGAGTGCGCCTGGATGTCGGCGGTGAAAAGTTGTTTGCAGCCGATGACCAGGGCAACACCGTCAGCGATCCTGTAATGTGTGCGGCCATGGCAGCGCTGGTCTTCCGCACGTATCCGGGCAGCACGGTGGTCGTCACCGTAGATCAGCCATCGATCTACGAACGACTGGCCGAACGCCATGGGGGCCATATCCGGCGTTGCCCCGCTGATCCGCAGGCGCTGATGCAGGCCGCGGCCGATGACGGCATCATCATGGCGGGTGATGGTACCGGCCAATTCGTCTTCCCTGCGCTGCACCCGGCCATTGATGGCCTCTTTGCCCTCGGCAAGCTGCTCGAGATGCTGGCCCGCCAACAAATGCGTTTGTCGGAGGTCATCGCCGAGCTGCCGCCGTTCCACATGGCCACCGGCAAGGTGGATGGGATGTGGGAAACCAAGGGCCGCATCATGCGCTGCTTGATCCAACAATTCACCAAACTCCACGTCGAAACGCTTGATGGGGTCAAGATCTACTTGAACGACGCCGAATGGGTACTCATCAGGCCGGACAACGACACAGCAACGTTTCAACTGGTCGCTGAGGGCCGGACGCCCCAAGCGGCGCTGGAGATTATCGCTGACTATGGCGGCATCGTGCATGGCTATGTGCAGTCGCCCTGCTCCGACGAGGTTGCTCAGGAGATTCTGACTCCACACTGAAAAGTATCTGAAACCATCCAGAGGGTTCCCACACACGGCTTCGCCGGCGACAGAACCCCTCTGTTTGCATTTTTCACACCGAGGCATCACCCTTATGTCCATCACCTTCGGCACAGACGGCTGGCGCGCCGTCATCAGCGATGAGTTCACCTTTGGCAACGTCCGGCTCGTGGCCCAGGCCATCGCAGAAGTTCTGCTTGAAAACGCCAAAGCCGCCGCGACTGACCACTCCGCAGACACCCCGCTCGCTGTAGTCGGCTTCGATACGCGTTTTCTGTCCGACCGCTATGCCTGGGCAGTGAGTGAGATCCTGGCCGGGAACGGGCTACGTGTCGTTCTCACCCAGGCTGATGCGCCGACCCCTGTCGTTTCCTTTGCGATTCCGCATATGCAAGCGGTGGGCGGCGTGATGATCACGGCCAGCCACAACCCGCCGCGCTACAACGGCATTAAGCTTAAGTCAGCTTACGGTGGCAGCGCCACGGTAGCTGATACCAAACGCGTCGAAGCCCGGATCGCGGCGAACCTGGCTGGGAATCGTGAACCCCGGCGTATGGAGATGGGCGAAGCCATGGCCACAGGCCAGGTGCAAAAGTTCGATCCCCTGCCGGCCTACCGTGAACACTTACGGCATCTGATCGACTTCGACACGATCCGCCGGGCGCGGCTGCACGTGGCGATGGATGCGATGTATGGCGCTGGCCGTGGCTACATATGCAATCTACTGAGCGAGGCTGGCGCCCAGGTAACCGAAATCCGCGGGGAGATGAACCCCGGGTTCAACGGCATCCATCCGGAACCGATTGCCAAGCACCTAAGCCCACTCATAGAACTGGTCCAGACAAATGCGTTCCACCTGGGCCTCGCGACCGATGGCGATGCCGACCGCATCGGCGCAGTGGGTCCCACGGGACACTTCATCGATCCGCACTGCATCATGACCCTGGCGTTGCGCTACCTGGTGGAGGTACGCGGCTGGCGCGGCGCGGTGGTCAAGACCGTCTCGACGACGCAGATGCTCAACCGTTTGGCGGATCGCTATGGCCTGACCTTGCACGAGACACCCGTGGGCTTCAACCATATCGGCGACCTGATGATGACGGATGATGTGTTGATCGGCGGTGAGGAGTCGGGCGGCATCAGCATCAAGGGACACATCCCGGAAGGTGATGGCGTGCTGATGGGGCTGCTGATGGCGGAGATTGTGGCGTATTACGGCAAGTCGCCGGAGACACTCCTGACCGAGATCATGGCGGAAATCGGACACTTTGACTACGCTCGCAACGATTTCAAAGTGCGGCCATTCGAAAAAGTCGCACTCGTGTCCAGATTGACCGAATTGGCTCCCGCCACGCTGGCCGGCAGTCCGCTGGCATCAATCAATCTGCGCGACGGAGTCAAGTACGTGATGGCCAACAATAGCTGGCTGCTGATCCGGCCCTCAGGCACCGAGCCGGTGCTGCGCGTCTATGCTGAGGCGCATTCCCCCGAGACCGTACAAAGGCTGCTGGCCGAAGGGCGCGCGCTGGCGGACAGCGCGGGCGTATAGACCAGGCACAAAAGTCCGCAGGACTCTGAGAATCCTGCGGACTCAACTCAAACCAATCTCACGCGGCGCCTGGGCGGGCTTTGCCTGCGTAAATGAGTAAGACAATACGTGATAACGCCTAATATTCCACGCTGCGGCCCAGTTCCTTCGCCTGCTGGACCCAATCCTCAACCTGAGCGAGCGTCGGCGCACGCCGCGCATCTCCGGTTTGGGTCTGCTCCAACAACTTGGCGTGCAGGTTAGCGGGCACGCGCCTCGATAACTCAAGCACAGTGTCCACGCCCGCGTTCTCAAGCAGGTTGCTGTAGACCTCGCCGATGCCCTTAACACGGGCCAGATCGGCGCGGTTCACCAGCTCCAGCACCTCCTTCGGATCGACGCCAACCTTGGCGGCCAACTCCTTACGGCCTGCCGCGGTCTTCCCTGCGGCCAGCAGATCCTCAGACGTCTTCACGCCCGAAGCTCCAAGCTTCTCCGCAGTGCTCATCTGGATCCCACGAATTTCATATACGCGCATAGGTCCTCCCTTCAACCAAGTTGGTCAATAGTCACTGCCAACAGATTGGCGGTGCACGAAACGATGGACTGATTATATCACTAGGCGTCAACCCCCTGCAACCCCCAAATTGCTGGTTGACTTGGCGCATTGTCATCGGGTGCGAATTGTCAGCACAGTAACAGGTAACTCTCTGCGTATGTGCTATAATCCGACCGTCAAGAGGCGGCCATGGGGACTTGCCTGACCGGTCATCTTCTTTATCTGAACAGGAGAGCGCGATGTACTTCGATCCGACCTATTTCATCTACGTGATCCCCCCCTTGCTGCTGGGACTTTGGGCGCAGATGAAGGTAAAGGGCGCATATGCCAAGTGGACGCAAGTCCGCAACCAACGCGGGCTGACCGGTCTGGAAGCGGCGAATATCATCATCCCGCAGGAAGGGCTTTTGGTTGGCATTGACGGGACTCCAGGCCAATTGACCGACCACTACGATCCACGGGCCAAGAAGCTGTTCCTATCAAAGGGTGTCGCACAACAGCCAAGTGTAGCCGCTCTGGCCATCGTAGCGCATGAGCTCGGCCACGCGCTGCAGGACAGCCAGGGCTACGCCCCACTTAAGCTGCGCGGCGCCATCGTCCCGGCCGTGAAGGTCAGTTCGTGGGTAGGGCCGATCCTCTTTTTCGTCGGGCTGTGGTTCAACTATGTCCAGCTCGCCTGGCTCGGTGTGATTTTCTTCGGCGCCGGCGTCGTATTTGCGCTGATTACCCTGCCTGTCGAATTCAATGCCAGCCGGCGGGCACTCGGCCTGCTCCAAACCTATCAATTGGCCGACGGCCAGGAGTTGAAGGGGGCCAAGGCTGTGCTGGATGCCGCCGCGCTGACTTACGTCGCGGCGCTCATCCAATCCCTTGCAACCATGCTCTACTATCTCTCGATCCTGAACCGCCGCAGGGATTGAGCAAAGGTGTTGTCGAATGTTGAATGCTTCGCTGGTTGGCGCCCGGCGTTTCAGGAGTTAACATGAATCGATCCAAATGGCTTCCGCTACTGCTTTCTGCTCTGGCGATCAGTCTGGCGCTCACGGGGTGCGGCCTGGTGAGCCCGGCTCTGCGCATCTTGAGCGGTTCCGCTCCCGACGCGACCCCGCGTGTGGTCGAGCGGATGGTCGTCGCCACGCCGGAACCCCAAACCCTCAAGGGGAACCCCGCGGCAGAACCGGCCCAGCCCCCGCCGGTACAGATTCAAATCGCCCCCGGCGCCGACCTGGAAACACAAATCTATGGTGCGGTCTATCGGAAGGCCAGCCCCGCGGTCGTCTACATCGAGCACCTGACCAAAATACAGACTGGAAATAATGCGACCGAGGCGCTGCCCGATAGCCAGGGATCCGGTTTCGTGTGGGATACTGCGGGGCACATCATCACCAACAATCATGTGGTTGAGGGCGCGGACGCGCTGCAAGTCACCTTCACCGATGGGATCGTCCTGCCGGCTGAGATCGTGGGCCAGGATCCGGACAGCGACCTGGCTGTGATCAAGATCGACCCCACCCTGGTTGCCCTGGTGCCGGTAGAACAAGGCAACATCAACGACGTCCAAGTCGGCCAGCGCGCGATCGCGATCGGTAACCCGTTCGGTCTGGTGGGCAGCCTGACCGCCGGCATCGTGAGCGCCATCGGCCGGAGCATTGAATCCGCCACCGGGTACAACATCCCGCTTTCCATTCAGACCGACGCGGCCATCAACCCGGGCAACTCCGGCGGCCCGCTGCTGAACGAGCTCGGCCAGGTGATCGGTGTCAACTTCCAGATCCGTTCCGATGTGCGCGCCAACTCGGGCGTAGGGTTCGCCATCCCGATCAACATTGTCCAACGCGTTGCGCCGGCCCTGATCAAAGATGGCCGCTACAAACACGCCTACCTGGGCGTCAGCGGCCAGACCTACAGCCCGGCGTGGGCCAAGGCCCTCGGCTTCTCCACATCTGACCGCGGGGCCTATGTCATCACGGTTCGGGATGATGGACCGTCCCGGCGTTCCGGTCTGCGCGGCGGCGACAAGGACACGAATATTGTCGTCGGCGTCGGCATGAACGGCCCTGCCTATCTGCCGGGAGGCGGCGATCTGATCATCGCAATTGACGATCAGGTTGTCAAGACCTTTGATGATGTTCTGGTTTACCTGGAGAGCTTTAAGTCGCCCGGCGAGACAGTCACGCTGACCGTGCTGCGGCCCGACAAGGGTCAACTGCAACTGCAAGTAACCCTCGGCGAACGGCCGCGGACACAATGAGCGAAGCGTTGGGGAAAGGGCGCAAGTGCCCCTTCCCCAACGTAGCTCCTTTGCATACCCAGCTATCCTAACGAAACGATCCCATGAGATCCCGCTTCTTTCTTCTCGCCCTGATCCCGTTGATTGTTTTACTTGCCATCCTGGTAAGCTGCTCCGTGCCTGGCTTGTTCCTCATCGCCACACCGACCCCGACCGCCACACCGCGCGTGCAGACGGTGATCGTTGTCGCTACCCCTACCCCAGGCCCATTGCCCGCGGGCGGCGATGACGCCGAGGAACGGCGGATCGCGCTGTACGTGCGCGTCGCACCCGCGGTAGTGAATGTGACGACACAGGTGCTGCGCACCGATTTCTTCTGGGGTACGACACCGGAGGAAGGCAGCGGCTCCGGCTTCCTTTGGGATACTGACGGGCACATCGTCACCAACTACCACGTAATCGAGGGCGCGCAGCAGATCGAGGTCAGTTTTGGCGGCGATGCGAGCCTGCCCGCCACCGTGATCGGCGGCGATCCCATTAACGACCTGGCAGTCCTCAAGGTGAACCCAGTGCCCGACGGCGTGCAGCCCTTGGAGATAGGCACGTCGACCGATCTCCATGTCGGTCAGACGGCCATCGTTATCGGCAACCCGTTCGGCCAGTTCGAGCGGACCATGACCCAGGGCATCGTCAGCGCCCTGAACCGCACCATCCAAACGGACAATTCCGGCGTGTTGCGCGGTGTTATCCAGACGGATGCGGCGATCAACCGTGGCAACTCTGGCGGGCCATTGCTCGACTCCCACGGCCGTCTGATTGGCGTGAACTCCGCCATCTACTCGCCCACCGGCACCTCGGCCGGTGTGGGCCTGGCGATCCCGGTGGACAAGGTTATGCGCGTCGTGCCGGTACTGATCAAGCAAGGGCGCTTCCCGCATCCGTGGTTGGGCTTCGAGGAATTGGGGTACGAGATCACCCCGCGGTTAGCGCAGATGCTGAGATTGCCGATCCAAAACGGCCTGCTGATTGCCCAGTTTTACCGGGGTAGCCCGGCCGATCAGATCGGTGTGCGCGGCGCGCAAAATGAGGTGGTGGTTGGCAACCGACGCTATCTGGTCGGTGGCGACATCCTCACCGCGGTGGATGATGTATCGTTGATGAAGTGGGAAGATCTGAACGCGTATCTGGAAGAGAAGACCACTGTGGGCCAGGAGATTTCATTGACCCTGGTACGCGACGGGGAAACCCTGACGCTCCACGTGACCCTGACGGAAATGCCGGAATCGGTGCAGAGTCGCTGAACGAGCAGCCTAAAGCGCCGTCCCGTTCTGTTGGTTGCGCGGTAGCCGGCGCACCGGCACGGCTTCCTCTGCTGGCTGACCGCCCTTAGCCGTCAGACGCGTGAGCTCAACAGTGACCCCCAACGCCGCAGCCATGTGAGTCGCGATCGCCTCCAATTGCTCCACTTCGTCGGCATAATCGGCCAGCCGCACGCCTGCGCTGGATGCGATCAAAATAGCCTGGTCATTGAGCAGCAAACGTGTTTGCTCAACACCATCGGCTGAACTCATCGTGCGCTCCAGCCTGACTTGCGCAGCGCCCCGTGATCGGGTGTCATTTGCGCTGCGGCCAAAAGCCCTAACCAACACAAACGCCAAAATCAGGCCGCCAAGCAGAAAAAGCAACGATTCGATCGCGATAGCCATAGTCATCTCCGACGTCGGGTGCGGTGACCTGCTGCGAACTAGATGGCCGTCAGCCAGACGAACTGGTACGGTCCAAGAGTCAGGTCTTCGCCCAACGCGATTATATCGCCACTGACGAGATCGCGGAAACTATAGCTTAAGCCGTGATTGCGTACCGCGTTGGCCGCTACCCGCTGCTCGCGCTCGCTGAAGTTCGCTAACGCCAGGATGCGTCCGTGATCGTTCTTCCGTACATAGCCGAACACATGGGGATTGTTTGTGTCGACCACGGACATCTCACCCCCGGCAAATGTCGCAGTGCCCTTGCGCACCACGATGAGCCGTTGCAGACCACCGTAGATCTCTGCTTCCAGGGTGTGCGGCACGTTGCGACGATCAACCTTCTCCCAATCGGCAAACGGCCGGTGTACCCACCGGCTGTCGCTGGACTTGGCCGGGTCTTCCCGGCAGGAATAGTCGTTGAGCGTCCCTACTTCGTCGCCCAGGTAGATCAGCGGGATGCCGCCGATGGAGAGGATAACGCTGTGGATCAGCAAGATACGCCGGATGGCCAGATCGACATCCTCAGGGGATCCCTCATGTACCGCCTGTTCCAGCCCCGCCAGCGACGCGCACGTGCCGGAAATCCGGCAGTCGCCCGTCTTGGGATTTTCCTGAAAAGGCAGGCCGCGGGCGAAGCTGCCAGGGAAGCGGCCCGTGTAGAAGGCGTTGAGGAACTGCCGGTGCCCAAAGCCGTTGATCCCGACCTGCGCCGCATTCCCATCGTCGAAGGTCCAACCGATGTCGTCGTGACAACGCACGTAGTTGACCCAGGCACAGGCGGGATCGATCCTGAAACGTTCGCGCATGGAGTGCTGCAACAACTTGACTTCACGCGTCGCCAACGACTCCCATAACAATGCCATCAGCAGTGGGTTGTATGAGAGCTGGCATTCGCCCGGCGCGATGTACTTCGCCACCTCGTCCGGATGCACGATGGCTTCGGACTTGAAGAGCAGCGCCGGGGCCGCGACGCGAGCCAAGGCGTTGAAGGCCTGGATCAGCAGATGGGCTGCGGGCAGATTCTCGCAACTTGTGCCCATCTGTTTCCAGATGAACGCGACTGCGTCGAAGCGCAACACATCGATGCCGGCGTTGGCCAGCGCAAGCATTTCCTCAAGCATGGCGCGGAAGACGGCCGGGTTGGCGTAGTTCAGATCCCACTGGTAGCTGTTGAAGGTGGTCCAAACCCAACGGTGATCTGGATCGGCGTCGGGGCGGTAGGTGAAGCTGCCGCGGCGCACCTCGGGGAAGATTTCGCGCAATGTTTCCTCATACGCGTCAGGCAGCGTGCGGTCGGGGAACATGAAGTAGTAATCCTGGTACGCCGGTTCGCCCGCCAGCGCGCGCCTGGCCCAATCGTGTTCATCTGAGGTGTGGTTGAAGACGAAGTCGACCACCAGGCTGATGCCCTGCTGCCGCAGCTCGTCCGCCAACGT
Source organism: uncultured Chloroflexia bacterium (assembly GCA_963841825.1). Taxonomy (GTDB): domain Bacteria; phylum Chloroflexota; class Anaerolineae; order CG2-30-64-16; family CG2-30-64-16; genus CAWJEL01. The sequence goes on from CAWJEL010000026.1 coordinate 65,293, forward strand.
TGACAGCTCAGTCATCGTACCGAGCGTCGGGTTCACTTCGCGATAGCTGCTGACAGCGTAGCCGCCGTCGTTCTCGGCCATCGGCGTCTTGAACAACGGCATCAGGTGCAGGTAGGTCAACCCAAGCTCACGGAAGTACGGCAGCCTGGCGCGGATGCCTGCCAGATTGCCGGCAAACAAATCCACATAACACACACCGCCGAGCATGTGCTGCGACTGAAACCAGCAGGTATCGCCCTCGCGCGCGGCGTCCAACGCCTTCAGGTCAGCCGGTCGGGCCAGCCACATCTCAGCGGCCGTGGTCAGGATGCGCTCCAGATGATAGAAGAAATCGTACTGATCACCATAGATTCGTACGAGCAGCTCGAAGATGGTGGGGAAGTGCGCTGCCAGTCGGTTTTCGAAGGTTTGCCAGTCGCCCGGGGTCGCAGATGCGAAGCCTGCACGCAGCCGTGGCAGCAGCCGATCCAGCGATAGTTGCGCCTGGCGTTCCAACCAGGCCTGCGATGGGGTATCGATCATCTCAGCTCTCTTCAGCGCAAGCGCAGCCAGCGATAGTTATAGCGTCCCAGTTCTATCTGATAGGAAGCCTCGGTTACCTGCGCCAGGGCCCGCCCGGTGAACAGATCGACCGGCTGCGCCCCAGCGAACGCCGCCAGGTCGATCTCGACCTGCTGAGGCTCAGGCGAGAGGTTATTCACAACCAAAATCGCTTCATCGGCGTAGGCGCGCAGATAGGCCAACACAGCTACCCCAGCCGGCTTGAGAAGCTGCAGCTCACCGCGGCCGAAGGCGGCATGCTGCCTGCGCACCGCGATCATCTCGCGCACCCGGTTGAGCAGCGAGCCGGGGTCAACGCGCTGGGCATCGACATTGACCAGCCGGTAACCGTAAATGGGATCGTCGATCACCGGATCGTAGAGCGCAGAAGGGATGCCCAACGAAAAACCAGCGTTCGGCGCATCTGACCACTGCATCGGTGTGCGCACCCCGTCTCGGTCATCCAGCCAGATGTTGTCTCCCATCCCGATCTCGTCGCCGTAATACAGCACCGGCGAGCCGGTGAGGGTGAAGAGCAGCGAATTCGCCAGCTCGATGCGCGCCTGATCGTTTTCCAACAGCGGCGCCAGCCGGCGCCGGATGCCCATGTTTAACCGCATGCGCGGGTCAGGCGCGTAAAAATCCCACATAAACCGGCGCTCTTCTGGCGTCACCATCTCCAGCGTCAGCTCGTCATGGCAGCGGAGGAAGGTGGCCCACTGGCAATTGACCGGGAGGGGCGGTGTGCGGGCAATGATCTGCTCGATGGGGGTCCGATCAGCCTGCGCCAGCGCCATGAAAATGCGTGGCATGAGCGGAAAGTGGAAGTTCATGTGGAACTCGTCGCCGGGCATGCTGGGATCGGCCGGATCGCCACCGAAGTAGGGTCGCACATCTTCCGGCCACTGGTTCGCCTCGGAGAGCAGCATGGTGCCCGGCGCGTAGGCGTCTACGAACGCGCGCAGCCGCTTCAAATAGGCGTGGGTCTCCGGCAGATTCTCGCAACTCGTGCCCTCGCGCTCGAAAAGGTACGGGGTGGCGTCCACTCGGAAAGCGTCCACGCCCAGGTCCAACCAGAACTGAACCACGCGGAGCATGGCCCGCTGCACCTCAGGGTTGTCGTAATTCAAATCGGGCTGGTGGCTGAAGAAACGATGCCAGTAGTACTGGCCGCGCAGCGGATCAAATGTCCAGTTGGACGGTTCGGTGTCAAGGAAAATGATGCGCGCTTCACGGTACTGCTGGTCGGTGTCGCTCCAACTATACCAATCGCGGTATTGGGAATGTTCAGGATGGTTGGGGTCTCGGGAGGCCTGAAACCAGGCGTTCTGATCCGACGAGTGGTTGGGGATCAGCTCCACAATGATCCGCAGATCACGGCGGTGGGCCTCATCGATCAGCCGGCGCACGTCGCCCAGCACGCCGTAATCGGGGTGGTCAGCGAAGTAATCGGCCACATCGTAGCCATCATCGCGCATCGGCGACGGAAAGATGGGCAGCATCCAGATCGCATCGACGCCCAGCCACTGGAGATAGTCGAGCTTGGCGGTCAGCCCCACCAGGTCGCCGATGCCATCGCCATTGCTGTCGGCGAACGCGCGGACATACACTTCATAGAAGACGGCGTCTTTGTACCAGAGAAGGTCTGTGTTCATAGGTTATCGCTACTCAAATTCGTGATGCGTGATGCGTGATGCGTGATACGTGATGCGTGACCGACCTGGTCGCGACGATCTTGCCTTGCAGGCCGTTCACGTATCACGCATCACGTAGCGCTCATCCCTTGACCGACCCGGCCATCAGGCCGCGGACGAAGAAACGTTGCAAGCTGAAGAAGACGATCAGCGGCAGGATCATCGAGACCAGCGCACCCGACGTCATCAGATGCCAGTCGTTGCCGCGCGAGCCGACGATGTTCGCCAGGAACATCGTGAGGACTTGATTATCGGGCATCCGAGCCCAGGAAGATCAAGGCCACCAGGTAGTCGTTCCAGGTCCACAGGAACTGAAAGATCGCGAACGACGCCAGGGCCGGCACCGACAGCGGCAGGATCAGCCGCACGAAGATGGTGAAGTGCGAGGCGCCGTCGATGAAGGCCGACTCCAGGATGTCGCTGGGCAGGCCGCTGATGTAGTTGAACAACAGATAGACGGCGAGCGGCAGGCCGAAGCCGGTGTGGGCCAGCCAGACGCCCAGGAAGGTGCCGTTAAGCTGCAGCTTTGCGTAGTCCTTGAGAATCGGCACGAAGGCGATCTGCAAGGGCACTACCAGCAGGGCCACTACCAGGATGAAGAACGAAGCGACGCCCGGGAAACTTCATCCAGGCGAAGCCGTAGGCGGCAAACGCGGCGATCAGGATCGGGATCACCGTGGCCGGGATGGAGACGATCAGGCTGTTCAGGAAGGGGGCAATCATGTTGCTGCCTTGCACCGTCACCGTGGTACCGTCCGGCTGCCGGATCTCAAACGTCTTGCCGCCGATCACCTCCTTGTAGTTGTCCAGGGTGAAGGCCGTGTTTGCGGTCCAACTCTGTTTCTGGACCTCCATGATTGCCAGTGCGCCGGTTGCCGACCCAGAGCAGCCTGGTGTTGCCGACTTGAATGCCTTCTCGGAACTGCTCGAAGGTGCCCTGGCCGCCCTCGATCTGCATGACGCCATTGCGGTCCACCCCGTCGGGCACGGGAAACGTCGTGACCGTCTGCCACGCACGGTGCGGGATGATCGTCCACCAGCCCGAGGTTTGGATATCGAAGCGGGTGCGGAACGACGACACCACGAACCCGATGGTCGGGAATCGTCCAGGCGATGACGATCAATATCAAGACGCCATTGACGAGGATGTCCGACAGCAGGTGGCTGCGTTTCTTCGGTTTAGTGGCGGTCGGCATAGGCTTAGCAGCAGTAGTTGACGCGGTCATTAGAACGCCTCCTGATTGCGGAACTGCCGCAGGTTGTAGATCATTACCGGGACCACGGCGAGCAGCAGGACGATCGGCGATGGCGGAACCGTAGCCAGCGTTCTGATTGGTGAAGTACTCCCGGTAGAACTGGGTCGCGATCACCTGGGTGTTGAACTGGCCGCCGGTCATGACCCAGACCACGTCGAAGATCTTCAAGGTGAAGATGATCACCGTGGTTGCTACTGTGATAATGGTGCCCATGATGTAGGGGATCGTGATCCGGAAGAACACCTGGATCTCGTTGGCGCCGTCCACTCGGGCGGCTTCGAGCAGCTCGGACGGGATGCCTTTGATCGCCGCCGAAAACAACACCATGGCAAACCCTGCCTGCAGCCAGATCATGATCACGATCAGGAACAGGTTGTTCCACGGCTGGTTGGCTGGCCGTCCACGCCACCGGCGGGTTGCCGGTAATGCTTGTGTAGATGGCGTTCACCATGCCGATGCTGGGGTTCACCGCGTACATCATGTTCCAAATGATGGCGCCGCCCACCATCGAGATCGCCATCGGCATGAAGATCAGCGCTTTGGCAAACCGCTCGTAGCGGCTCCGATCCGCCAGCACCGCAACCAGTAACCCCAGGATGACAGCCCCGGTGGCGCCGAACACGATCCACATGATGTTGTTGCGAAACGCCACCATCATGGGATTGTTAGGTGCAAGAGAGAAGATGGCGACGTAGTTCTTCAAGCCCACGAACATCATTGCTGTACGGGCCGAACAGGCTGGCGTAGAACGTGCGCACGGCGGGCAGGGTCAGGTACCAGATCAGGATGGCGATGGCCGGACCGACGAAGACGAAGGGCAGCAGGCGGCCGCGCCAGGGATCTCCCAGGCGTTCCACGAACCAGTTGGAGACGAGATACAAGAGCGCGACGCCGCCCACGCCCCAGATGATCGCGACGATCGGCAATCACCCACTTGGACGCGGTGCTGTCCCGCAGGAACATGAAACCTGCGTAGAGGACAATGAACGTCACGATCGGCACGAAAAGTGACAGCAGGATGCGTGCGATGAACGTGCCTGTCTTCCCCAGCACGCCCATCGGTTTGCCGCTTTCCGACAAGTCCTGCAGCGGTGCAGTCATAGGTGCGTTCCTCCTTGGTGGGTAGCCTGAGGCTGCTCGCGCAGTCAATAGTTGGAGGTCTGAATCACCCGTAGAAGAGTGTCGCGAGTCCTCTTTACTTCGGGTCGAGGCCTCAGGCTTCCGGCAAACCGGTTGACACTGCCTCGACGGAGGCCGCCAGGCCTGATCAGAATCGGAGCAGGGTCACACCGGGGAGGCACTACCCTGCTCCGAGGATCGTAAGCCAAACGCTGTCGAACACGGTGAGCGCTTCGCTCGTCAGGCGCTCGCTACTGCTGGGCCACGAAGCGTCGATTTGCTTCAGACACGGTGTCCAGGTCGGCCGCGCCGGAGAAGTAATCGGTGAAGCCCTTCCACTCCGAGCCAGAGCCGACCGCGCCGGGCATCAGGTCGGAGGCGTCGAAGCGTACGGTCGTCGCTGCGGCCGCAAGTTCGCCGATCTGAGCGCTCCAACGGAACGCCGTACATCTCGGGCGTCACGTCGTTCTGCGGACCAAACGTGCCGCCGGCTGCCAGCCAAGCCCTCGACGCTCGCGGCGGTGGACATCCATTGCATGACGGCGCAGACCTCAGGCCGGTCCTGGGTTGCAGACACGAGATCGCCGGCCACCAGGAACGGCTTGCCGTACTGCGGATCCACCGGCGGGAAGTAGAACACGTCGTAATCCACGCCGGCCACGGCATCCTGGGGGAAGAAGGAGGTGATGAAGTTGCCCTGGCGGTGGAGCCAGCACTTGGGCGGATCCTGGAACATAGGCGCCGGCGCATCACTGAACAAAGTCGATACGATCGCGGCCTTGCCGCCATAGACCATCTTGTCGTTGTTCCAGATCTTGGCGAACGTCTCGATGGCGTTCTTGACCTCAGGCGAGTCGAACTTCAGCTCGCCCTTGACCCATTTGTCGTAGTTCTCCGGCGAGGTAGTGCGCAGCATCAGATCCTCGGTCCAGTCGGTGGCCGGCCAGCCGGTGGCTGCACCGGAGCCGATGCCGATGCACCACGGGGTGTCGCCATCGGACACGATCTGATCCTGGAGCTTCACCAGCTCATCCCAGGTCGTCGGAACCGTGTAGCCGGCCGCGTCGAACGCCTTCTTGGGGTACCACACCAGGCTCTTGCCGTTGAAGCGCCACCACAGGCCGGACATCGCGTCCTTGCCATCGGCGCCGGGCATGTTCGCCATGTCGAGCCACGACTGCTTGTAGTTCTCCTGCAACCAGGACTCAGGCACGAACTTGGTGACCGGAAGCACCTTGCCCTGCTTGAAGAAGCCTGCTCGCCAGGCCGGGCTGCGGCCAGTCGATGACGTCCGGGGCGGTGCCGGCCGCCATCTGGGTGCCGATCTGGGCCTCGAACTCCTTCGAACCCACGTACTCGATCGTGATGCCGGTGGCCGCCTCGAACGCCTTCTTGTCTTCGTTGAACTTCACCTCATCCGCGTCAGCGAAGGGGCCGGTCATGCTGACCTTGGTGCCCTTCATCTTGCCGTTGTAGGCATCGGCCAGGCAGGTCAGACCCTTGGAGGCGGCGCCTTCAGCGCTCGCGCCGACGCCTGTTCCCGCAGACGCCGCAGCCGGGGCCTGGGTCGGTTCGGGGGCCATTGTGGGTTCGGGGGCCGCAGGAGCCGCGGTCGGCTCGGCAGCCGCAGGGGCCGCGGTCGGCGCAGGGGCAGGGGTCGCGGCGCCGCCGCAGGCCGCCAGCACCATGCTGAACAGAACCAGCAGAGTGATAAATATCAGACGTTTCATGGAACTTCTCCTTCCTTTCAGGTAATGTGGGTTTGCAAGTTGGTGATTTTTAACGAAAGTGAACAGCACCTACAACAGTTTACATCCCTCCCTTCTGTCTATATCGATCTGCTATCAAGCGGTCTCGCGCCTCACAAGTGTCAGCGGCAGCCTGATGCGCTGAGGCGGCCGCGAGGGGTCTAGCAGGCGGGCAAGCAACAGATCGACGGCCACCCGGCCTGACTCCTCCAACGGTTGGCGGATGGTCGTCAACCCCACGTAGTCGGCGATATCGACGTCGTCAAACCCCATAACAGCCAGTTCCCGAGGGATGGACAGGCCGCGCTCACGCGCAGCCTTCAGCACGCCCAGCGCCTGATTATCGCTGGCAGCGAAGATCGCCGTGGGTGGCTGCGGAAGATCGAGCAGCCGATGGGTCAAGAGGCGCGCGTTTTCCCGGCTGTGCGGCGCAAGCGCCACATACTCATTGGACAACGTCACCCCGGCCGCGGTCAGGGCTTTGCGATAGCCTTCCAAACGCCAATCGCTGGTGTGGATGGCGAAGTCCGGCAGGTCGGTATCACCGACGAAAGCACAACGACGGTGCCCCTTCTGAAGCAGGTACTCGGCTGCCATCTGGCCGCCGGCCCGGTCATCGATGCGGATGCTGCTGAACCGTTGTAACGACAACTCGACCAGCACGGTCTCCAATTGATGTTCGAGAAGACGCTGTGCTGCCGCCCCATCGAACGGCAATGCCATGATGATCAGCCCATCCAGACGGCGTGTCAGCGGCAGACTGGTCAGATAACCGTCACGCCGCGCGGATGAATCGACGTTGTAGATAGCTAACTCATAGGGCGAATCGGCCAGCGCGTTCGCCGCGCCGCGTAAACGTTCGACGAATGAAGGGACGGTGAAAAAGGGGGCTAATACGCCGATGCGGCCGTGGCTTTTACGAGCACGGGCCGCGGCTTCGGCCTTCGGCACAAAACCCAAACGGTCTATCGCGGCCATGACGCGCGCCCGTGTTGCTTCGTTCACCTTTTCTGGCGAATTCAACACACGGGAGACTGTGGCAATGCTCACACCCGCCGTTTCGGCCACATCGTAGACGGTCACCTGCGCCATTACAAACCCTCTGTTTTAGGGATTAAAGATCGTTACAAGGAAGAGCAACCACTTTCATGAAAGCACTTTAGTAAAGAGTACCATAACACAGTATGGTTTGTCAATACAGTGAAGCTAAACTTTAAGGCCGGTGCAGTTTTTTTCGATCACCAGTCAGCCTGCGCATTGAAATGCCCTTCCTCGTCCTAAAGCGGAAGCCTCGAAACGGGCGCCAGGCTCGATATACTCGGAATCGTTGTTCGTTCGCTGCCCGGTTGCGACTCCCCATGCCTTGTGCTAGAATCCTTCCCTGGAACGTGTCGGGACGGAGGTATTTTATGAGGCCGAAGATCGACGATACCTGGTTCGGGAGCGTCACCGTCGAGGGCGAACGGTATGAGCACGACATCATCATCCGGCTCAGCGGCAAGGTGCGCAAGCGCAACAAACAGCTTTCCAAGGCTGTCTACGGCACATCGCACACGATCAGCCTGGCCGAGATCAAGGAACTGCATCGTGACAAAGCCGAGCGCCTGATCATCGGGACGGGGCAGGAAGACCGGGTGCGCCTTTCGAAAGAGGCTACCGAATATTTGGCGAAGCACGGCTGCCAGGTAAACCTGTGGCCGACGCCCAAAGCAGTCAAAAAGTGGAACGATGCCGACGGGAAGGTGCTGGGGCTGTTCCACGTGACCTGTTGAACCGCTCTGAGCAGAGGTGCGGAGATGCGGTGGGTCTCTCCGCAAGAGGAAAGGATTGGTATGCCGATAGGAATCATTGTTCACGGCGGCGCGTGGGACATCCCGCGCGCGCTGCACGCCGATCATGAGGCGGGCTGCCGCGCGGCCGCCGAGGCGGGTTGGGCGATCCTGGCAGCGGGCGGCTCCGCGCTGGATGCGGTCGAAGCTGCTGTGCGCATGATGGAAGATCACCCGGTCTTCGACGCGGGCCGCGGCTCGCACCTGAACCGCGACGGCGTGGTCGAGCTGGACGCGGGCATGATGGACGGCCACACGCTGATGGCCGGCGCGGTGGCGTCGGTGACGCACATCGCCAACCCGATCAGCCTGGCGCGACGCGTGCTGCACGACAGCGAGCACGTCTTCCTGGTGGGCGCGGGCGCGGAGCGTTTCGCGGCCGACGCCGGCATCCCGCTGTGCGAGCAGGACGCGTTGGTGGTTGAGCGCGAACGGTTACTGTGGGACGAAAGACGAAAGACGAACGACCAAGGACGCACGACCGCGGATAGCCGGCGAGCGGCCTTTAGCACGCCTGACCGTGGCGGCCCTGACGTGGTCGGCGCTGACACGGTCGGCGCGGTGGCGATCGACGCTGAGGGGAGCCTGGCGGTGGGCAACTCCACCGGCGGCACCAGCTTCAAGCATCCGGGCCGCGTCGGCGACACCCCGATCATCGGCTGCGGGCTGTACGCCGACAACACGATGGGCGCGGCCGCCTGCACCGGCTGGGGCGAGCAAATCATGAAGACCGTGCTGGCCAAGACGGCGGTCGATCAGATCGCGCTGTTGGGCAGCGCCACCGACGCCGCCAAGGTCGCCATCGCCTACTTCCGCCACCGTGTCGGCGGGCTGGGCGGGGTGATCTGCATCGCGCCGACGGGGCAGATCGGCTTCGCACACAGCACGCCGTACCTGGCGCACGCCTACCGCACCGAGGGGATGGCCGAGTTCGTTGTCAGCCTGAACGCGCGTCCACACTAACTTGGTCAATCCTACCGTGAAGATCACCACGGAGGCACGGAGGGCACGGAGAACGCAAATTTATCTCTCTGTCTTCGTAGTATAGGCCCTTACCAATCGGATTCCAGCATAAAAAATATGAATCTCACCACAAAGACACCAAGACACCAAGATCACTAAAAATTCTGCCTTTGTGGACCTCGTGCCTTTGAGCCTTTGTGGTGAAGGCTTGGTTCCGGCTCGTCCGGGTTAGGTTGAACGACATAACTCAGAAATGCGTCCAAGTCGTCATCACGGGCCGGGTGCAGGGCGTGGGCTTCCGCGCCAGTTGCCAGCGCGCGGCCGTCTCGCTGGGCCTGACGGGCTGGGTGAGCAACCGCTGGGATGGCGCGGTAGAAGCGCTGTTCGAGGGCGAAGCCGCGGCAGTGGACGCGATGCTCGACTGGTGCCGCGAGGGTCCGCCGATGGCGTATGTGTCCGGGGTGGAGATCAGCATCCCACCGGACGCGCCGCTGGAGCGAGGATTTCGGGTGCGCTGAACAACGGAGTGCTTCCTTGTCTGATCCCATCCCCGTCATCGTCTACACCGACGGCGCGTGCTCCGGCAACCCCGGACCGGGCGGCTACTGCGCGATCCTGCGCTTCGGGCCGCACGAGAAGGTGCTGCAGGGCGGCGCGTCGCTGACGACGAACAACCGCATGGAGTTGCGCGCAGCGCTGGTCGCATTCCAGGCGTTGACCCGGCCCTGCGCGGTCGAGATTCACACCGACTCGGAGTATCTGAAAAAGGGCGTCACCGAGTGGATGGCTGGCTGGCTGCGTAACGGCTGGCGCACGAGCACGAAGCAGCCGGTGAAGAACCGTGACCTGTGGCAGGCGCTCAACGCGGCCATGAAGCCGCACAAAATCACGTGGTTCTGGGTCAAAGGCCATGCCGGCGACGAATTCAACGAGCGCGCCGATCAACTGGCCGTGGCTGCGCTGAACACGATCGGGGTGAAAGGCAAGCCCGATCTGGAAGGGCCGGACGCGACCGTGCCCGTTTGATGACGATAGACGATAGACGATAGACGATGGACGAGCCTCTGTGGCGAATGGTCAATCGTCTATCGTCAATGGTCAAACTGTGAAGGACCCGACTTGGAAGACTACAGCGATCTGATCGGCGAGACGCCGGCCCTGGTGCGGGGCGACACCCTGGAGCTGCCCGACCTGGGCGGTCCGGGCGCGGAGCTGAGCACCGGGCTGCTCCTGCTCTGGCGCGACCGGCTGGTCTTCGGGCTGGAGCCGCGCGCGATCCCGCTGGGCGCGCAGGGACGCGAGGATGTCGCCGCGTTCACCGGCATCGGCGGCCACCTCGATCCCGGCGAAGGATGGACGCAGGCGGTGGTGCGTGAGGCGTTGGAGGAAGCGTGCTGCCCGGTGTCGCTGGGCGACAGCGCGGTGACCTATTTCTGCGAACAGGAACGGACGCCGGCCCCTTTCGCCTACCGCTGGACGGAGGCCTGCCGGCCGCTGCTGGTGTGGCGAGCGGTGTTCAATCTCCGCCGCGGGCCGAACGGCGAACGTGTCCCGACCACCATGATCAATGCCGTGTTTCGCGCGGCCGCGCTGGGCCGCCCGACCCCGTCCGCCGAGATGCATGGGTTGATCCTGATAGATCGGGAGACCCTGCTGCATACCTACGCCGAACCGCGACCCTTGGGCGAGTTGCAGGCGATGGGTGCGGAAGTCGTCGGGCAAACGCTGCCGCCGGAAACGTTGCTGGCCCCCGGCGGCAGCGCGTATTTCTATGCGCAGTGGTTGGCGTGGCAAGATAACGGATAGGCCGCAGGTGACATCCGTTTATCCGTTGCCATCCGCTGCCAACACCTCATCCATCCGCGCGTATGCCCGGCGCAGGTGCGGGATCACGATGGAGCCGCCGACGATCAACCCCACGGCGAACGCTTCCTCGAACTCGGCCGGGGTCACGCCGCATTTGGCGCACTGGATGACGTGATAGCTGATGCAGTCGTCGCAGCGCAGCACCAGCGACGCGACGAGCCCGAGCAACTCCTTGGTCTTCGCCGGCAACGCGCCGTCCTCGTAGGCCTCACCGTCGAGGCGGAAGAAACGCTTGATCGCCCGGTTGTCGCCGGACAAGATACGTTCGTTGGCCGCGATACGCTCGGCCTGAAATTCGTCGAGAGTTTTGGGCATGGGGGTCTCCTGGAGCGTGTTGCGTATTGCGGAGAGGATGTCTTTCGTCTTTCGCCGTTCGTCAGATTATGGGCCAATTGCCATTGTGCCATTTGCCATATGCCATGTGCCATTTGCCATGTGCCATGGAGCATTTTACCGTATGAGTCTAATTCTTGCCATCGAAACCTCCTGCGATGAGACCGCGGCCGCGGTGATCGAGGACGGGCATCGCATCCGGTCGAACGTCGTTGCGTCACAGATCGAGCTGCACCGGCCCTACGGCGGCGTGTTTCCGGAGATCGCCTCGCGACAGCATGTTTACGACATCGTGCCGGTGATCGAGGCCGCGCTGGCGGATTCCGGCGCGGGGTGGGATGACCTGGCGGCGCTGGCGGTGACGCGCGGGCCGGGGCTGGCCGGCTCGCTGTTGGTGGGCGCGAACACGGCCAAGGCGATCGCCTGGGGCCGCGGGCTGCCGATCATCGGGGTCAACCACCTGGAAGGCCATCTCTACTCGAACTGGCTGGACGAGGGGGGCAAGATCGCGGCGGCGGCGATCACCCGGCCCAGCCCGCCGGAGCTGGATGCCGCGGGCCGGGCGTTCCCCATGCTGGTGCTGATCGTCTCGGGCGGGCACACGGAGATCATCCTGATGGAGGGGCACGGCCGCTATCGCCTGCTGGGGGCGACGCTGGATGACGCGGCCGGCGAGGCGTTCGACAAGGTGGCGCGGCTGCTTGGCCTGTCCTACCCCGGCGGCCCCGCGGTGCAGAAGGCGGCGGAGGGCGGCAACCCGGCCGCCTTTGACTTCCCGCGGGCGCTGACCAATTACGCCATCCAGGCCGAGCACCGCTTCAACTTCAGTTTCAGCGGGCTCAAGACCGCGGTGCTGCGCCAGGTGCGCGAGCTGGGTAGCGACCCCGCAACCCTCCCCATCGCCGACCTGGCGGCCAGCTTTCAGGCCGCGGTGGTCGATGTGCTGGTGATGAAGGCTGCCGACGCGGCGCGCACCCACGGCGTGGCGCGCGTCTGCGTCTGCGGCGGGGTGGCGGCCAACAAGGCGCTGCGGCAGGCCGTGGTCGAACGTCTGCCCGTGCCCGCTTCGATCCCGCCCTTCTTCCTCTGCACCGACAACGCCGCCATGATCGGCGCGGCCGCGCACTATCGGCTGCTGAACGATGGCGCGACCGCGTTGGATTTCGATGTGGAGCCGAATCTGGCGCTGGAAATTGAGGGTTGAGTCCCACAAACGGACCGGGCAGCTCTCAGAGGAGCGTCCCCCCGCTTCCCGCTAGTGTCTCGGCCAGGTCGCCATCCTGATCATCCGCCAGGACCAGGATCACCGCGGCCGTGCCAGGCTCCAGATCCTCTCCCACGGTCTGCATGTACTTGTCGAGCTCCAGGTAGCTGCTCAACTTGCGGCCCGGGGTAGCCAATATCGCACCGGCGAAGAAGGCCGCCCGCCAGGCGCCGCGCAGGGCCAAACGCGCGCCATCGGCCGCAAGACCGACAGCGCCACCGAATAGCCTCAGCGCCAGATTGAATCCACCGCGACCCAGCTCCATCGTGAGGTCGGTGGTGCCGTGGACAATATCGCTCAGGCCGATCGCTTTCACATCGCTGATGTGTAGCCCACCGTCAACATCGCGGACGATCACCGCGCCCCCGCGGACGGCAACCTGCTGCTTGCTCATCGCTTTCTTCACTTCGCGCAACGCGCGCTGCGCGTCACGCGAGTCGTCAAATTTGGCCACGATCGTCCCGAAATCACTGTTGCTCATTGGTAACTCCCTTCAATGTGCTGAGGAGTTGCGCTGAACTGCGCAACTCCCATCTCCAACCGCTGGACTTCAACTGCTCCCGGTGGCCACCGAGTCGCCCTCGCTGCCCGAAAGCTGTCCCCGGCTGGATTGTTGAGCGGATTCGAAGGCGGCAAGCTGGGCGCGAAGTTCCTCGACCTCGCGGTGGTGGGCAGCTTCGCGCGCATCCAGGAGCGTCCGAAGCTGTTCCCAGGTCACGGGGGTGTCCGCGCTCCCGGTGGGCAGCTTGTCACCTCCAAAATCAGACTGCGCTGAGGCTGGCGTTGTCGGGGTGTTCTCTGACGTTGCGCGCTGCCGGAGAAACCACTGGGCAAGAAAGCTGGACAGCGAAGCGAACACAGCAACGCCCACCACCATCATGAAGACGCCGATGATCCGACCCTCCACGGTCGTCGGGTAACGGTCGCCGTAGCCGACGGTAGCGATCGTGACAATGGCCCACCATAGCGCATCGCCGGCCGTCTTGATATTGCCGCCACTTGCTCCCCACTCCGCGCCCAGGATCGCGAGCGAGCCGAACTCCAGGACCAGGATCGTTATCAGGATGACGGAAAGCAGGGTGCTCTGAGCACGCTTGCGGAGTGCCCCACGCCCGAGAGCCTCATAATCCGTCTGCTTCAGCCGGCGCACCATGATCCACGTGGGTACCAGGCGCACCACGCAGATAAACGGGATGGGCAAGCTGCCGATAAAATATAGCCAGTTATAAGCACGTGAAAGGAAGTGCCGCTTGCCGGGGTACCGGATCAACCGGTAAAACGCGTCTGCCAACAGAAAAACGCAGATCATGACCTGAACGACGAAGATCACGGCGCGCTGCTCCCGGTTCTGAACCAGGAATATCAGGATTGAATTGACCAGTGACAGCGCAACCATACCAACAACGAATACTTCGTAGCCGAGTCGGATCTTGACGCCATGGGTATCACGGTCTGTTTGCACTATACAGCCTCCGATTCTCGAAATCCCGGGTCAGAAGGATTTCCAAACTTTTCCCAGACTTTCGCCATGCACGCTCAAGTCCCATTCATTGAAGTAACCGAATGGGGTGACCCAAACCTCATAACCGGTGGCGCGGAGGCGGTCGGCGAGTTCGACGATGAACGCGGCTGCGAAGTCCGGCTCAGCATTCTCGCCGCCCAGATGTGTAAACGAATGCAGCACGGCCCGCTTGAGCTCGCGCTTGTTCGCCAGCCACTTGACGTTTTTGAGCGTCTTCCTGAACACATCGTCGCGCTCCGCCGCGTCCTTGGCTTCGACGTGCATGAAGACGACGACCGCGTCCGTGACCGCCTCCTCAACCGCAACATCTTCGACCTGATCCAGCGTCTTCGAGAAGGACTTCCACCAGAAACGTTTGGCCTGGAACATGAGTAGGCGCATGCTCTCTCCGGCAAGAATTTCACCACCAAGACACCAAGACACGAAGAAACACGATGTTTTCAAACTCTTTGTGGACTTGGTGACTTCGTGCCTTAGTGGTGAAGATTTGGTTCCGCCGCGTTCGGATGAAGGATGTCACGGCGTCTTTTGCATCTCAACAGCCAGTCGCTGTCCATCGCTCACCACTTCGATCCGCCCGTTCTGATCTGTTCGCAGCACCTCGACGCCCTTCAACCGCTCCAGGACAGCCGGGTGCGGATGGCCGAATTTGTTATCCGCGCCGACCGGGATCACTGCCAGGCGCGGGGCCACGGCTGCGATGAATTCAGGGGACGACGCGCCCTTGCTGCCGTGGTGGCCGATCTTCAGCACATCGGCGCGGAGGGGCAGCCCCGCCGCGAGCATGTCAGCCTCGGCCTCGCTCTCGGCGTCACCGGTCAGGATGAAGGAGGTCCCGCCGTAGTCCAGGCGCAGGACGACCGCATTGTTGTTATCATCCGAGGCGGTTCCCGTCAGTTGGACGGGGCCGGGATGAAGGACGGTGACGCCCAGATCGCCGATGGGCAGACGCATGCCGCGCTGCGCCAGGGTGCGCGGCACGCCGAGCGCTACCAACTGTTCCAGCCAGGGCGCAGCCTCCGGCGCGGTGTCCGACTGCGACACATCGAGCACCTGCCCCACCCGGTAACGGTCGAGCAGCGGGATCAGCCCGGTGATGTGATCACCATCGGGATGGGTCAGCACGACCAGGTCGAGGCTGCGATCCCAAAACGGCAGCACGTCGCCCAGCTCGTTGAACAGGGCCGTGGGACTGGGGCCACCGTCCACCAGGATCTGCCGGCCATCGGGCGCCTGTATCAGGATCGCATCCCCCTGGCCCACGTCCAGAAAGTAAACGTGCAGCCGCCCATCCGGCAGCCCGCGCAGCGCCAGCCAGGCCACGACCGCCGCCAATGCCAGGATGGCAACCAGCCGCCAGCCGGAAGCCCACTTCTTCAACGAAGACATCTGCAAGGTCCGTTCCGGGGGAGCGACGCATCAGGTTTGCGTGGTGTCACGTTTTCACGTTTCACGCTTCGCGCCGTATACTATCCGCGTAGTTGAGCCTTTGTCAAGGAATAGCAGAGCGCATGTCTCATCGCATCTACTTCGGCGACAATCTCCCGATCCTGCAGGCCATGCCCGCGGCGTCGGTAGATCTGATCTACATCGATCCGCCCTTCAACACCGGCAAGGTGCAGGGCCGGACGCAGATCAAGACCACGCGCAGCGCAGAAGGCGATCGCACCGGCTTCGGCGGCCAGCGCTACGAGACGGTCCAGGTCGGCACTCGATCCTATGTTGACCTGTTCGATGACTACCTGGCATTCCTGGAGCCGCGGCTGACGGAGGCGCACCGCATCCTAACAGCGCACGGCAGCCTGTACTTTCACATCGACTATCGCGAAGTACACTACTGCAAGGTGCTGCTGGACACGATCTTCGGCCGCGACGGCTTCCTGAACGAGATCATCTGGGCGTATGACTACGGCGGCCGGCCCAAGAACCGTTGGCCGCCCAAACACGACAACATCCTGCTCTACGTCAAAGATCGGGCGCACTACACCTTCAACTACGCCGAGATCGAGCGCATCCCGTACATGGCGCCCGGCCTGGTCGGCCCGGAGAAAGCGGCGCGGGGGAAGCTGCCGACCGACACCTGGTGGCATACCATCGTGCCGACCAACGGCAAGGAGAAGACCGGCTATCCCACGCAGAAACCGCTGGGCATCCTGCGCCGCATCGTGCAGGCATCGTCGCGGCCCGGCGATCTGGTACTGGACTTCTTCGCCGGCAGCGGCACGACCGGCGCGGCCTGTCTTGAGTTCGGGCGGCGTTTCATCCTGGTCGATGACAACCCGCAGGCCATTGAGGTGATGCGGCGGCGGTTTACCGGCGTTGCAGACATCGAATGGCGAACGGACGAATCGATGATGGACGATGGACGATAGACGATGGACGAACGACGCACTACACGGAATACGCAACATCGCAAAGCATCCCTTTGGGACGCATCACGGAGTCAATCATGAAAATCCTTATCGCAGCCGACATGGAAGGCATCACGGGTGTGGTGCATGGCGATCAGACGAATCCGAGCCACGCCGAGTACGGCCGCTTCCGCCGCCTGATGACCGCTGACGTCAACGCCGCGATCCGCGGCGCGTTCGACGCCGGGGCGGACGAGGTGGTCGTCAGCGACGGTCACTGGAACAACCTGAACATCCTGATCGAGGAGTTCGACCCGCGCGCCCGGCTCAACACCGGCTCCCCGCGACCCTTCTCGATGGTGGAGGGCGTGCAGCACGGCGTCGACGGCGTGTTCTTCGTCGGCTACCACGCCCGCGTCGGCACGCAGGACGCGATCCTCGATCACACCTGGTCGAGCGGCCGCGTGGACGGGGTCTGGCTCAACGGCGAGATCGTGGGCGAGATCGGGCTGAACGCGGCCGTCTGCGGCCATTTCGGCGCGCCGGTGCTGCTGATCTCCGGCGACCAGACCGCCTGCGCCGAGGCGACCGCGCTGCTGGGCGACCTGGAAACCGCGATCGTCAAGCGCGCCACCGGCCGCAACGCCGCCGAGTGTCTGCCGCCGGAGGCCACGCCGCAATTGATCCACGATGCTGCCGAACGCGCTATGCGGCGGCTGAAAACCGACGTTGCGCCCGCGCCCCGCCGCCTCACCCCGCCGATCACCGTCGCGGTGGAGTTCATCCGCTCGGAAATGGCCGACGCCGCGGCTATCCTCCCCGGCGCCGAGCGGATCGGGGGCAAGCGCGTGGCGTTCACGGCCGAAGATATGCCGATGGCGTACCGCGCGTTCCGATCGCTGGTGGGCCTGGCGAGTTCCTAACGGAACACAGGTTCCAACCATGCGCATCATTGATCTGACCCCCGAAAATGGTATCTTCGTTCAGCAGGCCGCGGCGCTCCTGGTGGCAGGCTTCCGCGTGCATTGGCCGTCCGCCTGGCCCGACCTGACCGCGGCGCTGGCCGAAGTCCACGAGGCGCTGACGCCCGGCAAGATCTGTCGCGTCGCGCTGGATGATGCCGGCGCCGTGCTGGGCTGGACCGGCGGCATCCCGGGGTATGGCGGCAACGTTTGGGAACTACACCCGCTGGTTGTCCGTCCTGATTGCCAGCGCCAGGGGATCGGCCGGGCGCTGGTGGCCGATCTGGAGGCGCAGGTGCAGGCACGCGGCGGGCTCACGCTGTGGCTCGGCAGCGACGACGAAGATGCTATGACCTCGCTGTCCGGCGTCGATCTCTACACCGACCTGCCCGGCCAGTTAGCACGCATCCGCAACCTGAAGGGCCACCCCTACGCTTTCTACCTGAAGTGCGGCTTCGTCGTCGCCGGCGTAGTGCCCGACGCCAACGGCCCCGGCAAACCGGATATTCTGATGGCGAAGCGGGTGTGCGTGGGGTGTGATGCGCGATACGTGATGCGTGATACGTAAAGAGTGAAGCATCGTTCATCATTCGTCGTCATCTGCCCATTCGCAGATTCATCATTCATCATTCGCTGATTCGTTCCCGGGAAGGAAATTCGACTTGGATACACAGGCTGTGAAGGCTGGACTACCCCTGGTTGCCACGGTGATAGTATATCTGCTGGCGGCGCTGCTGGTGTCTGTGTTTGCGCGCTGGATTGCGCGCGGCCTCCTGATGGGCAGCCGGCTGCTGCCGAGCCGACATGCCATCACGGTCCATCGACGGCAGACGCTCGAAGGCTTGATCGGCAGCCTGATCAGCCTGCTGGCGTTCATGGTGGCGGGCCTGGCCGCGCTGGCGTTGTTCGTCAGGCCGGAGACGCTCATCTGGATCGTGGGCCTGTTCAGCGCGGCCTTTGGCCTGGGCGCACGCAGCCTGGTGGCCGACATCCTGGCCGGCGGCCGCTTTCTCTTCCGCAACACATTCGCCATCGGCGAGAAAGTCGCGCTCAGCGTCGGCAGCACTACGGTGGAAGGGATCGTCGAAGAGGTGAACGTTACCAACACCCTGGTGCGCTCCCCGAACGGCGAGCTGTACGTGGTGCCGAACGGCGAAATCAGCGTCATCCGCAACTTCAGCCGCGCCCCGTTCTCGACCACCAAGGTCCGGTTTCGCGTTTCTTCCGCCAAACTTGAAGATGTCCTGGACCTGCTCAGCCGATTGGGACAGGAGGCCCCGGCATTGTTAGCCGATCTGACCGAGCCGTGGCAGGTGATCTCCACCTCGGAAGCGCTGGGCGCCACGGCTGAGATCACGGTGATCGCACACACCAATTTCGCCAAGGCGGCCAACCTGCGCTTGCAAATTTTCAGCCTGATCAATCAACGGCTCACCGTGGCCGGCATCGAGTTGCTTGATTGAGCATCCGGCCCCCTACCTGCGAACTTCCCCGCTCCGCTCGCGCAACCAGATTTGCTTCCCATCGGTAATGGCTTCGATCACTGCGTCGGCTGGGATGCGTGCCGCGCCGCTTATCGCCAACATCTCATCAACCTCCGGCGGATAAGTGGTGTCCTCCGGCCAAAAGATCCGCTGGGGCGCTGACACGACCAGAAACGCGGCGGTGGGCCACGCGCCGGTGTCGGGGCCGGGAGCTTTGAGGACGGCCATGCGCACGTCAGCGCCGGCGGCCAGCAACTCGGCCTGCGCCTCAGGTTTGAGCGTGGCTGGCAGAAGCGTGCGAAACTGACCATAGTTCAGCAGCCAGCCATCCGCCGCGGGCAGGCGCGTCAACGTGACCGCGTCATCCAAGCGCACGATGGCTTCGGGAGCAAGCTGATCGGACGCCACTGCCTGCGCTCCGGGCCAGATCTCCGCCGATCCCGGACCGATCGCCACATCCACCCCCTTGGCCGGCTGTGCCAGCAGCGATCGCGACGCCGCGGCCAATGCGACGCCATCCCCGCGGCCATCCCACAACCACGCATTGCGCCCGTTCGGCGTGACGATCAACGCCGCCTCGCTGCCCGCTCCGGGCACGAAGAAGACGTGTAGCTTGCCGTCTGGGCGCGGCGGCGAGCACGCTGCCCATCAGCCACAACGGCAGCACAACGGCGACCGCCCACCCCAGCGCCCGCCCCGTCGTCATCGTGACCCAGCCGCGGCGGCGGAGCTCACGCCACAGGAAGGCGCCGATCAGCACCGCGAAATAGACCAGGGCGGCAATACGGCCCAGTTCACCCGTCTCCACCGATGCAAATGGCACGGCTGCGGTCAGGCGCACCACTGCGGTCGTATAGGTCAGGAAGAGCCAGGGGATCAGAGGCCAGGCCGTGTGCGAGCGGCTCCCAGGCCAAACCGGCCACCAGGGTCGCCATCCCGCCCGTCATGATCGGCGGCTGCGCGGGGAGGATGAAGAAATTGGTTACCAACGAGATCAGCGAGATGCGCCCGAAGTAGTAGACAATCACGGGGAGGGTGGTCACCTGCGCGGCCAGGGTGACGATCAGCGCGTCGTTGAGGACGCCCATCACACGGCGCATCCGCTCCCGCGTCAGCCCGCGGGCCAGGAGTCGCTCGAACTGACCTTCGATGGTCGGGGTGAACAGGATCAGCCCCAGCGTCGCCATGAAGCTGAGTTGGAAGCCGATATCCCATAGCGTCAGCGGGTTGAGCAACGTCATCAACAGCGCCGACGCGCAGAGGGAGACGTAGGCGGTGCTCCGCCGGCCAAAGTAGATGGCCAGGATGAAGAGGCTACCCATCAGCCCCGCGGCGCAGCGCGGCCGCATCGGCGCCCACCAGCAGGACGTAGAGGACAATGCCTACGATCGCCGGGAAGGCTGCCCGACGCTTGCCGAGCATCCCGCTCAGCCCCGCCATCAGCACGCCCGAGAGCAGCGCGATGTTGCTGCCGGAGATCACGATGACGTGGGTGGTCCCCGTCGCCTTGAACGCCTCGGCCACATCGTCCGGGATGCCGCTTTCGATGCCGAGGAGCATGCCGTTGGCCAGCGCAGCCGCCGGCTCAGGCAGGACTCTGTCGAGCAGCGCGGCGCCGCGCGCCTTCAGCCGATACAGCAGCGCCCAAAACGGACTGCCCTGATCCTCCGCCACGCGCTCG
The DNA here is from genome assembly GCA_963841825.1 of uncultured Chloroflexia bacterium. Taxonomy (GTDB): domain Bacteria; phylum Chloroflexota; class Anaerolineae; order CG2-30-64-16; family CG2-30-64-16; genus CAWJEL01. Next base: position 85,905 of record CAWJEL010000026.1, read on the forward strand.
ATCGTGGCGTGGCGCATCAGGCTGTGGATGCCGCGTTGGGCCAGGTAGCGGCGGTAGTCGAAGTCGTCCAGTATCGGCGGCGTCTGGAGCTGGCCCCGCAGGCGCAGTCGATCCCCGTAGGCATAGCCGGGGAAGCGGCCGGCCTGCACCAACAGATCACCGGTCACGGCGTGGGCGGCTCCCGCGACGGTCACGGTGCCGGCACGCAAACGGTAGAGCGTCTGCACGTCGCGCACGTCCGGATAGCCGGCAACCATGCCTTCCACGGTAGCCCAAACCATTTGCTTCTCGTCGCCGTTGTAGAACGCCAGATCGTTTGGGGAAGGGCAGGCGGCAAAGGGGTGGGTCGTGTACCGCCAGGCGCCCAGGACAACGAAGGCAAGCAGAACCACCGCGAATCGAAACGCCGTCCTGCGGGTGAGAGTCTCACCACAGAGGACGCCGAGACCGCAGAGATTTTTGTTTTCTCCGCGCCCTCTGGTCTTCAGGGACAGGGCGCACGGGCGCAGCGCGAGAGCGGCTATCGCGGCCAGGGCACCGAAAGGCCAGCCGGGCGTGGCGCAGCCGATAAAGCCCTGCAACCACAAGGCGTACGCCAGCAGGATGCCGGCGATCCAGGCAAGGGTGAGAGTAGACGAGGGTCATGGCAATCCCCGGTCGTGACGGCATGGCCGGCACGGTAACGGGGGACAGGCGCGCTTTGCACGGCCTGACATCACCATGTCGAGGTGGCGCCATTGTCGCGCAGGATCGCCCGGCTGGCAAATGCGCAATGTCAAAAAAAGCTCGTAGGTTGTTTGACAAACCAGCGGCACCTGCGGCATAATCGGCCTTACAATCGAATAGCCACAACCGCACAGGCTGTGACGGAGGAAAGTAAGCGTGGAGATGACCCCAGAGAGGCCGGGCGCCGACTACGAAGCGGGCGCTGCAAGCCCGGCCGGTATGAACCTGCGCCGAAGTTCCCTCCCGAGCCGGACGAGGGAAACTGGTGGCTAGAAGCTAGGGCTTGATGGATGCTGGCCTCATGGAGGGCGCTTCCTAGCTTCCTAGCTTCCAGTTTCCTAGTAATCAGCAAGTAATTCGTCCCGGAAGCCCACCGTTAACAGGGTGACCGGTAAGTCCGTCGAAACGGGCCGCCGGAGTTGAGGGCCTTCGGGCTTCGCACGGCGAAGCGTGCGAAGGAACCAGGGTGGTACCGCGAAGTCGAGCAGCGCCTTCGTCCCTGTGGGGATAGGCGCTGTTTTTTGTTGGTAGATTGGTAGACGGGTAGTTTGGTAAATTGGTAGATTAGTAGATTGGTACACTGGTAGACGAGTTCACCAACGCACCGATCTACCAATTTACCAGTTCCCCCAAGTTATGAACGAGGAGGAACCATGCACGAAACCTGATTCGACTGCGAGATGAAGCACTGGCGGGAGCTCGCCACGGTGGCGGAACCGGGGAGCGCTGAAGTCTGGCGCGGCCGCTATCTGAGCCGCAAGGGCGGTGCGTTGACCGCGGCGATGGGCGTGCTGGGCACGCTGCCCCGAGACGAACGTCCGGCTTACGGCCAGGCAGCTAACGAGGTCAAGACCGCGGTCGAAGCGGCTTTTGCCGAGCGGGAGGACGCGGTCGAAGACGGCGGCGTTGACCGCCGAGTTGGCCGTGGGCACCGTGGACATCACGCTGCCCGGCCGACCGCCCAGCCTGGGCCATCTGCACGTCACTACCCAAAACCTGCGCCAGCTCTAGGCCGTCTTCGGCGGGATGGGCTTCGAGGTGTACGACGGACCGGATGTGGAAACGGACGACTATAACTTTGGCCTGCTCAACATCCGGCTTACCATCCGGCGCGGCGACATGTGGGACACGTTCTGGGTCAGCCAGAACCCGAATCCCGACCCCGCCGAGCGGTTGCTGGTGATGCGCACGCACACCAGCCCCGGCCAGATCGCATCATGCGCGACCGCTGCCCCGAGCCGATCCGCGCGGTGTTGCCCGGCAAATGCTACCGCTACGAACAGATGACCGCCCGCTCGGAACATCAGTTCAACCAGGTGGAAGGCATGGTTGGGCGCAAGGATATCCGCTGATTGATCGGATCGGCACGATGAAGGCGTTCGCGCGGGGACGGACGGCAGCCAAGAGGAGGCGGGTGTGCGGTTCAGTATTTCCCCTTCACCAGACCGAGTGTGGAGGCGACATGGAGGTGTATTGGGGGACGGCAAGCGCGACGGCATGTCCAAAGACACGGGCTGGCTGGAGATCGCCGGCGCGGGGATGGTGCACCCGCTCGTGTTACGCAATGGCGGCTACGACCCGGAATTAGTCCGGCTTTGCGTTTGGCATGGGCGTCGAACGCCCCACGATGCTCCTGAATGGGATCAACGATATTCGTTATTTCTGGGGGAATGATTTGCGGTTTTTGGGGCAGTTCTGATGTGATGACGTAATGACGTGATGCGTGACGCTGTGAGCACGGGTCACGCTATCACGTATGGTTTTAGGCGCTTACCAATCGGATTCCGGCATAAAAAACAAGAATCTCTCCACTCAGAAGACACCAAGACACCAAGATCACTCAGAATTCTACCTTTGTGGACTTCGTGCCTTTGAGCCTTTGTGGTGAAGGCGTGGTTCCGGTCGTCCGGGTCAGGAGCGGCACAATGAAAATACCTCTCTCTTGGCTCAAAGACTTCGTCAACATCACCCTCACGCCGGCGGCGGTGTGGCCGAGCGGCTGACGCTGGCGGGGATGGAAGTCGAGTCGATTAACCAGATCGGCGAATCATGGGATCGGGACAAGGTCTACGTCGGGCAGATCCTGGACGTGAAGCGACACCCAGAGGCCGACCGGCTGACCCTGGTGCGGGTTGAGTACGGCGGTGAGACGCCGCTGCGGGTCGTCACGGGCGCGCCGACCTCTACCCGTACATTGACCAGGACTTCAGCGGGGGCAGGGGGCCGAAGGTGGCCTTCGCGCGGCCGGCGCGCGGCTGGTGGACGGCCACAGCGAAGAACGCCGGATCGTCAAGCTGAAGCCGAACAAGATTCGCGGCATCATGTCGGAAGGAATGGTCTGCTTGGAGAAGGAATCGATCTGAGCGAGGAGCACGAGGGTAACCTCATCCTGCCGGACGACGCGCCGGTGGGACGCCGCTGGTTGACTATCTGGGCGACGCGATCCTCACTTTCGACATCAAGGGCGCGTTCGGCCACTTGCAGTCGGTCGCCGGCGTCGGCCGCGAGGCCGCCGCGTGACCGGTCAACCCATGCGCCGTGATGCGCTCACCATCCTTGACCGCCAGCCCGTGCAGATCGTGCCGGATGCGGATTTCGTCGGGATCGTGATCGATGCGCCCGATCTGTGCGCCGTTCTACTCCGCCGCGCGATCGAAGGACTGAAGATCGGCCCGTCACCGTTCTGGATGCAGCAGCGCCTGCGCCGCGCCGGGATGCGACCGATCAGCAACGTCGTGGACGTGACCAACTACGTCATGCTGGAGTTGGGCCAACCTCTGCACGTCTTCGACTACGACCTGCTCCGGCAGCGCGTCGAAGGCGGCGGTGAGGTTTCGAACAGGCTGACTATCATCATGCGCCGCGCTATCCCGGCGAGCACCTGACCACGCTCGACGGCGTGGATCGGGCGCTCGACCCCGACACGCCGATGATAACGAGCACCGCGGGGACGATCGGGTGGGCGGCGTGATGGGCGGCGCCAACACTGAGGTCAACGACGGCACGACATCCGTCCTTCTGGAAGCGGCGAACTTCAACTTCCTGAGCATCCGCCGCACCGGCGGGCTGCTGAAGCTGAGTAGCGAGGCCGGCAGCCGCTTCGGCAAACGCGTCCATCCGGAGCTGAAGGTCCAGGCGCTGGCGTGTGCCTGCGAGCTGCTGGCCGAGGTCGCCGGCGGCGTGGCGCGCCCGATCTATGGCGACGTTTATCCGGGCAAGCCGCAGCCGCGCAACATCGAACTCTACCCGACCTATGTCAACCGCCTTCTCGGTGCGGAGATCCCGGTGGAGGAGATGGTGCGGATTTGGAGGCGTTGGAGTTTAAGTAGATGGGAAATGGTAGATTGGGAAAAAGGTAAATCGAATCCCGACCAGACCAGTGTACCGGTCCACCAATCTACCAACCTACCAACCTACCAATCTACCATATCTACTCGTCACCGTTCCCAGCCACCGCCAGGACGTCAACATCCCCGCTGACCTAGCCGAGGAGATCGGGCGCATCTACGGTTACGACCGGCTGACGCCGACGCTGCTGGAGGATGAGCGGCGCCGTCGGGCGCCGGAACGTGGCGTTGGAGGGTGAGGAAAGGGTGCGTGACATCCTGTCCGGCGCGGGCCTGGATGAAGTGATCACGTATTCCATGATCGACGTGCGGATGAGGTGAAACTGAGTAGGGGCGAGGTCTCCTCGCCCCGCGCCCCCTCGCCCGCGAACAATACGAACCTGGGCGGGGAAACCCGGGCGGGGAAACCCCGGCGGGGGAAACCCCGCCCCTACAGTACGTCACCGTGCTGAAACCCGCTCACCGCGGACCGCAGCCACCTGCGCCTGGACGCCGCTGCCCAGCCTGCTGAACACGGCGCGAAATAACCTCCGCTTCGCCGACCGCGTTCGCGACCCTCCAGGCTTGCGCCGTCGATCCCGCAGCCGGACGAAGTTCTGCCCGCCGAGCCGAGACGACTGGCCGCGGAAACTGGTTGGGCCACGGGAAGGCAGCCACCTGGCTGGGAACGACGTGGCGCCGCTGGGCTTCTTCGACATCAAGGGCGTGGCCGAAGCGCTGGTCGCCCGGCTGCTGGCTGGCCGATGTCAAATGGGAGCGCACGCAGCATCCGGCGCTCCATCCCGGACGCTCGGCGCGGCTGGGTCGCCGGGGGCAAAGAGATCGGCC
>CAWJEL010000027.1:0-53876 GCA_963841825.1 uncultured Chloroflexia bacterium
TCAAGGACTACCCGGGCATCACCGGCCCCATCCTTGGCTTCGACGAGAAGGGCGACCGCAACGGCAGCATCCATAAGGCCTATGTCATCAACGACCAGGGCCAGTACGTGCCGTATCAGAAGTCGTGACCGTATGCAGGTAGATTAGGGCCTGGTAGGTTGGTAAATTGGGACTCAGAAGATTGAAGCCCTTCAGGGACGCTCAGTTGACCAATCTACCAATCTACCAATCTACCAATCTACCAATCGCATTCCTCTTCCTCGCCCGCCCGCGAGGCCTATATGGAACAACTCGCCCAGAACATCCTCAACGGTGTAACTATCGGCACCTTCTACACGCTAGTGGCGCTCGGTTACACCATGGTTTACGGCGTCCTCAAGCTTGCATCAATTTCGCCCACGGCGATCTCTTCATGTGGGGCGCTTATTTAGGCTACACTGGCTTCACGCTCTTGCTGGGGTTAGGAACTGCGGGGGGCCCTGGATGATCGTCCCGGTGACGCTCGGCGCTATGCTCGTCGTCGCATTGGGCGGCGTCCTCCTGGAGCGTACAGCCTATCGCCCGCTGCGCCACACGGGCCGTCTGCCGCCGATCATCTCAGCCTTGGGCGCAGCTTTCATCCTGGAGAGCCTCGCGCGCAACCTCTACGGCGCAACCTATATCACCTACCCGACCAACATTGCCCAGCGCGGCGGCGTTACGCTACATCGGGGATGTCACCGCCAGTACGATGCAGATTATCTTGCTCGTACTTCATTTGCGCTGATGGGCATCTTGTGGCTGTTCGTGAACTACACTCGCGTCGGTACCACGATGCGCGCCGTATCCCTCGATCACGACACCTCGCGCCTGATGGGCACTGATGCCAACCGGATCATCACCGTGGTCTTCCTCATCGGGCCCGCGCTCGGCGGCCACCGGGATCATGGTGGCCCTGTATTACGGCTCGTTCGATTTCACGCTCGGGATGACGTTCGGCCTGAAGGCCTTTATCGCCGCCATCCTCGGCGGTATCGGCAATACCCAGGGCGCCATGCTGGGCGGGCTGATCCTGGGTACCGTTGAAAGCTTTGGCGCCAGCTATTTGTCACCCACGTGGAAAGACGTCATCGCCTACACGTTGTGCGCCTTGTTCATCGTGCGCCCTACCGGCCTGTTGGGCGAACGGGTGGCGGAGAAGCTGTGAGGATGATAGCATGAGCGCACTTCTGACCGGCCTCCGACGTATTCCACTGCCCTTCTGGTTCGGCGCGCTGCTGCTCATCGCGCTTTTGCTGCCACTGCCGCTGGACAACTCTGCGCGCCGTGTTGTGGCAGGCCGGGATCTACGTTTTGCTCGGCCTGAGCCTGAACATCATCGTAGGCTACGCTGGCCACGTTCCAACTCGGCCACACGAGCATTATGCCATCGGCGCCTACACGGTCGGCATCCTGAACATCTACCTGGACGTGCCCATCTTCCTGGGCATGGTCGTGGCCGTCATACTGGCCGGCATCGCTGGGTTCGTGCTCACACGCCGATCCTGCACCTGCACGGCGATTACCTGGCGATCGTGACGATAGCGTTCGGGGAAATCGTGCGGATGTTGCTGGTCAACAACATCTTCGGCATCACCGGCGGCGCCAACGGCCTGTCGGGCATCGACCAACCGTCCATCTTCGGCTTCACCTTCAAGACAACCTGGGCCCGGTACTATCTGGTGCTCTTCTTCGTCATTATTGCCATCGTGGCGATGCGTCGCCTGGAGAATTCGCCACTCGACAGGCATGGACCTACGTGCGTGAGGACGAGTTGGCGGCTGAAGCCATCGGCATGAACACGATACGGGTCAAGGCTGTCGTTCTTGCTCGGTTCAGCATGGGCGGGACTGGCCGGCGGGCTCTATGCCAGCCGCATCAGCGTCATCTCGCCCGATATGGCACGCTTCCTGGAATCGGTGCTCATGTCGATCGTGGTGTTGGGCGGCGTCGGCTCCATCCCGGGCGTGTTCGTGGGCACCTTCGGCATGGTGATTCTGCCCGGAGCTGTTCCGGTTCGTCAAGGACTGGCGCGACGGCTTCGTCGGCCTGGCGATGGTGCTCATGATGATCTTCCGCCCCATGGGCCTCTGGCCTAGCCGGCGCGTGGCGCTGGAAATGAGAAAAGCGCCGGCGCTTGTACCGCGGACGACCTGAGCGTGATCCGTGATGCGTACTACGTGATGTCTCGTCAGGCAGCTTTGGGGTGAGATGTGAATTACGCTGAGTGGGAGAAGGGGCTGCCGCGGGATGTCACGGGGGACACGCTGTGGAAAATTGAAGCCTATCGCCTGGGGCTGTTTGCCGGCTACCTGGCCTGGGAGGATGTCCAGCGAGCTGGTCAGAGATCGCCGAACGTTGGAATTGACCGGCCAATTATACGATGCTGTCGGTTCAGTAGGCGCTCACGTTGTAGGAACCGGCTCGCTTGACAAACATTCCATTAGCCGGCGAAACCATCGTTCCAGAGACAATCACGTAGCACGTAGCACGTAGCACATAGCACGTAGTACGTCAACCACAGGACTCAACACATGTCCTTACTCGAAGTTTCATCCCTGACCAAATCGTTCGGCGGCCTGATGGCCGTCTCGAACGTCGACATCCGCATCGATCCCGGCGATATCTTGGGCATGATCGGACCAAACGGCGCGGGCAAGACGACGGTGTTTAACCTGATCACCGGCATCTACAAGCCGGATAAAGGCTCGGTCCCAGTTTGACAGCAAGAGTCTGGTCGGCAAGCGGCCACACGCCATCGCCGCGGCGGGCATCGCCCGCACCTTTCAGACCATCCGGCTGTTCCCCACGCTCACAGTGATGGAAAACGTCATGTAGGATCAGGATTGCCGGGGGCCGCGCCGGTGTGGCGGGGGCCATTTCCACCTGCCGGCGCAGCCCGCGGAGGAGCGGGATATCCGCGTCCAGGCCGAGCGCCACATGCGCTTCATGAATGTCTGGGAGTACCGCAACGAGCTCGCCCGGAACTTGCCGTATGGCGATCAGCGTCGCGTCGAGATCGCCCGGGCATTGGCCACTGACCCTAAGCTCATCCTCCTGGACGAGCCGGCCGCCGGTCTGAACGCGCAGGAAACCGACGAATCTACTGGGCGCTCATCCACCTGATCCGCGACCGGGTGTCACGATCTTCCTGATCGAACATGATATGAAGGTCGTGATGGGCGTTTCCGACCGTGTCATGGTGTTGGACAACGGGCATAAGATCGCCGAGGGCACGCCGGTCGAAGTACAGGCCAACCCGCGTGTGATCGAGGCGTACCTCGGTCGCGATGACGAGGATGAGGAGGATCTCGATGAGTGAAGCGATCCTGGAGATTCGCGAGGTCCCCACCTACTACGGCCACGTGCATGCGCTGAAGGGCATCTCCCTCTCGATTGCGCCGGGCGAGATCGTCGCGTTGATCGGCGCCAACGGCGCGGGTAAGACCACGACGCTGCGCACCGTCAGCGGGCTGCTGCACCCGCGGCGACGGCGAGGTTTTCATCAACGGCAAATCGATCCAAGGCATACCGGCGCATGAGATTGTCTTCATGGGCGTCTCTCATGCGCCCGAAGGCCGCAAAATCTTCTCCACGCTGACGGTCAACGAAAACCTCAACATGGGCGCTACACGCTTAACGACAAAAAACGCATCGAGGAGCATCGCGAGCGCATCTTCACCCTCTTCCCACGGCTCAAAGAGCGCCGCAGCCAGCTCGCCGGCACCCTCTCCGGCGGCGAGCAGCAGATGCTGGCTATCGGCCGGGCGCTGATGTCCGACCCCAAGGTGCTGCTGCTCGACGAACCGTCGCTCGGCCTCGCCCCGCTCCTGGTGCGCGCCATCTTCGACACCGTACGCGAGATCAACCCGCGGGCACGACCATCCTCCTGGTCGAGCAAAACGCCCGCGCCGCGTCAAGCTGGCGCACAAAGGCTACGTGCTGGAAACCGGCAGCATCGTGCTCTCCGGCCCGGCCGCGACGCTGCTGGCGGATGAGCGGGTGCGGAAGGCGTATTTGGGGGAGGCGTGAGGGCGTGAAACGTGCTGCGTGAAACGTGAAAACGTGGACAGCCTCGTTGACTTTGGACCGCGCGCGGCGTATGACTTGTGGTGGAGAGGAAATCAGGATTACGCGTGTAGGTATCTCATTCGCAGCAGGAGGATCCAATATGCTTGTAAGTGTTCACGGCGTATATCGACACGGCAGATTTGAGTTGATAGAACAACCCAGAATGGTGCATGACGAGACCCGCGTTGTTGTCACGTTTCTCGAATCTGGGGTAATTGATTTGTGGACGCGTGGGATTACCGAAAAACAAGCCGCAGAATCGCGCGCCGCGCGTTGCGACGTTCGCGGAAGACTGGGACAGCCCCGAGATGAGCATCTATGATAACTACGACGCAGCCAAAGTCAAACTGTAAACGCGGCGAGATCATCTTGGTGCTCTTTCCGCATTCGGATTTTCGTACTGCCAAAACACGCCCCGCGCTGGTTGTCCAAGCAGATGCCCTTCAGACAGGATTGCCGCAAGTCATCGTGGCAATGATTACGAGCAAATCCTTTCGCGCCGATCATCCCAGCCGAATTCTCGTACGTCTATCCACGCCAGAAGGACAGCACTCTGGTTTACTCACAGATTCAGTGGTGATGACAGATAATCTCGCTACGATTGCAGAAGTCGCGGTTGAGCGCGTCATCGGAACACTGCCTATGACGGATGTGGACAAGTCTCTGCGGCACACGTTGGATCTGTAAGTACGGCAAGCACAAACCGAACATGCACGAACGGCTACCACAGGCGCTGTCCGGACCGGCCACGACGCTGCTGGCGGACGAGCGGGTGCGGAAGGCGTATTTGGGGGAGGCGTGAGGCGCGTGGAGCGTGGCGCTTCGATTGACTTTGGGTCGTGCGCGACATATAATCTGGATGTAAGGCAAAAAGGAGACTATGATGTCGAGCACCGGACTGACCAGACAATACATTCGGGATTCGGGTGGCAAACAAATCGGCGTAATCCTGCCGATCGACGAGTATCAGGCGCTGGTGCGGTTGCAGTCGAGAAAACACGCCGTGACCCTCGTTCGGAAAAACCCGCGGGTGCAACCCCACCATCTTTGTACGGCGCTCTCCGCTATTTGGACGGAGTGGTTGCAGCCACCGAGGATTTGGACGACACTCGGCGCGAGCTATGGGCGGCTTGGGATCAGGGCGATACACCATGATCGCCGCAGTCCTGGACACGCACACGGTGATTTGGCTGCTTCACGCGGATACTCGGCTGTCAGCCAGAGCACTGCGAGCGATCGAAACGGCCACTACCCAACAAACGCAGGTCACAATCTCCTCAATCTCACTGGTGGAGACCGCCTACCTGGAAGAAAAAGGTCGCATTCCCATCGGCACTCTCCACGGGTTACTGGCACTTCTTGACAAGCCCGAGTCACAGCTTCTGAAGTTTCGGTATAGTTGAGTGCACTCATTGGCTATTAGCAGCACAGTTAGTTGCGACTGGCAAACTGATGGCCGGAAGTTGGCAAAACGTTCGACTTATGACGGAATACCGACCTATCCAACCCCCCGACAGGAGGTAGCGATGGGTCAAGACCACCAAACCGCCGAGGAAGTGCCTGAGAATCGGTGCGAACTGCTGGCCTGACGGTTTGCCGAACGCAATGATCAGGCCGTGGCGCAAGCCTTGCAGCGCGGGCAGGGCGTCGATGCGGCCTATGGGGTGGAAAAAACCGGTTTGTTGATGGCTTCTTTGCGTTTCTGGCTGCATCTCGGCCCGCGGGAGACATTTTGCGCCATTATGGCCGTCTGCCCGATGGCTACGCCGCAATTAATTGCGCTGCCATGGCTCAAAAATCGCTATGTACTATACCGAAACTTCAGCACAGCTTGTCGAGACCGCCAGTGAGTCGCAGCGTCATTGCATCTCTCCTTTCCATCTCCCGCGAGACAGTTCCCGACATGCCTGATCGTGTCATCGCCGCGACGGCTCTCAGCTTGGCGGTGCCGGTGATCAGTCGAGACGGCAAAATACGAGATAGCCAAGTCGAGACAATTTGGTAAGAGTAGCTGGACCGTAGCAACTGCTGGCAGACGAAAGGGTGTGGAAGGCGTATTTGAGGGGAGGCGTGAGGCCGACGGCTCTCCAACGGATCGACAGTCGGTTGAACAACGTATAGTTAGGCCCTACGGCACATGCTCGAAGGTTGACCGGAGCAGCCGCTATCCCTACAATTCAAAGAAGGTGAATTATGCACTGGCGTTGGGCAGACAGTGGGGAGCTGATCCTGATCGACTCCACTGCCGACGAGCGCACGCGCGCGGCACAGGGCATTGCAAGGCTTCGGATGGCTGGCAAGCACGGCGAGACGACAGGCGGTCGACTTCTCCAGGCCATCGAGAATGGGCACCTACCATGGACGGTGATAAAGAGTCTTTCCCCCTGGTGCAACAGCGAAGGAAAGTATGCGGAGGGCGTTGCACCAGCGCAGGCGGTGTCGCGAGCCTTCTTCAACGAACAGGTTCTTCCCCGCCTAACCCAATTCCAGGGTGATGGTGTCACTGAGGCCATCTCGCTTCAACGATTTGCGGAGTTTGCTGAGAAAGCGGGGATTTGGGTCGACCGCACTCTCGTTCGAGAACCAGTCCGCACGACAGTCTGTGCCCGGGGCGGCAGAACGCACTACCGATCGAACGAACCCACGGTTACGTACAAGCGACGACCCGTTTCGGACTATCCGTCACTCGTACACTCTTACAAAGATAAAGATCTGGCCTCGCCGTCCCGCTCCACTGTTCCTCTCCTGGCCTACTGGTCAGTCCTGGAGCAGCGGCTGCCTGACTTCGCCGCGGCTCTCGGCCTCGAATTGTCGGACGCCGAGATATTTGGCTTTGAGTATACGTTGCCAGTCCAAGAAGGCAAGGGTAACGACTCCCATACCGACCTTATGCTCCTGCTGAGGAGCCAGTCCATCGCCATCGAAGCCAAATACACCGAGCAGCCGTACGAAGTCGTCCGAGACTGGCTCGGATCACCGCCGTCACGCAATCGGGTATCCGTCCTGACAGGCTGGTTGAGCCTCATCAATCGCGCTACGGGTGCTGCTCTCGAAGTGACGGACGTTCTTGACTGTACGTATCAGCTAATTCATCGGACGGCCTCTGCCTGTGAGCCGGGCAAACAGCTACAAGCGATGGTGTATCAGTGCTTTGACCCTACCGAACAGCAACTCAACGACTACTACCGACAATTGTTGCGTCTGAGCAGGCTTATCGACCGACCAGAACGTCTCAGCTTCTTTCTCTTTGCCGTCAACCTCCAGAAGAGCTCGGAATACCTAAAACTGCAAGACGCCTGGACTGTTGGCAACCGAGATCGTTCCTTTGAGGTTCGTCAGGGACTTGATTCGCGGTCCCTGCTGGATTTTGGCATCCCGACCGTAAGACGGGCTTGATAGCCCAACAGTGACTCTACCCGACCTTAGCCCGCAGCACACTGGCAACGCTACGTGCTTTCACTTCACATGTGCTCTCGAACCAGGATGTGTTGCAGTTTGCTACGGCGTTCTGCGCAATTCAGCTTCAATCTGATTGCGGCACGGCATCTCAAAAAGCAAAGACCGCCGCGCGACGGCGACGGTTCAGAATGGCGAGCATCATCAAAAACTCACGGGCAAGAACGAAATGCGATCCAGGTATTCGTCTTCTTCCGATGCGCCGCAGATGAGCACCAGTTCTTCAATCGTTTCGCCGACACTCATTCTGGGATTCAGCACGAGAATACCAGGAACGTGTCGTCCTTGAGCCAGGTGGTTCTGCAAATGCGGCGGCATAGATTTGCGATTGTTCGTCACCAGGATGAAAGCGTGCTGCTCGCACCAAATCAGAATATCGGGATCGAGGGTGCTGTCAGTCGGCGCGCTGATGTCTCCAACTCGCCAAACAACCAGACCCGGCTCGCGTCGTAGAAGCTCCTGACGATAAAGCGGATCAACATTTTCATCCAGCAGAAGACGAATCGCGCTCATGCCGGCATCTGCGCCTTTTGCTGTTGTGTTTTCAGCGCGCGCAAGCGCACAACCACTGGCGGGGGATTGCGGTCCTGTTCGGCCCTCATGCGTTCACCCCACTCGATCCAGTCCTTGACGTACGCTTCCACTTTCGCCGCGGTTGCTGAGATAATAGAGAATCGTGGCGTAGACCTGTTCCAGGGTCAGCGACGGGAAACGTCGAGCAATCTGTTCGGGAGTTTGTTCGCGGAACAGATACTCATAAAGCACAGATTCTATGCCGATCCGATGCCCTTTGATGCGAATGTCATCCGGCGCAAGAAAGTCGAAGTACTGTTCGAGTTGCATCGTATCACCTCTCGCTATCGATCATACCACAAACGCTGAACGCCGCCAATCTCCCAAAAATCGGCACGCGCGGCGCGCGAAAATGTGGTACAATTCGAACACTGCGAAAGAGGTGCCCCAATGACAAGCAAATCCACAGTTGACGACTTCCTGGCCCAACCGACACTGGCTGTCGTCGGTGTGTCGCGCGACCCCAAGGCGTTCGCCAACGGGGCCTACAAGGAGCTGAAGGAGAAGGGCTACCGGCTGTTGCCGGTCAACCCGCACATGGAGGCGTTCGACGGGGAGCCCTGCTATCCCAACCTCAAGGCGCTGCCTGAGCCTCCGGGCGGCGCGCTGATCCTGGTCGCGCCGGCCCAGGCGGAAGGGGTGGTGCGCGATGCCGCCGACGCCGGTATCAAGCGTGTCTGGATGCAGCAAGGGGCGGAGTCAGAGGCGGCGATCAAGTTCTGCCAGGCGAACGGCATCAGCGAGGTGCATGGCGAGTGCATCCTGATGTTCGCCCAACCGCAGAAATTCATGCACAAGCCGCACCGGTGGGTTTGGGGTGTGTTGGGGAAATTGCCGAAGTGAGTAGTCGATGCGGCGCTTGAGATGGGGAAGCAGGTATAAGGAGCAGTCAGTTCAGCCTTTCAGTTTCCAGTCACCACTTTCCGAGTCTGTTTGACATTCTCCCCAGTGCCGTTATAATATCGTTCACATCCCGTCCATTGGTTGTGTCTGTCTCACAACGCCGTGGCCCGAGGGCAAGTTCAGTTCTCTGCGGAGAGGAGGAGCGCCACGATCACCCCCGACGGTCTCGCAAACCTTTCCCGAAATTTGGTATCCAAGCATTAGGAGGAGCACACAAGATGAAGCATCTCAAACTGATCAGCCTGTTCGCCGTAGCCGTATTGCTGCTGGGCATGTTGGCCGCCTGCGGGAGCCCGTCCACGCCCGCGGCGCCTGCTGCACCGGCAGCCACCGAAGCGCCTAAGCCGACCGCTGCCCCTGAGCCGACCGCGGCGCCCGCGGCCGCAGCCAAGAAGCTTGTGATCGCCAGCGATGCCTCGTGGCCGCCCATGGAGTTCGTGGACGCCAGCAAGGCCATCGTCGGCTTCGACATCGACCTGATCCAGGCCATCGCCAAGGATCAGGGGTTGGAAGTCGAGATCAAGAATACGGCCTGGGATGGTATTTTCGCAGGGCTGGATGGCGGCGCATATGATGCCATCCTCTCCTGGGTCACCATCACCGATGACCGTAAGAAAACCTACGACTTCTCTGACCCGTACTTCGATGCCAACCAGGCCATCGTGGTGCGGGCGGATGATGCCTCGATCAAGTCTGAGGCGGATCTGGCCGGCAAGAAAGTCGGCGCCCAGATCGGCACGACCGGCGCGATCTATGTGACTGACAATCTCAAAGATGCCGAGCTGAAGCAATACGACACGCCCGATCTGGCCGTGCTGGACCTGCTCAACAAGAACATCGACGCCGTGATCGTGGACACCCCTGTGGCGGCGAACTATGCGTTGCAGGCCGACCAATTCAAGGGCAAACTGGTGATCGGCGCTCAGATCGATACGAACGAGCAATTTGGGCTGACCGTGCAGAAGGGCGATCCCAAGCAGGTGTTGGCGATCTTCAACGCCGGGCTGAAGAATGTTCAGGCCAGCGGCGAGTACGACAAAATCTACGAGAAGTGGATCGGCCCCAAGCCGGCTGCGGCGGGCGCAGAAGATCCCTGCGCTTACGGTGGCGAGATTAAGGCGATCGAGGCCGTTGATGCGAAGACAGTCAAGTTCAGCCTGTGCTACCCCGACCCTGCATTCCCGGCTAAAGCCGCTGATACCACGCTGGGGATCTGGCCGTCTGAGGCGCTGACCGCGGGCGCGACCTCTGGCGCTAAGTCATGGTTGGAGAACCCCGTTGGCACTGGCCCCTACGTACTCAAGGAATGGCGCAAGGGTGACCAACTGATCCTGGAAGCCAACCCCAACTACTGGGGCGACAAAGCCAAGGCGCCGACCCTGGTCTTCCGCTGGAGCCCCGAGGCTGCCCAACGCTTGCTGGAACTTCAATCCGGCAACGTGAACGGCATCGACAACCCCGGTCCTGATGACTTCGCGGTGATCGAAGGGGACGCCAACCTCAAGCTGTACCCGCGGGCAGGCACCAACATCTTTTACGTCGGCATGAACAACACCTATGCGCCTTTCGACAATGAGAAGGTGCGCCAGGCGTTCGCCATGGCGATCGATCGCGACCGCATCGTCGACAACTTCTATCCGACAGGTTCGATCGTCGCGACGCAGTTCATGCCGCCCAGCATCTTTGGCTACTCCAAGGATCTCGACTGGTATAAGTACGACCCTGAGATGGCCAAGCAGATCCTGACCGAGGAAGGCGTCTACGACGCCGACGGCAAGTTCAAGACCAAGCTCTCCTACCGTGACGTCGTGCGCGGCTACCTGCCTGAGCCGGGCGTGGTGGCGCAAGACATCCAGGCCCAGCTCGCCGAGATCGGCGTTGATGTCGAGATTTCCGTCATGGAATCAGGCGCTTACCTGGACGCGTCGGACGCCGGTCAGCTTGAAGGCCTCCATCTGTTGGGCTGGGGCGCCGACTATCCCGACGCCACCAACTTCCTGGACTACCACTTCGGCGCCGGTTCCAGCAAGCAGTTCGGCGACAAGTTCGCTGATTTGGTCGACGCGCTGCAGCGTGGTGCTGCCCTGGCCGATCAGGATGCGCGGCAGCCGATCTACGATGAGGCCAATGCGCTCGTCAAGCAGCACGTGCCCATGATCCCAGTGGCGCATGGTGGCTCGGCGACCGCCTTCGAGGCGGTTTGCGAGGGTGCGCACAGCAGCCCGCTGACACGCGAGAAGTTGGGCGTAATCGACTGCGGTAGCGACACCCTGGTCTTCATGCAGAACGCCGAGCCGATCAGCCTCTACTGCGCTGACGAGACGGACGGCGAGACCTTCCGGGCGTGCGAGCAGATCAACGAGGCGTTGCTCTCCTACGAAGTCGGCACCACGAACGTGGAGCCGGCCCTGGCCGAGAAATACGAGGCCAACGATGACCTGACCGAGTGGACCTTCACCTTGCGCGATGGCGTGAAGTTCCATGATGGCAGCGACCTGGATGCCGAGGATGTGGTGACTTCCTGGCAGGCGCAATGGGACGCAGCGAGCCCGCTGCACACCGGCCGCGTCGGGGACTTCACCTACTTCCAGGCGTACTTCGCGAAAATGAAGAACGCACCGCAGGAATAGCCACCAGCGATAACTGCTCAGCCGCGCTGCGCCGCCGACTTCGATACTCGGTATTCCAGTCGACGGCGTGTCGTGGGTTGAGCAATTACGCTTCTCCTTTGGAGGCGCGTGGTGCGCGCGTGCCGCAACGGTCACGCGCGCACCACGCAACACGACTGAGGTCACCCCAACGATGACCAAGTACATCGTCCAGCGCATCCTGGCCGCCCTGCCGGTGCTGCTTGGCATCCTTTTCGTCACCTTTGCCATGGCGCGCCTGTTGCCGGGTGATCCGTGCGTCGCCATCTTGGGCGAGAAGGCGAATGAGGTCACCTGCGGGGCATTCAACACCCGCTACGGCCTGGATAAGCCCATCACCACTCAGTTCGGCATTTACCTGCGCGACGTGCTGACGGGCGATCTGGGGATGTCCTTTCGCTACGGCCAGCCGATCACCCGGATGATCTCCGAGCGCCTGGCGGTGACGCTCGAACTTGCCCTCAGCGCCATGATTGTGGCGGTGATCGGTGGTATGACTTTGGGCATCATCTCCGCCAAACGCCACGGTTCCGGGGTGGATGTGGCCACCATGGTGGGCGCCAACCTGGGCGTATCGGTTCCCGTGTTCGTGCTCGGCCTTTTCATGGCCTACGTGTTTGCCATTCTGCTGAAGGATACCCCTTTGGCTTTGCCCCCATCGGGCCGCTTATCAGCAGGCATGAGTGTGCCGTCCTTCGCGCAGGAGCTTAATCTCACTGAGGGCGAGCCACTTTTTCGAGTCGCCCAGTTCTTTACAAATCTCTATTTTTTCAATGCCATCATTCATTTGGACGGCAGGCTGTTTGTAGACAGCTTCAAGCATATGCTCCTGCCCGCCCTCGCTTTGGGCACGATTCCCATGGCGCTCATCGCCCGCATGACACGCTCCAGCCTGCTTGAAGTCCTGGGCCAGGACTACACCCGCACGGCGCGTGCCAAGGGCCTGACTGAACGGACCGTCCTGATACGCCATGCGCTGCGTAATGCCATGCTGCCGGTGGTGACGATCATCGGCCTGACCTTGGGCTTTCTGCTAAGCGGCGCCGTGCTGACCGAGACCATCTTTGGTTTCTCGGGGATGGGGCGCGCTTTGTTCGACGGCATCACTGCGCGTGACTACGCCGTGATCCAGGGGTTTACCCTGGTTATTGCCATCATGTTCCTATTTATTAACTTGGCCGTGGATATTCTCTACGGTTTCCTAGATCCTCGCATTCGTTTGGCGTAGCGGGCGGTTGTTCGCCGGCCTGGGATAGAGTCATGACTTCGCAAGATGAGACGGCGCTCCTCACGGAAACCATTGTCACCAAACGCAGGAAGTCGCGCGGCTTCTGGGCCGAAGCGTTGCGCGACCTGGTGTTGCACCGCCGGTCGGGCCAGGTCGGATTGGTCATCATTGGGCTGCTGGTCTTGATGGCGCTGCTGGCGCCGTCCCTCGCGACGCATAACCCCAACGGCGTCCTGATCGGCAAGGAAACGGGGGTCAAGCGTCGCCAGGGGCCCTGCATCGCGGCCGTGGATAAACTGCCAGCGCTGCCCGTCGTCGACTTTTTCCGCTGTAATCCCGGTCAGCCGGAGCATTTCTTCGGCACCGACGGTAACGGCCGCGACCTGTTCAGCCGCGTGTTGTACGGCTCTCGGGTCTCACTGAAGGCCGGCATGTACACGGTCTTTCTGGCTGTGATCATAGGCATGTTGCTCGGCGCTGTTGCCGGTTATCTCGGCGCGTGGGTCGACAACGGGATCATGCGCATCCTGGATGTGGTGTTGGCCTTCCCATCATTGATTTTGGCCATCGCCATCAACTCGGCGCTGTTGACGCTGGCTGATGACAGCTTTCTCTCGCGCGGATTGAACATCATGCAACGCGCTTTCGGTTTCGAAGACATCGGCCTGCTGACCGCGCTGATCTCGATCGCCATCGTGTCCATCCCCACCTATGCGCGTCTGGTGCGCTCCCAGGTGCTGTCGTTGAAGGAGCAGGAGTTCGTCACGGCGGCCCTCGCGATAGGCGCCTCCTCGAAGCGGATCCTGTTCCGCGCCATCTTGCCCAACGCGACCGCGCCGCTGATTGTGGCGGCCACACTGGGCGTTGCGACGGCCATCCTTGACACGGCGGCGCTTTCCTTCCTGGGCCTGGGCGCGCAGCCACCGACGGCAGAATGGGGCGCCATGATCGGCGCGGAACGCAACCAGATGTTTACCTCCCCTCATTTGATTCTGTTCCCGGCCCTGGCCATCGTGCTCACGGTGTTAGGCTTTAACCTGCTCGGCGACGGGCTGCGCGATGCGATGGATCCACGATTGAGGCAATAGTCCGTCTGCCGTGATTGCGGTAGTATATTTAAACCGGTTGATCGCAGTGTAGCGAACGGCAGACGATTCCGCCTGCCGTTCGCTACATCTGAGGAGGTGTACGGTGCCCAACCAAACTCCATCTGATCTGTCCGTCAGAACCGGCGCAGGCGGGTATAATCCGCCTCCCCCGCAAGCAGGGACGCGGTTTGATCGCGGGTGGTTCCTGTTTTTTGCCGCGCTCATCCTACTTGTGCTCCTCGTGTTCGCGGTGGGCCAGAAGTTCACGACCGACATCCAGATCGGTGGCGTCACCATCCATATCAGCCTGGGTGATCCGTATGGCCGGATCGTCCAGTTCCTGCTGGACGGCGTGGTGGTCACGCTGAAGCTGACCCTGATCTCGTTTGTCTGTATTCTGGTTGTCGGCATGATCGGGGGGTTGGGGCGCGTATCCGGGAACCGGTTTTTCGGTGGGATCGCCTCGTTATATGTGGAGATCGTGCGCGGCATCCCGGTCCTGGTCTGGTTGCTATGGATCTGGTTCGCGCTGCCGCAGTTGCTCCAAAGGCTCGGCCAGGCTCTGGCCCAAAGCGCACCGCAAATCGGCCAATGGCTGATGAATATCAAACTCCAGCCACTTACAGCGGCGGTGTTCGGGCTGACCTTCGCTTACGGCGCATACATGACGGAGATCTTCCGCGCCGGCATCCAGTCGATCCCCAAGGGTCAGATGGAAGCCGCACGCTCGCTGGGGATGAACTACATTCAGGCCATGCGTTACGTCGTCCTGCCGCAGGCGGTGCGCGTGATCCTGCCGCCCGTGAGCAACGAGTTCGTGACGTTGCTGAAGGATACCTCGTTGGTTTCCATCCTGGCCGTGTCCGACCTGACCCGGCGCGGGCGTGAATTCGTCGCGACCAGCTTCCTCAGCTTTGACACGTTCACGATGGTCGCCTTGCTCTATCTGCTGATGACGCTCTTTTTCACGCGCATCAGCACTGCACTAGAGCGGCGGATGTCGGTGGAGAGACGATGATGGCGGACGATGGACGATTGCATGGACGATGGACGATGGACGATGGACGATGGATGCTTTGGGGACGCGTATGGTCCGTCGTCAATGGTCTATGGTCTATGGTCAATGGTCGTGTAGGGGGTTTCTATGGCAGATAAAATCATCCGGATCAAGAACGTCCATAAGTGGTTCGGCCGCACCCACGCCCTCGACGGTGTCAGTTTGGAGATCGAGGAAGGTGAGGTGGTGGTGATTATCGGGCCGAGCGGCTCGGGCAAATCCACCTTGCTGCGCAGCATCAACCATCTGGAAGCCGTCAACTCCGGCGAGATCGTCGTGGACGATATCCCGCTGACGGGGAAGTCCACCGATATCAACGCGGTGCGAGCCGAGGTGGGCATGGTGTTCCAGCAGTTTAACCTGTTTCCCCATCTGACCGCGCTCCAGAACATCACCCTGGCCCAGCGCGTCGTCCGCAAGCGCGACACGGCCGGGGCAGAAAAGAAGGCGCGCGCCCTGTTGGACCGGGTCGGCATCCCGGAGAAGGCAGACTCGTTCCCCGGCCAGCTTTCCGGAGGGCAACAGCAGCGCGTGGCCATCGCCCGCGCCCTGGCCATGGATCCCAAGATCATGCTCTTCGACGAGCCGACCAGCGCGCTCGATCCGGAAATGATCAAGGAAGTGCTGGACGTGATGCTCGATCTGGCGCAGGAGGGCATGACGATGGTGGTCGTCTCGCACGAAATGGGCTTTGCGCGCAGCGGCAGCGCGGCGCATCGTCTTCATGGCTGAGGGCCAGATCGTGGAGGAGGCGTCGCCGGAAGACTTTTTCTCCGCCCCGAAACATGAACGCACCAAACAGTTCCTGAGCAATATTCTGGAGCGCTAGCGCAGCGCAACTTCAACTCAGCCGCCGTGTTAAACGCCACAGTCCAGCATGTAGAACGCAAAACGCATCCAGGCCAGCAGCGGTTGCGGTTTGCGTTTTGTTGTCCCGGTTGGACGATCCTCAACGAGAGGTTCCACACCTGATGCCATTACTTCGTCTGGTTATCGCGGCAGTCGTCGCGTATCTGATCGGCTCGATCCCGGTAGGATACCTTGTGATTCGGTTGACCCTGGGCAAAGATATTCGCACAGTCGGCAGCGGTCGGACCGGCGGCACCAACGCGATGCGTGCGGGCGGATCGTGGGCTGGCATCGCGACGGGTGTCGGCGACATCTTGAAGGGTTTTCTGGCAGTGGTCATCGCCCGTTTGATCGTCGGTGACGCGGTAGCGGACCAGGCTGTGGCCGAGATTGTGGGCGGTGTCGCCGCGGTCATCGGCCATAATTATTCGATATTTATGGGTTTTCGGGGGGGCGCGGGCACCACGCCGAACGTCGGTGGCGCCATCGCAATCTGGCCATTGTCGGCCCTGTGGTTGCTCCCCTTGCTGCCTTTCGGCCTGAACGTGATCCGCTACGCCTCGCTGATGTCGTTGATGGTCGCGGCGGTGATCCCGATCTCGTTTGCGATCCGCGCCGTGCTGGGGTATGGCCCCTGGCTGGATGTGCTCTACGGCGTGCTGACCGGCCTGATCGTGGCCTGGTCGCTGCGGCCAAATATCAAACGGCTGATCAATGGTACCGAGCCACGTTCGCCAAAGGTGTTGCACCACTAAAGCGTCCGCAGCCCGTCCTGGATTTTCAAGCCCAGAACGCTACGAATTTGACACTAAAGCCCGTTCTGGATATACTCTTTTCGAACGCGCGGGGCTGTAGCTCAGCTGGGAGAGCGCTACAATCGCACTGTAGAGGTAAGGGGTTCGAGTCCCCTCAGCTCCACTCCTGGCCTGCAAGCAGGTTGCGCAAGTGGTGGGCTGTTTATTAACCTACATAGTCGGCGATGAACGGAAGCAGTAAGCCAGAGCCGCAGAGAGCGGGGGAGGGTGGAAACCTCGCAGGTGGGTCGGCCCCACATGCCTTGCAAAGGCTGAACTCGTCCGGGAGCCGCACAGGTGAAACGCAGTAATCTGTGCCGGGGTGCCCGTTACAGCACGCACCGAGTGGTCGGATCAAACATGGGGCTGTAGCTCAATTGGGAGAGCGCTTGAATGGCATTCAAGAGGTAAGGGGTTCGAACCCCCTCAGCTCCACTCACCGGCAACCAGGGTGGTACCGCGGAGTCCCCTTCGTCCCTGAACGACGATGGGGATTTTTGTTTTCTGGAGATTGGAAGCTGGTTGCTAGAAACTGGAAGCTGGAAACCGGGAAGCTGGTATTAGGGATTGTGCGCGTATGAGCATCAGCAGCAAGCCGTTCGAACCGGAGAGCATCTACCTGCCCATCCTGCCGGGGCCGGGCGACCTGCACGTGCGGGTCGCGGGCCGCGCGCGTGGCAAGCCACTGCTGCTGTTTCACGGCTCGGGGTCAGATGTGACCTGGCGTACCTGGGAGCCGCAGATCGACGCATTCGGCCAGGTGCGCCGCGTCTATGCGCTGGACTGGCCGGGCTGGGGCGATTCTGCGGGCGTGCGTCCCGAGGGCGCGGAGCGGTTCAACCCCACGCCGATGGTCGAGCTGGCCTTGCGGGTGATGGATACATTGGACATCGCACGCGCCGAGATCGGCGGGGTTTCCTGGGGTGGCCTGATCGGACTGGAGCTGGCGCTGGCCGCGCCGGAGCGGGTGGATCGGTTGTTGTTGGTCGACGCGGCCTGTCGGCCGGATGATCTGGCGGCGGGACGCTACGCGCCGGTGACGCAGCCGGTCTGCCTGGCCTGGGCAGAAGAGGACCCGATCATACCACTCTCGCTTGGCCGGGCGTTGGCTGCCGCCCTGCAAAATTGCAGCCTGCACGTGTTCCCGGGATCAACCCACTGGCCACACCATCTGCACGCGGACGCCTTCAATGAGATGGCAGTGGCGTTTTTGCAGGAGACTGGAAATTAGAAACTGGAAGCTGGTACGTGTGGATGGCATGATCGCTCACTGACCAGTATCGAGTTTCCAGCTTCCGGCTTCCAGTATTCAGCTTCTCCTCCGTCAGGAGCTTATCATGACCGACAAATACATCGCGCAAGAGATCGAATCCAAATGGCAAACCCTGTGGGCCGAACGTGGGCTGTACGACACCCACGAGGACCCGACGCGACCTAAGTATTACTTTCTGACCATGCTGCCCTATCCGTCCGGCGACCTGCACATTGGACATTGGTACGCCATGACGCCATCCGATGCGGGCGCGCGCTACAAACGGATGCAGGGCTTCAACGTCTTCTTCCCGATCGGGTTCGACGCGTTCGGACTGCCGGCTGAGGGCGCGGCGATCAAGCACGGCACCCACCCGTACACCTGGACGATGGCCAACATCGAGCGGATGCGCGGGCAACTGCGCAGCATGGGCGCGATGTGGGCCTGGGATCGCGAGGCGGTGAGCTGCGATCCGCGCTACTATGCCTGGACCGAATGGTTTTTCCTGAAGCTGTACGAGCACGGGCTGGCGTATCGGAAGTTCGCGCCGGTGGACTTCTGCCCCACGTGTAACACGACCCTGGCGCGCGAGCAGGTGTGGGGCGATGACCGGCACTGCGAGCGGTGCAGCACCCCGGTGATCAAGAAAGAGCTGAACCAGTGGTTCTTCAAGATCACGGACTATGCTGATGAGCTGCTGGACTTCTCGGGTGCGGACTGGCCCGAGCGCATCCGCACCATGCAGACGAACTGGATCGGCCGCAGCGAGGGCGCGGAAGTCGTGTTCCAAACCGAGGCAGGCGATGACATCGTCATCTTCACCACCCGCCCCGATACTCTGTGGGGCGCAACCTTCATGGTGCTGGCGCCCGAGCATCCGCTGGTGGATCAGCTAACTGCACCCGGCTGTCGCGAGGCCGTCGAGGCGTACAAGCTCCAAGCCAGTCGGCAATCCGAGATCGAGCGCGGTTCGACCGAGAAGGAGAAGACCGGCGTTTCCATCGGCGCACACGCCATCAACCCCGTCAACGGCGAGCGCATCCCGATCTGGATCGCCGACTACGTGATGATGACCTACGGCACCGGCGCGATCATGGCCGTGCCCGCGCATGATGACCGAGACTTCGAGTTCGCCCGCAACTTCGGCCTGCCGATCGTCCCGGTCATCGCGCGCAACGACCAGGTCGCCAAGAGCGCTGTCTGGGACGGCTCGGTGGCCGGTGACTTCGGCGGCGAACTGACGCGCGCCGGCCTGGTGTGGCAATACCTGACCATCCCGGAGCGCGGTCGTTTCTACGCGGTGACGCTGGCGGGCGACGGACAGGTGGCGATTTACGCCGATCTGCTGCAGGAGCATCTGGATCCCGGCCATTGGGCGGACATCGTGGGCCGCGGCTGGCAGGTGGTGTTCCACGACACCCGGATGACGCTGTCCTCAGCCGCGGCTGACGCTGCGATCATGGCGCGCTGCTACGCCGGCTACAAGTACACGCAGCAGTTCCGCACGACGATGGCGATGTGGTGGGACGTTGAGTTCTACCGCGATGTGTTGTACCATCACGATTACGGCACGATGATCAACTCCGGTGTCTTTTCCGGCACGCCCGGCGACGTGGCCAAGGCCAAGGTGACGGCGTGGCTGGCCGAGCGCGGCATCGGTAAGGCTGCGGTCAACTATCGGGTGCGCGACTGGCTGATCAGCCGCCAGCGCTACTGGGGTTCGCCGATCCCGATGATCTACTGCGACGCGTGCGGGATCGTGCCCGTGCCCTATGAGGATCTGCCGGTGATCCTGCCGACCGACGCAGTCGTGCCACCGACCGGCGAGAACGCCCTGAAGTTCCATGAGGGCTTCCTGCACACGACATGCCCGAAGTGCGGCGGTGATGCCACGCGCGAGACGGACACGATGGATACCTTCATGTGTTCGTCGTGGTACCCCTACGCCTACGTGACGCCGTACTGGAAGGCGGGTGAAACGTTGAGCGCGACCGACACACCGTGGGATCTGGAGCAGGGGAAATACTGGCTGCCGGTCGATCAATACACGGGCGGGCCGGAGCACGCCACGATGCACCTGTTCTACATCCGCTTCTTCACCAAGGCGCTGGCCGACATGGGGATCGTCAACTTCCGCGAGCCAGCGCTGCGGCTGTTCAACCAGGGCATCATCCTGGGGCCCGATGGCAACCGGATGAGCAAGAGCCGCGGCAACGTCGTGGCGCCTGACCAGTATGTGGCGAAATCCGGCGCGGACACTGTGCGCATCTATTTGATGTTCATCGGGCCGTGGGACGCGGGCGGGCCGTGGAACTTTTCGGGCATCGAGGGCGCGCGGCGGTTCCTGGATCGCGTGTGGAACGTGGTGGTTGAGCCGGTCAGAGGGCGAGGGGCCAGGGGTAAGGGCCAGGAGACCGATCTAGCGGCTCAGACGCGCGAGCTGCGACATATGACCCACGCCACCATCCAGCGGGTGACCGAGGACATCGAGCAGTTCAAGTTTAACACCATCATCGCCGCACTGATGGAGTTCAACAACTACCTGGTCAAAGCCAAGGAAACCGCGGTTTACGGCACGCCCGCCTGGGACGAGGCAGTGGACAGTCTGCTGCTGATGCTGGCGCCCGAAGCCCCGCACATCGCCGAGGAGCTGTGGCAGCGGCGACATAACGCCAATGTCACCGATTTCGACGCCGGCGGTTACGCCGCCGCGGCAAGCGTGCACTGCCAGGCCTGGCCGGACTTCGATCCTGAACTGGCCAAGGCGGACACGATCACACTGGTCGTCCAGGTGAACGGCAAAGTGCGTGACAAGATCGAGGTGCCCGCCGGCATCACCGAGGCTGCGGCACGCGAAATGGCGTTGGCTCGTCCGGCCATTCAGAAGTGGTTGGAGGGGGTGGAGGTGCGCAAGGTGATTTTTGCCAGCGGCCGGTTGATCAACATTGTCGTCGGGTAGGTGACGAAGGACGGTTAAGAGCGGTTATTCGTTATGGGTGTATTCAAAGTGAGTTATGAGCACCCTGAGCGGAGTCCCGCCGCGGTACGCGGGACGCAGTCGAAGGGCGCGGGCTTAGCAAAAAGGGCGCTCCGCTCGGCTGGTTTGTAACTGATTCTGAATACACCCATTTGTTATTCGTCCACCATCATAGGAGGTCCCGTGAAACAGATTATCTCTTCCCCATCAGCCCCCGCCGCGCTCGGCCCGTACAGCCAGGCCGTGCGTGCGGGCGATTTCGTCTTCTGCTCCGGCCAGACCGGTCTCGAACCGGTGACGGGCATACTGCGCGAGGGCGTAGCGGCTCAGGCCGAGCAGGTGCTGGACAACCTGGCCGCGGTCCTGGCCGCGGCGGGCGCCAGCTTCGCCGACGTCGTGAAGACCACCATCTTCCTGACGGACATGGCGGATTTTCAGACGGTCAACGCGATTTACGGCAAGCGCTTCTCCGACGACCTGCCGGCGCGCTCCACTGTACAGGTGGCCGCCTTGCCGAAGAACGGGGCGGTCGAGATCGAGATGATCGTCTACGCGCCGGCGCGGTAGGTGTGGGTGGATCAAGAAGGGAGGCGGACAAGATACCAATGCTTGTGCCGCCTTTTTGTTCTGAGCCTTTTGGCGCGTCACTTGCTTTTTGCCTAAACCTTCTGTATAATCCTCATTACTCATAAATGGAGGGGGAGCACTCATCCGCATGGACAAGTACAGAACGCTGCAGTCCGCCCAAGCTGTAGCAGAGCCCAACTTCATGGACACGTTGCCTCTGGATGCCTTCGATTTTCCCCAGCTCCGCGCCGGTGACACGGTTGAAGGCAACATCGTCAGCGTCAGCCCCACCCAAATCCTTGTTGATATTCACTACAAATCCGACGCGATCGTGGATCCCCGCGAGATGGAGCGATTGGACAAGGATTTCCTGACGGCCCTCATCCCCGGCGACCCGATCGCGGCGGTCGTGGTGCAGCCGGAGGACCGCGACGGCAACGTCGTCATCTCGCTGTCGCGCGCCCAGCAAGATCAGGACTGGGAGCAGGCCGAGGAGTTGCTCGACTCCCAGGACGTGTTCGAGGGGGTGGTTACCGGCTATAACCGCGGCGGCGTGATCGTGCGCGTCGGCCGCGTGCGCGGCTTCGTTCCCGTGTCGCAGCTCTCGCCGCAATGGCAAGCGCAGCAGGATACCGAGGCTGACCCTGAGCAGCGCTGGGCCCGGCTGGTGGGCCAGAAGCTGCAACTTAAGGTCGTGGAGCTTGATCGCCTGCGCAACCGGTTGATTCTCTCCGAGCGTATCGCCATGCGTGACGTACGTAAAGGGCAAAAGGATCGCCTGTTGTCCACCCTCCAGCGCGGTGATGTGTTGAAGGGGACCGTCACCAGCATTGCCGACTTCGGCGCCTTTGTCGACCTGGGCGGCGCGGATGGGTTGGTCCATCTTTCGGAGCTGGCGTGGCACCGCGTGGGTCATCCCAGCGAGATAGTAAAGGTCGGCCAGCAGGTTGAGGTCTACGTGATGAACGTGGACCCCGAAAAGAAGCGTATCGGGCTGAGCCTCCGTCGGATGACGCCTGAACCCTGGAGTGTGGTGGCTGATGAGTACGTGGTAGGTCAGATCGTCACCGCCCAGATCACGCGTTTGATGGCCTTCGGCGCCTTTGCCAAGATTGATAACACCATTGAGGGCCTGATCCACATCTCCGAGATGGCGGATTACCGCATCGGTCACCCGAAGGAAATCGTGCAGGAAGGGGACGAGGTGCAGGTGCGGATCATCAAGGTCGATCCGCAAAACCGGCGGGTGGGTCTCAGCCTGCGCCAGGCCAGCGAAGAAAGCTATGTCGAAGTGGACTGGCGTGAGCAGGGCGAACCGGCGCCCAGCGACGGTGAGCCGGTTAACGAACAGATAGTGGCCGCGTTGAAGCTGGCGCAAGACGAATAGTCATTGACGCGATCCGGATGAAATTGTACATTCGGACCGGATGGTTGATTCAGCAAATGAGGGCGATGCACGCAAGCGTGGGTCGCCCTCATTTCTCATTCTGACCCCGGCGAGCGGCTTGCAACGGATTCTCGCTTACGCCGCCATTCTCGAGATGTGGTATAATCGCTTTGGATCAACGTATCGTTGCAGTGACATAGCCGGAGGATGAAAGTAATGTCTGAGAAACTAGATCGTTTTACCAAACACGCACGCCAGGTGCTGCAAATAGCGCAGGAAGAGGCCGTGCGGCTGAATCATAACTATGTCGGCACCGAGCATCTGCTCCTCGGCCTGGTGAAAGAAGAGAACGGGTTGGCCGCGAAAGTGCTGCGTGAGGTCGGCGCCACGGCTGCGGAGGTCGTACGCCTGGTCGAAATGGTGGCCCCGCGCAACACGCGGGCGCCTTTTGGCCGGCCGACCTTGACCCCGCGTACCAAGCGCGTCCTTGAGGTCGCGGTTGAAGAAGCCAAGCAGATGGGCCACGTCAACATCGGCACCGAGCATCTGCTCTTAGGGCTGGTGCATGAGGACGAAGGCATCGCCGCTGAAGTGCTCCGCCAACTGGGCGCGAGCCCTGAGAAGATTCGAACGGAGACTACCAAGGCGGTCTTTGAAAGCCAGGTCCAGGAGAAAGCGACCAAAAAGAAGGAGAGCAAAACCCCGCTCACCGATCAGCTTGGCTTCGACCTGACCGCTCGGGCGGAAGAGGGCAAGCTCGACCCCGTGATTGGCCGCGAAAAAGAAATCGAGCGCGTCATCCAGATTCTGAGCCGGCGCACCAAGAACAACCCGGCGCTCATCGGCGAGCCTGGTGTGGGTAAGACGGCCATTGTCGAGGGGCTGGCGCAGCGGATCATCAACGGCGACGTGCCTGAGACGCTGATCGACAAACGGGTGCTGATGCTGGATGTGGGTGCGTTGGTGGCAGGCACGATGTACCGCGGCCAGTTCGAGGAGCGCCTTAAGAAGGTGATCGAGGAGATCACTAACTCAGATGCCATCCTTTTCATCGACGAAGTCCACATGCTGGTGGGCGCGGGCGCCGCGGGCAGCAGCATGGATGCCGCGAACCTGCTGAAGCCGGCCCTGGCGCGCGGCGAGCTGCAATGCATCGGCGCCACGACGCTGGATGAGTATCGTAAATACATCGAGGGGGACGCCGCGCTGGAGCGCCGTTTCCAACCGGTGGTGGTGGAAGAGCCGACGATCGAGGAGACGGTTGACATCCTCAAGGGCGTGCGCGGGGCGTACGAGTCGCATCATCAGATTGCGATCAGCGATGAGGCGTTGGGCGCGGCCGCACGGCTTTCGGCCCGCTACGTGCCCGACCGCTTCCTGCCGGACAAGGCGATCGATCTGATGGATGAGGCCGCCAGCCGGGTGCGGATGTACAAAGTGCCGCAGGCCTTGACCCTGCGTGAGACCTTCCGCGAGCTCAAGTCCACCCAGCGGCAAAAAGCCGAGGCGGTCGAATCCAAGCAGTACGACGCCGCGGTGGATCTGCGCCATCACGAAATGGAGCTGGAAAATAAGCTGGAACAATTGCGGCAGGGCTGGCAGCAGCTTGCCCCGCAGCCGACCGTGACCGAGGAAGATATTGCTGAGGTCGTGGGTATGTGGACCGGCATCCCGCTCCACCGGCTGGTGGGCAAGGAAACGGCCCGGCTGTTGGAGATGGAGGACTATCTCCATAAGCGTGTGGTGAGCCAGGATGAGCCGGTCAAAGCCATTGCCAAGGCTGTCCGCCGCGCCCGCACCGGTCTGAAGGATCCCAAGCGCCCCATCGGCACGTTCATGTTCCTGGGTCCCACTGGCGTCGGCAAGACGCTGCTGGCGAAGAGCCTGGCCGAGTTCCTGTTCGGCTCGGAAGACGCGCTGATCAAGCTCGACATGAGCGAGTTCATGGAGCGCCACAACGTCAGCCGGCTGGTGGGCGCGCCCCCCGGCTATGTGGGTTACGACGAGGGCGGGCAACTCAGCGAGGCGGTACGCCGCCGGCCCTATTGCGTGATTTTGCTGGACGAGATCGAAAAGGCGCATCCAGAGGTCTTCAACATGCTGCTCCAGATCATGGAGGACGGCAACCTCAGCGATGCCAAGGGCCGGCGCATCGACTTCCGCAACGCCATTCTGATCATGACCTCCAACGTCGGCGCCAACCTGATCAAGCACGGCGCGTCATTGGGCTTCGCCGTCTCCCGAGATGAGGGCAAGCTGCGGGAGGACGAGTACTCGACGATGAGAGATCGTGTGACCGAGGCGCTTAAGCGCACCTTCCGGCCCGAGTTCCTCAACCGGCTGGATGGCGTGATGGTTTTCCGCAACCTGACCAAGGAGCAGATCACGGAGATCGTCGATCTGGAGCTGAACCGGGTGCGCGTACAACTCAAGGAGCAGGAGATCACGCTGGAGGTCACCGATGAGGTCAAAGGCCACTTCGCGGATGCGGGTTACGACCCGGACTACGGCGCTCGACCCTTGCGGCGGGTGATCCAGGACAAGCTGGAGGATCGCCTGAGCGAAGGTCTGTTGGACGGGCGGATCAAACCGGGTGACACGGTGCGGATCGACCTCGACAGCGATGGGGAGATTCAGCTCGTCACAGCGCCGGGGGTGGCTGAGGAAAATTCGCTCCTGGCTGAAGCGATAGCTTAGATCTGGAGTCACCTGATGAATGCCAACAGCCGCGTGCGCCAACACGCGGCTGTTGGCATCTTGCGGGCTGTGAGTCGGGGGAATGTCGTATGCAGGAGTTAAGTGCCTCCTCGCTGGCTCATAGGCGACGTTGGAATCCGCACGAGGAGTTGCACCACCATGCGTTCGATCCGCCACCTTGCTGTTGCGCTGTGTCTTTTGCCTCTGCTGGCTGCACTGCCGGCAACTGCGCTGGCCCAGGGCGATAACCCCGCGTTTATACCCGGTGAGGTTGTGATTGGCTGGCAGCCGGTTGAGAGTGCGGTGCCCGCGAGCCGTGAGGGAGCGGTTTTTGACGTGGATCGCAGCACGCCGGCATGGCAGGCCGCGGCGCGCGCTTTGGTCGCGCAGGCCGGCCTCCAGGTGGCGGATGTCCAGCCCGAGTACGGAACGGCGCTCCTCAGCGTGCCGGCCGGGCAGGAGGTAGCGGAGATCACCCGACTGCGTAAGTTGCCGTGGGTGGCGTATGCGGAGCTGAATTACGTCGCACGCGCTGTCCGCGGATGCTGTATACCCGAACGATCCCTCATTTGGCGAACAGTGGCATATGCGCCGCATCTACGCGCCCGAAGCCTGGGCGGTCACATCGGGCAGTTCTACGCTGGTGGTAGCTGTGTTGGATTCCGGGGTTGACAGCAAACATCCTGAGTTCTATCGTCAGTTTCACGATCCGCTCCTGCCGGGGTGGGATTATATCGACGGTGACAACAACCCGAACGACGATTACGGCCACGGCACGCACGTGACTGGCCTGATTGCCGCGGCGACCAACAACCGTCTGGGCGTGGCCGGTCTGGCACAAAACATCAAGATCTTGCCGCTGAAAGTGCTGGATGCCTACGGCGCGGGCGATTTTTACAACGTGGCCAAGGCAATCCGCCGCGCGGCCGACTTCGGGGCACAGGTTGTGAACCTGAGCCTCGGCGGTTTGGTGCAATTCCCAGAACAGCAGACGTTACAGAGCGCCGTGGACTACGCGGTTGCACGCAATGTATTGGTGGTGGCGGCGGCGGGCAACTGCGCACAGGGTGGGTCGGGTTGCGGCTACGCCAACCCGATGTTCTACCCGGCGGCATGTGATGGCGTGTTTGCGGTCGCGGCCAGCGATCATTTCGACAATTGGGCGACCTACTCGAATTACAAGTCCTATGTCAGCCTGGCCGCGCCCGGTGGCCTTGCCGATGACGCGCTGTGGAGCACTGTGCCGGGCGGCGGGTATGGCTTCAAGTACGGCACATCGATGGCCACGGCGTTGGTCTCGGGCGCGGCCGCACTGGTTTGGACGCTGCAGCCGGCCGCGAGTTATCAGCAGGTGGCTGGGCTTCTGAAGGATACTGCTGACAAGGTCGGCACGAACCCGTTGACCGGCCAGCCGATCGTATACGCCAATGGCCGAAATGACTACTTCGGCTATGGGCGCCTCAACGTAGGTCAGGCCGTGCGCAGGGCATACCCGCCCATGCTGCCCCCTATCACGGAAACGCAGGAGTTCCTCCTGGGCGGCACGGTGACACAGCAGACGCGGCTGTTGGCGCTGACCAATCCCAGCAGCCAGCCGCTCCAGTGGCGGGCAACCGTCGTGCGGGGTAGCTCGTGGCTGAGCGTCGCACCGGCCAGTGGGAGCGCGGCGTACGATAACCCAGGCGCCCTCACACTGCGGGTCAGTTCGACCGCGCTCGGGTTCGGCCTGTTCTTTGGGACGGTGCGGGTTGAACCTCAGCCGGGCAGCATCGGCTTTGCCAGCTTCGATATCGAGGTGCAACTGCACATCGGCAGCACGCTGCGCCGCACATTTTTGCCGCTTACGACTTGGGACGGGGTCGCGTCAGAGTGGTTTGACCCGTTGAGCGATCCCTCTCGCCAGGCGCTCGGGCTAACCAACAACGAAGTGCGCCAGTTGCGCCTGCCCTTCCCGGTTACATTCTACGGCAGCGCGCAGACACGGATCGGCATCTCGGACAATGGGGTGGTGATCCTCGGGCAGCCCCGCACGTACCAGATGTACCCGCCCGAGAATTGTCTTCAAACGGCAGCCACACCGAACGATGCGATCTATGTCCTGGCGCTTGACTGGCGCCCTGATTTCGGCGGCCAGGAGGTGTATGTTCATCAACCGAACGCCGACACGTATGTGATCACATGGTATCAGATGCGACGCGCGGGCAATCCGCTACCCCAGACGTTTCAATTGAGCTTGCGTCGCGATGGGCAGATCACGGCCAATTACCAGGCGGTCGAGGCCGTGCCGCCCGGTATCATCGGCGTGGAGAATTGGGATGGCACCGTGGCCCAGCAGATTTGGTGTCACCGGGCTGGCCGTGTCGTCAGGTCGGGCGACACGGTGCGTTTCAGCCCGGTGCTGCCGTGGTAAAGGATTTCTCCCCGATCAGCCAGCCCGGCAGCCGTGATAACCCAGCGTCTCGTTCAGGCGTAGGATCGATGGGTTGGCGGTGGGGCTCGTATCACAGTTATTGCTGATTTTTTAGCCTTTGCAGCAGCTCGATCGCCAGCCCGTGCGCAGGCTCAATCGCTAACGTCCGGCGCCAATCCGCCTCCGCCTCGGCCAGATTCCCGGTGTTTGCCTGCCATAGCCCATGCAGCGTCGCCATGTCGGCGCGGGTGGCCCGGATCTTGCGTTCGGGCGCCGATGGCTCTACGCTCGCAAACGCGGCGATCCGCCAGGCCGGCAGAGGCGACGGTGCGATTCTGGTTCCTGGCGCGGCGGCGCGGAAGGTCAGACCGACCGGGAGCCACTGCCATTGCGCATCAACCCCCGGCTCCAGGTCTGGTTGGCCGTTTAGGGTGGCGTTGCGCAGCGGCTCCGCCCCGCGGTTCGGGCCGATATGTACCGGCTGACCCGCAGATGCAGTGCGCGCCATGAACGCGTCGATCAGTGCAACGTAGGCGTCTTGTAACTGGGCGATGCGCGGGTCGTCTTCCGGGATGTCGCCCTGCTCCCAGGCGTCACGCAGCGCGAGGAATACCTGTTCCTCGGCCGCCACGGAAGCCATCAGGTCGGGGTAAAGCTTGTGGAGCAGGTCGAAATACCAGCCGTGGCGCAGCAACTCGGTGTCGATCACGGTCAGATCCGGGCGCAGCCCCTCAATTTGTTGCAGGTATAACGCCGGCGAGTAAAGCTGCCAGTCGCGCGTCAACAATAGCCCGCTCGGCCCGATTTCGGCGAAGGTGTCCTGCACATAATCATCGGGGATGGTGTCGACGCGGCGATTGCACGCGCCCCAGTTCATCGCAAGGGCGGCCGCCGGTACCAGCACGCAGAGCGCAACCGCCGCTGCTCTCTGCCATTGGGGATGAGTTTTTGCCACCTTTTCCAATAAGCCCCGCGCGCCCAGGCCACCCAGACTGCCCCGGCCAGGAAGGCCGGCAGATAGTACGCATCCCCGTCATCCTCGATTACGTAGGCCCACGCGTAGAGGGTGCTGCAAAGGATGATCAGCGCCAGCATCACGAACAGTGCCCTTTGTGAGCGCGCCATGCGCCATGCGCCGATCCCGAGCAGGCCCAGTCCGATCGGTGTAAACTGCGTCGACCACAGCCTGGCGGCGAACAGCACCTGCGGCCACACTGGCGCGGAGAGCAGGCTGACGCGATATTGCTTGGCGGTGACATGCCACCAGAACCGCTGCCAGGTGTCCGGGCGCCCCCAGTTGAGCAGGGGATCGGCGGCGGCGCGGGCCGGCAGGTAGAGATAAATCGCTGCACCCCCGATCAGTGCCAGTGCGGCGAGGAGCGCCGTCTTGCTGATCCAGAACCGCCAGCCGTGGCGCACGGTCAGCCAGAACGCGATGGCCGGCGCAAGCAGCGCGATCGAGGTCAGATGGCCGCCCAGGCCCAGGCCAAAGAGGAAGGCGGCCAGGATGATCGGGGCGGGGCGTGGAGCGTGGAGGGTGCTGCGTGCTGCGTGATACGTGCTACGTGCTGCGCATTTCGTATTTCGTACCGCGAAGCGTCCCCTTGGGATTCCGTATTCCGTTGGTGCCCCGGGTCCCCGTATCCCCTCTGCTCCTCTGCTCCCCCGCAGGGGTTCCTCTGCGCCTCCGCTCGCCACCACCAGCAGCAGGATCGCCGCGGCGATGGCCAGGGTGAGGGTGTATACTTCGGCGACGGTTGCCCAGCCCCAAACGGTGCGGCCCAGGCCCAGCGCCAGCGCGCCGAGCGCGGCCGACACGATAGTTTGCGTAGTGATGTTTTCAGTCGTCCCCCCGCGCAACGTGCGCAGCGCGAGGGCGTAGGTCAGTCCGCCCGCCAGCGCGCCGCAGACCGCCGAGAACAGGTTGAGCCGCCAGGCCATGCGTCCGATGGGCAGGAGATGGCTCCACAGCCAGCCGAGCGCCATGTAAAGCGGGAACCCGGGCGCATGCGCGATGCCCCCGCCCCATGCGCCCAGAATCAACTCGCCGCTGTCGGTGGGCGGGACGCCGGGCATAAGCGTGATAACATAAACCAACAGGAGTGCGCCTGCTACGCCAACGCCTACCCAGACCGCCATATGGCGGCCTGATCTGCCTCGTTGAGGATCTCCCGTTTGTTTCATGTCTTGCGTGTTGCCTCCAGCCCGACTATAGCATAACCTGTGATCGGTGACAACGCGGTATCTGGCGTTTAGTGTTTGGTTGTTTCACTGGCCGGAAGTATACTTTCTGACACCACATTTCTGCGAGGGTATCTGATATGGCGCTTCAGGCTTTTCATAAGGAACAGGTTGTCTCGGTACTCGACGCAGCGATTCGAGCCGTGGACCCGCGCGCCGCCGTGCGCGCCCACGTAGCGCGGTCGGGAGACGTCCTGCGCATCGGTGAACGCAGCTATGCTCTGGTTGAGATTGACCGCGTGCTGGTTGTCGGCGGCGGCAAGGCCGGCACGCCGATGGCTGCCGCGCTCCACGCGATTCTGCCGGAGCGCATCACAGCGGGTGTGGTCAACGTCAAGTACGGCCATACCGCAGCCGAGGGCGACTGGGAGGTGCGTTTTGAGCGTCGGCCACTTGCCCGCCCGGAAGCAGAGACTGATGGTCTATGTCCCCCCTCGCGGGCTGCTACCGGCCCCATCGCCATCGTCGAAGCCGGCCATCCCGTGCCCGATGCCGCGGGGCTGGCGGGCGCTGAACGCATCGCATCCCTGCTGCAGGGGTTGACCGAGCGCGACCTCGTCATTGTGCTGATCTCTGGCGGCGGATCGGCGCTGCTGCCGCTGCCCGCGGACGCGCTCACCCTGGTAGATTATCAGACACTCACCGATCTGTTGCTGCGCTGCGGCGCCGACATCACCGAGATCAACACGGTGCGCAAGCATTGCTCGCGGCTGCAAGGGGGGCAACTCGCCCGGCTGGCCGCGCCCGCGCAGGTGGCGACCCTCATCCTCTCTGACGTCGTCGGGACGCCTCTGGATGCGATCGCCTCCGGCCCAACCGTCCCCGACCGCAGCAGCTTCGCCGATGCGTGGTGCATCCTGGAACGCTATGACATCGCCGAGCAGGCGCCTGCTGCCGTGGGCGCGTATCTCCGCCGCG
Organism: uncultured Chloroflexia bacterium; assembly: GCA_963841825.1. Classification (GTDB taxonomy): domain Bacteria; phylum Chloroflexota; class Anaerolineae; order CG2-30-64-16; family CG2-30-64-16; genus CAWJEL01. The sequence continues at coordinate 31,135 of CAWJEL010000027.1, forward strand.
GGCTTGCAGGCTTGATCCCCGACACGCCCAAGCCGGGCGATCCATTGTTCGCGCGCGTAAACAATGTCGTCATCGGCGACAACGCCAGCGCTGGCCGTGCTGCCGTGGCGGAGGCGAAACGCCTCGGCTTCACAGCCGCCTTGCTGACCACTTTTCTGCAGGGGGAGGCCCGGGAGGCGGCCCGCGTCGTCGCCGGCCTGGCGCAGGGGATCGCGAGCGGGCAGTCGGATTTTAGCCCGCCGGCCTGCCTGGTGCTCGGTGGCGAGACGACAGTGATGATCAGGGGACGGGGGACAGGGGGCAGGAATCAGGAGCTTGCCCTGGCTGCCGCGATTGCCTTGGAAGGCTACCCGCTGCCGCCCGGCATCGAGGTCGCTGTGGTCAGCCTGGGCACGGATGGCTCTGATGGCCCGACGGACGCCGCCGGCGGCATCGCCACAGCGGACAGCATCGCCCGAGCCAAAGCCCTGGGGCTGGACGCCCGCGCCGCGCTGGCAAATAATGACAGTTATTCCTTTCTTGGCGCGTTGGGCGATCTCATCGTAACCGGGCCGACGCAGACGAACGTGAACGACCTGATCTTCGTTTTTTGCTGGCAGACGTGATCGGCGCGGGAAGCGCCGAGCCATTTGTTTAGGCGTTGGTCGTGTATAAAGGGGGGCGTGCAGGCATTTGCACAGCGACAGGGCTGTGGCTGTGCAGCGACCGGACACACGCGTCAGTGACCAACAGCGCTGCATACCCATCCCAGGCATTAGCGCCGGGGAAGGGCTGCTCGTTCTGAATCGAGCCTACCCACTGGGTCAACTCGGCCACATAGGCCTCTTGAAAACGGTCCAGCCAGTGCGTGGGCACCGCCACAGATCGCGTCTGCGCCGATCGGACGATGGCGTTGTCCGGTTGCCCGGTGACGACGGCCCCGCGCTCCGAGACGATTTCGGCGGACACTTCGTAGCCGTATTCGGCGGCCACGTACAGTTCCAGCGTCGCCAGGCAGTCGCCGGTGAGTGACATCTGCAGGAGCAGCAGATCGGTGGTGTCTGCGCTGAAGGTGCCGTGTGAACGCACCCCGCGCACGTACACCTCCTCGATTTCCTGTCCCAGCAGCCAGCGCGTCGCGTCGATGTCGTGGCCGGCCGAATTCGTCACGATCACCTCACCCCGCGGATCATAGGGGATTGCCGCGTTGCGGTGGACGCCTTTGTACAGGATGGGGCGGCCAAGCTGCTGCGACGCGACCGCCTGGCGGACGGCGACGTGATATGGATCGAAGCGCCGCATCAGGCCCACCGAAACCAGCCGGCGACCCAGCGCACTCTCGGCCTCGATCACCCGGGCGGCATCCGCCGCGCTGGTCGCCAGCGGCTTCTCGCAGAGCATCGGCTTCCGGCAGCGCAGACACTCCTGGACAAAACCAGCGTGCGTGGCGTCCGGCGAGGCGATGATGACGGCCTCGACCCGGTCGTCCCGGATCAGCCGCAGCGGGTCGTCGTACACCGCGGCCCCGCACAGCGCTGCGACCTGCTCCGCGCGGCTCCGGTCGAGGTCATATGCCGCGGCCACATGCGCCGCGCCGCTGTGGCGGTGGAGGTTCTCGGCGTGGCGCATCCCCATGCCGCCGGCGCCGATCAGACCTACGGCTACTGAGTTGACGTTGCGCATGCGATCTCCGTTGATAGGGTGAAGTGAAGAAGTTCCGTCCATGTTCCGGAACGCGAGAGGTGGTCTAAAGGAATTCAGGTTGTCATTCTGAGCGGGTCAGCGACTCAACTCCCGGTGCAGCGAGTCACCAGCGAAGAATCTCGTCGTGCTATGGAGATTCTTCGCTGGTTTCTATCCACTGCGAGAGCATCGGGGTCGACCCGCTCAGAATGACACCTTCGCCTTCTACTTCATGAACTGATCAAGGTTGTCCTTGGAGACCACCTCGACACCGGTGTTGACGAAGGCGTCCACCTTTTCCCCGCGGGCGACCTTCGCCGCGGTCAGCGTGCCGAGCTCGCCGATCTTGGTCGGGAACTGGGCGACGGAACCGCTGAGTGAACCTTCCTCGATCGACTTGAGCGCGTCGTTGGTGGCGTCGAAGCCCACGATCACGAGCGTCTTGCCGGCCGACTTGGCCGCATTGGATGCGCCCAACGCCATCTCGTCGTTGGTGGCGAAGATGCCCTTGAGGTTGGGGTTGGCGGTCAACAGGTTCTCGGCCACGGTCTGGCCCTTGGCGCGGTCGGAGTCGGCCGGCTGCACCGCGACGACCTTGAGGCCCGCCTTCTCCAGCGCTTCCTTGGCGCCCTGTTCGCGCAGGTTATGCACCGGGTCGCCTGCCGCGCCGCGGATGATCGCCACCTCGTCGCCCGCCTTGAGCGCCTGGGCGATGAACTCGCCGCCAAGCTGGCCGCCGAGCTTGTTGTCCGTGCCGACGAACGCCGATTTATTCGCTGAAGTTCGCCAGATCGGTGTCCACCAGGACCACTGGGATGCCGGCCGCCACGGCCTTCTCCAGCGTCGGCTGCACCTGGTCGGCCTGCGACGGCGCCACCGCCAGCGCATCGACCCCCGCCGAAATCTGCGACTCGATGATGCGGATCTGGCCTTCGATGTCGGTCTCCTCGTTCGGGCCGAGGAACGACGCCGTGATGCTCGGATCGGCCTTCATCGCCGCCTCGACGCCCGCGCCGACCGTCTTCCAGTAGTCGCTCGTCACCGACTTGACGATCACCGCGATGTTCAACGGCTTCGCTTCACCCCCGGCGGCCGGTGTCATGAACTTGTCGAGATTATCCTTGGAGACCACCTCGACGCCGGTGTTGACGAAGGCGTCCACCTTTTCCCCGCGGGCGACTTTCGCCGCGGTCAGCGTGCCGAGCTCGCCGATCTTGGTCGGGAACTGGGCGACGGAACCGCTGAGTGAGCCTTCCTCGATCGACTTGAGCGCGTCGTTGGTGGCGTCGAAGCCCACGATCACGAGCGTCTTGCCGGCCGACTTGGCCGCATTGGATGCACCCAACGCCATCTCGTCGTTGGTGGCGAAGATGCCCTTGAGGTTGGGGTTGGCCGTCAACAGGTTCTCGGCCACGGTCTGGCCCTTGGCGCGGTCGGAGTCGGCCGGCTGGATGGCAACGACCTTGAGGCCCGCCTTCTCCAGCGCTTCCTTGGCGCCCTGCTCGCGCAGGTTATGCACCGGGTCGCCCGCCGCGCCGCGGATGATCGCCACCTCGTCGCCCGCCTTGAGCGCCTGGGCGATGAACTCGCCACCAAGCTGGCCGCCGAGCTTGTTGTCCGTGCCGACGAACGCCGACTTGTTGCTGAAGTTCGCCAGATCGGTGTCCACCAGGATCACGGGGATGCCGGCCGCCACGGCCTTCTCCAGCGTCGGCTGCACCTGGTCGGCCTGCGACGGCGCCACCGCCAGCGCATCGACCCCCGCCGAAATCTGCGACTCGATGATGCGGATCTGGCCTTCGATGTCGGTCTCCTCGTTCGGGCCGAGGAAGGACGCTGTGATGGTCGGATCGGCCTTCATCGCCGCCTCGACACCCGCGCCGACCGTCTTCCAGTAGTCGCTCGTCACCGACTTGACGATCACCGCGATGTTCAACGGCTTCGCTTCGCCGCCGGTGGCCGGAGCCGCAGTGGGCTCAGCAGCCGCAGGGGCCGCGGTGGGCCGGGGCCGGCGCGCCCGGCGCTGCAGGGACGCAGGCGGCCAGGCCCAGCAGACCGATCAGGCCCACTACCACCAGGAATTTGAATTTGGATGACATAGTAATCTCCTCCGTGAATGTCAGGTTAGGGTTTGTGCAAACTGTTCTGTGCTTTGGCTGACACGACCGATAGTGTCTTCCGCGGGATCACCCCCTTTCGTTGCTGTCAGAGTCCGTAGACCTACCAGGCATCTAACGCCGTGCTCGCTGGCGGAGCACATCGACATAGACCGCGCCGATGATGACCAGACCGATCGCGACGATCTGCCACTCGGTCGGCACCTTGAGTAATACAAGGCCGTTGCGCAACACGGCGATCAGCACCACGCCGATCAATGTACCCCAGACTGTGCCCGTCCCACCGGCGAAACTGGCGCCGCCGATGATCACCGCGGCGATGGCATCCAGCTCCGCGCCCGTCGCCGCGGTGGGGTAGCCCGAGTTGGTGCGCCCGGCCAGCATCAGGGCGCCCATGCCGGCCATGAAGCCGCACAGGCTGTAGACGATGAGCAGGGTCTTATCGACATTGATGCCGGAGAGCCGCGCCGCCGCGGTGTTGCCGCCAACAGCATAGATGTGCCGACCGAGGGCCGTGTTCGATAGCAGGACGTGGTAGATCCCGTAGACGATCAGGATTACAATGAATGCGACCGGTATCGCGCCGAGAGAGCCGGCGCCGAACACCAACACCTGGGGTGCGCCCGCCCGGTCGAACCCGGAGATCGGCGAGGCGCCGGTGATGATCAGCGCCAGCCCGCGGGCGATGTTCATCGTGCCCAATGTGGCGATGAACGGATGGGGCAGGTGCAGCCGGGTCAGCAGCAGACCGTTGAGCGCGCCCATCCCCAGCCCGACCGCCAGTGCGGCCGCCATCGCCACGAAGGGGTTGACCTGCATCTTGATGGCCAGCATGGCCAGCACGCTCATCGACAGGGCCAGCACCGAGCCGACCGAGAGATCGATGCCGGCGGTAATGATCGTCAGGAGCATACCAACTGCCAGCAAGGCGTTCACCGTGGACTGGCGGGAGATGTTCCACAGGTTGTCCGGTTTCAAGAAGACGGGCGAAAGGATCGCCAAAATGATCACCAGGATGGCGAGCCCGAACAGGGCTCCGAACCTGGCGACGAAGCCTCCCACCGTCATCCCGGTCGGGCGCGATTCCTTCTTTTCGTCGGAAGCTTGCATGCTAGTCATCTGTATTCGCTCCCATCGCTGCTGCCAGCACTTTCTCCTGGGTTGCGTCCTGGCGACTCAGCTCCGCCGCGATACGTCCCTCGTGCATTACAAGAATCCGGTCGCTCATGCCGAGCAGTTCCGGCATTTCGGAGGAGACCATAATGACTGCGACGCCGTTTTCTACCAGGCTGTTCATCAGGTTGTACACCTCAACCTTGGCGCCGACATCGATGCCGCGGGTGGGCTCGTCGAAGATGAGGACCCGGGACTGGCTCGCCAGCCACTTCGCCAGCACGACCTTCTGTTGGTTGCCGCCGCTCAGATACTGCACCTGCTGGTTGATGCCCGGCGTCGCGATCCGCAGCCTCTCGACGAAAGCCGTTGGCCTGCTGACGTTCGTCACCCTTTCTGAGCAGCAGGTTGCTCGTCAGCCGGTCCAGGCTGGCCATGCTGATGTTGTGGAGAACCGACATCATGAGCACCAGCCCTTGCTGCTTGCGATCCTCCGGCAGCAGGCCGACCCCGGCGCGGATCGCCACCTGCGGCGATTTGACCGCGGTCTCCTTGCCGAAGATATAGACGCGGCCGGAGGTGATCGGATCGGCGCCGAACACGGCCCGCATCAGCTCGGTCCGCCCCGCGCCCACCAGCCCGGCGATGCCCAGGATCTCCCCGGCATAGGCCGTGAAGTTGATGTCGTGGAGCACCCCCTCCCGGTTGAGCCCCTCGACGCGCAACGCTTCCTCGCCACGTGTCGATGGCATTTTGGGGTACTGCTGATCCAGGTTGCGGCCCACCATCAGGCGGATGATGTCCTCTTCGGTCACCTGGGCAAGATCCACCGTGTCGATATATTCGCCGTCGCGCAGCACGGTGCCGCGGTCGCAGATCTCGAACACTTCGTCCAGATGGTGGGAGATGAACACGACGGAGACGCCGCGTTCCTTCAGCCGGCGGATCAACGTGAAGAGCTGGTTGATCTCCGTGTCGGTCAAGGCGCTGGTCGGTTCGTCCATGATCAGCAGCTTGGCGTCAAGCGACAGCGCCTTGGCGATCTCGACCATCTGTTGTTGGGCGACGCCCAAGCCGGCCACCAGCCGCTTCGGGTCGAGCGGCAGATGCAATTCGTCTAGCAGTTCTTGCGTGCGGCGGCGCATTGCCTTCCAGTCGATCAATTGCAGGGCACGGTTGCGGAAGGGTTCGCGGCTGATCCACACATTTTCGGCGATGCTCAACTGCGGCACCAGGTTGAATTCCTGGTAAATGATGCCGATGCCGAGGTCCTGGGCTTCGCGCGGGTGATGAATGTTGATCGGCCGGCCTTCCCAGTAGATCTCCCCCGAGTCGCGCGTGTACGCGCCGGAAAGGATCTTCATCAGCGTTGACTTGCCAGCGCCATTCTCCCCCACCAGAGCATGCACCTCTCCCTTGCGCACCTCCAGGTGGACGTTGTGCAGCGCGCGCACGCCGGGGAAGCTCTTGCCGATGCCCTCCAGCTTGAGCAGGACCTGATCACCCTCCTGCCCATCGGCACGTGTCGTCACGGTCAAGATCCCCTCCTTTCTGCACGGGTCATTCAATTCTCCATTACAGTCATGCTGAGTGCTGCCATGGCATCCGCTTGAGGTCATGCGGGTAGGCCAAGAAGCACAGCTTGTCATTCTGAGCGGGTTAACCACCCAACACTCGTTACGGTCAGACATCAGCGAAGAATCTCGTGCTGGTACTTCATGAGCAGCGGGTTAACGACACAAGATCCATTGCGGTGAGTCGTCAGCGAAGCAACTCGCGCACCGGAACGAGACCCTTCGCTATTTGTTCGGAGCGTCAAAATCTCTTTGTTGAACTCGCTCAGGGTGACAAGCTCTGAGAATTGAATGACCTTGCCTTTCTGCACGGACGTATAGGCCGCGTTCGCTTCCAGTGCGTCTTCTGTTCGCAGACCGGCAGATAAGGATCGAACCACGAAGGCACGGAGATCACGGAGTTTCCTGCGAAATCTCCCTGTTGTCTGTGTCTCCATAGTGATCTTCAGGGCGCTTTGAGCCCGCACAAGAAGGTCAGCCGATTTCGCTCAACTTTACCGGTCGGTCCTCGCGATACGATTTGCCCGCGGCCAGACCCATCACCACCGGCACGCGGCCGTCGAGACCGGTGACCGGCGTTGGCTTGTCGTGCAGCACCGCATCGACGAACGCCGCGATCTCGGTCGCGAAGCTCTCGGTGTAACGATCCATGAAGAAGTTCAACGGCAGATCACGACGCACGCTGACGCTATCGCTGACCACCGCAGCGTTGGGGTAATTGTTCGCCGTGGCGATAGCCCCCTTGCTGCCCAACACCTCAACCCGCTGGTCGTAACCATAAGCGGCGCGGCGGCAGTTGTCGATCGTGCCGATCACACCGTTGCTGTATTTTAGCATAATCACGGCGGTATCAACATCGCCGGCCGCGCCGATGGCCGGATCGACGGTGATGGCGGCCTGCGCGTAGATCTCCTCCACCTCCGCGCCGATCAAAAAGCGGGCCATGTCGAAGTCGTGGATGGTCATGTCCATGAACATGCCGCCGGAAACCTTGACGTATTCGAGCGGCGGCGGCCCGGGATCACGGCTGATGATGTGCAGCAGCGCGGGCGTGCCGATCTCGCCGGCCACGATGGCTTGACGCACGCGCGCGAAGTTGGCGTCGAAGCGACGATTGAAGCCGATTTGCAGCTTCACACCGGCCTTTGCCACGGCAGCCAGCGCCGCGTCGATCGCCTGCAGATCGTGGGCGATGGGTTTTTCGCAGAAGATGTGCTTGCCGGCCTGCGCCGCCTCAATGGTCAATCTGGCGTGTACGTCGGTGGACGCGCAGATCAGGACAGCATCGATTTCCTTGTTTTCCAGGACGGCGGCCGGGTCAGCGGCGGCTTCGGGGATGCAGAACTGCCCCGCGGTCTGTTGCGCTGCGGCGAGGTTGGTATCCGCGATGGCAAGCACGCGCGCGCTGGGGATGCGATAGGCCAGCGTCGCCGCATGCACCTTGCCGATGCGCCCGGCGCCGATGATGCCGATGTTCAGGGTGTCAGACATGGATGATGGCCTCCTTGGCACGCCTCCGATTGAAATCGGAGTCTGATATGGCCGAAAACCTGCTGAAGCAGGTTCAGCGAATGCATCTGGCCTGGTGAGTGCGTTTCAACGCACTTGGCGTGCCAGACGGTCATTTCAACCGGCGGCCGACGCGCCTCCGATTGAAATCGGAGTCTGACATGCCGGGAAACCTGCTGAAGCAGGTTGAACGAGTGTATCGGGCCCGGTGAGTGCGTTTCAACGCACTTGGCGTGCCAAACGGTCATTTCAATGACCGGCGACCTACAACCCAACACTCCGCAAATACTCGCGGTTCCGCAGTGCGCTTTCCTTCGGTTTGCCCATGCCGGGCAGCACATCCTGCTCAACGATGCCCCATGTCAAATCGGGGCGGGTATTCAGCCACGCGGCCACCGCGGGGAAGTCAACGCAGCCCTTGCCCAACTCGCAGAACACGCCGCGGCGCACCGACTCGAAGTAGTTCCACCCCTCGGCTCGCGATTGCGCGGCAACCTCGGGCTGACAATCCTTGAAGTGAATGTACCAGATGCGGTCGGCGAAGCGCCGCAGGCCGTCGGCCACGGCCGCGCCAGGCCAACCCGAGGTTGGCACGCCGGCCGCAAAAGCGTAGTGACCGGTGTCGAAGACCAGTCCCAGCACCGCGGGGTCGGTCAGGCTAAGCAGCCGGGCGATCTCATCGGGTGTCTCGACGTATCCCGCACAATGGTGATGGAACACGGTGCGCAGCCCGGTTTCGATGAAGACGGCGCGGGCCACCATCTCAGCGCCGGCGGCAAAGACCTGCCATTCAGCGTCGGTCAGCCCCATCTCGGCGGTCACGCGGCCGGCGTTCTGTGTGCGGACAGGGTCGGAGCCGTTGTTGTCGGCCAGCACCAGGAAAGGACGGAAGCCGGATATACGGTCTGTTGTGGCACGCAGCAGTCGTGGCCACTTTGAGTGCCGCCTCGACGCCGGGCGCGTGCGCGGCTGGGTCTTTCAGCGCTACCGGCACGAACGCCCCCAGCATGGTCAACCCGCGCGCCGCCAACTCGGAGGCCAGCGCGTCGGGGTCGGTGGGCATAAACCCCCAGTCGCCCAACTCGGTGCCGGCGTAGCCTGTCTCCGTCATCTCGTCTAGAACCTGGGCGAAGCCGGCCGCTTCACCCTCCAACTCGAACTCCAGGACGCCCCAACTGCACGGGGCATTGCCGATGCGAATGTGAGACATGCTGTTCTCCTGCTTATCTATTCCAGAAAATATCGTTCCTCGGCGCGCATCTGCTCGTATTGCACGCGCGCTGCCTGCACCGCCGGCATCTCGCTGACCTCGGGCACGGCCACGTCCCACCAGCTCTCGTAGCCGGGGACGTTGTGCAGCCGATCGTTCTTGATGACTACCACTGTGGTGCGGTCGGCCGCTTTGGCGGCCTTCAGCGCGGCCACGTAATCGTCGCGGGTGGCGCATTCGATCACGTTGCAGCCCAGGCTGCGGGCGTTCATGGCGTAGTCGATCGGCAGCGGCTCGACCGCGGCGCCGGCCCCATCACCGACCAACATGCCGTCGACCGGCTGGATGAAGCGCGTGCCAAAGCCATCCATGCCCAGCGAGCGGCTGAGGGAGCCGATGCTTTTGAAGCCGCCATTGTCCCAAACCAGCACGATCAGCTTGATCCCTTCCTGCACCGACGTTACCAGCTCGGATGACAGCATCAGGTAGGTGCCGTCGCCGATGATCACGAACACGTCGCGCTCCGGCGCAGCCAGCTTGGCGCCCATCCCACCGGCGATCTCGTAGCCCATGGTGCTGTTGCCGTATTCCAGGTGGAAGTTCTTAGGGTGCGTCGTCCGCCAGAGCTTATGCAAGTCGCCCGGCATCGATCCGGCCGCGTTCAACATGATGGCGTCGGGGCCCGACAACTCGTTGACCACGCCGATCAGCTCGCCCTGGCTGGGCAGCGGGGTCAAGCGGATGTCGTAGATCCGCTGCACCTCGGCGTCCCAGGCTTCGTGCAAACGCTGCGCCTCGGCGCGGTAGGCTGGATCGACCGCATAACCTCGTAGGGGAGGGGTCACCCCGCCCCTACCGCCGACCAACATTTCGCCGAGTTCTTCCAGAGTCACCTTGGCATCCCCCACCACCGGCAGGCCGTGATGTTTGCCCGCGTCAAACTCGGTGACGTTGATGTTGATAAAGCGGACGTCCGGGTTCTGCCAGATAGTCTTGGAGGCGCTGGTGAAGTCGCTGTAGCGGGTGCCGATGCCGATCACCAGGTCAGCGTCTTTGGCGATGAGGTTGGCCGCTAATGTGCCGGTGACGCCGACCGCACCCAGGTTCAGCGGATGATCCCAGCGGAGGCTGCCCTTGCCCGCCATCGTTTCACCCACGGGGATGCCGGTGCCGTCCACGAACTGTCGCAGCGCCTCAGTCGCCTCCGCATAGATCACGCCACCGCCGGCCACGATCATCGGCTTCTTGCTGGCCCGGATCAGCTCGGCTGCCTTGGCCAGCGCGGCCCGATCCGGCCGGTTGCGCATAACGTGCCAGACGCGCTTGCGGAAGAACGCGGCCGGGTAGTCGTACGCCTCGGTCTGCACATCCTGCGGCAGCGCCAGCGTGACCGCGCCGGTCTCCGCCGGGCTGGTGAGCACGCGCAGCGCCTCGGGCAGGGCGGTCAGCAGTTGGTCGGGCCGGTTGATCCGATCCCAATACTTGCTGACCGGCTTGAAGCAATCGTTGGCCGAAAAATCCTGGCTCCACGCTGACTCGACCTGCTGCAGCACCGGCGCCACGTTCCGCCGCGCAAAAATGTCGCCAGGGATCAGCAGCACGGGCAGGCGGTTGATGGTCGCCGCGGCTGCGCCGGTGATCATGTTGGTGGCGCCCGGCCCGATGGAGGAGAGGCAGGCGAAGGTTTGCAGGCGGTTCTTCACCTTGGCATACGCGGCCGCCGCGTGAACCGACGCCTGCTCGTTGCGCACCTGGTAGTAGCGGAAATCGGGGTTCTGCATCAGCGCCTGGCCGACCCCCGCCACGATGCCGTGGCCGAAGATGCCGAAGCAGCCGGCAAAGAACGGATTCTCGACGCCATCGCGCTCGACGTATTGGTTCTTGAGAAATCTGACGAGGGCTTGCGCCATGGTGAGGCGCTCGGTTGGGGTTATCATGCTGTCAGCCTCCCTGATTGTCACCCTGAGCGGGGTGGCCCAGCGACTCTCGTTGCGGCAATAGATCAACGAAGGGTCACCTGGGCAGCAGATTCTTCGTTGACGTTGCGCCATTACGAGAGATTTGGGGTAGACCCACTCAGAATGACATATTTGTGTCCTTGATGTTCAGATCGTAAATCGGCACGCGCGGGTCGAGCGTCCGGTAGCTCTCTTTGACCCACGCGTACTGTGGATCATCCACCGCCATCAGGCTTTGCGCACTGCCGGCCAGGATGTTGAGGTAGTAGGTGGTGTAGCCGACCGGGCTGGACACCGGATGATAGCCCTCCGGGATCAGTACCACGTCGTCGCTGTGGGCGATGACGGCCGCGTCGATGGGGCAGCCAGCCCGGTGCAGCGGCGAGCTGGCGTCGGTGTACACTCGTTGGATGGCGTAACCCTCGGGACGGTCGAGCTTGTAGTAGTACACCTCGTCCAGGTCGGCCTCGATCAGATTGCCGTCCGGGCCGACCCGGTGGACGTCGTGTTTGTGCGGCGGGTAACTCGACCAGTTGCCGCCAGGGGTGTAGACCTCGACGACGACCAGCCGTTGGCATGGGAAGCCGGGCGGGAGCATACGGTTGATCTGACGGGTGGCGTGGTCGCCGCCACGGATCTCGACGCCAACCTCGGCCGGGGTGATCAGCCGCGGCGCGAACTCCTGGTCGGCCGCGACCCAGGCGACGGCGAATTCGCAATCCGTGGCCGCTCGCACCGTGAAGGCCGTAGCGATCGGCAAATAGATCGCATAGGGCAACCCGGCGAAGACGTTGGCCCGCCGGCCGAGGCCCAACCATTGTCCGCGGTTCGAGGTAATATCGACCGTGCCACCCAATACGACCAGCGCGAGCTCGTGCTTGTCCGTTTCGAATGACCAACTGCGATCTTGTGTCAGCCGGCGCGCCTGGAAATGGATGGTGTCCCAGCCCGCAGCCTCGGGCGTGACCTCGACGATCACATCCGGGTCGGCGCACGCGCCGGGGTGGATGACCAGGTTTTCAGCGGTGTATTGGCGCATGCGTTGGCTCCATGCAATCGGGTCCAAGACGGGTTTCCGTGTTCGCCCGCCCTCGCCCGCGGAACGTTACTACTTCACATCAGGGTTGGGCAGCATGTAGTCGCGGACGATGCCAGTGAGCTCATGCACGGCCGCGATGAAGCCGCGTAACGTACGCACTGTTGCGCCGTAGGTGTCAAATTCTTCGGGGGTCATGCCATCTGCGTCGTACGCCCGACGGAAATCTGGGATTTTGGCGTAGAGCGCTGCGACGATTTGGGGATCAACCGGGTTCTGCATTCGCGCAATCACCGGTATGTCTGAGGCGTTGATCTTCAACGCCCACTCATACGGGATCGTCTGCACGAGGTCGCCGCCGATCAGCTCGGCCCAGTGCCCCAGGTGGCGGTAGGCGGCTACCAGCGGCCGCGTGCGATAGCCACGCTCCTGGTAGATGCCGTAGGCCTTCTTGAAGGCGGCGATGCCGGCCCAGTCCATGTAAGCGGCCGGGATATCGATCCCGTCGCGCTCGGCCAGCACCTTCATCCAGTCATCCAGGCGGCCGATCATCATGGTACACACTGGCGCCATGCGGGAGACGTCCAGGCCCTCGGCCTCGCGGCGCTTGAGACCGCGCTCGATCGCCTCGCCGACCGCGAGCATCTGGGGCACGGTGAAGGAGACGGTGGCGTTGATGCTGACGCTGTCATATGTCGCCTCCTCGATGGCTTTCACGCCGGCAGCGGTGACCGGGGCTTTCACCTGCATGTTCGGCGCCAATGTGTTGAAGTGGATGGCTTGCTTCGCAATCGCGTCGGCATTGCGATAGTTCTGGGGGTTGGTCTGGATGGACAGCCGGCCCTTCTTGCCCTGGTAGCGGTCATAGGTCGGTTCGAGCAGCCTGGCGCCGCGCACCGCCATCTCCTCAACCAATTTCCAGGTGATCTCGTTTTCTGACCAGGTGGGATTCTCGGCGATAATTTGGCCGATACGTTCGTGCCAGAGATGGCCTTCCTTCTTCAAGACCATCACCACGATTTGGGGGTTGGTGGTGGCGCCCACCGCGCCGTGCTCGATGCCGTAGGTGAGCTCCTCGACGGAACACGAGTCATTCCAGTAATCGGTGGGGGTGGTCGAGACGGTCTGCAGCAACGGGCTCGGGGTGGCTGTACTCATCAGGGCGTACTCCTTCACGGTGATGGTTCAAATGCCCGCCATTAGGTGGCGGGCATTCCAGGGTTTATCCTCGATGGAGCCTCGATGGAGTTCAGGCTTGTTGGGTTCCCGGATACGCTGCCACAGCGTCGGTGCGCGCGCGGCCGCGGCTGTCCTCGTAGGTCACTTCCCAGGTCGGCGCCCAGGCCAGCGCCACCATCTGCACGTCGATGTCGGTTTTTTTTGGCGCGAGCTTGGTCACCTGGATGTCGGCGGCCGCGCCGGTCCACTGCTCGGTGAGCGCGTCGGCGTCCTGCGCCATCTGGCTCTTGACGTCTTCCATCTGCGCCTGGAGGCGCGCGATGTCGGCCTCCGATTCGGCGATGTTCGCATGGGCGGCGCTGGTCAACCGCCGCTTGGTGGCCGCGCTAGAGAGGTTTTTTTTGCGTCTGCCGAACAGCCCGAACATCCCCGCCACCGATTCCAGGCCCGAAATGACCTCTTCGGCCTGCCGACCCTTGTAGGTGGTTTTGGCCTCGGCCAAATCTTGTTGCTCGCGCGCGAGTCTGTCCTGGATGCGCTGGAGTTGGGTTTCATATTTGTCTTTCAGCTTGTCCACCGCAGTGTCTCGAAGTTCGCGGGCAGCCTGATCGCAGCGCACCCTGAAGTCACGCTCCGATTCGCCGGGCCGGGCATAGAGCTTGAGGGTCGGATTGTAGGCGAGTTCGTAGCCCTGCGTGCGGTAGAGTTCGTCGGCGAGGTCGCCGGTCAGCTTGCTCAATGTTTTGGCTTGGGTTACACCATCCGGCAGATTGCTGACGAAGAAAGCGTTATCTTCGGGCGCTGCGGCGAGATCACGCGGATCCAGCTTCAGCAGGGCCGCGTCCTTCCAGGAGAGCAGCGTGCGATCGGCCGCGCCTTGCGCCAGGAAAGTCAGGTCCTGGCTTTCATCGATCGCCAGCTTACGATCCACGAAGCGGACGGTGGCGAACCCGATCAGCGCCGGCTCGTAGACCAGCCGTTTCTCAGTGGCCGTGATAGCGCCGCCGACCTGATCGGAAATGGCCTTGACGGATTGTCTTTCGGTGAGCGTCACTGGCAGGTAGACCTGCTTGCTGCCGGGTGGTAGCACCGGGGGCTGGGCCGTCAGGCCTTCCGGCGCGGCCGGCGCGGCAACAGTGCGGGCATGGGCGGCCGCGGCGTCGGAACTGACGGCTGTCGCGGCCTCGGTCGCCGCTGCCGCCTTGCGCGGCGCCATCAGCGTCTTGATCTGTTGCCGCGTCAGCGGGCCGCGCAGATAGCTCATGGCCCAGCGGGTCTGGAAGATCACCGGCGATTTCAGGTTGATGTCATGCAGCAGAAACACGCGGCTGTCCAACGACGCGATGGTTTTGTCCAGGTCGTCTCGGTTGACCGAGACCCCCGCCGATGATAGCGCGCCTTCCAGCCCTTCCATCAGCCGCGCCTTGTCCCGCTCGGCCTGGAGCTTGCCGATGAACCAGGTGCCGGCGTTGGTCAAGCCTTTGTAGTCCAGATCCACCGGGTTTTGCGTGGTCAGCACGACGCCGAGGCCGAACGCGCGCGCCTGCTTCATCAGGGTCAGCATGGGGCGTTTGCTCGGCGGGTTGGCGGTCGGCGGGAAGTAGCCGAACACCTCATCCATGTAGAGCAGGGCGCGCAGGCTGGTAGTGCCGGGCTGGGCGCGCATCCAACTGATGACCTGCTCCAGTAGGATGGTCACGAAGAACATGCGCTCGGCGTCGCTGAGGTGCGCGATGTAGAAGATGCTGTGGCGGGGCTTGCCGGCCGGCGTGTGGAGCAGTGCGCTGATGTCCAACGGCTCACCGCTCATCCAGGCGCTGAAGCTGGGCGAGGCGATGATGTTGTTGAGCGTCATCGCCAGCCCGAAGCGGTCTTTCTCCGGGAAGAAGGTGTCTACGTCGAACACGCCCACCTGGCGGAACGGCGGCTTCTGCACCGCCATGATCAGCTTGGCGATGTCGAGATCCTGGCCGGCGCGCCAGGCGTTCTCCAGGATGTTGGAGAGCAAAATATGCTCGCGGCTGCGCACGGGATCGGCTTCGATGCCCACCAGCCCCAGCAGCGCCGAAACGGTGCCCTGGATCCGGTCGCGCAGAATCTCGGTCTCGGTGTCCCAGTCGAGGTCCGGCGCCTTGAAGCTGGACAGGATGCTCACGGGCAGTCCCGCCTCGGAGCCGGGCGTGTAGATGGCGAAGTCGGCCGCGGCCTTGAGCGCCTTGATGCGGTCGGGGCCCTCCTCCCAGCTCGCCAGCCCGTTGCGCCAGTCGGCGGCGGTCTTGGCCGCGAAATCATCCACCGACAGCCCCTTGCGCGCGGCGTCGTCGGGGTTGATCCAGGGCTTGAAATCCTCGGGCCGCAGGTCGGGGAAGGTGAGCAGCAGGTTGGTGATATCGCCCTTGGGGTCGATGATGATCGCCGGCACGCCATCGAGCGCGGCCTCTTCCAGCAGGTCGATGCAGAGGCCGGTCTTGCCGCTGCCGGTCATGCCGACGCAGACCGCATGGGTGGTCAGGTCGCGCGCGTCGTAGTTCACCTGGACGTCCTTCAACTGCCGGGCGGCCAGGTCATACTCTTTGCCCAGGTAGAAGCTGCCGAGTTTTTCGATGATGGGCATGGAGGTGCTCCCAAAGTTAAACGGGTTAGGGTCGGTTTGGTTCCGGTTTTTCCGGGTTACGTTTGCTCAGGGCGAATCATAACATACCGTGCCATGCCGGGCAAGGGTCACGCGTCGATCAGCAGACGGTCAATTTCGGCGAGGGAAGTCTGTCGAGCGGCTTGCGTCTGCCGGCGCCAGCCCAACACGCGCGGCAATCCGATCAGCCCGGCCAGTTGGCCGCGCAGGCGGGCGCGCGCCGACTCGCCCCGCCAGGCGCGCAGCGCATCCCAGGTGACGCGCCACTGCGCCCGGACGATGCGTCCGAAGTGCCGGCGGATCAGCGGGCCGGGCATGTCCTTGGCGATGACCCAGATCGTGTTGCGGCCCACGTAGTAGCTGGCGAGCGTGCCGCCGCCGGTCGCGCTCAGGTGGTGATAGAGCCGCGCTGCCGGTGCAAAGACGGCGTCCCAACCCAGCAGCCGGAGCCGCCACGCCAGGTCCACGTCCTCCAGGTACATGAAGAGCCGCTCGTCGAAGCCGCCGGTCTGCTCCCACGCCGCGCGGCGATACATTACCCCGCCGCCGCACCCGCCGAAAATCTGCGGCTGCGCGTCGAACTGGCCGTGATCCACCTGCCACACCCCGCGGTTGCGCGGGATGCCGTCGCGGCCCATCAGATCGCCCGCGTTGTGCAGCGTGTCGCGGCGGTCGAAGAGCAGCATCTTGCTGGCAATTGCGCCGGCCCGCGGGTTCGCCGTTGCAGCCTCGACCAACACGGCCAGCCAGCCCGGCTCAACCTCGGTGTCGTTGTTGAGCATCACCAGCAATTCACCGTGCGCGGCTTGCGCGCCCGCGTTGCACCCGATGGCCAGGCCGCTGTTGCGCGCCAGTTGCACGATCTTAACCTCGGGATAGTGCTCGGTGACAAAGGCGACGGAGCTGTCCGTGGACGCGTCATCTACCAGCACAATCTCGACCTGCTCGTGCGGATAAGTCTGCGCCCGTAGCGCGTCGAGGCAGGGCGTCAGAAACCGCAGCCCGTTGTAGTTCGGGATGATGATGCTGGTGAGCGGGAAGGTGTCAGGCATCAGGCGTCAGGCGTCAGGCGTCAGGGATCAGGCGTAGGGTCAGTAGACGAATGTATTCTGTCGACGGCTTCTTGCCACGGTCGCAGTGTAATCCCCAGCGCGGCCGCGGCGGTGTTGGCCAGGACGGCGTGCAGGGGCGGTTTGGACGGTCGCGGCCAGTCGGCGCTGAGGATCGGCGTGACGGGCAGGTCCGGCTTCCCTGCCAGACGCATGATTTCGCCGCGAACTCGTAGCGGGAGCAGAACCCGGCGTTGGTCAGGTGGTAGATGCCGAATTGGCCGGTGGCAGCCAGCCGGACGATGGCCTGCGCCAGATCGGGCGCGTAGGTCGGGTTGCCGAACTCGTCCGCAGCGACCCTGAGCGCGCCGTATTTTTCCGCGCCGGCCAGGATCTTGGTGACGAAGTTGTTCCCGCCCGGCCCGAAGAGCCACGCCAACCGGCAGATGTAGAAGCGGCCGTCGGCCAGGTCGCGCACGATCTGCTCGCCTGCGGCCTTGCTCCGTGCGTAGACGCTGGTCGGATTGACGACGTCCCACTCCCGGTACAGCTCGCGGCGGCTGCCGTCGAAAACCTCGTTGGTGCTGATGTAGAGCAGCGCCGCGCCCGTCTGCGCCGCGGCCAGCGCGACGTTCTGCGTGCCGACTGCGTTCACGCGGAAGGCCAGCTCGGGGTTGGTCTCGCAGCCGTCCACGTCGGTATACGCCGCGGCGTGCAGGATCAGGTCGGGCCGGAAGCCGACGATGCGGCCGCGGATCGTCGGCGCGGTGATGTCGTCCTCGGGCATGTCCAGCCCGAGGATCTCGTGCCCGGCGAACGCCGCCTGCAACTGGCGGCCAAGCTGGCCTTTGTGACCGGTGATGACAACGCGCATGGATTCATGCTCCCGAAAACTAGCTCTGAAATATCGCCCACCTACCCCCCCAACCCCCTCCCTGCGAGGGAAGGGGGCAACAAGCTCCCCCCTCTCTTGGCAGGAGAGGGGGCAGGGGGTGAGGTCGCTCTCCACTGGGCCTGTCACACCGGACGTATGATCAACCGGCGCAGGCTGGCTACCGTCCGAACAGGGCTTGCAACTGGCGCTGAATATCCGCACTTGATCCAACGAGCCTTGAGTGCTTCGCGATCGAAAGGCGGGCATTCGTAAGGTTGATCGCGGCGCTTCGACGGGCTCAGCGCCCGTATCGGAACGTAGTGCGGTTGTGGCTGCCAGGCGGATTACCGCCGAACATGGCGTGCAGTTCGTTTCGAACATCGGCCAGGGCCGGGTCTTCCGTCTCGACATTGCGTGCGGACGGGGCGATCAGCGGCACGAACCGCACCTCGCACAGGAATTCGCGCGTCAGCCGGCCCGCGGCTTTGCGGATCAACCAGAGCGTTTGCTCCACCGCGGTCTCGCCCACCGGGATCACCAGCCGTCCGTTTGGGCTGAGCTGCGCGACCAGCGCGGGCGGCACATCAGGCGCGGCCGCGGTGACGATGATGCCGTCGTAGGGCGCATGTTCGGGCCAGCCGAGCCGCCCGTCGCCGGACATGATTTCCACCGGATAGCCCAGGCCGTGCAGCCGTTCCCGCGCGGTCCCGGCCAGCTCGGCCAGGGTCTCCACGCTCCACACGTGCGGCGTGATGCTCGCCAGCACCGCGGATTGGTAACCCGATCCCGTGCCAATCTCCAGCACGCGGCTGGCCGGGGTCAGATGCAACGCCTGGGTCATCAGACGCGACGATGTACGGCTGCGAGATCGTCTGCCCCAGGCCGATGGGCAGCGGCGCGTCGTCGTACGCCTGCGCCTGGTGCTGAGGCGGCACGAACCGGTGGCGCGGCACAGATTCGATGGCCGCCAGCACGGCGCGGTCGGTGATGTCCGGCCAGGGCGGCGGCCAGTTGCTGCGGCCGCCGCCAGATTTGGCGTGCGGTTCTTCGCTCACCGTCCCCTCCGCGCCAGGGCAGCCCACACCCCGGCGATCTCAAGCGTTGTGAAAACCTGGTCAGCGGCCCACTGTTGCCCTGCGCTCGTCAGGTGGAGGCCATCGGCTGTGAAGGCGTCCCCGGGCGCGTGATCCGCGAATTGCACCAGGGGCACGCCGCGTCCCGACGCTATTGCTCGGATCCGTGCGTTATAGGCGGAGCACGCTTCGAAGAGTATGCGCACGTCGGGCTGTGTCTGCTCCGCCAAAGGTGTCGTGGTTAGTAAGACTGGCTTCCCCTGAATATCCCGCGTCCGGTCGATCAGTGCCGAGAGCGCGGCCGAGAATCCCGCCGGTGACGTCCGCGGGAAAGGCAGGGGCGTCGGTTCGGGCGCATACGCGGACACCGCGCAGACGCGCCCGCGCAATCGGCGACCGATCCGTGCGCTGCGCGCCTGTAAGGCCCGCCACACATAGCTGCGTTCCCCGCCGACCGGCACGCCGCGCCTCGAACCAACGGTCGAGGGCGTGGCAGGCGCGGTGGCAGTCATTCAGCCCGAAGGCGATCAGCACAGCATCCGGCGCATACGCGGCCACGTCTTGATCGAAGCGCGCATAGCCCAGCGGCGCGGTGTTGCCCGGCGCGCCGGCGTTGGCGACCCGCCACGCGGCGGTGGGATACGCAATCCGCAGCCGTTCTGCAAGCAATGCTGGCCAGGCTTGATCGGGTGAGCCTGGCCAGCCGGCTGTGATCGAATCGCCCAGGGCGACGATCATGATCGCGCCCGCTCTCACCCTGCCGGCCGGAAGCACGCGTTGCCGGTAACGCGCGCGCAGGGCCAACTCACCGAGACCCAGGAGGGCCGTGATACTCAACGCCCACAGCAGCCCTTGCCTCCGGCCCACCGCATTCCTCCTCCCCAAAACGCTCACACCTATTCTAGCATCAGGGTGTGGACGCGGCAAACCCACCGGGCGGGGGCGTGTGGTGCGTCCAAGCGTGGCGGGTGTATCTTAATTGGGGGTCGTGAGCCCCCTTCGCCTGCGGGCTCCCACTCCGCCCCACGTTGACCAGCACCCCAACCCCCACACCACCGCCGGCGCCGGTTGAGGACGCGACCGTAACGCTTGACCTCAGCCTCACATCCGATCCGCCGTGGGCCGCGCCGGGCGAGGTGGTGACGTTTACCGTGACGGCGGCGAACCTGCTGGACGCACCCTTGCCCGGGCTGGTCTTGACGGACATGCTGCCGGCTGGGCTGGTTTACGTGGCAAAGAGCGCGGTGGGGTTCACCTACGCGCCCAAAGAAAAACAATTGACCTGGCCGGCCGGCGAACTGGCCGCGGGTGCGGTGATCACCGGCAACTTTCAGGCGCGCGTGCAAGGCCGGGTCATGGGCGAGACGGTGACGAACACGGTGACGGCCAGCAGCCCGGCGTTGGGTCGTACTTGCACCCGGCGATATTGACCGGGTCCGCACTCGCGATGGCCGGCGGATTGTGCGCTGGCTGTGATGCAGCGTCCGCCCTATTTCGCGGATGCTCAGTCCTTCGCGGAAGTACGCCCGGCGAATCTTCTCGACATCTTCCACCTTGATCGTCTCCTTGCCTCCGATACCTTTTGGCCTAACGGTCTATGGTGCCGGAGAAGCTCAAGGTGGGTTCATTTTCGATGATGATACACGATCTGATTACTGCGTTACAAGCCAACACGTGGTATGTTGCGCGCATCGTGGTTGACGACGTGCGCGGCTTCTATCTCGAAGTTTACCAGGAGAGTGCGCCCACCGTGCGCGGCAGTTATCAGCAGTGGCTGCCCACTGGTCAAGCCTGGGGTTTCCGCCATTGGATTTACAGCGGCACCGCCTACCTGGATGACTACCGCGAGTTCAGCACGGCCGGTCTGACCTGGAACGTCGACGAGCGCATGAACTTCGGCTACGATGCGTTGAACCGGCTGACCTCGACCGCGCCGGACAGCGAGGCCGGCGGCTACAGCTACACGTACGGCTACGCCGCGAACGGCAACATCACCTCGCGCAGCGACGTGGGCAGTTACACCTACCCGACCGCCGGGCAAGCGCGGCCGCACGCCGCGACTGCGGCCGGCGCCAACACGTACAGCTACGACGCCAACGGCAACATGCTGACCCGGACCGAGAACGGAGTCACCTACACCCAGACCTGGGACGAGGAGAACCGCCTCAAGACGGTGACCGTGAACGGCCAGACGACGACCTACACTTACGACGGCGACGGCCAGCGGGTGCAGAAAGTCCAGGGCGGGCAGACCATGGTCTACATCGGCACCTATTACGAGAAGAACTTGGGCACGGGCGTGGTGACGAAGTACTACTACGCCGGCGGCCAACGAGTTGCGCAGCGTCAGGGGAGCACGGTATACTATTTCACGGGCGATCATCTGGGCAGCACCAGCCTGACGACCAACGTCAGCGGCGGCGAAGTAGGCCGGCAGAAGTATTATCCTTTCGGCACGGCGCGGTTCACCAGCGGCGCGTTGGCGACGGACTACCGCTTCACCGGCCAGCGCAGCGAGGAGGTGAACCTCGGCTCGTTGTATGACTACGGGGCGCGCTTCTACTCGCCGCTGTTGGGACGGTTCATCAGCGCGGATACCATCGTGCCGAGTCCGGGTGATCCGCAAAGTTTGAATCGGTACGCGTACACGCTGACAATCCGCTCCGGTACATCGACAGCACCGGTCATTGCGGGCCACTGACGCCGGTTTGCCTCGGTCTGCTGCTCGGCGGGATGGCGCTGTTGTTACAGGGCGACAGCCCCGATCTGAACGTTACGCCCGAAGATGTCGCCTCACAGCGTTTGGGTGGCGCACTGGTTGTAGGTGGCGCGGCTCTGGTCGGGGGTGGCGCGCGCTGG
Organism: uncultured Chloroflexia bacterium; assembly: GCA_963841825.1. Lineage (GTDB taxonomy): Bacteria > Chloroflexota > Anaerolineae > CG2-30-64-16 > CG2-30-64-16 > CAWJEL01. The sequence continues at coordinate 52,980 of CAWJEL010000027.1, forward strand.
TCGGGACCGTCGGCGCGACACAGGCCGGGACAGCGGCGTGCGCGGATGGCGATTGCACGAATGAGGCGTGGACTGTGGCTAATGTAGCCCAAACCACTGTCAATAACGCTCAGGCAATGGTGAACGGCAGCCAGACAGCTACCAATGCGGGTAACCGGGGTCTGACCGTACTGGGCAGGTACCCCACGTACCTGCAGGTGGCCGAGCGGCTCAAAGCCAATGTGCTCAACGATCCTCCCGACATATGGAATAGCCTTACCAAAGCTCAGCAATGGGCGAGAAACAAGGACTTCCTTGATCAAGCCATCGAGGCAGGTCACCGTTTCCATTTGGCGACCCCATTCGCAGAAGGCATAGTGTTGCCCAGCGATAAGTTCTACAGAATGGAGTTGGACTACTTGCTTAGTCAGGGTTACAAGTTGGTGATTGAAAAAGGAATAGAGTATCTTGTCAGGGGCCAGCCGTAGGCCGAGAGGAGCGTCATATGGCACAGAATGTGTTTTGCCAACTCGCGCAGCAACACTTTGGCTATCTGGTGACAGAGTACAAGTTCCTTCTCATGGAGGAGATGGGCGATCCAGTAGCCGAAGGAGACGGCTTCCTCGAGTATCGGTCAAATGATATCTTTGTCGATATATCATCAGATCGAGGCCAGGTTACAGTAGAACTTGGACCTTGTCCTCAGCAGCTACACTCCAAATACGAGCTAGGTACTGTGCTGTGGTACTTAGGCGGAGGCCGATTTTCGTCTTGCGATCTGATGCAGCAATCATACACCCGAACGCCAGATCGTCCGTCGGGTATGAGTCATGAAAAGTACGTTGACCTACAATTGGCGTGGCTCGCATCGAAGGTGAAACAGTGCTGCCAGACGGTGCTTGAGGGGAGATTCTTTGA
>CAWJEL010000028.1:0-42287 GCA_963841825.1 uncultured Chloroflexia bacterium
CCGTCGTCAGAAAGTCCGCTGGTGGTGTCAGATTGCCCTGGGGCGACGCATTCACGTCAGGCACCCGCAAGCCCGCGTAGAATTGCCCATGTCGAGCCAATAGACCCGCTCGTCGGTGTACTTCTCTTCCATCTGCCGAGCAAAGGATTCGCCAAGGTGCTGCGGAACTTCTGCCCGAAGAACTCGATGAAATTGTTGCTATCGAACGCATTGTTGCTGTTGGCATCGACGACCCGGATCGCAATGGGCTGCCCCAGGCTGCTCATCGCGAAGGTGCGCGGGTCATCGGCGCTCATCGGCGGGCAGGTCAGCGGGAGTAATCCGATATAGGTTATCGGCGATCACGCCGATCCGTAGACGAATCGACGTGACGGCCTGAGCGGGAACCGGTGACGGCCCCAAGAGCGCTGCAATCACAGCGAGAACCAGTAAACCGCGTAAGAGTGTCAAGAAACGCATCTGGATACACCCCACAAAATAATCGTCTCTCAGGCCAAGATAGCCTGGCGGCAGGAGCATTCACGACCACGAAGGACTCCCGTAGCGTTAGTCGGTGAGAGCTACTCTACCAGAGTATCCTTACGAACAGCATTACGGAGAATAGGCGGGTAAAGTCGCTGGCATCCCCATTCAATTGCAGCATCGAGGCAACCACCCCAGGTAGCAGTTCCTTAGTCATAGCGATAGATCACCTTACCGAACCGATCGGGCGCGTCGAAGGAGCGATGCAGGAAGTCATGCTCCCGATTGAACGAGTGAACCGAGTCAATCACGGTCTTGAAATCGCCCGCCATGAAGTCGGTGATCGCTCGCTCCAGATCGTGGGTCAAGCCGAGGCAATTGCCGATGATCTGCACGTTTCCTAGCATTGCGTTCATAATGACTCGCAGCAAGCTTGGGTTTTCATACGGCGATTGCTTCCCGATCAGGCTGAGGTATTGGTCATACCAACCACAGGTAACGTAGCGCCCACCAGGCGCCATCACGCTCATGATCGAGCCGAGGTGCAGATCAAAGAACGGTGTACATCAACCACACCGTCGAACCCCCCAATCTCTCTCGCTACGCTTGTATACGTGGAACACGCGCGAGGCCAACCTGGAATCCACATGGAACAATTCCCTGACACCCATCTCTTGAAGCTCTTGCTCAAACCGAGGCGATGTAGTTGAGGCGTACACTTCGACGTCGTGCTTCCGGAGGGCACTAATCGGCACAGCGTGGTGTTCGATTTCGCAGCCGTGACAAGCACTCTAGCGCCCTTGACGAGGTCGAGCTTGCGGGCCATGCTGTAGGAGGTTTGGGCGCCGATGCTGAAGGATGCGGCGATTTCATACGTCATTTCGGGCGGAATCCCGATCAACTTGGCCTGGTGAAAAGTCTGATACTCCTTTGACGCCGCATTTGTCGGCACACCTTCCTCGAATTCCCCGCCGGGGTTACCTCCTATGTAGTGGTTGTCACCCATCACTTGATCACCGACGCGGAACCCCGTCACCTCTGAACCGATCGCAACGACATCCCCGGAAAACTGGGTCCCATAACTACATAGGCGTGTTTGTAACCGCTCTTTACGCCATTGAAGATGAGACCTTTGTCGCGGTAATTGCACGAGAAAGCCCGTTTGCGCACCAGTACGCGATATCGATTAGCCGGCGCTGTTACGTCGAAGTCCGGCGACGGCCTGCAGCAGGCAAAAGACTAATGGCTCGCCAGCCAGCTCGAATCGTCCGATAGACTCATGCGGCATCAGACTAAGCAACGCGTCACTTTTCGAGATCGCCGAGGCTTCTCATGGATCTCATCGCCACCATCCGGGGGCGGGGGCATTAAGTGCACCTCGGTCGGTTTTTGTTCGTGGATGAAAACTGTCAGATCGGGAGGCAGTACCACGTTGAGCGCCTCCCCAGGGTTTCTCGTGGGGCGTTCAGCAGCCGTGCCTTGAATTCCGCATCCTGCCAGGCACGCCGGATGACATCGCTTAGTTCCATCGATTACTATCCTGCATCCCAACTCTGATTCTCAAACTGAAGATGCCGTCTGAGAGTCGGCGAATCTGGCGATGGCGCCCCGGATGAGACCTATCTGAAACGCCATATCCGCTTCGCTGAGGCCGCGTACTTTTTCCAGTAGGGCTTCGTAACTTGCCTGCCTGAAATTCTTCGACTCCGCCCGCCGTCTTCAAGCAGCAGCGCCGTCCCATCTGTGCGTGCGCCAAAGGAGGGTATGTCGTTGCGCAACAGCGCCTCACGCTCGGCCTGCAGCATCGGCCAACTCGCCGGGCGTTCAGTGTTAGTCATGAGTGCGGCCGCGAGTAGCTCTAGATTGATGGTGTATTCGACACCATCGTGCAGGCACGCCAACCGTGTCGCGTGCATAAGAAGCGTGCCATAAAGGTGCGTGGAACGAAAAATGAAGCGCACGTATCTACCGCTGAAACCTGAGAGAGGGCTATCATCCGCCAGGCAGCGGTGCCCGCTGCGCGAGAAGGAAACGATACATCGCTGTGAAACCGGCGACCAGCGGCTTGATATCGTGTTCGAGAGGCGCCAGAACCCCACCCAGCCTCGGCACGTTGGAACCCTGGCTCCGGCCAGTGCCAAACTGATGTGAGAGCCATGCGATCAGCGTCGATTCTGGTCCAGCGATTCTTGTGCTCGGGTGTTTTCCGATTGTAATCGCACAGACCGCACGGAAAGGCCATCCCTCCGCCATGGACACCGGCGTCCAGGTCGGGAAGCAAGATGCTGGAGAGTACCGAGTCGCGGATAAGCTCCTGCGTAGAGAGCAGCCAGCGAATTCCCGCTCTCCAGAGGCACGTGGCCGAGTACCAAGCAGCGTTTCGCAATCCACCAGAACAGGATGTTCGCCGGCTGCGATGATGTTCTCGGCGTGGTAATCGGTTCCTTGAGTAAGGATATACACCAGGCAGACGAGAGCCCCGGCATGTCAGCAAAGGTTCAACCGCAGCCGCATCGGAACAGGCCCCGGCTGCGACGAACTCCATCCACCGATGCGTGCCCCGGTTCAACACTCGCAACGGTCGCAGGACTTCGGGCGCACCGTGTGCATTCAACCAGGTCAGCAGGTCATTGTAGGCAGCATCGATCCCCATGTCCTTGGGCGTGGTAGATCAGTTGAAGTCCGCTGCTGAAGGTCAGCGCGTGAACTTGTCGGCCGCCACGATGCCGATGGCCCAAGGCGGGGGACTGACCGAGACGATCTCCCCGGGATCCTTGATATTCCACAGATGGGCGATACTGGGCAGATCGGCCGCCAGCCGCTGCAGACACTTGATTACCGCCTCTGTCATCAGGTGGGAGACAGTTGCCGAGTAAATTGTGCGAGTGCGCCGGATCACGCCTGCAGAGGTCGATCATGCCGCCAGCCTCCATCGCGCGAAACAAACCGCCGATAGAGTGCGTCGGGTGTCGGGTCAATGAAGGGGACGAGAGGCGCAAAGTTACTCGATGGGGAGTCGTGAAACTCGCAATAGAGCGGATCGCTCACTCTGAAAGACAGAACGCGGAATAGAGCGCGCGTGAAGCCGCCCAACGCTTGCGGCGCCAACCGAACCCCACAAGCTTCGGCGCATCGCTGCACCCGGCGCTGATAGACGCACAGGAATGGGCGATACAGGTCTTCCATGGGAAAAGGAAACTCAGGGTCTTGCACATAGGGCAGAACCTTGGATCGAGTTCCGCACAAGGCCTCCTCAAGCATCGGAGCCCAATCCGGCAGGGGGGCGTCGTCGTGCAACCGCGTGGGGGCATCACCGCTTATAGGCGCTGCTTAAGTCCAGTTCCTCCCATTGCAAAACCGCGCCATGTTCCTTGGCTGTCATCCACAGTAACACATGCCGCCCAGCGATCCAGCCGTGCCTTTGTCGTGCCTTCATCAGCAGGGATGTCGGTCACCAACCACGTTGCGTGCAGCCGCTCACGTAGTGAAGGAGGCGTGTGCGACCAGCTCGCGCAACCACACCCTTGCATCGTCGGCAGGATGAATCTGCGCTTGCCCGCTGCAAGTGCCAATCAACGTGTCGCCCTCTGACAGCTCTGGTGCCGAAAGGGGTATCTTGCTCAGTGCTTCGGCGGTTGAGAGCAGCATCCGACGGCTGATGGCGTCCAGCCTGTTGGGTAGTAGCAACTGACAAGCCGCGCGCTGCCAATTACTCGACAAGTTCGCATGCCGTAAGGTTCATCGTTGCCATTAAGCCGCCCTCGTGGCGGTATTGCCGATCAACGCCCCATCAAATACAAATGAGCGTGCGTTGAACGCCAATGCTGCTCATTTGTCGCCGAGGATCTGGTCTCTGCCGCACACCGGTGTCTGGAGGTGCTGCAATCGTCGGCGACCGATGCTACAAGATGCCATCCATCGACCTGGAAGCGGCCCGACGGATACAGGCCACCGGGCTCTTCAACCGGCCCACAACGTGGAAGCACTGCAAAGCGAACTGACGTCGCCTTGATGCGTTAGCCTGACGGCCGGTCAAGTCGATTTCAGCAAGCTGCTTACTTAGTGGCGGCTGGGTCGAGAATATCCGGAATGATCCGGCTACTGGCTTGGCAACTCGTGGAAGCGTAGACTTCCATGAATGCCTCATAGACTACTGCGGGCGACTGGTACGGTTTGAGTTCTCTCGTGGGGCTCATGGTATTCCTCCGATGAATGATTATGATTTGGGCTTGACGCGAACTTCTGCGGTTCCCGCATCGTCGATCCAGAACTACAGATAACCGGCATCAGTATACACCGATCAGGAATCAGTTGTCAATATCCCAGCCTCCAGGACAAGGCCGGCACAAAAGCCCAGCACATCTGCTTGGGCACGCGACGCATCAACATCATATTCCCCCGCGTATCACCTGCGCGATGTCCCTCAGGCTGTGCTGGCCGTCCACCGGTTCCCATATACGAGCGCCGACTGAGTTCAGCACCCGTATCTTGGCCTGTCCAGGATGCACCAGGACCGCTTCACCATCGATCATTCGGCTTACGACATGCGGTGCTTGATGCAGTACGCTATCAAGTGTCACAAAGTCACGCTCCACCTGCTGACGCCCCACCGTAGTATACAGCCTGGTCATATGCGACAGCCGTCTTGGACGCCAGCAAAGACCAGAAGGCGGGATCCTTTCGGAAATGAAGACGCTGTACGCCCACCGCTTCGGCCAAGCCGCGGCAACGCCGCAGTAAACCTGGTAACGTCACAACATCGGCGTTGACGATAGGGCAGTTCGCCACCAACTCACTGCTGGCGACTGCCGCGTTCAGGGGTTCAAGAAACACATCCTGATCCTGGACCAATTTGTAGATGCCGGCCACTGGTCCATCCGCAGTTTGGCCTTCGCGGCGGACCGCCTCGCCGTTCCAGAAGGGGGTTCCGTGCGCCCGCCAACCTCCCTCGACCGGCCGCAGCACCACCATGCCGTCGAGTTCAACGCCACTGCCTGTGCTGAGAGTTCTACGACAGTGGACTTCCCCGTCCCGCTCTGCCCCGTGAAGAGATATGATCTTCCTTCGACCAGCAACCCCGCACAGTGAAAGAGCAGACCGCCATCGTGAAACACCCGGTATGCATACAGGGCACGAAGGAAGTACATGAGAGCGAAATCCAGTAATGCATCTTCAACGATGAGCGAGGCTTTCCAGGATCGGAAGTCAATCGTACCACAGGCACCCGTCATGTCAAGTCTGCCGATGGCTCCTTGTCTTGCCATCCGCACCTGTTCTCGTTCATGGGCGTGGTCGACGGATTCCTGGACACTCGCAGTGTAATCGCAACGTCGTCGTGATCTCCGACCACAAAAGGGGAATAGCTGTCTCTCACATGCTGATCCACCCATGTGGAGTCACACTCGATGGCAGTCCGCCACCCCGCAATAGCCAACGTCGTCAAATTGCCACACTCCGCGCAATCACTTGTGAAACGCATCCCGCAGTAGTGCGCAGAGCGAGCCGCACCAACGATTGTCTGGATGTCCCGACGTTCAGCGGCACCGCAGTTCTACCGCCTGCGCCGAGTGCCGCCAGCAGCGCCGGCACAGCCGCCAGCGCCCCCAGCGGGCTCGCCGAAAGGGAGCCGAGGGTGACAGCGGTGGTGCCTTGCGCACTCACGGTGAGGTCATCGATGGCCAGACCGTGATCATTGCCCACGTCATTGGTATCGAGCCAACGCAACCAGACTTCCTGCCCCCGCGGCCAAAGTCAAATTGATCGTGACCGGAGCAATCACTACGCAGTTGTCGCTAGCATTTCCATTGAGTGCTCCCGCCGTGGCCGTAGCGATGGAGCCTGTGAAGTTCAGGGCGGTAACGGGAATCCACGCGCCGCTGGTGATGTCAGTCGTGTCAGTGCAGAGGCCGCAGTGCAAAGATATCCCGCTCGGCCAAGGAATATGGTGAACGATAGCGCCCAATTTAGCACGATTCGACGGGTAATGCAAATCGCGAACGCGAGGCGTGGGCGTGATCAGGCGACGAGTGATCTCGATGCGTTCGCCCTGGGTCAGGGCGATATTGTTCTTGACCCCACGAGATTGTTGTGGTGAGATACTGGCCGCGGTAAACCATCAGGAATCAGTCGTTTTCGTGTCGCATCAGTGACTAAAGTCGCTACTACGAACCCATCACTTGAGCCTTGACGAGCTATAGTATCGACACCGTGAAAGTCGTCCCCCGCCCAAGCTCGCTCTCCACTTCGATCCTCCCCCCGTGCGCCTCGATGATGGACTTGGCGATCGCCAGCCCCAGCCCCGACTCGCCCTCCTGCTGACCCCGCGCCGGGTCGCCGCGGTAGAAGCGGTCGAAGACGTGCGGCAGGGTCTCCGCCGCGCAGAAGTGCCACGATCAGTTTGAGGGTGAGTGAGCGCATGAAGACGTCCTCCTCGAATTTGCATTCTCCCGAATGAGGTACTATGATTCGCTTACTAATCAATCAGTAAGTTGGTGTCTTGATGTCAGAATCGCAACCCCTACCAGAAATCATCATCGAAAAAGCCGGCGACCTGTTCCGCAGGCAAGGTTACGCGGCGACGACCATCAAGCAGATCGCCACGGCCGCAGGTTGCACCACGGCCGCGTCTATTATTACTTTGCGGACGGCAAAGACCATCTCTTGCGTGAGGTGATCCAGCGGTCAGCCAGAGAGGCCGAGCTCTCGTTGCGTTTTCTCCAGGCCAATAGCCTGGAGGAATTCCTCGTTAGCTTGAGCGTGCTCCTCGTTCACAGACTGCCCCAAATGGCCGAGCGCTTCAACTGGATTCTGCTCCAGTTTGCCACCCTGCCCGATGAAGAAAAGCGCATCTTTCAGGATCATTTGCGCGGCTTCCAGCAAACGCTCCGCTCACAGATCAGTCACCACGTCGCGGATGAGGGCACCGCTGACCGCTTGGCCTGGCTGATTTTTTGCGCCTTTTTCGGCTACCAGCAGATCTTCACCACGATGGAGATGGGACAAATGGTAGACCTGGGCCCGGCCGATTACGGTGGTTTCCTGGCGCAGCGCATCGGACAAAGCCTGTCAACGACCGCTTGAACACCGCCTGGGCTACTGCGTCCCAGACCCTGCAGCACAAGCCTGGAGACTGACATGAACGTAAAACACATCCTGACCAAAACACCGATGTTTACCGTCCTCGATCGGCTGGAAGACGCGTTGTTTGCCCGTCGGGATATGCTGCACCCGACCGACGAATCGCCGGTACGCTTCGAAATTATGAAGGAAACCGTGAAGCGCAATGGGAGCGGGCCGCCGCTGCGGATGCTGCCCATCATGCTGCCGACCGTCTTTGGTATGCAGAAGTCGCTGCGGGGCGTAAGAAACAACCCCGCCGTCCCCCAAAAACAGGGCGACGCCGATCTGTTTCAGGAGATCGAGGCCTATGCCCGGAAGCTGGGCGCCAGCAGCATCGGTTACACTAAAGTCCCTGCCCGGTGGGTTTTCCAAAACAAGGCCATTGCCTACGAAAACGCCATCATGTTGTCCATGGAAATGGACAAGGCCGGCATGGATACAGCTCCCAGCATCGCCTGCGAGAAGACGGTCATGGAAATCTATCGTGACCTGGGGCGGATCGCCAACAAGATCGCCGCGTTGCTGCAAAAACGCGGCTATGGCGCACATGCCGGGCACCCCTTGATGGGGCTGGCGCTCTATCCGCCGCTGGCGCAGATGGCCGGGTTAGGCTGGCTGGGGCTGAATGGCATCCTCATCACGCCAGAGCACGGCCCGTGGGTCCGGCTGGCGGCGGTCTTCACCAGCATCGAGAATTTACCGTTCAGCGAGCACAATCCGCATCGCTGGGTAGCCGATTACTGCAAGATCTGTCAGGTCTGCATCAAGAAATGTCCTCCAAAAGCCTTGTATGACATGCCGATTGATCAGGGTAACGGCCAGATGACCTATGTGGACAACGATCTATGCTTCCCGTACTTTAGTGATTATTACGGCTGCTCGGTCTGCATTCGGGTTTGCCCCTTCAACCAAGTGCCGTATGCCAAGCTCCAAGAGAAGTTTGATGCCAGGAGAACCCAATGACCGTCATCCCAGAACTCTTCAACGATGCCAAATTCATCATTAAGTATCGCGGCAACGTGACGAAACAGCAATCGGAGCTAAATAGACTAGCGCCCAAAGCCGGCGATCTCGCCCCTGATTTCACGCTCGCTGATATTTCAGGGACAGAATCAGTCACGCTTTCTGATTTCCGCGGCAAGCAACCCGTGGCGCTGGTGTTCGGGAGTTACACTTGACCGCCCTTCGTGAAGGGTACCGTGAGTATCCAACAACTTTACGAACAATATCGCGGCAGATGTGCAGTTCCTCAGCATTTATATTCGCGAGGCGCATCCCATTGATGGTTGGTGGTTGGGGCGGCGACTGACGAAAACAATGATTCGCAAGGTCTTCCCGTATCCGAAAGTCTCGATGGAGCATTATGACCCCAAAACCATTGCGGAACGCCGCGCTGTGGCCGGAGAATGCGAAACCGCGCTGCAATATGGCATTCGCACCTATGTCGATGAAATGGACGACTACGTCAATACTGCCTATGCAGCCTGGCCCACCCGGTTATATCTGATTGGACTCGATGGACGGGTTGTTTACCCTGGTGGCGTCGGCCCGATTGGTATGAAACCCAAAGAATTGCAAGATGCAATAGACAGTTATCTGAGCAGATCCAAGAATCAAGGTAGAACATGACAAGATTAACTATTCTAGAACCGTGTTCCCTCAAAGATCGTATCAAATATGCGGCGTTTAAACAGGCGTTTGGCTTTTTCCCAGACGTGATGCGCACCATGTTTGCCAGCACCAAACTTGATGTAAGTCCTTATCAACGTGTGATGATGGCGTTTCATCGTCCCAGCCCTGCATGGACAAAAGGAGAGATTGAGCTTTTCTCGTCTTTTATCTCTGCGCAAAACGGTTGCAACTTCTGAATGCTCACCCACGGCGCAGTTGCGTCGCGATATTTGGGTGAAGATGTTGTGGACGAAGCGTTTGCTGATTGGACCCAAGCGCGGGTTCGTCCAGAGGTCAAAGTGACGTTGGGTATGTTGGCGAAATTGACGACACAACCGTTGGGATTTTGTGCCGATGACATCAAACCGTTGCTGGCAGCGGGTATATCGCCATCTGGCATCGAGCAAGCTGTTATCGTTGGCTATATTTTCAACTATCAAAATCGCATGGCCGATGCGCTGGGCGCAGATGTGCCTGCTGACAAGGTGAAACGGGCTGGCGCCATGCTCAACCTGACTGGCCGCTCCATGCTCAAAGACCGCAATTCGGAAGGTGAAATCCCCAGTTTTGACGGGGCTATCCCGGAAGAGATTCAGGCGATGATTGATGCGGCCGTCGATGGCGAAGGAGATTCTGATGTCGCTTTGCGGCAAGCTGTTTTCCGCCGCAGTATGACGTATTTGGGTTTCCCGGCAACCGACACCGATATTCCTGAGAACTTGGTCCGTTACGTGGACAGCATCGCGCGTCACGCGGCCGATGTGACAGACCAGGACATCAAAGACTTGCTCGATGCGGGTTGGTCTGAGGCAGATGTGTTTGAGGTGACGGTAGTAGCGTCTATTGCGGCAGGTAATGGCCGTTTGCGAATTGCGTGGTCTGCTCTGGCTGAAGCCCTGCAAGAGTATCAGTTGTCAGGCAGGTCGCCCGTTACACAATGGATTCACCCGGCACCTTCCGACGATGCCGCGTGGATGATGTTCCTGCTGTGGTATAATCCCGCACACCATGGAAGCTGAAAATGAACGCCGCCAGCGATTGTATCGCGTCGCAGCCATTGTGCTCAGGCACCGCGACCAGGGCGAGGCCGACCGCCTGCTGACGGTGCTGGCGCGCGAACGCGGCAAGGTGACGCTGCTGGCCAAGGGCGTCCGGCGCACCGCCAGCCGTAAGGCCGGGCACATCGAGCCGTTCACCCATGTTGAACTGCTGGTGGCGAAGGGGAAAAGCCTGGATTTGATCACGCAGGCCGAGACGATCGAGGCGCATCGGCATCTGCGCGAGGATTTGTGGCGCAGTTCAGTGGGCCTACTATGTCGTCGGAGCTGGCCGACGCTTTCGTCCAGGACGACGACCCGCACCAACTGCTCTTCGACCTGCTGCTGGAGACGCTCGGCCGGCTGGATCGCGGCGCTGATCCGCTGCTGGTCGTGCGCTACTACGAGGTACACTTGCTCTCGCTGGCCGGCTATCAGCCGCAGCTTTTCCGGTGCGTCCAGTGCGGCGAATTGCTCAAGCCGGAGGTCAACTTCCTCAGCCTGGCGCGTGGCGGCTGCCTGTGTCCGCAGCACGGCGCCAACCACCCGGAGACCCTCGCGCTGCCGCTGCCCGTGCTGAAGGTGCTCCGTTTCCTGCAATCGCGCGGCTGGGATGAGGTCGCAGCGCTGCAGATCACCCCGACGACGATGAGCCAGGTCGAGGCCGTGCTCAAACGCTACGTCGTCTACCATCTGGAACGCACCGTGCGCTCAGCGACGTTCCTGGATCGATTGCGCGCGCGACGCTGGCGCACGCCGAGCAGCCGGCGGCAGGGCGGTGGCGGGCCACAGATGATAGGGATGATGTGATCGCGCGTTGAATCCTGCGACGCGGATCAAGTGCTCAGGCGGCTGATCGCCTCTCGACTTTCCAGAGGAAGGCAGCGCTTCGATGATCTTGATACTCTTGGTACGATTCCTTCCAGCAGATCGAAGTGCGGGTCATACGTCACCAGGTAGCTCGCCTTGCCCACAGTTGCGCACGCCAGAATCTGATCATCATCGGGATCGGCGGTCGTACCACGCGAACAACCGCTCTCCGGAGGCACATTCCACGGCCATTCCGCCAGGCGGGCGTGATCGTGGCGCAGAAGTTCCTGAATGCTGTGATCTTGGCCAATGCCGCGCTCTGCAGCTTTCCGACTAACTCGATGAGCAACGCCTGGCTGACGAGCAGGACAAACTCCTCTGCACGCCAGCGCCGCAGCAATCTCCTGAGTAGGACTGGTCGGGTTCCGGCTGAGCAGAGCGGACACAAACACATTCGTGTCGAAGACCGCCCGCAGTCGCTCAGTCACCGAGCCAATCTCCTTCGATGGCCGTACCCTTGGCGATTGCCTGTTGGCGAATCTCCTCCGCCAATGCCTCAAATCGAGCGACGACCTCGGCGCGCGGCACATCGGCCAGCAAAGCCGCCTGCTTCCGAGCCTCCGCGACGATCTCGGCCGGCGACATCTGGCGCGGCACCGCCGGCTGGCGCTGCTGTCTCAAGCGAGCCACAAGCTGCGCAACTGCGGAAACGTCCTCGGCCGGCAATTGAACTAACTGCAAGGCGATGCGGCCGACGACTTCGGGGATCGTCTCGACGGCTTGTCTCTGGGACATGACTTCATAGGCCGCTGCGCCCTCCTTGAGGGAAGGTTCGCTTTGGAGCGCAGGCTCCGGCTCCGGATCAGGGCGCATCGGTTTCATCAGCTTGTCCACAGCTTCTCGCCGCACGCGAATCCGCCGGCCGATCCGCACGGCCTCCAGTTCGCCCGAACGGACATAGCGGCGGATGGTGATCTCGTGCAATCCGGTGATTTGCGCAACTTCCTGTATGCTCAGCAGTTCAGCCATGCGCGTCTTCTCGTTGATCTTGAGATAGCTTGAGTATACAGGACATGATCAAGGGATGTCAAAGTGTGGCGAGAGCTTGTCTACTGTCCGTAAGTCATCTCTGCTTTGTTGCAGAGCGTCGGGATGGTATACTCGCGCCATGCAAATCCACGAATACCAACAATGGCTCGAAGCTTGGGACAAAGCCGCGCGGCTGGGATCGTGTCGCGGTGTCGCACACGCTCGTGCACGCGCTGGAGGAAATGGGCGAGGTGGCCCGGCTGGTGCTGCAATGGGAAGGCTACAAGCAGGCCGAAAGCGCGGAGCAGCTTCATGCGGAGCTGGAAGAGGAGCTTTCGGACGTTTTCGTCTTTCTCTTCAAGCTGGCGTATCAGACGGGCGTGGATGTAGAGGCCGCGTTGGCGTGCGGTCAGGCGAAAGCTGAGGGCCGCTATCCCGATTTGGCGCAAGCGAGTGCCGAACTGGCGCGCTATCACGCGCGGCAGGCGGAGTTGGCGCGAGGGGTTGGTTCAACCGAGTAGCCTCTGGCTGAGAGGTGACTCCTTGCTTTCCGGCCGCGCGCACGTTTTCTGACTTGACGAAAGACCGGGTAACAGAGTATCATCTGATCGAGGTCTTGGAAATGCATCACTATCTGCCGCGCTTATCAAGTCCAGGTTTACGTGGCTCGGGTAGCCGGCCGCAGACGTCTTCGGTGACGTCCTGCGGCCCCAACCCGATATCCTACTACCAAGGCCGCGGCGCGGGCATGTGCATGCGCGAGTGCTGTGCTTGACGCTGATCCGTCCACGATGCCAACATCCGGCCGGCCTGGAATCTGAGGGCCGGCTTTCTTTTTCGAGAGGTTAATCATGTCTATCAAACCTTTGTCATTCCAAGATGTTATCATGCGGCTTCAGCAATACTGGGCCGCGCAGGGCTGCCTGATCTGGCAGCCGTACAGCGAGAAGGTGGGCGCGGGGACGGCGAATCCCGCGACCGTGCTGCGCGTGCTGGGGCCCGAGCCGTGGAACGTGGCCTACGCCGAGCCGAGCTATCGGCCGGACGACGGCCGCTACGCCGAAAATCCCAACCGCATGCAGATGCATACGCAGTTCCAGGTCATCCTGAAGCCGGCGCCGGCCGACTCGCAGGAGCTTTACCTGCGCAGCCTGGAGGCGATCGGCATCGACCGGGACCGGCACGACATCCGGTTTGTCGAGGATAACTGGGAGTCCCCCTGCTGGGCGCCTGGGGCCTCGGCTGGGAGGTCTGGCTCGACGGGCTGGAGATCACCCAGTACACCTACTTCCAGCAGGCCGGCGGCTACCCGCTGGATCCCGTGCCGATCGAGTACACCTACGGCCTCGAACGCATCGTGATGTACCTGCAAGGGGTCAAAGAGGTCTGGCAGATCGACTGGGACGGCCGGCGCACCTACGGCGATGTGCTCAAGCTGCCGGAGATCGAGCACTGCAAATACGACTTCGAGATCGCGGACGTGGCGCGCCTGAAGGCGATGTACGACTTGTTTGAGGCCGAGGCCAAGAACTGCCTGGCGCATCGGCTGGTCATCCCAGCGCACGATTACGTCCTGCGCTGCTCGCACACCTTCAACTTGCTCGATGCGCGCGGCGCCATCGGCGTCACCGAGCGTGCGCATTTCTTCGCCCGGATGCGCGATCTGGCGCGGCAGGTGTCGGTCGCGTACGTGGAACAGCGGGAGCGGGAGGAGTATCCGTGGCTTGATGACAAGGTGATAGGGGGACAAGGTGACAAGGTGATCGTGAGTAGTCACCCCCTCACCGTGTCACCCCGTCACCCTGTCACATATTTGCTGGAGATCGGCACCGAAGAGTTGCCCGGCCACGACCTGGTGGACGCCATCAATCAACTGAAGGTGGCTCTGCCCAAGCTGCTGGGCGATCTGCGGCTGGCGTACGATGATGTATATGTGTCGGGGACGCCGCGGCGGCTGGCCGTGCTGGTCAAGGGGCTGGCGCCGATGCAGGCCGACGAGGAGACCGTGGTCAAGGGCCCGCCGGCCGAGCGGGCGTTCGATGCCAGCGGCGCGGCGACACCGGCGGCCGCCGGCTTTGCGCGCGCAAGTACGGGCTGTCCGTAGAAGCGCTGGAGGTGCGGCAGGAAGGCGCGGCGCGCTACGTCTATGCGGTCGTGCGCCGCGAGGGCCGTCCCACACCCGAGGTGCTGGCCGAGGCGCTGGCCGGGCTGGTCGCCGGGATCAAGATCGGGAAGACGATGCGCTGGAACGCGTCCGGTGTGGCGTTCTCGCGGCCGATCCGCTGGTTCGTCTCGTTGCTGGGCGACACGGTCATCCCGTTCGAGTACGCGGGCCTGACCGCGGGGCGCACGACCCGTGGCCCGCGCGCCGAGGGCTCGCCCGAGCTCGAGGTGACGCACGCCGATGCCTACCAGGCATTGATGGCCTCTCACCGCATCATCGTGGACCGGGACGCGCGGCAAACCGCGATCAAAGCACAGGTGGCCGCGCTGGCGGCTGAGGTCGGCGGGGTCATCCCGGACGATCCCGGCCTGCTGGACGAGGTCACCGACCTCGTGGAGCAACCGACCGCCATCCGCGGGAACTTCGCCGAGGCCTATCTGCGCCTGCCCAAAGACGTGCTAATCACGGTGATGAAGAAGCATCAGCGGTATTTTCCGGTTATCGGTAGATTGGTAAATCGGGAAACTGGTAGTTCCACAGACCGGAAAACCAATGAAGCGGGTGACCAATCTACCAATCTACCAATCTACCAATCTACCAGTCTACTCCCCCACTTCATCACCGTTCGCAACGGCGGCGCCGAACACGCGGAGGTCGTGCAGGCCGGCAACGAGGGGGTGATCCGGGCGCGCTACGCCGACGCCGAATACTTCTTCAAGGCAGACACGGCCCACAAGCTCGACTACTTCACGCCCCGGCTGGCGACGCTGACCTTCCAGGATAAGCTCGGCTCGATGCTGGACAAGGTACACCGGCTGGAAAAGCTCACCCTGACGGTGGGCGAGATGCTGGGCCTGAGCGCTGCTGACCTGGCGACTGCCGCCCGCACCGCCAGCCTGTGCAAGAGCGACCTGGCGACGCAGATGGTCGTCGAGATGACTTCGCTGCAGGGGATCATGGGGCGTGAGTACGCCCGCCTTTCGGGCGAGAGCGACGCGGTGGCGACGGCGATCTTCGACGCGTACCTGCCGCGCTCGCAGGGCGACAGCCTGCCCGCGTCCCAGCCCGGCCTCGCGTTGGGGCTGGCGAACCGGCTGGACTCGCTGGCCGGCCTCTTCACGGTCGGCCTGGCCCCCACCGCAACGGCGGACCCGTTTGGGCTGCGCCGTGACGCGCTCGGCCTGGTGCAGGCGTTGGTGGGGCTGGCGCGACCCTTTGACCTGCGGCCCGCCATCCGTGCCGCGGCCGAGCTGTTGCCGGTACAAGCCGGCGAAACGGTTCTGGCTGATGTGTTGAGCTTCATCCGCGACCGGCTGTACGCCTGGCTGCGCGATCAGGGGTTGCCCCACGACGCGGTGAACGCGGCCCTGGCCGAGCAGGCGCACGATCCATATCGTGCGGCTGCGGCCGCACGCGAGCTGGCCGAGCTGACCCAAGCGGCCAATTGGGCCGATGTCTTCACCGCTTACGCGCGCTGCAAGCGCATCGTCCGCAACCTGCCGGAGATCTACGCGGTCGCACCGGAGCACTACACTGAGCCCGCGACACGCGACTTGTACGAGGCGAGCGGAGCGGCGCATCAGCGCATCAGCGCATCAGCGAATGTCGCTGCGCTGGGCGCTGTGTTGCGCGATCTGCAGGGGCCGATCAACCGCTTCTTCACCGATGTGCTGGTGATGGCCGAGGACCCGGCGGTGCGACAGGCGCGGCTGGCGCTGGTGCAGCGGATTGCGGCCTTGCCGGATGGCATCGCGGATTTGAGCCAGTTGCAGGGGTTTTGAGCGAAACAGATAGGACAACGAATCAACCGGATGAACCGAATCCGATTCAATAAATCCCGCAGATTCGTTGTTCTATTTTTGGCCGGTGTACCGCTTACACATTTGCGGACTTAATGGCTGGAGTAGCACATGGTCACCTACAATGATATCGCGTCCGCCGCCGAGCAGATTCGCGGCGCGGCGCACCGCACGCCCGTCGCGACCTCGCGACTGCTGGACGCCACGTGCGGCAACCGCATGTTCCTCAAGTGCGAGAACCTGCAGCGCATCGGCGCGTTCAAGTTCCGCGGCGCCTACAACGCGGTCAGCCGGCTGAGCGACGCCGAGCGGGCGCGGGGGGTCATCACGCACTCCTCCGGCAACCACGCCCAGGCGCTGGCGCTGGTGTGCCAGATCCTGGGTGTACACGCCACCATCGTCATGCCGCAGGACGCGCCGCCACAGAAGCTGGCCGCCACACGCGATTACGGCGCCGAGGTGGTGATCTACGATCCCCAGGTCGCGACGCGCGAGGCGATCTCGGACGAGCTGGCCGAGCAGCACGGCTACGTCCTGGTCCCGCCCTACGATCATCCGCACATCATCGCGGGGCAGGGGACGGCCGCGCAGGAATTGATCGAGGACGCGGGCGAACTGGATTACCTGTTCGTGCCGTGCGGCGGCGGCGGACTGTTGAGCGGTTGCGCCATCGCGGCCAAGCATCTGTCGCCCGGCTGTCAGGTCATCGGTGTCGAGCCGGAAGCGGGGGACGACGCCACCCGCTCCTTCAAGACCGGCGTGCTCCAGACGGTCCACAACCCCGACACCATCGCCGACGGCGCGCGCACACCCTACCTGGGGCAGTACACCTTCCCGCTGGTGCGGCAGTACGTCGATGATATGCTGACCGTCAGCGACGACGATCTGATCCGCGCCATGAGCTTCGTCTGGACACGGCTCAAGCTGGTGGTCGAGCCGACCGGCGTGCTGGGCCTGGCCGCGGTGTTCAACCACCGGCATCCGGTTGCAGGGAAGCGCGTGGGGGTGATCCTCAGCGGCGGGAACGCGGACGTGGTGAAGGTCGGGGAGTGGTTCAAGATAATCGAAGGTTGACCGGATTTTGATCGCGTCATCCTCTACTACCGCAATCCGTATTTGACAACAGTACGTCATTGGCGTATAGTTTTCTCGGATTTTTGAGTATCACGCGAGTAATGGCATGATTATCATTGAGACCTCGATCTTCACCAGGCAAGTGCAGACATTGCTGGCCGACGAAGACTACCATGAACTGCAAACGGCCCTTGTCAATCGACCGCATCTAGGATCGATCATCCCAGGGAGCAGAGGCTTACGGAAGATACGTTGGTCCCTGCCCGGCACGGGCAAACGTGGCGGTGTGCGCGTGATCTACTATTGGGCCGTGACTCAGGATCAGCTTCTCATGCTCTTCATGTATCCCAAGAGTGAACGTGGCGACCTGACCGCCGCACAAATCAAGATCCTGCGCACGATCGTAGAAGAGGAATATCCATGAAAGACGAATTGTTTGAAGAACTGGTAGCCAGTGTTCGTGAGGGCGGCGCCATGCTGCGCGGCGAAGTTGCGCCGGCGCGCAAGTTCAGCGTGGCTGGTCCGGACGTGAAGCGCATTCGTGCCAACTACAAGCTTTCGCAGGGCGAGTTCGCCGCATTGATCGGGATTAGTGTCGCTACGCTACGCAACTGGGAACAAGGTCGTCGTACACCTGAGGGGCCGGCTCGCGTTCTTCTGCAAGTAGCTGCAAAACACCCGGACGCAGTCTGGGATGTCGTCCGTGCTGATACGTGAGGGCGGATAATGGGCACTCACCAGGCGCATGATCGAGTCACGCAGCTACGATTTGACGTGCGAGGTGGGAATTATGGAGATTCGACCGATTCGAACAGAAGCAGATTACGAGGCCGCGCTTGCCGAAATCGAGCGCCTGTTCGACGCCGCGCCGAACACCCCTGAAAACGATCGCCTGGATGTGTTCACGACCCTGGTTGAGGCTTACGAGGCGCACCATTATCCCGTCCCGGAGCCTGACCCGGTCGAGGCGATCAAGTACTACATGGAAAGCCGGGGGTTATCGCGAGCTGACTTGGAGCCATACATCGGCGGCCGCGGCACGCGTGGCGGAAGTGCTCAACCGGAAGCGTGCGCTCTCGCTCACCATGATCCGACGACTGTATGCTGGCCTGGGCATCCCGGCAGAGGTGTTGGTTCAACCTTATGCCGTGGCCGATGAAAAGGCGACTGGCTCCTGATCCCTGACACCTTCTTCCTATGATCCCACTCAAACTCCGCCTCTCCAACTTCATGTGCTACCGCGACGAGCAAACGCTCGACTTCAGCGGCATCCACCTCGCGTGTCTGGCCGGTGACAATGGCCACGGCAAGTCCGCGCTGCTCGACGCCATCACCTGGGCGCTGTGGGGACGCGCGCGTGCGCGGCGCGACGATGAACTGATCGCCTTGGGTGAAGTCGAGATGTGGGTCGAGTTCGAGTTCGGCCTGGGGCCACAGCGTTATCGCGTCTGGCGGCAGCGGAGCAAGAAGGGCCGCGGACAGAGCGATTTGCATTTTTACGTGTGGAACACCTCACCCCCCACCCCCCCCTCCCACTCGGAGAGGGGGAGCGAACTTCCCCTTCCCTCGCAGGGAGGGGGTGAGGGGGTAGGTGGCGAATGGCAGCTCCTCGACGACGGCGGCCTGGTCGAACGCCAGGGGCAGATCATCCGCGCCTTACGGCTTGACTACGAGACCTTCGTCAACTCCGCGTTCCTGCTCCAGGGCCGAGCCGATTCCTTCACCGTGAAGACTGCGAGCGAGCGCAAACAGATCCTCGCCGACATCCTGGGGCTGGCGCGCTACGATCTTTACGAGGAGCGGGCCAAGCAGGAGGTCCAGGCGCGCAAGGAGCAGGCGACGCGCATCGGCGGTGAGATCGCGGGCATCGACGCCGAGCTGTCGCGTCGGGCTGATTACGAGGCTCGGCTCCAGGCTGCTCGCGCCGCAGCCGCCCAGGGCGTCGCGGCCCTGCGCACAGCCGAAGTCGAACAGGCTGCGGCGCGGCTCGCCGTGCAGGAGCGCCGTTCGCAGGCCCGCCAGCTTGCCGATCTGCGCGGCCGGCTGGCGCGAGCTGAGCGCGACTTAGTCGATGGCCGCGGCCAGCTCGACACCGCGCAAGTGCGGCAGGCGCAATTCGAGGCGGTGCTGGCACAGCGGGCGGAGATTGAGGCCGGTTGGGCAGCGCTCAGTGCGGCGCGCGCCGAGGATGCCGCGTGGAACGCTCGCCTGCTCCGCCACACCCAAGCGAGCGAGCGCGTCAACCGGGCGCGGCTGGCTGTCGATCAGGCCCGGCTGGCATTGGAGGCCGAGGAACGTCGGTTATCCGACCGTCAGGCCGAGCTCGGTCGCAGGATCGCGGCAGGTCAGGAGCAAGCGAAGGCGCTGGCGACAGTGCAGGCGATCCTGGCGCACATGACCGAGCAGCAGGCCCGGCGCGACGCAATCGCGGCTGAGCTGCGCACAATCGGCGAGCGGATGGCCGCGCTGCGGTCCGAGAACGATCGCATCAAGACCGACGGGCAGGCGTTGAACGAGAAGGTCGAGATGCTGCAGGCCGCGGACACGGCCGCGTGTCCGCTCTGCCGCCAACCGTTGACCAGCGATCATCGCGAGCGCATGTTGGCCGACCTCGCGGCGGAGCATGACGCCCTGGCTGAACGTTATCGGGCCAACGGGGGCGAAGGTAAGGCGCTGTCTGAACGCAAAGCGGCGCTGGATGCCGAGGATGCTGTGATTGCGCACGACCTGCGCGCCCGGGATGCGCGTCAACGCCAGGCGGCCCAGGCCGAAGCGGTCATGGGCGATGGTCAGGCCGCGGCAGATGAGACGGTCCTCGTCGCCCAGCAGCGCGTCGAGCTGGCCGCCCGGTTGGCCGCCGGCGATTACGCGCCCGCCGAACGCGCCGAGTTGGTGACAGCCGAGGCCGAGCTCGCCGAGATCGGTTACGCCGCGGCCGCACATGAGGCGGTGCGGGCCAGGGCCCAAGAGCTGGCGCCGTTCGACGCCCGTTACGGCCGCCAACTGCTCCCTGCGCTCGATGGCGTGGCCGATGCACGCGCGTGTGGAGGGGCTGGCTGCCCAACTGGCCCGTCGCGAGGCCGAGCTGGTTGACGATCAGGCCGAAGCCGCCCGGCTCACGGCCGCCGTCGCCGACTTGCCCGGGCTGGAAGCAGCCTTGAAACGCGCGGAGGTTGCCGTGGAAGGGGCTGCGGCCGTGGAGCGCCGGGCGCGCCTGGAGGAAGGCGCCGCCACCCAGCAGATCAGCGCGTTGACCGCGCTGGAGGCACGACGCAAACTGCTCGCGGCCGACCTGGAGCGGGTCAACGACGAGATCAGCGTCTACAACCAGCTTCGAGAGGCGTTCGGCAAGAAGGGGTTGCAGGCCATGATCATCGAGAGCGCCATCCCCGAGGTCGAAATCGAGGCCAACCGCCTGCTCGCCCGGATGAGCGACAACCGCATGAGCCTGCGCCTGGAGACCCAGCGCGAAAAGGTCACCGGCGGCGTGGCCGAGACGCTCGACATCATTATCTCCGACGAGCTGGGCGCGCGGGCTTATGAAATGTTCAGCGGGGGCGAGAGCTTTCGCGCCAACCTGGCGCTGCGCATCGCGATCAGCAAGCTGCTGGCCCGCCGCGCCGGCGCGCAGCTCCAGACGCTGGTGATCGATGAAGGTTTCGGGTCGCAGGATTCGCAGGGCCGCTCGCTCGTGGTCGAGGCGATCAACTCGATTCAGCACGACTTCGAACGCATCATCGTCATCACGCATATCGAAGAACTGAAGGATCTTTTCCCCGCGCGGATCGATGTGGTGAAGATGGCGAACGGATCACGGGTGACGGTGATGTGACGTTAGCACGTTTCAGCAATTCCAGAAGCACTGGAGTGGCCTTGATGACCGCTCTGCACCGTTCGGCTGAGCTCACGACGAAGCCCTTCGACTGCGGGCTGCGGCCCTCTCCTGAGCCGGGTCGAAGGATCAGGATGCTTCGCTCTAGATCTGCCCCCAACGTGAAATGCACCCCTACGGTCTAATGGAATTGACCAACTGAACAAATGTTCGTATAATACGGCTGTCACATTCAGGAGGCAGCCATGGACGTTCGCGAGAAACTCGATCTGCTCGGCGCGGCAGCCCGCTATGATGATTGTCGAGCGGTCGCTCCGGATGTAATCGCCGAAGGCCGCGGTTTCTTTGCGCCGGAGACGAGCGCTGCGGCTGATCCGCGCGTACTACCCTGCGTCTCGCACCTCCACACCCCCGACGGCCAACGTAAATCCACCCTCAAAATCCTGCAGACCAGCGCATGTCAGAATAACTGCAACTATTGTGCGTTCCGGGCGGGGCGTGACATCCGTCGCGCGCACGTGACGCCCGATGAGCTGGCGCGCAGCTTCGATCTGATGTATCGCGCCGGCCTGGTGGAGAGCCTCTTTCTCAGCTCCGGGGTGATGGGTACGCACCGGACGATGGACGAGATGCTCGCAACTACCGAGCTGGTGCGGCAGAAGTATGGGTTCCGCGGTTACATCCACCTTAAGCTGCTGCCCGGCGCGGAGGATGCGCATATAGAGGCTGCGGTTGCGCTGGCCGACCGCGTCTCGGTGAACTTGGAGGCCCCCACACTCGAGGCGCTGGCCGCGCTCGCGCCGCTGAAGCGGATGGGTGCGCTGGTGGGGCCGCTGCGGCACGCCGCGGAGATCATCCAGCGAGGTCGGGGCGATCCTCTGTGGGCGCCCGAACCAGGGCGACCACAGAGGATCGCCCCGACGAGGGTCGCCCCGACGACGACAACTGCCCCGCCGATCGGCCATACTCGCATCGGCATGTCTACCCAATTCGTCGTCGGGCCGGGAGGCGAAAGCGATCGCGATCTGCTGGCCACCGCGCAGATGCTCTACCGGGAACTGCGGCTGGCGCGGGCCTATTACAGCGCGTTTACGCCGGTGCGCGGCACGCCGCTGGAGCACGAACTGCCCACCGACCCGCAGCGCGAGTTCCGCCTGTACCAGGCTGATTGGCTGCTGCGCTACTATCACTTTTCCGCGGATGAGCTGCCGTTCGACCCCGATGGCCAGCTTCGCACTGATGTGGACCCCAAGGCCGCTTGGGCGCAGAAACACCCCGAACGTTTCCCGGTGGAAGTCAACGCCGCGCCGTTGGACGAGTTGCTGCGGGTGCCCGGCGTGGGGCCGACCTCGGCCAGGGCGATCATCCAGGCGCGGCGGCAGGGCAAGCTGGCTGAGATCGGCGACCTGCGCAAGCTGGGCGCGCGCGCCGACCGGGCCGCGCCCTACGTGACGCTGGCCGGCAACGACCACCCTACCAGCCGCCGTTGCCGTTTTAGGCATCCTCCGCTACAATGCTTGGGCCGGTCCCTGCACCGACCCGAGTGCTACCTCGGCCACATTCCGGAATCAAGGACTCAATCTTGCTTTCTCACCTGATCCGTTCCAAAGGCCCGTTCGATCTTTTCCGTCGCGGCTATGCGATCGTCGATCGGGTCGGATTGACCGCGGGCGCGTTGAACTCGCGCATTGAGCGATTTCGCTGCGCTGGCTGCGCGGTATGACGCCCGGGTCACTTTTCCCGTTACCGCGCTGACCCTGGAGCGCCACCCGAAGCTATTGCGCACGCTGTTGGGTGATGGCGTTACCGTCGAACTGGCGATCCACGGCTACCGCCATATCGATCACAGTTTGCTGGCGGCGCCGGCGCTCGCAGGCACGATCGCACAGGCGACCGATCTGTTTCGGGCGCAGCACATCCCCTTCACAGGTTTTCGGGCACCCTACTTGCGCTGGAACAACGATCTTCTCGCCGCGCTGGCGGCAGCCGGGCTGACCTACGACAGCAGCCAGCCGATCCTGTGGCCCGTGGTGGATAGGGCCACGCTTGCACCGGGGGAACGTCAGGCTTTGGATACGCTGCTGGCCTTCGACCGCCCGGCGCCTGCGGAGACCACACCGGCGCTGCCCTTTTGGGTCGGCGATCTGCTGGAGCTGCCGGTGAGCTTCCCCGATGACGAAATGCTGGTGGAGCGTCTGCGGTTGCGAGAGGCTGGGGCGATAGCGCAGTATTGGATCGCCGCGTTCGACCAATGCCATGTTCGGGGTGAACTGTTTGTGTTGCAGCTTCATCCCGAACGGTTCCCCCTGTGTGCGGCGGCGTTGGAGCGGGTCTTGGATCATGTGGCGCGGTTGGGGCCGGCTGTGTGGCGGGCCAGCCTGGGGGATGTGGCGGCCTGGTGGCGCCAGCAGCACGCCGCGGGTGCCACGGGCAAAGAATCGAGCGCGGCGGCCCACCACCCGGCGCTGGGGCGCTGGCCGCTGGGCGCGACCAGCGCGTTTGTGCTCAGCGGGGACATCGACGCGCTCACGCTGTGGGATTACGCGGCGCGCGTATGGGGGCGGTGAGGGGTTGATGTCAGTTTCCATCGTTCGCACCTTGCCGGAGGATGTCTGGCGCAGCTTCATCGCGGGCAATCCGGCGGCGAATGTCTTCCACACCCCGGAGATGTTCGGGGTTTTCGAGCGCACGGCAGGCTATCGGCCGGGACTATGGGCGGCTGTGGACGAGGAGGGCCGTCCGCTGGCGCTGTTGACGCCCGTAGAGATCGCCGTGTTGGGCGGTCCGCTGCGCCGGCTCACCGCGCGCGCGGTGGCGTATGGGAGCCTGCTTGCTGCGCCATGTCCAAAAGGATGCGAGGCGTTGCGCCCGCTCCTGGCTGCCTATCGGCGCGATATGGGCAAGCGTGTTCTTTTCACCGAGCTGCGCAACCTGTCGGACCCGACGGCATGGCGGCCGGCGCTGGCGGCGGGCGGCTTTGTCTATGAGGATCACCTGAACTTCCTCATCGATCTGAACCGGCCCGCGGAGGCGATCTGGCAGGCGATTCGTTCCAATGCGCGACGCAACATCCAGAAGGCGCAGCGCGAGGGTGTTAGCGTCGACGAGGTAACCGATCCGGCGCAGGTGTCTGCGGCTTACACGATTCTCAGCGAGGTCTATCGCCGGCTGCAGGTACCGCTGGCCGCTGAGTCGCTGTTTCGCGCCGCATTTGATATCCTGCAGCCGGCGGGCATGTTCAAATTGCTGCTGGCGCGGGTCAAGGGCCATGACGCCGGGGTGATGACGCTTCTGCTGTACGAGGGCACGATCATTTACTGGTACACCGGCGTGGATAAGGCTTTCTCGGCCTATCGGGTCAATGACCTGCTGGTCTGGCACGCGCTGGATTGGGGTAGCCGCAACGGCTATCACTCCTTTGATTTCGGTGGCGCCGGCAAGCCGGATGAGGAGTACGGTGTACGTGATTTCAAGGCGAAGTTCGGCGGTGAACTGGTGAGCTACGGACGCTACCAGTGTGTCCATTCCCCGCGCCTGCTCCGTTTGAGCGAAGCAGGCTATGGTGTATTGCGGCGTTTTCTATGAACGACCGGGCGCGGTGTGTGCGGCTTCGAGGATGATCTCGATGGTGCGCGCGGTGATCTTCCGCATATCGAAGCGCGCTTCGGCACGCTGACGTGCGGCAACGCCCATACGCCGGCGTTGCGCCGGATCAGCGGCGAGCAGGCGGAGCCGTTCCACCAGCGTCGCCACGTCCCCCGGCTGGATCACAAAGCCCGTCACCCCGTCGGCCACCACACTGGCCACACCCCCCACATCGGTTACGATCGCCGGGATCCCCGCCGCGCTCGCTTCGACTGCTACGATGCCGAATGTATCTGCCTCCGAAGGCAACACAAAAACATCAGCGTTCTGGTACAACGCGATCAGCTCCGGCGAGTTGGGTTTCAACTTGGTGTGCAAGAAGATTCCGTCCCCTTCAGGCGCCGGCGGTTGGGCAATCAGGTGCAGCTCAGCCAGCCCCGGAGGCAGTGCGCGGAACGCACGAAGCAGGGTGTCTCCCCCCTTTCGACGAAATTGATATCCCACGAACAAGATGCGGAGGGGGTGAGTGTCAGGGGCGTCCGCGGCCAGGTCTGTGCGTGTAGGAGCAGGCTGCCAGAGTTCAAGGTCAACGCCTACCGGCAACACTTCCAGCGCGTTCAGGCAGGACGCCATAATCGTTGACGAACGAGTTGCGCACCCAGGTCGTCCAGCAGATGAAGTGCGCCGCATTGTAAAAGACGCGGGTCGCGGCCCTGTGTTTGTAAGCCCGCAGGGGGCCGAACCGGTCAACCGGATGGTTGTAGGCAAATGCCATAGCGTCAAACTGGCGCGGCGTGATATCGGAGCAGATGACATAGGGCTGACGATGGGTCAGGTCGCCGCTCAAGACTGCGGGCACATATGGATTGAAAAACGCGACATCGCAGGGTGTCTTCTTGAAGCCTTCCAGCACTTGCTGGCGGGCGTGCAGCACCCCTCGTACCCCGGCAGGCAAGATAGGCCACCGATCGAGCAGGCTGTTGGGGCGATGGTAAGTTATGGGTACCCAGGTCGGGGTGATTTCGGGATTCATATCGACAAACGACCGCAGGTTTCGGTAGTAGGTGCGGTAACCCTTGCCCTGTTCCATGAAGAAGGTGACCCGAAGCATGCAGCCTCCACCAGACGATTACGACGTAAAGCTTGGGATAGGTTGTCATTCTAAAACGCAACCCAGGGTAAGGCAAGTTCGCCACGCCGCAAGAAAACTCTTCCCCGTATAAGGTCGCTTCTTTGTCGTTCCAGGCTCCAAATGGTATCATCTCTTCTCGCGAGAGAACGCTGAAGGAGTAACATGGAGATTCGTCAGGCTATTACCGAGACGCTGCAGGAACTGCTGGCTGACAACGGTGTGACACTCACAGTCCCGTTGGAGGGCAACACACCGCTGCTCAAGACCGGGCTCGATTCGTTGGGTTTTGCCATTCTCGTCGTGCGGTTGGAGGAGCGGCTGGGCTACGATCCGTTCGTGCTGATGGCTGAAGCGGTTTACCCGCGCACCCTCGACGAGTTCGTGGCGATTTATGAGGCTTACCGGGATCATGCTATCGGCTCTTGAGCTTCATTGTCTGCGCGATCATTTGGCGGGCTTTCCAGGGACTACCTCCTGTGGCTTGCCGGAGAGACCCAATCGACGCGGCCCGATTGCGGGCGCTCCTGGCCGCGCATAGAACGCAGATTGGGGATTTTTCCGGCCACCGGGTCGCGTTGTGGCCCTCCTCTGCGCTCGACCTGGCGTTTCTATTGGTCGCGCTCGATGGTGTGGCCGAGTCATTGCTGCTTCTGCCATCCGATCACCCCCCCGAGCAGGTGGCCGCGCTGATCGGTCGTGCGGGGATGGATTGTCTCATCGTGACGGGCGCCCGGGATGGGGCGGACAGGCAAAGCGCCGCGGGCGTACCGATTCGTACTTTTACTATCGCCTGGCAGCTTGTCGGAGATGGCATCGAGGATAATCGGCAGGGTGCGGCCGGCCCGGCTCCTGAAACGGGGGATTTTGATCAACTCGTAGCCCCTCGCCGGGAAACGCGTTGGATTGTGCCAACCTCCGGTACTACCGGCACGCCCAAACTGGTAGGGCATACGCTGGCGACACTGACCCGCACCGTCCGGGCGGGGACGGAGGTGCCGCGCCATCGCTGGGGGCTGTTATACGATCTCGCGCGCTTCGCCGGTCTCCAAGTATTTCTCCAGGCGTTTCTCAGCAGTTCGCCGTTGCTGTTTGCGGATACCGCTGGCGGCTTGGATGGCCAGATCGCGGCGTTGGCTGCGGCAGGCTGCACCGCGCTCTCGGCCACGCCGACGCTGTGGCGCAAGATCCTGATGAGCGGTGCGGATCGGGCGCTGCCGCTGCGCCAGGTGACCCTGGGCGGCGAAATCGCTGACGCGGCCGTGCTGGCTGCGCTGGCCAGGGCGTATCCCGAGGCGCGCATCACGCACATTTACGCGTCCACTGAGGCCGGCGTCGGTTTCTCGGTGCATGACCGGCGCGAAGGCTTTCCGGTTGACTACGAGATACAGCCGCCTCGGGGGATCGAGATCAAGGTGGATGATGCCGGCTTGCTCTGGCTGCGACCGGCGCGCGCCGAACAACGCTTCATCGATGGCAGCGTGTTGCTGGATGCCTGCGGGCTGGATCAACACCGGCGATTTGGTGCGCCGCAAGGGGGATCGCTATCTGTTTCTGGGCCGTGCCAGCGGTGCAATCAATGTCGGCGGCAACAAGGTGTTCCCCGAAGAGGTGGAGCGAGTCGTCCGCGAGACGCCGGGGTCGCGCTGGTGTTGGTAAGAGCACGACGCAGTTCCATCACCGGTGCGCTGGTTGAGGCGATCATCGTGCCCGATGTCGCCGTGACCGATCGGAAGGCGTTGGTCCGCGCGGTGCAGCGCCATTGTCGCGAGCACTTGCCGGCCTTCAAGGCGCCGGCCATTGTGACGGTCAGCGATGCGCTGGAGACGGCGAGCACCGGCAAGATCATGAGGGACGCAGCATGAACGGAAAGAATGTCCTGGTGACTGGAGGGACGCGCGGCCTTGGCCTGGCGTTGGCCGTGCGACTGGCGCGCGAGGGCTATCGTGTGATCGCCACCGGCCGCGAGCTTTCCGTGGAACTTAGCCAGGCGCAGGGTGGTGAGGCGGGTGCGAACATCGTCTTTGAACCGCTCGACCTGGGTCAACGCGCCGGCCTTCATGGGTTTATGGGCGCATTGACGAAAACCTATGGTCCGTTGTATGGCCTGGTGAACAACGCAGCCGTGGCGCACGACGGTGTATTGGCGACCATGCACGAGTCTGAGATCGAGGAGACGATCGCGGTCAACGTCACCGCCACCATCCTCCTGACCAAGTACGCGGTGCGCTCGATGTTGGTGGCCGGCGCGGGGCGGATCGTCAACGTATCCTCCATCATCGGTGGGACCGGTTTCAATGGCCTGTCGGTTTACGGGGCCAGCAAGGCTGCGCTGATCGGCTTCACCCGCAGCCTGGCGCGCGAGCTGGGCCGTGCGAATATCACGGTCAATGCGCTGGCGCCGGGTTACATGGCCACGCGCATGTCGGCGGGATCTCAAATCGGAGCAAATCGCTACTATCGTGCGCCGCACCCCCCTGCGCCGGCTGGTCACTGCAGATGAAGTCGCCGGTGCGGTGGCGTTCCTGCTCGGCCCCGATGCGGCGATGATCACAGGCACGGTGTTGACGGTGGACGGCGGCAGCACAGCATGAGCGAACGATGAGCCGATACGAATTCCGCCTGGCTCGCCCAGGATGCCGCTGAAATCATGGATTTCAATCAACGGATGGCGGCAGCCGGGCAGCCCCATCGTTTGAGTGCGGAGCGACCTTTTGAGGCGCTGCTACGTGCCGCACGGCTCTCCCATCGCACTGAGCCGTTACCTCTGCCTGGTAGATGGTCGCGTGCGCGGCGGGGTCTCTGTGCGCGAGCAGACCTTTCGCATGCATGGCGCCGAGGACGTTCGAATCGCGTTCTACGGTTACCCACTTTCCGAAGGGATCATCGACCCTGCGTTCGGCATGGTTGGGTTGATGATCCACAAGGAGACTGTACGCCGCTACCCATTGATTTACGGGTTGGGGGTGGGCCGCCTGGATGCGCCGGTAGCCCGGCTGATGACCGGGACCGGCTGGTCGAGCCGGCCTGTGCCGTTCCACTTCAGTGTGCTGCGGGCGAAGCCATTCCTGCGTAACTTTGCCTATCTGCGCCGCCGCGGGCGCGCTGCGTGGGGATGCGATCTGTTGGCGGCCACCGGTCTGGGGTCGGCCGGGCTGGGGCTGTTCAGGCTGGCGCAGCAGTTGCGGGGACGTCGCCCCGATGTGCGCGGCCTGGTTGTCGAGCCGTTCGAAGCCTGGGGCGGTTGGGCCGATGCGATCTGGGAGCTGGCGCGCGACCAGTACGCATTCATCGGCGACCGGTCAGCCGCCGCGCTGGCTGCGCTCTACCCCGCCGGGCATCCGCAGATGCGCAAGGCGCAGGTGCGCCGGGCGGATGGCCGCGCCCTGGGTTGGG
Source organism: uncultured Chloroflexia bacterium (assembly GCA_963841825.1). GTDB lineage: Bacteria > Chloroflexota > Anaerolineae > CG2-30-64-16 > CG2-30-64-16 > CAWJEL01. The sequence goes on from CAWJEL010000028.1 coordinate 29,108, forward strand.
TCGTCTACTCCGCAGCGCCCGTCCGCAGTCACACCTACTTCGGCGATATGACATTGGGCGCGGTGATCGATCTATTGGCGGCGCCGGAGGATGCGCGCGCCGTGGCGAGCGGGGCGTTGTGGGCGCTGCAGAGGACGAACGCCGACCTGGTTGTGGTTAACCACGCCGCGGCGGCGTGGAATGCCGCGTTCGATCGGGTTGGCCTGCTGTCGGGACCGACGAACTCATTCCTCTTCCTGTCGCCCAAACTGCGGCAGTCGCTCGATCCGACCGAATCCAGCACACAGCGTTTCTATTTCACTCGGGGGGACGGCGATGGACCGGTTCATCTGTGGTGATGCACTGAAATGACCAAGATCTGGGCGATCGTTTCTGATGTTCACGGCCGGGGCGATCGGCTGAAGCGTGTGCTGGCCGATGCCGAGGTCCTCGGCGCGTCCGACGTGTTGGCGTTGGGCGACATCGGCGACGTGCGGGCGCTGGATATTCTGGATCGGGCCGGGGCAACGTGTGTGTTCGGCAATTGGGAGGCGTCCGGTTTGCGCGGGCTGCCACCTTTGTATCGAAGTTGGGTGGGGCGCTGGCCGCCGGTCTTCCGGGCAGATGGCCTCTGGGCCGCGCACGCCAGCCCCGCCTGGCCAGAGGGGTTGGGCATTGCCGGCGTCGTGGACTATCTCCGTGAGCGCCAGTGGCACTGGACGGCGCTTTTTCCGTCGCTTCAGCATTCCGAACCAGCGCGCTGGGATGCGCTGGCCGAACTGGAGACTGCGGACGTGCAGGTTTTCTTCCACGGCCACACGCACGTCCAGGAGGCGTGGCGCTGGATTCCTGGCGGCGTGCCGCAGCGTGTGGAGGGCGGCGACGGCCTCACGATCGCGGACGGTGAGCGGTGGTTGGTGGGTGTTGGTAGTGTCGGCACACCACATGACAGCGACAGCGCATGTTATGCGCTGTACGACGACGCGACGCGACGTGTCACTTGGCGCCGGGTGTGACCTACGCCCAGCCTTAAGCTAGGCCTGATCACCCGGACACCCAGGGTCATTCAATTCTCAGAGATTGTCACCCTGAGCGAGTTCAACGAAGAGACGTTGACACTCCGAACAAATAGCGAAGGGTCTCGTTCCGGTGCGCGAGATGCTTCGCTGGCGTTTTGCTACAACGCGGATTGCATCGCAACCCGTTCTCAAGAAACTCTCGGTCCAAACGAGATCCTTCTCGACTTTGGCATTAACATAACGTTAGGATTCGACTCTTCTGCACTTTGACAACTGCATACTCCAATTGCCTGGCGCTAACACGGGAAAAACGCTGTACAATACAGGGTGAGCTACACCGTTATGGAGGTACAGCATGATTCCCCTGGTGGCGTTTCCCGCAGTTGTAGAGCGTTATGCGCCTGTCTTCGCTGATGTCTTCTCGGCGGAAGCGTTCATCGAATTCAAGCGGTACATCAGCGGTTTGATCGTCTCAGAGAACAAAACGGTCGATGGGATCAATCGTCTGTTTGTCTTTGAGAGCCGCAACCAGAGTTCGTTGAACCGCCTGTTGACCGTCAGCCCGTTTTCGCTGGCGGCATTGAATCAGGCCCGCTTGGCGGTGTTGGCGAGTGTGCCGGCGACGCACCGCAAGCCCAAGGGCGTGCTCAGTGTGGACGACACGTTGCTCAGCCACTACGGGCAGGATTTTGAGCAGATTGCCAAGCTGTACGATCATGTCAGCGCAAGCTACGTGTGGGCGCACGATCTGGTCACCCTGCACTACAGTGATGACGATACGGACTATCCGTTGTTATTCGAGCTGTGGAAGCCGGTGGATCTGACCAAACTCGAACAGGGTCTCCGTGCGGCAGACGTGCCACTCAAGGCGAGCAAGGAAGCCCTCAAGGCGACTGACCCCCGCAAGTGGCGCAGTTACCTGGTGGGCGTCTGGCAACGCCGCCAGAAGCAGTACCCCGAGATCCAAGATTTGTATGACAGCAAGTTGAACATCGCCCAGGACTTGCTCCAGCAGTGGGTCACGGCCCATCCGGCTGAAGTCTTGCCGGTGGTTTTCGACAACTGGTTCACCCAGCCCGACTTCTGTCGCTTCCTGGACCAGACCTTGCACTTGCCGTATGTCGGCACCTTAGCCGACGGTGACAAGGTCACGTTGCAGAGCGGCCCGGAAACGCTCAAGGACTTCGCCAGCCGGCTCAAACAGGAACACCTGACGGCTGTCGCCGATGGCGGCAAAGCGGTTTTCCAGCGCATCACGATTACCTACAAGGGTGAACAGGAAACCTACTACAGCTATTGTCAGACGCACAACATCCACGGCTTCGGTAAACAACGCCTGGTCATCAACCATCGCCAGGCGGATCTGGCAGACAATCCCGTCTTCTACATCAGCAACCGCTTGGTATGGCAAGCTGCGGGCATCACCCGCATTCGGCGCCATCGGCCGAGATCCTTCACTCTGTTTTCAGAAGATCGCATTGTCTGCTTCGGCACGGAAAGACTTGAAGCCACGCCGTAACTGGCTAAGCCTACTCGTTCAGGACGACAACAGCGAGACTGCTTTGGATCAAGTGTCGACATCAAGAACGAAGGCTGGGCGAGAATAACTGTCCAGTAGCGCCCTGATCTGCGCAAGGTAGTGGCTAAGCGACGGAAGTTGATCCCGCGGAGCGCGTCTAGTTTCTGCAGCAATCTCTGTTGGAGTCGGTACTCGCCTGCCCAATGGATGTACTCGTCATCACCGCCAGCCAGATCTTCGGCAGTCATTTCGGAAATGAAGCGGGCCGAACCGACCCCATATCTCTGTTCGAAGGGTTGCAGACGCTTATCCGCTAACTTCAGGGCAAGCTCCAGCCTGACGATCTGGCTTTCGATGGCGGATTGCACCAAAGGCATGATCTCATTTGCCCGTTGTTGTGGTTCAACGTAAAGGATGGTCATCGCACTGTCTCTCCCAACTTGGCAGGCTACCTCGCCTACTGGCCTTGCGGCGGCAGCGATGGCATTATAACATAGAAAGGTGCGCGCATGTTCAAGATCGGTTTTGCCCAATTCGCCCCGGTCCGCTATGACGTGGCGGCGAACGTGTCCGCGGTCGAGCGCCTGTTGCACGGCGTAGAGACTGACCTGCTGGTGCTGCCCGAGCTTGCGAACTCCGGCTATCTGTACGCGTCGCCGGAGGCGCTGAGTCCCTTCAGCGAGCCGGGCGACGGCTCCGGGCCGTTCCTGTCGGCGCTTCAACGCCTGGCGGGCCGGACCGGCGGCGTGATCGTGGCCGGGTTCTCCGAGTGGACCCCCGCTGGGCTGTACAACTCGGCCGCGGCGGTCGGCGCGGCCGGCGTGATCCAGGTCTACCGCAAGACGCACCTGTTCGCCGGCGAGAAGCTGCTGTTTCAGCCGGGCGACACCGGATTTCGCATCTTCGAGCACGCGGGCGCGCGCGATCGGCATGATGGTTTGCTTCGACTGGTTCTTCCCGGAGTCGGCTCGCACCCTCGCGCTCCGCGGTGCGCAGATCATCGCGCATCCTTCTAACCTGGTGCTGCCCTATTGCCAGACCGCGATGTTTGCCCGCTGCCTGGAGAACCGGGTCTTCGCCGCGACCACCAACCGCTACGGGACGGAGGAAGCTGGCGGAGCAGAGTCTGACTTTCACCGGCGCCTCGCAGATCATGACCCCGCGGGGCGAGCGGTTACAGCCAGGCGCCCATCGAGGGCGACTGCGTGGCCGTGGTCGAGATCGATCCGAGCGCGGCTGATGACAAACACGTGACCGCGGCCAATGATCTCTTTGCCGACCGCCGGCCGGAAATGTACGCTTAGAATTCAGACAGCGAATTGAACCGGAGCCAAGCCGAGCGCTAACCACCAAGGCGCACGGAGGCACCAAGGACACAAGGATCAGGATTTTTTTGTGCATCTTCGTGTCTCGGTGTCTTTGTGGTGAGGTGCCTACTCGTTGTACAAGGATTTCACCGCCCCTCTCATTTCAAGGTGGTTTTCATGGCTTTGTTGAGTATGCGGGACGTCAGCGTGGGCTTCGGCGGCGCGCTCGGTCCTGGAGAATATCGACCTGCAGATCGAGCGCAGCGAGCGGCTGGGCCTCGTCGGGCGCAACGGCGTGGGCAAGTCCACGCTGCTCAAGATCATCGCCGGCGAGCTTGAACCCGATACGGGGACCGTGATCCGTGAACGGGGCCTGCGCGTGGCTTACCTGGTCCAGGAAGTGCCCGAAGGGTTGACGGGCAGCGTGGCCGAGATCCTGGCGGGCGGGTTTGCCGCGTCCGAGGCGAGCCCGACGCCCATCGGCGAAGATGACGCCTGGCGCCGGCGCCTGCAAATGGACACGATCGTCGCGCGCATGGGGCTTGACCCCGCGGCCGATTTCGAGCGTCTCTCCGCCGGGCTCAAGCGGCGCATCCTCCTGGCGCGCGGCCTGGTGCGCGACCCCGACATCGTGCTCCTGGATGAGCCGACCAACCACCTGGACATCGACGCCATCGCCTGGCTGGAAGACTATCTGCTGCGCTATGGCGGCACGCTGGTCTTCGTGACGCACGACCGCGTCTTCCTCCGTAAGCTGGCCACGCGCATCATCGAGATCGACCGCGGCCGGTTGATCGACTGGGTGTGCGACTACGACACCTTCATCGCGCGCAAACAGGCGATCCTGGCGGTCGAAACCACCCAGGCCGCTGAGTTCGACAAAAAGCTGGCCCAGGAAGAGGTCTGGATCCGCCAGGGGATCGAGGCGCGGCGGACACGCAACGAGGGCCGCGTGCGCGCGCTGGAACAGCTTCGCCGCCAGCGCCGCGACCGCCGCGAGCAGCCCGGCGCCCTGCGCATGCAGATCCAGGAGGCGGAGCGTTCCGGGCGGCTGGTCATCCGGGCGGAGGGCGTCAGTTTCAGCTACGACGGCCAGCCGGTCGTGCGCGACTTTTCCACGACGCTGATGCGGGGCGACAAGGTGGGCATCGTCGGCCCGAACGGCTCCGGCAAAACCACGCTGCTGCGCCTCCTGTTGGGCGAGCTGCCGCCGCAGGCGGGCACAGTGCACCACGGCGCCAACCTGGAGATCGCCTACTTTGACCAGTTGCGCGCCCAATTGGAGGAAGACCGGACTGTGATGGATAATGTCGCCGACGGGCGGGATTTCATCATGGTGAACGGCCGGCGCAAGCACGTTATCAGCTATCTGGCGGACTTTTTGTTCACGTCGGAGCGCGCGCGGGTCTATGCCAACACCCTGTCAGGCGGCGAGCGCAACCGGCTGCTGCTGGCGCGCCTCTTCGCGCGGCCCTCCAACGTGCTGGTGCTGGACGAGCCGACAAACGACCTGGATCTGGAAACGCTGGAACTTCTGGAGGATCTGCTGCTGGAATATGAGGGCACCCTGCTCCTGGTCAGCCACGACCGGGAGTTGCTCAACGACATCGTCACCGGCACCCTGGCGCTGGAGGGCGAGGGCCGGGTCGGCGAGTATGCCGGGGGGTACGACGATTGGGTGCGCCAGCGTCCGGCCGCAGCGGACGACAAGACGCCGGCCCCGGTCGAGAAACCGGCGGCGCGGTCTGCCGCCCAGCGGGCCGGCGCCGCCGAGCGCCCACGGCGTTTGACCTTCAAGGAGCGGCAGGAACTCGACGCGCTGCCCCCGCAGATCGAGGCGCTGGAGGCCGAACAGCATCGCCTCTACCAGAGCATGGCCGACGCCGGCATTTACCAGCAGGGAGGCGAGGAGGTGGTGCAGGCCAGCGCCCGTCTGGCCGCGGTAGAACAGGATTTGGCCGCAGCCTATGCCCGCTGGGAGCAGTTGGAGGCCATCGCGATGGTGGATTAGGCTCAGATACCTTTCAAATGACAATCACCGCACAGTAAGTTTTGCGGTAGAGGGTATTTTGAGTAAGAATAGCACTATGCGCTCTTCGACGAGCTGGCGGAGTTTTGAACAAGAGCAACGGGCCGCGGATTTACGCAGATGAACGCGGATTGATAGAGAAATATCCGTGTACATCCGCGTTGATCCGCGGCCAACACAAAAGGAGCACGAATCGATGGACCTTGAACTGAAGGGCAAAGTTGCTGTCATCACCGGCGGCAGTGAGGGAATCGGATTTGCCGTGGCTGAAGGGCTGGCCATCGAGGGCGCCCACGTCGTGCTGATCGCCCGAGACAGCGGTCGCGTCGCCGAGCGGGCCGCCGAAGTCGTGACCCAATACGGCGTCAAGGCGCTCGGCATCGCGGCGGATGTCTCCAACGCGGATGACATCGCGCGGGCCTTGGCCGAGATCGAGCAGGCCTTCGGCGGGGCTGACATCCTGATCAACAACGCCGGTACCGGCACCAACGAAACCATCCTGGATGCGCCGGACGAGAAGTGGCAGCACTTCTGGGACCTCCACGTGATGGCCGCCGTGCGCCTGTCGCGCGGCCTGGTCCCCGCCATGCAGCGCCGAGGGGGCGGCGTGATCCTCAACAACGCCTCGATCTGCGCCAAACAGCCGCTGGGATATGAGCCGATCTACAACACCACCAAGGCCGCGCTGGTGATGTTCTCCAAATGCCTGGCCAACGAGGTCATCAAACACAACATCCGGGTCAACACCATCAATCCTGGCCTGGTCCTGACGAAAGACTGGGTGAAGACCGCCACGCAGTTGACCGACGGAACGGGGCGGACGGCCTACGACTATCTGGACGACATCGCCAAGCAGAACGCGCCCATCGGCCGTTTCGCGACGCCGGAGGAGCTCGCCCAATTCTTCGTCTTCATGTGCTCCCCGCGCGCCAGCTATTGCGTGGGGTCAGAGTATTTCGTGGACGGCGGCTGGTTGAATGTGGTCGCGTAAGTGGCTAACCCGGACGAGCTGGAACCCAAGTTTTCGTTTGGGACTGTAACCACAAAGCCACGAGAGTCACCAAGTAACACAAAGACCCTGATCCCTTTGTGCACCTTCGTGTGCTCAGTGTCTTGGTGGTTGAGATACTCTGCTCGTTGTACAAAACTCAGTTGGTAAGACTCCGCAAGGAGACCCTACATGAAACAAGCCATCATGACTGCCCCGGGCAAGATCCAAATCCAGGACGTCGCGGTCCCGGCGCCGGGGCCGGGCGAAGTGCTGCTGCGCATCCAGCGCATCGGCGTGTGCGGCTCGGACGTTCACGTCTACCACGGCAAGCATCCCTACACCAAGTATCCCGTCGTGCAGGGCCACGAATACTCGGCCTCGGTGGAGGCGGTCGGACCGGGCGTGACCGGCCTGGCGCTGGGGACGAAAGTGACTTCGATGCCGCAGATCGTGTGCGGCGAGTGCGCGCCGTGCAAGCGCGGTGACTACCACATCTGCGACAAGCTCAAGGTCGAAGGGCTTCCAGGCGCCGGGCTGCGCCCAGGAGCTGTGGGTCACGAGCGCGGACAAGATCATCCCGCTGCCCGACCGCTTCAGCTACGAGCAGGGCGCGCTGGTGGAACCGGTCTCGGTCGCGGTGCATGCCGTCTCGCGTGCCGGCAACCCCGCGGCCGGCGCTGGTCAGAGCCTGGCCGGGCGCCGCGTCGCGGTGCTGGGCGCGGGGCCGATCGGCAACCTGGTGGCGCAGGTGGCCCGCAGCGAGGGCGCGCAGGTGTTGATCACCGACCTGAGCGCGTACCGGCTGGCAGTGGCGCGGCAATGCGGGCTGACCGGGACCTCGAATGCCAATGCGGAGATCCTGGCCGATGCAGCCGAGCGGATCTTCGGCAAGGACGGCTTCGACGTCGTCTTCGAGTGCGTGGGCGTCGAGCCGACCATCACCGCGGCGGTGGAGACGATCCAGAAGGGCGGCACGCTGGTCATCGTCGGCGTCTTCGGCGAGAAGCCGCGCATCGACATGGGGCTGGTGCAGGATCGCGAGCTCAACATCCGCGGCACGTTGATGTACCAGCGGCAGGATTACGAACGCGCGGTCAAGCTGATCGCGTCCGGCGGCATCGTCACCGAGCCGCTGATGTCGAAGCACTTCCCGTTCGACGCGTACCTGGACGCCTATCGCTTCATCGATCAGCAGGGCGACAAGACGATGAAGGTTTTCATCGACGTGGCGTAGGATAATCGTGCCTGAGCAAACTGGGTTCTGGTGCGCCCAGCGAGATTCTCACCACAAAGACACAAAGGCACGAAGCGGCACAAAGAGATTTAGAGGTCTTCGTGTCCTTGGTGACTTGGTGACTTTGTGGTTAGGGTCAGTTTGGAATCCGGGGAGTCCGGGTTAGGGGGAGATGAAATGAAGCAGCGCAAACTGGGTTATACCGACCTGAACCTTACCACGATCGGCTTCGGCGCGTGGGCCATCGGCGGGCCGTGGGACTTCGGCTGGGGGCCGCAGGACGACAACGATTCGATCGCGACCATCCAGGCCGCCCTCGACGCGGGGATCAACTGGATCGACACCGCGCCCGCCTACGGGCTGGGGCACTCCGAGGAGGTCGTCGGCCAGGCGATCAAGGGACGCCGCGATGAGCTGATCCTGGCGACCAAGTGCGGCCTGGTCTGGAATGATCCCGTCCGAGCGCTCGGTCTTCAACCGGCTGAAGGCGGCGAGCGTGCGGGAGGAGGCCGAGGGCAGCCTGCGCCGGCTGGGCGTGGACGTGATCGACCTCTACCAGATCCACTGGCCCAACCCCGACGCCGACGTGGAAGAGGCGTGGACCGAGATCGCCAAGATGATCGAGGAGGGCAAGATCCGCTACGCAGGCGCGTCCAACTTCAGCGTCAGCCAGTTGCAGCGCGCCCAGGCCATCCATCCCGTCGCTTCGCTGCAGCCGCCGTACAGCCTGTTGGACCAGAGGGTCGAAGCGGAGCTGCTGCCGTTCTGCGCCGCGAACGACATCGGGGTCGTCGTCTACAGCCCGATGGCATCGGGCCTGCTGACCGGCAAGTTCACGCGCGAGCGCATCGCCGCGCTGCCGGCCGACGATGTGCGCCACAAGAACGGTCACTTCCACGATCCGGAGCTGGGGCCCAACCTGGCGTTGATCGAGGCGCTGCGCCCGATCGCCGCGCGGCACGGGCGGAGCGTGGGCCAGCTCGCGGTCGCCTGGACGCTGCGCCGCCCCGAGCTCACCGCGGCCATCGTCGGCGCGCGCCGGCCGGGCCAGGTCGCGGAGATCGCGCCGGCCAGCGATTGGACGTTGAGCGAGGCTGAGATCGCCGAGATCGACGGTTTGCTGGCGGCGCGGGCGAGGCAATTGGGCTGAGTTGGGAGAAAGCCGCTGGATAGTTCAATGTTAGGAGGCTTCGCTCTAGTCAAAACACCCACCTTATGGGCGCAGGGGGCTAGCCCCGCGCCCATGAGACCGTCTCTTTCAAAACAGTGTACATCCTTAACCAACGAACATAGGGAGTGACTAATGGCCTTTTACAATTCGATCAGCGATACAAACAACTTCATTATCTCGTTTACTCAAAACCCTCAACAGGACTTTGGGGTCTTCGCTAAAGGATATGCAGGCTCTGCATCTGTTTTGGCAGAAAATCTCTTAGCGAACCCACGCTTCTCAAATTATGAAGCATATCCTGTTGTATTCTTGTATCGGCAAGCGTTCGAACTATATCTGAAAGGGCTATATTACAAGGCAGGCTTGATTTACCTTTTCAAGGATAGCCAAAGCGCAGATCGACAACGCGTCAACAACCATCAGCTACAAGGATTAGCACGGGTTCTTCGAAAAGACCTCAAGGCGTTCTTTCCATCTGACCAAGTGCTTATCCAACTTGCCGACAAAGTCCTCAGATATGCAGAAGAATTCGAGCAAATAGATAAGCTCTCCGATGGCTATCGCTATCCCATTAACAAGGAAGGTAACGAACGCGACAAGTCCTAATCAACTTGTGAACTTGCTCGCACTGCACAACTCCATGCAAGAACTGCTCGGAGAACTGGCGACTATTGATTTTGGGTTTAGCATTGAAATATCGCAAGCCAAAGAAGTTTATGTAATAGCCCAAGAAGCCCAAACTATAATCGCTTCTGAAAATGGTGAAGCGGACTAATAAAGCGTGCAGCGGACGATGAGAAGAACTTTGCGGCGTTTTCGGTTCTTTCCCCATGCCGAGTGAAATTCCGCCATTGTGGCGAATCCTCGCCCCGCCGCCGTTACTCAAACTGTTCGGCGTTTTGTAGCGAAATTGTTGTGCAATTCTTGGGACTAAGTACGCGCACTATTGACCGGTCTTGGAGAGGATAGATTATGTTTGGAAAGAAGCCGTCAGTTTTAACGAAAACGTACAAGGATTCGAAAGAGCGTGAAAAGATGTACCAAGGATGGCAAAGTAGGGGTAGAAGGTCCATTTAATGACACCTGAGGGGGCTCGTTCAAGAAAGGCAAAGCGGCAGCTTTGGGGGTAGGTGGTGCCATCCTGTTAGGTCCATTAGGGCTTGCCGCCGGAGCGCCTGGCTGGTCGTAAAGATACTGAGTGGCACGTTGTATATGTCCTGGAGGACAAGTAAGCCTAGGATCCCAAAACTAAGCAATCAGCTTCGCCCCAATGTGCGGTGACTCATCGCGGGCAGCTTGGCGGTCGCGGTGGGAGTTTCAGCAAAAAGGAGAGAAGACAATGATGAAATTTGGTCTCATCTTAGTTCTATTAGTGGCAACATTAGTAGGCGCGAGCTGTGGTGGAGGCGCATCGGAACCGGTATCAGTGGAAGTCACACGCCTTGTCCCCCAGACGGTGGAAGTAACGAAGATTGTGCCTGCAACAGTAGAAGTCACGCGAATAGTCCAGGTCGCCGTAACTGATACACCAAAGCCAGGGCCACCTACCGCAACAGCGACCAGTCAGAAGCCCATTGAGCTTGGAGAGCCCATAGTAGTTGCACGGAAAGCTTACGATGGAACTACCGACCTCAATATTCTCGTCACGCTAAAGAACCCAAACTCCGATTGGTGGCTACCTACCAGTCAAGTAACAGCCTCTATCTTTGATGCTGCCGGCAATATTATTGCCACAGACAACAATGTCATTGCTGTTCCACCAGGAAAGGAGGTGGCTTTCATTCTCACGGGAATTAACATCGCGGACAAGACCTACGACAAGATCCAAATAGACTTGACTCCTGATAAGATGCGACCTTCAGGTGCCTGGCCGAATGCGGCAGTGGAATTGGTGCAGTCCAATCTCGTTGGAGATAAGATAGTTGGTCAACTGAAGAATACTGGAGGAGTGAAAATCCCCCAAACTAAGGTAATTGCCGTGGTGCGAAACGCCAATGGTGAAGTGATAGCCGTGGACTTCGCCTATGCAGATGAAAGCGAACCCGACCAAGTAGTGCCGTTTGATATGAGTCTGTCCGCATTGAAAGAGACAGACGTCAAATTCGACCTATACTTTGTCCCAGAACTTGTTAGTGGCATATCTTAGCTGCCATACATAGCTCACTAAGGGTGCGGTCGTGGGCCACAGGACCTAACCATCTCTTCACCTGACGCCCTGGGGCGCGAACATCCACCATTCTTCGTTTTGAGATGTGGGGCGAGTCGATGCATCGACTCGCCGTTACGGGCGCAAGTGAAGTGGTGGCCGTTAGGCGAAGACCCGTCCCACAGTGATCGGAGCAAGGATGAATCAGGCAATCCTACATGTTGCCCTGGTCGTGAGAGACTACGACGAAGCGATCGCGTTCTTCTGCGAGAAGCTCCATTTTACGCTGGTCGAGGACACGTATCAGCCGGAACAGGACAAGCGCTGGGTTCTCGTCGCGCCCCCGGCTCTAGCGGCACGACCCTGCTCCTTGCCCGCGCATCGACGCCCGAGCAGGAGGATTTCATCGGCCGGCAGACCGGAGGCCCCGTGTTCCTCTTCCTGCAGACCGACGATTTCTGGCGCGATTTCAACGCGATGCGTGCATCGGGGATCAACTTCATCCGGGAGCCGAAGGAGGCTCCGTATGGCACGGTTGCTGTGTTCGAGGATCTCTACGGCAATCTGTGGGACCTGATCCAGTTGAAGAGTTAGCCGAAGTTTTCGGTGACGCGCTCGGTTAGCCAAGAGCGCACGTATCTCTCCGACGGAGGCCGGTTGACTGACAAATCGCGTTTGGCCGCTGACACTTGCACCGCACTGCGTTTGGTGCAGTGCGGTGTCACACGGATTTTCGTGGATCAAGAGCGAGAAATCCGTGCGAATCCGCGTAATCCGCGGCTGTTTTCTTCCTGAAACACCGGTTCTCAAGTCTTGTCAGTCATTCAGCCCACGGAGGATTGGTTGAAGAAAACCTATCTCATCGGCGTTGACCTGGGCACCAGCGGGACCAAGGCGGCCCTGTATCGCACGGACGGCACGTTGGTTGCCGAGGCCGGCGTCGAGGTGCCGATCTACTATCCCCGGCCGGGCGTGGTGGAGCAGGAGAACGACGACTTCTACGCCACCGCGGCGCAGACGGTCAAACGCTGCATCCAGGATAGCGGCGTCGATGCCGCGGAGGTCGCGGCGATTGTGTTCGACTCGCAGATGGCCGGCATCGGTTCGGTCGACGAGGACTTCCGTCCGGCGGCGCGCTTCGATTCGTGGCTCGACATGCGCTGCCAGCCCTACATCGAGGCGATGGATTGCCAGGCCGGCGACCGCATCACCGAGCTGACCGGCTGCGCGCCGACCTGCGACCATGGGCCAAAGATCCTCTGGTGGATGCACGAGCGGCCGGCCGATTTCGCCCGCATCGCGAAGTTCGTCACCCCCGCGGGTTACGTGGCCGGGACGATGGCCGGGCTGAAGGCCGACCAGGCGTTCATGGACTACACCTTCATTCACTTCACCGGCTTCAGCGACTCGAAGGCCGTCGTCTGGTTGCCGGAGCTGCGCGACCGCTTCGGCCTCGATAGGAGCAAGCTGCCTGAAATTGTCGAGCCTGTGGCGCGTGGCGGGAAGTGACGCCGGCCGCCGCGGCGGGATTTTGGCCTGGCTCCCGGTACCGGTGGCCGTGGGCTGCGGCGACACGGCGGCGTGCGCCCTGGGCGCAGGCGCGGTGGTGCCCGGGATGGCGTTCGACTCCGCGGACGCCGGCGGTGCTGGCGGCCTGCACCGACCAGTTCGTGGCCGACCGCAAGCACCGTGCGCTGCTCTGCATGCACTCGGTCATCCCGGTGCTTACAACCCGCTGGCCTACATCGCCGGCGGCGGGATCGGCGTCCTGCGCTGGTTCCGCGA
>CAWJEL010000029.1:0-7189 GCA_963841825.1 uncultured Chloroflexia bacterium
TTTCATCCTGGTCGATGACAACCCGCAGGCCATTGAGGTGATGCGGCGGCGGTTTACCGGCGTTGCAGACATTGAATGGCGAACGCGGACGAATCGAGTCGATGGACGATGGACGATAGACGATGACGAACGACGCACTACACGGAATACGCAACATCGCAAAGCATCCCTTTGGGACGCATCACGGAGTCAATGATGAAATCTTGATCGGAGCCGACATGGAAGGGATCGCATGGGTGTGGCGCACGGCGATCAAACGAACCGAGCCACGCCGAAGTACGCCGTCCGCCGCTGATCATGCTGTAACCGACGAAACGCCGCGATCCGTGGGCGCGGTTCGATGCTGCGGGTGGACAGGTGGTCGTCACGACGGTCATGGAAAGAACCTGTGCATCCTGATCAGGAGTTGGAACCCTGCCCGCCTCAATACCGGCTCCCCGCGCCCTTCTATGGTGGGGGGCGTGCAGCACGGCGTCGACGGCGTGTTCTTCGTCGGCTACCACGCCGCGTCGGCACGCAGGACGCGTACCTCGATCACACCTGGTCGAGCGGCCGCGTGGACGGGGTCTCGCTCAACGGCGAGATCGTGGGCGAGATCGGGCTGAACGGGCCGTGTGCGGCCATTTCGGCGCGCGGTGCTGCTGATCTCCGGCGACCAGACCGCCTGCGCCGAGGCGACCGCGCTGCTGGGCGACCTGGAAACCGCGATCGTCAAGCGCGCCACCGGCCGCAACGCCGCCGAGTGTCTGCCGCCGGAGGCGACGTCGCAATTGATCCACGATGCTGCCGAACGCGCTATGCGGCGGCTGAAAACCGACGTTGCGCCCGCTCCCCGCCGCCTCACCCCGCCGATCACCGTCGCGGTGGAGTTCATCCGCTCGGAAATGGCCGACGCCGCGGCTATCCTCCCCGGCGCCGAGCGGATCGGGGGCAAGCGCGTGGCGTTCACGGCCGAAGATATGCCGATGGCGTACCGCGCGTTCCGATCGCTGGTGGGCCTGGCGAGTTCCTAACGGAACACAGGTTCCAACCATGCGCATCATTGATCTGACCCCCGAAAATGGTATCTTCGTTCAGCAGGCCGCGGCGCTCCTGGTGGCCGGCTTCCGCGTGCACTGGCCGTCCGCCTGGCCCGACATGACCGCGGCGCTGGCCGAAGTCCACGAGGCGCTGACGCCCGGCAAGATCTGTCGCGTCGCGCTGGATGATGCCGGCGCCGTGCTGGGCTGGACCGGCGGCATCCCGGGGTATGGCGGCAACGTTTGGGAACTACACCCGCTGGTTGTCCGTCCTGATTGCCAGCGCCAGGGGATCGGCCGGGCGCTGGTGGCCGATCTGGAGGCGCAGGTGCAGGCACGCGGCGGGCTCACGCTGTGGCTCGGCAGCGACGACGAAGATGCTATGACCTCGCTGTCCGGCGTCGATCTCTACACCGACCTGCCCGGCCAGTTAGCACGCATCCGCAACCTGAAGGGCCACCCCTACGCTTTTACCTGAAGTGCGGCTTCGTCGTCGCCGGCGTAGTGCCCGACGCCAACGGCCCCGGCAAACCGGATATTCTGATGGCGAAGCGGGTGTGTGGGGGGTGTGATGCGCGATGCGTGATGCGTGATACGTAAAGAGTGAAGCATCGTTCGTCATTCGTCGTCATCTGCCCATTCGCAGATTCATCATTCATCATTCGCTGATTCGTTCCCGGGAAGGAAATTCGACTTGGATACACAGGCTGTGAAGGCTGGACTACCCCTGGTTGCCACGGTGATAGTATATCTGCTGGCGGCGCTGCTGGTGTCCGTGTTCGCACGCTGGATTCGCACGCGGCCTCCTGATGGGCAGCCGGCTGCTGCCGAGCCGACATGCCATCACGGTCCATCGACGGCAGACGCTCGAAGGCTTGATCGGCAGCCTGATCAGCCTGCTGGCGTTCATGGTGGCGGGCCTGGCCGTGCTGGCGTTGTTCGTCAGGCCGGAGACGCTCATCTGGATCGTGGGCCTGTTCAGCGCGGCCTTTGGCCTGGGCGCACGCAGCCTGGTGGCCGACATCCTGGCCGGCGGCCGCTTTCTCTTCCGCAACACATTCGCCATCGGCGAGAAAGTCGCGCTCAGCGTCGGCGGCACTACGGTGGAAGGGATCGTCGAAGAGGTGAACGTTACCAACACCCTGGTGCGCTCCCCGAACGGCGAGCTGTACGTGGTGCCGAACGGCGAAATCAGCGTCATCCGCAACTTCAGCCGCGCCCCGTTCTCGACCACCAAGGTCCGGTTTCGCGTCTCTTCCGCCAAACTTGAAGATGTCCTGGACCTGCTCAGCCGATTAGGACAGGAGGCCCCGGCATTGTTAGCCGATCTGACCGAGCCGTGGCAGGTGATCTCCACCTCGGAAGCGCTGGGCGCCACGGCTGAGATCACGGTGATCGCACACACCAATTTCGCCAAGGCGGCCAACCTGCGCTTGCAAATTTTCAGCCTGATCAATCAACGGCTCACCGTGGCCGGCATCGAGTTGCTTGATTGAGCATCCGGCCCCCTACCTGCGAACTTCCCCGCTCCGCTCGCGTAACCAGATTTGCTTCCCATCGGTAATGGCTTCGATCACTGCGTCGGCTGGGATGCGTGCCGCGCCGCTTATCGCCAACATCTCATCAACCTCCGGCGGATAAGTGGTGTCCTCCGGCCAGAAGATCCGCTGGGGCGCTGGACGCGACCAGAAACGCGGCGGTCGGCCACGCGCCGGTGTCGGGCCGGGAGCTTTGAGGACGGCCATGCGCACGTCAGCGCCGGCGGCCAGCAACTCGGCCTGCGCCTCGGTTTTGAGCGTGGCTGGCAGAAGCGTGCGAAACTGACCATAGCTCAGCAGCCAGCCGTCCGCCGCGGGCAGGCGCGTCAACGTGACCGCGTCATCCAAGCGCACGATGGCTTCGGGAGCAAGCTGATCGGACGCCACTGCCTGCGCTCCGGGCCAGATCTCCGTCGATCCCGGACCGATCGCCACATCCACCCCCTTGGCCGGCTGTGCCAGCAGCGATCGCGACGCCGCGGCCGATGCGCCGCCATCCCCGCGGCCATCCCACAACCACACAGCGCGCCCGTTCGGCGTGACGATCAACGCCGCCTCGCTGCCCGCTCCGGGCACGAAGAAGACGTGCAGTTTGCCGTCTGGGCGCGGCGGCAAGCACGCTGCCCGACAGCCACAACGGCAGCACAACGGCGACCGCCCACCCCAGCGCCCGTCCCGTCGTCATCGTGACCCAGCCGCGGCGGCGGAGCTCACGCCACAGGAAGGCGCCGATCAGCACCGCGAAATAGACCAGGGCGGCAATACGGCCCAGTTCACCCGTCTCCACCGATGCAAATGGCACGGCTGCGGTCAGGCGTACCACTGCGGTCGTATAGGTCAGGAAGAGCCAGGGGATCAGGGCCAGGCCGCGCGCCAGCGGCTCCCAGGCCAAACCGGCCACCAGGGTCGCCATCCCGCCCGTCATGATCGGCGGCTGCGCGGGGAGGATGAAGAAATTGGTGACGAGTGAGATCAACGAGATGCGCCCGAAGTAGTAGACGATCACGGGCAGGGTGGTCACCTGCGCGGCCAGGGTGACGATGAGCGCATCGTTGAGGACGCCCATCACACGGCGCATCCGCTCCCGCGTCAGCCCGCGGGCCAGGAACCGCTCGAACTGACCTTCGATGGTCGGGGTGAACAGGATCAGCCCCAGCGTCGCCATAAAGCTGAGTTGGAAGCCGATGTCCCATAGCGTCAGCGGGTTGAGCAACGTCATCAACAGCGCCGACGCGCAGAGGGAGACGTAGGCGGTGCTCCGCCGGCCAAAGTAGATGGCCAGAATGAACAGGCCACCCATCAGCCCCGCGCGCAGCGCGGCCGCATCGGCGCCCACCAGCAGGACGTAGAGGACAATGCCTACGATCGCCGGGAAGGCTGCCCGACGCTTGCCGAGCATCCCGCTCAGCCCCGCCATCAGCACGCCCGAGAGCAGCGCAATGTTGCTGCCGGAGATCACGATGACGTGGGTGGTCCCCGTCGCCTTGAACGCCTCGGCCACATCGTCCGGGATGCCGCTTTCGATGCCGAGGAGCATGCCGTTGGCCAGCGCAGCCGCCGGCTCAGGCAGGACTCTGTCGAGCAGCGCGGCGCCCCGAGCCTTCAGCCGATACAGCAGCGCCCAAAACGGACTGCCCTGATCCTCCGCCACGCGCTCGATCGTGGCGTGGCGCATCAGGCTGTGAATGCCGCGTTGGGCCAGGTAGCGGCGGTAGTCGAAGTCGTCCAGCACCGGCGGCGTTTGGAGCTGGCCCCGCAGGCGCAGCTCGGTCGCCGTAAACATAGCCGGGGAAGCGACTGGCCTGCACCAACAGATCACCGGTCACGGCGTGGGCCGCTCCCGCGACCGTCACGGTGCCGGCGTGTAAACGGTAGAGCGTCTGCACGTCGCGCACGTCCGGATAGCCGGCAACCATGCCTTCCACGGTAGCCCAAACCACTTGCTTCTCGTCGCCGTTGTAGAACGCCAGATCGTTTGGGGAAGGGCAGGCGGCAAAAGGGTGGGTCGTGTACCGCCAGGCGCCCAGGACAACGAAGGCAAGCAGAACCACCGCGAATCGAAACGCCAGTCCTGCGGGTGAGAGTCTCACCACAGAGGACGCCGAGACCGCAGAGATTTTTGTTTTCTCCCGCGCCCTCCGCGCCTCTCCGCGGTGACTTTCAGGGCAGCAAACTGAATGGCCGTCCGACGGCGCAGCAGAATCGGCGGTGAGCGCCAGCTATCGCGGCCAGGGCGCCGAAAGGCCAGCCGGGCGTGGCGCAGCCGATAAAGCCCTGCAACCACAAGGCGTACGCCAGCAGGATGCCGGCGATCCAGGCAAGGGTGAAGTAGACGAGGGTCATGGCAATCCCCGGTCGTGACGGCATGGCCGGCACGGTAACGGGGGGACAGGCGCGCTTTGCACGGCCTGACATCACCATGTCGAGGTGGCGCCATTGTCGCGCAGGATCGCCCGGCTGGCAAATGCGCAATGTCATTAAATATACCGCAAAAGTGTGGGTGTCATTCTGAGTGTTGCCAAGCCGGCGCGGCCTGCAGGTAGTCAAAAGAAGTTCCGCTTGTCATGTTGAGTGCTACCATGCCACCCGATGGGTGTCATGCGGGTAGAACAAAAAGTGCCGATTGTCATGCTGAGCGAGTTTGCGGCACAAAGATCCGGTGCGACATATCGCCAGCGAAGCATCTCGTGCTGCACTTCATGAGCAGCGGGTTGACGACACAAGATCGGTGCGGCGAGTCGTCAGCGATCGCGAAGCATCCTTTAGGAAACATCTCGGTCTGGCATTTCATGAGCAGCGGGTTTACCCCAAACCCTTCGCAGCGGCGTGCCATTAGCGAGGAAATCCCGCGTCGTGCGACG
This sequence comes from uncultured Chloroflexia bacterium, assembly GCA_963841825.1. Taxonomy (GTDB): domain Bacteria; phylum Chloroflexota; class Anaerolineae; order CG2-30-64-16; family CG2-30-64-16; genus CAWJEL01. Next base: position 5,419 of record CAWJEL010000029.1, read on the forward strand.
AGACCCTTCGCTGTTGATACACCGTAGCGTAATTCACGGGACCAAGCCGCTCAGGGTGACAGGGTTCCGGCAGTCTTGCGTTGTACCCGTGTCATTGCTGCTGGTGGGTTGTTTGACAAACCAGCGGCACCTGCGGCATAATCCGCTTCACAATCGAATAGCCACAACCGCACAGGCTGTGACGGAGGAAAGTAAGCGTGGAGATGACCCCAGAGAGGTCGGGCGCCGACTGCGAAGCGGACGCTGCAAGCCCGGCCGGTATGAACCTCGCTGAAGTTCCCTCTTGAGCCGGACGAGGGAAACTGAGATTAGGGATTGGGGATTAGGGTTTAGGGTTTCCTAGTACCTGGTCCCTGGTACCTAATCCTCAGCAAGTAGTTCGTCCCGGAAGCCCACCGTTAACAGGGTGACCGGTAAGTCCGTCGAAACGGGCCGCCGGAGTTGAGGGCCTTCGGGCTTCGCACGGCGAAGCACGCGAAGGAACCAGGGTGGTACCGCGAAGTCGAGCAGCGCCTTCGTCCCTGTGGGGATGGGCGCTGTTTTTTTGTTTGGGGGGAAGTAGACAAGGAAACAGGGATACAAGGAAACAAGTGCGTGGTGACTCTGCCTTGTATCCTTGTCTACCTTATCTTACTTGTCTACTCGTCTACCTGCTGGAGGAACCATGCACGAAAACCTGATTCGACTGCGAGATGAAGCACTGGCGGAGCTCGCCACGGTGGCGGAACCGGGAGCGCTCGAGACCTGGCGCGCGTCCGCTATCTGAGCCGCAAGGGCGGTGCGCTGACCGCGGCGATGGGCGTGCTGGGCACGCTGCCACGCGAGGAACGTCCGGCCTACGGACAGGCGGCCAATGAGGTGAAGGTGGCGCTTGAAACCGCTTTTGCCGAGCGGGAGGACGCGGTGAAGGCGGCGGCGTTGACCGCCGAGGTGGCCACCGGCACCGTGGACATCACCCTGCCCGGCCGGCCGCCCAGCCTGGGCCATCTGCACGTCACCACGCAAAACCTGCGCCAGCTTTACGCGGTCTTCGGCGGGATGGGCTTCGAGGTGTACGACGGGCCGGACGTGGAAACGGACGACTACAACTTTGGCCTGCTCAACATCCCGGCCTATCACCCCCTGCCGCGATATGTGGGATACGTTCTGGGTCACGCAGGACGCAGGGGCGGGTTTACGCACACGCCCGGGCACCGATGAGGATCAGGCCCAGAAACCCGCCCCTACATTGGTGATGCGCACGCACACCAGCCCCGGCCAGATACGCATCATCCGCGAGCGCTGCCCCGAGCCGATCCGCGTGGTGCTGCCCGGCAAATGCTACCGCTACAAGCAGATCACGGCCCGGTCGGAGCATCAGTTCTACCAGATGGAAGGGATGGTTGTGGGGAAGGGGATCCGCATGACCGACCTGATCGGCACGCTGAAGGCGTTTGCCCGGCGGATGTTTGGCGGCACGAGCGCGGGACTCCCCGGTACGCGGCAGCTACTTCCCCTTCACCGAGCCGAGCATCGAGGCCGATATGGACTGCATCCTGTGCGACGGCAAGGGCTGCGGCGTGTGCCGATCCACCGGCTGGCTGGGAATCACCAGCAGGGCATGGTGCATCCGGTCGTCCTGCGCAACGGCGGCTACAACCCGGACATCTACTCCGGCTTCGCCTTCGGCATGGGCGTGGAGCGGCCGACGATGTTGAAGAACCGGATCAGCGATATTCGGTATTTCTATGGGAATGATTTGAGGTTCCTGGGACAGTTCTGACGTGATGCG
>CAWJEL010000030.1:0-386117 GCA_963841825.1 uncultured Chloroflexia bacterium
CGATGGCACAGAAATCTGGGAGCAAATGGGTACTGAAGTGAGCGGTGGCAATTCGTTCTCGGTGCGCGCCTATACCCGTGATCCCAGCCAGCCAGCCATGACACAGTGCTCAAGGTGCTATCAACGCTCGCGTTCATGCAGCCTGGCGCTGCGGCATTGACCATCCAGCCATTGATTATGGAAGTTTGCAATGGTCAGGCGCAAGCGATGGCTCATGCCCTTGAGGTCCTGGTAGGCGACAAGATGACAACCCTCGTCATCCCTGAACAATCCGAAGCCCTTCTGGATGATTGGGTAAATAATGCCAGCGGCATCGGTTGTCTGGCAACCGTTACCGGCACGGCGAATTACGAGAAAGTCCCGGTGCGGTGATGGCAGCCCTGGATGGCGTGTAACCGGACAGGGGCTGGACGCGCGACCCAAAGCTAGATGCTGATGGTCCGACCGGAACCTGTCCGGCTACCGCAAAGGAAATCAGATCAGCCTGGCTGGGGCGATCTGGCAGCCAGATGAATCGGCTAACTGCCCGAAGGATCAGCCTATCTCAACCTGCAACCTGACGCCAGCACAGCAGAATTACACCATCACACTGAACACCGGGGAGGAGATACCTGCCGGAGAGTAATCATCATATCCGGTGCTTATTCATTTGCTTGTCTCGGGGTCGCAGCGAGACACTTATCTTCAAAAGAAAACCAGATATTTGAAACGGATGAAATCGCATTCCTTGAAAGGAGGAATATTATGTCGAAATCCAAAATTGTGATTGCGGTAGCCTTGCTTGTATTAATCCTCGCAGCCTGCTCACCGCCAGTACCAACAACCATGCCCGAGCCAACAACCAGTCTTTGCCAACATTGACGCCAACACCTCAACCTCAGGACACATCCTGGCAGCAGGTGCAATCTGCGGGAGTGCTGCGTGTCGGCACTTCAGCGGACTACCCTCCCTTTGCCTCTTATGACGAGAATCACCGGATGGTGGGCTTCGATATTGCCCTGATCCAGCAAATCGGGCAGAGGCTGGGCTTGCCGGTAGAGATCGTTGATTATGGCTTTGATGGGCTGCCGATGGCGGTTGCTACCGGCGATGTGGATGTCGTCATTGGAGCGATTTCTATCACACCGGAGCGCCAGAGCATTGCCAACTTCAGCAATGTCTACTACATCAGCACAGACGCAGTGCTGTCGCGCCCTGAAGCTAATCCAGCAAATCTGCAAAATCCGGCTGCGCTGGCTGCAGCCGACTGGGTGTGCAGTTGGGAACGTTATTCTTGAAACTTACGCCCAGGAAAAACTGATCGTTCCGGGTTTAATGCCGAAGCAGAACCTGTTTGTCTACATAGAGGCAGCTCAGGCAGTGGATGCCCTGAAAGCCAAAACCGTTGATGCCGTCTGGATGGACCTGGCTCCTGCCCAGAAATATGTCGATAGTACAACGGTCAAGATCCTGACTCAGGATTTGAACCAGCAGCTATACGCCATTGGAATGAAGAAAGGCGCTGATGCACTGGTCGGTCAAATTAACGATCCGCTAACCCAGCTTCAAAACGATGGCACATTGAATAATATGATTGTGCAATACTTCGGCATTGAGCCGGAGGACATGATCATCCACCGACGATGACGCCAACTCCTCCACAGCCTACCCAGAAGCCACCCGGATGTTGAACAATGCCAAGTTTATCAAAGATCTTTCCTACGATGACAACGACATGAAGGTCCTCCCGTGCTGGAATGCCAGGACAGCCTTTCACGAAAGGCTGGCGGTTGCAAAACAACGGCGGGTGCACCTGGAAAAACGGCGTTTATAAACTGGTGTACAGTTACGGCAATGTCGCTGCTGCCCGGATGGGAGGACAGCCCGTTCCGGTGACAAAGGACGTCAAGCCTGGGGAAACGTTGATTTCAGGTCAACCTGATTGCCCCGGTGAAACCTGGTGAGTATGAAGGCTACTGGAACGTGCGCGACGCACAGAACGTGAAGTTTGGACAAACAGTATGGGTGAATATCAAGGTTGTGGGGTTGAGTTACACCCACTCCCCCACCGACACCCACAGCCGTGCCGAACATCACTTTTACAGCGAAGCCCACAACGATCACCGCCGGTCAGGGTGTGCTGTTCGATTGGGCGGCGGACAATGTCAAAGCTGTGTATCTATACCATGACGGTCAGAACTGATGGACGAGAGGTGAGAAGGAAGGGTGGTCCACCGATTATCCCTCCCGCACGATGACTTACCACCTGCTTGTGGTTCAGAACAATGGCACCGAAGTCGATCGACCGATCCTGATCACGGTCTACCCTGCCCCGGACGAAGCGCCAGTGATTGAGTACCTGGCTGCCTCTCCACCGCAGATCAGATTGGGCGAGAGCGTCAGCATCGACTGGAAAGTGGGTGGTGACGTTCATACCGCCGTGTTGTTTGTGGATGATGTTTGCGCGGTGATGGATCCAGCTCCGGTGCAGGGAAATTATGTGGATACACCACCATCTGTCGGCGAACGGGTTTACAAGCTGAGCGTCACCGGACCGGCTGGCGACGACGTGGAGCAGGTACGGGTCAATGTTCAACCTCAGCCGACAGAGGAACCTGTAGAGCCAACCCCCACGCCTGAGCCCACCAGAAGAAGGCTCCAGCTCCCACAAGCGCCGGAGATCTGGGGATTTGAGGTAACGCCGACGAACATCGAGCAGGGTCAGAGCGTGACTGCCTCCTGGACAACGGGTGGCGGAACGACCTATGTCCAGCTCCTGCGGAACGATCAGGTGATCTGGGAAGATGCCGGCTTTGAACAACTCCGTCCCCGATACGCCACCGGCGGAGGCCGGCGCGACGATCCGATACGTTCTGGTAGCGTACAACAATGCCGGTCGATCGATCCGCGTGAGGCGATTGTGCGTGTGGCTGAAGCGCCACCGCAGAACCTGCTGGCGAACACAACCTGGCAGCTTAAGGCATCCGGGGTTGAGGATATCCCCGGAGAAGTCACCGTCGCCGCCTATTTCGGTGCAGATGGCGGATTATCCGGCAGCAGTGGCTGCAATTCGTACAGTGCCTCTTTATGCATCGAACGGGCAGGAAATTATCATCAACACACCATCTGGTGGAGGACAGGCTTGCGGAGAGCCGTTCGACAGCCTGGAACAGAACTATCTGGGGCTGCTACCCAGACAGCAAACTTCGAGATGAACGGCAATTTGATTCTGCGTGGCAATACCGGTCAGGTGATATTGCGCTTCAGTCGCATCGGGTAATGAAAAAGGTCATGCAGGAATAAAGAACAAATCTGTCAACGGTAAGTTCGACATGATGCAGGATAAGCAAGTAGAGATCAGTTACTCCGGGATTGGTTTGCACATTAAGCCAATCCCGGAGGATAAGAACCAGAATGAACTCAAACTAAGCAGGTTATTTACGCTTTGCTGGTGCATAGGAATGATCCGGCGCGGATATACCTGCGATGCAGTTGCTGAACAAGCCCTTAAGCAGGCGCTAACAGAAGGATGGATGGTTGCCAGCATGAAGGACCATTGGTAAACGGTTTTTTAATGGATATTCAATTGTTTTAGTTCATCCTGCTGAATTATAATAATTTTAATGACCTAACCTTACTCCGGCGATTGCCTGTGCTGTCTCTTCCACGCGGACTGGCAAGTGCAATCAAGTGTTGGTATTGATCCAGGAGGTGCATCGAATCCAATAATCTCCCTTTCTCCCACGACTTTAAATAATACCCGGTTACCCAGACAATCAGTCGGATCTACCTTTGCTTTCGGTCTGGTCAGGATCGCTCATCTGTAGCTTGATCCTGGAAAGCAGTGATTAGAAAGCCGTTCAAACTATCTATAAATAAGGATATATCAAAAAATGAAGAGACTCCACACTCCCCGTCGTAAAACCCGATAGCGTAGGGATGTCCAGCAAGTACCTGGGCAACATCGACAAGCTTGCCGACCAGTTCATCAACGAGAAAGTATACAAGGGCGTGGTGGTGCTGGTGGCACGGCATGAGCCAGGTGCTACTTCAAGCCATTTGGCGAAGCCGATTTTGGCGTGCCGATGAAAACCGATTCGATTTTCCGCTGGGCTTCCATGTCCAAGGTGCTCTCCACGCCGTGACTATGATCAGCTCTGGGAGCAGGGCAAGATCGCCCTATGCGCACCCGATTTTAATTGCATCCCAATTCAAAGATCCAAAAGTTGCCGTATCTGCAAGACTGGCGGAAGTCATAAAGCTGGAAGTGCCTGAAGCGTGAGAAATAGCCATCCACGACCTTGGCGTGACGGCTGGCATGACCAACACCTGGTGGTACGACCTGTTTGCGCCACGCGTCTACACCGTGGTCCCCAGGCTGTACAAGGAAGCCGGCTTGATAGATGACCTGATAATTCACCGATGGACCTGGAAGAGACGGTCAGCATCCTGGCGAAATGCCCGCTCATCGCCCATCCAGGCGAGATGTTCGATTACTCCGATGACGGCGTAGGAAACGCTCTGCCGGCTGGTGGAGATTGTCTCGGGTATGCCCTTTGATCAGTACCTGCAGAAGAATATCTTCGACCCGCTGGGGATGAGCGAAACCTGGTTCTTCCACCCGAAGAGGTCTGGCCGCGCATTGCAGCGGTATTTATGGCAGGCAACCACGAAAAACAAACCGAGCGCTTACCGCTGGGTAAGGGCATGCTGGGACCATTCTACACCTTCGGACAGAACAAGAAATTCTTTAGCGGCGCTGCGGGGCTGCACGGCACGACCCACGATTATTACCGCTTCGCGCAGATGCTGCTGAACAAGGGCGAGCTGGACGGCGTGCACGTCGTCAGCCGCGCTGCCGGTCGAGCTGATGACCTCCAACCAGATCGGCGGGCTGACCAACTGGCAGCTCACCGGCAACAAGTGGGGATACCAAGTGGATCTCCAGGAGGGCGTAACGCTTGGCCAGGATCGCTGCACTACCTGGGCGGCCCGGGCGCCTACAGCTGGCAGGGTTTCTTCAGCACCAAGTTTGTCAACAATCCCGCCAAGGACACAGTCATATTGACCATGTCCACGCCGGGCTTCGACGGCACGCTGCCGCACAACCTGCGCATGGTCGCGGCTGCCACTGCTGCCGTGGTCGATTGATCGAGCAAGAGTAGCTTTGAGGTAAATGGGGGTGCGTCATGCGCACCCCCATTGATGATTTCTATAACTGATCTATGCATAAAATAATTCTGCTGCACCAGATTGGTGCGGTAGAATGAGGGATGGTTCGAATTCCGATTTCAATCCGGGAAAAAATTGATCCATGGAGGGTGCAGGCATGCCAACAGGTAACCGATCGAATTTACGCAGTGGAATTCATGCACTGCTGCTGTGCATTCTGCTGCTGGCAGTCCTGGTTGCCTGCAACCAAACGCCTGCAAATCCACAAATCCTCCTGTACCCGATGCCACTTTGGCGGCTACGACCAGAAAGCCCGCCTGCAGCGCCCTCCGTTACTCCCATCGTCGTGTCACCGATCGAGCCGGGCAGCCAGTCACCGGAAGAAATCCAGGCAGTGCTGGTCACCGCCCTGATGGCGCTGAATGAGCGCCCCAACCGCATGGATGTGAGCACCTGCTGGTAGATGGCGGCGAGAGACGCGCACCGACCTCATCGAATTCGTCCCGCCCGACCGCAAGCGCATCGTCAGCGAGCAGGAAGGCATCGAGTATATCATTGTGGATAACGTGGTGTATGCTCGCACCGAAACCTCCGGCGACTGGCAGCAAACCGCGCTACCCGCCTCGACCTTCATGCAGGAAAGTGAGGTGACCGAGGAGTCGGTCGCCAGCACCATCTCCGATGCCATATTCCTGCGCACGGACACGCTGGATGGCAAACCGGTCAACGTTTACAGCTATCACAGCTCGGCGGGCACCAGCGAGGTGGAAGTCGAGAACCAGATCGAGGTGTGGATCGGGGTACAGGATGGCTTGCCCTACAAGATGTACATGGACGGGCAGATCCTTTCCGCCTGGACCAACCCCAGCACCGGCAAGAGCGAGCTGAAGGCAGTGCAGGCAGTTACCACCACCCTGATCGACTTCGATGATAGCCTGACCATGAAACGCCTCTTCCCGTAAGAGAATACCGTATGGGCACGCCTTCATCTGTGTCACTCACTATTCGCCGCGCCACTCGGCAGATAACCACCTGCTGGCAGAGATGCGCACAAGACTGGCCAACTCTTTGGCGCGCAGAACACCCCTGATGACATGGCGCAGTATCTGGAGCTTTCCTGGCCTTCGAATCCAGGCTGCCAGCGAGACAACCAGATCACTGTTCCTGATCGCCGAAATCGAGGGCGAGCCGTGGGCTATGCCCGCCTGCACCAGGGTGCTGCTCCCGCTGCGGATCGCGGCTGTGCAGCCCATCGAGATTGTGCGCTTCTACGCCCGTAAAGCCTGGATCGGACATGGCATCGGCGCGGCGCTGATGCAGGCATGCCTGGATGAAGCTGCCGCAAGGGGCTGCGATGTGGTCTGGCTGGATGTGTGGGAAGAAAACCAGCACGCCCGCGTGTTCTACGAGAAGTGGGGCTTTACCACCGCAGGGACGCAGAAATTTATCCTGGGGGAGGATCTGCAGAACGACCTGCTGATGACGCGGCGGGTGGGTGTTTAATCCCCGACAGCGAAAGTCCATCTGCTTGTAGATCAATCCTGCACGTACTTTGGGTTCAACCGGTAAATGAAATCCATGAAGCACGAAATCAAGCCGACCGGCGCGCGGTAGCGGTCCTGCTCGATGCCTTCGACGATGATTTCTGCTGCTTTGTCAGGCGGCAGCATTTTTATTTTGCTCTGCCCAGTTCGGAGGGATGCGGCAGTGCCCCAAACCTGAGTTGAGGGTGATATTCGTTTTGGTTGCGCCTGGGAATACCACCGTGACCTGCACGTTGGTGTTCTTCAGCTCGGAGTTCAGACCTTCGGTCAGGAGCTTCACCGCGGCTTTGGATGCGCCGTATACGGTTTGCCCGGGCACCGGTAGAAAGCCGCCCATGCTGGAGATATTGGTGATATGGGCTATGGGTCGCTTCAGCAAGTGGGGTAAAAATGCCTTGGTCATGTACAGCGTGCCGTAGAAATTGATGTTTATCACCCGCTCGATGGCGGGATATTCCAGCTCATTGAGTTTGACAAACGGCTGGATGATGCCGGCGTTGTTGATGTTGCCATCCACGGCGCCGTGCTGGGCGATCACCTGCTCGGGCAGCGCTTCCACGGCTTCTTTGTCAGTAATGTCCACGATGTGGGTGGACAGGTTGGCTTTTTTATCTCCCGCCAGCTCGACGGTTGCCTGCAGCGCGGCCTGGATGATATCCACCGCGGCGAGCTTCGCGCTGGCGAGCAGGTGCAGCACCAGCTCCCGCCCGATGCCATTTCCGCCACCGGTGACCAGGATAACCTTATTTTCAACTTCATGTTATTTTTCCTCAGCCGGTTCATTTTATATGGGCGCTACAGTCATCTATTCTAATCAAATCTGAGCATTTGCATATCCCCTAATTTCACTCAACTTTCTACGCTTTCTCCGGCGAGAGGCTTCAGGTAAGAGAAATGGGGCTATTTCTGCATGTAGCTATACCCGCAGCGCCGCAGCGCCATGCGTACAGGGTCAGCCAGCGCGAAGGCTGTTTTTTCTGCCCGAACTCCCAGTCTTTCCAATGTGTCCACACTGATTCGAGCGTGAACTTGCCTTGCGCATCTGCCTTGCCCGCCAGCAGGGCGAGCATTTCCTGCAGGCAGGCGGGTCATCCTTGAGCCATGCGAAGCGAGTGAGCACATCCAGCACGTGCAGCAGGTCATACCAGATGAACGGTACTTTGAGCTTGCGAAAATCGTTGCCCATGAAGAACATGTAAGGATGTCGCTCAGGGCACTTTTCGCGCCACAGGGTGAGCAGGGTTTCCGCACAGAGATTGCGGCGGCCGGCGTCGAGGGCGCGCGCCGGGATGCGGTCGATCGGTGTGGGGGCCAAGCACGCCGAACTGGGCGCCAGCCTGGCAGTGTCTTCGCTGGTCGAGCTGCCCGAAGATGTGTTCGAGGAGCTTCTGGGCCGGATCGATTTCTAGCTACTATCCCTGACGAGGCCGGGACCCGCACACGCCCTCACCACAACGGGAAACTGCACCGCATATGAGGCACGAAGTCACCAAATACACAAAGCTCATTGATTCGTTGGTGCTTCTTCGTGTCTTGGTGTCTTTGTGGTTGAATCGCTGCTCGCCATACCGAACATAGCTGGAAAGACCTTACCGGACGGCACGCACCAACTCCGCTACCCGCGCCGGATCGGTCAAGGTCAACGCGTACTCCGGCGGCCGCAGCTCGCCGCCCATGAAGACACGCGGGTTGCGGTGGATCATCCGCCCTTCGACCGTGACCGGCAGGTAGCCGTGGACTTCGCGCGCGCCACAGCCGGCCAGGATCCGGCCCACCGTCCGCTCCGACACGCCCCCGGGCATGATGATGACCCGGTCACCCGCCCGTTTGACCAGCTCGGCGATCAGCTCCAGCCCCTCCAGCGGCGAAGGCTCCTGCCCTGAGGTCAGGATGCGATCGACCCCCAACCCGATCAGGGTCTCCAGCGCCTCGAACGGATCGCGCGAGCACGTCGAAGGCGCGGTGACAGGTCACGCTCAGCGGCCGCGCCAGCTCGATCAGCGCACGCATCCGCTCCACGTCCACCGTGCCATCCGGATGAAGCAACCCGATCACGACCCCATCGGCGCCGATCCGTTTGCACAGCTCAATGTCCAGCTTCATCGTCTCGAACTCGACGTCCGAGTAGCAGAAGTCGCCCCCGCGGCCGGATGATGACGTTCAGGGCGATTTGCAGCAGCCGGCGGGCGAGCTGGATCGTGCCCGCGCTGGGGGTGCAGCCGCCCTCCAGCAGGTCGGCGCATAGCTCGACCCGGTCAGCGCCGCCCGCCTGCGCGGCGAGCGCGGCCTCGACGGAATCCACACAGGCTTCAAAAAGAACATGCGAAGGCATAGACAACTCCTTAGCGATATCGGGTCACGATGGCGTCCAGCGTATCCGTGTGCTGCTCGATCTCGGCGAGCAGCTTGATCTGCGTCCGGGTGCGATCCAGGTTGTGTCCCGGACGGTGCGTCTTGTAGTAGGTGTCGCCGTTCAGATAGTCACCCAGGAAACGTATGATCTGCTCGTAGGTGATCAGCCGGGCGCCGAACACCAGGTGATCGATCTCAGTCGGCGTGAGGACGTCACACGTGGCGTCCAGGAAACCGTGCGCCACGTACTCGAACAGCGCCAGGTCCAACCGGACGCGTGATAGATCCCGCTCGTCTTCAGCGCCGGTGACGGCGCCCGTACGCACCAGGTCGCCGAAGTCGTACAGCGCCGAGCCGGGCATGACCGTGTCGAGGTCAATGACGCAGATTCCCTCGCCCGTGCGCTCGTCGATCATCACGTTGTTCAGCTTGGTATCGTTGTGGGTGACGCGCTCAGGGATGCGGCCATCCGCCAGCATGTCCACCACGACACGCGCGTCAGCGGCCCGTGCGAGGACAAAGTCGATCTCCGTGCGCGCCGTCGCGGCGCGATTGTGCGCATCGCGTTCGAGCGCCTGGAGGAAGGCATCGAACCGCTTGGCGGTGTGATGAAACCCGGGGATCGTCTCATACAGGCGTTCGCCCGGCAGCCCGGCCAGCAAGCGCTGGAACTTGCCGAAAGCGTTGGCCGCCGTGTACACGTGCCGTACTTCCTCAACCTGATCGTAGGTGCGGGCGCCCTCGATAAAGATGTAGGTGCGCCAATAATCGCCGTCCACCGTGCGGTAGTAGGGTTGCCCGTCGAGCGCAGGGATCACGGTCAACGTCTCGCGCACCGGGTCGCCGCCGGCCGCGCGCACCTGCTCCGCGGCGTAACGCGTCACCCGCACGATGTTCGCCATCACCTGATCGGGCTCCCGAAAAATGTGATGGTTGATGCGCTGATGGATGTAGCGCAGCACGCCCCGGTCGGTGCGGAACCTGCTGGCGAACGTATCGTTGATGTGCCCGGTACCGTACGGCATCGCTTCCAGGAATTCACCTTGCTGCTGAAAATGCGCGATGATTTCCAGCGTTGGCGTGGCTGCCATGACCACCTCCATAACCACCCGCTTCAAACGTCTCCGGCAAGGTTATCTGATCAAACGCTCGCCAGCTTACCACCGGCCCGAACGACTGTCAAAACCATCGCGCTGGCAAGTTGCCACGCCCCATCGAGGGTGCTATAATGACACTAATCTGACCCGAGAGGTTCACTCGTGATCGATCCTGAGACAACGAATTTTACTTCCGCCAATCCTGCCGAGCCCGATCCGGCGCCACAGCCCAGCAGCGTCCCGACCGCAGCCACGGGGGGGCTTTCGCTGGTTTGGGAAGTGGCGCAAGTTATACTTCTGGCGCTGCTCATGGTTATGCTGATCCGCAATTTCGGCCAGAATTTCCGTATCGACGGCATCAGCATGGAGCCGAATTTCCACAACGGCCAGTTTTTGATCGTCAATCGCTTCGCCTACTGCCCCGGCGTCCATCTTGAGGTCCCGATCGCCAACGTCAAGCTGTGGGAGAAGACCTGGTGCGTGCGGCAACCCAGCCGCGGCGATGTGGTGATCTTCGAATACCCGCGGGACATTTCCCGGGACTTCATCAAGCGTGTGGTCGGTCTGCCGGGTGAGACGGTCGAAGTCATCGGCGGCCAGGTCTATATCGATGGGCAACTCATGCCTGAGCCGTTCGGCCCAAACCCGGGCAGCTATGACGCGCCGCCCGTCACCGTCGGGCCTGACGAAGTGTACGTGATGGGAGACAACCGTAACAACTCCAGCGACTCGCACATCTGGGGCACGCTGCCGCAGAAGCTGATCATCGGCAAGGCGCTGGCGTCTTACTGGCCCCCGCAGTTGTGGTCGGTGGTGCCGCGCTACGATTTGACGGATCTGAGCGCGTATCAGGAATAGCGATGATTGTGTACTGGAGTGAAGAAGATCAGGCTTTTGTTGTCGAGGTGCCTGAATTGCCAGGCTGCATGGCAGATGGCGCCACTTATCTTGAGGCGATCGCCAATGCGGAGGTGATCATTCGAGAGTGGATTGAAACCGCCGAGGAACTGCATCGATCGGTGCCAGAACCGCGGGGGCGCCTGGTCTACGCGTAGACCACATCCATAACATCAGGGGATCAGCATATGTCTAACAGCGTGGCTAACAACAACCTCGAGCAGTCGGCCAAGATCGTGACAGTTGAAGCCACGACAGCGGATATGGCGGGCAAGATCGATCACACCCTGCTTAAGCCGCAGGCTACTGAAGACCAGATCCGCCAGCTCTGTGCGGAGGCGCACCAGTTCAACTTCGCCACGGTCTGCGTGAACCCGGCCTGGGTGCCGCTGTGTGCGCAACTGCTGCGCGGCAGCCCGGTCGGGGTTTGCACGGTGATCGGCTTCCCGCTCGGCGCGACCTTGTCCGATGTCAAGGCGTTCGAGGCGCAGCGGTGCGTGGCCCTGGGCGCGACCGAAGTGGACATGGTGATCAACATCGGCGCGTTGAAATCGCAACAGTATGACGTCGTCCGAGACGACATCGCCGCGGTGGTGAACGCCGCGCATACGCTCAGCGGCAAGGTCAAGGTGATCATCGAAACCGCCTACCTGACCGACGAAGAGAAAGTCAAGGCGTGCGAGCTGTCCAAAGCGGCGGGGGCGGATTTTGTCAAAACATCCACCGGCTTCGGCCCGAGCGGCGCGACCGCCGAAGATATCGCCCTGATGCGCCGGGTCGTGGGGCCGGAAATGGGCGTCAAGGCTGCGGGCGGCATTCGAACCGCCGCAGATGTCAAGACGATGCTCGCGGCCGGGGCGACCCGCATCGGCGCCAGCGCCAGCGTGCAAATCATCGGCGAAGCGCAGGCCGAAGCGCCGACGATGGTGGCGAGCAGCGCAGCGGGTGGCGGCTACGACTGAGCTCACGCGGAGAAAAGCATGTCACAACGGGAGTTCCTCATCGTTCTGGCGCACGCCCACGTATGCAGCGCATGCCGCGGCAAACTGCTTGCCGATCCCGGGCCGGCGCTGGCGATCCGCCCCTTGACAGAGACGGAAAGAGAGCGGCTCTCAGGACTGAAAGACGAAGATTTTATCACGCCCGACGCGCTGGCACGCGCCGCCGGGATTTCCCCCACCGATCTGAACGCCTACCAGGATGAGGCCGTGGTGAGATTGCGGCATCTCTGATTTTGAGGCCAGCAAGGAGACCTATCTATGCAGAATCTCTGGCGCGAGTTGCGACCCGGTCCCAAAATCCCGGACGTGGTCTATGCGATCATCGAGATCCCGAAGGGTTCGCGCAACAAGTACGAATTCAACAAGGAGAACGGGGTCATCGTGCTCGACCGCGTGCTCTTCTCCTCATTGCACTACCCCGGCGACTATGGCCTGATCCCGCGCACGTTCTATGATGACGGCGATCCGCTCGACATCCTGCTGATGACCAACGAGCCGACCTTCCCCGGCTGCATCATCCAGGCCCGGCCCATCGGCGTGTTCCGGATGCTCGACCGCGGCCAGCACGACGACAAAATCCTGGCGGTATCGGCGTCCGATCCGCTCTTGACCGAATACCACGACCTGAAAGACGTGCCGCCCCACTTCCTGAACGAGGTCGCGCACTTCTTCGAGGTCTACAAAGACCTGGAAGGCAAGCGCACCGAGCCGATCGGCTGGGAAGACGCCGCGGCGGCCAAGCAGGAAATCCTGCGTTCCATCAAGCTGTTCGACGACCGGTTCGGATTGCCAGGACTCTGAGTTGAAGCGTCGCGACTTCCTCAGGCTGACTGGGCTGACCGTGGCAGGCGGATTCGCCGCCCTGACCGGCACATCTGTTCGACGTGCCGCTGCGGCCAGCACGACATCAGAGCGTGCGGTAGCAGCGCTAGCCCGCCCGACCTCCAGACCGAGCCAGCCCTCACCCGCAGACGGCCAGATAGCGCCTGCGGCCTACGTTCGGCGCGCTGGCGTCGCACCGGAACACCATCGCGGCGCATTTGCGCAGGCAGAAGTCGTCCCCGGCCTGTATCGCCTGACCAACATCCGCGGCGTCAACGCCTATCTCTGGATGCCGCAGCCCGACCACCCTGGGACCGGTGAAACGATCCTGTTCGACTGCGGCTGGCCGTGGTCGGGCCGCGACCTGGCGGCGAGCCTGGAAGGACTGGGCTGCCAGATCAGCGACATCCGCACCCTTGCCATCACGCACGCCGACTTCGACCACGCGGGGGACTGGCTGCGCTCGCTAAAGAAGGCCGCGCTGAACTCCTCGCCCACGAACTTGAGGCGCCGCGCCTGGCCAGCGGCCAGTGGCGCGCCTTGCCCGGCGCCGGTGAATCACTCGACCCGATGATCCTCGCCGCCGGCCCGGCCTACCGGTTATGGCCGCAACACCCTGTGCAGGTGACGCGCCTGATCCAGGATGGCGACGCTATCGGTGATGGCTGGATCGCACTGCACACGCCGGGACACACCCCCGGCCACACCGCCTTCTATCGTCCGGCGTCGCGCGTGCTGATCGCCGGCGACGCGCTGGGCAGCGAACGCAGGGGTCATCTGCGCCTGCCCAAGCGGGTCTACGCCGAGGATTGGGAGGCGGCGCTCCGCTCCGTGCGCAAGTTGGCTGACTTACAACCGGAGGTCATCTGCTTCGGGCACGGCCGCGAGCAGCATCGGGCGGCGGACCTCATGCGAAGCTTTGGCGGAATCACTGCCCACTGAGGAAATCTAACCGAGGGGCCGGAAAGCTATGAAGGCGCTGCTGATCGCCCTGCTGATCACATTGTTGATCATCACCCTGGTGACAGGCGCCTTCCTGCTCGCGCTGCAGCCCGTGGGCCGATGGCCTGCTCAAACCTCGCGCCGGCGCTGACGGCATCGTCCAGCGGGTGCAGTCGCTCAGCCGCCTGGAAACCACCCGCTACACCATCGAGACGGTGGTCACAGCCGACGAGCAAGGGTTCATCGACACCCCACTGGGACGCCTGCAGATCGGCAGCGACCGGCTGCTGATGATCATCCACGGCCGCGTCGATCGCCGGCATCGACCTGGAGAAGCTGCGACCGCAGGACGTGGAGCTGTCCGAGGACGGCAAGCGGCTGACGCTCCAACTGCCGCCCGTCGAAGTTTTCGGCGTGGACCTGGACAACACCAAGACGCGGGTCTACAGCCGCGAGACCTGGCTCAAACGGTCGAACCCGAACCTGGAGAGCGAGGCCCGGCAGGGCGGCGAAGCCAAGATCCTGGCGACGGCCTGCGAGGATGGCGTGATGCAGCGCGCCACCGAGGATGCGCAGCGCGCGGTCGAGAAGTTCGTGGGGCTGCTCGGATTCTCGGATACCGCGGTCGAGGTGATTCCAGCGCCGGCGCCGCCCTGCCCGGCCGCGGCGCCGTGAACCGGGATCATGCCGGGTCTGTCTGAGATCGTCTGAAGTGTGAAAACGGTTCAGGCCGGCAGCGGCATCAAGCGCCAGAGGGCCAGATCGCGGCGGAGGCGCCGGACATCCACGAAGATGTTGGCGTCAACCCCCTTGCGCAGTGCCTCCGATGTCCGCGGCGAGTGCGCGTCAACCCAAAGAGTGTGGCCGGGCAAGATCACGCCGGCCGCTATCAGGGCATCCAAGACCCCCGAAAATCCCCAAAGATTCGCAACGTAAGAGATCGCATCTGCTGGAAAACAGGGTGCCAGACCGTTCCGCGCCAGGGCTGGCAGCAGCCAGACGCTGGGATAATCGGATACCAGGCGTACCTCAAGGGTCAGCGTCGTTTCGGCAATCAGGTCGGGCATCCCTGGCAGTGCGTCAACGCCCGCCGCCAGCCGCTCGTACAGCAGCGAAGCGGATGTCGCGCCTGGCTCGCCAAAGCAGCCGGCGGCGCGGGCGCAGTATTGCTCGGGGTCACCCTGCCCGCTGGCCAGCGCATATGCGGCCTCTGTCAAGCCCACACGCTCCGCGAGCGTCGCCTGGCGGCCCGGAGCCAGGAACGACGCCGTCACCACTGGCAGGGTCGGAAGCACCACCCCGCCCGCCCAAAAGACCAAACGCGTGATTCGATTCGTCACTATTCCCCCGCAACCTGGATCACAAATGTGCGCGACTTGCCGCTCGGCTCCATGTCAACCACCAGGATCTCCTGGAACCCCCCGAGCAGCAGATCGCCGTCAAGCACCGGCACCGTCACCGAAGACCCGAGGATGGCGCTACAGATATGGGCGGCCCCGTTAGCGTCCCACCCGCGCAGATGATGCTTGTATGCGTAGGCCACCGGCGCAATCTGTGCCAGGGCATCCTCGAGATCGACAAGGATGCCGGCTTCATGCTCAAGGATGATCACCGCCCCGGTCGTATGGCCGTAGTAGACCAACACCGAGCCCTCGCGAATGCCGGCGGAACGCACGGCTGCGCGCGCCAGTTCCGTGACATTGAAGACTTGAAATTTGCCCTCGGACAAAAGAACGTGCTTTTCAGTTTTTAGCATCGCTTCACCGCACAGATTTGATCAGTTGACGTACGTTCTCAGCCAGATCGGGCCCCATTTTGTGGAGTCCGCCGCCTACCAGGAAGATGACCTCTTTGCCGTACATCTCCTTGAGGCCACTGATCCGCTCGCGCGTCATCCCACCCCCCGGCAGCGGCATGATCGGCCGAAGGTGGCCCATGGCGTCACGACACCCATCACGCGCCTCGACGCAATCCTCCGGCCGTACTTGGAAGCGACCGCCAGTGTTGATATAGATGCTGGCGTCGGCGCCGGCCAGGCGTTGCATCTGCCCGTAGTAGACGTAGTGCGAAAAGCCGTGCTCGGGGTGCGTCACGAAATGCCCGCTGGAAGTGGGATGGCTGAGGATCGGCAAGCTCACCCGGTCATCGTCCGCCACCAACCGCATCGCGTCGAAGCCGGTCAGCGCCGGGCTGATCAGCAGGCCGCCCGCACCGGCTTCCCTGGCGAACAACGCGCGGGAGAGGATCTGGTGGGCGGGCGCTGTCACATTCGGAAGATACAGGCAAGACAACCCTGTCTGCTGATTGGCGCGCGCCACGGCCTGGGCGCACAGCGTCACCCGTTCCTCGAAGCGGCAGAAAGGCTGATCGCAGAGGCCGTGGTCGTCCTTGATGAAGTCCATGCCACCCAAGGCGCAGGCGTAGGCCATGTCGGCCAGATGTTGCGGTGTCAACCCCAGCGGTTTGATGGCCGTACACAACAGCGGCCGGTCGTAAATCTTGACGCGCTCCCGCAGGCCCGCAACCCCAAAGCGCGGCCCCCGATAATGCGCCAGCAGGCTCGGCGGCAACTCGATGCGATCCACGCGAAAACCCGGGAAGAAGCTGCCCGTGCCCCACATGAGGTTGAGCAACTGGGTCAACTCCGCGCCCGCAGTCTCCACGGCGAAGCTGATCGTCGCCAGGTAGCGCTGTTCGCCGGTCTGCTCGAAGGACTCGAGTTGGCCCATGATATGGTCACGAATGTCGCCGTCGGGCACAAGCTCAGCGGGAAACTCCACGCTCTGCTCGACGCGTGCGGTCTCGGCCAGCGACCGAGCCTCGTCTTCAGCGCCGGTAATCTGGTATCTGACCTGGAAACGCTCGCCTGACAGTCCTGGGACCACAGGCCTCACCGGTAAGGTCATCTCTCTCTCCTGAAGGACATTTCCAGACACGCCGCTACGAGGAATGTCTGATTCGGCCCCCATTATATCGATCTTAGGTCAGTTGGCGAAATCCTGAAGCGCAGCGCACTGAGAAACCTGGAGCGTCGCCGCGGGAAAGTAGCACAAGCGGCTTTGACGAAACCCGCCATCCAAGGCTATACTGGTCCGAACCTGCATCATCAGAATCGTTCGACCCTCGCTGAGGGAAAGATGATACGTTGGTCGATTTCCCTGGTGATTCTTTGCATCCTAAGCGGCGGGACTCTGGCCGGGGGTGACGCCGCGGCCCTCTCGGCCCGCACTGCACCGGTGATCAAACGCGCCAGCTCTGCCATCGCGATCACCTCGGACGGGGCCACGTTGCTCGTCGTCAACCCTGACTCGAACAGCCTGTCATTGGTGGACTTGGACCAAGGGAACGTGGTCACAGAGATCCCGGTCGGCGTGGATCCGCGGACGGTCGCCGTCGATGGCAACGGGCGCTGCGCCTACGTCGCCAACCGAGGCTCAGCCAGCATCTCGGTGGTGGATCTGGTCGCGAAAAAGCATGTTGCGGAGATCGCGGCCGGTTATCGGCCCTACGGCGTGGTGGTCAGCCCTGATGGCGGTCGCCTCTACGTGGCGGAGCAGGGCGCCAACCAGGTGCGCATCGTGGATACGCGTACCTTAGCGACAACAGCCCTCCTGCCCACGCATGATCGTCCCAGCGGCCTGGCGGTCACGGACGATGGCCGCATCCTCTACGTCACCCACCTGCTGAACAACGCCATCACCGCCATCACGCTTCAGAACCAAGCCACCTACCTCCCACTGCTCATGCAGGAGGCGGGCGCAACACCCACCAACGCCCAGGTCCCATCCAGCTTCCAACTTCCACGCTCGCGGAGCAGGCAGCCCAACTTCCAGGCCCACCGAGCGGGCAATCCAGCCACTACCATCCCCCTCTGGCCCAGCAGCAACTTGGTCCAGTCCATTGTCATCGCGCCGGATGGGCGCCGCGCCTGGGTGCCCCATACCCTGGCAAACTCGGCAAACCGAACGCTGACCTTCGAGACCACCGTCTTCCCGCTCGTGACGCCCCTGGATCTTACGACCAATCAGATCGTATATTCGTCCAACATCGCGCTGGACAGCGTTGACCGTCCCGTGGGGCTGCCGTTCGATATGGCGTTTTCACCGGATAGCCAGATTATTTGGGTGGTGAACGCCGCCAGCAACGATGTGTCAGTTATCGACCTGCGCGCGCCCAGGCGCGCCATCGCCAACATCAAGGTAGGGGCTAACCCACACGGTATCGTGATATCGCCCGACGGAACGGTGGCCTACGTGGATAACACGCTGAACGGCACCGTGAGCGTGATCGACACCTGGACGTACGCCATCACGCAGACAATCCCCGTCACGCAGATTCCACTGCCCCCAAT
This sequence comes from uncultured Chloroflexia bacterium, assembly GCA_963841825.1. GTDB lineage: Bacteria > Chloroflexota > Anaerolineae > CG2-30-64-16 > CG2-30-64-16 > CAWJEL01. Next base: position 18,158 of record CAWJEL010000030.1, read on the forward strand.
GCTATTGCGCGGCAAGCAGTTGTTTAGCTCCAGCGCCGATCCCCGCATGAGCAGGCTTAATTGGATCTCCTGCAACACGTGCCACTTCGACGGGGAACTCGACGGCCAGATCTGGTTCTTCGGCTTTGCCGGACCCCGCAACACCACGAGCCTGCTCGGCATGGTCGAAACTTACCCGCTGCGCTGGTCGGGTGAATGGGACGAGAGTGCCGACAGCGAGTTCGTCATCCGCCGCGAGAATTTCGGCTCAGGCCTGATCGATGGCGCAGTGTATTGCGCTCTGGCGCCGCTGGATTGCGTGCATCAGCCGCCAAACCAGGGGCGATCGCACGACCTGGACGCGCTGGCGCTCTTCCTAGATAGCCTGACCGTGGCGCCAAGTCCTTTCCCGATGGACGCCGCCGCCCACCGCGGCCAGGCGATCTTCGGACGCCCAGACCTGCGTTGTGCCGAATGCCACCCGGCGCCCCTGTACACAGACCTGAAACCGCACGACGTGGGCACCGCTACCGCCGACGAGCGCATCGGTTCGACGTACGACACGCCGTCGCTGCGCGGGCTCTGGAATAGCGCGCCCTACCTGCACGATGGCTCCGCGACGACGTTGCGCGCGGTGATGACGAGTGCTAATTCCAGCGATGCGCACGGGGTCACGTCGCACCTGACCGCACAGGAGATCGATGACTTGATCGCCTTCATGCTGGTGCTGCCGGTGAAATGATGTCGATGAGGATGGGTGTACCAATGCGTCAGCCGTGCGACTTCAGCCCACGGCGAACCTGCCTGTGCCTGCTGTGGCTCGTATGGTTGTCGCTCTTGGCACCCTGGGTTGCCGATGCCGCAGATGCCCCCGTGTCCGGTATCTACCTGGATGCGGCGGCAGCAGAAACGGAGCATCTCCTGAGCTTGCGCTTAATCGACTTGGCCGGCGAGCCGTTTCCTGACGCGGCAGGCCGACCTAATCGTCATCCCGTTGGATGCGGCGAACCCGCCGACCTATCGTCTGCGCTGGAACATGGCGATCAGGCGCTACCAGGGGGTGTTGCCAGCCAACGTCTATGTGTTGCGCACCGGCTCCTTGCCCGCCGGCACTTACCCGGCGACGCTACTCTTCGATCTGCGGGATGCCGACCAGATCCTGGATCTGCGGCTCAGCTCGACGCCGCTCGATCCCACCACGTACGACCCGCCCGATGCCGGCAAGATCACCATCGGCCCGCAGGATGAACTCGGTGAAGCCGAAATCCGCGGCGCAGCCGGCACGGTTCTGCCAGTGGCGCATGTGCTCTTGACAAATCTCGACTCGCTGCACCTGGCCCACGCCATCTCCCGGCCAGACGGCAGCTTCGTAGCCCGCATCTACGCGCCTCCGGGTTCGGCACTGCTGATCCAACACGGCGCACACCAATGGCTCTGGCCCTCATCGTCCACCTTGGCTGGCGATGCCACAACCGTCTATCCGCTTTATCCTGGCACGATCATGCACGTGCTCCTCGACCCCGGTTCATCTGTCTCTGGTACTGGGCCGCGCTTGCTGGAAAAAGCGACCGCAACCGGTCTGACGTTTGCGGTCGCCGGTGCCGCCGAATATGTGCCGTGGGGCCGACTGGACGCCTCGCCAGCTTCCCGTGTCAGCTCCGCCTGGGCGATCACCGGCACGCTCCAGGCGCCCGGAAGCGCCTCAGCGTCCGCTGGCTACGCACCCGGCGCCGCCTTTCGGGCCGAGGGCACGCTACGCATCTACGGGTATGGCATCCGCGCGACGACGGCGATCTCCGCCATCTCGGTGCGCGGGGCGCTGGCGTTGGTCATGCTGTACGACGGCAACGACCTGCCGCTGACGCCGCACGATCCCGTGCTCACCTCACGGCTGACCCCGACCGGCCTACCGATCCGGGACGGCCGCGCCAACCGGCTGGCGATGAACGGACGCCGGCTTCGAGGTGACCGATCTGCGGCTGGCCGGCGATCACTTCATCGAGGGCCGTTTCGTGGCGATCGGATCGATCCCGCCGGATGCCCCCCCTGGCGTGTATCGCCCTGTGATCAAACTGACTTTCGGCGGCCTGCCGCCCGGTGACGAAAGGTGGCCCGCGCCGATTGACTACACCAGCACGCGCCCCTTCGCGCTTGATGAGGCTGCCCTGCCGCCGATCACAGTCGCCGCGAGCGGGAAGCCGGCCGAAGAGCCGCGCCGCCTGGTTTGGCGTCTGCTGATGGATGATATCTCACAGGGGACGCACGGCGTCGCGGCGCGTGAGGATGTGGGGCGCTTCGGGCTGTCATCCTTCATCGTGACACAAGGCGCGCCGTACATCGTGCCGCGGCTCGATGCCCGCACCGGCGCGCCGATCACCTACCGGCTGGAGCCGTTCCTGCCGATGATCTCTGCCGATGTCTCCTCGGGCTACGCGCCGCCCACACCGCCACTCATCCCGTTCGCGCTGCCAGGTGGGCGGTTGAGCGTGAGCATCAAAATGCCCGACGGCTCGGTGCGTGACCTGGGCAGTGAGCCGTTCGCTCAGTCGTTCGTGCGCACCCAGACCACGGCCGGCGGATACGCCCTGAACGCTGGAACCGTCCACCTCCATGCCATCTACTCGCTCAAAGCTGCGACCGATCGCTTTCGAACTACCTTCGACCGTGACGGGCACTATGAGATCACGTTGGCCGGTGAACTTGAAGACATCTGGGGAAACCACTACGCCGGCGGCGGAACCTACGACCTCTGGATTGGGACACCATTGGTATTGGCGCCAGGTGTGCTGCCGGGCACGCCGTTCGATGTAGGCGATACGTTCAACCCAACGCTGCAACTTTCACCGCCCGTGCCGGCCGTAGTGTCGTGGACGATCACCCAATATCCCGATTCGGACCCGACACGGGCCGCGCGCCGTACGATTACGGACCGCGCCAATCCCTTTGGCTATTTCAGCGGTCAGGGTGTGACGTTCAACGCGCCGGGTGAATATCGTGTGGACGTCATGGCCAGCTACCAGGATAAGACCGGCGCCTTGGCGATGGGCGCCATGACCTGGGGTGGCATCGTGATGACCCCGGCGCGAGATGCCACGGTCGCCGCGGACGGCCGGCGAGGCGCCACCAACATCAAGCACATCCCCAACCGATGGTTCATCCTCTGTCGCGACCTCACCATGATCCCCGCAGCAGTCTTGCGCGCCTACCCCCCTTATTACGCGGGTGACATTCTCTGGAGCCGTCGCGAGATACTCGACACGTGCCCCGATGAAGCGTTGCAGGTCGCTGCCACCCTGCAGGACACCACAGGCGCGTTGGAAGCGCGCGGTCCGGGCGCGGGCTATGCGCATGGGCATCATGACAACGCTCCCCGGCGATCTCAGCGAACGTTTTGCGTACGACGAGCTCCCGCTCTTCACGAGCACGCGCTCCGGGCATTCGCCGCAGATGGCGCCGGACGATGTGGATCAGCTCGCTTACGCCTACTTCTCCGCGCAGCGGCCCGGCGTGCGCGTTCGCGAAGAGATTACGGAGGAGGACGCATTCCCCAGTTACTGGGAATTCAACACGCTCTACGATGGTCAGCCTGGCGTGGGGATCGAGGGCGACCTGCCGAACGACTACAAGTTCCAATACATCGGCGCAGTCTACCGAGATCTGACGACCGGCCACAACGAGTACGCGGGCCAGGCGACCGGCTGGGTGCACCTCCCCGACGAGGATTTCGTGGGCAGCCGCTGTGATGCCGCCGTTCTCGGGGCCGGGCAACGGCGGCTGGACGACCGAGGGCGGCCCCCTGCTGCGGTTGAAAGGTCATGATGTTGACATCTTCATCCAGCCCACCAGCGTCGGGCCAGGCACGATTCTGCGCACGGGCGACATGTTTAGCTTCGCAGGCGCCATCATGCCCCCGCTGGATAGCCAGATAGCGATCACGGTAACTGCGCCGGACGGCGCACGGCACTCCGGCGGCGGGCTGGCGAACCGAGTCGGCTATTTCTACAACCCGAGGAACAACTTCCAGATAGACGAGGCAGGGCTGTGGTCGGTGGACGTGCGCGTTCAGCACGCAGGTTTGTGCTCGGGTGGGGCCACGATTCCGCCCTATCCGTCCGGAGATGTGCTGGGCAGCGATGGCGGCCGCTTCTGGTTCTACGTCGTGCCGCAGGCCGCACCCCTGCTAGACATCTCTGTCCCTGCACCCGGCATCATCGCCTTCGCTGAAGGTGTGACGCCCGTCGTCATCTCCGGCACGCTGCCGACAGCGCTGTCGGCAGCGGTCGTGGACTACACGATCACCATGCCAGGCTTCGTCCTGGAGCATGGCTCCGCGATGATCTCGGGGGACACCTACCAGATCATCTTCGACCCAGGCAAGCTCCAGCAAGACTTCCCGAACCTGGACCTGACCGGCCGGGATAGTCCGCAGCGCGCGGGCCTGGCCGACACCTTCCGCGTCAGCCTGCTGCTGCGCGGCAAGGATGCCGGCGGTGCGCCAGTCTATCGGGCCAACAGCCTCACGCTGGTAAATCAGGAAGTCTCCGTCGCTGCCGAAACGTCAAAGTGGCGAGCCTTTCTGCCGCTCGTTTGGCGCCAGGGTTCGTGAAAGAGGCCTCGTATGCGTTGGATCAACCGCTTCGCGGGATCGTGCTGCCTGTTGCTGGTGCTTTGTGCGCGCGCGCGTGCGCAAGGGCAGACGACGGCTTCCATCACGGGCGTGGTGCGCATGGACGACGGCCGCGCCGCGCCTGGGGCCTGGGTGCGTGTCCAGACTACGGCCAACCTCACCTATGCAGCGATTGACGGCAGCTTCACGCTGGGCGGGCTGACACCTGGCGTGCTCATCACCGTCACCGCCTGGTACGAGGGATACAAAGTCGGCTGGGCCACCACCACGCCGGCGCTGCCTATGCTGAGCTTGGATGGCGGGCGAGCCGCTGTTGAAACGGTCGCCGCGCCGATCAGCATTACCTTGCGCCGATTCGACCCGCGGGACAACGTGGCGTATGCTTGGAACACATCCTATCCCGACCCGGCCAACACGGCGTTGGGCTGCGGCCACTGCATGGCGCCGTCTTTTGACGAGTGGGCGCAGACCGCACACGCCGGATCAGGCACAAACCGGCGCTTTTTCTCTCTGTACAACGGCACCGACCTGACCGGCACGCGCACCGTTGCGCCGGGATACAAGCAGGACTTTCCCGGCACAGTCGGCAACTGCGCCACGTGCCACGCGCCCGGCGCGGCGTACGATGCGCCATTCAACACTGACATGAACGCGCTGACCGGTGTCAATCGCGAGGGAGTGTTCTGCGAGTTCTGCCATAAGGTCGGCGCGGTTTATCTTGACCCGACGACGGACAGGCCCTATCCGAACACGCCCGGCACACTCTCGATGCAGATCTACCGGCCTTTCAACGGCGACCAGATCTTCTTTGGCAGCCTGGACGATGTGACCCGTCGCGTAAGCTATCTGCCTTTGGAGCAAAAGAGCCAGTTTTGCGCGCCGTGCCATCAGTTCGCGTATTGGGGCACGCCGATCTACCAGAGTTACCGGGAATGGCAGGAGAGCCTCTACCCGGCAGCCGGCATCGAATGCCAGACATGTCATATGCCGCCAGGCACCAGTTCCACTTTCGTTCTGCCGTTGCGCGGCGGGCTCAGCCGTGACCCGGCTCGCATGGCGTCACATGTTGACCTGGGTCTCAAGGACACGGCGTTCATGCAGAGCGCTGTTGCCATGACCATGACCGCACAACTGGTGGATCATTCCGTGCAGGTGAGCGTGACACTGACCAACGTCGGCGCCGGGCATCACGTCCCCACCGACCATCCGGCTCGGCATCTGCTGCTGATGATCAGTGCGACCGATGAGCAAGGGCAAGCCTTGTCGCTACGGGCTGGCCCGCGGGTACCGGCGTGGGGCGGCGACACCGCGGGCCAGCCCGGCAAGGGCTATGCCAAGATCCTGCGCGACGTGGCGACGGGCGTATCCCCGGTTGCCAACTACTGGAAGCAGACCCGCATCGAGAGCGACAACCGCATTCCGGCGTTGGGCAGCGACAGCTCGATCTACCTTTTCGCCGCGCCAGCGGGCGGCGGCGAGGTGCGGCTAACCGCACGCCTCATCTTCCGTCGCGCTTTCCAGGCGCTGGCGTCGGCCAAGGGGTGGACCGATCCAGACATCGAGATGGCAGTACAGCGGACGTCGATCACCGTTGCCCCAGAACACATGTACCTGCCGCTGATCGGCGCTTCGCCCTAAAGTATGCAGTGCGATCGCAAACGAAGTTCCGCGCAGTGACCAGCCGGGCTTGTGGGTAATCACTCCAAATATGTCAGATTGACGAAAGCTCCATCCGGCACTATACTCATTTCGATCAGAGACCACATCGGAGTGATTTCATGTCCAATCCAATCCTTGACCTCATCCACCTCCACGGCTCGGTCCGCAGATATAAGCCCGACCCCATCCCAGTCGAAACCATCGAAAGCATCGTCGCCGCCGCGCGAACGCACCTCGACCTCATCCAACATGCAGGCTTACAGTGTAGTGGCGGTGACCGATCCGGCCAAGCGCTCCCGGCTCGCCGAGCTGTGCGGCAACCAGGAGCATATCGCGCAGGCGCCGGTCTTCCTGGCCTGGTGCGCCGACCTGGCCCGCCTTGACCGCGCCTGCGAACTGCGCGGCTATCGTCAGGAGACCGGCTACGTCGAGAACTTCCTGATCGCAGCAGTCGATGCGGTCATCGCCGCACAGAGCGCCGTGTTGGCCGCCGAGTCGCTGGGGCTGGGCATCTGCTATATCGGCAGCATCCGCAACAACACCCAGGCGGTCATCGACCTGCTGGGCTTGCCGCGACTGGTCTTCCCGATCACCGGCATGACCGTGGGCTGGCCTGCGGCTGAGCCGTTGGTGCGGCCGCGGCTGCCACTCCAAGAAATGCTGCGTTGGGAAAGCTACGACCATACCGGCCAGGACGAGGCGTTGGCCGAATATGACCGTGCGATGGCCGCCACCGGCATCTACGGCAACCGACAAGTGCCCACGCCGGGCAAACCGGACATCATGGAAGACTACGGCTGGACCGAGCACACCGCGCGCCGCGTCGCGCAGGCGGTGCGGGTGGGTCTACGAGATGTTCTGGAGAAGCAAGGCTTTGCGTTGAAATAACGGGCTGCGTGAAACGTAATGCGTGATATCCTCTGAATCGTGCCGATCGCCGCACAAACACAGGTCACGTATCACGAAGCACGAGTCACGCACCACATACCAAACTGGGAGTCCACCTATGTCCCACGTCGGCAACGATATCGTTATTCTCAGCGCCGCACGCACACCCATCGGCAAGTTCCAGGGCGCGCTGAGCGGCATCGCCGCGCCGCAGTTAGGGGCGGTTGCGATCAAGGCAGCGCTCGAGCACGCCGGGCTTGAACCCGCTGCGCTGGCTGAAGTGATCATGGGCAATGTCGTGCCGGCCGGAGAGGGACAGGCGCCGGCACGGCAGGCCGCCATCGCGGCCGGGGTGCCCGATACAGTCGGCGCGCTGACGATCAACAAGGTCTGCGGCTCCGGCCTGAAGGCCGTCATGCTGGCCGCCGCGTCGATCCGCGCGGGCGACGGCGATTTCTATGTTGCCGGCGGCATGGAAAATATGAACCTTGCCCCGTACCTGCTGACCAAGGCGCGCTTCGGCTATCGGCTGGGCAACGCCGAGTTGGTGGATGCCATCGTGCATGACGGGCTCTGGTGTCCATTTGAACACCAGCACATGGGCCTGGCCGCCGAGTGGATCGCCGACGCGCACGGCATCAGCCGCGCAGCGCAGGATGCGTTTGCCTGCGCCAGCCATGCGCGGGCGCTCGCCGCGCTGGATGCGGGCAAGTTCAAGGCGGAGATCGCGGCTGTGCCCCTCCCTCAGCGCAAGGGCCCGCCGCAGATATTCGAGACGGACGAGAATCCCCGCCGTGACACCTGCATCGACGTGCTGCGGACGCTCAAGCCAGCGTTCAAAGAAGGTGGCACCGTGACGGCCGGGAACGCGCCCGGCATCACCGACGGCGCGGCCGCGCTGGTCGTGGCGCGGCGAGCCGCCGCACAGGCGCTGGGGTTGACGCCGATCGCACGCATCACCGGCTACGCCCAGGCCGCTGTCAGGCCGCTGGAAATCTTCACGGCACCCATCTTCGCCGTCCGCAAGGTAGCTGACAAGCTCGATATGGCCCCGACCGACTTCGATCTGGTCGAGATCAACGAGGCGTTTGCGGCGCAGGCCGTGGCCAATATCCGTGCGCTCGACTTAGACATGGCGAAGGTCAACGTTAACGGCGGTGCGATCGCACTCGGCCATCCGATCGGCGCCAGCGGCGCACGGGTGCTGGTGACGCTGCTGCACGCGCTGCAGGAGCGAGGGCTGGCGACCGGCGTCGCGACCCTTTGCCTGGGCGGGGGCGAGGCGGTGGCGCTGGCCGTAGAGGTCGATTGATCGGGAGCGCCGCGCCGACTTTGGCCGCAGACGGGCTTGAGTGGTAGAATCTGTTCAGACACAATCCGCATTCAGCCGGAGGCATCCATGCCAACAGACCCGACACAGATCAGCTTGAAACAGTTGGAGGCGATGCGCGCAGGCGCACGTGTGGCCGCACGCACCTGTATGGGCATCGGTCCCGTCGACCGCGTCTTCATCCTGACCGACAAGCCGACCCACGGCATCGGCCGCCTGCTTGCAGAAGAGGCGTCTGATGCCGGCGGTGAAGTGCTGGTGCGCGATATCGAGCAGTACGCCGAACGCCCCGTCATTACAATCCCCGAGCAACTGCGGGCCGAGCTGCTCAAATTCCGCCCGACCGTCACGTTTTTTGCCGCGTCGAGCCAGCCCGGAGAAGTCACGTTCCGCACTGGCCTGCGCGTCTTCCTCCTGGAAGAAATCCGTGTGCGTCACGCGCACATGCCGGGCATCAGCATCCAGCTCATGCAGGAGGGGATGCGCACGGATTATCGCGTCGTCGCCTCGGTGACGACTGCGGTCTACGACTTGGCGCGCTACGCCGAGCGCTGCCGTGTGACCACGCCCGATGGCACTGACCTCGCGGTCCGTTTCGATCCTGACTTGCGCTGGGTAAACTGCACGGGGATCTATCACGAGAAGGGCAAATGGGGTAACCTGCCCGAGGGTGAAACCTACACTTGCCCACAGGCGATCGATGGCTCCCTGGTCGCGCATATCATCGGCGACCACTTCAGCCCCCGATACGGTGTGCTGGCGCAGCCGGTGACCTTCACCATCCGGGATTGTCACGTGACTCGATGTCCGCGGGGAAAATGCCGCATTGGTTGCCGAACTCACCACTTACCTGGACGGCGCGGAGAATGGCCGCCGCGTCGGCGAATTTGCCATCGGCACCAATGTCGGGCTGCATAAGCTTACCGGCAACTTGCTGCAGGATGAGAAGCTGCCCGGCGTCCACATCGCCTTCGGTAACCCGTATCCCGCCGAGACGGGCGTCAAGTGGTCGTCTCCGGTACACGTAGACGTGATCCCACTGCGCTGCACGATCGAAGTGGACGGAGAAATTATCATGACTGATGGCAAGTTCGATTATGAGATGCTAGGGGTGGCAACACCGCGCGGATAAGGGACCGCAACGGCCAACCGGACCGCAAGGTGACGGCGCATGGTCACACCAGGTCAAGACGATATCCCAAACCCGCCTGAGCCGCCGGATGCTGAGGCCGAGAAGGCGGCTCTGAGGCAGCAGATCAGCTCGCTTGAGCTGCGCCTGGCGCAGGCGGAAGCCGAGTTGGCCGCGGTGCGCCCCGGTGGTGACCGGGTCGATGCGAAGGCAGCATGGCTGCTGGCGCTCACCTGCCTGCTTGCCATCGTGCCGCCGGCGCTCGTGTTCCTGGATCGTTGGCTGCTGAACCAGCGCGTGCTGGACCTATTGCGGACCTGGTGGTGCCGGTCGGGCGCCCTCTGCCGGTCGGCGTATCCCTCCTACTTCGTGGTCATCTTCCTCTGCCTGCTCTTGTGTGTGCCCCTGGTATGGGTCCTCGTGCGCAGGCTGCCCGCGGACTGGTTGCTGCCTCATTTAGCGCTGCCTTCAGTTCTGCAAAAAACACCGGTGAGCAAAAGACAAACCTGGACCAGCCGACTGCTCTTCGTGACTGCGGGCGTCGCGCTCACGCTGATCGCCGTGAGGTCTTTGGCGCGGCATCAGACGCCGGGGTGGGGATTTGCGCTGGCGTACGCGGCCTATCTCCTCGCCTGGGCTCTGCGTGAGGCCCCGGTGGCCGGGGTCTGGGCCGCGCTGCGGCGACGCGGAGGGCCGCTGACAGCCATCCTGCTCGGCGAAGTTGCGCTGCTGGTGGCGCTGGCCAGCCGTTACGGACAGACCCGCTTCCAATGGATCACCGCAGTGGTTCTGCTGCTGGCCGCGGCCAACCTGTGGCGCTATCGAAAATCGATCCACCCCATCGTGTGGATCGCCACGCTCGCCCTCGTCCTCTATGCGACCAATATGAACGCCTGGTGGCTGTCGGCCATCGGGGATGAGTACTCGTTCTGGGGCTATGCGCGGGAGATCGCGGAGAAACAGCGTCTATCCTTCATCGGCGCCAGCCTCTTCAACGGCCAGGCCGTCTACGGCGCGCACCCCTACCTCTCGTCGCTGATCCAGGCCACCTTCATGAAATTATTTGGCAGCGATGGTTTCGGCTGGCGTATCAGCAACGCGTGTTTGAGCGCCGCTGCTGTACTGCTCTTCTACCTTTTCGCCCGGACCTTCGTGACCCGCCGCACCGCGCTGATGGCCGCATTGTTCCTGGCGATCTCGCACTATATCATGTCCTTCGGCAAGATCGGGTACAACAACCTCCAGGCGCTCTTCGCCGAAGCCTTGGTGCTGGCCATCGCCGCCTGGGCAGTGCGGACCAGGCGGCCCGTTGCCTTCGCGCTGCTTGGCGCAGGGATAGGATTTTGCTTTTATGTCTATCCGGCTGCGCTCTATGTCGTTCCGCTGCCCATCCTGTTGCTGATCTTCTACCTGCGTCCCGTTACGCGTGCTGCGCTCGGTCGGTGGGTGGTGATGGCGCTTTCTGCCTTCATCCTGATCGTTCCGCTGCTGATTCAGCCGGGCTACTGGCAGTCCAAGATTGCGGGCACCCTGTTCTACAATCCCGCGATCACCCAGACGACACTGGGCGTAGCAAGCCATTTCGCCCGCAACTTTCTCTATGCCGCGCTTTCGCACCTGTACGCACCCCATGAAACGCACTTCGTCGTCGTCTCCTACGTTGACCCTCTGACAGCCGCCTTCACCTGGATCGGGCTGGCGTGCTTCATGCGGCTGGCATTCCGCGAGCGTTTTGCGGCCTTCACCCTGATCAGCTTTGCGACGTTGCTTTTCCTCGCCGGCGCGTCGCACGACAGGGAGTTCCCGACAGCCACGCGCATGTTTCTGCTGCTGCCGTGGTATACCTTGTGCGCGGCTGCCGGGTTGACGTGGCTGCTGGCCGAGCTGCGAAGCATCGGGCTGATGCATGGTCGCGGGGTGGGGTTGGTCGCGCTCGTGTTCATCATCGCGCTCGGGCTGAACCTCTACCAGGCATACCCCCTGGCGCGGAACCGGATGGCGGGGCTACAATCGCTGGAGACCCTGTTCCTCCGCACGGTGCAGCGAGCACAAAGCGATGAAGGATCCGCGCCGAAGACGTATGTTTTCGTCACCGATCCGAGCTGGAGCAGCGTCGGCATCCAGATGATCCCTGAAATCTATCCGGTTCGGGCGAAAATCTCAGAAGTCGTCATCAATGCTCCCAACCTGCCGGAGGTCGCGACCCCACTGATCGCCGATCGCAATACCCTCGTGATCGTCAAGCCCTGGCTTGATCCGACCTGGCAGGCAGCGCTCGAAGCACCACTGCGCGCATTGGGCAAAGAGCCTTGCCCCATCCGCACAACGAACGGCGACGTGCGTTTCACACTCTGGCACGCACCGGACAGCGGATGGCTCTGCCAATAGGCAGCGCAGGCGGGTCTGGCTGGGTCCGACTTTGCTGCTGGCAACCGGCTGCGTTATACTGGCGACCGGCGGCCTTCCGGCCGCCGGTTAATTTTACGGGCTCTGATTGGATTTATGCCGCACTTGAGGTTCGCACCCCGCCCCCCCATCCGACCAGCCCATGAACTCTCTACCGAGCTGCGTGCGCGGGCTGACGAGTTCACCGCCGGCCCGCGCGACCCGGACGCCGACGCGCAACCCGAAAGCCGGCGCGGCCGCCGCCTGCTGTGGTGGGATGGCCTGGTCTCCAACTTCTCCGAATCGTTCGTCCTCAACTTTACCAATCCTTTCGCGCTGGCTTTGGGCGCGACCACCGGTCAGATCGGTTGGCTGAGCGCGTTCACGAACCTGGCGTCCGCCCTGGCGCTCTTCCCGGGCGCGCGCCTGGTGGAGCGCACCGGACAGCGCAAAAGGATCGTCGTGGTGACGGGCGGCGGCGTAGCCCGGCTGCTGCTGCTGCTCATCGCGCTCGTCCCCTTGTTTATCCAAGGCACGGCCGCGATCTACGCGTTCATCGCCCTGGTGACACTCCGGGCGTTCTTCAACCAGATAGGCTTCCCCGCGTGGTCATCCATGCTGGCAGACCTCGTGCCGCCGGGCATCCGAGGGCGCTATTTTGCGTCGCGCAACATCGGCCTGGCCATCGCGGCGCTGATCGCAGCGCCACTCGCCGGCTGGTTGGCCGGCCAGCTTGGTCTGCCTCTCGGTTACCAGGTCAGCTTCTTCCTGGCAGGGTTAATCGGCTTCGGCGCGACGGCGATCTTCGCGCGGATTCCAGACCGCCCCCTGCCGCCAATCAGTCATACCGCAGCCGAAAAGCCGGAAGGCATCCGGTCGATCCTGCGCACCCACCCCCGCTTTGCGGGTTTCACCGCCGTGGCATTCCTCTGGAATTTCTCGCTGATGATCGCGGGGCCGTTTTTCTCCGTCTACCTGGTCAAGGACCTGGGCGCCAGCCCCACCCAGATCGGCCTGCTGGCGGCAATCTTCAGCGTGACCAACATCGTCGGCCAGCGGATCTGGGGTCGCCTGAACGACCGGCGCGGCGCGGTGTGGGTCATGCGCATCACCGGTTTCATGATCCCGGGGGTTCCACTCCTGTGGTCGATCGCACCCAACCCCTGGTATCTGCTGGCAGCGGAGGCGTTTTCCGGGTTTGTTTGGGCGGGCTACAGTCTGGCCAGCTTCAATCTCTTGCTGAGCCTGACACCCCCTGCACAACGAGCACGCTACACTGCGCTTTATCAGATCTCCGTCTTCGGTTCAGCGTTTATCGGCCCGCTGGTGGGCAGCGTCCTGGCCGCGGCTCTCGGCATTCGGCCGCTCTTCTGGATTTCAGCCGCCGGTCGCGTGATCGCCTCATTCCTCTTCCTGCTCACCGTGCGCGGTGATCGCGAGTAGGATAGCTCTTGCCACGCCGCTCACCTTATGCTAACATATCGCCCAGAACAGCACTCTGCCACCCTGGAGACAATGCCATGGATTGCCCGAAATGCGGCACGTGGAACCCCGACGACAAACGCGTCTGCTGGCGCTGCCAGACCGAGATGCCCAAACCGGTTGAAAAGAAGAAACGCAAACAGCGTTTCTTCTTCGGTCTGCCGATTTGGAGTTGGGTGCTGCTGGCTTTGATGCTCATCAGCGTGTTTGCGGCCCAGTTCCTCGGACCTTCGATCTTTTCCAGGTAATGATGGCTGTCTGATCTTCGCACCGGGGCGGGCAACGGTTTGGGGATCGGCGCACTTCCCGGTTGCCAACTCCCTCTTCATTATGCGTTATGTCTATTCATAATCTCCCGCCCCCCGCCACGATCACCTCAGCGCTGCTTGCATGGATCGCGACCGGCCGGCGCGATCTGCCCTGGCGGCGAACGCGCGCGTCCTACGCGGTTTGGATCTCCGAGATCATGCTCCAGCAGACACAGGTCGCCAGCGTGACGCCCTACTTCGAGCGCTGGATGATCCGCTTTCCTTCGGTGCGCGTGCTGGCTGAAGCCTCACTGGATGACGTATTGAAGGCGTGGGAAGGGTCTGGGCTACTATGCCCGTGCGCGCAACCTGCACGCAGCCGCACAAAAGATCGTGGCCCAGCACGACGGCGAGATCCCCGCCGACCGGGAAGCGCTGCTCCGCCTCCCCGGCATCGGCCGTTACACGGCGGGCGCGATCCTCAGCCTGGCGTTCGGGCAAGCAGAGCCGATCCTGGATGGCAACGTCCGCCGCGTGCTCTGCCGCGTGGATGACATCGCCGCTGATCCGAAAGCCCCGGCGACGGAACGCTATCTGTGGGAACGGGCGGATGCGCTCGTGAAAGCTGCCCCGTCAGGCCAGGCCGGCGACCTGAACGAGGCGTTGATGGAACTCGGCGCGCTGATCTGCACGCCGGGCCGGCCGGACTGCGCGACGTGTCCGCTGGTGGCGATGTGTCTGGCCCATGCGCGCGGCGTCGAGACGACCCGTCCGCTCAAAGTCGCCAAGAAGCAAACGCCGCATTACGATGTCACTGCCGCGCTTATCCAGGATCCCGGCGGTCGCTGCCTGATCGTGCGTCGCCCGGCCGAGGGGTTGCTGGGAGGGTTATGGGGCTTTCCGGGGAGTGCGGCCGGCGACTGCAATGCGCAAGAGACCGGGTCTGCTGCGCTCGCCACCTGCCTGGTGGATGCGCTGCGCGAGACGCTGGGCATCCGGGTGGAGGTCGGCGAGGCGCTGCCCGCGCTCCGCCACGCGTACACCCATTTCCGCATCACGCTGCACCCATTCCGCTGCCGGGTGATGAGCAGCGAACCCCAGACGCTCGGCTACCCGGAAGCGCGCTCGGGTTTCGGCGGCGGAGATGACGAGCTACGCGTTCCCAGTCACGGACCGTAGAATCGCCGGGATGTTGCGCGACGATTGACCTTCACTTGCCGAACATGCTATACTGCGCACATAGGTTGGAGGTAAGCCATGAGCGTTCAGCCCCCCCTGGTAACCGAAAAAACCAAGTATTCGCCGCAGCGTAGGGCACGGTCGGCCGGTCCGCCCCCGCTGACTGCGGGCGACCGTTTGACGCGCACCGAGTTCGAACATATCTATCAGGCGCATCCCGAGGTCAAAACGGCCGAGCTTGTCGAAGGAGTCGTCTATATGCCGTCGCCGGTTCACTTTGCCCAACACGGATTGCCTCATTCCTATCTGATGACCTGGCTTGGCATGTATTGTGCGGCTACACCCGGTCTTCTGCCAGGGGATAACACCAGTGTTCGTCTCGACTTCGAAAATGTCGTTCAGCCAGACGCCGTGCTGCGCCTCGACCCAAAACTTGGTGGACGCTCGCACATCAGCAAGGACGACTACGTGGAAGGTCCGCCGGAGCTCGTTGTCGAGATCGCGGCCAGCAGCGCCGCCTACGATCTGCACGACAAGCGCCGCGTTTACGCGCGGAACGGCGTCCAGGAATATCTGGCAGTGCAGATGTATGAGCAAAAGGTGGACTGGTTTGTCCTGCGCGAGGGGGTTTACGCGACGCTAAAACCTGATACAGAACGAGTTCTGCGCAGTGAGCTATTCCCGGGCCTGTGGCTCGCCCCGACGGCCATCTTCAGCGGTGATCTTGCCGAGATATTGGTAATCCTGCAGCAGGGGCTGGCCTCGCCAGCGCATTCAAGCTTTGTGGCACGATTGCGAGGGGATTAGGCGCTTACCAATCGGATGCCGGCATAAAAAACAAGAAACTCACCACAAAGACACCAAGACACCAAGATCACTCAGAATTCTACCTTTGTGGACTTCGTGCCTTTGAGTCTTTGTGGTGAAGGCTTGGTTCCGGTTCGTCCGGGTTAGGAACGGCCGATAGGATGCCTCACGACTCCGCTAACGGCCGCACCCGCAAATTATCGAGCGACGGCCACGCCGCCTTTTTCACCCGTGCTATTGTCATCAATGGCTGCGCACCGCCAGTGCGTCCAGCAACTCCCCCAGGACCTTGTGCGGCTTGGGCACGGCGGAGGGCGCAACCACGCGTAATGCATCGTGCGCCTCGGCAGTAGCTACGCGCACCAGTGCCTCGACGTATGGCCGAGCGCCGGCCTGGTCCAGGAGCGCCAACACGGCCGACACATCGGACTCCGTGAAATCTGCCCCGGCGTAAAGCGCCGCCAGCCTGGCGCCCACCGCCTCGTGCGCCAGCGCGTAGATCACCGGCAGGGTCTTCTTTTTGCTCAGGATGTCGCTCGCCGCGGACTTACCGGTCGCCGCCTGATCACCCCAGATGCCCAGAATATCATCCTGAAGCTGGAACGCCCGCCCCAACGCCGCGCCGTAGCGCCGGTACTGCGCGCACACGCCTTCGGATGCGCCCGCGACCAACGCGCCGATCTCGGGAGCCACGGCCAGCAATGCGCCGGTCTTGCCCGCGATCATGCGGAAGTAATCGTCCGGGGCCACACTCAGCCGCCGCTCGAAAGACATGTCCAGGAACTGGCCCTCGGTCAATGCGACGCACATCTCATCGAAGCGACGCAGCGCGGCCAGCAGCGTCGCCGGCGACACGCCCAGCGCCTCCAACCTGAAGAAGGCCGTGTGGGCCAGGCTGAACATCCCGTCCCCTGCGTTACAGGCGATGGGCATCCCGAAGATCGTCCATGCGGTGGGCCGGTGGCGACGCAGTGGGCTGTTGTCCTCGATGTCGTCGTGGAGCAGCGAGAAGTTGTGCAGGAGTTCGAGACCGGCCGCGGCCGGAAGTGCTGTGACGGGGTCACCGCCGGCTGAGGCGCACGCCAACAGACACAACAGCGGACGGATACGCTTCCCGACGGAGGCAACGGCCGGCCGCAGCTCCGCATCCAGCCACCCCATGTGATACTGCATGATCTGGTAGTGTCCCGCGGCCGCGTCCTGTGGGATCGCCAACACCCCCCGCATCTCAGCTTCGATCAGCGGCAGATAGGTTGCAAACGCCTGATCCAAATCCATAGAAGTTACCTCACACCTGCGCGATCCGTCCCGGCTCGCGCAGTGCTGCGACGTTTCCTGCGCCCGCGCAGAACATAGCCGTGCGCAGTTCGAGGACGAACTGATCGATCGCCCCGACGACCTCATCCGCCGACGCGGCCGCGGCCTTGAGAAAAGGTGAGGCGATACCAACCGCAGTCGCGCCCAGCGCCAGCGCTTTGGCCGCCTCGATGCCGTTGCGCATGCCGCCGCTGGCGATGAGGGGTAAACCCGGTGCGCCGCGCTGCGCCATCAGCAGGGTTTCCGCGGTCGGGATCCCCCAGTCGGCAAAGGCCTTCGCCAGCCGGCGCAGCTTGTCGGTGGGTGCGCGATGATACTCAACCTCGCTCCAGGACGTACCGCCAGAGCCGGCCACGTCGAGCGCTGCAACGCCTGCCTCGGCCAGCCGCCGCGCCGCGCGCTCGCTGAAGCCCCAGCCCACCTCTTTTGCCACGACCGGCACGCCTACCGCCCGGCAGACCGCCTCGATTTTACCGAGCAAACCCTGCCACTGCCAATCACCGTCAGCCTGCAGCGCCTCTTGCAGCGGGTTCAGATGCAGGATCAGCGCATCGGCCTCGATCATCTCCACAGCGCGGCGGCACTGCTCCACCGTGTAGCCGTAGTTGAGCTGGATGGCGCCGAGGTTGGCGAAGAGCAGGATGTCGGGCGCCAGATCGCGTACACGAAAAGTGTCCGCCGTCTCGGCCTGCTCGATGCCGGTGCGTTGCGAACCCAGCCCCATGGCGACGCCACACGCCTGCGCCCCGCGCGCCAGGTTGTGGTTGATGGCCCGCGCCGCCTCGGTCCCGCCGGTCATCGAGGAGATCAGCAGCGGCGTCCGCAGGTGTTTGCCGAGGAGATCCACGCCGGTCTCGATCTCAGACAGATTAAGCTCCGGCAGCGCCTCGTGCATCAGTCGGTAGCGTTCGAAGCCGTTGGTAAGACCGGGGAATTGGACGTTCTCTTCGAGGTTGATGCGGATATGGTCCGCTTTGCGGCGATCGTGAGCCATGACGACTCCGTGATGCGTGATGCGTGATGCGTGGACCACAAGTCGCACGTGAACCTCACGTAGTATGGCACGACATCCTGTTTCACGTGTCGCGCATCACATCTCGATTGCTGGCGCAACTTTCGCGAGTTGCTGGTGTTTACTTGCTCAGAGCCAAAGGATAACCGGCAGCATCTTACCAGCCGCGGCAAGGGTTGTCAAAGAAAGAAAGTGCCATCGTTTTGACACGCTGCCTGCCCACTGCTAAAATGTCCACCGTTGCCAGGGCCATTATTTGTAATACAGCAGAGAAGCGTCTCCGCAACACCAGACACCAAAGGAGAACATTCCATGGACGAACAAGCAGTATTCGAGAAAGTCAAGGCCATCATCATCGACAAGCTCAATGCCGATCCAGATGCGATCGTACCCGCGGCACGCTTCCGCGAGGACCTGAAGGCCGATTCCCTCGACCTGGTCGAGCTGATCATGGCCTTCGAGGAAGAATTCGGCGGCACCATCTCAGACGACGATGCACAGAAGATCACGACCGTCGGCGAGGCTGTTGAGTACCTGTCCAAGGCCGGCGCTACTGCCTGAGAGCCGGACAGCCACATGCAAAAACCCACAGGCGGTTGGCCTGTGGGTTTTTGATTTCACTGGTAATCCGGCGCCATGCTACGGCTATGTGATGTGCAGATCACACACCTGACGGAAGTGGTAGCCATAAATCGCCAGGGTGATCGCCAGCGGGAAAAGGCGCGGCCGGCGAAAAAGTGTCCAGCCAAAGAGCTGCCAATACTGGCGGCGCTCCTCGCCCAAGATGCCCAGGCGCAGGATGGAACGGAAAAACGCCCGGACATGTTCGCCATCCAGCGGGGCCGTGATCTTCGGCGGCTTGTACTCCCGCAGGAAGGTGCGCACGCGCGCATAGTACTGTGTGGGCGCGTACAGATGATCCAGAAGGGTCTTGTAGCCGGTGTTCAACGCTTCAAGGCTCATCACCGGCATGATGTTGCCGCCATTTTCGACATTGTCACCGGAGGCGGAACCGAGCAAGCGCCCTTCTCGCTCCATGCGTTCATATAACCGCGTGCCGGGCATCGCCTGCAGGATGCCGACCATGGCCGTGGCGATGCCGCTGCGCTGGATGAAGTCGAGCTGGCTGCGGAAGATCGCCGGTGTGTCATTGTCGAAGCCTACGATGAACCCGCCCTGCACTTCCAACCCCGCACGCTGAATCCGTTTCACATCCTCCACCATGTCCCGCTTAATGTTCTGCTTCTTACTGCACTCGGCCAGGCTGCCGTCGTCCGGCGTCTCGATGCCGACGAAGACTGTGTCGAACCCCGCGTCGCCCATCAGTTGTAGCAGCTCGGCGTCGTCAGCCAGGTTGATCGAGACCTCGGTGTTGAAGGGCATCCCGGTCTTGCCACGGCGCCACGCGATCAGCGCGGGCAGGAGATCCTCCTTCAAGACCCGCTTGTTCCCGATGAAGTTATCATCCACAAAGAAGACGCGCTCGCGCCAGCCCAGATCGTACATCACATCCAGCTCAGCCAACACCTGCGCTGTCGTCTTGACGCGCGGCCGATGCCCCAACAGCATCGTCACGTTACAGAAGTCGCAGTCAAACGGGCAGCCCCGCGAGAATTGCAACGCCATCGTGGCATAGTGCTTGAGGTTCGCCAGATGCCACAACGGCGTCGGCGACTGCCGGACATCCGGATACTCGGACGACGTGTAAACCCGCTGCGCCCTTCCCACGGCCAGGTCGGCCAGAAAAGGCGGCAGGGTCAGCTCAGCCTCGTTCAGCACGAAGTGATCGACCTCCGTGAATTCTTCGTGCTCGATGGTGAAAAGCGGCCCCCCGGCCACCACCATAAGCCCGGCCTGCTTACAGCGGGCGATCACCCGGCGCGCTGGCTCCCGCTGCACGACCATCGCGCTGATCATGGCGCAGTCCCCCCATGCCAGATCGTCGTCGGTCAGCTCATCCACGTTCAGATCGATGAGGCGCAATTCCCAGTCGGATGGCAACATCGCGGCAACCGTCAGCAAGCCCAGCGGCGGCATCGAGGCTTTCTTGTGGATAAACTGGAGCGCATGCTTGAAGCTCCAAAAAGTATCAGGGAATTCCGGGTAAAGCAACAACACCTTCATCGCGTTTCCTCCTGGTGATCGGTCTTCTCAGCCGGCAGGAACGCGCCGTGCAAGAAGATTTCAAGGGTGACATTAAGCATCGGCCGGACCTTGTCGGTGCGGCCGGTGGCGAAGTTCGTACGGATTACGTTGAGCACACTACTGAGGAAAAAATCGGTGGCCGGCTCCAGGCCGGTATCATGCCGCAGGATGCCCTGAGCACGCGCCAGCGTCATCACGGTACGCATGGGGCCGTACATGTCGGGGACATAGCGCATGGCCAGCGCCAACCGTTCCGGGTCGAAAGTCAGCAGTTCTGATACGAGGATCGCCGAGCCTTCGGGGTTCGCCGTGCAGAAATCGGCCAGCTTCATGCTGAAGTTGCGCAGCACTTCGGTCGGATCTGTGATCGCATCGATCTGGGCCTGAATCTCATCCATCAGTTCGACAAGGGTAGGCTGCAAGCCGGCCAGCACGATCAGCTCTTTGTAGGGAAAGTAGTTGAAGACGGTTTTCTCGCTGACCAGCGCGGCCTTAGCGATCTGGCGCACCGAGACCTGCGCAAAGCCGTGCTCCTTGAAAAGCGCGGCCGCCTTCTCGGCGATAGTCTGCTCAGTCAGTGAACGCTTTACATCCCGCAACGACAATGTCACAGCAACCTCTCTGTAAGTTTCTAGTCTCTGCATTATTACAGCTAGTATAGCATTGCTGTATTTCACTGTCAAATGCACTCGCTGGCACTGCGGCAGCGCACCACGCTTTCTTGACGACCAGACCGGCCTCTGTTATACTTCGTTCAGTTTGCGCAAACGTTTGCGCAAACTGAACGATCCCAAGGAATATCCTATCCATGAGCCAGGTTTCCATCACCGACATCGCGACCGCAGCCGGCGTTTCGCCCTCCACCGTCTCCCGCGCGCTGCAAGACCACCCGCGCATCAGCCCGGCGCGCCGCCAGGCGATCCAGGCTTTGGCGCAACAGATGGGCTATCGCCCCAGCCAGATCGCCCGCAGCCTGGTGACTGGCCGCACACGGACGCTCGGCGTGGTGATCACCGACGTGACCGATCCGTTCGTGGCGGAGGTGATGAAAGGCGCCGAGCTGGCCAGCCGCGAGTCAGGTTATACGCTCCTGTTTGCCTCATCGGATCGCGATCCGGACCGGGAGATTGAGGCGCTGCGCCTCCTTCTCGACCGGCAGGTGGACGGCATGATCGTCATCTCGGGCCGGGCCGGGCCGCGGTATGTCGAGCTGCGCAAGGTGGGTGAGGCAGGATCAGCAGACTGGCCGCTGGTGCTGGTCAACAACGATCAGGCGGGGCCGGGGATTTGCAGTGTGCGGATGGATAACATCGCCGGCGCGCACGAGGCCGTAAACTTTTTGCGGCATTCGGGGCATCGCCGGATCGCGTTCGTAGCAGGGCCGGAGGGGGGCCGCAGCAGCGCCGAACGTCTCGCAGGGTATCGGCAGGGCATCGCTGCCCATGGCCTGGGTCCCCGCGGCGAGATCGTGGTGGCGGGCGCCGGTCTGCTGGAAGATGGCCCCCGGGCCCTGGAGGCGTTACTGGGCCGGGCAGATCCCGCCGACCGCCGTGCTGTGCTACAACGACCTGGCGGCCATCGGCCTGTTGGCCGCGGCCACGCGCGCCGGGCTGCGCGTGCCAGACGATCTGGCGGTGATCGGCTTCGACAACATCCCGCTCAGCGCCTTCTGCGTCCCCGCCCTGACAACGGTTGACCAGCCAAAGGAACAGATGGGTCGCACTGCCGTGAGCATGTGTCTGCAAGCGTTGGCCGGCGAACCGGTCGGCAACATCGTGCTCAAGGGGCGACTGATCCTGCGCGACTCAGCCGGACCACGATTCAAATCGGATGAACCGGAGCCAAACCATCCCTAAACACAAGGACACCGAGACACGAAGATGCACAAAGAAATCAAAAACCTTTGTGTACTTGGTGACTTCGTGCCTTAGTGGTTGAATCCTTGTTCTCTTTACAAGAACTCAACTGGCAAAGGCTCAAACATCTGCTCTATTGCTACTCAGCACTTCTTACTCGGCCACCAGCCGGCCGCAACTTCAAACAAGGGAGAAACTCAGATCATGACAAGCAAAGTTCGTGTCGCCATCGCGGGCGTGGGCAACTGCTCCAGCAGCCTGATCCAGGGTGTCCACTACTACCGGGACGCCAAACCCGATGATCGCATCCCGGGCCTGATGCACGTGAACCTGGGCGGCTACCACGTCAGCGACGTCGAATTTGTGGCTGCGTTCGATGTGGACGACGCCAAAGTCGGCAAAGATCTCAGCCGGGCCATCTTCGCCGGGCAAAACAACACCTGCAAATTCACCGATGTCCCGGATTCGGGCGTGACCGTGCAGCGCGGGCCGACCTTGGACGGCCTGGGCAAGTATCTGCGCCAGGTCATCGAGGAGTCGCCGGCAGAACCGGTGGATGTGGCGCAGGTATTGCGCGACGCCAAAGCCGACGTGCTGATCAACTACCTGCCGGTGGGCAGTGAGGCAGGCGCTCGTTTCTACGCTGAGCAGGCGCTGGCGGCCGGGGTGGGCTTCGTGAACTGCATCCCGGTGTTTATCGCCAAGAACCCGGAATGGCGGCAGCGTTTCAAGGATGCCGGTGTGCCGATCATCGGCGACGACATCAAGAGCCAGGTCGGCGCCACGATCACCCACCGCGTGCTGACGCGGCTGTTCGAGGATCGCGGGGTGCGCATCGACCGAACGTACCAGCTCAACTTCGGCGGCAACACCGACTTCATGAACATGCTGGAGCGCGAGCGGCTGGAAAGCAAGAAAATCTCGAAGACCGACGCGGTGACCTCGCAGCTCGACGAGACGATGGACCCCAGGAACATCCACGTCGGTCCCAGCGACTACGTGCCGTGGCTGACCGACCGCAAGTGGTGTTACATCCGCATGGAGGGCACCACCTTCGGCGACGTGCCGTTGAACATGGAGGTGAAGGTCGAGGTGTGGGACAGTCCCAACAGCGCCGGCGTGGTGATCGACGCGGTGCGCTGCGCCAAGCTGGCGTTGGAGCGGGGGATCGGCGGCACGCTCTACGCCCCGAGCAGCTACTTCATGAAGAGCCCGCCCGAGCAGTACACCGACGACGTTGCGCACGCCAAAGTCGAAACCTTCATCACGGGCAGCGATCACCACGGGCAGCCGGAGTTTGAGCCGGTGCTGAGCCAACCGGCTGGGATCTGAGATCAGCAGGCAGCCATCCCCAAACAATTTCAGCGGGCCGGAACCTTCGCCAGACCCAAGGTTCCGGCCCAGGGCCATTCAGTGCCTGTTTGCCAATGTTCGAGAACTGAATGCCCCTGCCCTTACCGCCTTGCCGCCCAAACCTGGTTTAAACTGCGAAAATGTGCTATCATCTGCTTCCATGACCCAAGTGAAGCCAGCCAAAACCCTTGCGATGCGGATCCTTGCAGCGCATGGCATTCCCTATGTGCCAGTGGCGTATGAGGTGATCGATCACCTATCAGCAGCGCAGGTAGCCGCGGCGATCGACTTCCCAGTCGAGCAAACCTTCAAGACATTGGTGGCTTTGCCCGAAAGGCCGCACGTCCGACCCATCCTGGCGCTACTGCCCGGTGACAGTCAGCTTGATTTGAAAAAGCTGGCCGCCGCCGCCGGCGAAAAAAAGGTACAGATGGCGCCCCAGCGCGAGGCCGAGCGTCTTACGGGCCTGGAGAAGGGCGGTATCTCGCCCTTGGCGCTGCTGGACAAAGGATGGGCTGTCTACGTGGACGAGACAGCCATCCTTTTTGACCGGATCGAGATCAGCGCGGGGAAGATCGGCGTCGGGATTATCACGCCCGTGCTGCCGTTGCTCGAGCTCTTAGCTGCGCAGCTTGCGGATCTCACCTGAGGTCGCTGTCATGATCGTCGTTGTCGGTGACATCGCCGTTGACATTGTCAGCACGCTGCGAACCCCGCTGGCCCGCGGCAGCGACGCGGCCGCGGAGATCAGTCTGATGCCGGGTGGTTCCGGCGCCAATGTCGCGGTCTGGCTGGCGCGGCTGGGCCAACGCGCCACCTTCGTCGGCCGAATCGGTGACGACATGTTCGGCCGCTGGCTGCATGATGATCTGATCGCCGAGGGTGTGGAACCAGCGCTGATCGTGGATAACACGTGCCGCACCGGAGTGATCCAAGTGTTGGTGGAACCGGACGGCGAGCGGACGATGGTTCCTGACCGCGGGGCGAACGCAGCCTGGGCGCCGGATGAAATCAGCGAGACGCTGATTGCCGGGGCAGACCTGCTGCACGTGGTGGGCTACGTGCTCCTGGATCGCGGAAGTCGGCCTGGTGCGCTGACTGCGATGAGGTATGCGCGCAAACATGGCGTACCGATCAGCCTGGATCCCAGCTCCCACGCGCCGCTCTTGAGGCTGGGGGCAGACGCCTTCTGGGAACTGGTGGGGCAAGTGGATCTGCTGCTGCCCAACCGTCACGAGGCCCAAGCGCTATCGGGCAGCCAAGAGCCTCAAACCGCGCTGCACGCGCTGCGCAAATTCGCGGGCACGACGGTAATCAAGCTGGATCGGGAGGGGTGCATCACCCTGGCGGGTAATGACGTCGCGCGTACCGCGGCGCCTTGCATCTCAGTCGTCAACGCCACCGGCGCGGGGGATGCGTTCGATGCGGGTTTTCTGGCAACATGGCGCCTGGGTGCTAACCTGCGGACCGCATGTCGGACAGGCGTCAGCCTGGGATCCTTTGCCGCGACCCTGCCCACCTCGCGCTAAACGTCACCCTAACAGGACGCGGTGCAACTGCTGCAAGGTCTTGACCACGTCCTCACGTATCACTACATCCATCTGCGCGTCGAGTGGGGTGGGTGTCAGGTTAACCAGAATCGTAGCTGCGCCGCGCCGCCTGGCAAGCAAGGGCAGATCGGCTGCCGGCATCACTTCAAGTGAGCTGCCGATGATCAACAGGACATCGGCAGCCAGCATCTCATGCTGGGCGGCGCTGAGCGCCTCATAGGGCAGCGGCTCGCCAAAAAGTACCACATCCGGCTTCAGAAGACCACCGCATGCGGGACAGGGCGGAGGTTGAACGCCGTCCAGCACGGCTGACCAGAGACAGTCCGATGGAAGATTATGGTGACAATCCAAACAGCTCGCGGTGCGGATGTGGCCGTGTACTTCCAGCACACGCCGGCTGCCGGCCTTCAAATGAAGGGAATCGATGTTCTGGGTAACAACAGCTTGCAGCAGCCCGCGCTGTTCCAACTGGGCCAGCGTCGTGTGCGCAAAGTTCGGCCTGGCTGCGAGAAGCTTGACCATCACGGGCTGGATCCAACGGTAGAACTGCTCCGGATGGTCATGAAAAGCCCAAATCGACGCGACCGCTAACGGGTCCACCGCTGTCCACAGACCAGACCCCCAACCACGGAAATCGGGGATGCCCGATGGCGTGCTGATGCCCGCGCCGGTCAAGGCAACCGTGTGGCGAGCGGCAGACAACAACGCAATCGCCTGCTCCACAGGCTGTGCCATAGTTGGCCCCCCATCTCCTGGATCGCAAAGACAGCCCAAATAGACCGAGTAACGTGACTTGAAGTGTTAGCACAAATGCTAAATGCGCACAAGCACAGTTGACACCCGACTGATCTCGTTGTAATATCACAATATACCAATAAATTGTAGCGGTGGAGGATGTATGGTCACGAATTGGGCCAGAAAATGGGGCGCGTCGGTGATCCAACCGATTGCGCTGTTTCTTGCAAAACTAGGGCTAACCGCGAACACCATCACGGTGTTGGGTTTCCTGATGACCGCGGCCGTTGCTGTGGTGCTGGCCACCGGACGAACACAGTTGGCCGGTGTGCTGCTCATCGGCACCCTGGCCTTCGATGCCGTGGACGGCACGCTGGCCCGACTGATGGGCACGACGAGCCGTTTTGGCGCGTTCCTCGATTCGACCCTCGATCGGTGGGCGGAAGTCGTTCTCTACGGTGCGTTGGTTTGGCTATTTCTTGAAAACGGACAGGACAACGGCGTATTACTCGCCGTCGCGGCCATGGCAACTTCTCTGATGGTTAGCTACACGCGGCGCGTGCGGAAGGTGTCGGCTTACAGTGCAAAGAAGGTCTCCTGACCCGCTTGGAGCGCATGGTTATCCTGATCGCCGGACTGATCTTCAACCAAGTCATCTGGGCGCTGGCGATCATCGCCATTCTCGCGGGTATCACCGCCGTGCAACGCATTTGGGTGACATGGCAGGCAGCGCGCACCGCAGCATAGGCGGGATCTGACAGGCGCCAGGCATGTCTTTGCTAAATTGGTTGGTTTGGGCGTTATTTTTTGCACCCTTTAACGTCATTAAGGGTGATGATGGCGCTTGTGCTGATTGTTCCGACCAGGAGGCAATCCTTCAGCGCGCCAGTGAGGCCGATCCGGCCGCTCTGGGCGCCTTATATGACCAGTATGCTAACCGGATCTACGTCTATATCTATCGCCGGGTGGGACAGGCGGAGGTCGCTGAGGACCTCACCGGACAGGTATTCATGCGGATGTTGGAAGCCGTCCGCACAGGCCAGGCGTGGCGCAGTTCCTTCTCGGGCTGGTTGTACCGCATTGCGCACAACCTGGTGATCGATTACTATCGTCGCCGAGGCAGGGTCACCTTGGTGGACATCGATGATGCGACGCCGGTGAGGGCGACGCATGGCGACCCGGTGCGCACAACAGAAACCCAGTTTGACCGTGAATACCTGCGCGCCGCGCTGGCGCAACTCACGGAAGAACAGTCGCAGGTGATCACGCTGCGTTTCTTGGAAGACCAAAGCATCGCCGAAGTGGCTGACAACATGAACAAAACCGAGGGCGCCATCAAGGCGCTGCAGTACCGTGCAGTGCTGGCCCTGAGGCGTGTGATGCGATCATGACATCGAGCTCTGACGACATCCTGGCCGGTTTGCTGGCCGAGTGCAGTGATCTCATTCTGGCAGGCGCTTCAATCGAAACCTGCCTGGATCGCTATCCTGAACACGCGGTTGAACTCCGCCCCATGCTCAGCATGTTGGTGCGGGTGCGTGAGCTGCGCCCGGTGCCCGCGCGTTCTGCGGCAGCGGCGGCGCAGAGCCGCGCACTGTTCATGACGGCGGCTGTGCGTCTTTCGGACGAGCGTAACCGCTCCCCATTGACCGTGAAGGCACGGCTGGCGGCCTGGTGGTCTTCCTTCATAGCGCTCTTTACCCAGCCGGCTCAGGGCTGGGGTCTGCCGCGCAGTGTGCCGATGGGGCTGATTGCGACGGTGATCATCGTGATCCTGATCGGCACGCTCATCACCGGCGGTGTCACGGTTTCCGCCAACGCCCTGCCGGGAGATATCCTTTACCTGCTGAAGACCTCCGCAGAACGCGTCCAGTTGTTGATCACGAGTGATCCCCTACAGCGCAGCATCCTGCAACAGGAGTTTGCCGAGCGCCGCATTGATGAAGCGCAAGTTGTGGCGCAGCAGGGCCGGCGCGTGGCCAGTCTGCCGCTGGATGGCGCGATAGAAGCTCTGAACGGCGAAAACTGGACCGTATCCGGCCTACATCTTACACTCACCCCCGACACGCAGATCATTGGTATGCCTGCGCTCGGCGCCAGGGTGCATGGCGTGATACGCGCCCCAGGTGATGGCCGATTGATCGTGATCTATGCGGAGGTGGAAGCGGCGCCCGCACGACAGGCGCCCGCATCGCAGGCGCCCGCTCAGCCCACCGCAACCCCGACAGCGCGCACCTCGAGGCCGACAGCCACTCCTACGCCCACAGCAACCGCCGAAGCGACCGCTGGGAGCATCTCCTCAGCAGTCAACGCACCGCGTCAGCGGTGGGATGAACCGGGCGGCTGGGCTCCTCTCACGTACACCCACAGCCACAGCCAGTCTCACGCGCGCGGTCACGGCTACCCGGACGCGCAGCCCCACCAGTACGCCTATGATTCCCACACTACTCCCCAGCCGTACGCTGCCCACAGACGTGCCTCCGGCAAGACCGGAGATCACGCTGCGCGTCCAGGGCTGGGTTGAGCGCATAGACGGTGGGCAGTGGATCATCAATGGCGTCACGGTCAATGTCACCGGGGCGACACAGATCATCGGCAACCCTGGCGTGGGTTGGAAGGTCAACGCAGTTATCCGACAGGAAAGTGATGGCTCATACACGGCCCTGCAGATCTCGGCGCTGGCGCCCCCTGAAGCCACCCCAGAACCGGTCGAGTTCACCGACATGCTCGAGGAGATGGCTGGCGAATGGTGGACCATTGGCGACACGCGTGTGAAAATCACAGGCGACACACAGATCGAGGGAAACCCCCAAATCGGAGACTTAGTCTCGGTGAAGGGCGAGCGGCACAAGAGTGAAATCTGGGCTCGGCGCATCACGACGGTACCCTTGACGGAAGTACAATTTGAAGGTATTATTAATTCAATCGGCGGCAATGCAATCGTGGTCGCTGGCAATACCATCCAGATAAACAACGAGACGCAGATCATCGGAACCCCTGAGGTGGGGCGACTGGCCCAGGTGTCCGCTGTGCGGATGCCGGATGGTCCCCTGCTCGGGAAAGTGATCATGGTTCTGGATGCGACGGCGACGCCCACCGCCACACAGCAGCCGACGTCGACCCAGACCAACACGCCGGAGCCAACAGCGACGCCAACAACTGAGCCGGCAGCGGTCCAAGCCGACGCCGACGAACAACTGAGCCGGCAGCGGTGCCAACGCCGACGCCGACAGCGACATCAACAACTGAGCCGACAGCGACGCCAACAACTGAGCCGAGCCTAACGTCGACGACTGAACCGATAGCGACGCCAACAACTGAGCCGACCTTGGCATCGACAACCGAGCCGGCGCTGATATCGTCTCAGGATTCCACGTTAACTCCTGCGTCCGAACCGCCACCGTAGCGGGTATCATGAGCCAACCCGGCGGTACAAGTTGCATGTTTCACGGCCCGGCAGGCACAGGAGCTTTTCCGTACGCCTGACATCGGAGCGATTATGATAAGCAAACATAGCCCCGGCAGATTGAAGGCCCGTCCGACGTGCAACGCAATCCGCACTTCGGGTGGGTATCGGGGCATCCGCATATTTCTAGTGCTGCTGACGTTTGCTGCGGCCTTGATCTACGGCCAACCGCGCGCCGAAGCGATGCCAGAAGGACCCGCGCGCCCGGCGTCAGCCATTTCTACCCGCTATGAGGGTCTCGTGCGAGGAATCAGGCCCGGCCAGTGGACAGTGGGGGAGATTAGCGTAAACGTTGACCAGCAAACAGTCCTGATCGAAAAGCTGGGCAAGGCCGAAATTGGCGCCTGGGTCATCGTCTGGGGTCAGCAGGACGAGGCTGGCCAGCTACGCGCCGAAATTATCAAAGTTGACCGCCCATCAGGATGGGCAGTCCCGACCGTCCAGATCTCAGGTGTACTACGCAAGCAAACTGACATGTGGTGGGTAGTGGAGCAACAGCTCATCGAGATCACCAAGGACACATTGATCAGCGGGGAACCCAGGATTGGCGCGCTGGTATGGGTTGTCGCAGTACAACAGGGAGATGCCCTGCGTGGCCTCGCCGTCGAAGTCCTGGCGGCGAACCCGGAGAACCCACCGGTTGAAATCGAAGGTACCATCCAAAGCTTCTCATCATCCATTTGGCAAGTGGACGAGCGCGCAGTCAGCATTGACGAAAACACAAAAATCTATGGTGTGCCGACGGTCGGTTGGATCGCCGAGGTACAGGCAAAGCAACTTGCCGATAGGCGTCTGCTGGCGCAGATGATTCGCGTCGTGGATCCAACGGCGGAGGTCAACCTCAGCGCGATGGTCGCTGAGATTACTGCTGCGGAGGATGGCACACAGCATTGGGATGTCGTTGTCTTCCCGAAATCCCCGTGGGCCGACCCCACCGTGGGTACCGTGCATGTCAGCAACAACACCTACGTGGATGAGAGTCGAGCGATTGCGCGCGGTAGGTCAGTGGGCCGAGGTGCGGGGCGTGAACTTGGGCGCTGACACATATAAGGCCGACGTCATCCGCCTGGAACGGCCCACTCCTGTCAGCCTGACTGGTGAGATCCAGCCTGCGCCAGGAATGACCATAGGGGATGGCTGGGGACAGATCGACGGACAGCCCGTATGGCTTGGCGCCGCCCAGCCGGGTGGAGTCGCGGCCCAGGCTGTCGTCGGGGATACCGTGGCGATAGTGGGCGTACGGCTGAGCAATGGGGTTATCTGGGCGAAGACAGGTGCGAAACGTCGGGCAGTAGAGTCTTTCGATGGCAAGAACCATCCGGTCGCAGAATTCACTGATCTCCTTGATGGCGTTCGGCCTGGCAGCCATCATCGTATTTACGCGGGCGCTGCCCGCGCAAGCCAACCCGGATGGCACCCCTTGGACGTCCCCAAAGCCAATCGCCACTGGCCTCCTCGAAGCTTCCCGGCCCGTTTTGGTGTCTACCGGTGATGGGCTGCAACACGCTGCGTGGGAATCGGAAGGAAAAATCTACTACGCGACGCAGACGGCTGGTCAGGGCTGGTCCTCGCCGAAGAGCGTTGCCACCGGCATCTCTCCCGTGATGGTGGTGGATAATCTCGGCTATCTGCACATCTTCTTCGCCAACCAGTTCGTGGGCAATTACGAGATCTACGAGGTGTCGACCCTCCAGGGCACTGACTGGTCTTCGCCAGTCAATATATCGCACACCTCCGGGTTTTCCGCGTTTCCTGCGGCCGCGGTAGGGGCAAACGGCGCTTTATACGTGGCCTGGATGGACAACTCCCCCGGCTACTGGACGATTTACATGGGGACGTGGAAGGGCACTTATTGGAGCAGCCGACCTGTCCCCAATGCGCGCGGCCAAGCTCCGGTATTGGCCGCGACCCCCGATGGCACGCTCTACCTGGCCTGGCAGGACCGTGTGCCCGACGCTGACAATCCCACCGGCGGTCCCTTTGATATCTTCCTGAGCGAACACAACGGGGTTGCCTGGTCACTGCCGGTCAACATCTCGGATCGCTCATCTACGGAGTCGATCGGCGCGCATCTCACAACAACGCCGAACGGACTTGCCCACCTGACCTGGGTCGACGACGACCAGGAAGTGCGCTATTGCTTGGGCCAAGGGTCGCACTGGACCTACCCGGTTACCGTGGCCAGCGCTGCGACTTTGGCCCGTGGCCCACATATTCTGGCGGAACGAGGCGTCCAGATCCACATCGCCTGGGATGAAGGTGACATGATACGCGCCACTACTGCGCCTCCGGGCGCAGTAGTTTGGCCGAAACCATTGGTCATCACCGCACCCATCGGTGATCTGCGAGACGTATCGCTTTCTTTCGGGGCAGCTAATGGAATTGCCCTCAGTTGGGTTCAAACACATCAACCGCGGGATGTGGGGATCTACCAAAGCTTACAGGCCTCGAAATTCATCGATCGTGCGTGGCTGCCTATCGTCCTCCCCTAATCCGCGCTGATCAGGGCCTGACAATCAGCGGCAGAACAGTCCCACTCACGTCGCTCCGCCGTCCCTGACCCACCGATGATGTTCGAAACTCAGTCCATTGCGGAGCAGCTCCTGGCGAATGGTCTCTGCGCTGATATCGGGTGCGATCCCGCGCTCAGTAAGCTCGTAGCGCAGGCGCTGCAAAGACCACGAATCGAATCTTAAGCCGAGTTCCTGCGGGTCCGTGGATGCCATCCCCACGATGGCCTGACGCTGATCATCGGTGAACAGCTTGGGACGACCGGGCGAGCGGCGCGGATACAATCCGTTCAAGCCATACCGATTGAAACGGTGAATCCACTTGCGTACGTTGATCGGGTGCAAATCCGCGGCCGAACTGATTTCCTGCACGCCGACATGCTCAGCCGACAAAAGAACGATGCGCGCCCGGCGGCCCAACTCCTCGTGCGGCTGCGTCCGAAGGATCTCCTCCAATTTTTTCCGCTCTTCTGCTTTGAGAGTTCGAACGTACAACGCCATAGTTTTCCTCCCTGACACAATGTCGCCATCAACGATTGTGAAACGATCTGACGTGAATAACTTCATCTCAGATGACGCAGGGTCACAGAAAAGGTCGCGCTGATTTACGCCATTTAATCACCCAATTCGCGATTGATCAAAGCAGACCCTTCCGGGAGCAGGACAGCGTCAACCTGGCGCACATCTCGAGAACGCCAGACGCTTTGGTCCGGATTTACGTGTCCCGCATTTGGCAAACCGCAGCCACCGGGTTATAATGGCGTCGCTTATCA
This sequence comes from uncultured Chloroflexia bacterium, assembly GCA_963841825.1. Taxonomy (GTDB): domain Bacteria; phylum Chloroflexota; class Anaerolineae; order CG2-30-64-16; family CG2-30-64-16; genus CAWJEL01. Next base: position 50,588 of record CAWJEL010000030.1, read on the forward strand.
AACCAAGAGACCTCCGAGGTTTGCTGAACCTCGGAGGTCTGTACGTTTGCGTGAGTCTTGGGGAGAAATGACAATGCCGATCTACGAATACGAATGTGAGCAGTGCGGTGTGCGCTTCGAGCGGCTTCAGCGCATGGCGGATGCCTCGTTGACCGATTGCCCGGAGTGCAGCGGACATATCCACCGCGTGATGCAGCCGGTGGGGGTTATCTTCAAGGGTTCCGGGTTCTACGTCACCGACAACAAAAGCAAGTCATCCACCGGCGTGCCGAAGAAAAAGGACGAGGAAGCCAAACCGGCGACCACGAGCGAGAGCAGCGCCGCGAAGCCGGCGCCGGCAACTACGCCTGCGCCAGCCGCGAGCGCGGAAACGAAAAACAGCTAACTGTCACGCACCCGGCACGCAGCCAAGCGCAAAACGCAGGAATGACCTGCGTTTTGCGCTTTTTCTTTGGGTGTATTCAAAGTTAGGTATGGAAGCATCCTGAGCGGAGCACGGCGCACGAGAAGCACAGTGTTCCGTGACCCACAGCCTGCGCCGTGCGTAGTCGAAGGATCAGGATGCTCCGCTCGGCTGGCTAACTGATTTTGAATGCACCCTTTTTCTTTGGGCGTGTTCAAAAATCAGTTGCCGGGGCGGATTTCTCCGTGAAGCCGCCCCTCACTCATACTTCAGCGCGCGCAGCGGATCGAGGGTCGCTGCGCGCGAATGCCGGATAGACCCCGCTGACCAAGCCGATGACCGTCGCGAAGGCAATCGCAAAGATCGGTAGCCACAGAGGCGTGTAGACGACCGTGGTGTCCCCCGGCCCGAAGAAACCGCCGCCGCCGTTACTGCTTTGCTGGACCAGGCTCCGAATCACCACGTCGGCTGCGCTGCTGAGCGCCCAGCCGAGCCCCGCGCCGATCACGCCGCCCAGCAAGCCGATGCATGCCGCCTCCCCCAGAAAGATCACCATGACATCCCGGTTGCGCGCGCCCACCGCCTTCATCAGGCCGATCTCGCGCGTGCGCTCCAGGATCGCCATGCTCAGGGTGTTGACGATGCCCAACGCCGCGACGAGAAGGGCGATCGCACCGATCCCGCCCAGGACCGCCTGCAAAACGCCGAAGAAGCTGTTGATCTGTTGCACCATGTCCAGGGCGGAAAACGCCGAAAAGCCTTTGTCCTGGATCGCCTTCTGGATCTCCTGCACCTGCTTGGAATCGGCCGCCTGGACAAGCACCCGATCATAACCGTCCTTGCTCCGGTTGATACGTTTGCCGGTGGTCCACTGGTTGATCGCCTGGACGTCAGACACCGGGATAAACACCTGGTAGTCGCTCTCGCCACCTGCCTTCAACACGCCGATCACCTCGTAGCGCCAGGATCTTGAACTCATCTCACCATCGTCGGACGACTTCATCGCCTCCACCGTGATCGTCTCACCCATCAACGACTTGATGTTAATCTGCCGGCCCTGTGTATCCCAAAAGTTCTCGCGCACCCCTGCCCCGACGATCATCTGGCCGCGTGCCAGCCGCGTATTGCCGATCTCAGCTTGCAGGCCCAACTGCTCCAGCATCTCAGGGGCAGCGCCGATGATCTGTGCCCAGCCACCGACCTTTCCGTAGAGCAGGCTTGCGCTTTGGGGTTCTTCGATCGGGATCACAGCCGCAACGCCGGGGATGGCGCGGAGCTCATCCAGCGCCGCGCTCGTCAGGCTGGGCGGCTTCTTGCCCGGGCTGCTCGCTGCTTCGCCGGCTGGGGCGACGGGTTCGGCCATCGGCCCCAGCATCGCGCCCGACACCTCGATCCGTTTGAGGTTGGCGATGTCGCCCAGCGAGCCGGTGGCGCTGCGCTGTAACCCCGCGCCCAGGCTCACCAGCACCATCACGGCCATCGTGCCGATCACAACCCCGAACGACGTCAGCGCCACCCGCCCGCGCATGCGGTTCAGGTTCGCCCACACCGTGCGGAGCCAGTCGGTGAAATACATTTGTACTCGTTATGCAGATGCTATTGCGGCTACAGAAGCACTTCGGTCGGGCGTGAGCCTGTCGAGCCCGCCTCGATCGACGAAGCACTCAAGGCTCGTTGGATCGCAGGCGGTTTGCAGCTGCCCAGCCCGAACAGCCCGCGCAGCAGCCGGATCAGCCAGGGACGCTGAGGCTGATCCGGGGCCAAGCCATCGCCCGGCGCGCCCTGCCCGTCCGGACCGGAGGGGGCCACGTCTGGGGCAGCCTCGACCAGGACCGTCCGCTCGCCCTCGAAGACCTGCGGCTGGTTGAAATCGTCGATGTAGTGTACCCGAATGGTGAACCGCTTCTCGCCGGGGCTGTCAGCGGTGGCGGTGGCATCCCACGTGAACGGTATGCCCGAATCGAGCGGGCCGACGTAGATCTTGGGGCTTTCTACGGCCAAGTCGGTGCTCACCAGCTCCGCTTCGTTGCTCGCCACCTGCTTGCGGCCCACGTTCAGGATCTCGATGGGGAGATCGATGGGCTGTCCCACCACCGCCGGCGGCAGTGGCCGATAGAAGTTGAAGAGCAGTTGAGGCAACACCCTGACCACCAGGCTGATCTGCTCGTCGCGCGTGATCGGTTTCTCGCCGGAGCCGCTGAATTCCAACCCGATCGTCATCACAAACACACCCGCGTCGGCCGTCCCGTCGACGATAAACTGATTGACCACCTCGGCCTGGGCGCCGGCCTTGAGTTCCGGCAGATACCGCACGTTGCCGGTGCCCAGCGGCGCAATGGCCGCGCTCTTGCTGAGGTCGCCCTGTTTGCCCAGCGTCAACATCACGCGCTGGGCATCGGCTGTCCCCACGTTGAGAACCCGCAGCGTCAGCGTGAAGGGCTGACCGGGGGTCAGCGGTTCCGGCGCGGCGGCGTAGGACTCGATGACCACCAGCGGTTCCGGCGGCGCCGGCGTGGCCTCGCCTTGCCCGACCTGGATGGCGATATTCTGTGAGCTGGTTACATGCTCACCCGCGGCGTTGTCGTAGTCCAGGGTGATGGGGTGCAGGTTGGCGCCGGCCTTGGCGGCCCCATCGACGGTCAGCGGGATCGCCACGGCGACCGTCTGCTGCCACCCAATGTTCCCGACGGCTGTCACGCTGCCTGTGCCGAGCACGGCGAAGCTGCTGGGTGCGCCGTGCGTCAACGCGACGTTGCGCGCCGCTCCGGTGCCCGAGTTGTGCAGGGTCAGCGTCAGGGTGAACGTGCCGCCGGGCATTGGCTGAGGCTCGGCGGTGAACGACTCGACCACGATTTGTGGCTTGCCGGCCTGCGGCTTGACCGTGGGCGTCGGCGACAGCACCTTGATCCCCACCGTTTCGTTGCCGGCATAAGGGATGCCTGTCTCATCCGTGTAACTGAGCGCCACCGTCACGGGATAGGCGCCGCTCTCGATGCCCGGCGCAACCCGCAGTTCCTGCCACACCGTCGCGTGCTCGTTGGGCTGAAGGCTGCCCACCGTCTTCACGCTGCTGGACAGCTCCGGCACGAAGTTGGCGCCGGCGATGCTGATCACGACATTGCGAGCGCTGGCGTCACCCACGTTGTGCAACTCAAGATAAAGGCGACCGATCTGTCCCGGCGCAAGCTCAGCCGGCTCCACCCAACTGCTGCGGATGAAGATCAGTGGCCGGTCGGCGGTGGCCGGAGGCTGGGGTGTTTCGTCCTGGGCTGTCGCGGCCGGCGGCAAAAAGATCAGCAGCGCCAGCAGGAACCACAGCCCCAGGTTCAGCAGCAGTTTGAATGATCGGTACACGTCACTCCTCATCCCGTTCAATCTGGCCATCGCGCATGCGGATCACCTGCTGCGCGTGCGCGGCGATGCCCGGATCGTGCGTCACCATCAGCACAGTCAGATGCCCTTCGGTATGCGCGCGCCGGATCAAGTCCATGATCTCGCCGCCCGTGTGCGAATCCAGGTTGCCGGTCGGCTCGTCGGCCAGCAGCAGCCGCGGCGAGTTGACCAGCGCCCGCGCCACCGCCACCCGCTGCTGCTCGCCCCCCGAGAGCTCGGCAGGCTTATGCCCCAGCCGGTCGGCCAGCCCGACGGCATCCAGCAGGTAGCGCGCCCGCCGCCGGCGCTCGCGCGGCGCGACGCGCGCAAAGACCATCGGAAACTCAACGTTCTGCAGCGCGGTCATCGAGCCGACAAGGTTGAACGACTGGAAGATGAAACCGCACATCTGCTGCCGGTAGAGCGCCAGCCCGTTCTCATCGAGCGATGTGATCTCCTGACCGGCCACGCGCAGCGCCCCTGAATTGGCCCGGTCCAACCCGCCGATCAGATTCAGCAGCGTGGATTTCCCGGAGCCGGACGGCCCCATCACGGCCCGAAACGCGCCTTCAGGGACATCCAGCGAGACGCCGGCCAGCGCGTTGACCGCGGTGCGGCCCATCTGGTAAACCTTGCGCAGGTCGCGCACCTGGATCAGCGGCGCGTTACGCGAATCCACCCGTCAACCCCTGCGTCGCCAGCCGAGCCAGGGCGGTTAGCAGCGACAGCACGACATACACGACCACCACGACCACGGCCTTGCCCCTGGATAGCTTGCCTGCGGCCGCCACGGCGACGCCCAGCAGGATCACGTACCAGATCGTGTAGAGATCGACGCGACCCAGCAGGATCGCCGGGATCGATGGCGCGGCCTGCGCCATATTGTCCCCCGCCGCCGGCGTCGCGGCCAGCAGACCGGACAGCCCTTCGCCTGCAATCATCGGCGCCACCCACCAGAAGATAGACCAACTGCACCGCGCTGCGCAGCAACAGCGGGAAGCTGGCCCACGCGCTGGCCCGATAGACCGCGCCGAAACTCTGTCGGCCGCCCAACGCCAGGCTGCTGACATGGAGCAGCGCCGCCCGCAGCAGCCAACCAAAAAGAATCCCCGCAGCCGCGATGACCACCGGCACCCACAGCGTCAGGACGCGCGAGGGTTCCGGCACGTCGGCGAAGCCCTCCGGCGGCGATTCGCGCAGCTCAGGCGGCAGCTCCTGGAGGCGGGCCTCCACCATCGCCTGGCTGCGCGCGCGCTGCTGAAGATCCCTGGCCGGCGCGCTCGCAAACGCCAGGCCAACAGCCAGCGCCAACGCGATCAAGAAGGGGATGGTCCACAGCCAGGCGGGACCAGCGGCCACGGCGCGCAACGTTCGCCCTGGCCGGAACCAGATGCCGGTCAGCAGCGCGCCCAGATTGGGTCCTCGCGGAGAAGCGGGCGCGTTCTGAACGGCTGTCGGGTCAAACATGCGGCGCAGTCACTTCCACCGGCGTTTCGACAGATTCTGCGACTTCGTCCGGCACCGTGATCTCAGCCTCCTCAGCGGGCTCCGCATCGACCGGCTCGGCCGGAACGGTCGCCTGAAGAGGCGACTCCGGGGCGGTATCGTCGGGCGCCAGCGGTTCCGGCTCGACGGCATCACTCCGACCACCCAAGTGCCGGTAGACCCCGGCGTACAGCGTCAGCCGGAAGCTCTGCATGAAACTGGCGGTGAGCCAGGTCAGGAAACCTGAAACCAGCGTGGCGACCAACAGCCAGCCCATATTCCCGAACTGCGGCATCTGCGGAGGAATCCCGCGGCCGGCAGATTCCATCATCCCGCTGAAGCCCCGCATCCACGAGCCCAGCCAAGGGAGGGTGAACGGTACTGTCAGAAGCGAAACCAGCATCCCAAGCACGATGTTCAGAACCCACAGCAGGATCGCAAAGATGATCATGGCGCCCAGGTTCGCCTTCGCCATCTGCCAGCCCTCGCTGATGGCCGCGCCCAGGCCGCGCCGCCCCGCCACCGCCGATTGGTACATCAACGGCGCAAAGACCGCGGACAGCACCCCCACGAACAGCGCGAGGCAGAAGACGCAACACAGGGCGACGATGATGGTCAAGACAAAGGCGCCCCCCGCCTCATTGCCGCCGTTGGATGCCGCCACGGCTGCGGCGATGACCGCCGCAAATGCGCTGACGCCGCCACACGCCAGGAGCAGGCCGGGCAGCAGCCAGAGGAGGTCAAGCACGAACACGTAAACGGCCCGACCCGCGCCGGCGGAGACACCACGACCGGTCTTGGTGCGACCACCATCCCAGGCGACAGCCGCCTCGTTCATCGTGGCCCCGCGCATCACCAGGTTGACGATGTAGCCGACCAGGCCGACGACCAGCCAGATGCCCATGCCGACCCACAGCCAGACCAGCGACGACATCATCGTGCTGAAGTACCGTTCGGGCATCAGCCCGGGATTCTTCATCACATCGCCCATCGTCGTGAGCCATCCAGCTCTGCCAGCGGTACTGGAAAACCTGATAAACCAGCAGACCGAGCGAGGTCAACGCGAGGCCCAACAGTCCGAAAAGCCACAGCCGCTTGTGTCGCCAAATCTGGACGAATGTGCCGGTGAAAAGCTCGCCGAATGGCATGTGACACCCCCTGTGTGTAAAACGCGCTCGCCAGATGGATGAAGTACAGCGCCTTGCTGCGCATCGCCTACATCGCCTGCCGGCACCTTTTTCCGATCCTCTGACGCCGCAGCACGGTTTGTTTCGTCACGGCCGGACGTGGTCATCCCGTCAAAACCGCCTGCCTGACCAACGCCTTGACGATCTCGACCTTCGCCCGGTTCCTGGCGAGCGGCTGCGCGTCCTTGACCGCCAGCGCGGCGGCTTCATCCGCCAGCGCTGCGCTGGGCGCCCGGCCTTCGAGCAGCGCCTCGACCGCATGATCGCCCGCAGCGGCACGGGCGCGACCGCGCCCAGCACGACCCTGGCGTCGTGGAACTTGCCGTCCTTCATCGCCGCCCGGAAAGCGAGGCCGACGATGGGGAAGTCGATCGCGTTGCGGATGCGGAACTTGAGATAACGCTGCCGCGTCCCGGCTTCCGGCGCTGGGATGCACGATCTCCTCGATCAGCTCGTCCGTCGCCAGGACGGTGGTTTTGCTCTCGGCCGCAGCAAACAGGTCACCGATCGCCAGCGTCCGCTGCGTGGTCTTCACCTGCGCGTCCAGCGCCACCAGGGCCGTCGCGAGGTCCGAGGCGTTGACCGCCACGCAGCCACAGTTGGCGCAACGGAGCGGCTCCTGCGTCAGCGCGTCCGCGGTCAGGGTTGCGCTGTCCTCGCCGCGGAACGTGCGCTCCGGCACGGGCAGGCGGGGAGTCGGCGTCCGCTCCGTGACCGGGAGCGCGTCCTCATTCAAGACCAGGTGAATCTGGCCCTGCGGCGCGGGCATAACGTTGCGCTGTGCGCCGGACAGATATGCGTCGATGGCGGCCGCGGCCCCTTGCCCCGCTGCCATCGCCTGCACCACCGTCGCACGATCGCCGGTGACGTCGCCGCCCGCGAACACGCCTGTCCAGGCTCGTGGCCCCGGTCGCCCTGTCGACGACGATCATGCCCGCGCTCGGTTCGCAGCGCGGGCCCGGCGTACGCGAGGTCTGCGGCCTGCCCGATGGCCACGAGGATCTGGTCCGCCTCAAACACAGCGGTGATCACGGGATCGAAGGCCGGCGCGAAGCGCCCGTCGTTGTCGAAGACCGCCGTGCAGCGCACGAACTCCATCCCGACGAGTTTCCCGTCCTGCTCCACGACGCGTTGCGGTCCCCACGAGGGCAGGATATCGATCCCCTCCTCGTGCGCCTGCTCGATGTCCTCTGGGATGGCGGGCATGGTTGCCAGGCTTTCCAGGCAGGCCATCGCCACCTGGCGCGCGCCCGATCGTCCGCGCGGTGATCGCCACATCGACCGCCACGCTGCCGCCGCCGATCACCAGCACCCGCTCGCCCACGGGCTTCGCCACCCCGCGCTGGACGTCGATCAGGAATTGCAGGCCGGAGTCGAGCAGGTCGCTCTGCTCCAGTCCTGAGCTTCTTCCCGTGCCACAGGCCGGTCGCCAGGAACACGCTCGCGTAACGCGCCCGCAGATCATCCAGGGTCAGACCGTCATCGCCAACATTGGCGCCCAGTTCGAAGCGGATGCCCATCCCCTCCAGGGCCTTGACCTGTTCCTGCACGACGGACTTGGGCAGGCGGTAGGCCGGGATGCTGTAGGTGAGCATCCCGCCGGCCTCCGGCATCCGGTCGTAGACCGTCACCGCATGTCCCTGCTGCCGGAGGAAGTAGGCCGCGGTCAGCCCGGCCGGGCCCGCGCCGACGACCGCCACCGGCTTCCCCGTTTCGTGCGGGGGCGCTGGATAGAACTCGACCGCGTGCGCCAGCGCATAGTCGCCCAGGTAGCGCTCGACGTCGCGGATCGACACCGGCTCGTCGTAGTCGAACCGGTTGCATTCTTCCTCGCAATAGTGCGCGCACGCCCGGCCCATGATGGCCGCCAGCGGGTTGGTGCGCAGCAGGATCGCCACCGCTGCTTCCAGTTTGCCCGCCCGGAGTTCGGCCATATACGCGGGGATGTCATTGTGGATGGGGCAGCCGGCCACGCACGGCGCGGCGCTGACGCACATGCCGCCGAAGATCGAGTGATAACGGTTCTCGGCGAAGAGCGCGTCACACCATCGGCCGCCCTTGCGCAGGCAGTCGAAGGTATTGTCGGGGTTGCGGTAGTACCAGCAGCGCGGCTCCTGGCAGAGGTTGCCGGCGATGGTCGCGACGTTGCGAATCTGCGGCGAGGCCACGCTGGCCGCGGCTTCGGCGAGGAGCGGATAGGTCTGGCGGATGGCGGGGTGCTTCGCGATCTCGCTGAGCGTGGTCAGCGCGCCGATCCGCACGCCGGCCGGCGTCGCCTCCACGTAGCGCAGCGCCGTCACCGGCTTGAGGCCGATCAGCAACTCCGGCGGATCATCGTGAACCGCGTCCTTGAGCGCGCCGAGCAGATCGGTGCCCCCGCGATCACCGCGGCCTTTTCGCCGTGTTCGCGCAGCAGGGTCTCCGCCGTCTGGAGCGTGTCCGCCGGGATGTAATTGAACGGTTGTAAGGTCATGGAGTTACCTCAAATGGGTGCGACAATATCGAAGTTGGTACGACTCGGTATGTCCCGGAGCGGGTTGTCTCGTGAAGCAAGTTGGCGCGATCTTTCAGCGAAGGGTCACGTCGTGGCGAGGAGATCTTCGCTGGTGTCTCGCTGCAACGGGAGTTCAGGGAAGAGCCGCTCAGAATGACATCGAGTAAATCAAATCTTCCCCAGCGCCCGCAGCACTTTTTCCGGTGTGATCGGGATCGCATCGACCCGCGCGCCGATGGCGTTGTACACGGCGTTGGCGATCGCCCGCGGGGTGCAGGTCAACGTCCCCTCGCCGATGCCGCACGCGCCGTACTCGCCCGCGCCCCGCCATACCTCCAGCAGCACCGGTTCGATCTCCGGCATATCGGCGATGGTCGGGATCTTGTAGTCAATGAAGTTGAAGTTCAACGGCACCCCGCGCACCGGGTCGTAGATCAGCTCCTCGGTCAGCGCCTCGCCGACCGCCATGACCTGGCCGCCGATCTGCTGGGCCTCCGCGCCGGAGGCGTACATCACCGTGCCGCAGTCGTTGAGGATGATCAGCTTGAGCACTTGCGTGCGTCCGGTGGCGGTATCGACCTCTACCTCGGCGAAGCTGGCGATATACGGGACGCCGGTCCGCAGTGTTGAAGGCCGCCGGCTCACCGTCACCGAGACCGGCACCAGATCGCCTTGCCACAGCAACTCCTTGACGCCGATGGCGACCTCAGGCGTGTGCCCCGGCGCTACAATCCGGCCCTCGGCGATGGTCAACTGGTCGGATGATACCTTCAGCACCGGCGCGGCCAGGGCGAGGAGCTTATCCTTCAACTGTTGCGCGACCACCGCCATCACCTCGGATTGGAGGTATGAGACGGCGCTATCGGTCTGCACACAATCACGCATCCCGGCGTCGGTGTCCACGGTGGCAACCCAGGTGATCTGCTCCGGCCGGACGCCCAGGAAACCCAATGCCTCGGCGCAGCCCAGCACGTTGCAGGTGTTCGAGCCGGTACCGGTCTCCACGGTCGGCGCATCCAGCGTGACCGTGCCGTCAGGGTAGAGCGTAATTTTCGCCTGCACCTGGCCGCGACGTTCCTCCTGCCACTCAGCGTGCCAGCCGGGATGGAACGAGAAGCCCACCCCGCGCTTGCAAACGCCAGCGTAGAGCGGACCTGCGCCGGGTTTGTGACGTTTCTCATGCCAGCCGATGCGTTGCGCCCCTGCCTCCAGCACCGCGGCCAGGCTTTTGTCGGGCACCGTGCCCCAGGCATGGCCGAAATTCATGATCGCCAGCGCCAGTGGATCCATGTCCAGCCGTTCAGCCAGGCCGTCCACGATCCGGCCAAAAATGAAGTTGAACTGGGAGTTGCCTACCCCGCGCATCATGCAGCCGGGGATATGATTCGTGTAAACGGCATACGATTCCATCTTGACGTGTGGGATCGGCGCCAACACCACTTCGGAGAGCTCCGCCGGGACGAACTTCAGCGCAAAGACCGTGTGATCGGCGTGCGCCCCGATGTCACCGATGGACTTGAGCTGGATCGCCGTGATGGTTCCGTCGGCCTTGGCGCCCACCTTACAATGGTAAAGCGCAGGCTGCCGGGTATCGTGGAAGCTGTCCCGGCGCGAGTGCTTAAATTTCACCGGCCGGCCGGCCTTCTTCGCCAGCAATGCGGTGAAGAGGAAAAACGGCTGATCACCGGTGTCACCCCGACCAAATTGTCCGCCCACGTACTTGCTGATGACCCGCACGTTGTGGATCGGCAGCTCTAACATCTGGCTGACGTGCATCCGGGTCTGATCCGCGGCATAGGAGTTGGACACGACCGTCAACCGGTCATCCTCCCACTGCGCCACGCAGCACCAGGGATCCAGGGAGCCCTGCGTCGGATTATGGTGGCTGGTGTCCATCTCGATGACAACATCCGCCTCAGCAAAACCAGCATCCACATCCCCCTTGACCAGGAAAACGTCGGGGCCGCCGATCGGGTCAGGCGGGAGCACGTTGTGCTCGGCGATCTGGGGATGGATCACCGGCGCGCCGGGAGCCATGGCCGCCAGCGGATCCAGCACGAAGGGCAGCTCCTCCCACTCGACATCGACCAGCCGCAGCGCCTGCTCGGCGATCAGCTCGCTTTCCGCCGCGATCGCCACGCCCACCTCGTCGCCGGCCCAGGCCGCGTAATCGCCCAATACGCGGCGGTCGCGGAACTTGCGCCACATCATGTTGTCGTAGCTGACGGTATCCACGGCGTCGGTCCAGCCGGCGTTCGTCGGCTTAAGCCGCGCCAACTCCGGGTCCTGATAAGTCAGGATCGCCTTGACGCCCGGCAGTTGCGCAGCTTTGCTGGCATCGAGACGCACGATCCGGGCCCGTGGATAGGGGCTGCGCAACACGCGCGCATGGAGCAGGCCGGGATAGTTGCGCTCGGAGATCATGTCGTCGGCATAGGGCGCGCGGCCGTGGGCTTTTTCGATCGCATCGATGCGCGGCCGATAACTGCCGACGAATTTCCGCGCGTCACGGGACTTGTGAGGTGCGCTCATGCCCGGCCTCCTCTCGCCGCGATCTTTTCGGCGGCGTGCCCCACGGCTACCGCGATCCCTGCGTAGCAGCCGCAGCGGCAAAGGTTGCCGGAGAGCGCTTCCTTCACCTCATCCAGGGTCGGCGCGGGGTTCTCGTCCAGCAAGGCACGGGTTGTCATTACGAAGCCCGGCGTGCAGTAGCCGCACTGCAACGCGGTGCCGTGTCCCGGTTCGCACTGCTCGGCGAACGCCTCGATCACGGGATCGTCGTAGGGAAGGCCTTCGATGGTCAGCAGGTCATGCCCATCGGCTTCCACGGCGAGCAGCATGCACGACAGGACCGCCACCCCGTCCATGAGGATCGTACATGCGCCGCACGCGCCTTCGTCGCAACTGATCTTGAGGCCGGTGAAGCCGAGACGCTCCCGCAGGAAGGTCGAAAGAGTGGTCGAGGGTTCGAGATCGCGACCGATCTCGAACTCGCGCCATGCGCCATTGATACGCATGGCGATGGTCTGGGGCAATGTTGATTTTGCTGCCAACTGCGCCTCCTTGATCGTACATCAAGAATAACACGCTATGGTGGGGAATCGGCGTGGAACGAATGCTGCAACGAATTGTAGCAGGGATGATCCGCAGGTGCAATTCGTGAGAAGTCGAGCGCAGACCTGCGTAGCCGAGCCAAGTCGCAGGAATTCCCAATGCAGCGGTCGGGCTGGTGCTGACGCTGGCCGAGGCGTTGCGCCAGCAACCGCTGCGTCACACGCGCGTCTGGTTGACGTGTACCGGCTGCGAGGAAGTGCAGCAGTACGATCCTCGGTTACACTGCTACACCGCCTGCGGCGCGTCAACCCCAGCCTTCGCCGCCTGGCCCTGCGCTCTGGCTTCCGCCGCGACCCGCGTGTTCGGCGATCTTGCGGATCATACCAGCAAAAATGACCTTGTGGATCGGATACAGACCATACCAGTAGACCAAACCCCACACCCCTTTGGGCGCGAAGTAGGCGGTCTGTGAGAGCAGTGACATCTCGTCCGGCTGCGGGTGAACGTGGAATTGCAGCCAGGCCCGGCCGGGCACTTTCATTTCGGCGCGCAGCCGGATGAGGTGATCCGGTTCCACCGCCTCGACGCGCCAGAAATCGAGCGCCTCGCCCACGCGGCAGGCAATCCGGGTCACGCCGGCCGCGACGCATGCCCACCCCGCCGACCAGTCGATCGCCGAACCCGCGGAGATGCCACACCCAGTTCATGTAAAGCCACCCCCGCTCACCCCCCAGACCAGCAAACGCGGCGAACACCGCCTCCACCGATGCCATCACCTGGAGCTGGCGATGTTCCAGGTTCATGCCTTCCAGCGTGCTCAGCACCACCGGCGGCACATCCCCCTGCGTTGTCATCAACGCGTCGCTCCACATCGTTTCCACTTCGCCAGAGTCCAACCTGGCCAGCGCCAGTTCCACGGCAGTCTGATAGTCGAACGGCTTGATCTCCGGGAAGATCCGCGCAGCACTGTCATCGCGCACGACCACCTCATTGCGCAAACCTTCGATCAATGGTTCGGCGATCGTGGCCGGTATCGGCGTGACCAGATGCACCCAATAGGAAGAAAGGCGTGGGGTCAGCACGGGTACCGGAATGAGCCGGCGCTTCAGACCGCGCGCTTTGGCGTAGCCGAGCATCATGTCGCCGTAGGTCAGCACATCCGCGCCGCCGATCTCGATGGTCTCCCCGATGCTTGCGGGCGTTTCCAGCGCGGCAATCAAATACTCCAGCACGTTACGGATGCCGATGGGCTGGATGCAAGTGTAAAGCCAACGCGGGCAGATCATCACCGGCAAACGTTCGATCAGATAACGGATCAGCTCAAAGGAGATGCTGCCCGAACCGACGATCACCCCGGCGCGAAACTCGGTCACCGACACGCCGCCTTCACGCAGCGCGTCTCCCGTTTCCTGGCGCGAGCGCAGATGCTGCGAAAGCTGCGATTCGGGATCCCCCAACCCGCCCAGGTAGATAATGCGCCCGACCCCCACCGCGGCCGCGGCCGCGCCGAACGCGCGCGCGGCCAGCACGTCCCGTTCGTGGAAGCCCTGCCCGCCAGCCATGCTGTGGATCAGGTAATAGGCCGCGGCCACACCGACCATCGCCGGCGTCAATGTCTCGGGCTGCAGGGTGTCGCCGGCAACCACCTCGACCTGATCCAACCAGGGGCGGCCCTGCAGCCGCTGGGGATCACGCACCAAACAGCGGACGCGGTAACCCGCCTGGAGCAGGCGTGGCGCCAAGCGCCCACCGATGTAACCGGTGGCCCCGGTAACCAAAACAAGTGGGGCAGTTGTAGCTTCAATCATAGGGGTTCTCCCAGCAACCGAAACACAGACGATTGCAAGACAACAAGCATCACGATGCAGCACAATCTTTGCACACATAATACACCAGATTCATGTACTCATCAAGAGGAAGTCAGCTTGCAAGAGCGACATCGTCTGGGTCAGCTTCGGCGGCCTGAACCGGCACACGAGGCGAACCGGGGCGCGATTTGGGACGACGGTCATGGCTCAGATCGCGCCAAGCCACCCCCTAGGATCTTCGCCCAGATCACCATAACACGCGAAAACCGGCATTCTCTGATGATCTGACCAACCACCTACCAAATTGCGACTGTGGCCTGAGAAAGGTACGAATAACTAACAATTCGTTGACAAGCTACCGCCACCGTGGTATATTCACGCCATCAGCCGCAGATTCTGTCACCTATTGCATCAGCAATGCGCGTAGGTAGCGCGCGGGGAGAGACGCGAACATGACCCTCCACATCCATTTGCTGGGGCAGTTTCGCGCGCACGTTGATGAACAGCCGATCGCTGAGCTGGAGCAGAGACGGCTGCAGACACTGCTGGCCTACATCCTCCTGCACGGTCCGGCGCAAATCCCCCGCCAACAGATCGCGTTTGCCCTCTGGCCGGAGTCCACCGACGAGCAGGCCCAGACCAACCTGCGAACACTCCTGCATCGACTGCGTGCAGCGCTGCCAGGAAACGAACCGTGCCTGCAATTCGACCGCCATCATGTCTGGTGGCGGCAAAATGGTGCGTATCGCCTCGACGTGGCGGATTTCGACGCGGCCCTGGCCGCGGCAGCAGCCGCCGAACGGGCAGGCAACCTGCCCGCGGCCCGTCGGGCGCTGGAAGCTGCAATGGACCTTTACGAAGGCGACCTCCTCCCCACTTGTTACGACGACTGGATCACCCCGATTCGTGAGCGATTGAGCCAGGCGGCAATCCGCGCCACCGAGCGACTGACTATACGCTTGGAGGAGGCGCGCGACTACGTCATGGCCGTAAGCTTTGCCCAGCGCCTGCTCCGCACCGATCCCCTGCACGAGCCGGCTTACCGACATCTGATGCGTTTGCATGCCTTGAGCGGCAATCGAACGGGCGTTGTACGCGTCTTCAATACCTGCAAAGCGGTTCTGCGGCAGGAGCTGGGGGTGACGCCCGACGCAGAGACGCAGGCAGCCTACCGGGCGGCGCTCGACCAGGCAGCAGTCGCTGTCCCGCCCCCTCTCCCGGCGCCATCTGCTAACGCAGGCCGCGGCAACCTGCCGCCGGAGCTGACCAGCTTCATTGGCCGAGAACGCGATCTTGCGCAGGTGCGCCATCTCCTGGATGCCCACCGGCTGGTGACCCTGACTGGATCAGGCGGGGTGGGCAAAACCCGTCTGGCGCTACGCGTGGCATCTGAACTGAGGTCCGAGTTCTCCGATGGCGCTTGGTGGGTCGACCTCGAGCCTGTCACTGACGAGGCGCTCGTCACCCCAGCGGTGGCTACTGCACTGGGTGTGCATGTAGGCGCAGCGGGTTCAACGACCCAGGCGTTATCAGAGTGGCTCACCGACCAACGTCTGCTGCTCGTACTTGACAACTGCGAGCATGTGACCGGCCGCGTGGGTCAGATGACACAGGCACTCCTGCGGTCAGCCCCGCAGCTACGCGTCCTCATCACCAGCCAGCACGCGCTTGGCGTTGCAGGCGAAACCGCGTGGCGCCTTCCCTCGCTGACAGTACCAGGCCCCCTGCCCGCAGAGGTCCCCCATGAAAGGGAGTCGCCCTCGGACACGATGGCGGGTCTGGGATCCTACGCCTGCGTCCAGCTTTTCATCGATCGCGCCCAGGCTGTTCTGCCCACGTTTACCCTGACCACCGCCAACGCCGAAGCGATCGCACAGATTTGCCGGCGTCTGGATGGCATCCCCCTAGCCATCGAGCTGGCCGCGTCGCGCGTCAGAATGCTGACGCCGGCGCAGATCGCGGCGCGGCTGGATGGTATGCTCGGGCTGCTCGCCTGCCAGGCGACGGCTGTCCCCACGCGTCACAGCACGTTGCGCGCCACCCTCGACTGGAGCTATGCGTTTCTCTCGGCGGCGGAGCGCCTCCTGTTCAGCCGGCTTGCAGTCTTCGCCGGCACTTTCAGCCTGGAAGCGACCGAGACGATTTGCGCCGGCCACGGCATCCTCTCGGAACACGTGCTCGATCTGATAACCGGGCTGGAGGACAAGTCGCTGGTGGAATCGACGCCAGCGCACGGCCAGGTGCGTTTCCGCTTGCACGAAATCATCCGTCAGTACGCCGCGGAAAAATTGGCAGAAGCGGCCGACGACAGCCGGATGCGGGCCTGCCACCTCGACTACTATGGCCGCCTGGTCAGCGAAATCGGGCCGAAGCTGACCGGTCCGTCACAGAGTGAGTGGCTGGATCAGTTGGAAGGTGAGCACGATAACCTGCATGCGGCCCTGGTAAGCTGCCAGGCTGAATCCGCTTGTATCGAAACCGGACTGCGCATTGTCGGCAGACTGACCAAGTTCTGGTCGACGCGCGGCTATTTCAAGGAAGGGCGGCACTGGGCCAAGACCCTCGCCGCCGCGTCGCAAGGGTGCCCGCCCAGCCCAGGCCGCGTTGACGTACTCCGTGCGGTTGCCTACCTGGCCTATTTGCAGGGCGATTACGCCGAGTCCACCCTCTTCTATGCGGAAGCGTTAGACGCGGCGCAGGCGATCGATGACGAACAGGCTGTCGCCAGGATCTACCGCGGGATGGGGATCGTAGCACACATGCAGGGCGACCACGACACCGCGCAAAGGCAATATGAGCAAAGCCTGAGTCTGAGTCGGGAGCTGGCAGATCGTGAGGGTGAAGCCACCTGCCTCGTCAACCTTGGCGTCATCGCGTGGCACGAGGGCAATCTGGAGAGCGCCCGAACATATGCGCAACAGTGTCTTGCATTGCGCCGCGCCCTGCATGATGAGGTCGGAGTTGCCTACGTCCTATACATCCTGGGCCACATCGCCTGGTCTGCGGACCGACCGGTTGAGGCGCGGACTTTGCACGAAGAGAGCCTTCGCCTGAAGCGTCCACTAGACGACAAGTGGGGGATCGCAAACTCGCTCGATAGCCTGGGCGTGATCGCGCGGCGCCAGGGCGACCCGCTGCGGGCGCGCGCCTACTTCTCCGAGAGCCTGATGCTGTATCACGATCTTGGCAGCCAATGGGGCCTGTCGGAGGTCTTCGATCATCTCGCCGGCCTGCTAGCCGACACCGCACAATATGCGCCTGCAACACAGCTTATGGCCGCTGCCGCCGCCATCCGGGAAGCCACCCACAGCGCCATCCCACCCACCACGCGCGCCGAGTACGAGGAGCAGCTCACCCGCATCCACGACCAGCTCGGCGACGAACGCTTCCACGCCGCGTGGCTCCTGGGCCGCGCGCTGATGATAGAGCAGGCGGTGCAGTTGGCGTTGGAGACAATTGCACCTGCACGCAGCCCAGGTGCATTGCAGGCGTGACAGCGCTGTAAACACGCATCGACCGCCCCCCTGACAGATCCCATCTGATTGCTGAGTCTGTGCCCTGTGGCTGACCGCAACCCACAGGGCGCTTTTATTTAACGAGTTTCTCGTGAAATACTGCATGAAACGATTTTGAAACGGTACTTGTACTATAGTTGCTCACGTATTATCCAGACAATTCTGGAGGATGTGAGGTGACGGACAGACGCGAATTGCTGGGAGATTGGGGCAGCCTGCCCGATTCGCACCTGTTCACCGTCCGTCTGTGGCCCGAGGCGCTGGGGCCAGGCAGCGTCGAGTGGCGCGGCAAGGTGACGCACGTGCTGAGCGGCGAAACGCGCTACTTTCGGGCGTGGCAGACGTTGCTGGACTTCCTGGTTTCCGAGCCAAAGAAACAATCCCTGCTGTTACGTCAAGCTACCAACCCGGATCACACAAACACGATGAAAGGAGACCCACGCATGAACGAAGAATACGCCCAACGCCATTGCCTGATGGTCAGCCAGGATGCCGGCGAAGGCACGTCCGGCTCCGCGCTCATCTGGTATCTCGATTGGCTGGATGCCCAGGGCGTCCCGCACTCCCAGGGGGCGGCCAGCCAATATGCCGGGTTCAAGCTACTGGGGGACGATGGCTGGAAGCTGGTGCAGGTCATCGAAGTTCCAAGCTCGATCGGCATGGATGGTCCTGTCCCGGCGACGACTGAGTTCTACTTCACCCGGCCGGCGCGCAGCAAGGGGTAAGCAGAGTAACTGAAAATCTGTTCGCCATTTGTCCCAAGTCATGACGTCCAACGCCAACCACCCAGGGAGAAAACACAATGAATATCAACATTAGCCGTGAAGCAGTGGTCGACAACCCGCTCAAGAATAACCTGCGGCCTCTCCCGAAGATTGACAATGAGCCTTTCATCGAAATTGAGGACGGGAAGACCGTGCTCGTGCTGAATGGCCCTATCATGTTCAAGTACAAGACGCTGGAAATCCCATTCTGGGTTGTGCGAATCCTGGAAGGGGATTATCGGGATCGCGTCGGCTGGATGGCCGAGATCAATCAATCCGGGAAGACGATTTTGGTGGGGATTTAGCTCGCACCTTCTTCGAGAACGTCAGGCGCGGCTCCTGTGAAGTCTGCAAGTTGCATGTGATAGAGACCAAGCAGAATCTACTGCTCGCTCGACCGGCGTATCGGAAGTATCTGCAACTGGAGGCGGGTCGAGCGGACGAGGCGGGAGAACCTGACGTTACCCCAATCAATCAGGTGAACCGATGGCGCAGGGTGGATGACAGATGTCGAGGCCATTCTGCATCCATGTTGTTCGATAGTCCATCCCATCTTTATCCATTAGGAGGCAATCGAAATGTCAGACACTGAGCTCTTGAAGGCACAGATTCGCATGAGTGCGATGCAGGCTGCGGTAGCGTGGTACTGCTGCAATCGCGACGCAGAGCACGCCGGGGGTGTCCCAATCGCAGGACTGCCTAACCACCTGCAGGATTTCATGCGTACGCTTATGGAACTGAGGGATATCTTGTAGAAACAGCTTTGATCGCGCCAGATCCGAGATCCGTTGAATCGGTCAGCCATCCCAACGCAGCACGCCGCGGATATGTTTTACACGAAGGAGAAACCATCATGAGCGCAGAAACCGTTCCTGATCCATCGCCACAGAAATCCTTTGCCGACTTCGTGAAGGAAGCCCCCAGTGTGACCGAAGCTTTCCGGCCAGCGACAGTAACGCTGTCGGGCATGGTACTACGGTCGGAGAAAGAGGACATGTTCATCCTCCTGTTGGCCAATGGTCAGGCTGTCGAACTGGGTCTCGATGCAGTCCAGAGCTACCAGGTTGTCTCAACAACAGGTGGTCAGCGAGTTGTGCAGCTTCAGGTTTTGAGCAGCGCTCTTCAATCCACGCAGCAGGCACCAGCAAGCCGAAGAGATCTGAAGCAACTGTTGGCTGACACCATCAAAGAGTTACCCAAAGAGTCAACGACCGATAAACAGAGCTGGAATGACAAGGTCCTGAGCGATACCTCGGCGTGGTTCGACAAGAACCCTACATCCGACAAGAACGTGATCAAGGATGTCGCCGATGGAAGGACCCAGGGCTGGAACGACAAGATCTTGAGCGATACCTCGGCGTGGTTCGACAAGAACCCTACATCCGACAAGAACGTGATCAAGGATGTCGCCGATGAGACCCAGGGCTGGAACGACAAGATCTTGAGCGATACCTCGGCGTGGTTCGACAAGAACCCTACATCCGACAAGAACGTGATCAAGGATGTCGCCGATGAAGCGCCACCTACAGCCAGAACTCTTGCAGGAAGGCAAGGCGGTATGGTTCCGTTCGTTCTGGCAACACCACACCATGCTCCGCAAGCCGCGCTCATGGCTCAGGGACTCGCCGGAGCGGGCCAGGGAGCGTTCACGCTCAAGGAAGCAAGTGGCGATGTTCCGAAGTCAGCCGCTAAAGATGGCCTGCAAGATCCGCTGACCTTCAAGGAACTGATCAAGGATCCATTGCAGGACCCGATGACCCTCAAGGAACTAATCAAGGATCCGATCCAGGATCCGATTACGTGGGTTGAAAGCGATTGGCTCCGGCACATTCCGTTAAGAACATCGGTCCTGGAGCAGGTTGGCACTTCACTTCCCCACAGACAGGAAACCTGTGGGGCTGGCGATTCTAATCTGGGCCGCAGCGGCAGGCACAAGCTGGCCAAGCCGACCACTCATGCCTGCTACTATAAACACGTGCTACGAGGATATCAAGATGATCCTGATCATTTCTTCGCCCGATGATGTTCATGCACAGGCTGTGGGTCGCGAATTGACTGCCAGAAAGGCGTCCGATGTGCGCTTACTGAACCTGACTGACTTTCCCATGCGCCTGGGCATCAGTATGTGTTTCGAAAGCAAGAGCGAGCCGACGAGCGCTCTGGCGTTCGCAGATGGAACTAATCTGCCTATGTCCGAAGTCACCGCCGTTTGGTGGCGACGGCCTCAGCCATTTGGTCTGCCCTCCGATTTGACCGATCCAGCCCGCGCGTCAGTTCGCTTTCGTCTGCAGACTGAAACTGCGTTTCGAGGACTGTGGCAAACACACAAAGCATTGTGGGTCAACAACGTTGTACGAGATGCGGCCGCAGCCCATAAGCCATGGCAACTCGATCTGGCTCACAAGGTCGGCCTATCCATTCCAGACACCTTAATGACTAACGATCCCAACGCGGCTCAACGCTTTTGGGCTGCCCATCGCGGCAAGACGGTATACAAAGCCTTTCTCGCTACTCCGTTCGCTTGGCGTGAAACCCGGTGCTCAGGCCCGAAGAAGAGGCCTTGTCAGAGAATGTGCGGCTGGCGCCTGTGATCTTTCAGGAGTATATACCGGCCACTGCGGATCTGCGTGTTATTGCCATCGGGGAGCAGCTTTTTGCAGCGGCTGCAAGCACGGCAGACAGTGAGTACAAAGTAGACGTGCGCCTCAATCTGCATGTCCGGTACCAGGCGCATGAATTGCCAGCCGACTTATCAACAAAACTACTAAAGTTCATGCGTCAACTTGGATTGGAGTATGGCGCCATTGACTTGAGGCTCACACCAGAAGGGGAGTATGTGTTCTTCGAGATCAACCCGGCTGGGCAGTTCCTATACATCGAGCAGGCGACAGGGCTGCCGATCTCTGCCGCCGAGCGAAATTCCTGGCTGACGGTAAGCCAACGCCCAGGGATCCTGAAGATCTACTGACAACCAATTGAGCACGCTGCACCGCTCTTGTGTGAGTGACAACCTGTGCGCACCAACTCTCTGTTGAAACCCTGAAGAAATGGATAAACGCGGATCTGCTTTACTGGAGACCACCAAAATGACAAGCCCAACCGAATCAACCTATCGTGTATTCTACCCGGCAAGCGAGGTCGGCACTTGCCGGCCGGGGTGACGATCATCCAACAGTACCCTGCCTTCGGGATCGTGTCTACAGCGCCGGAAATCGCAGACCAATTGCGGGCGCGTTATCCGTCGAAGAGCTGGCAGCTCCCAAACCACCGCCGTCGGTAGCAAAAGTGGCAGGCTTGGATCGAGCCGTTGCGGAGAAACAGGAACGGGCGCCATACATCAGGGTCATCCGCTTTGCTCTGCCTCCCGACGCTGCGTGGCGAGATGAGATAGCCGCCGCCGGGTGTCAGGTTCGGCATCCGCTTGGGCGGCTCACGGTTGTGGTCTCTTGCCCGAACAAGATCAGCCTGGCGCAACTGCAACGACTGCCCAACATCGCCCGGATCAGCGAGTATGTGCCCGAAGTCGTTCTGAGCCCGGAGTCGGTGGGCGTGCAAGCACCGAGAGAAAGCCAAACCGATGACGATATCGCGGTGCGAACGACGGCGGGTCCCCGGATGAGAGCTCGGCACGCAACCAGATTGTTTCGGGATCTTTCGTCGCCACCTTCTTCACGCCTGAGGACGCTGAGCGTGCCCGGCGCAAGCTGCGACGCAGTGGTATCCGCACGATTACCGAGGTAGGGGCGGACAGCCTGATCATCAACCGCCTGACCCGTGATGATCCGCGGCAAGACCTCCAGACGATCGGCGACTTAAACCGGGCTGCGCAGTCTGCGCAACGAGTACGGGATGCGCCTGCACAACAACGTTGCCCGCCGCATGATCGCCGACAGCGTTGCCGCGGACACATCAGGCGGCCGCGGCTCGACAGGGCGTGGCGAAATTGTTGCCGTGGCGGACTCAGGGCTGGACAACGGCAAGATTCCAACGACTCATCCCGATTTTCACGGTCGAGTGCGGCACATAGAGAGCTTCCCTATCAGAAAAAGTCTCGCAACGTATGTGGTCAATCCTGGTGCCGATGATGGCGCAGCCGATGATGTAAGCGGGCATGGCACTCACGTGGCAGGGAGTATCGTCGGCAATGGTGCTGTAGCGCAAAATCTGCCGCCAGATGTCGCCCAAAAACTCGGCGGATCTCCGTTCAAAGGCACAGCGCCGGGAGCAGAACTGGTGTTTCAAGCTATTGGGCAGTACGTGATGTGGCAACGAGGATTCGTCCTCGGGGACATCCGTCACTAGAGATGGCCTTGCATATTGCTTCACGCTAGACGGCATCCCTGATAATATGACGGACCTGTTCCAGGTCGCACACGCCCAGGATGCCCGCATCCACTCCAACTCCTGGGGAGGAGGTAATTCTGGCGAATACAATATCCGGTGTGAGCAGTTGGATCGCTATGTTTGGGATCATCGGGATTTCCTGGTCTTGTTTTCAGCTGGCAATGATGGCACGCACGTTAAGCGAACGGGCGGCGGCATTGATGAAGGTAGCGTGAAATCTCCCGGCACGGCCAAGAACTGCCTGACCGTGGGCGCTTCGGAAAACCATCGTCCTACAATAACTCGAACATATGGAGAGTTATGGCCCTCTGATTTTCCTGCCGATCCCTTCAAATCAGATCCTGTCGCTGACTCGGCAGATGACATCGTTGGGTTTAGCAGCCGGGGTCCCTGTGCAACCGGCCGCCGCAAGCCTGACGTTGTTGCACTCGGTACACTGATACTGTCAACGCGGTCCTCCAAACTTCCACTGGACGACCCACACGATGCTAATACGTGGCGGCAATACTACGAGTCCATGAGTGGAACTTCGATGGCAACACCGTTGGTCGCCGGCTGTGCGGCACTGGTAAGGCAGTACTTACGCGAGCAGTTGGCAATGGTGACGCCTACTGCGGCGCTCGTCAAGGCCGCCCTGATCCATTCGGCCCAGTATATGCGCTACCGCTATGCACGGCCCGGACCGAAGCCCTGGGCGGACAACGAGCAAGGCTGGGGGCGGGTCAGCCTGCGACACCTGCTGAATCCAGACCCGCCGACTCAAGTACTGTTCATCGATCACACGGACGCAGTGCCTGCCAACGACATGCGCGAGTTCACCTTCCGGGTGACAGATGCATCTGTGCCCTTGCGCGTTACGCTGGTGTACACGGATTTCCCAGGCAAAGACCTGATCAACAACCTGAACCTGGTCGTTTATGCGCCGGACAACAGCTATCGCAACGGCAATGACTTCGAGGGTACCGGTACGCTTGACACACTCAACAACGTCGAAGGCGTCATTGTAGAAGAGCCCCAAGTCGGAACATGGAAGGTACGAGTCATTGCCACTGACCAATTGGGTGCGGGTCCGCAGGACTTCGCGCTGGTCCTGTCTGGGGGTGGTCTTCAGCGAATCTAGCCAACCGTCGCATCCTGAACTAATGCAGGCTCAACTTGGAGGTTTCTCACCATGTCTGAAACTGTCGAAGTCAAGTTTGGCAAGAAGACCGAGCCGTCTTCCACGCTGCAACGCAGCGAAGATTTGATCGCGGTTCGTACCCGGTCCACCCGTTCAGTAACAGGAGGGCCGGTACCATCGGCTGGCGCGGCTGACTTGGCCGATGGACAGGTTGTCCTGGCTTTTCCCGAGGCCGGGGTCGAGGTGTACCGGGTTCCCATCGAAGCAGGACGCAAATCACTGGACGAGCGCAAGCAGGCGTTGCGGATGCTGCCCGATGTACGCTTTGCCGGTGGTGTCCTGATGGATGCGCAAAGCGGCGAGCCGGTAGTGTACACCGAGAATCTGTTCATTAAGTTCGTGGACAGGGCTGATCCACAGAGTTGTCGTGAGGTGATTCGTGAGGCGGGTCTGACGATCAAACAGGAAGTCGAGTACGCCACAAACGCTTTCTTTGTCGCCGCGCCCGAAGGTATCGGCACGAAGGTCTTTGAGATCGCCTTGGCTCTCTTGAATCGCGAGGACGTAGAGTATTGTCATCCTGAGGTCGTACGCCACCGGGCGCGACGAACGATCTATCCGCAACAATGGCATCTGAAGACCACGACTGTGAACGGGGTCGGAATCAACGCCGGCGCAAACGTTGAGGCTGCCCACCAGGTCACTCGCGGCGAGGGAACCGTCATTGCAGTGATTGATGATGGCGTTGACATCGATCATCCCGAGTTTGGCAGTTCCAACAAGATCCTCGCCCCGCGAGACGCTACCCTGGGAACCGGCGACCCCAGGCCGAAGGATTCATTCCTTGGCTATCCCGACAACCATGGCACCGCCTGCGCAGGTGTGGCTTGCGCCGATGGTAGCCTGGGTGCGTCTGGTGTAGCGCCATTTGCACGACTCATGCCCATACGACTGGCATCGGGTCTTGGCTCGCAGCAAGAGGCCAATGCCTTCTACTGGGCAGCTGAAAACGGTGCCGACGTGATCTCGTGTAGCTGGGGCCCGCCGGACGGCCAGTGGTATGATCCCAACGATCCGCGCCACAACGCTTATGAGCCGCTTCCGGCTTCGACGCGGCTCGCGATGGACCACGCCACCACCCAAGGTCGTAACGGGAAGGGATGCATTATCCTGTTCGCTGCCGGTAACGGCAATGAGAGCGTCGATAACGACGGCTACGCCAGTTATGAACGTGTGATCGCCGTTGCGGCATGCAATGATCGAGGCAAGCGCAGCGTCTATAGCGACTATGGCAACGCAGTCTGGTGCTCTTTCCCCAGCAACGATATGGAGTATCCCGTCACCGGTCATCCTGCGCCCTTGACACCTGGTATCCGGACCACCGATCGTGTCGGCTGAGCAGGATATAACAACGGCAACCTGCGACTTGGCGACAAGGACGGGAACTTCACGAGTGATTTCGGAGGTACTTCGAGCGTGTGCCCGGGCGCAGCGGGCGTGGTGGCGCTGATCCTATCGGTCAATCCTAACCTCAAATGGCATGACGTACGAGACATCCTGGGTCATGCCTGCGACAAGATCGATCCTACGAATGGGACATACGATGGTCAAGGCCACAGCCAGTTCTATGGTTTGGACGCCTGAACGCCGAAAAGGCTGTAAAACTGGCTCTCCCGATTCCGCCTGCCGCAGCGTATCCGCTGCCCGCACCATCCATGAGCCCTTGCCTGATTTGCAGGCGCACAGCGCCTCCCTGGTCATGGGGCAGCCCGATGTGATCGACGATGTCGCAATCCATGTCGACATCGAACACCCGCGGATCAGCGACTTGGTCGTAACGCTGACCCCGCCCAGTAGCACCAAGCTGAAGCGCATCGTGCTCCATGACCATGAGGGTGGTGCGGCGAAGAACCTGGTACACACCTATGATCTGATCGACGCCCCTGGGTTAGCAGATCTGCGCGGGAAGAGTGCAAAAGGTACCTGGAAGCTGACTGTAGAGAGCCAGGCGTCGCAGGGAGAAGGGGTGCTTCACCGGTTCGGTGTCGAGTATAACCTACATACCGCCCAATAGGAGCCCACCCACCGTGCTCAGAACTGAGACTTTGATACCAGTAACACTGAAGAAAGGACAACCATGGCTGTACCCGTTCTCGTCCACAAGGTAACCCGGTATACAACACGCGTCTTTGATGGACCAATTGATCTGGAGACCGCGCCCGTGCCAGGATTTGGCTCTTCGAAGATGAGAATCTCGTTGCCAGACTCGAGTTCGAGACCAGACCCAGAGCATTCCGGAACCCAACTTCGTCGATACACCGACGGGGCATTATCCACTGTCCATATTCGCCGGCCTGCTTGCTGTACTTGCCAATGGAGATGGCGTTACGATCAGGATCAATGCTGGCGCTGCTATTGATCCTGAAGAACGCGACCGAGCGATCATGATAGTGTCTGGCGGAGCGGTAAAGAATCCAGATGCAGTTGGATAACCCATCACACCGAGCCGCTGGGCTCGGCGTTGAGCGGTGGTGAGGCGTACGATTATGAGTTCGTGCAGCCCTGGGGGCGCACGCTCTCACCTGATCTCGCTGTGCTGATAATCGCTTGAAATCTCACCGGAAGCAGGACTTAGGAGCAAACTACGATGCCTACCTGGAAGAAAGAATTCCGCGTTCCTAGCTGCGGTCAATGAGGAATTGGCTGCGTACACAGCAAACCGTAGCTACTATTATCGTCAGGAGATGCGCTGGCCCGATCAGCCTTTTTGGCATCAGAGACATCAGACTCATTCATGATAGGAGGAAAACCAACATGTCCACCAATCTCACTCGTAACAGCGTCGCGTACGTTCTCGATCAAGCCGGCATCCAACCGAACCGCATTCGCGCGATGGCCGCAAAAGTCGCCCGAACTCCCTGAAGTCACCATCATCGGCAAGGCGCCCGAGTTATCAGCTTTGCTGGTGCTTGATGTCGACCGAGGTTTCAGTTCAAATCGGCAGCACAACCAGGATCTTCCACAACCCACACACCGACGCCAAAGGTCGCGTCTGGTGGTATGTGCGCGCCTATGACCAGACAAGAAGGTGATCGTGCAGGGTTGGGCGGCCGCTAACGAGGGTGCAGAGGTCTACCTGACAGTGCTACAACCCATCGAAAGCTGCAACGCAGCCACCGCCGAGGCGCCGGGAATGCGCTGGCGGCCCTCCAATTTGCAGGCAGGTATGGAGGCATTCGTCGTGTCGAAAACGGTGTTGAACGTCCGACGAGGCCCAGACTGTGACACTGATGACGTGGGTGATCTGACCACTGGCACGGTGATCAAGGTACTGGAAGGCCCGAGCTGCAGCGCTGATGGCCGCGTCTGGTGGCAGATCAAGTACAACGGCAATGACCGTTGGGTGTGTGAGAACGAGCCAGTTGGAACAACCTGCGCCAACACGCCTGCGGACGCAGACGACAACCCGCTCGAATGGAACCTCTTGCCGCTGAAGGTGGCGCTGCTGTCTGGCTGATGAAGACACAGGAACGGGTAAGGAGGGCAGTCCTCCTCGCCCATTCCTGTGCCAGAGGATATCGGATCAGGTTTCGGTGCATCCGAATTGGAGAAGCAACGTCATGACTCAGGAACCAGTCTCACCTACAGGACTTGAAGACAACCCCATCCTCCGACTCTCTCCGCCGGAGGTGATCGCGCCGGGCCTGGACCCCCGCTTGCAGGGGCTGATTTCAGGCGCCCGACCGCCGGAGCCGCTTCCCGGCGCCAAGGGCGAGCTGCCTCCGACAGCTTTGCCACCTCCTCCGCCACCCGCGGCCTACCTGGTGGACGTGCTCGCCAAGTTGCATGATCCAGCTCAACCGGTGCCGGGCCTGAATGTGGTACGCACTATCGGACAGATCGCCACCGGCACTGTGTCTACCCATGAGATCTTGCAGGTTCGCAGCCATCCCAACGTGTGGAGTCTCAAGCTGGCCAACCGACTCCATCCGGCGCTGGAGTTCTCGGTGCCCGATATCGAAGCCACGCCGGCGCAGTTGACAGCGGCTCTGCCGCCAGATGTCGCCACGCCTGGCGGTTCCGGCGTGATTGTCGGCATCATCGATTACGGCTGCGACTTCAACCATCACAACTTCCGCAATGCTGATGGCACGAGCCGGATTCTGTATCTGTGGAACCAGAATGACTGGAGTGAGGATGGCGGCCCTGCGCCCTATGGCTACGGAGCCGAGTACAACCAGAAGCAAATCAACCAGGCGCTCAATTCCTCCAATCCGTACAACACCCTGGGATATTGGCCAGACGAGGCGAGCCACGGTACGCATGTCATGGATATCGCCGCCGGCAATGGTCGGGCCACTGGCTGGCCGGGAGTAGCGCCCGACGCCCATCTTATTTTTGTGGACATTGCGAGTGGTGATTGGTCTGGAGAAGCATTCTTTGGCAACTCGCGGCGCCTGCTGGAAGCTGCCGACTTCATCTTCGCCAAGGCTGCCGAGTTGGGCAGACCGGCCGTCATCAACGTTAGTTTGGGCACACACGGCGGGCCGCACGACGGCACTTCCTTGCTGGAGCAGGGGCTCGACACGCTGCTGCGAGACCAGGTAAGCCGAGCTATCGTCATCTCCGCAGGCAACAGTTGGAGCAGTAACGGACATGCCAGCGGCGCGATTGATGCCGATAACCCACGTACTATTATTTGGCACATTCCCGACCAGGATCCGACTGCCAACGAGTTGGAAATCTGGTATCCCGGCGCTGCCGAGATCAGCGTTACCTTGATCACGCCCTGGGGTTTGCGCTTTGGCCCCGTGGCTCTGGGAACCATGCAATATTTCGATCCTGAGAGTGGGCCGACATTGGGGTATATCGCTCACAGCCAACGCGACCCAAACAACGGCGAGAAGAACATCGTCGTCCACCTGTCATCCATGCTCCCCTCCGGCGACTGGGCCGTGGAACTCAATACGCAGAGTAGGGAACCAATCCCCTTCGATGCCTACATCGAGCGTGACGACCAGAAATGGGAATACCAGTCGCGTTTCGCTCCTGCCGATGCCGACTCTAGACGCACCATCGGTTCTATCTCCTGTGGCGAGCTGCCCATTGCCGTCGGGTCCTACTGCGCCGGTCTCCCCAAGAAGGTGATATCCGGGTTCAGCTCTGAAGGCCCAACGCGCAGCGGCCGCCAGAAGCCGGAGGTCAGCGCGCCAGGATCAGCCACCCATGACTCCGGCATTCTTGCTGCGGCATCCTTGACACAAGCAGGCACGCTATATGTCCGGCACCAGCATGGCTGCGCCGCACGTGACTGGCGTGGTGGCGCTGTTGATGCAAGCCGCGGGCCGTCCCCTTTCGATCCACGAAATCCGTGAAGCACTGATCGCAACCGCTCGCCGCGATCCACCGCCTGGCGATGCCTGGCATCCCCGGTATGGGTATGGACGCATCAGCGGCGCAGCGGCAGTTCTGGGGCTGCTCACAGGAGATTTGACGCCTACACCGTTACCCAAGGATGCCCCGTATGTCACCCGGTTGTCGACCGGCATGCTGGCTTATGTCGTACATATCCCTGTGGCGGATGACGGTGAAGGTGAGGGTGACATCATCATCGACGATAATGCCAAAGGGTCGCTCTCCACGCCATTGCCAGGAGATGATCAGGCCGGAGTCCCAATCGGGCCAACCGGACAGTTGGAACTCGGAGACGTAGTCGATATCCTGGGTGGCCCGACCTACGCCGATGGCATGATCTGGTGGGAGGTGTCACGGGAAGCCTCACCTGACAGGGTATGGGTGAGCGAAGGTGACAACGAGAAATACTATCTCGCCCCCCTTCGATCCAGGTTGATCTGCTCCGACCTTCTGCCTTCTCGGGTAGCTCAGTACGACCTGGTGACCATAGCTGACGATGCACCGGCTACAGCCAAGTTGTACTCCGCTCCATCCATAAGTGCATTGTCCACTCCGATTGAAGCTTACCAGCGCTTCCAGGTGATCGGCGGGCCAGCTTGCATGGGCGAGTCACGTTTTCTGGCAGGTTCGGGGCGACGAGGGCTTTGAGTGGCTAGGCACGGGGTGGCTGGTGGAATGTGATCAGTCGAACTACTGGCTCGTTCCCGCCCAGCGCGGTGGGTACGGCAAAGGGTGACGTAACACATCACCTTGGTCTCCAATAATGCGGCGCACTGTGCGTCGGTAACCATCTGATGCTCGAAAGGAAAGCAACTAATGAACAACCTCTGGGGCCGCATCCAACAAGCCACCAAAGGCAAGAAATACCTGCATGTGCCCCTGGACCAACAGGAGGCTATGCAGAGCGACCGCAGTTACCTGCGCATCTTCATCGCCGAGATGTTCCTGGAGAGCACCTTTGCCTGGTTCAAGACCTGGTACCCGGCCGTTAGCGTCGGCGTGCAGCTCAAGTTCGGCGACCAGCCGGCGACCATTGTCACGCGCGTGGTGCGGCCGCCTGAGGATGCCACCAAGGATGGCGTGCTCCGCAACTACGAGATCCTGCCTCTGACACCCTTCAACGGCGGCACGGTGGAGGTGCAGGCTGCCTTGCTGGCCATGCAGGGCGCTGATTACCTGGGCGCGGTCATTGACGTGCTGCAGGACTTCTCGTCGCTGGTGGCCGCGCCGCTGGGCCAGGTGCTGGCCGTGGCCGACAAGGTGGCCAATGGCCTGGACACCATCATGCAGGCCACGGACGGCGACGCCCGGCTGCCCTACCACGACACCTTCGTGGGCGCAGGCATGGGCGCCAACGAGCTCAAGCCGGGCTACCTGGCCATCGTGCGGGCCGAAGCCTCGGAGGTCGATCCGGCCCGCCTGTCGGTGAAAGATGGCAAGCTGCTTTATGCGGCCTCGCCCGGCGCAACACCATCGCCCTTCCGCTTGGCCGATTACGTGCTGCTGCGCATCGACGGCTCGGCCAGCCGCGATGACTACCGGCACCTCGCCAGCATCGCCGGCCCCTACAACGACTTCCTGGCTGCGTTGGACAAACTCGACCTGGAGGCGGCTGTGACCGCTGAGCGCAACTTGAAGACCGCGATCTTCCGCTGCGCCGACCTGGCACGCTTCGATCGGCCGCGCGTGTGGGACGGTATCTCCAAGGAGATCGAGGATCTCAAGAGCTCTTACGGCGTAGGCGCCAAAGGCGTCCTGTCCCACACCTTAGACGAAGTCATGTCCGCCTGGGCCGTGCCCATGGCCGAGGTTGAGGGCCTGGATGATTTCAACGCTCTCGAACCCTAGCTGCTGTTCGGCTATCAATCTATGACAAACCAATTCACACACGGTTATGCGCTCTTGATCGCCATCGACGAGAGTGTAGAGCTGCGCTGGGCCATGCCTGATGTTGCAAGAGACGTGGATGCACTTACGCGAGGTACTCGTTCATCCCGATCGCTGCGCCTACTTGTCTGAGAATGTCAGAGTTCTCAAGGGCAAAGAAGCCAGTCGCTCGGGCCTTCTCGACGGCTTGGGCTGGCTGCGGCAGAAGCTGACGGAGGACGCCAGCGATAACGAGACAGCGATAGTGTACTTTACGGGACACGGGCTCCGGGACATCACTGGCACGGACCCTACCTTCTATCTCCGCCCCTATGATGCACGCCAGGATGACCTCCGTTTGAGCGCACTGCGGGCAGAGGATTTTGCCGCGGCAATCCAGGATCTCGATCCACGACGTCTGCTGGTACTTCTCGACTGCTGCCACGCCGGTGGTATGAGCGCCAAAGGCGAGGACTTGGAGACAGGCGGGTGGGAAAGAATCGCTGTGCCCCCAACTCTATTTGTTGCTGGCGAAAAGAGCAACTCGGTCAGTGAGGGCAGCGATGGTCTGGAGGGCTTGGCGCAAGGCTCAGGTCGCGGTGGCTCAGCTCGTCACAAGCGGGGCAGCTCTCGTGGATCCGCAAAGATCACACGATGAGTATCTTCACCTACCACCTGATCGAAGCGTTGACCGGCCACGCTCAGCCTCAGGAAGGCGTCAATGAAGTGCTGGTATCTGATGTCATGAGCTACGTGTGGCACAAGGTGCCTAGAAGCGCCAATGCCGACTGGAACAAAAAACAAGAACCCGACTATCAGGTTAGCGGTAATTTTCCAGTGGCACTGTTGCTGGGTGGCAAACCTTGGAGTAGTGGCCAAGTCGCACCAGATCCATTGTCCGGACTGGTCTCAAAAGTGACCGATCTCGCTACCGAGCTTTCGCAGACAAGCTCAGCGCTTTCACAAACAACAGCGCGGGAGAGAGAGTTGCGAATGGAAGTAGCCCGGATCAAGTACGCTGAGATGCTCAAGCAGGAAAACGAACGCTGGGAAAACGAACGTTTGAGCTACCAATTGAAAATAAACGATAAAACTGTCGAACCTTCTATCAGAGAAGCGGTTGGTTCTGCCATCGCAGGAGTGGTTTTTGGCGTCGTCGGATTAGGAATCTACAATAGTGGTCCTGACTTCTTTGGTGGGTTTACGCTGCTTATGGTCATCGCGGGCGTTTTGGGCGGCATCGGGTCGGCCTTTTACATTTACTACAAGTTCCAAGTTCTAGAGGAGGCTGAGCGCGCTCATCGGAGCTATCTGAATGGTCTCTCTTTTGAGGATTTTGCAAGTGATCGTTTTGGTCTAACCATAGAGCATAGAACAGCTACGTCTTGGTCTGCTCTTCTGCCAGACGAAGCTTCCACAAACAAAGAAACGTCACCCCATCCTGGCTGATGACTGAGATGATCGACGGTGAACACTACTTGATTGCGTAAGCTGAAGAGGGAGCTACACATGACTTCCAAGCCGCCAAATGCCATCCCCACGCTGGATCCAACCATCTCGTCCCCAGCAGTGCCATCAAACCGCGGTGATATCGTCCGAGACGACAAAGTCGGCGGCAACAAGACCACCACCGGCGACATCAACCACAGCGCTGTGGCGATCGGCGACGGCGCCCAGGCGATCCTGACCATCATCGAGCGGGCGCTGACCGCCGTGGAGGTAGCGGATCAGGCCGAAGTGCAGGCGAAACGGCGCCTCGGCGAAGCGCTGTTCACTTACGTTCAGGGCCTGGCTGAACAGGCCGAACGCGCTCAAAACCAGGCAGCGCGGCAAAATCCCTACAAAGCCCTTCTTTCCTACGACCTGCAGGACATGCCAGTGTTTTTTGGGCAGGACGAGAACTGCGACGAACTGATGAGGCATTTGGACAATGGGCGACTGACCGTGCTCTATGCCGAGAGTGGCGCCGGCAAGACCAGCCTGCTCAAGGCCGGCCTGATGAGCAGGCTGGTGGCGCGCGAGGATGTGCCGGTCTACCTGCGCCCGCGCGACACGCCTGTCCCCTTGCGTCTGAAAAGCTTTCTGCTGCCGGCGCTGAATGAGACTCCTATCCTGGCGGACGACAGCCTGCAGGATTTTCTGAGGCGAGCCACCAACCTGCTGCCCGGCCGCGAGCTGGTGGTGCTGGTGGATCAATTCGAGGATGTGTTCGACTTGCAGGCGGACGAGGTGCGTGCCGACTTCGGCAAGCAACTGGCCGAATGCCTGGATGACGAAACCCTGCGCGTGCGCTGGGTGCTGGCGCTCCGCGAGGAGTACCTCCATCGTTTGGGGGGGTTCAGACAGATCAAAGAACCGTTTGGCAACTCGGTGCTGCTCCCCCGGATGACCAGAGAGCAGGCGCAGGCGGTGATCGTCGAGCCGTCGTGCCTGCGAGGCGTCACCTGGAAGCCAGGCGTTGTTGACGGGGTGCTTGCAGAGCTGGCAGCAGATGACCAGGGCATCTTGCCGGTACAGCTCCAGATTGTCTGCTCCGAACTATTCCAGCGCGCAGGCAAGGATGGCGCCATCACGCTTCCAGCCTATCAAGACGCAGGCGGCGTGCAGGGCATTCTGGGCAGCTATCTCAACAACGTGCTCGAGCGCCAGATGGCGCCAGGGCAGCGGGAGGTTGCGCGCCAACTACTGGAAAAGCTGGCCGCCTCCGAGCCGGAAATGCGCCTCAGTAAGGGAGTGCTGGCCGAGCTCCTGCATGGCGACGCAATTGACAAGTCCACGACCGATGAAGTGCTCAAGCAGTTGCAGGATGCCTTTCTAGTGCGCATGGAAGTGGTCGATGGGCACGAGACGGTCGAGTTGGCGCATCGCTACCTGTTGGACCAGCTCCAGCCAGATGAAGAAACCAAGGAAGTGGTTGCGGCAAAGAAGCTCCTGGAGCGCTGGGTTCAAGAATACGCTGAGCAGGGTATGCTCCTGGATGCCGACAGGCTCGCCATCATCGAAACCCAGTGGGACAAGCTCGGCGTAGCCGATGACTCGCAGGCCGCAGAGTTGCGCAAGAAAAGCGCCGATAAACTAAAACGCCAACGCGGCTATGTGCGCCTGGGCATCGGCACCGTGCTGATTTTGGCGATCGCCGCCCTTCTGTCCGTTGTTGGACTGGGCGTGGCCAGAACTGAAACCGGCAATTCCG
Organism: uncultured Chloroflexia bacterium; assembly: GCA_963841825.1. GTDB lineage: Bacteria > Chloroflexota > Anaerolineae > CG2-30-64-16 > CG2-30-64-16 > CAWJEL01. The sequence goes on from CAWJEL010000030.1 coordinate 84,608, forward strand.
TAGCCAAGGCTCAGGCCGCTGAAACGGTCGCTGCCGACGCCCAAGTTGTCGCAGCGGCCGCTGGGGCGACTGCCCAGGTTGCCCAGACGGTTGCTGCAGATGCCCGGGCGATGCAGACCGCTGCAGAAGCTGCGGCAAGTGACGCCGAAGCCAGGGCCGCGGCGGCAGCAGTCATTCTGAAGCAGCAGTTCGATACGACAGGGACTGTGCTGGTGGGTGACTGGCCGGGAGCTTTGGTCAAAGGTGGCGCCAGCCTGTGGGTGGCCGTTCCAGGAAACAAAACCGTTCAGCAGATAGATCCAGGTCAGGGCATCGTGGTGGCATCAATTCCCGTCGAAGGTGGATCAAATGCGCTGGCCTGGGGTGGCGGAAATCTGTGGGTAGCCAGCAGTTTCTATAGTGGCACCGTCCAGATGATAGACCCTGACAAGGGCGTCCCGACGGCTCCCATAAGGGTCGGCGACCACCCGAGTGCGTTGGCCTGGGATGGCAGCAGCCTGTGGGCAACTAACGCCGTTTACGGCGCTGCTGTTAAGCAGATAGACCCTGGCAGCGGTGTTGAATTGGCAACCATAGAGGTCGGAAATATCCCGAATGCCTTAGCCTGGGATGGCTCCAGTCTGTGGGTGGCTAACTCAGGTGATAACACTGTCCAGAAAGTTGATCCTAACAAAAGGACCGAGGAGTCACCCATACGCGTTGGGCGCAACCCACGAGGGCTGGCTTGGGATGGCAGCAATTTGTGGGTAGCTAACATTAGTGACTCTACCGTCATGCGGATAGACCCTGCCGGTATGGGCGCCGTGGTGGCGACCATACCGGTTGGGGATTACCCAGGCGCGTTGGCCTGGGATGGCGCCAGCCTGTGGGTGTCCAATTACTATAGCAACACCGTTCAGCAGATAGACCCTGCTGGTACAGGCAAGGTGGTGGCGACTATCCAAGTGGGACATTACCCAGGCGCGCTGGCCTGGGATGGCAGCAGCTTGTGGGTGGTTAACTCAGGAGACAACGGCATCCAGAAGATAGATCCTGGCAAGAATGCCGTGTTGGCAAGCATAGACGTCGGAGAAAATGCAAGTGCGCCGGCCTGGGATGGCAATAGCCTCTGGGTGGTCGCCGAAGGTGACAACGGTGACAACGTCATCCGGCAGATAGACCCTGGCGAGGGCGCGGTGGCATCAATTCCCGTAGAACGTGGTCTGGGGGCCTTGACCTGGGATGGCAGCAACTGGTGGGGGATCAATTACTCTAGCAATACCGTCCAACAGATAGACCCTGACAGGAGCGACCCGACGACCACAATACGCGTCGGCAACTACCCGAGTGCGCTGGCCTGGGATGGCAGCGGTATGTGGGTGGCTAACCGAGGTGATGACACTGTTCAGCGCATAGACCCTCGCACGGGCATTCCGGAGGCGCCGATCGAAGTCGGGGATGGTCCGTGCGCGTTAGCATGGGATGGCAGCAGCCTGTGGGTGGCTAACTTCGGGAGCGAGACCGTTCAGCAGATAGACCCTGGCGAGGGCGTGGTGGCAGAGATCGAAGTGGGAAAAGGCCCGTGTGAGCTGGCCTGGGATGACGGCAGCCTGTGGGTGGCAAATTCCCATAGCTACACTGTCCAGCAGATAGCCCCTGACGCGGATAAACCGGTTCAAACGGTCGAAGTCCGCAACAGCCCAAGTGCGCTGGTCTGGGATGGCATCAGCCTGTGGGTAGCTAGCTTTCCCGGCGATTTTGTCCAACAGATAGACCCCGGCAAAGGCGCCGTGGTGGCAACGGTCAATGTTGGCAAAGGACCGACTCATCTGGCGTGGGATGGCACAAGTGTGTGGGTGACTTACCAGGACGGCACTACTGTCCAAGAGATCAATGCACGTAGCTTGAACTTAATTCTGAAAGCGCGCCAACTGGCACAAGCGGGCGACGTAGCACCGTAGCCGTTGAGTATACATTACTGGCTGGTGCCACTGCGAGCAAGCACCGCCTGGATCAGTCTTGAGCCAAGCCCCATCAAGGAGAACCATCATGACTGCACCGTTTTCACACGGTTACGCTCTACTGATCGCGGTTGACGAGAGCGCAGAGCCAGGTTGGGCGCTGCCCGATGTGGCGAAGGATGTCAAAGCTCTGCAAGCGGTGCTCGTGCACCCGGAGCGCTGCGCTTATCTGCCCGATAACGTCAAGGTGGTGCAAGGTGAGGAAGCCACGCGGGCTGGCATTCTCGATGGCTTGTCCTGGCTGCGCCAGAAGTTGGCCGAGGACAAGAGCGACAATGAAACGGCGGTTGTATACTACACCGGCCACGGGCTGCGTGACATCACCGGCACGGACCCTGTCTCTTACCTTGTTCCTTACGATGCACGCCGGGATAGCCTTCGCTTGAGCGCACTGCGGGCGGAGGATTTTGCTGCGGAGGTCCAGGCGATCAATCCGAAACGCCTGCTGGTGCTTCTCGATTGTTGCCTCGCCGGCGCCATGGGGGCCAAAGGCGAGGGTTCGGGCATTCTTGGGTTGGAGAGTGCTGCGATGCCGCCCGGCTTGTTCATGCCTGGCGCCAAAGGCGCCTCGTCCGGCGCCAGCAACCAGGGGCAGAAGGGTCTGGCGCAGGGTTCGGGCAGGGCCGTGCTCAGTTCGTCGCAGGGGGATCAGCTTTCGTGGATCCGCTCAGATCGCAAAATGAGCATCTTCACCTATCACTTGATCGAAGCGCTGACCGGCCATGCCCGGCCACAGGAGGACGTAAACACCACCGAGGTGTCGGTTTTCGCCGTCATGGACTATGTGGCGAAGAAAGTCAAGGAAAACGCCGCGATTGAATGCAATGCCATCCAGGAGCCCTGACTATCAATTCTCCGGCTCCGGATTCCCCGTGGCCTTGCTGTTGGGCGGCGAGGGGCTGAGCAAAGGCCAATCTGCACCCGATCCTCTTGCCGCGTTGGCGAGACCGGGATCGCAAATCATCGAGGGTGATCGCGTCTACGGGGATAAGGTCGGTGGAGACAAGATCCAGGTCGGGAATATCTCCAACTCTGTGGTAGCAGTTGGCAGCAGCAGAGGCGCCAAAGCTAAGAAGACCACTCAGGACTAAGAACCTGCGATGTTTCAACGCAAAAGACAGCTAACTGCAACGCCCACCAAACGAAGGAGCCATGATGAAAAAAACGGATGAACTACGTGCCGAAGTCACAGCACGCCTGGAAGCTCTCGAAGCCATACCCCCTCAACAAAGAGGTGAACAGGCATCCTCAATCCTTGCTCGCGACTACAACGAGTTGCGATCTGCTGCAACATACACACAGGTACATGCGAGCTCTGCGAACTATTCACCTCCCTATGAGTTCAATGGGCAACTTCCCCCCGATATCCCTGACTCTGATGCGGTCACGTATCGAGATCTGGTCTATCTATATCAGCAGATCCTCGGGGCCCTTTCCAGGTGATGAACTCGTGAATTCGACCAGCAAGGGTCTCAAACAGACAGCGCCGAAGGCTCTCGTGTCTTGCTGTTCCGCAGGAACAGTCTTGAGGAATCTGCAATCATCGATCACAGTCCCAACTCTTCGCCATTCGACACTGGCCCAAGCTGCTAGCCGGTGGCCGGACGGGGTGGCTCGGGAGGGTAACGCTCGCGCTCAGCAGCGGGACACGCCACTTTCGGGAGCGGCAAGATTCTAGCATCCTTCTCCTCCGCTTGTTGCATCCCTCATAACCCGTTAGCCGGGATCTCTGCTCTGCCCGTCCAGCATGTTCATGGTGCAGCAGGAGCACATAAAGCCGGCTAACGGGGTACTCGTGTGCAGCAGCCATCGGCGCGCCATGCGTTTCACGTTGCGAGCTACTCCATGATGACGCGGCTGATCCTCTTTGACTCATACCTTATGTCGAGCCATGACAACCCGCGCATCGTGTAGCGCGTTTTGAACCGGCGCTTCACCCGGCGGTGAAGGTTCTCTCATCCCACTTGCACAAAATACGCACGGCATCGCGGCCGGACAGGAGGCACGTCGGCACACCGCCGCCCGGCATCACCCACTGCCCGGCCATGACGAAATTCGCCAGGCCGGGCAGCGTGCGCGGTAAGGCGGTCATCATCTGGCTGCCGGTCGGGAGCCAGCCCTCGTATGCGCCCTGCCAATTGAGGGTGTAACGCCAGGTGGTGTACGGCGTCGCCACATCGGTCATCTCGACCTGGGAGGACAGGCCGGGGTAGTGCGCTCGAGCCGACGCAACACCTCGGCCGCCACCCGCTCCTTCTCGGCCTCGTACTGGCCGCGATTCGCGGCCCGCAGATCGTTCCAATAGTCCCACTCGGCCTCGAACGAGGGCTGAATCACCGTTCTCCCCGCGGGCGCGAAGGCTGGGGCGTAATTGAAGATGCGCAGGCCCAGGCTCTCGACCCGTTGCGCGCCGACCGTGAACGGCTCGGCAAGGCGGTACGTGGTGAAGTGCGGCTCGCCCGGAAACTCCCGCGCGACGCCGAAGCTGATCATCACCCACGGCTTCATCAGCTTCCAGTCGCGATAGCGCGCACAGAGCGCATCATCGCCATAGCGCCCGTCGAGCATCCCGAAAATGGTGCTGTGGCCGTCGGCGGCCGAAATGACCGCGTCGGCGGCGTATTCCTCGCCGGTGGCCAGTTTGACGCCCACCGCCCTGCCGCCGGACACAAGGATTCTCGCTACGGTTGCGCCGTAGGTTATCTCGCCGCCCAGGTCGAGATAGCAGCGTTCGATGGGCCGCACAAAGCCCTCGCAGCCGGTCGTGAGCAGCCCCATGTCGCCGCTCGCCAACAAGCCCAGCACCATGAACAGGAACCACAGGGGGACTTCGGGCAGGAAGAGATTCTCGACGAGGTAGCGCAGTGTGGGATCGTGGAGGCCCGCGGCAAACTCCGCGGCGGTGCGGCCGTACTTGCCGGTAAAGTAGTGCAGGACCTTGCGCATGCCCCAGAATTGGCGCACGGTGGCAAACCGGCCCGCCAGCTCCGGCGGATCACCCATCCCGAGGTCGAAGGCGCCGGCAGACTGGAACGCCCGCGCACCGGCGATCAGATCGTCGATCGCGCCGGCATCGGCCGATGAAAGGCCTTTCAAGACTGCGGCGCATTGCGCGAGATCAGCCGTCAGCAGCACGCGCTTGCCGCTGGGCTCGTCAACAAAACGGCCGTATTCCGCCATGTCGATCAGCGTGTCGGGGGCTGCTGTGCCCAACTGACGGTACAATTCGTGCAGCGACCCGCCCGGCCTGTGCCCCATCAGAAAGTGGATGCCGCCGTCGATGTGGTAGCCGCCCCGCCGCCACCACGCGGCCACGCCCCCCGGCTGGCTGGCGTGCTCGAAGATTGCGTGTGCGGTAGCCGTTGCGCTGCGCATAGACGCCGGCCGCCAGTCCGGCCAGCCCGGCGCCGATGATCGCGATAGCCTTTTCTGCCATTGTGGTTCAGCTCCTTTGCCGTTGTGCAGATAGTGTATTGGCTATGCGTAGTGAAATCTTACGTCTCGATCTATTCTGAGCGTCTTCCGCCGGCAATCCGTCACGCAGGTCGTCGCAGCAAGGTGGCCAGGGCCGCCAAGTCGCTCGCATCCAAACACGTCCAGGGTGCGAAGAAATGAGCGTCTGTCGCCTGTTCGGCCACCTCTCGGGTGGTCTCGCCCCGCATCGGTTAACTGGTAGCCGCTCCCTCGCAGTCCGGGTCTCCCTCCGCAGTCGTGACAATCCATCCTCGCGCGGCGAGATCTGCCAGCGCATTGGCATAGTCACTGCGCGCAGTGACCGCGGCATGGCAAGTCTGTCACACAACTCATCGAGCGTGCGGGCGTCGCCGCGCCAGAGGTAGGTGAACGCTTCCCACGCGGCGCCGCTGATACCGTACGGTTTCCACGCCGCCATGTGCCGCGTCGTCGCGGAAGGCGTTCAGGTCACTCAAATACTGATCGATCCATGCCAATGTCGGCGCAGCGGCGACCGGAACGATGCGCCGGGACAACCGCAGACAGTGCTTGCTGGGCTGGCTCTGGGGCCGCCTCACACGCTTCAACGAGCCGGCGCAGCAGATCGGCCAGACGGTTCAGTTCGGCGGCCGGCAAGGGCTGTAGCGGCGCCATCACGTGATAGGCCGCCTCGAAGATGCGCCTGGCGGCCGTGCGCCCCCGGTCGGTCAGCATGTAGTCGCCTTCCCCCAACGATCGCAGCAGGCCCTGCTGGGCCCCATCTGCCAGCCGCGCCTCATTCAGGCTCTGGGCGGTATACGGCGCCCGTCCGGCCAGACGCTTGGCGGAGATCGGCTCGGGCTCGAAGCCGGGCGCGGCCAGCATCCAGCCAAAATAGGTGCCGTCCGCAAGGCCGGCCTCATTCACTGCCGCGTGCGCCATCGCGGGGCCGTAGACTTCAGCGAGCCTGTCCCAGGCTTCCAGCGCCAGGAGCCACAGATCGGATGTAGACATGCGAACCTCCCCATTGCGGTTCAAAAACTGACCTCTGAGCTGCGCAGCCGCAGCCGCGCCGTCGTCAATTAAACCGATTGTAGCGCGTTTCCGCCAAAAAAGAAAAAGCCGGTTCGCCTCCCGCTCGACAGAAGCGGAGTGCGAACCGGCGCGATCGTTGGCAAAGACGACAGTTTAGCCCGCGGCGCGCGCGCCCAGCTTGCTGTCGACCATGAAGAGGCCCTGCGGCTGCGAACCGACCATGCGGAGCATCTCGACGATGGTCGTGCCGTTCTGCTCTTCCTCGACCTGCTCGTTGACGAACCACTGGAGCATGAATTGGCTGGGGTAGTCATTCTCCTTGACGGCGAGCTCGTAGAGTCGGGTGATCAGGGCCGTGACCTTCTGCTCGTGCGCCAGCACCTGCTCGAACACATCCACCAGCGAGGTGTACTCGGCCGGCGGCTGCGGGATCGCCTGCAGCGTCACCTTGCCGCCCCGGTCCAGCACGTAACCGAAGAACTTCAGGGCGTGCTCTTGCTCTTCCTGGGCTTGCATCTTGAGCCACTTCTTCGAGCCGAACAGGTTGTTGGACTCGCAGTAAGCGGCCATCGAGAGGTAGAAGTAGGCGGAGTAGAATTCGTGCTTGATCTGTTCGTTGATCGCGGCTTCCATCGTCTTGCTAAGCATAGGGTCGTTCTCCTTTGTTTGAACGGATGACGAAATAACATTGCAGGCGCGCCTGCATGCATACGCTTAATCACAAAGTGGCTGAGAAGTCAGTAAGGCACAATCTCATCCCACTCCACTCGGCCCATTTTACTACTTTTCAGGCCCGGCGGCAAACTTGCGGCTTATTCGCCAGGAATTCCAAAAAGTAACCGCGAATGAGCCACAGAGGACACCGAGCACACCGAGATGAAAGACCATGCGGCCCTTGATCAGCATCTCTGAGGCCTCTGTGATCTCTGTGGCCGGCAATGGCGGCGCGGCATTTGGAATTGCTACTTATTCGCCGCTGAAGGCGTCCAGCGCCCCGCCGACCGACAAGGCCAGCACCAAAGCCATGATCACCGCCGAGGTGAGGCACCAGATGCATACGGCGTGAATCACGAACAGCTCGATGTAGGTCAGATAGATGCTGAAAAGCACGCCGAAGAGCGCCATGCCGAAGACAAAGACGGGCGCCAGTTGTGCCAATCGTCCACGCCCTTTCCTGCCGAGTAACCAGGCCGCGAGGATCGCGACATAGCCGACCGCGCCGAGCAGTCCCACCGGCACGACACCGAACAGCATGGCAAATGGACTGGCCTGCACGGCGTTACAATCGCCGACTGGACCACAAACCGCCTGGGTGTTGGTCGTTTCGATGAACGTCAGGTAGATCGCGACGCCCAGGCCGATGACCGACAGGATCGGGATCAGGATCGACGTGCTGGCGGGCAGCGCCGGGGCCGAGCGGCCGAAAGCAACCAGCAGCGCCGCGATGCAGCGCGTACAGCAGCGCCGCCACCAGCAGGATCATCACTGCCCAGGCCAACCCGAACCCAGACGCAGCGGGCTGACTCTCGACAGCATTCACGGCCGCCTCGGCCGCCGTAAACTGCACGCCAGCGAACGGTGAAGCCGCCGTGGCGTCATCGACGCACGGCGTCGCGGGCGCACAGGCGGCGCCCCCGGGCTGGCTCGTCTGCGCTGACACAACGGAACTCAGGCACAGCGCCACAAGCATGACGAAAACAAACAGGCTGAAAAGAACTCTGGGTTGCACCGTTACCCCCTTAGCAGGAAATCCGAAATACCCATTGATCCGAGAATCCGCCTCTACGCCTTGACCGCAGCGCGCCGGCGGCCCTGGAACAGGCTCAGGCTGGCCACCAGCCCATAACCGATGGCAAATAGCGCCAGGATCGGGATCGTACCGTACCGTCCGTTCGCCCAGGCCGCGATGCCGGCCGCAACGGCGTACAGCATGAGCGCCAGCTCGCCCCAAACCAGCCGATCGGGCAACAGCCGGTAGGCGCTGCCCGCCCAGTCACCCTGCCGTCCCTCGATCTGGAACTTCGGGGTCCGGCGGAAGGTGCCGCCCCAACGCGTCAGCCCCTCCCATACAGCGCCGGTCGTGCTCCAGGTGATGCCCACGCCGACGACAAGCAGGAGCGGGAAATAGAGAAGGCGGCGCCCCCAGTCGCGGTGGAGACTGGCCTGCGCGACAGCAAACAGCAGCGGCGGCCCGACCGCCAGAAGCGCCAGCACCATCCCCAACGGCTGGGGAGTCTGCGGCAGCAACACGAGCGGCAATAATATCAGCAGCAGCGCCACCATGAGAGGCTGGGTGAAGTAACCGCTGATATGCACCAGCGCCATAACCTTCTGCCGCAGAGAGAGGTCGCTGATGAGGATCCGCCAGCTCAGCTTGCGCAAACACTGCACCGAACCTTGCGCCCAGCGCGCCTGCTGCTTTTTATATGCCTCCATCTGTGCGGGGAGCTCGGCCGGCGCGTCCACGTCGGGCAGAAAGAGGCTACGCCAGCCGGCCAACTGCGCCCGGTAGCTCAGATCCATATCTTCGGTCATGGTATCGGCCTGCCAGCCGCCGGCCTGCTCGATGCACGCCCGCCGCCACACGCCGCCCGATCCGTTGAAATTGATCAGCAACCCGGACCGGCTGCGCGCGGTCTGTTCGACCATGAAGTGGCCGTCGAGCGCCAACGACTGCACATGGGTGATCGGGCTATACTCCTCGTTCAGGTGCGACCAACGCGTCTGGGCCATGCCGACGTCGGGGCGGGCCAACATGGGCGGGATGACCCGGCGCAAAAAGTCGGGGTGCGGCCGGAAGTCCGCATCGAACACCGCGATGAAGTCGGCGCGGGTGCGCGCCAGGCCCCAGGCCAACGCCCCCGCCTTGAAGCCGCTCCGCTCGGGCCGGCGCAGCACGCGTACATTCACGCCGCGGCTACAATGCCACGCCGCGCGCGCCTCCGCCAGCTCAGTCGTCCTGTCGGTGGAATCGTCGAGCACCTGGATCTCCAGCCGATCGGGTGGATAATCCAGCGCGGCCGCGGCATCAATCAGCCGCTCCACGACATGCTGTTCGTTGAAGATGGGCAGTTGCACCGCGACACACGGCCACTGTCCATCTATGACATCCACTGACGGAGTCGCATCACGGCGGTGTCGCAGGTAAAGTATCGTGAGTAGCAACGATTGAAATGCATAAACGCCCAGCCAAAGCACGGTGAGCGTATAGAGCACACTGATTAGCAAGTTTTCTCCCCGTCTACCCCGGACTCTTTGCAGACCCAGCGAGGTGGCTGCATCCCAGAGGCTCAATCTGAGTGCCGCCATTGTAGCGTTGCGGGAAAGGGTTGTCAAAGCAGGGCTTGCCAAATTCGCCGCGGCAAGGTAAACTCGGCGTGATTAGGCAGAGGTTGAGGCACAGGTTGACGGGTAGGGCGCGCTTGGCAGCATTGTCGGTGCAAACTTGGGATTGAGGAGCTGGTTGACTGACAAAACGCGATTAGCCGCGGATCAACGCGGATTTTCACGGATCAATCGCGATAAATCTGTGTAAATCCGCGGCATTTTTCAACTCGGAGCGTCAGTTTTCACCGGCGTCCACGTTTTGTCAGTCATTCAGGATTGAGGAGTCGGTATGTGGCGAAAGCTGCCCGTTTTGTTGATCATGCTTATCCTGGCCGGGTGCGCGCCGGCGGCCATGCTGGCGTCGCCCCCCCTGTCGCCGGTCGCCACCCCGGCGCCGCAGCCGTTCCAACTCACGCTGGTACACAGCAACGACACCTGGGGCTATCTGCTCCCCTGCGGCTGAATGCCGGCCGTCGGCGGCGTGGCCCGGCGGGCCACCTTGATCAACCAGGAAAAGAAGCGGAATCCGTACACGCTCGTCCTCGACGCCGGCGACAGCCTGGTCGGCGACCAGGATCCCGCGCTGAAGACCCAGGGCAAGAGCAGCGTTGACGTGATGAACCGGCTGGGCTACGACGCGCTGGCGCTCGGCCCGGCCGACCTGGCGCTCGGTCTGGATGCGCTGCGGGCGCGCATGGCCGAAGCGGAATTCCCCATGCTGTCGGCCAACGCGGTCGTCACCGGCACCGACGAGTTGGTGACGCAGCCCTTCACCGTCCGCGAGTTCGCCGGGCACCGCATCGCAATCATCGGGCTCAGCGGCGAGAACGGCACGGCTGAGATCGCGGTCAGCGACCCGTTGGCCGCGGCCCTGAAGATCGTGCCGGAGGCTCGCAGGGAGGCCGACATCGTGATCCTCCTGTCGCACGCCGGCCAGATGATCGACCAACAGATCGCCGATCAGGTGCCGGGCATCGCCGCGATCGTGAGCGGCGGCGAGGGCGCACGCCAAAAGGCCTGGGAAAGCGCAGTGACTGGTGTGCCGGTCTACCACGCTGATCAGGCGATGACCGGGCACGCGGGGCGCATGCTCGGCCTCGGCAAGCTGAACTTTGACACTGACGGCAAGCTGAAGTCGCAGAAGTGGCAACAAATCCCCTTGAACCCCGGCATCGCCGACGATCCGACGATGGCCGCATGGGTGCAAGAACAGATCAAGCAATAAAGGAGTGACCTGATGACCGAACGCATTCTTAACTGGGGCCTGCTGAGCACGGCCAAGATCAACCGGGCGCTCATCACGCCGCTGCGCGCATCCGCGCGCAACCGGCTGGCCGCCGTCGCCAGCCGTGACCTGGCGCACGCGCAGGAGTACGCCGCCAACTGGGACATCCCGCGCGCCTTCGGCAGCTACGAGGCGATGCTGGCCGATCCGGACATCGACGTCGTCTACGTCTCACTGCCCAACGGCCTGCACGCCGAGTGGGCCATCAAAGCCATGCAGGCGGGCAAGCATGTGCTCTGCGAAAAACCGCTGGCCGTCACCCTCGATGAGGTGGACGCGATGACCGCGGCGGCGCGGCAGCACCGGCCGGGTGCTCGCCGAGGCGTTCATGTATCGCCACCACCCGCAGACGCTGAAGGTGAAGGAGCTGGTGGAGAGCGGCACGATCGGCCGCCTGCAAGTCATCAAGGGGGGGTTCACCTTCCCCCTGACAAACCCCGCCAACGTCCGGCTTATTGCGGAGCTGGCGGGCGGGAGCATCTGGGATGTCGGCTGCTATCCCATCAGCTTCACCCGCACCATCGCCGGCGCGGCCCCGGTTGAGGTCTTCGCCTGGCAAGAGGTGGGCGAGACGGGCGTGGATGTGATCGTCACCGGGCAGATGCGCTTCCCGAACGGCGTCGTGGGGCAGTTCGACTGCGGGTTCCGCTCGCCCGAACGCATGTTGATGGAGTTCCTGGGCAGCGAGGGTACGCTCAGCCTGACGAACGCCTTCAAGCCCGGCCTCAACGCGCAGATGAACCTCCTGCGCAACGATGGCACGACCGAGACCATTACCGTCCCGGGGCAGGAGCTCTACATCGGCGAGGTCGAAGATATGTACGACGCCATCGTGCATGGCAAGCCGACGCGCGTCACCCTGGCCGACAGCCGGGTCAACGTGGCGACGATCCTGGCGCTGTTGCAGTCGGCGCAGGAAGGGCGTCCGGTCACCTTGTGATGAACGCAGAAGAGCCGAAGGGTTTCGGTGAAATCCTTCGGCTCTTACGGTAGATACCCCTGGCTGGAATCGAACCAGCGGCCTTGAGATTAGAAGTCTCCTGCTCTATCCTCTGAGCTACAGGGGCGAGATCAGCCAGCATTCTAGCCCGCCCGGAAAGGCTTGTCAACTCAGTTGTGCCGGCCTCTCCGCTTCACCGACCGCGGCCAGGAATTCGTCCAGATCCCCATACACCCGCCGCGACAGCGCCCGCACCACCCAGTTCTCCGCCAGCGGCGAGATCGTCACCACCGGCACGCCGCGCTCGTGCGCGACGTACATCTCCAGCGCGGTGCCCATGCTGGCGGTCGGCACGTAGGCGATGAGCAGGTCGCTGGCAGCCGCATAGGCCAGACTGCGCGAATAACGTTTCCTTGGCCCGGACATCGTCATATTCGACGCTGGTCGGGTGTTGCTCGAAGGGATCGATGACCTCGACCTCCGGCCAGCGCGCCCGTAGTGCGCCGGCGATCTGTCGCCGATAATCCTGACTGACGATACCCTTGCCCGTGATCGACGCCTGCATCACGCCGCCGATGAAGATGCGCATGATCATTTCCTTTGAACCGAAATCAGAATCCACGGAGGGTAGATCCCGCGGCGCAGGCTGAAGCTCAGTCAACATCACGCCAAACGTGTTTTCGACGATCCCCGGCAGCAGGCTGTACACCGAGCATCCCATGCGCTGCTCGAAATCTTCCTTGATGCGGAACGTGGTCCGCCACTTGCGCAGGGCATATTCATGGATCCCGTAACGCAGCCCCACGTCCAACATCCGTTTTTCCATCAGACAGAAACCGGATGCGTTCGCGAGGGAGTCACAAAGCTGGATCAACCGGTCGTAGTCATCGTATTCCACCCGCGCCAGGTAATCCTCAAGGAATGCCAGTTCCTCCGGCGTGCAGTCCCACTCGCCGAAAATCTCACGCCCATCCCGATTCGGAAAGGAATGCGTCAGGCTGATCCGGGCCGCGTCCTCGCAACCTGCCGCGGCCAGGAAGTTGTAGCCATCCAGGACGTGTCGCATGCCGGTGACGCCCGCGCGCCGCCCGATGTCGTGCAACAGACCCAGGATGTAAGCGGCCTCAGGATCAAGCGAGGAGAGCCGAGCCGCGATGTTGCGCGCAGCCTCAGCGACATAGCGCGAATGTGCGACCCACGGGCCGGGATTGCGCACACCGGCCTCCTGCAACCACAACTCGGCCTGTTGACGGTCAGGGATGCGCATGAATCATTATCCTGGATTGAATGGACGACAAGGCCGGCATTATAGCACCGAAACCAGGACCCAACCAAAGACTCGTCCGACATCGGCCCGAACAGACATAATTTGTGCGCTCCCCACCGCGACATGGTATACTTCCGCGGTCGTGAGTCATTGTTGCAGCGGAGTGTCAAACATGTCCTCCCTAATCGTTGCCGTTGACCTGGGCGGAACCCAGATTCGCGCCGCGCTGTGCGGCGTCGATGGTCAAATTTTCCGCCGGGTTGCCAAGTCTGACCGAGGCCAAAGAGGGCCCGGATGCGGTGATCGACCGGATCTACGCGGCGATCACGGAGGCGATCGGCGATACGCCGTGGCCGATGTGACCGGGATCGGAATCGGCGCGCCCGGGCCGCTCAACCCGATCACCGGCGTGGTGCTGGAGGCGCCCAACCTGCCCGGTTGGTGCAACGTCCCGCTGCGCACGCTGGTCAGTGAGCGATTTGCCCGGCCCACCTTCCTCGGCAATGATGCCAACGTCGCCGCCCTGGCCGAGTACCTCTACGGGGCCGGCCGCGGCATCCGCGACATGATCTATCTCACCATCAGCACGGGGATCGGCAGCGGCATCATCGTGGACGGCCGGATGCTGCTGGGCGCTGAGGGGTTGGCGGCCGAGGCCGGACACATGATCATCGTCCCCAACGGGCCCGTCTGCGGGTGCGGCGCGCACGGCTGTCTGGAAGCGGTGGCGGCTGGACCGGCGATCGCGCGTGACGTGGTCGCCCGGATCAAGTCGGGCAAGAAGAGCCGCGTGACCAAGCTGGTCGACGGCGACCTGAGCAAGGTGGACGCCAAGGTGGTGAACGTCGCGGCGCAGCTTGGCGACAAGGTGGCGATCACAGCCTATCGCCGTGCGGGCACCTACCTGGGCATCGGCATCGCCAACCTGCTGCGGCTGTTCAACCCGCGCATGGTGGTGCTGGGGGGCAGCGTCACCAAGGCCGGCCCGTTGCTCTTCGATCCCATGCACGAAGCCATCCAGGCAAACGCGCTGCCGTTCTACTGGGAAGGCCTGGCGGTCACCGCGGCCGCGTTGGGCGACGACGTGGGCTTGCTCGGCGCGGCCGCGCTGGCCGTCACCGAGAGCCGCAGCGCGGCATAGACTTTTTCCGGCGGACTTATCATGCAAATCGCAATCATCGGACTCCCGAACAGCACCAAGACGACCATCTTCAACGCCCTGACGCGGGGCGATCTTGAGACGAGCGCCTTCAGCAGCGGGCAATTCGAGGTTCACACCGCGGTGGTGGACGTCCCTGACCCGCGCGTCGATCGCCTGTCGGCCATGTTCCGGCCGCGCAAGACCACCTATGCCAAGGTGACGTACGCCGACATCGCCGGGCTGGCGAAAGGCGTGGGCGAAGGCGGGCTGAGCGGCCCGCTGCTCAACACCCTGAGCCAGAGCGACGCCCTGCTGCACGTGGTGCGCGCCTTCGAGGATCCGGACGTGCCGCACGTCGAAGGCAGCGTGGATCCATGCCGCGATCTCAGCATCCTCGACGGCGAGCTGATGCTCTCGGATATGATCATGGTCGAGCGGCGGATCGAGCGCCTACAAGCACAGCTCAAGAAGGGCGGCGACAAGCTCGTCAAGGCCGCCAACGAAGCGGAGTTAGCGCTCTTCATGCGTCTCCAGGAAACGCTTGACGCCGGCGCACCGCTGCGCGACATGGGCCTGGCGCCGGATGACGAAAAGATGCTGCGCAACTACGGCCTGCTGACCCTCAAGCCGATCCTGGTGGTGCTCAACGTGGGCGACAACCCGGCCGGGTCGGCTCTTGAGACCTTGTGCGACTACCGCCACCGGCACACCACCGTGGCGACGCTGCAAGGCAAGCTGGAAATGGAACTCGCGCAGATGACCCAGGAAGATGCCGTGCTGTTTCTGGAGGAGTACGGCATCACTGAACCCGGCCTGAATCGCGTGATCCGGTTGAGCTACACCCTGCTGGGCCTTCACAGCTTCTTCACCGTGGGCGAGGATGAGGTGCGGGCGTGGACGATCCCCGTGGGCGCGCCGGCCGTGGAAGCGGCGGGCGTCATCCACACCGACCTGGCGCGCGGCTTCATCCGCGCCGAGGTGGTCGCCTACGACGCGCTGCGTGCAGGCCGGCAGCCTCCCCGCCGCGCGGCAGAAAGGGCTGCTGCGGTTGGAAGGCAAAGATTATGTCGTGCAGAACGGGGATGTGCTGAACATCCGGTTCAACGTGTAAGACGTCGTGTGGTAGGCGTTCGACCTGTCATTTGGGCCACGCCATCAAACGGGCTAACCATATCCGCCGCATCGCTGCCCATAACCTCGCCCGTGACCTCGGCCTCGGCTCCGCAACCGGCAGTGACACTGGTTCAGGACCGTAGGTGGCGGCTTCATACGCCACGGCCAGCGCGCTGACATCGCGATCCAAAGTCTCTGCCGCCCTGCCAGCGCCGCTTTTGAACAAGCGCGCGCGCCCGACTATCTCGTCCACTGTGATGCCCAAAGCAGTTGCGTACTCCCGCGGCGTGTCGCCCGGCCGGGTGACCGGCCCAACCGTCCGCCCCACCGCAGCAGACGATCATACGCTGCGCCAAGCTCACCCGTCGGACCGGTCAGCGACTGCGGACGCATGCCGGCGGCCTACGCTGATGATCACAGCCCCTGCAAAGATACAGACCAGTAGACCGTTCAACCCGCCGGCGATCCCGCGCATCACCAGCAACTTCCGCCGCGCTGCGCGCGTTCTCGAACGCGGCACGCGCGCAGCGCGCCCATCTGCGACGCCAGTTCGTCCGGCATGCGCGCGGCCCAGCCGGGCGGCAGGTAAGCCGATTCCGTACGCTCGGGCAGCAACTCTCCGGAGGTCGGCTCGAACGGGATCCAGCCCTGACCGGGGAAGTAGAGTTCCGGCCAGGAATGCGCGTCCATCTCGGTGACGACGTATTCGCCGCGCTGCGGGTCAAGGCGCCCCATGGTGTAGCCAATCGCCAGGCGGGCGGGGATGCCGTTGAGCCGGGCCAATACCACCATCGCCGTGGCAAAGTAGTCGCAATATCCCTGCTTCAAGTCGAAGAGGAACCAGGAGGTCACCTCGCGACCTGGTGGCGGGGTGGGCACGCTCAACGTGTACGGCAGCCGGCGCAGCGCCGCTTCGATGGCGACGGCGCGGTCGTACGGGGTAGGCGGCGCCTCAGCGGTGATCTCCTTCGCGTAGGCGATGAGCTCCGCCGGCAGATCAGCGGGAAGTTGCAGGTAGGTCGCGGCAACTGACGACGGGTAGTCCTGGCCGGCAGCGCGCGAAACGCAGCGTCCATATCCGGCACGCTGCTGACGATCGTGTACTGGATCGATTGGGCCACGGCGCCCAGCGAGACCAGCTCGCCCGGACCGCGGATCTCGGCCCAGTAAGGCCGGTCGACGGACACCGGCTCGCCCGCGGCAAAAAGCATCACGCGGTTCGGCCGCGAAGCCGTGACCACGCCGAGCACGGGATGGCGAGCTGCCGATGGCAGATCGGGCGTCCACGGTTCGCCGGCTGCGAAGCGCTCGCGCTGGATTGAACTCAGGTCTTCTTCCCAGCCAAAGCCAGTGTAGGTCGCAAAAGTCTGGCCCCGCCAGTAGACCTGCTCGCCCGGCTTGGGGCTCCGCAGCCGCACGCGCAGCGCAACCGTCCGCTGCCAGTTCCGGCTGACCGCCCAGGAGATGCGCTCGCGGCAGCCCGCCGGGAGAAATGCCGCCGGGAGGGATCAGTGAGCGGCCGGGGCGCACGCTGGCGAAGCTGGGGCTGACACGCTGCTCAACACTGCGATACGGGCTTTCGACCAGCCGCCAAAACGCCGTTGACAGATCGCTGGAGGCGAGGAACGGCACGGTTGGCGCCAGCAAAACCACAAGCACGGTGATCGCCCCGCCGATTATACGGGTGTCGAGCGCGATCTCCGGCGAGTAATCCACACCGGCGCCCTCCCAGGAAGCGATCTGCCGCGTCAGGCGCTAACAACACGAGCAAGAGGGTCAGAGCGCCCAGAAAAACCAGGAGCGTCCAAATCCCGCCCGGCGCCCAGTAGACCTGGATGATCAGCAAGAGGAAGCTCGGCAGCAGGGCGACAAACGGCTTACCGTGCCGCGCCAGCCACCACCCGGCCCACGCGGCCAGGCCCCAGGTCAGCAGACAGACCAGGGCGACTAACACCAGGTTATCGGGTACGCCGGCGTCGGTGACGAGGCCATCAACCCACCAGCCCATGCGCTGACCAAAGTGCGCCAGGGCCGAACCCTGGGTTGCGAAGAGATCTAAAGGCGGTGGCGCCACCGCAGTTCGGAGTGATGTAACCGCCACCTGTTCATGCAGCCACCAGGCCAGCCAGCGGCTCCCCTGCAGGATCAGCGGCCAGGGGCGGAACACATGGACACCCCAGACCAGCACCGCACACATCCCAGCCAGCGTCAGCACCAGTGCAGCCAACGGTCCGCGGCATCCGGCGATGCGCTAACCACCACGCAACCAGCAGCGCCGCGACCGCCAGCCCCGGCGTCGCGCCCAAGCCGACGATCAGGCCACCTGCCAGTGCGGCGGCGGGCAGACAGATGACCGCCGCGACCGCCAACGCCACCACCGCGTAACCCTCGCGTGGCCGCAAGGCACGATAGACCCGTACCAGCCAATGAGCGGGTTGGTCGTTTGCGCGGCGGGCCTGACCTGATACCTCGATCACCGAACTCCTCTCAAACTTCCTCATCAACGTTCACTGCGACGACCCGGCCGAAACCGGGCAAAGTCCGCAGTTCCCGCCGCTGGCGGCGGATGCGCTCCACGGGCCGGAACGGAAAACCCTGGGCGAGCACGTGGCTGGGGATACGCTGTCGCGCCAGAAGACCACGCAGGCCCAACAACCCCGCGCCATCGGTGTGCGGCTGCCAAAGGTCGAAGCTGGCTGCATCCAGCAGCACCGCCGTGGGCGCATTGCCGCGGCTGGCCAGCGGGAGCAGCGGCACCACCCAGACAGGATCGACGGAGGGTGTGATCACGACGAGCGTCCGCCCACTCCCCAGGCTGGGGCTGGCCTGCTTTAGCAGATCAGCCAGCGGCAGGCCGGAAGCAGGCTCGGCCATGGCCAACGCTTCGAGGACCCGCCAAAGCTGCGCCTGACCCCGCGCCGGCGGCAGCATTTGCGGGTTGCGCCCCGAGATCAGCAGCCCCACCCCGCGGCGCTCGCCGCTCCGGGCAAACTGCCCGGCCAATGATGCCGCCACGATCACGGCATACTCCTGGGTCGCTTCCGCGTCGCGGCCGGCCTGCACGTCCGCATCCATGTCCACGATCAGCCAAAGGTCGCCCGACGGCTCGCGGTCGAACTCACGCACCATGAGATTCGCGTGACGCGCGGTGGAAGGCCAGTGGACGCGGCGCAGGCTGTCCCCCTCGGCATACTCCCGGACGCCACCCACGGTGATTGTCTCCTCCGCGGCGCGCTGCGGCGGAAGTGGCGCGGCCCGGCGCGCGGCCGCGCGGCAGCTCCAGGTTGGGCAGATATGATGCGCGAGGATAGACCATGATTGTGGTTGTGGCTGGGTAATGCTGGGTGACCTTGAACAGGCCAAGGGGGTCGGAGGTCTCGAGGTCCCACGGGCCGAGGTGAAAGACGCCGCGACGCTGGCACATCCCAGCCGTGGTCCAGATGCGGTTGCCGTGCGTTGATACGGTCTCGACGCGGTCCACCCTGTAACCCGGGACCGCCGAACCATCCCGCACGCGTGCCCAAAGCACGGGCAGCCAACCGCGGTTCGTCAGGCTGAACTGCTCGATCAGTTCGTCGCCGGCAACGACCCACGTGCCCTGCGTGCGGCGTTCAGCAGTCACCCGATCACACAGGCTGCGCGCCCAGGCGTAGGCGATCAGCAACATCACGCTGAATCCCACGAGAGACCAACTCCACGCGGCGATCGGGGCTGATCAACTGCATGGTCAACAAGCCGGCCCAGACGAGGAACGGAAGCACGCTGGCCGGTCGCAGACGACGGACAACGCTGGCGGAGGATTCCATCGCGCCGCCAGTATACCATAAATTCCTGCTGTTTGACAGGCGTTGCCGGACGCAGTATGCTGCTGGCGTGGAGGCTCCAATGACACACGATCTGACCCTGCGCCGCAGCCTGCTCTACGTCCCGGGCGACAAGGAAGCCATGCTCGCCAAGGCCCCTGGCCGCGGCGCCGATGGCTTGATCCTCAACCTGGAAGATGCCGTGGCGCCTGCGAACAAGGAACTCGCCCGGCAGACAGTCGCCCACGCGCTGCAGGGCCTGGATTTCGGTCGGGCTGAGACCATCGTGCGCATCAACCCGCCGGACACGGATGCCGGTTACCGTGACCTGCTGGCGGTGACGCCGCTGGCCCCCGAGGCGATCTTGCTGCCGAAAGTGGGGGCAGTGGAGGAAGTGCGTTTCGTCGCGTGGACGATTGAACGACTGGAGGCTTTGCACAGCCTGCCCGCGGGGCAAATCAAGCTCATGTGCATGATCGAGTCTGCGGCCGGCGTGTTGAACGCTGTCGAGATCGCAGCCTGTCACCCGCGCGTCGTCGCGCTGGTTTTCGGTGCGGCCGATTTCAGCATGGAGGTAGGTTGCGCGATCACCGAGGATGGCCGGAGCTTGCTGGCAGCCGCCAGTCGCATCATCCTGGCGGCGCGCGCCGCGGGCATCGATGCGATCGACACGCCTTACATGAAGCTGGACGATCCGGAGGGGTTCGACCCGCAGCAGCCGGCTGGCGCGCGCGTTGGGCTTCGACGGCAAGTCGGCCATCCACCCGGCGCAGGTCGCCGGGATCAACGCCGCCTTCTCACCGACGGCCGAGCAGGTGGCCTGGGCGCGCCGCGTGCTGGCATTGGCACCAGACGGTGACCTCACCCGGCTGGGCGCGGCGGTGCTGGACGGCCAATTGATCGAGGCGCCGCACCTGAAACGGGCGGAGCGCATCCTGGCAGTGGCAGCGCAACTGGAAAAGTGATCTGCCGGCGCGTATCAGACATCCAGTTGCAGCGGCGTCCGCCCCAGCCGAGCCATCGCCTCGCGCGGCGACACCGGCTCATCCTGGAAGCGCAGGTAGAGGTATTTGAACACATCGCGCACGATGGCCGTCACCGGCACGGCGAGCAGCAACCCCCAGAAGCCGGCGGCCTGATTGCCCAGCACCAGCACCACCATGATCACCGCCGGGTGCAGTTGCACTGCCCTGCCTGAGATGCGCGGCACCAGAAAGATATTTTCGAGCTGCTGAATCCCGACGAACAGCAGAAGCGTCCACAGCCCCAGCAGCGGCTCCTGGATGGTTGCCACGATGACCGCCGGCACCGCGCCCATGATCGGACCGATAAAGGGGATGATCTCCAAAGCCCCGGCGATCAGTCCCAGCAGGGCAGGAAAGCGCACGCCAAGCAAGCTCAATCCCATCGTCACCACGACGCCGATAAACACACAAAGCAGCAGTTGTCCGCGCAGATAGGCGCTCAAGATGTCGTCCACGATGCGGATGAGATTGAGCGCGTCGGCCCGCAGCCGCGATGGCACCAGGCCGAATACCCCGCGCATTGCCTTAGCCTGGTCATACAACACATAAAACAACCAGAAGGGGATGACGATCAGACCCAGGACAAAACCAAACGTGTTGGTCACAAAGCTGAGGGTGCCGAGGAGGCCCACCTGCAAACTGCTCGCCACCGTGCCCCCGGCCTGCTGCGCCAGTTCGAGCAGCCTGTCCTGCACCACCGACGGGATGGCGCGCTCGTACCAGAGCACGATGTTGGCGGCCAACACCCGGCCCTGGCCGATCAGTTGGTCGCGGCTGTCCCACAATACCGTGAACTGCTGCGCGATCACTGGCACGACCAGCGAGAAGAAGATGACCAGCGCGCCGACAACCAACACGTAGGTTAACAGAATGGCGGCGGGCCGCGCAAAGCGAGCGCTGCGCCGTCGGAATACGCGCTTGAGGATGATCTCCAGCCGGTTGACCGCGGGCAGCAGGATGTAAGCCAAAGCCAATGCGAAAATGTACGGGACGAGCGCGCTGCGCGCCACCCAGAGGAAAAGCAGGACCAAAAAGGCCAGGATAGTGACGAGGATCAGACGATTACGCCGGGCGGGAGTCAGACGCAGCATGTGCGAACCTCAGAGTTGGGCGAGCAATTCATCCGTTGGCGGCGCTTCCCCGCCCAGCTTCAGCCACGCCAGGAATTCAACGTTGCCGGCCGGCCCCGTGAGCGGTGAGCGGATCACACCGGACGGCGTCAGGCCGGCGGCCACGGCCGCGGCCAGCGCCTTCTCGATCGCTGCGTCGTGTAACTTCGGATCGCGCACGACGCCGCCCTTGCCCACCTGGCCCTTGCCGACCTCGAATTGCGGCTTGATCAAGGCGATGATCTGGCCGCTGGGCGCCAGCAGCTTGACGATATTCGGCAGCACTAGCGCCAGGCCGATGAATGACACATCGACGGTGGCCAGCGCGATCTGCTCCGGCAGCGCAGCTAGATGGCGGATGTTCGTCCGCTCGATGGAAATCACGCGCGGGTCCTGCCGCAGCGACCACGCCAGTTGGCCGTAGCCCACATCCACCGCATACACGCGCGCCGCCCCGCGCTGGAGCAGACAGTCGGTGAACCCCCCCGTCGACGCCCCGATGTCGCCGCAGATCCAACCGGCCGGCTGCACGCCGAACGCATCCAGTGCGGCAGCCAGCTTCAGCCCGCCCCGGCTGACGTAGGGCAGGCCGGCCTCGACGCGCAACTCGACATCCTCGGACACGAGCTGCCCCGCCTTGTCCAGCACCTGGTCGCCCTGTCGAACCTGGCCGGCCAGAATCAGGCGTTGCGCCTGCGTGCGGCTTTCGGCCAGGCCGCGGGCCAGCACCAGCTCATCCAAACGAATCTTATGCACCTTGGTGGTCATCGCCAGGGATTATAACTGAACAAAAATACGACGGCAAACGTCAGGTAGCGGCGAAGTAACTGCGCGTCCTGAGCTTGTCGAAGGGCGCCCTTTGGCAAGCTCACGACGCGCGATGGAAATTTTGGACAGATTCTTGACGAAGCCTCCCCCCTGCGGTATCATCGCGGCTTGAGGAGCGGAGAAGCGGATGCGTCAAACAACAGAGGTTGAATCCATAGCGGAAGAGCAGACCGGCGCGGTCGGCGATCAGCCGGCGCGCCCAGCAACAAAATCGACATCCGGCCAGCTCAAGCTGTTGCTGAAAACCATGCGCCCGAAGCAGTGGACCAAGAACATTTTTGTCTGGGCCGCGCTGATCTTCGACGTTAAGCTGTTCGACCGCGACCCGTTCCTGCGCACACTGGCAACCTTCATCCTGTTCTGTCTGATCTCCAGCGCGGTCTACATCATCAACGACCTGGTGGACATCGAGAAGGATCGCCGCCACCCCACCAAATGCAAACGACCGCTGGCTTCGGGCACGCTGAGTCCGCGCTTCGCCGTGGTCGCAGCCGGGATCATTGTCATCGGCAGCCTGCCCATGGCATTGGCGGTCGATCGGGCGGCGGGGCACAGGACGCCACTGGTCACGCTGATCCTCTACGGCTATCTGGCGCTGATGATCGCCTACTCGTTCCGACTGAAAAACATCGTCATCGTGGATGTGCTGACGATCGCCGCAGGCTTCGTGCTCCGCGTGGCGGCGGGCGTCGTCGCGGTGAACGCCATCCGGTTCTCGCCGTGGATGTACGTCTGCATGGTGCTGCTGGCGCTCTTCCTGGCCCTGGGCAAGCGCCGCCAGGAGATCGTCCTGCTCGACGGCAACTCAGGCGATACCCGGAAGATCCTCGAGGAGTACAACCTGCGCTTCCTGGATGAGATGCTGGCGCTGGTCAGCTCCACCACGGTGATGGCGTACTCGCTCTACACCTTCTCCGCGCCCAACCTGCCACCCAACCACCTCATGATGCTCACCATCCCGTTCGTGCTGTACGGGCTGTTTCGCTACCTTTACCTGATCCACGTCAAGGGAGAAACCGATCCGCCGGACGTGGTGGCGCTGAAGGATCGCCCGTTGCAGGTCGACCTGCTATTATTCGGGATGATCGTGTTTGGCGTCTTCTACGTGGTGCCGCGTATCGTGTGAATGGACACCGCAGCATGACACTGGCATCACGCGCGGCAGGTGAACTTCGCTGGCTTTCACCAGGCGTAAAAAAGCCCCTGTCCATGATGGGCAGGGGCTTTGTCTTGTCGGATCAGCGATCCGGCTGAGATGTGACTCTACGCCTCGGTCTCGGGCTGCGCCTTCGGCTTGCGGCTGCGCGGTACGCGGCTTGGGCTTCGCTTCGGGCTGGGCTTCGCTTCCGACGCGGTCTCCCCCACCGGCTCGACCGGCTGCGCGGCTTTCACCTCGACCTCAGGTTTCACTTCGTCCTGCGCCTTCGGCTTCCGTCGCCGGCTGGTGGTTTTTGGCTTGGTCTCTGCCGCCGGCACTGCCGCCGCCTCAACCACAGCCTTAGCCTCAACCTCGGTCTTAGCCTTCACTGTGGCTTCAACTTCTGCCTTCGGCTTCCGCCGCCGACTGGTGGTTTTTGGCTTAGACTCAGGTACGGCCTTGGCCGCAACGTCAGCGATGGGCTTGACCTCAGCCTCGACCTCAACCTCGACCTCAGCCTCAGCCTCAATCTCAACCTCAGCCTTTGCCTCAGTCTCGCGCCGCCCACCGCCGCGGGGACGCCGTCGCCGGCTGCTGGCCTTCGGCTTGGCCTCAACCTCAACCTCAGCCTGATCCTCAGCCTCGTCCTCGTCCTCGCTCTCGACCACGTCCGTGACCTCGGCCTTGAGGAACTGCGCCCACGGCCCGGTCATCCCGTCTTCGGTGACGCCGTAAAAGACGCGCAGCCCGCCCGGAGCATCTTCCTGGCGCAAGGCCAGATCGTAGCGCAGCTTCTTGGCGCGGCGCTCGGCTTTCCAGAGCCCGAACTCACCCCGCCAGGTCACCGCGGCGGGATCCACCGGATGCGTCAGATACTGGGTGATCGCATAGCTCCACAGTTTGCGCGCCGATGCAGCCGTGACGTTCTGCACCGTGCTGCCGTTGCGCAGGTCACGGATGGTGAAGTAGCGCGCGCCCTGGCGTTCCTCGACCGAGATGATTTCCACGCCGATGGAAGGCAGGGGCAGGTCCGTCGTCAGATACGCGGGCGGTTGGAAGTCCTGCTCACTAACGCTGATGAGTTCCTTTGTCTCAGCGGACACAGGGCCGAGCGTTTGCTCCACCTCGGCGATGGCCGCGGCCTGCCGGCCGCCCAACACGAGCTGCACGATTTCGTCGCGCACAGCCTCACTCGTCTCGCCTTCCAGGCGCACCCAAATCTGCGTCTGGTTGAGCGCGTAGGGCTTATCCGGCCCGCTGGGGACTGTGACGCGTACGATGGACGCGCCCAGGCTTTGCACGATGTCCACCCGCACGTCGAGCTGCGGGACGATGTTGCGTTCCAGCTCCTTCTTCAGGAACACCACCGCGCCTTCAGGGTTTTCCACGCCGCGCGACGCGGTCTTGCGCGTTGCGCTGACACCAACGTACACCGTGCCGCCGTTGGTGTTGGCGAACGCGACCACGTCGCACAGCACCTTGTGCAGCCGCCCGCCGTCGCGTGTCATGTTCTCCTGGAAGGATTGGATGATCGTGTTGCCCTGCTCGCGCGCCGCCTCGACAAAGTCGTACGGAATCTCGGCGAGAGGCTGGTAGGGGCGCGTGCGTGTGAAATCATCCGCCTCGAACACCGCCTTGAGCGCCTCAAAGGTGGTGTCGACCAGGAGAACTTCAGTGACGCGGTCGCCGATGCCGGGGCGGTTCTTGTCCTTGGGGTCACGCACCAGCCGGTGCGCGTCGGAGCCCTGGATGCAATGCATCCGGCGCGGATATTCGGGCTTGGAACCATCGAAGAAGCGTGCGGCCGCGCGGCGCGAGCTGCTCTCCAGGTCCGTCACTTCCAGCGCGTGGAGATGCTGATCCTGGGTGAAGGCGATCTTGGTCTGGCCGCCGAAGCTGAGGCCTTGCAGCGCGACGCCGTGCGTGCTGTTCGCGTGCGCGGCGATCACGATGCCGCCGGCCTCGTGGATCAGCCGGTAAGCTGTGAGCACATCCGTGCTCGCGCCGACCTCAGTGATGCCCTCTTCGAGCCGGTTAACCGGCACGTTGAGACGCAACAGAAGCAATTCCAGGTTGCGGAGCGGGGTCTCGGGCGGAAAAACGCCGATGATGTGGAACCCGAATGTAGCGGTAAACTCGAAGCCTGGCAGCACCAGGATCTTGTCGCCCAGGCGCCGGTATTCCTCCAAATCACGCTGTTCCTGCGGTCGTAACCGTTCGTTGGCCTCGAGCCAGGTGAGCCGTTCAATTTCGGCTCGCAACTTGGCAACCCCCTCAACCGTGTTGTGATCGGTGATCGCCACAATGTCGAGGCCCCGGGAGTCCGCTTTCTGCAACCATTCGAGGTAGGTGACGCCTGGCTCCAGCCAGTCCGCCGATGCGGGGGTGTGCAAATGAAGATCCACCCGCCGCCAATTGCCCTCGGGTTCCCGAAAGCTCGTTCTTATTCTTTTTTTGTCTACCACAGTAAAGTATACTCACTCCTTTCTTGAAGGTTGGGCTATTTTTGATCTGCTAGGCCGGTCTCATGACCGCGCCGGCTAATCCTATGTTAAAGCTCGGCTCGGTCAAGTGACCGAGCCCAATGGCTGCCCAACCAGTACAGATGTACTTCATCTACAATTATGTTTACTTTTGACTTTTTGTCAAACTGCCAGGGCGCGCGCATTAAAGTACACAAATTGACCAGTAGTCGCTACGGCCTTATGATGCGCACCGACCACCCTGACTCGCCATCTGCCAGGCGCAGTTGGAAGGACATGGAAAACCGTGAGAAAAGCCTACCCGTTCACCTTCTACTTCCTGTACTTCGCCGCGTTAGCGTGTCTGGCGCCGTTCCTCGTCCTGTTTTACCAGCAGCTCGGCTTCAGCGGCGCGCAGATCGGCTTGTTGGCCGGGATGGCGCCGCTCATCACGCTCGTCAGCGCGCCGCTCTGGACAGGCGCCGCCGACGCGACCCGGCGCCACCGGCTCCTGATGAGCCTCGCCATTGCAGGCGCCGTCGCGACAGCGCTGGTTTTCCCCAGCCTCAGATCGCTGGGCCCTGTCGTGGTGGTGTTGGCGCTCTTCTCTTTTGCCACTGCGCCGATCTCTTCATTTGCCGACAGTGCGACGATGAACATGTTGGCCGGTCAGAAGGATCAATACGGCCGTGTCCGCATCGGTGGCACCTTCGGCTGGGGGATCGCCGCGCTGGTCGCGGGGATCGCCATCCAGGCCTACGGCTTGAAGCTGGCGTTCTGGGGCTATGCGGCGCTGATGTTCCTGGCGCTGCTTGTCTGCCAGCGCTTCGCCTTCAGCCGCGCCGTGCCGGGCGTATCACTGCGGGGCGGCGTCCGCACGCTGATGGCCAACCGCCGCTGGGTGCTCTTCCTCGCGCTGGCGTTTGTGGGCGGGGTGGGATTCGCCGCGGTCAACACCTATCTTTTCGCCTACATGCAGGAACTCAACGCCAGCAAGACGACGATGGGCCTGGCGCTGACCCTCTCGACCCTCGCGGAGCTGCCGGTGCTCTTCTACGCCGACCGGCTGCTCAAGCGCTTCGGGTCGCACGGGTTGTTCGTGTTGGCGATGGTCGTGACCGGCATCCGACTGCTGCTTTACGCGGCCGTCAGCTTCCCGGCCGGTGTCCTGGTCTTTCAACTCATCAACGGCTTTACCTTCCCGGCCGCGTGGGTGGGAGGGGTCACCTATGCCGACGAAAGCGCGCCGCCGGCGATGAGCGCCACCGCGCAGGGCCTGTTCGGCGCCATGGTCTTCGGTTTCGGCGCGGCGGCGGGCGGCCTCCTGGGCGGGCTGCTGCTGGAGAGCATCGGCGGCCGGGGCATGTATCTGGTCATCGGGGTCGCGGTGCTCGCCGGCACTGCGATCATCACGCTGGTGGATCGGCGGCTGCCGTCAGTCACGCCGACTGCACCGGGCATGTAACAAAGAGATGCCGGGGAACTGGTTGACTGACAAAACGCGATTAGCCGCGGATCAACACGGATTTTCACGGATCAATCGCGATAAATCTGTGCGAAATCCGCGTAAATCCGCGGCATTTTTCAACTCGGGCGTTAGTTTTCACCGGCGTCCACGTTTTGTCAGTCATTCAGGGTCGGGGAGTCAGTGTAGCCCCCCGGCCGCTCCTTACTGCACTGCAGGATCGATTATGGTTCAAGGTACCGGCTTCAAACCGTTATCACATTGGCGTCCTCGGCCAACACGGTTTCAGCGCCGTTGCCGTGCGCTGCCGGTACTTCCGGTGCGGGGGTCAGCGCCGCGTCCACGACATCCTCCACGCGCTCGGCAAAGATGAAGTTCATCTTAGACCGCACGGCCTCGGGCACGTCCTCCAGGTCACCCTCGTTGCGCTTGGGCAGAATAACGGTCGTCAGCCCGAAGCGGCTGGCTGCCAGTACCTTCTCTTTGACGCCGCCGATGGGCAGGACCAGCCCGCGCAGGGTGATCTCGCCCGTCATGCCCACATCTTTGCGGATCGGCCGGCCCGTCAGCAGGCTGACCAGCGCCGTGGCCATGGTGACGCCCGCGCTGGGGCCGTCCTTGGGCGTGGCGCCGGCCGGGATGTGCAGGTGGATGTCCGACTTGGCGAAAAACTCCTCGTCGATGTTGTAGTACTTCGCCCGGTTGCGCACCCAGCTCATGGCCGCCTGCGCCGATTCCTTCATCACGTCGCCCAACTGGCCGGTGAGCATGAAACCCTTGCCGCCCGGCATACGCGTCGCTTCCAGGAAAAGAACATCGCCACCCACCGGCGTCCAGGCCAGGCCGGTCGCGACGCCGGGCACTTCCACCCGATCGGCGACCTCCGGCAGGAACTTGGGGCGCCCCAGGTAATCGCTCACGTTTTCGGCGGTGATCGTCACCGGCGCGGCGCCCGCCTCCCGTTCGGCCACCTTCGTCGCCACCTTGCGGCAGACGGTGCCGATCTGACGTTCGAGCGCGCGCACGCCGGCCTCGCGGGTGTACTCTCGGGCCATCCTGCGCAGCGCGCCTTCAGCGAACATCACCTCATCGAGGCGTAGCCCGTTCTCTTTGACCTGCCGCGGCACCAGGTAGCCCTGCGCGATCTTGACCTTCTCCTCCTCGGTGTAGGAGCTGAGCTGGATGATCTCCATGCGGTCGAGCAGCGGCTGCGGGATGGTGTCCAGCCAGTTCGCCGTGGTAATGAAGAAGACCTGACTCAGGTCGAACGGCACGTCCAGGTAGTGATCGCGAAACTCGGAATTCTGCTCCGGATCGAGCACTTCGAGCAGCGCCGATGACGGGTCGCCCCGGAAATCACGACCGAGCTTGTCCACCTCATCGAGCATGAAGACCGGATTGCGGCTCTCGGCGCGGCGGACGCTCTGGATCACGCGGCCCGGCATCGAGCCGATGTAGGTGCGCCGGAAGCCGCGAATCTCCGCCTCGTCGTGGATGCCGCCCAACGCCAGGCGGATAAACTTGCGCCCCATCGCCCGCGCGATCGATTGGCCCAGCGAGGTCTTGCCGGTGCCGGGCGGCCCGACGAAGCAGAGGATCACGCCCTCGCGCTCGCGGCGGATATGGTCGACCGCCGCGGTCTGCTCCTCGCCGTTCGCCTCAGCCTCAATTTTCCGCTCCAGCCGCAGCTTGCGCACCGCCAGGAACTCCAGGATGCGATCTTTGATATCGCCCAGGCCGTAATGATCTTCTTCCAACACCTGGCGCGCGTGGGCGATGTCCAGGTTGTCTTCGGTGCCGGCTTGCCAGGGCAGGCTCACCATCCAGTCCAGATACGTCTTGATGACCGAGTACTCGGCGGCCTGCGTCGGCATCTTGCGCATGCGGTCGAGCTCGCGCTTGGCCTCTTTGAGCGCCTCCTCCGGCAT
Organism: uncultured Chloroflexia bacterium; assembly: GCA_963841825.1. Taxonomy (GTDB): domain Bacteria; phylum Chloroflexota; class Anaerolineae; order CG2-30-64-16; family CG2-30-64-16; genus CAWJEL01. The sequence goes on from CAWJEL010000030.1 coordinate 113,906, forward strand.
GCCCGAGGCCGCGATGCGGGCCTCGAACTCCGCCATCTCGGCCTCTTGCTCATCTCCCTCGCCCAGTTCCTTGTGGATCGCCTTGAGCTGCTCGCGCAGGAAGTAGTCGCGCTGCATCTTGTTCATCTCGTCCGCCGCCTGCGTCTGGATCTTGCGGCCGAGCTCGAGCACTTCGAGTTCTTTTGACAGCAGCGCATTGATCTTGATCAGCTTCTGGCCGACCGGATTGGTCTCCAGGATCTCCTGCGCCTGGGCTGGCTCCATGCGGGTGCTGGCCGCCACCAGGTACGCCAGTTGCAGCGCGCTGGACGCATTGATCGCCGCGGTCTCCAGCTCTTCAGGCATATGGGGAACCAGCGCGACCAGGCGCCGGAAAAGCTCCAGCGTGGTGCGCGCCAACGCTTCCTGCTCCAGCGTTGCCTCTTCGGAATCGGAAATGACCTCGATCTCGGCGCGCAGGTATGGCTCATCCTGGATGTAGCGTTTGACCCGGATGCGCTCGATCCCCTGGACGATCAGCCGGACCGTGCCGTCGGGTGTCCGCAACATGCGATGCACGATGGCCGCGGTGCCGACTTCGTAGATCTGTTCTGGCTTCGGCTCCTCTACCTCAGCATCCTGCGAGGCAAAGAGACCAATGATGCGATTCTCCGGCGCCTCTGCCAGGGCATCGTCCACCAGACGAATTGAGCGCTCCTGGCCGATCGTCAGCGGCAGCCACATCATGGGGTAGACCACCACCCCGCGCGAAGGGCAGAATGGGTAGTTCGGACGGCAGGGTAAATTCAGTCTGTTCAGAATCCGACATAGAGTAAGTTCCTTCCGGGCCCGGGCCGATCCCGGCTAATGATCTGAGGTGCGCACCGGCACTCGGCGCACCTGCGCCTTAGCCAGGACGACCTTCAGGAAGCCGTTGGCGTAACTGGCCTGTTGGCCTTGCGGCTCCAGCGCCCACGGCAGATGCACCTGGGTGCGGAATCGGCCGTGGCGGATCTCCATCTGCTGATACGTCAGCCTCTCGGCGGGATCGCGACGCTCGCCGCTGATCAGCAAGGTGCGGCCGCTCAAGGTGACGGCGTAATCCCCTTCACTCAGGCCGGCGATCTCGACTACGACCACCACGCTGTCATCGGTCTCATAGACGTCGGTAGGAGGCCGCCACACGGCTTCACTCATGCCCCACCGCAGGTCACGCAGATTCTCTTGGTACACGGTATTCCTCCTACGAGCGCATCAACGCCAACGCCACCCCATTCTACCGCCTCTCGCGCCGGGCGAGAAATTCGGGGCCACCGATCAAGCATGGCACATCTAACCACGCTTTCGTTAGAGGTGCGCTTCGGCTGCGTTAGCGTTGCGTTAGATCATATCACCTTTGCACGTTCGGCAGCAGGCGGCTATAATAGCAGCGTACCCGATCGACAAACAGCCGGACATTGCTGACGGCTCTCCGACGGGAGAACCGTCAGCGCAAAGAGCGCAGAGGGCGCGCATCAGATCACCGTCAGCCTCCCTGCGCTCTTTGTTTTGGGGCATGTTCAGATTTTGTAGGGAGACGCGAAATGGCCACACAACAAGACTCGCCCCAACTGATCAACCTGACCCTCACGGAGTTCGCCGACGCATTGGGCAGCGACAAGACCGCGCCGGGCGGTGGCTCGGCCGCAGCACTCGCGGGCGCGCTCGGCGGCGCGCTGGCCGTGATGGTGGCCAGGCTGACGCTGGGTCGCGCAAAGTACGCGGCGCAGCAGGGCGAGATGGCGGTGGTGGAAGTCAGGGCCGACCTGCTGAAAACGAAGCTGCTGGCCCTGGTGGACGCGGACACAGCGGCTTACAACCAAATTGTCGAGGCATACAAGCTGCCCAAGGACACCGACGCACAGAAAGCCGAGCGTGCGGCGGCCGTCCAGATCGCGTTCAGGGCCGCCACCGAAGCGCCCCTGGCGACTGCGGAGGCCTGCGCCGAGGTGCTGGCCCTGGCCGGTCAGGTGGCCGCCCGCGGCAATCGTAACGCGGCGAGCGATGCGGCGGTCGCCGCGCTGCTGGCCCACGCCGGGCTGATCGGGGCTGTGCGCAACGTCCGCATCAACCTGGGCACCCTGCAGGATGAAGCGTTCCGCGCGCACGCCGAGAATCGGGTAGCGATGTTGCTGGAGGCGGGCGACGCCGCGCTGGAACGCGTGCTGGCCGCCGCGGACGCATGAAGATTCTGCGACAACGGACGAAGAATTCACCACGAAGACACCAAGACACGAAGGAGCACAAAGGACCCGCTCTTCTTCGTGGATCTTCTTTGTGTGCTTGGTGACTTCGTGACTCAAATGCGGTGTAGTTTCCCGTTGTGGTGAAGGTTTCGTTCCGGCTTGTCCGGGTCAGGTTGTGCATCAAGTGACCATCGTCGCCAAGCCGCGCAAACGTCACGGCCAAGCCTTGCTGGCCCTGGCAGGCTACCTGCTACTGACCCTGGGATTGACCTATCCCCTGGTCACGCAGTTCGGCCGCGCCATCCCCGGCGACGGCTTCGATGGCTGGCAAAACTACTGGAACCTGTGGTGGATCAAAACTGCCGTGCTTGAACAGCACGCCCACCCCTGGTTCACGAACCTGCTCTATGCTCCCACGGGTGTCGGGCTGCTGTTCCACACGCTGAACGCCTTCAACGGCTTCATCACCCTGCCCATCCAACTGGCTTTCGGGCTATTGCCGGCATATAACGCGGTCGTACTGATCAGCTTCACCCTGGGCGGACTGGGCGCGTACCTGCTGGCGCGCTACGTCCTGGGGCCTGGATCGAGCCACCTGGCGGCGTTCGCGGCGGGCGTCATCTTCACCTTCTCACCGTTCCACATCGCGCACCTGCTGGGCCACATGCAGGTGATCAGCCTGGAGTGGATCCCGTTTTACGCGCTGTACTTACTGAGGACGGTGCAATTCGGGTTTGAAGCTGGAAGCTCGAAGCTGGAAGCTGGGAGCGATACCCGCTCCACGCTCCACGCTCCACGCTCGGTCTGGCGCAATGCCCTGCTCGCCACCTTCTTCCTTGTGCTTGTGGCGTTGTGTGACTGGTACTACGTGCTCTATTGCATGATCTTTACCGGCGTGGTCGTTGCGTGGGTGCTGATCCGGCTGGCGTTGCGCCGATCTGTCGCCACGAAACCTGCCGCCGCGAACCCTCAGCCAACCCCTGCCCGGTCACGCGTGCTCGTGCGCGTCCTGGTGAGCATCGCCGCGATCTGGCTGCTTTGGGCGGTCCTGCTCAGCCCGGTGCTCCTCCCGATGCTGCGCGAAGCCCGACAGTCGGCTTTTATGGTTCCCGACCCGGCGCAAAGCCGCATGCTGGCGGCCGATCTGCTCGCGTTCGTGACGCCGCAGGAGTTCCACCCGCTGTGGGGCCAGTGGGCGGGAGAGCAAGGCAAGCGGTTCACCGCCTCGCTCTCCGAGCATCAGGTGTTTGCCGGGTTTACGGTGCTGGCGCTGGCCGCGCTGGGTGCGCTGGGCGCATGGCGCGGCCGGAAGCCGGGCGCGCTTCGGGCGTGGGTCGGCCTGTGGCTGCTCGCGCTGCTGACCTTTGTCATCCTCGCGCTCGGCCCGGTGCTACACATCGGTGGACGGACCGCGCTGCTGCCAGGCGGAGGCGAGCTTCCGTTGCCCTATGCGTGGCTGGTGCGCATCGTGCCGTTCATGGACATCAGCCGCTCGGTGAGCCGCTTCGACGCGATGGTGATGCTGGCGCTGGGGATACTGGCCGCGCTGGGGCTGGATGGGTTGATCCACCGGCTGCCGGGTTGGCGCGGGCGCCTGGTGGCACTCGCCGCCATTGCGCTGATCGTCTTCGAGTTCCTGCCCGCGCCCTATCCCATGAGTCCGCCTGACACACCGGACTGGTATAAGACGCTGGCCGCTGATCCCCGGCCCGGCGCGGTGCTCAACCTGCCGATGAACTGGGATCGCCCGGGCTATCTGCTTTACCAAACCGAGCACGGCAAACCGCTGACGGTGGCCTACATCAGCCGCGACGACCCGCGTACGCTGACCGATCGCGCCCCGGTGCTGCAACATTTCCGGCATCTCGGCCCCGACATCATCGCCTTCGATCTGGCCGCGCAGGGGCAGCAGGTGCTCGCTGACCTCGGCGTGCGCTGGGTCATACTCGACCGCTACAAGATGCCGGGCGGCCGCGAGCGCGCGTATACCGAGGCCGCGGCGCAGACGATCTTTGGGGGTCAGCCGCCGGTCTATCAGGACGATCGCCTGACCGCCTATGAGGTGACGCCACCGGGCACGACCGAGCCGTACCTGATCCTCGGCCCGGGGTGGGAGCCGTATGATCCGGGGAGCGCCACGCGCAGCTTCACCGGCAGCGCGCCGCTGATCGTCCACGCCGCGACGCCGGGCGAAGCCACCGTGCGCGTCACCCTGGCGCCGGGCAGCCCTGCGTTGGACGCGTCGCGCCAGGGTTCTGATTATGTCATCAAAGTGCCGATCCAACCTGGCATGAGTACGCTTGAACTGCGCGCCCAACAGCCCGGCGCCAGGGTGCAGGTGGCATCGCTGGTGTTGGAGCCCTAACCCAGACAAGCCGGAACCAAGCCTTCACCACAAAGGCTCAAAGACACAAAGTCCACAAAGGTAGAATTCTGAGTGCTCTTGGTGTCTTGGTGTCTTGGTGGTGAGATTCTTGTTTTTTATGCTGGAATCCGATTGGTCAGCGCCTAAGGACAATGTCGTCCATCAGGAAGGAGAAGCAGATGAGCCCAAAAACGGTCTCGCATCCATCGATCATCGTGCAGCCCAAAGACGTGCATGCCACGATCGGAAAGCACATGCTGGCCGACGGCGAGCACCTGATCATCGACCTGGCCGGATCACACGGCCCCTATCTGCGCGACGAAGCCACGGGCCGCGAGTACCTGGATTTCTATGCCTACTTCGCCAGCATGCCCATCGGCCACAACCACCCGAAGCTCCGGGAGCCGTGGTTCATGCAGCGCCTCGCCGAAGCTGCGCTCCACAACCCGGCCAACGCGGACATCTACACCACCTATATGGCCGAGTTCGTGGAGACCTTCGCCCGTATCGCCCGGCCGGCGGACATGCCGCATCTATTTTTCATCAGCGGGGGCGCGCTGGCGGTGGAAAACGCGCTCAAGACCGCCTTCGACTGGAAGGTCCGCAAGAATCTGGCTGCCGGCAAAGGCGAAAAGGGCAGCCAGATCATCCATTTTCGCGAGGCTTTCCACGGCCGCAGCGGCTACACCCTCTCGCTGACCAACACCGCCGACCCGCGCAAGTACCAGTACTTCCCCCGGTTCGACTGGCCGCGCATCGTCAACCCCAAACTCCGCTTCCCCGTCACCGACCAGGTGTTAACTGAAACGATGGCGGTCGAGCAGCAGGCGATCGCCCAGATCAAGGCCGCGGTGCGCGCCGAACCGGACGAGATCGCTGCACTGATCATCGAGCCGATCCAGAGCGAAGGTGGCGACAACCACTTCCGGCCGGAGTTCCTGCTGGAATTACGCCGGCTGGCCGATGAGAACGACTTCCTGTTCATCGTTGATGAAGTGCAGACCGGCATGGGCGCCACCGGCACGATGTGGGCTATCGAACAGATGGGGGTTAAGCCGGACATCATCGCGTTCGGCAAAAAGGCGCAAGTGTGTGGCATCATCGCCGGGCCGCGTATCGATGAGGTACCGGACAACGTGTTTGTGGTGTCCAGTCGCATCAGCTCGACCTGGGGCGGCAGCCTGACGGACATGGTGCGTGGCCAACGTTATCTGGAGATCATCGCCGAGGATGGGCTCGTCGAAAACGCCGGTCAGATGGGCCAACGCCTGCTCGCCGGGCTGAATGCGCTCGCCGCAACCTCCGACCTGATCAGCAACGTGCGCGGCCGCGGCACGCTGGTCGCGTTCGACCTGCCCGACGGCCGTTCGCGCGACATCTTCCGCGGCCTGCTGCTGGAAAATGGTCTGGTGGCGCTGAAATGCGGCGAACGCTCCATCCGCTTCCGCCCACCGCTCGACATCGACGCGGCGACAGTCGAACAAGGGCTGTCCATCGTCGGGGACTCGCTGTTCGACGCTCGCAGCGACGGCGCGCAGTTGTGACAGGGTGACAAGGTGACAAGGTAGCTTCTTTAGTTATTCCGTGCCACTGCGTCACCGTGTCACCCTATCATCTTGTCACCTATTCCCCTCCTCGCCTATAATGCACGCCATGAAGCAATCCGGTCGCAAAACGCCCGCGCTCCGCGCCTTGACGCCTTTCGCCGTCATGGCCGGCGTCGAGCTCGCCATCTTCTGGCCGCTGATCCAACGCCTCACGACGGCTTTGCACGATCGCTTTGACACAATGCTCAACACGTGGATCCTGACCTGGCAGGCCCGCGAGTTGGTCAGAGCGCCCCTGTCGGTTTTCAACGCGCCGATCTTCCACCCGCTGCCGGATATGCTCGCTCTTTCGGAGATCATCTGGCCGGCCGCGCCAATGACCGTGCCGATCCTGGCCGCCAGCGGCAACCCGATCCTCGTCTATAACCTGACCTTTCTGGGGACGGTCTTTCTGGCCGCGGTGGGGATGTACCTCCTGGCGCTCTACGTGACGCGCAACCGGGGCGCGGCGTTGCTGGCCGGGATCTTCTACGCGTTCTCCCCCTACCAGTTCGGACACATCCCGCAGGTGCAGCTTCTTAGCATCGGCTGGCTGCCGTTGACGCTGCTCTATCTGGAGCGTTTCTGGGCGAAGAGTCTATCCGAAAACCCAATTGCGTGTCCTGAGCTTGGCGAAGGACGCCCCCTTCGACGGGCTCAGGGGGCGTGCAATGGTGATTTTCGGACAGATACTAAGGGCCGGCGGCGCGATGGGCTGATGCTGGCGCTCTTCATGGCGGCGCAGACCCTCTCGGCGTTTTACTTCGGCTTCCAAATCGTGCTGGTGGTGGGGCTATATGTGCTCGTGCGTTTGCTGTTGCAGCCGAGAGGACCCACCTGGCGGCGCCTGGGACAACTCCTACCCTGGTTGGCCCTGAGCGGCCTGCTGATCCTGCCCTTTGCGCTGCCCTACTTGCGTGTGCGCGCCGGTCTGGGGCTGGAGCGCTCATTGGCCGAGGCGGCGCATTCCGGCGCCAACCTGGCGGAGTTCTTCCTGCCGCGCAATGATAACCCGATCTATCCGACCTGGCTGCGCTCGCTGGTGCCGAATACAGGCGACCTCTTTCCGGGGGTGGTCGGCGGCCTGCTGGCCCTGCTGGGACTCATCGTTTGGCCGAAGGTTCGGCACGGCCAGCTCAGCCGGGTCTACCTGATCGTGCTGGCGCTGGTGGCCTGGATCCTGGCGCTCGGGCCACGGTTGAAACTGAGCAGCGACCATCTGACCGACATCAGCCTGCCGTTCGCCTGGCTGTTCCAACACGTCCCCGGCATGACGGTGATCCGCGCGCCGGGGCGCTTCAGCGTGACGCTCTACCTGGTGCTCGCCCTCTTCATTGCTGCCGGCACGACCTGGCTGCTCGGCAAGATCAGGCGGCCGATGGCACGCGGCGCGCTCGTGGCGCTGCTCATCGCGATTTGTCTTGCCGAGTTCCTGGCCGGCCGCGAGACCTTCATCGCGCTGACCATGCCGTCGCTGTCGCCCGCGCCGCCGGCCTACGCCTGGCTGGCGCAGCAATCACCCGGCGTGCTGCTCGAACTCCCCCTCACATCGGAGATCGACCTGGGCCCACCCCAGGGCGCAACGGTGGGCGACGGCGCCTACGACGCCTGGTCAGACCTGAATCGCATGCGCTACCAGTTCTTCCAGACGGCGCACTGGCAGCCGATCGTGGATGGCTACAGCGGCTTCCGGCCGCCGCACCATCGCGAGCTGGGACTGACCCTGGCGCGCTTCCCGGATGAGCGGAGTGTGGTGATGCTGCGCGGGCTAGGGGTGACGTGGGTGCTGGTGCATAGCGAGATTATGGAGGCGTTCCAGCCGGGCCGGGCCGCCGAGCTACGCACGCGACTCGCACAGGCGCCCGGCATCGAACACGTCCAGGATTTCGGCCCTGAGTGGCTCTATCGCGTCCAGCCGGCTGAGTTGCCGGCCGTAACCGGGGACTTTTGGAACACGGCTGAGGGTCACGCCGGGCTGACCCTCAGGAGCGCCGGCGCGACTGAGACCGTCATCCCGCCTGGCACGACATTCGAAGTCAACGGCTCCTGGACGCCACTCACCGGCGGTCAGGCCACAGCGTTCGCGCTCAAGCCAGCCTTGCCGTTGATCGTCGGTGAAGGCAGCAACGTGACGCTCGATCTGCCCTGGCCCGCCACGCCCGGAGGCTACCGGCTGCATCTGGAGGCCAATGGCTGGGATGTGCCCGCCCACGACGTTGAAATGGAGATCGGTTCACAGCAGGGCAATGTCTCGCTCCTGCCGATCCGTGCGGCCGCGTTCCCCGAAGAAGCGCGGAGCAAGGAGGTTCGGGCGGGCCAGGTCAGCCTCGGCTGGCGCTTGCTCGACCGCCCGGAAGCAGATGTCACCGTGAGGTTGCGTTTGGTCGATGCCGCCGGCCAGGAAATCAGCCAGGATGACCAGCCATTGGGCGGCACAACCGATCTCGCGAATGCGTGGCATCCTGGTCAGACGATCACCACGACGCACAGCGTTAACTTGCCGGCCGGCGCGCTGGGCGTATACAGTTTGGAAGCGTCTCTTTTGCGCTCGAACGACCCCACCACCTACCTTTTCCTCGCGGATGATGGCGCGCCGGTTGAAACGCTGACGCTGCCGTTCGTCATCAGACCGGAGCGGGTCACGACGGTAGATCTACCCCCCACAATGTCGCTGGTGGAGTTTGGGGAGAGCGTCTATCTGTTGGAAAGCGAGTTCCGTCCACCCACGCAACCCGGCCAACCCTTTGAGATCACCGCCGACTGGACGACCGCTGCACCGCTGGACGCCAGCTACACGATCTTTGCCCACCTGTTGGACGCCACTGGGCAGATCATCGCGCAACAGGATCAGCAGCCGCTTGGGGGGCGCTACCCGACCACGGTTTGGACGCCGGGCGAAGTGGTCAGCGATACGATCCGCATCTCGGTGCCGGCCAAAGCCGCGGGGGAAGTGGTCTGCCTGCGCCTGGGGATGTACGATCTGCGCTCACTTGAACGCCTGCCACGCCGCGACGCTGCGGGTGACTTCTGGCAACCGACAGAATGCTGGACGCTCCCTTGAGAATCAGCAAAGCTCCCATCCGAAACCTTCTCAGCCAGCCATCCTTCGACGAGCTCAGGATGGCTGGCTGAGAAGATCTTAGATAAGCTCAAGGATCAAATGGATTGGATCAGCGGCCGGCGCGTGGCGCGCATCGCGGAACGGTAGGCGTCGTAGAGGGTCAACAGGTTCGCCTGATGTAACTTCTGCACCAGGCCGCCGAGGGGGATACGGGACAGGCCGCACTCCTCGATGGTGATGTCGAGGATGCCTGTGCGCGGGATGCCGCGCGCAATGCGCTCGCGCACCAGGTGGTCAACCTTCTGCAAATAGCCGATGCTGGCGTCCAGTGTATCTTCAATCTCGCCTCGCAACAGCACCTCACCATGCCCCTGCACCAGATTCTCCAGGCTCTTGGCCTTGATCGCGCGCAGCGACTGGATCATGTCGTCCAGATCGCCGCCGACCACGTAGGGGCACGGCATCACAGTATCACTGGCGCACATCAGCCGGTCTTCGACGACATGGACCGTGATCACGTCGCGCGCATGGCCTGGGGAGTAGTTTAGCTCGATAGTCTTGCCGCCCACCCGCAGCGTCATCGCTTCGTTGAAAAGCAGTTCAGGGTAGCGCACTTTGACGTCGGCCAGTTGGGGGGTCTGCTGCTTGGCTTGCGCCAAAGATGCTTCGGCGTGGCGTTCCATCAACCGCCGGCATTGATAATGTGCGACGACTACGGCTTCAGGGAACAGATAGGTCCCGTAGACATGATCGGCGTGCGAATGCGTGTTGATGACATACGCAACCTTCATCCGCCGCTGCGCAATGAAGTCCCGGATGTGGCGGGTCTCCTGGGGGAACGGCAAAGTGTCCACCAGGATAGCCCCTTCGTCGGTAAAAACTACCGTCGCGGTGACCTCGGCATACATGCCGCTGGTGAAAACGTATACGCCGTCGGAAATGCGATCGCGTTTCATTTATGTGTTCATCCTGGGAGCACCGGACGTCTCCGCCGCTCGGCGCCAGACTCGTGTCAAGGATAGCACAGGGGAACAGGGCGTGTCAAGGGAATTTCGGCGAAAACGCGCACAAAATAAGAAAGACCACCGAACTGGTGAGATCGGTGGTCCCTCATGCGCAGATTCCCCGCTGTGCCGTGTGTTCTTTTGTTTTGAACCTGCTTACGCAGGTGGGGATATTGTCGTCCAGTCCTGCTTTGCTAAAACGACCGCCGCTTTCAACGACGAGCGCAGCTATTGCATTTCCAGGCGAATGTCCAACCCCCTATGTCTAACTGTTGGCTCAAAACGTTTTTAGAAAATCACGAGCACCGCAGGGGTCTTACGGCGTTATGCTAGCATAGGTTTTTCCAACGCGCAAACTTGCCAAACCCCCCCATCCAGCTCGCCATGCCGGGCGTCAGGCCGATCGTCCCCCGCCGCCGATGGCTATTCTCGGATCGCCAGATGCAGCTCGCGCAACTGGGCAGGCGAAATCTTCGACGGCGACCGGAACATGAGATCGGTTGCCGAGGCCGTTTTCGGGAACGCAATGACATCCCGGATGCTGGGCGTGCCCGCGAGGATGGCCACCGTGCGATCGATACCGGTCGCGATGCCGCCGTGCGGCGGTGCGCCGTACTCGAACGCCTCCATCAAGTGGCCGAACTTCTCCTCCGCCTCCTCCAGGCCGATGCCCAGGGCCCGGAACATCGCCAACTGCCGGTCACGGCGGTGGATTCTGATGCTGCCGCCCCCGACCTCCCAACCATCCATGACGAGGTCGTACGCTTTCGCCCGCACCTTGCCGGGGTCGGACTCCAGCAGCGCCCAGTCCTCATCCATGGCCGAAGTAAACGGGTGGTGCATGGCGGACCACCGCTGATCCTCCGCCGACCACTCCAGCAGCGGAAACTCGACGACCCAGCACAACGCGTGCGCATCGCGGCGCACGAGGCCGAGCTGGTTGCCCAGCAGCAGCCGCAACTCCCCGAGGCTCCTGGCCACCACCGCGCGATTCGCGTCGGCGACGATCACGACCAGGTCGCCGGTGCCTGCCCCTGCTCGCTCAGCGATGGCCGCCAGATCGGCTTCGCTCAGGAACTTGGCTGCCGATGATTTCGCACCGTCCTCACGATACGCGATGCTGACCAGACCCTTAGCGCCGTACCGGCGCGCGTGCTCCGCCAGCTCATCGAGTTGTTTGCGGCTGAAACCGGCCGCGCCCGGCGCACAGATCGCCTTGACTTGCCCACCGTCAGCCAGCGCGGCGCTGAACACACCGAACCCGCTTCCCGCCACCAGATCGCTGAGATCGGCGAACTCCATCCCGAACCGCAGATCGGGCTTGTCGGAACCGTACTTGGCCATGGCCTCGGTGTAGGTCAACACCGGGAACGGCTTCTGTGCGATCGGCTTATGGCCCAACTTCTCAATAATCTGCGTGTAGAGCGGCCCGATGGTCGCCATGATGTCCTCGCGCTCCACGAAGGACATCTCCACGTCGAGCTGGGTAAATTCCGGCTGACGGTCAGCACGCAGGTCTTCGTCCCGGAAGCAGCGGGCGATTTGGAAGTAGCGCTCGAAACCGGCAACCATCAACAATTGCTTGAGTTGCTGCGGTGACTGCGGCAACGCGTAGAACTCCCCCGGATGGACGCGGCTGGGGACAACGTAGTCGCGCGCGCCTTCCGGCGTCGTCTTGATCAGCATAGGCGTCTCGACTTCAATGAAATCGAGGTTGTCCATGTAGTCGCGGATCAGCTTGACGACCTGGTGGCGCAAGATAATGTTTTGCTTCATCATGGGGCGGCGCAGGTCGAGGTAGCGGTATTTCAACCGCACTGCTTCATCCACATCGGCATCCTCATTGATGTAGAAGGGGGTTGTCCGGGCCGGATTGAGAATCTGGGCCGTCTCAGCGAGGACTTCAATCTCACCCGTGGGGAGGTTGGAATTGGTGAGTCCAGCAGGGCGGACCCGGACCACACCGACCACCTGCACCACATATTCGTTGCGTGCGGCGTTCAGTAACTCGTGAGCGGCGGGCGCGGCCTGAGCATCACAGGTCACCTGCACCAGCCCCGAGCGATCCCGCAGATCGAGAAAAATCAGCGCGCCGTGATCACGACGACGATGCACCCAGCCGGCTAAGGTCACGGTCTGCCCGGCGTGTGATGGGCGCAATTCACCACAGTTAATAGACTTCAGCATAATACCTCTCCATTGCGAATCTGGCGCCATTATACTGCCTGGTACAGCAAATGCCAAGCTGGAAACCACTGTCTGGAATAGGCGGGCATCCTGCTGTCATGGTATAATCGCAACATCCCGCGAAGAGTCACTACTTGGTGAGAGAGGAATCGAAGTATGCGTTGTTTGGTCACAGGTGGCGCCGGGTTCATCGGAACCGCGCTGGCAAACCGATTGGTGCAGGAAGGACACCATGTGCGGGTGCTGGACGATCTCAGCGCGGGCGACCCGGCCGGGCTGCACCCCGAGGCCGTCTTCACACGAGGGGACGTGCGCGACCGGCCGAAGCTCTGGACGCTGCTCCAAAAGGTCGATTGCGTCTTCCACCTGGCAGCTCGCGTGTCGGTGCAGGAATCAGTGCTCTACCCGCGCGAGTATAACGACGTGAACGTCGGCGGCACGGTGAGTCTGGCTGAGGCGATCCGCGATGTGGGGGTGAGGCGGGTTGTGCTCGCTTCATCCGCCACCGTCTACGGACCACAGCCGCAGCAGCCGGTGAGCGAGTCGGCGTGGCCCCATCCGCAGGTACCCTACGCCGTGAGCAAGCTCGCAGCGGAGCACTACATCTTCGCCCTGGGCGCGCTGAACGGAATCGAAACCGTGGCGCTGCGTATCTTCAACGCCTACGGCCCCGGACAGCGCATCCCGCCGGTGCATGCGCCCGTCGTGCCACACTTTGTCAAGGCCGTACTGAGCGGTGCATCCGTGGTCGTCCACGGTGACGGCAACCAAACCCGCGATTTCGTCTATATCGACGATGTGGTGGTGGCGCTGATGGCGGCGGCAACGGCGTCTGGTGTGGACCGCACGACCATCAACATCGGTTCGGGCGAAGAGACCAGCATCAACACATTGATCGCTGAGTTGGGCCGCGCGACGCAGCGCCAGCCTGAGGTCATTTACAACCCGCGTGATGCCGGCGGCATCACGCGCCTGGTGGCCGACCTGTCGGCAGCGCGACGCCTGCTCGGTTACAAACCGCAGGTTTCGCTGAGGGAAGGGTTGGGACGCCTGCTGGGGCAAGATGCCCGATTTACCAGGCCAGCACCGGGACAGGCGTCATGGAATGGGAGGAGCGCCGTACGCGTGTCGGCGAGGTGATGGCCCGCCTGAAAACGCCTCAGCCAGTCGCCCTTTGACAAGCTCAGATCGGGATGCGCAAGTGTCTTTTTCGGCCAGGCTACAGGTCCAGGAACACGCAGGGGAGTGAGGGTTTCAGGCTGCGCCTGTCCTCCACTCCCCCATTATTTACCCAAGCTTCCGGCGATCGTTTACCAGTGCGTGACGACCGTTGTCCCCATGGGCGCCCAATTGAACAGCCAGGCCGCCTCCGAGGTGCGCATGTTGACGCAGCCATGGCTCATCGGCCGGCCGAAGTTGTTGTGCCAGTAGGTGCCGTGGATGGCGTAACCCTTGTAAAAGTACATAGTATACGGCACGTTGGGCAGATCGTAGCCTGGTCCACGCATACGAGTCGACCTCAGTTTGGTGTTGATTTTGAAGCGTCCAACCACCGTCGGTGTGCGCGGCAGGCCGCCGCTGATCAGCGCGCTGAAGACGGGCGTATTCCCCTGATAAGCCGTCAGGCGCTGCTTGCTCAGGTTGATATCGATCCACTTCGCGCCGCCGGAAACGGCGGGCTTCGCCGGGCTTGGCGCGACCGTGCCGCTGCCCTTGCCCACGCGCAGACGCTGACCCACCCAGATCAGATTCGGATTGCGGAGACCGTTCAAAGACATCAGGGCAGCGATGGTGGTGCCGTTGCGCGCGGCGATTTTCGCGAGTGTGTCGCCCCGCTGCACGATGTAAACCCCGCCGCTCGACGCTGTCGTACCTGATTTGGGCTGCGCCGCAGGCGCGGCGCTGCCAGAGATGACCAAGCGCTGGCCGATGTAAATCTTATTTGGGTTGCTGATCTTATTGGCGCGGGCAAGCGCCGCAGGCGACACCCCGTAGCGTGCGGCAATGCTGTTGAGCGTATCGCCCGCGCGCACTACATACGTCCCATTGCTGGTGACGGACGCGGGCGCGGCCTCAGCGTGGGGAACGATGGCGACACTTACCGCCATGAGCACCAACAGGGTCAATACCATCGCCGCCACCCGGAGGAAGACCGGGTTGGACGCGGCTTGCTGGCGCCGGGACAATCCTTGGGGTAAACGAAAAATCATAGCAAGCTCCTTCTAAAGTCTCTCGTGTATGCTGGCTATAAGAAAACCAGTTCACCGAATCCGCGCGTTGCTTGCACAGTAAATGTTATTGCATAATATAGCCCATTCGCGCGCGTCTGTCAACCCGCGCACGGACGCTCGCAACGCCCGATCAAAGCCTTTGCCACCAGGCCGAAATATGCTATAATCGGCCCCCTATGTGGAATGCCGCTACGGAGCAAGATGCTGATGAATGGTTTTCATGAGTTAAGACGCCGGGTTGCCCTTTTAGTGACGCTGACTCTGTTAGTTTTGATCAGCGTATGGTCCGCTGCTGCGCAGGGCACGCTGACGATCCCACAGGCCTCACTCAAGCTGTGGCCGGAATACGATGATCCAGGCCTGTTGGTGATCTTCTCCGGCGACTTCGCGAGCGACGCAACCTTCCCCCAGACGGTGGCGTTTCCCGTAGCGGAAGGCGCCCGCAACATCCAGGCGACCGTGAATGATCCAGCGAAAGGCCTGCTAACCCAACAATGGCAACTGCAGGACGGCAAGGTCGCGTATTCGCTGCCGCAGCCCGGCTTCCACATCGAGTACTACGTTGATCGTCCGATCTCGGGGGACCAACGCAAGATCGTCCACACGTTCGAAGCGCCCTACCCGATCGCAGCCCTGGAGATCGCCGTGCAACAGCCCGCGCGCGCGACCGACTTCAGCGTGACCCCGGCGCCCAGCCGCACGATCACGGGGGCCGATGGCCTGACCTATCACATCCTCAACCTGGAGAACCTGGCTGCCGGCGAGAAGCGCGACATCGCGATCAGTTACGTCAAGACGGATTCCGGCCTCACATCACCACAGCTTGCCGTCACCAGCGCGACCGCCGCGCCGCAGGCCGTTGCCCCTGCCCAGCCGCAGACGACACCGGTTGCACAGACAAGCTGGCTGCCCATCGTTCTGATCGGCATCGGCCTGCTCGCCTTGATCGGCATCGGTGTGTATTGGTTCGTATCACGCCGCCGCACCGCCGCACCGGTGGAATCTGCCAGACCTACAGTCGCCAGCACGCCGCCACAACCTGCTATACGTCCCGCACCCGTCGCCGCGCCAGCCTTCTGCACGCAGTGCGGCCACACGTTGCGGCCCGATGATCGGTTCTGTGCGCAGTGCGGGGCGCCGCGCAAGGGCTAACGGAGACATCTATGAGGAAAGCGTTCTTTTTGCTGGCCGTGTTGTTGCTGCTTGGCGGCAGCATCGTATCCGCGCTGGCGCAGACGCCGACGCCCAACGAGATCAACGCGGTCGCCAAGGAACTCTGGTGCCCGCTGTGCAACGGGGTCAGGCTGGACAACTGCGAGCTTCAGGCCTGCGTTCAGATGCGCGAGGTCATCGGCCAGAAGCTGGTCGCCGGTGAGAGCAAAGAGCAGATCAAAGCTTACTTCGTCCAACAGTACGGCGATGTCGTCCTGGGGGAACCGGCACGAGAAGGCTTCAACCTGGTCGTCTGGATCTTCCCGATCCTGGCCGTGGTGGTTGGGCTAGGCTGGCTGGCCTACCTCGTGATGACGTGGCGCAAGCGCAAACCAGCCCTCGGCGGCTCCTGCCCCAGCCGGCTCGGGCCCCAGCGAGGATGAGTATCTCAGGCGCGTCGAGCAGGAAATGGAACAGGACGCCTGACCCGGACGAGCCAAACCGAAACCGCTCACCACAAAGGCCCAAAGCCACCAAGAACACAAGAAGCTGTAGATTGCTTTGTGCCACTTCGTGTCTTAGGGCCTTCGTGGTAGCCCATTGCTCACCGAGAAGAATAACTATGACAGAAAATGCCACACCGCCAGCGTCGGAAACGAGCCGCAAACTCCCCGGCTGGCTGATCGTGCTGGGGATCGGCGTGCTGTTCGTCGCCGGTCTGCTGATCCTTGCGCTGTTCAAGCCGCCGCAGAAGGCCCTCTGCGAGGGCCCCGCGCCCGATTTTTCGCTCACGCTGTTCGATGAATACCGCGGCGGCCTGCCGGGCGAGACCGTCAAGCTCTCCGACCTGCGCGGCAAGGGTGTCGTGCTCAACTTCTGGGCAAGCTGGTGCAAGCCGTGCGAGGAAGAAGCCGCTGATTTGGAGGCCGCGTGGCGCAAGTACAAAGATCAAGGCATCGTCTTCGTCGGCGTGGACTACCTGGATCAGGACCCTTCCGCCAAGCGTTACCTGGAGAAGTTCGACATCACCTTCGCCAACGGCCCTGACCTGGCCAGCAAGATTTCCAAGCGCTACACGATTCGTGGGGTGCCGGAGACGTTCTTCATCGACCCCGAGGGCAAGATCGTCGGCTGCCGCAAGGTCGGCCCGCTGATGTCCGCCGAACTCGATCAGCGCATCGCCGAGATCATGCCGCGGTAGCAGATAGCAAACAGCAAATCGCAAATCGCAAACGGCGTCTAAGAAATGCACAGCAGTACAGAGGATTCCTGCCAGCAGCAGGGGTGAGGCGAACTTGCCGTCCTCAACCTCAACCTTAACCTCGTCCTGTCCGGGCGAGTTGTGGAGAGATGCAAATGATTACTGATCTGGGATATGTTGCATTGGTGTTGGCGTTACTGTTGGCCGTCTACGGCATCGTGGTGTCGATCGTGGGTGGGCTGCGCCGGCTGCCGGAGCTGGTCGCCAGCGGGCGGAATGCCATCTACGCCGTCGGCGCGCTGGTGCTGCTGGCCTCGCTGCTCCTCTGGCGCGCCCTGCTCACCAACGAGTTTCAGCTTGACTATATTGCCGGCCATTCTGAACGCGCGCTGCCGACCCTCTTCAAGATTTCGGCGCACTGGGGCGGGCAGGCCGGCTCGCTGCTTTTCTGGACGTTGATCGCGTGTGGGTTTGCGGTGGCGGCCACATGGTTTTTCCGCCATCAGGGGGCCAGCCTGAAGCCGTGGGTCAATGCGGTGCTGCTGACAAACGTCGCTTTCTTTCTGATTGTGGTGCTTTTCGCTGCCAATCCCTTCCTGCGCCTCTGGCTCACCGCGACGGGTGAGTTGGCCAAGGCGGTTTTCCAGCCGGCAAACACGCAGCCGTTCACCCCACGCGACGGCCAGGGGTTGAACCCGCAGCTCCAGAGTTACTGGATGGTCATTCATCCGGTGTTCCTCTACCTGGGCTTCGTGGGGATGACCGTCCCGTTCGCGTTCGCGGTCGCGGCACTGGTGACGGGGCAGCTCGGCAACACCTGGATCAAGATGATCCGCAAGTGGACGCTGGTGGCGTGGATGTTCCTGGGGATCGGGGTCTTGCTCGGCTCGCAGTGGGCGTATATCGAGTTGGGCTGGGGCGGCTTCTGGGCCTGGGATCCGGTGGAGAACGCCTCGTTCTTGCCGTGGCTGACCGCGACGGCGTTCATCCACAGCATTATGATCCAGGAGCGCCGCGGGATGCTGAAGGTCTGGAACATGGTGCTGATCTGGCTGACGTGGGAGTTGACGCTGATCGGCACTTTCATCACGCGGAGCGGCGTGATCCAATCCGTACACTCGTTTGCACTGTCGCCGGTGGGGCCTCTGTTTGCAGCCTTCATCGTGCTGACGATGATCGGCTTTGTCTTGCTGCTGGCATGGCGACTGCCCTTGCTCAAGAGCGAGAATCAGCTTGATGCCGTGCTCTCGCGCGAGACCGCCTTCCTGACGCAAAATGTGCTTTTCCTGGTCGTCACCTTCGCCATCCTGCTGGGCACGATCTTCCCGATGATCTCCGAATGGGTGACGGGCGACAAGATCTCGTTGAACGCACCGTACTACAACCGCATCGCCGGGCCGTTGATGCTGGCGCTGCTGCTGTTGATGGGCGCGGCGCCGCTGTTGGCCTGGCGCCGGTCGGCGTTCGCGACGTTGCGCAGGAACTTCCTGGCGCCGATCCTGGCTGCGGTGATTTCGATCCCGGTGCTGTACCTGCTGGGCAATCGCACGATGGGCGGCTTCGTCGGCGTGGCGGCCTTGACGTTCGTGTTTGCGGGGATCCTCCAGGAGTACATCCGCGGGGTGCGGGCGCGGCAGCAGGCCACCGGCGAAGGGACGGGCACGGCCCTGGTCAACCTGGTGAAGCGCAACGGCCGGCGCTACGGCGGTTATGTCGTCCACATCGGCGTGCTGCTGATCGCCCTGGGGATCATCGGCGACACGTTCTACCAGCAGGAGGGCCAGGCCAACCTGCGCGTCGGCGAGAGCATCACCGTGGCCAACTATACGCTCACCTACAAGGAGATGAAACCCACCCAGGGGCCGAACTATACGGAGTTCGCCGCCGTGATGGATCTCGCCAAGAACAGCCGGCCTAACGGCCAGATCGTGGCGACCAAAAAGATCTACGACAAGAATGCCGAACAACCGATGACCGAGGTCGGTCTGCGCACGGGACCGATCGAAGATGTGTATGTGGTGCTGGCCGGCTTCGACAACATGGGCGAGACGGCGGCGTTCAAGGTCTACATCAACCCCCTGATGTCGTGGATGTGGATCGGCGGCCTGGTGATGATCCTGGGCGTGCTGATCTCGGCCTGGCCGCGGCGCTCGCCCGCAACCGCCGAAGCCCGAGCCCGCGTGCCTGAGGCCGCTCAGCCGGTTTCCTGATCCGCTCAAAAGGGAAAACAGAGGATACATGTTCATCGTCCTAGCCATCCTTCTCACAGCCGCAGCGTTGCTCGCAGTGGCCTACCCGATCCTGTCCAAGAACAGCGCAGCGAAACCGGCCACATCGGCGCAGGAGTCGCTCGACGAGCTGTTGGGGCAGCGTGATGCCGCCATGCAGGCCTTGCGCGAGCTGAACTTCGACCATCGCATGGGCAAAATCAGCGACGAAGACTTTGCCGTGTTCGAACTCAATCTTAAGCAGAACGCCGCTGAAACGCTGCGTGCGCTGGACGAGTGGGAGGCTCAGACCCAAGATGATCTCGATCAAACCCTGGATCACGAAATCGCCGCACGTAAATCGCAGTTGATCGCCGGCGGCCGCGCGTGCCCGGCTTGCGGCCGCCCGGCAGCCGATGAAGATAAGTTCTGCGCCATCTGCGGCGCGACGCTGGCCGAGGCGCCGGCCCCAGTCGTCCTGCCACCCGCAGGCATTGCCTGTGCCAGATGCGGTCGGGCCGCCGAGCCCGATGATCGCTTCTGCGCTGGCTGCGGGCAGGCGCTTTAGGCTGCGCCGCCTGCCCCAGCCGCTCGGACGCCATCGAGTAGGAGGCTGAGTTGGACGTCAGCGAGAGCAGCCTGCTCCTGAACGGCCGCCGCACCGACGCAGGCGCCAGGGCGCTCCTGACGTCCGTTGACTTCGGCGACCGGACCGCGGCGGCGAGATCTTTGCGCACCCTGGCCGATTCGACGCCGGAAGGCACGCGGGCTCACCTCCTGCCGCACCTGCAGGCTGCGCTGGCCGGCGCAGCCAACCCCGACCGCGCGCTGATCAACCTCGAACGCTTCGTCCTGGCCGTCCCCGACCGTGCTGATCTGGTAGCCGCCGTGGCCGCCGATCCGCACGCGTTGGAGATGCTGGTCACCCTCTTTGCCGGCAGCCAGTTCCTCACCGACATCCTGCTGCGCACCCCTGAACACTTCGAGAAACTGATCCAGCGCAACGTCATCGGCCAGGCCAAAACCCCCGCGCAGCACTATGCGGAGGCGTATCGGGCCGCCTGCGGGTCGCGTGCGCCCGATGACTGCGCGGCCTGCCCCGAAACGCTGGACGGCCTGCGGCGATACCATCACTGGGAGCTGCTCCGCATCGGCACGTGCGATCTGATCGGGCTGCTGGACCTGACCACGGTGACAGCCCAGCTTTCTCAACTGGCCGACAGCGTGATCTGGGTTTGCCTGGAACTGTTGGCCCGCGCCATGGGCCTTGCGACCACCGGCTTCGTCGTGTTGGGCATGGGCAAGCTGGGCGGCCGTGAGTTGAATTACAGCTCGGATGTCGACCTGCTATTTCTGGCAGATGGTGACGCCGCAGCGTTCCAGCGCCTGGGTGAACGGCTGATCAAGGCGCTGACCGAGGCCACGGCTGAGGGTTTCCTCTACCGCGTCGACATGCGCCTGCGCCCCTGGGGCCGCGTCGGCCCGCTGATCTCAACCGTGGACGGGTATCTGACCTATCTCGAACGCAATGCGCGTCTGTGGGAAAAGCAGGCGCTGCTGCGGGCCCGCGTGGTCGCCGGCGACGAACAGGTGGGCGCCGGGTTCCTGCGCCGCGCCGAGCCGCTGCTGTTCAGCGCCGGCGCTGAGGCGGTGCGCGCTGAAGTATACGCGATGAAGCAACTGACCGAGTCGCACCTGCGCCAGACAGATCGCATCTGGGGCGATGTCAAGCTGGGGGAAGGCTCGATCCGCGACGCTGAATTTGTGGCGCAATACCTGCAACTGGCTTACGGCAAGGCCGAGCCGGAACTGCGCACCGGTCACACGCAGCAAGCGTTGGCCCGGCTGAGCGAAAACGGCTACCTCACGAGCCATGACTACCGTGTCCTGACCGATGGCTACACGTTTCTACGCACGGTCGAGCACTATCTGCAAATCCTGGACTACCGCCAGACCCACTCGCTGCCGGCCGATCCCGCCGACCTGCGCTACCTGGCGCGACGGTTGGGCTTCACCGGCGCGCTGGCCGGCGCGCGCTTCGTGGCCCATATCCAACAGCACAGCGCCGCCATCCGCACCGTGTATCTGCGCCACCTCAGGCCTTTGTCCGAGGAAGCAGCGCCAACTCAACGAGGAGTTGTGACCATGAACCAGGACTCACTCCCGGATTCGCCGAAACTGGCTTCGCCTTTCAATCCGCAATCGGAGATCGCGCGCCACCTGGCGCGGCTGTCGCCGTCCTACGCCGCGACCTTCAGCCGCGCCGAGATCGCCCTGCACGCGGAATTGGCCGCCCGCCTGAACGATCGCAACCCGGTGGAGATCGCGGCCGAGCACATCGAGGAGGGCTACTGGCGCGTCACCATCGTGGCCCACGATTACCTGGGCGAGCTGTCGTTGATCTGCGGCCTGTTGTTTGCCTACGGCCTGAGCATCGTGGACGGACACGTCTACACCTACGAAGCCGTGCCCGCTGCCGAAGACCAACGGTTGGAACCGGTCGATCTGCGCCGCAAAATCGTCGATGTGTTCACCGTGAAACACGTGATCGCTGAGGGTCAAAGGGTACGGCAGACATCGGCGCCCTGTGGCGCAGCTATGCGACCGAGCTGGCCGCCCTGCTGCGCCTGCTTGAAGGCGGACGCCAACGGGAGGCTGGCGGTGAGCTGGCGAAGCGCGTCGCCCTGGCGGTGCGCGGCGTGGAAGGCGTCGCCCCGGTGCTCCACCCGATCGGCATCACCATTCGCTCTGACGCGGGGGAACGCTATACGCGCCTCCAGATCGAGTCGCAGGACACCCCCGGCTTTCTCTATGAATTCACCAACGCCCTGGCGCTCAACGGCATCCACATCGCCCAGGTGTCGGTCGTTACGGAAGGCAATCGCGTGCGGGATGTCCTCCACGTCACCGACGCGCGCGGGCACAGGATCACGTCGCCGGAGCGGGAGCGCGAACTGCGGGCCGCGACGGTGCTGGTCAAGCACTTCACGCATCTTCTGCCCCAATCGCCCGACCCGGAACTCGCGCTGCAACACTTCAACGAGTACCTGGGGGAGTTGTTCGCCCGGCCGTCGTGGCCTGATGAACTGGCATCGCTGGGGCGCCCCGAGGTGCTCAGCGCGCTGGCGCGGCTGCTGGGCGTCAGCGATTTCCTGTGGGATGACTTCCTGCGCATGCAGTACGCCAACCTCTTCCCGGTGGTGCAGGACGTCGACGCGCTGGCGTCCGGCAGGCCCCGCGCCGAGCTTGCCGCCGAGCTTGCCGCCGAACTCGCGACCGCCACTGCCCCGGACGCCGCGGCCGTACGCCGCGACCGGCTGAACGCGTTCAAAGATCGCGAGATGTTCCGCGTGGATATGCGTCAAATCCTGGGGCAGATCCCCGCCTTCGGCCAATTCTCGGCCGAACTGACCGATCTCGCCGAAGTGATCGTAGAGGCGACGACGCGCTTCTGCACGTGATGAGTTGCGGGCGGTCTACGGCGAGCCGCGCACTGCGGAGGGAGAACCGGTGCGGCTGTGTGTCGCGGCGCTGGGCAAGTGCGGCGGGCGGGAGTTGGGGTTCGCATCAGACATCGAGCTGATGTTTGTGTACGAAGGGGGCGGCGAGACGACCGGCCCGAAGGTGATCACCGCGACCGAGTTCTACGAGAAGTTGGTGGTCGAGTTCACGCGCGCGATCCGGGCGCGGCGCGAGGGGATCTTCGAGATCGATCTACAACTGCGGCCCTATGGCAAAGCCGGCAGCCTGGCGGTGTCGTTGGACGCGTTCCGCCGCTACTTCGCCCCGACCGGCCCTTCGTGGAGCTACGAACGGCAGGCGCTAGTCAAGCTGCGCCCCATCGCCGGAGACGAGGTGCTGGGCCGCGAGCTAAGGACGCTGGGCGATGACTATGTCTATGATGGGAGGCCGTTCGACGTCGCCGCCATGCGCGCGATGCGCGAGCGCCAACTGCGACACCTGGTCACGCCGGACACGATCAACGCCAAGTACAGCCAGGGCGGGCTGGCGGAGTTGGAGTACATCATCCAGGGCTTACAGATCACCCACGGCGCGGCTAACCCCGCGCTGCGCGTCCCCAACACGGCTGAGGCAATCGCCCGGCTGGCCGCGGCCGGCGTGATCTCGGCCGAAAACGGCGCGCGCCTGGGTGAAGCGCTGCTGTTCCTCCACCAGCTCATCAATGCGCTGCGCATGGTGCGCGGCAACAACCGTGACCTGACCGTGCCGGCAGAAGAAAGCGAGGAATTCGCCTATCTGGCCCGGCGCCTGGGCTACGGAAACGATCCGAACCGGCTGGGCGTGGCGATCAGCGAGCACATGACCTCGGTGCAGCGGTTAGGCGCGAGGTTGCTGGGATAGCGACGCCTTCCGCCGCGTGTGTTTGAATCGAGCGTCCCCGGCTGTCATGCTGACGGGTTTACGGCGAAACGCCCGGCCGGCGAACGCACAGCGAAGCATCTTGCGAGGTTGGCGAATCAAGCAGGCGCGATGATTCTTGTGCTGAAAATCAGCCACTTTGGTCACACCGCACCTGCCGGTGGGTGCAGGTGTTGCGAGGAGTCGCAACCCCAAAGCAATCCTTGTCGCATGGCTGAGATTGCTTCGTCGGGCTATCGCCCTCCTGCCCTGAAACCCCCAAGACGAGATGCCTTCACTGACGACTTGCCGCAACTGACTTTGAGCGGCAGACCCGTTCAGCATGACAAGCGCAGGAGTTCCTTGTTGGGGCACAAGCTGCCCCTGCGGCATGGGGAACTCGAATGACATTCAATTCATGGGCCGTGGCGCCGCCCGTGGCATGTGAACTTCGCTGGTGTTGGTCAGACTACGCTCGCCTTCAGCACGCGGCAACCGTCCACCGGCCTGATCTCATACGCGCCGCAGGCCGCCGGGATCACCGCTGAATCGAAGCGGTTCAACCGCAGCGCGCCGCCCCGTGCGACCACCTCAGCCGCGCCCTCGATCACCGTCAGCGCATGGAAGGTCTGGCCGGCGGTGTCCCCCGCGATGGGTCTTTCCCCGCCCACGATTAGTTCGAGGGTGAAGTACGGGCAGGCGGCCAATTCCGCCCGTTCCCCATCGGCAAGGTTCGGCGCGGGCCGCGCCGGCGCCGATGCGGACGGATCCGCCACCGCCAATGACTTCTCGATGTGGAGCGGGCGGCCCGGCGACGCCGGTCGGTTCCAATCGAAGACGCGATAGGTGATGTCCGAAGTCTGCTGCACCTCGTAGATCAGCAGACCCGGCCCCAGCGCATGGATCGTGCGCGCCGGCATGAAGACCGTATCGCCGGGACTCACACGTCCTGATACTGCACCCAGTCCAGGATCGTGCCGTCGCGGATCGCAGCCGCCAACGCCTCCGCGGTGGTACCGGGGCGCATGCCCGCGATGAGCTGCGCGCCCGGCGCGGCGTCGAGCACATGCCACGCCTCGGTCTTGCCGAAGTAACCCGGCCCCTCCAAGCGCTCGGCTGCCTCGTCATCCGGGTGTACCTGCAGCGAAAGCCACTGCGCGCAGTCCAGGATTTTGATCAGCAGCGGGAAGCGCGTGCCGGTGTGCGCCACCGCGCGCTCGCCCAGCAGGCCGATCGGGTCCTGGGCCGCGACCTCAGCCAGGGTGCGTCCAGCGAGCGGTCCGGCGGCGACGAGGTCCTCGGCGTAGACCACCCACGCCTCGGCGGTGAGCTGGCCCGGCCGCAGCCGCTGGCCACCCCAGAGGTAGTCGCGATATTGCGGGATCAGTTGTAGCGGGAGTGATAAGTTCATTGAGAGCCCGTCCGAAAGACGATGGTCAATGGTCGCCGGTCAACGAATTCGCCTTGATATACGCAACCACCTCGTCCGCCTGCGCAAATGCCAGCCCGGTCACCGTGTCGGCGCAGCCGTAGTAGATGGCGAGCCGCCCGGTGTCCCCGTCGATCAAGGCGGCGCAGGGGAAGGTCACGTTGGGCACGTCCCCGACGCACTCGTAAAGCATCTGCGGCGAGAGCAGATACGGTTCGGTGCGATAGATCACCTTCCACGGCTGATCCAGATCGAGCAGCGCGGCGCCAAAACTGTAGACGAAGCCGTTGCACGACGTGAGCACGCCGTGGTAGAAGAGCAGCCAGCCTTCGGTCGTCTCGATCGGCGTCGGGCCGGGGCCGACCTTGGTGCTCTGCCAGCCGCCGGTCGGCGCCATCACGAACCGATGGCGGCCCCAAAAACACAAGTCCGGGCTCTCGCTGTAATACATGTCGCCGAACGGGGTGTGCCCGCGATCGCTGGGGCGGTTGAGCATGGCGTAGCGGCCGTTGATCCGCCGCGGGAACAGGACGCCGTTGCGGTTGTAGGGCAGAAACGCGTTTTCGAGCTGGTGGAAGGTGACGAAATCGTGGGTGTAGGCCAGCCCAATGGTCGGGCCGTGATAGCCGTTACACCACGACACATAGTAGCGGTCCTCGATCCAGCAGACGCGCGGGTCGTAGCGATACTCCAGCTTGCGCACCTCAGCATCATCGCAGATGAAGTCGATGGTGTGCGGGTTGATCTGCCAGTTCACACCGTCCGCGCTGAAGCCGGCGTGGATGTCCATACGCCGCGCCCGGTCATCGCAGCGGAAGACGCCGGCGTAACCGTCGCCGAACGGCACGACGGCGCTGTTGAACACACTGTTTGAGGTCGGTGTGGCGTCCCGCGGGATGATGGGATTGGCATCGTAGCGCCACACAACGTCGCTGCACCCCGCCGGCCGATCTTGCCACGGGATGTTCGGCAACGGGGAGGCATTGAGTAGCAGTTGTTGGGTCAAGTGGGCGATCCTCCTTTGCACGATTAGAAGCGCAATAACTATCAGACGTGCGAATTTGTCAAACGTAGGGGGGCGATAAGTATGGAACGTTCGGATGCTTCTTGACAATCGTCGGCGGTGATGCTACCCTTGCCGGACGAGGAAACCAGTCAGCAAGGAAGCAGGTAGACAAGGCGTTAGTCGCCGATGCCTGACACCTGAAACCATGTTCAACTTCACCATCGTTGCCACCGACCCACACACAGCCGCAAGAACGGGCACCTTTCAGACTCCGCACGGTGCTTTGCTCACCCCGGTCTTCGCGCCCGTCGGCACCCAGGCGACCGTCAAAACCCTGACCCCGCGCGACCTGGTTGAGAGCGGCGCCACGCTGGTGCTCGCCAATAACTACCATCTCTATCTGCGCCCCGGCACGAAGTTAGTTGCGGACTTTGGCGGGCTGCACGGCTTCATGGGTTGGCCCGGCCCCATGCTGACCGATTCCGGCGGCTTCCAGGTGTTTAGCCTGGCGCAGATGCGCAAGCTCGACCCGGATGGCGTGACGTTTCGCTCGCACATCGACGGCAGCCTGCACCGATTCACGCCAGAAAGCGCCATCGCCAGCCAGGAAGACCTCGGCGCCGACATCATCATGTGTCTGGACGAGTGCCCGGAGCCGCTGGATCGGAAGTACAACGAGGAAGCGTTGGCACGCACGCACGCCTGGGCCGCGCGCTGCCGGGCAACCAAACGACGCCCCGACCAGGCGCTCTTCGGGATCGTCCAGGGTGGCATCTTTCCCGATCTGCGCGTGGAGAGCGCCCGCACGCTGCGCGCCTTGGATTTCCCCGGCTATGCGATCGGCGGGCTGAGCGTGGGCGAAACCAAAGAGCAGATGTACGCCACGCTCGATGTGACCGTGCCGGAGCTGCCCACGCATAAGCCGCGTTATCTGATGGGTGTGGGCGCACCGGAGGACATCGTCGAGGGCGTGGCGCGCGGCATCGACATCTTCGACTGCGTGCTGCCGACGCGCGTGGCGCGCAACGGCGGCCTGCTGACCCGCCAGGGCCGCATGAACCTGCGCAACGCGCGCTACGCCGCCGATCCGCTGCCGGTCGAGCCGGGCTGCGACTGCTACGCCTGCCAGCATTTCAGCCGCGCCTACCTGCGCCACCTGTTCAAGACGGAAGAGATCCTTGGCCTGCATCTCGCGACGGTACACAACGTCCGCTTCATGATTCGGCTGATGGAAGAGATCCGGCAGCACATCGCGGCAGGAACATTTGCCGCGTTTCGGGAGCTATTCCTCGCCGCATACCGATTGCCCAACCAAACAGTGCGCCACGAGCAAAAAGAGAAGCGGCGACAGCAAATGGCAAACGGCAAATAACAAAACAAGATCAAGCGTTCATCTTTCGTCCGTAGGAAGGAATCCACATGAACCTCATCCAGGCCATTATTCTCGGCATCGTGCAGGGTGTGACGGAGTTCGCACCGGTGAGCAGTTCGGCGCACCTGGTGCTGGTACCCTGGGCCTTCGGTTGGCCCAGTCCCAGCGTGGCCTTCGACGCGATCCTGCATTGGGGCACGCTGACGGCCGTGATGGTCTACTTCTGGCGGGATTGGGTGCGCGTCGATCAAAGGCTTCTTCCTGAGCCTGACGACACGCGGGGCATGGAATGTGCGACCGGGCGGCCGCCTCGCCGACGCTGACAGCCGGCTGGCGTGGTGGATCATCATCGGCACGATCCCGGCCATGGTGCTGGGCCTCGCCTTCAAGGATTTCTTCGAGAGCCTCTTCAGCAGTCCGCTATCGGTGGGTGCGCTGCTCCTGGTGACGGCGCTGATCCTGGTCCTCGGTGAGCGGGCCGGCGCGCGTGTGCGCGAGCGTGGCCGCGATGTGGGTCAGATGAACCTGGTTGACACGCTGCTGGTCGGTCTGGCGCAGGCCGCGGCCATCGCGCCGGGCATCAGCCGCTCGGGCTCAACGATTTCGACCGGTCTGGCACGCGGGTTGAAGCGCGACGCGGCCGCACGTTTCAGCTTCATGCTCGGCGCGCCGATCATCCTCGGCGCCGGGCTGCTCCCGCTGCTCGACCTGATTCAGGCGGGCGGCTTGCGCCAGGAGCTGCCGATCTTGATCGTCGGCTTCCTAGCCGCCGCGCTTGCGGGCTATGTCTGTATCAAGTATCTGCTCCGCTATCTGCAGCACGGCAGTCTGTACGTCTTTGCGGCCTACTGCGCCGTGATCGGAGCCGCAATGCTACTCCTGGGCGCGATCAGGGGATGAAAAGGATGGCCCAGCAAGCGGATCATCGGCATCAAACGCGCCCTGTGCAGTTTGCAGTTCGCGTTTTGCTTTTTGCCGCTGCTCTGCGCTGACCGCCTGCGGTAACGCGGCGGTTACGCCGGCCGCGCCAACCACGCTGCGCATCGCCGGTTCCACCAGCCTCCAACCGACACTGACCGAGCTGGCAGCCGCTTACCAGACCCGGCATCCCCAGACCGTGGTAGAAATGCACGGGGGTGGGACTGCGATCGGGATCCAGGAGCTGCGCGGTAAAGACATCGACCTGGCGGCCGTCTCATGGAGAGCCAGATGACGAGGAAACACCGGCCGATCTGAAAATCATCCCGATTGCCCGCGACGGCCTCGCGATCATCGTCCACCCGCAGAATATGATCACCAACGTGACCTCCCTCCAACTACGCGCGCGCTCTACCGCGGAGAGACGCTCGATTGGGGGGTCGTCGGCGGCGCGGGGGGCGAGCCTGTCGTGATCAGCCGCGAGGATGGCTCCGGCTCGCGCGCGGCGTTCGAGTCGCTGGCGATGGGCGGCGAGCGGGTCACGCTCAATGCGCTGGTGATGCCGACCGGCCAGGCCGTCGTCGATTATGTTGCCTCGCATCGCGCCGCCGTGGGTTATGTTTCGACCGGGGTGCTCACCGACACGGTACGGGCGGTGCCGGTTGAGGAGGTCGCGCCGGCCGCGGCGACGGTGCGTTCAGGCGAGTATCGCCTGGGACGTGTGCTCTATCTCTATGCGCCGCAGCCCACGCCCCCTGAAGTCCAGGAGTTCCTCGACTTTGTGTTGAGCCCGGCGGGACAGGCGATCGTGAGCCGGCGTTTAGCGCCGGTGCGTTAGGCGCGCTTACCGGCAGCCAGAATTCCCGTCAGGAATTCCCGTTGCCGAACTTGCAAGTTTGCGCGGCCTGTGGTAAAGTAGCTTTCAGTTGAAGCGCAGTGATTGAGAAGTGGGGACACCCCCACTTTTCTTGTTGTAAGGGATATTTCGCAGGCGTCTGGACGTTCAGCACGCTAACGCACTTCGAGGAGTTGTCTGAGGGATGAAGAACGATCTCATCATGGCTGTCAATCAGATCTGCGCGGAAAAGGACCTGCCGCGCGATGTCATCATGGGAGCCATCGAAGAGGCCCTGGCGCACGCGTACCGGCGCAACTATGCGAACAACTCGGCGACGGTCACTGCCACCATCGATCCTGACACCGGCGACATGACGGTTGTCTGCGAGAAGACCGTGGTGGAGACCGTCCTGGATCCGAGCATGGAAATCGCGCTACCGGACGCGCTGAAGCTGGATCCCAACGTCGAGATCGGCGGCACGATTCGCGATGAGCGCCAGCCGGCCGACTTCGGTCGCATCGCCGCGCAAACCGCCAAACAGGTTATCCTGCAGCGCATCCACGAAGCCGAACGCGATGCGGTCCACGACTTCTACCATCAGAAAGAAGGCGAGCTCATCACCGGTACCGTGCAGTCGGTGGACTACCGCAGCAACGCTGTCACCGTGACCCTCAGCAAGAAAGCCGAAGGGATCCTGGCGGCCGAGGATCAACTCCCCAACGACCGCTACCGGATCGGACAGAGCGTCCGCTGCCTGTTGGCCGAGGTCACCAAGGGCACGCGCGGGCCGCAGATCCGGCTGTCGCGCACGCATCGCAATATGCTGCGGCGCCTGTTGGAACGCGAGATTCCCGAAATTTACAGCGGTACCGTCGAGGTCAAGAGCATTGCACGCGAGCCTGGACAGCGGTCGAAAGTCGCGGTGGCCGCCAGCCAGCCAGGGGTAGATCCCGTCGGCTCCTGCGTCGGGTTGCGCGGGACACGTATCCAAAACATCGTCGACGAGTTGAACGGCGAGAAGATCGACGTGGTCGAATGGAACAGCGAGGTTCGCAACTTCATCAGCAACGCGCTCAGCCCGGCCCGGCCCAGCGATACCATCCTGCTCGAAGACGGCGATGTACGCACTGCCATCGTCGTGGTGCCCGACCGCCAGCTTTCACTGGCCATCGGCAAGGAAGGGCAAAACGCACGCCTGGCCGCCAAGTTGACCGGTTGGCGCATCGACATCAAGAGCGAAACTGAGGCCGCCACCGAAGGCCTGAGCGAACTCAAACGCCAGCAGTTGCAAGCGATGAAGCAACGCTCGCTGGAGGCCAAGGCCGCGGCGCTGCCGCCGAGTGATGACCTCCTCAGTCGGGCCGAGTGGCTGCTGCGCGAGAAGGATAAGACCGCAGTCACGTTGGAGCAAGCCGCCAAGATGCTGGCCGACGCCGAAGCGACCACGGTCCAGGGTGAGATGCTCGAAGTCATCGAGGCTCCCGCCCCCGAGGCTGCTGCGCCGCAGACAGAAACCGCGGCGCCTGAGGTTGCTGAAGCGACCCCCGACGCGGCCGAGGTTGAGGTTCCGGAGGCCGATGAGGCCGCAGCGCTCGCAACTCCGCCGGCGATCGAAGACCTGCTTGACATCGAAGAAATTCCTCTGGAAGTTTACGAAGACGTCATCGAGGAAGAAGAAGGCGAGGCCGGTGAGACTGGCGACAAGAAGCCGGCCAAGAAGAGCAAGAAGACCGAGAAGAAGCGCGAGCTCGTCTTCGACGAAAGCCTGGGCCAGGTCATCGCCCGCAAGAAGCGCAAGCCGGGCCGTGGTGGTGGCTGGGAAGAATTCACGGACTACTAATGGCAAAGGTCAAGGGACCGCGGCCCAAGCACGTTCCCATCCGCACCTGTATCGCCTGCCGCCAGGAAGCGGGCAAGCGTGAGTTAGTGCGGGTGGTGCGCACGTCGAGTGGGTCGGTACAGGTTGACCCCACGGGCAAGCTCGCCGGGCGCGGCGCCTATATCTGCCGCACGCGCGTTTGCTGGGAGCAGGCGCTGCAGGGGCAGCGGCTTGGCGGAGCGCTTAAGACGACATTGACCGCCGATAATCTGGCAGAGTTGCGTGCCTACGCCGCAGCCCTGCCAGAATCGATATAGTTTTCCACCAGCGACAGGAGATTTCCATGCTGGCGGCCAAACGACCGCAGACATGCAAAGAGGTGGGGGTATGGCGAAGCCTGCCTTCCTCACCTCGGTCCTGGACTCAGGTCCAGGTGATCGACCGAAACGCGGATGCGCACGGGTTGTTGCGAGGTAGGGCCATGTAAGCTGACGCCAAACCTCTTTCCCCATGCGCCTCCCCGTCCTCCCTGCCCGACCGGTCCGACCGGCTCAGGAAACCGATCATCTTGCCATGTCCGCTGTTTCGTTCGCCGGTTGCGCGTAATCATTGAGTCGCCCGGTACACGCCCACGAGGCGCGGAGGTTTGATATGGCAGACGAAAATCCCAGCGGCGACCAGGCCACAAAGCAATCGCCCGCGAAACAAACAGCGACCCCACCTAAGCCAAAAGAAGCCGCGCCCGCCGGCAGCACTCCCAAGCAGCCCCGGTCCGGTGGCACACCGAAGAGCGGCGCGTCCGGCAATGCGCCAAAAGCCCGTTCGACCAAGCAGGCCAAGCCTGCGGCCGAGCAAAACGGCCGCGATGATGCCAAGACCGCGCCCGCGGCCCGCGGCCGCCGCACCGCGTCCGGCCAGCCTTGCCAAACCGGGTAGTGGCCCTGCCGATTCACGCCCCGGATCTGCGCCTCGCCGCGATGCACAGCGCAGCCCCGGTCAACCGGCCAACGGCCCACAGGGTGATCGCAGGCCCGCTCAGCAAGGGACGGCTAACGAGGGCGACTCGACCTACAACCAACGCGTCTTCGATCCGACGGCCTCCGACACCGTCCCCGGCCGCGGCGGCCGTGTGGTGGGCCCCGGCGGTGGATCTTCCGGCGGAGGAGCCGGACGCGGCGGCTGGGATAATAATCGTGGCGGCAGCGCCCCGCGGCAGCAGTCGGGGCCACGGCCTGCCGGCGGCCAGCCGAGCGGCCAGCAAAACCGATCGACCGGCGGAAACTCTTCCGGCGGCGGCTATCCTGCGCGGCCCGCAAGCGGTCCAAACCGCTCAGGCGGCAGTAATCAGTCGCGTGGAAAGCAATCACACACAGGATCGCGCGGCCGCCCAGCCGAAAACTCCACCGCCGGAGTTCCTCGGCCAGGCGCGGTAGCGACTGGCACTCGCGCCGCTGCCGCTGCGCCTGCCGCGATCACCGAAATCACCATCCCTGCCAGCCTGACCGTGCGCGAGCTGGCCGACCAAATGCACCGCAGCCCCATCGACATCATCAAGACGTTGATGAATTATGGTATCATGGTGCCGATCACCCAGAGCATTGACTTCAACACCGCAGCCGTCGTGGGCGAGGAGTTGGGCATCACCGTCAAGTCAGAGGAGACGCCCGAACCCGAGGCCGTCGAGGCAGAGGAAGAAGCGCCCAAGCAGACGCTGCGCCAGCAGATTATGGCTGACGAGAAAGAGGAGAATCTGGTTGTCCGGCCGCCCGTGGTCACGGTGTTGGGTCATGTGGATCATGGCAAGACGACACTCCTCGACGCCATTCGCGAGACCCGCGTCGTAGACGGTGAGGCCGGCGGCATCACGCAGCACATCGGCGCGTACCAGGTCGAGCGCAATGGCAAAAAGATCACCTTCCTGGATACGCCCGGTCACGAGGCGTTCACTGCCATGCGTGCACGTGGTGCACAAGTTACCGATTTTGCCATCGTGGTGGTCGCCGCCGACGACGGCGTGATGCCGCAGACCAAAGAGGCCATTGCCCACGTCAAGGCCGCGCAGGTGCCCATCATCATCGCGCTCAACAAGATCGACAAGCCTAACGCCAATCCCGACCGCGTCAAGCAGGAGTTGGCGGACAACGGCGTGCTGATCGAAGAATACGGCGGCGACACCATGTGCGTGCCGGTCTCGGCCAAGATGCGCCGCGGCATTGACGATTTGCTGGAACACATCCTGCTGTTGATCGAAATCGAGCCGTTGCGCAGCAACCCGGCGGGCGATTGCAAGGGCACGGTGATCGAAAGCCGGCTGGATAAGACACGCGGCGCCACCGCCACTTTGCTGGTGCAGAACGGCACGCTGCATATCGGCGACAGCGTCGTCACCGGCGAAACCTACGCCAAGATCCGCGCCATGTACGACGACAAGGGCGAGCCAATCACCGAGGCCGGGCCGTCCACCCCCGTGATGATCCTGGGCCTGGCCGATGTGCCCACGGCCGGCGACACGTTCGCGGTGGTGGCCGACGACCGCACCGCGCGCAGCATCGCGTCCGAGCGCGTGGAACAACGGCGGGCAGCCAGCGCAGCACCCGCCACGCAGGCCCGCACGCTCGAGAGCTTCTTCGCCGCGGCCGAAGCAGGCCAGACCAAGGAACTCAACCTGATCCTGAAGGCCGATGTCCAGGGTTCGATTGAGCCCATCGCCAATTCCCTGGACAAGCTGGGCGACGACAAGGTGAAGGTCAAGATCCTGCACCAGGCTGCCGGCAATATCACCGAAGGCGATGTGATGCTGGCTTCGGCATCCAAGGCGATCATCCTGGGCTTCTCAGTGACCTTCGACGGCACGTCCCAACGTATCGCCGAAGCTGAGGGCGTCGAAGTCCGGCTTTACAACATCATCTACAATATCATCGAGGACGTCCAGAAGGCGCTGACCGGCCTGCTCGAACCGGTGTACAAGGAAGTTATCACCGGCCACGCCGAAATCCGCCAGGTCTTCAAGGTCACCAAGGTGGGCAAGGTCGCCGGCTGCATGGTCATCGACGGCGAGCTCACCCGCAACACGATGGCGCGCATCAAGCGCGCCGACAAGGTTCTGCGCGAGGACAAGATCGTCTCCCTCAAGCGCTTCCAGGAAGATGTCCCTGAGGTCAAGACCGGTTTTGAGTGCGGGCTGAATTTTGGCAACTTCAACGACTTTGAAGTCGGTGATATTATCGAAGCGTACAAGAAGGAACGCGTAAGCTAAAGATGGCTTCCCGACGTCAAGAACGCATCTCGGAGATGCTCCGAGAGGAATTGAGCATCCTCATCAGCACCGAGCTGAGCGACCCTCGGCTGGAGGATGCTCTGGTTGCGGTGACCGACGTGACCGTGTCGCCCGACCTCCACAACGCGCGCGTGTTCATCGAACACGTGCTGCCGCACGAGTCAGACGCTCAGGTTCTGAGCGCCCTGCGCCATTCGGTGACCTTCCTCCGGCTGGCGTTGGTCGAGAATCTGAATCTACGTGCGGTGCCTGAGCTGACATTCCAGATTGACAGGTCGAACGAGCGCGGCCGTCACATCGACGAGTTGCTGGACAGCCTTGCGCACGCGAACCTCACACCGCCGAGCCATGAAACCGAAAACACAGACTGAAGCTCCGACCGTCCGAGGCGGTCCGCCAGAGGGTGCGAGTGCCAGCACCCTGGCCGCGATTGCCGATGTGCTGCGCGGCGCGCGGCGCGTCCTCGCCTTCTGCCATGTCAACCCGGACGGCGATGCGCTGGGGTCGATGTTGGCGTTGGGCTGGCTATTGCGCGCGCTACAACCGCACGCGACCCCTGAGACACTTCAGATCACCCTGGCCTGCGCCGATCCTGTCCCGTCGAAACTCGACTTCTTGCCCGGCGCCGAACTCGTTACCATGACTCCGCCACCCGGGCCCTGGGATGCCGTCGTGACGCTCGATAGCAGCGATGCCAAGCGGGTCGGCAGTCCATTCCGTAGCGAAACCTATCCACCTGCGCCGCTCATCGTCCTCGATCATCACGTCACCAACCTGCACTTCGGCACGCTCAACCACGTGGACGTGCGTGCGACATCCACCTCAGAAATCGTCGTTGATTTGGCCGACGCGCTGGGCGCTGCGATCAGCCCGGAGGCAGCCACGTGTCTGCTGACCGGCGTCGTGACAGACACACTGGGCTTCCGCACCAGCAACGTGACCCCCAAGGTGCTGACGACCGCCTCCCGGTTGATGGAAGCGGGCGCGGACCTGCATCAGATCACGAAACTGACCCTGGGGGATCGCCCGCTCAGCATCATGCGGCTCTGGGGCCTGGCGTTAAGCCGGCTGCACCTGGAAGATGGCGTCTTGTGGGCCGAAGTGACACAGGAGATGCGCGAAGAGGCCGGCGTGCCCGATGAGGACGATGGGGGACTGGTCAGCCATCTGATCACCGCGCACGAAGCGCGCGTCGCAGCCGTTTTCGGCGAGCTGAACGACGGCACGATCGACCTCGACCTGCGCGCAACGCTGCCCTACGAGGTCGCCTCGGTTGCGCTACGCCTGGGCGGCGGCGGCCATCCGCAGGCGTCCGGCGCTCACCTATCGGGCCCGCTGGCTGAGGCCGAACGTCAAGTCCTGCCGCTGTTGCGCGCCGCGGCCCGGTGAACAGCGTACCCTAGCCCAAAGATTACCACGGAAGCACGGAGTTTTCAGGAATCTCCGTGTACTCTGTGTCTCCGTGGTTCGACATTCATCCGCTGCGATATTGACATGACCTCATACCACCACGGAATTCTCAACCTGGACAAACCCACTGGCTGGACATCGCACGACGTGGTGGCCTGGACGCGCCGCGTCCTGCACGAGAAGCGTGTCGGCCATGCGGGCACGCTCGATCCGATGGCGACCGGCGTCCTGCTCGTCTGCGTCGGGCAAGCGACGCGCGTGGTCGAGTACCTGACCGCGGGGCAGAAGGTCTACCGCGCCGAAGCACAGTTGGGCGTGACCACCGATACCTACGACGCCGACGGCGAGATCACAGCCACCGCACCCGTCCCTCCCCTGACCACCGACGACCTGCGCGACATGCTGGCCAGCTTCGTTGGCGAGATCCAGCAACGCCCACCGGCGTTCTCGGCGATCAAACAGGATGGCGAGGCCGCCTATCGCAAGGCGCGCCGCGGCGAGGCCGTGGAACTGCCCGCCCGCCCCGTGACAATTCACGGCATCGCGTTGCTGGACTGGGAACCGGCAACCGCCAAACTCAACATTGCGGTCACCTGCGGCCCCGGCACGTATATCCGCAGCCTGACCCATGACCTGGGACAGATCCTGGGTTGCGGCGCTGTGCTCACCCGGCTGACCCGCACCCGCAGCAGCCAGTTCGCCATCGAGGATGCGGTCGATCTGGACACGCTGGCGGACGCGGCGCGCAGCGGTGACCTGGGCCGCTACCTGCACCCGATCGAGGCCGCTCTGCAGAAGCTCACCCGCGTGCCGGTGGACGCCGAACAGGTTACCCGACTGATTCACGGCCTGTTCATCCCGTGCCCGACCCCGCCCGAGGTCGAGACAGGCTACGCCGTGGACGCCGGTGATGCCGTTGTCGCGATTCTATTATATGATACGTCGTTCGCAGCTTGGCGTCCGAATAAGGTGTTCGTAACGAGTGCTGCGTGATGCGTGACGAGTAGCCGGAAACCGATCACGTATCACGATTCACGCATCATGCAGCTCGCACCACGTACCACGTTATGCAAACTTTTTTTGATTTTCCGACTCAACCTCTTGATCGCCCCGCGTTCCTGACCATCGGGAACTTCGACGGCGTGCATCGCGGCCACCAGATGCTCGTCAGCGAGATGGTCGAGGCCGCACACGCGGCCGGCTGCGGAGCCGGACTGCTCACCTTCGATCCCCACCCACTCGCCGTCCTGCGCCCGGATGTGGCGCTCTCCTACCTCACCGCGCCGGAGGAGCGCGCCGATCTGTTGGCTGCGCTGGGGCTCGATTTCGTGCTGATCCTGCCGTTCGATCGCGCCATGGCGGCCCTCCCTGCCGCTGAATTCATGCGCCGGCTGGTCGAACGTGTCCCGCTCTGTGCGCTATGGATCGGCCCGGACTTCGCACTGGGTCGCGGCCGCGCCGGCGACCCAAGTCAATTGCAGGAAATCGGCCAGGCGTTGGACTATCGCGTGCATGTGACGCGGCAATACGACTGGCAAGGCGAGCCAGTGCGCAGCAGCCGCATCCGCGCGCTGCTCGCCCATGATGGCGCAGTCGAGCAAGCCACCGAGCTGCTCGGGCGCCCCTACGAGGTGTGGGGCGAGGTCGTCCACGGCGCGGAACGCGGCCGCGGCCTCGGCTTCCCGACGGCGAACCTCAAGCTGCCCGCAGGACGGCTGGTACCCGCCTACGGTATCTATGCCTGCTGGGCCTGGCGCGGGGAGACCGGCTACCCGGCTGCGGTCAACGTCGGCGTGCGTCCCAGCTTCGACAACGGCCACCCTTCGGTAGAGGCCTACCTGCTCGATTTCGACGGCGACCTGTACGGGGAAATGCTCGGACTCAGCTTCATCCAGCGGCTGCGCGGCGAGCAGCGCTTCGCCGACATCCACGCGCTGATCGCGCAGATGGGGCGTGACGTGGCGGCGACCCGCCGGACGCTGGCTGATCCGCGGGATGATACTGGAAGCTTGACTGGCCGCTGCGCGGAGCTGGAAGCTGAATCGTTCTGGACGGAACTTGAGCATACCGCGGACTGGGCCATTCGCGTGAACGGCGATTCGCAGCGCCAGCTTTTCGCACGGACGGCTGCCGCCATGTTCGCGCTCCAGGGCGCCGATCCTTCGCAACCGATTGCGTTAGCCCGCAAGGTCAACGTGACGGCCGAGGATGCGCCGGAGTTGCTCGTGAGTTGGCTTAACCGCCTCCTGCTGGGCCAGGAATTGGACGGCGCGCTGTACACCCGGTTCGAGATTCACGAGATTTCGCCCGTGGGCCTCCGCGGGATCGCCTACGGCTACTCCGGCGCGCCGGCGCACACGGCGATCAAGGCGGTCACGTTCTACGATCTGGACGTACACGAGGCCGCCGATGGGTGGACGGCGACGGTGACGTTCGATGTGTGACGGGCGCTATAAATGTCCAGGTCATGCTTTGGGCCTGTAGGGGCGAGGCAACCTCGCCCCTACAGCGCGGAATCTGTATCTGACGCACTATGGTTTCCAGCTTCCAGCTTCCAGCTTCCAGTTTCCAGCTTCCAGTTTCCAGAGGCCACCATGCCGCGCCGCACCGTGTTCCTCCCCTACCAACCGAAGACCATCCTCAACAAAGGCCAGCGCGCTGACCACTGGTTCTGGACGCGCTACAGCGCCTACCCCTACCTGGGCTGCCAGCATGGCTGCGAGTTCTGCTACTGCCGCGAGCGCAAGTTCTGCCCTCACGATGACCCGCTGGACTTCCCTTATGTCATCCGGGTGAAAGAAAATGCGCCCGCGCTGCTGCACCGTGCACTGGCCCGCGCACCGCGAGACGTGATCGCCCTCGGCGATTATCAACCCGCCGAACGCAAATACCGGCTGACGCGCCAGATGCTCGAAGTCTGCCTGGAACTGGGCTACCCGGTCTTCATCCTGAGCCGCTCGCCGCTGGTGTTGCGCGACCTCGACCTGCTTGCAGGCGATCAACGAGCGCGCCCGTGCTGTGGTCGCGTTCAGCGCCATCTCGGCGCCGGGCTCGCCGAGCTACGCACGCGTCTGCGAGATGGAACGGCTGGCCCCGCGCGCCGAGAAGCGCTTCGCGGCCATGGCGCAAATCGCCGCGGCGGGGATCGTCACCGGCACCTGCTGTATGCCGATCCTGCCGGGCGTGTGCGACGACGATGCCAACCTGGCGGCGGTCGTGCGTGCGACGGCGGATCACGGCGGTCAGTTCGTATTGGCTGGAGGATTGACCCTCGCCGACCAGCAGCGCGACTACTTTTTCGGCGTGCTGCGCGAGCGATTCCCGGACTTGGTTCAAAGCTACGAACACCTCTATCCTGAAGGAAGCTACGGAGCGGCCGGACAGCCGTGGCCGGTGACAGGCCGGCGCATCCGGGAGCTGTGCCGCGCGGCGGGCATCGCCGACCGGATGCCGCGGCCGATCATCCCGGGGGAGAAGCGCAGCCTCAACAAGCGGATCGTCGAGCTGCTGGCTAACCACGCGTACGAGCTTGAACTGGACGAGGCGCCGCAGCAGCGGGTCTGGGCCTACCGCAAGGCCGCGTGGGCGGTGGAGGATACGGAGCAGGACATCGGTCTGGTCTACCAAATGATGGGTTTACGCGGCCTGGAGAGCATCCGCGATGTGGGGCCGGAGATGGCGGAAGAGCTGGCACGGCTGCTCAACATCCCAGCGGGACTTCAGTTGCCAGGTGGGGTAACAGGTGCAACTTGAAACCACTCGGTAGCGGTGCTTGTCTCTCTGATGGATCGGTGCTATACTCCGCCTGAATGACAGTGTGAGGTGACTGCTATGCAACTCGAAGATTATTTCAGCTTCCTGGCTCCCAATGACATCCGACTGCAGGGAACGCGTGTCGGCATCGAGACGATCCTGACCGATTACCTGGAACTGGGACTGTTTGCCGAGCAGATCGCCACGCGCGATCCGACCCTTACGGTTG
This sequence comes from uncultured Chloroflexia bacterium, assembly GCA_963841825.1. Classification (GTDB taxonomy): domain Bacteria; phylum Chloroflexota; class Anaerolineae; order CG2-30-64-16; family CG2-30-64-16; genus CAWJEL01. The sequence continues at coordinate 153,514 of CAWJEL010000030.1, forward strand.
AGCAAGTATATGCCACGCTGACTTACTACTGGCGCAACCGCATTCAGGTGGACGCGTACTGCGCGGTGTAGATCAAGAGATTGAGCGGCAGCGTCGCGAGCAGGACGCGCATCCTTCGCCGGCTGTGCAACGACTGCGGGACCTGGCGCGCCAGCGCGATCAACAACGAGTTCAGGCGCCGCGCCCGTATGAATCTCGTATGTTTTCTGCTCGACGAGCACGTTCCGCCATTTATCCAGGCGCAGTTGACGCGGATGGAACCCGATCTGAGCGTGTACACTATCAACGACGGCAACGCACCGGTCAGAGGCACGCTTGATCCCGACATCTTGATCTGGATCGAGACCCACGGCTGCCTGTTGGTCACCAATAACCGTGCCTCGATGCCGGGGCACCTTGCCGACCACCAGGCGCGCGGCCGTCATATCCCCGGCATCGTCCAACTTCCCCGACACATGAACGTCGGCGCCATCCTCGATGATCTCTGGCTCATCTGGGCCGCAGCTCAACCCGGCGAATTCCAGGATCAGATCGTCCATCTGCCGCTAAGAAGTTGAGGCTTAGGCGCAACTTTTCTGAAACGCCATCCAGATTTGCTGGAGCGATACCAGAAAGCGTTGGCTGTGCTTGAACATGACCCCTTTCACCCCTCCTTGCGGTTGCACGTGTTAGAGGGACGCCTGACAGGGCTGCACGCCGTCTCTATCAACCTGCAGATCTCGCATCACCCTCGAACTGGAATTGCGCGAGAGCGAGATCATTTTGGTGAGCGTGGGAAGTCATGGTAAAGTGTATTGATGAGAGGATGTCTACTACTGGGTCACATCTGATGGTCGCAACATGCGCCAAATCTCGCGCATCGATGCGAGCCATGTCTGCTTTCGACATCTGTCCGATCTTGCGAACAACGCGCTGTTTGTCCACGGCCCGCAGTTGAAAAACCATGACGATCGAGGGGAGCGTCAGTCCGTTTTCAGGCGACGGCTCAACACGCACGGAGAAGGCGAACCGTAGTGCAGCCAGATTCGATGTGATCGGAGCAACCACGAGCATTGGTTCGCCAGCCAGATCAGTTTGTACTGCGACCGCAGGTCGCCGCCCGCTCTGCTCACGCAAATCGCTCACTGGCAGATCAATAACGACTACGTCTCCGCGAGCCATCAGCGCGACTCCGATAGCATTTTCTCGATCATCAGCGCATCTTCATTGCTGGCGGACTCCCAGGCCGCAGTTTCGCGAAGAAGCAACTGCATGTCATTGCTCGGCACATCCCACTCCTCGCCAGAAGTGCTTTCTGCAAAGTTGAGCACAGGTCGCTCATCCAGGATGGTCACAAGCGCGCGCCGCGCCACAGGCATACGAATAGAGTGCAACAAATGAACGGCGCCACTCTCATCAATCATCGCTTCGACCGTTTGAATCATGATCCACCTCCAACACTCATACAAGACAAGCAAAACAATAGCATGAATGTCGTCATGGGGCAAATCAACTATTTTTATCTACGCCATCACACTGAAATATCCGCTTTGATCGTCGGATACGGATCATAGCCTTCCAGCCGAAAATCTTCATACTTGAAATCGAAGACCGAGGTCACAGCCGGATTGAGGATCATCTGCGGCAGCGGCCGCGGCGTGCGGGTGAGCTGGAGCTGCGCCTGGTCGAGGTGGTTGAGATACAGGTGCGCGTCGCCCGATGTGTGGATGAACTCGCCCGGCTGCAGATCGCACACCTGCGCGATCATCATCGTCAGCAGGGCGTAGGACGCGATGTTGAACGGCAGCCCCAGGAACACGTCCACCGACCGCTGGTAGAGCTGGCACGAGAGCGCGCCAGCCTGTCCTGAGCCTGTCGAAGGGGACACGTAGAACTGGAACAGGACGTGACACGGCGGCAGCGCCATCCGCTCGATCTCCCCCACGTTCCACGCGCTGACGATCAGCCGCCGCGAGTCCGGGTTGGCCTTGATCTGGCTGATGACCTCGGTGAGCTGGTCGATCGTCCGGCCGTCGGCCGTGCGCCACGAGCGCCACTGCGCGCCGTACACCGGCCCCAGGTCGCCCACCGCGTCCGCCCACTCATCCCAGATGCGCACGCCGTGGCGCTGAAGATAGGCCACGTTGGTGTCGCCCGCGATGAACCACAACAGCTCGTGGATGATGGACTTGACGTGCAGCTTCTTCGTGGTCAGCAGCGGGAAACCCTGGCGCAGGTCGAACCGCATCTGGTGGCCGAAGACCGACAGCGTGCCCGTGCCGGTGCGGTCATCCTTGCGCGCGCCGTCGTCCAGGATGCGCTGGAGCAGATCAAGGTATTGCCGCATTGATGCATCATGGAGAGTGGAACAGACGCTCCACTCTCCACCCTCTAGACTTTTATGCCTGGCGGCAGTCCACCAGGGTGACGCCGAGCCGGTCAGCGACTTCGACCACCGCATCCTGGTCGGCCCCGACGAGTTTCAGCGTTACGCTGACCTTGTTGGGCGTGGGCGCGGCATAGGTCACCAGGCTGAGGATGTTGCCGCACTTGTCGGCCAACGCCTGCGCCAGCTTCGCCAGGCTGCCCCGCTCCTCAGGCACAACGACCGTGACGCGCAGGCCGGGCGTGCGCGCGCCCAGCAACTCGATCAGGATCTTGAAAATGTCGGTCTCGGTGATGATGCCGACAAGCTCGCCCTCGTCCAGCACCGGCAGCCCGCCGATCTTCTCATCGGCCATGATGCGCGCGGCTTCTTCCAGGGGCGTGTCAAGCGTGACCGTCGTCACCGGACTGGTCATCACCTGCTTGATGGTCAGTTTAGCGAGCAGATAGTGCAGCTCGTACACGCTCAACGAGGTGGCGGGGGAAGGCGCGGCGTGCAGCAGGTCCTTGTCGGACACGATGCCGACCATCTTGCCCCATTCGTCCAGCACCGGCAGGCGGCGCACCTTGCGCTCGCGCATCAGGTGCAGGCCGTCGTCGATGCTGGCCGTTTCGAGGATCGTCACCGGGTGGTGGGTCATCCGTTCGCCAACGAACATAGGGCAACCTCCGTGATGTGGAACTTAGAGTCTATCCGAAAACCCAATTGCGCGTCCTGAGCCTGTCGAAGGACGCCCCCTTCGACAAGCTCAGGGGGCGTGCAATGGTAATTTTCGGATAGGGCCTCAGCTTGACTTCGCGATATGACCGCAGTTGTAGGCAAAGACCAGCAGGATGTAGAACGCGGCCGCGAACGAGATCAACCAGGCCGCGATCCAGCCGATGCATGGGATGATCCCCAGGATGCCGGCGACGATCCCGACGAGGACGCTGGCGAGAATGGCAACTCCCAACGTAACGAGCATGCGTCCCATGTTCAGCCGCACGATGGCCCAAATATTGCCGAACTGGAAGCCAGAGCCGATCGTGCCTACGTTAGCGAAGTTGACGATTATCCCCTGGAACCAGAAGATCAACAGCAAACCCAGGACCAACTCGACCAGGCCGATGAGCACACCGATTGCGATGGCCGCGCCGCTATCCGAGCTGAACAGCGGGATGAGGATGAGCGACAGGATCCAGAGCGGGATGCTGTAGAGAATCCCGATCACAAACAGCTTCAGGCCTTCGGAGAAGAACTTGCCCAGGTTGTTCGACCAGCCTGGCAAGGGCGAGTCATCATCGCGGATGTTGCGTGTCGTCTGCACCGCGTAGCCTGCGGTGGCGAAGTTCAGGATCGGAACCAGGCCGATCAAGGCGCCCACCAGGATCTTGGAGATCCAATCCTTGTCCTTGAACATGTACATCAGGTTGTCTTGGAGCTTATACTCCGCGGCTGGGACGTACGCGTCGTTCACTGGGATATCTGAAGTGTTCGCCGGGACATCTGAGGTATTTGCTGAGACATCTGCGTCGTTCGCAGGGACGTTTGGGACATCTGCATCGTTCACTGGGACATCTGCGTCGTTCATGAAATTTGCCTCCTGAAACTAAGACAAAAACGTGCAACACTGGGCCGATCGGGCGTCTCAGGTTCTCTTGCGGCGAGCGCCTCCTTTCGGCTTCCGCGGCTTCGGCAACGCGTACCCCAGCCGGCGAAGCTCCTCCTCGTTCATGCGCCACTTCGGGCGCACCTTGACCCACAGCTCCAGGAAGACCCGCGTCTCGATCAGATCCTCGATGGTCTTCCGGGCGGCCGCGCCGATGCGCCTGACCATGTCGCCATCCTTGCCGAGCAGGATCATCTTCTGCGTGTCCCGCTCGACGTAGATCACGGCGGAGATGTAGGTCAGGCCTTCGTTCCGCTCCTTGTACTCATCCACAAAGACCGCCACCGAGTGCGGCACCTCGTCGCGCAGGTTCAACAGCACTTGTTCACGCACCAATTCCGCCGCCATGAAGCGCAACTGCTGGTCGGTCACCTGATCTTCGGGATAAAGCAGCGGGCCGAGCGGCAAGGCCGCGGCGATCTTCGCCAGCAGCAGATCCAGATTGTCCCCGCGGGTAGCCGAGATGAGCTGCGTCTGGGCGCCCGGCGCGAGTGCGGCGTAGGCGGCGCTGTTCTCGACCACGTGTTCCGGCAGCAGCCGGTCGCTCTTGTTCAGCGCCAAGATCACCGGCACCCGGCCGCCGGCCCGCGCCAGCACGGCCGCCACCTGTCGATCCTCGCCGTTGGGCCGCGCCGCCACGTCCACCACCCACACGATGGCATCGGCGTCGGGCAGCGCCGCGGCCGCGGTCTCGACCAGCACTTCGCCCAGTTTATGTAAAGGTTTGTGGATGCCGGGCGTGTCGACGAAGATGATCTGCGCGTCTTCCCGCGTCAGGATGCCCAGCAGCCGGTTGCGCGTCGTCTGCGGCTTGGGCGAGACGATGGCGATCTTCTGCCCCAGTAGCGCATTGACCAGCGTGGACTTGCCGACGTTAGGCCGCCCCATCACCGCCGCGAAACCGGAGCGGAAAGCTGGGCCCGGCATCGAATCCGCAACTATGGTTGTGGAGTCTATCATGCCATCCGATTGAAGGACACCATTCATCCCGAGAACTCGAATACCGGCGTTTCGATGAAGCGCTTGGGTGATTGCCTCTCCCAGACGGTGCGCTGAAGGGATTCCACCGTGTCGGGAGAGAATAAACGTTCACCCGTTTCCAAGCATACCCGCGCAGGTACGTTTTCGATGATCACAAAGCGCCCATCCACTTCAATCGCGTATGTCACTGTTTTTTCAACGATCGTCTCATTCCACTCTCTGTTATCCACGGCGGCCTCTCCTTACCCTAAAATCCGTCCACACCTCCGGGTCCGGTTCGTACAAAGTGATGATCTTGACCAACGGCCGTGACGGATACGAACACTGCACATGCAGCGGCCGATGTGCCCGGGTGAAGCCGAGAAGCAAACAGCTCGGTCCGTACTTGTCATCAGGGTAGTCCTCGATGATCACGCTGTTCGCGGCAGCTTCGCGAACCTCCTGCACGCTGATGCGGCGGTGAATGCTTACATCAACTGCGTGCTCGGAAAACTCGAACTGATCTCGGCTGATCTTATCCCGAATTTCAGCAATCACGTTACTGTAACCTTGAACGGATTAAAATCCGTCCCCACGTCATAATAATCCTCGTGCTCAGCACGTTTCAGCCAACCGATCACTTTATACGTGACCGGCGTGAAGATGACCTCGATGCCCACCTTGAAGATATAGTTGGCGGCGATGATGCTGAGCGCGATGCTCCAGGGAAAGACGCCGAAGGCGCAGGCCACGACGGTGAACACGACGCTGTCCACCGCTTGCCCTACGAGCGTCGAGCCGATGGTGCGCGTCCAGAGATGGCGTCCCTGCGTCCAGATCTTCATCTTGGCGAGGATGAACGAGTTGGTGAACTCGCCGCAGAAGTACGCCAGGATGCTGGCGACCAGGATGCCGCCCTTGCTGACCCCGCCGAGCACGGCGTCGTAGGCCGCCTGCCCGGTCGCCTGCTGCCAGGTTGCCTCGCCGGGCAGGCGCGCCACCAGCCACAGGGTGACGCCCATCAGCGCGGCCATCGCAAAGCCGACCCAGATCACGCGGCGGCTGGCCGCGTAGCCGTACACCTCGGTCAGCACGTCGCCGAAGATGTAGCTGATGGGGAAGAGCAGCGTGCCGGCGTCGAACGCCAGCGGCAGCCCCAGCACCGGCAGCGCCACGCCCCAGGCGACGATCTTGGCCGACGAGGCGATGTTGCTGGTGAGCAGCACCGCCACGAAGAGGGCCATGATGAGGTCGTAGTAACGGTAGGAGCGTTTCACTGTGTAACCATAGACGATGGACCATAGACGATGGTATCCAGACGACAACGAATGGTCTATCGTCCATGGTCTATGGTCTTGCTCACCTAACCAAGTCGCGCTCGCAAATCACCCACCTGCGCCGCCAACCGCGCCGGCAGCCGGTCGCCGAACTTGGCGAAGTGCTTTTCGATGTCGGGCAGCTCAGCGCGCCAGGCGTCGGCGTCGACCCGCAGCAGCTCAGCCAGATCCTCAGCCGGCAGCTCGAGCCCGGCCAGATCGAGGTCGGCCGCGTTCGGCAGGTTGCCGATGGCGGTCGGTTGCGCACCGGCGCGACCCTCGACCCGTTCACACATCCATTCCAGCACGCGGCTGTTGTCTCCGTAGCCCGGCCAGAGCCACTTGCCGTCGGCGGTCTTGCGGAACCAGTTGACGTAGAAGATGCGCGGCGCCTTGTCGCCCAGCCGGTCGCCCATGTCGAGCCAGTGCTGGAAGTAGTCCGCCATATTGTAACCGCAGAACGGCTGCATGGCGAACGGATCGCGGCGCAGGTTGCCCACCGCGCCGATATTGGCCGCGGTCGTCTCCGACGATGCCGTGGCGCCCATGAAGACACCGTGGTCCCAATCGTACGCCTCGGTGACGAGCGGCACGACGCCGGCCCGCCGCCCGCCGAAGACAAAGATGTCGATCGGCACGCCTTCCGGCTTCTCCCAGTCGCTGCTGATTACCGGGCACTGCGCCGCGGGGGCGGTGAAGCGGGCGTTGGGATGCGCGCCCGGCTCGGTGCTTTCGGCGGTGAAGTCGCGGCCCTTCCAGTCGATGCCGTGGGCTGGCTGCGGCACGCCCATGCCTTCCCACCATACGTCGCCTTCGTCGGTCAGGACGCAGTTGGTGAAAATTGAATTCTCACGCACCGTGTCCATCGCCATCGGGTTGGTCTGGTACGAGGTCCCGGGCGCCACACCAAAGAAACCCGCCTCAGGGTTGATGGCGTACAACCGGCCGTCCGGCCCGATCTTCATCCAGGCGATGTCGTCGCCGATCGTCTCGGCCTTCCAGCCGGGGATGGTCGGCTGAAGCATCGCCAGGTTGGTCTTGCCGCAGGCCGACGGGAACGCCGCCGCGATGTGATACTGCTTGCCTTCAGGGCTGGTGAGGCGCAGGATCAGCATGTGCTCGGCCATCCAGCCCTCACGCTTCGCCATCGTCGAGGCGATGCGCAACGCCAGGCACTTTTTGCCCAACAGCGCGTTGCCGCCGTAGCCTGAGCCGTACGACCAGATCAGGTTCTCCTCCGGGAAATGGCTGATGTACTTCTGCTCGATCGGTGCGCAGGGCCAGGGCACGTCCTGCTGTCCCGGCGCCAGCGGCGCGCCGATGGAGTGCAGACAGGGGATGTACTCGCCGTCGGTCCCCAGCGCCTCGATCACCTTGGAGCCCACACGCGTCATGATGTGCATGTTGCACACGACGTAAGGGCTGTCCGTGATCTCGATGCCGGTTTTCGCCATCGGAGAGCCGAGCGGACCCATCGAAAACGGAATGACGTACATGGTGCGCCCAGCCATACACCCCTGGTACAGCGGCAGCATCGTCTGCTTGAGTTCCTCGGGCGCCACCCAGTTGTTGGTGGGGCCGGCGTCATCCTTGTTCGGCGTGCTGATGTAGGTGCGGTTCTCGACGCGCGCCACATCGCTCGGATCCGAGCGGAACAGGAAGCTGTTCGGGCGCTGCGCCAACGGCGTCGTCATACCGGACGCCACCATCCCGGCCATCAGCCGGTCGTACTCGGCCTGGCTGCCGTCGCACCAGTAGACGGACTCCGGCTGGCACAGCGCGGCGATTTCCTTGACCCACTGGGTCAGACGCTTGTTCTTTACTTCGTAAGCCACAATGTTTCTCCTCGCTAAAGTTTCAACGCAGACATGGTGCTGCGAATGAGATCGGCGGAGCGCTTCATTGCGGCCAGCTCATCCTCATTGAGATCCAACACAATAATCTTCTCAACACCACCCTTGCCCAAAACCACCGGCACACCAAAGCAGATGTCTTCGAGCCCGTATTCGCCCTGCAGGTAGACCGACGCAGGGTAAATATGATGTTGATCCTTGGCGATCGCCTGAGCCATCTTACAGGCCGCGGCGCCCGGCGCATAGTAAGCGCTGCCGGTCTTGAGATAGCGCACGATCTCGGCGCCGCCGTCGCGCGTGCGCGCCACAATGCGATCGAGCTGTTCCTGGTTCAGGAAGTAGGTCAGCGGGATGCCGCCGATGCTGGAGAAGCGGGCCAACGGCACCATCTCATCGCCGTGGCCGCCCAAGACGGTCGTGTGGATGTTTTCCGGGTCGAGGCCGGTCTCCATCGCGATAAACGTCTTCATGCGGCCGCCGTCAAGCACGCCCGCCTGCCCGATCACCCGCTCGCGCGGGAAGCCGCTGACCTTGTACGCCAGGTAAGTCATCGTGTCGAGCGGGTTCGTCATCATGATAATGGTGCAATTCGGCGAGTATTTGACGACATCCTTGACCACGCCGCCCACGATCCCGGCATTGATCGCCACCAAGTCCTCGCGCGTCATGCCCGGTTTGCGGGCGACCCCGGCGGTGATGATCACGATTTCGGAGTTGGCGGTCTCGGCCATGTCAGTGGTGCCTATGGCGTCGATCGCATGTCCTGCAATGGGGCCAGCCTGGATCAAATCAAGCACCTTGCCCTTGGCCAGACCGTCCACCACATCCACCAGGATGATCTCGCAGCCACCCGAGATCATCGCCCAGTGGGCGACCGTCGAACCGACGAAGCCGGCGCCGATGATGCTGACTTTACTCATAAAACCACTCCTTGACGTATTGCGTGATGCGTATTGCGTGATGCGTACTACGTGACATTTGCACCTGCGCTTCGGCGCAAGTGCAGGTGTGCGTATTCCATATCGCGTGCCGTCTCTACAAAGGTTGCGGCGCGGACGCTCATGGCGTTATCTGCTCGCACCAGGCAACCTGTGCGTTGATACTGTTGGAATAACGCACCCCAGGCAGTTTCGACGCGCCATTGTTCCGCGACGCGTTTGAACTTCAGCGGCCAGTGCATGTAGTCCTGTTCCGCCTCGCCGATAAAGGTCGGCACGACCACCAACGGCGTGTGGAATAGCAGCTTCTGGAAGGCCCGCGTCGGGCCGTACCAGGACAACCAGGCCAGGAACGTGTGGGTGCTGTAGCCCACCTTGAAACCCCAATCCTCGCCGGACACGTCGTCGCCCACCAGCTCGATCTCGCGCACGTCGCCGACCCCCAGGCCACGCTCATGCGCCAGCCGGATGTACTTGATGCGCGAGCGGATCGAAGCCCATCAGTTTGGCGGCCACAGCGTCGATCGCGACCTGATCCGCCGAGGCCAGGATGACATTCTTGACAATCGGCTCCATCAGCCGCGGCCCCGGGCCGTTGCCCGCGGTCGTGCCGTCCATGACGGCAAATATGCCAGGGTGGATCTCCTGCTGAATCGCCAACAGGTCCACCAGCGTCTCGTGGATCCAGGTGTGCGTGTAGTGCCGGTATTTGCTCAGCAGCCCGCCGAAGGCATTTTTCATCGCGCCGGTGGTCGTCGTGTACATGTGCGTCTTGACGGTCGGCAGATGCACGATGTTCTTGCCGATGAAGTAATCCGGGATCTGGATCCCCTCGGGATAGATGTGATCCAACGCCAGCATCTCCGCCTTGGGCCGGTAGGGAATCCACGTCATGTCCTCTTTGCGGAAATTATAGAGCGCCGGTACGTTGTGCCCCTGGAAGATCGGCACGTAGCCGTTGAGATCTTCACCCTTGAACGCGTTGGTGACGACCGTCTGGTTCTGCACGCAGACCAGGTCCGCAAAGCCGGCAGCCCGCAGCGCCAGAATCGTGCCTTCGAGCTGCCACGGCGTCGTGTTGGCGCCCGGCATCGGGAAGTGCCACGAGATGTTATCTTTCAGGATGGTGGTCGTGTCGGGTGCAAGCGCCTTTGCGCCGCCGGCCAGATCAAACAGACGCTGGTAGTCCTGGAGCACCGTCTCGGGCTGTGTGCGCAGGACGGCGACTTTTGCTCTGGATGCCATTAGGAAACCTCACGGCAACGTTGATTCAAGGCGATTCCTATCAGGGCCGAACTACAAAACATTCCAGTCATCGGCAGACAGTAGACGTCCAGTAATCTCCGTCACTTCCTGCAACATAAACCGCAACTGAGGAATCGAGAACTCCTCGTTCGATGGGATGGTCAGACGGTGTCCACCGAAGGCCATGAACTGATGACGCGTACCGGAAAACGGGCCGTCGAATCCCAGGACGCGCAGCCGGCGGACGAATTCACGCCGTTTGCAGGGCGACCAATGGCTCATGGCCTGGCTCTTGATTCAGGTTGATTCCCAGCGATCACCGGCAACCGGTGCTTCAGCTTGAACCCCAGGAGAATCCAGTCCTCAAGCACAGAGCGCAACTCCTGCTCGCATTCACGCAGCGTGCCCGCGAAGGCTACGACGCCTTTGCACATCGGGATTCGGCCGGCGAAGGTACCATCATCCAATTTATCGTAAACGGCCCTGGCTATCGCCTGCTCGATATAATCACTCAGAACATAACGTGCATTCATAGATCACCCCTGAAGTCAGGCCGCCAATGCTTCCCGCGTCAGGCAGCCACGGTGACTGGCGTCGACTGAGCCTCCACGACCGCCGGCAGCTCGATCCCATCCGCGGCCAGCACCGGCTTCAGCGCGGCGATCGCACACTCCAGCATCGCCGCGTCCGGTTCGCGCGTCGTCAAACGCTGAAGTTGCAGGCCGGGCTTGATCAGCACACGCACCCACGGCCAATTGAGATGACCGGCTGTGAACCGCATGAACTCATAGGCGATCCCTGCCACCACCGGGATCAGGATGATCCGGGATAACAGCCGCAGAAACAGGTTGTCGAAGTGAAACGGGGCGAAGACGAAGATCGCGATCACCATCACGGTGAGCAGGAAGCTGGTGCCGCAACGCGTGTGCGACGTGCTGAACCGTGCCACGTTCGCCGGGGTGAGCGGGACGCCGGCTTCGTAGGCGTTGATCGTCTTGTGCTCGGCGCCGTGATAGGAAAACACGCGGCGGATGTCGGGCATGAAGCCGATGGCCCACAGATAGACCAGGAACAGCGTCAGCCGGATCGTACCTTCGACAAGGCTGACGGCCAGGGCGTTCGTACCCAGCGGCTGCAAAAACTTGGCAGCCATCGTCGGGAGCAGGAAGAAGATGCCGACCGCCAGCGCCAGCGAAAGCGCGATCGTCGTCCAGGCCACAGGGCCGGAGAACTTGACCGGCTCCTGGCCTTCCTCCTGGAGCGACACGTCAGCGGACCAGATCAGCGCGCGCATGCCGAGGCCCAGCGCATCCCACAACATCCCCAGGCCGCGCACAAACGGCCACTGCCCCCATTTCCGGGTGTAGATCGCCGCGGTCAGCGGCTCCTCATGTGTCACGATCTCACCGTTCGGCGCGCGCACCGCGATCGCCATCTGCTTGCGACCGCGCATCATCACGCCTTCCATCACGGCCTGACCGCCATAGTAAAATTTAGCCAATGGATTTACCTCTGCTCAGAATGTTTGTGACACCATTGTACACGACGGACAACGGGGTGTCAAAGGATCATCGCGCTTAATCCGCCGGGACAACCCGCTCCAAGACCTCCACCAGAAGAGGCAGATCGCCCACTACAACTTCCCACACAACATCCTCGTCCACACCAAGGTAGTCATGCACGATCCGGTTTCGCATGCCTACGATTTCTCGCCACGGAATCTCAGAAAGGCTCAACTGACCTTCCTGAGAAACATGGCGCGCCGCCTCTCCAATCACCTGCACGAGATGGGTGAGCGCGAGCTGCACATCATCGTCTCTTTCGTACTCGTCTCGGTTGAGCTCAGATGCGCGCAAACATGCTTTGCGAGCCATATCCAGCATATGGCCGAGATAGAGAAGATCATCCGATTGCATATTGAACCGCGGCTTCCCTAAGCACCTGATTTCTGATGCGGCGGTTGAGAAATTTTGAGGTCACAAGATCAACCTCACGCCCTCCCAGAAGCGCGCTCAATTCATCCTGCATACGGATCAAAGCCAAGCCGGGCACATGTCCTGGCTCAAACTCCACGAGCACATCTACATCACTCTCAGGGCCCAAACCCCCTCTCACGGCTGAGCCAAACAGAGAGAGGCTGCGAATGTAGTTGCGCCGGCAGAATTCTGCTAGTTTGTCTTGTGGAATCTGAATATCAAATGTAGCCACCTTTGACGACTTCCTCCCTCACTCCACGTCGGTCTCCCCGGGCTCGTCTCCCTCGCCCTCCAGCCCCAGGCAGATGAGGTAGCCGCGCGCCCGCTCGACTTTGGGATAGCGGTTCACCAGCTTCCAGAAGCGCGCGCCGTGATTGGCCTCCAACAAATGCGCCAGCTCATGCACGATGACATAGTCGCGCACCCAACTTGGCATGGCCGCCAGGCGATGTGAGATGCGGATGACGCCGGTGGCCGGCGTGCAACTGCCGTAGCGCCGCTGCTGGTTCGTGACAAAACGAATCTCGCTCCAACGCAGCTTGCCGTCGAAGTACTCGCGGTTCAATTCGCCGGCGCGGCGGGCCAGCTCTTTGTCGTCGGCGGTCTCCCGGCGCTCCTTGTGTCTGACCAGACGGCCTTTGAGCTTCTCGATGATCGGCGCCAGCTCCGCATCGGTCGCGCGCGCCGGCGCCAGGATTTCAATCACCGCGCCATTCTCAATCCAGCGTGCCGAGATGGTCGTCCGGCGCCGGTCGCTGCGGGTGATACGGATTTCAGGATCAGAAGCCATGCCGGAATGATAACATGAGGGAGGACGAAGACCAAACAAACGCCAGGAGTCAGAACACAACCGTCGTCAGACTGCACGCTGCTGAACGTTGAAAAGCGGCGTCAGGGCGGCGCTTCGACGGGCTCAGCGCCCGCACCGCGTTTCGCCTTTTGGTTAGCGCGCCTACCCTGTGCTACACTGGCGGCTATGATCGAAGCCATGAACCGCGCCGCTCGCTTCTTCGACGCCGACTACACCGGCTATCTCGACGACCTGCCGCTGATCGAGGCCTACGCCCAGCGCGCCGGCTCTCCGCTGCTCGAACTGGGCTGCGGCACAGGACGCCTCTTGATCCCGCTGGCCGAAGCCGGGTATCGGGTGACCGGCGTGGACCTCAGCCCGACAATGCTGCGCATCGCACGGGCGAAGGCCGAGGCCGCCGGCGTCGCCGAACGCGTCACGCTGATCGAGGGCGACTATGCTGACGCGCCGCTCGACGGGACCTATCGCTGGCGTTCGTCGTAATGAACACCTTCCTGCACCTGAACACGCTGGAACGCCAACTGCGTGCCTTACGTCATTGGCGTGAACACCTGGCGCCGGGCGGGCTGTTGGTAATCGACGTGTTCCATCCCGACGTGAGGCCAGCTCGCCGGCTTCGATGGCCGGCTGGAGTGGGACAAGACCTGGACCGATCCCGAGACGGGCGCGACGGTGATGAAGTGGCTCACCCGTACCGTCGATCTCGCCGAGCAGACGTTGCACGTCACGCTGATTTACGACGAAGTGGCTGCGGACGGCAGCCTGCGGCGCACGCTCGTGCCGTTCGAGACGCGCTACTTATGGCGGTTTGAGGCCGAGCTGCTGCTCGACAAGGCCGGGTTCACCCTGGAGGCGCTGCACGGCGACTGGGACGCGAACCCCTTCGAAAGCGCCAGCGATCGCATGATCCTGGTCGCCCGCCGCAAGCGCTAATGATCTTCCATAGAGGAGGAATATGATGTTGAAGCGCAGACTGCAAATTCTGAGCGTGACCATCCTGCTGGTGGCCGCTGTCCTGGGCCTGGGAGCTTGCCGGCGCCAGGATACCACGATCGACAAACAAACACTGCCACTTGTTGGGGGCGAGACCTCCCCCTTGCCAACCCCGGGCGCAGCCGATTCGCCGGTCACACCCTGACCGGGATAAGTGTGAACATGTCGCTCATCACAAAGCCACAAAGCCACCAAGTCACCAAGAACATGATGAATATCGATCTTTCTTTGTGCCGCTTCGTGTCTTGGCGCCTTTGTGGTAAAAGTGTTTTCTTTGTGCGATACTCGTCACGTGGAACCCAGAGGCAAGATATATCGTCTGATCGTCGTCTGTCAACACATTCAACCCAAGGGAGGTTTTAGACCATGCGCAGACGAACCTTACTGACACTGATTGCCGTGACCCTCGTGGCCCTGGCAGGCATCACCGGCCTGAGCGCCGGACAGAACACTGCCGCTGCCGAAAACCCCGGCCCGGAGCTGACAGTCTACAACCAGGGGATGGCACTGGTGAAGGACACCCGCACGCTCAACCTGAAGGAAGGCGTGCAGACAGTCACCGTGACCGACGTGGCCGCGCAGATCGACCCGACCAGCGTCTTCTTCAAGTCGCTGACCGATCCCGCCGGGACGACCGTGCTGGAACAGAACTTCGAGTATGACCTGGTGGGCGCCGACAAGCTGCTGAGCAAGTACGTCGGGCTGCCGATCAAGGTGGTGACAGAGGATGGCACCGCGTACGCGGGCAAACTGCTCAACGGCGTCACCGACATCATTCTGCAGGACGCCGCCGGCCAGGTGCAGGTTATCAGCCGGGATCGGGTGCGCGACTTCACCTTCCCCACGCTGCCCGAGGGGCTGATCACACAGCCGTCGCTGGTGTGGATGGTCGACGCCGCCAAAGCCGGTGACCAGCAGACCGAGATTTCCTACATTACCAACGGCATCGGCTGGCAGGCCACCTACACGCTGCTGATGGCGCCCGACGGGAAAAAGCTCGACCTCAACGGTTGGGTGACGCTCGACAATCGCAGCGGCGTGGCATACAAGGACGCCAAGCTGAAGCTGATCGCCGGTGACGTCAACACCGTCTCCCAGCCGCAACCCATGCAGAACGAGATGGCCAAGATGGCGATGGCAGCGCCCTCGGCGCAGGTTGCCGAGCGGGGTTTCGCTGAATACCATCTGTACGAGGTCGCCCGTCCGGTAACCGTGAAAGACAACCAGACCAAGCAGATCGAGTTCATCACGGCCGCGGACGTGCCCGCCGAGAAGCTGTACGTCTACAGTGGATCGGAACCGTACAGCTACTATGCCGGCAGCGGGCCGCAGGCTGACCCGTCATATGGCGCCGACACCGGCATCAAGACCGTGCGCACAATCCTTCAGTTCGACACCGGCACGGAAGGAGTGGACGCAGCGCTGCCTCAAGGTATCGCGCGGGTCTATCAAGAGGACGTGGACGGCAGCGCGCTGCTGATTGGCGAGGACACGATCCCGCACACGCCGAAGAACGAGAAGGTGCGGCTATACCTCGGCAACGCTTTCGATCTCGTGGGCGAACGTGTGCAAACGGGATTCAAGCAGGTTGCGGAGAAGGTCGTCGAGGAAAGCTACGAGATCACGATCCGGAACCAGAAGCCTGAGGAAGCTGTGCAGGTGAACGTCGTCGAGCACCTGTACCGCTCCGGCGACTGGGAGATCACCGCCGAAAGCGCGCCGCACACCAAACTCGACAGCCAGTCGGTGGAGTGGAAGCTGGATGTGCCTGCCGGCGGCGAGTCGAAGCTGACGTATACGGTACGGTATCGCTGGTAACGTCGCGTAACAAAAAACCACGGAGACACAGAGAAGCACGGAGAATCATCATAGATAGTTCTCTGTGCCCGCCGTGCCTCCGTGGTTTGGTTTTAATCCTCCACGCCAACACTCCCTCTATCAGGTCACGGCGTCGGCGTTGCGGTCACCTCGGCGGCCGGGGTCGCGGTGGGCGGGACCGGTGTGGGACAACCGCCCGAGCCGTCACGCCCCTGCTCTGCAATCGGCTTGGCCGCGAAGATATTGTTGATCTCCTTCTGAACCTGCGCCGGATCAACCACCTTAACCACCCACGCCGGCCCCACTTTGGCGTCGGTCATGGCGGCCTTGCTGAACGTCACCCCGTGTACCTGGTCCGCTGACAAGCCGGTGCCGAATCTCGCTAGTCTGATAACGTCCAACAAATCCAGGTCGGTCTTGAAAGTCTTGGACAACGCCTTCCACAGTTCCGGAATCTTCGGGATGATATCGGTCTGCAGCGCCTTCTCGCGAATCGCCCAGATCAACTGCTGCTGGCGCGCGGCGCGGGCGAAGTCGTTAGAACGCGTAGCGATAGCGCGCGAACTTGGCGGCAGTCGCGCCGTCCATCTCGACTTCGCCGGCCGGCAGATCGAAGTGTGCGTACCGGCCGCTATCCGGCGCTTTCGGGTCCGGCGTCAGCTCGTGGAGTGGGCAAGTCAGCGTCACGGTCACGCCGCCCAACGCGTCCACCAACTCGGGCAGCGCCTCCAAGCGCAGGCGAACCCAGTTTTTCGTGGGGATGCCAAGCTCATCCTGAATCACCTTCTGTACGAGCGCAGGACCGCCACCCGGGTATTTCTGAACTTCGCCCTGCACATCCACCTGGTTGATACGCCCCATGCCATAGCCCGGAATATCCACCCACAGATCGCGGTGGATGCTCAACAGGCCCACCTGCTGGGCCTCGTAGTCGATCGCCACCACGATGATCGTATCGGTGCGCCAGCCGCGCTCGCCGGGCCGCTGGTCCATGCCGAGTATCAAGAAATTCTCGGTATCCTGGATGCTCTTCGGCTTGACCACAACTGTCGGCGCGGCAGTGGCAGTCGGGGCGGGCGTGGCCGTGGGCGCCGGCGTCTCGGTGGGAGCCGGTGTGGCGGTGGGCGGGACCGGGCTCGGCTCCGGTGCGGCTTCAGTCGGCGCGGTCGTGGGCGCCTCGGTAGCCTCTGCCGGCTCGCTGGTGGGCGCAGCAGGCTCGTTGGTCGGCGCGGCGGTTGGCTCGACCGGAGCCGGCGTGGACGCAGTCTGACAAGCCGACAGCAGCACGGCAACTACCAATAAGAGGACCAGCCACCGTCGCGGCCGGGGTAGGATTCTGGTGTAACCCATTCTGCAACCTCAGTTTTCTCCGTCAGATGGACGAAGAAGTATTAATGCCGGGTTCGGCCACAGCCCCGGCGGGTGAAAGTCGAACTTGGGTGCATTCAGAGCACTGAACTATTTCAAATGGGTATATTCCGAGTTATTAGCGCCACGCTAACGGAGAGTCTGAGCGGAGGGCCGCAGCCGGAGTGAAGGGCTCGTCGTAAAGGCAAGCCTACGTGCGGAGCGACTGAAAACGCCGCCTCCTTCGACGCCGCACGGCGCAGGCTGTGAGTACACCCAAGTCCGTGAAGTCCGAGCCGGCATGCTAGGAGCCACCGGGTTCATAACTGATATTGAACACACCCATTGCAAATCGCTCCATGTTCTCTGTGTCTCCGTGGTACTCACTCAGGGCAGGAATCTACCCAGCCTTGTACCCAATCTGGCGCAGGAAACCCACGCGCCAGGCCACGCCCTCGGCGTCTTCGATGCCCTGGGTGCGGACCCCGTCGATCACGCCCAGGATGCCGCGGCCCTGCTCCGTCTCAGCCACCACCACCTGCACCGGGTTGGCGCTGGCACAGTAGATGTTGGCCACCTCAGGCACCAGCTTGATGGCGTTCAGTACGTTGACCGGAAAGGCATTGCGGAGAAACAAGATGAAGCTATGCCCCGCGCCCATGTTCAGCGCGTTGCGCTCGGCCAACGCCTTGAGCGCGTCGTCGGTGCCGGTGGAACGCACCAGCGCCAGCCCCGACGACTCACAAAACGCCAGCCCGAACTTGATGCCGGGCACGCCATTCACCAGCGCCTCATGGATGTCCTCGACGGTCTTAACGAAGTGGCTCTGCCCCAGAATCATGTTCAATGCTTCAGGGTTCTCGATCTGGATAACTTTGAGTTGTAAAGAGATTTCGGTCATGGAATCCTCCGACTGGAAATTGGTTACTGGTTGCTGGATACTGGATGCTGGAAGGCTTGGAGCTGCCGGCTAGGCGCTGCTAACAGCGTATCAGCTTCCAGCTTCCAGCTTCTAGTTTCGAGCTTCCAACCTCGCGATCGCCTGCCGCCTGAGCAGATCCAGCGCCCGCAGCACGACCCAGTGACGCGCCAACGCGCCGCTGCCGCCGTAAGGGAAGCGTTGGACGCTGGTGGCATCCGGCGCGCCGAGGGCCACGTAGGTTTCGCCCGTCTCATCACCGTAAACGTCGTTGCCGACGTGCAAATCGCCCAGGACGGCGAGCCCCCAACCGCCCTCGTAGGTGTCGATCAAAGTCGCCGCGGCCTCGGCTGCGCACATCTCGCTGACCCAGCCAAACGCTTCCAGCTTGGCCAGCGATAAGCCCAGTTGCGCGGCCAGCGATTCCGGGCCATCGACCACGAAAGAGCCGGTCACCACCCCGGCGCCGGCCTCCGTTGCGCGCAGCAGACGCGCCACTTCGCCCCCGGTGGCGCTCTCGACGATCGCCAGCTCCACCTCGGCCCGCGCCAGCAGATCGGCCGTGACCTGCTCCAACCTGTCGCCGTCGGTCCCGAAGATGGACACATCGCCGATGGCAGCGCGCACCTGCGCCTCCATGTCGGCGATCATGACATCGGAGGCCGCTGCGTCCGCGGCGCGGGCGGTGATGCGGATGTCCACGATGCCGGAGTGGGCGGCCAGTCCGACCGTGGGGTTGGCGGAACGCATCTGTGCGTCGATCCGCTCGTCGATCCAGCTCTCGCCCAGGGCGACGGTGCGCAGCGTCCTGGCCTTGATCATCGTGCCGCCGACGCCCAGCCGGCCGCGGAGATAGGGCAGCACCGTGTCGCCCAGCAGCCGCTCCATCTCCCGTGGCACCCCCGGCAAGGTGATAATCGTGCCCTCAGCCGTCTCCAGGATGAAGCCGGGCGCGGTGCCCACCGGGTTCTCGATGGGGAGCGCGCCCGCCGGCAGATACGCCTGCCGCTGGTTGTTCTCGCCGACCGTGCGGCCCCAGCGGGCAAAGATCGTTTCGATCTGCGCCAGACACTCGGGATACAACGCCAATTCCCGGCCGGTCGCCAACGCAACCGCCTCGCGCGTCACATCATCCACGGTCGGACCCAGCCCACCGGTGGTGATGACCACATCGGCGCGCGCCAACGCCTGCCGCAGCGCCAACGCCATCCGCTCGACGTTGTCGCCGACCGAGGTCTTGAAATACAGGTTCACCCCGATATCGCGCAGCGCGCGGGCAATGTAGGTGGAATTGGTGTCCACCGTCTCGCCCAGCAGCAACTCCGTACCGGAAGTAATGATTTCTGCGTTCATTGGTCTTCAGGAGTCAGGAGACAAGGGCAGGCGACGGAAGCCTGACTCCTGATCCCTGTCTCCTGTCCCCTGATCACACCATCAACATCGCCTGCGTGCGAATATCCTTCAGTCGCTTGGCGGTAGTGGCGAACTCCGGGCTTTCGTCGGCGCGTTGAGCCATATCTGCGGCCATGCTGTTCATCAACTCGAGCACCTCCGGCGTCATCTCGGCCCGGTTCGCCTCCAGGAGATCACGCGTGCCCTCCGGATACGGCGCTCGCAGAAGTTCGTTGATCAACTGCACTTCGGGCGGCAACCCGGCTTCGATCATGGACATGACCTCATCGTAGACCATCTCGAAGCGTTCGAGCAGCGCCTCGTTGTTCTCCTGCTCGGCGCGCTGCATGTTTGCGGCAAGCACGCTCATGAATGTATCGTCGATCTCGTCGATGCGCTCATGCACCGTTGTCCGCGGGCTGGGCGAATTGATGATCTCGCCCAGCAGCTTAACCGCATCCTCGACCCCGGCGCGCGCCGACTGATCGATCTTCTGCGTCACATCCAGCAACTCGTCGCGCAGCTTCGTCAGCCGCTCGCGTTCGGCGCCCTGGCTGGCCTCGATCCGTGCGGTCAGCGCCTCGAAGAACTTGTAATCGAGCGCCGGCCGGGCCGCGATCGCGCGATCGCCGTGGCCTCGTCCGAATCGGCCGCAATGACCCGGTCCAGAAACTCCTCGGGCGTATTGACGTCCTTCAATGACGCCACCGCGGCCTGTTGCTTCAGCGCGCGCCTGCCGAAGGCCGTCAGCGGCATCAGGTTTTCGCGCAACAGCTTCAGCCGCTCGCTGCTCTTCGTATCACCCGCGGCTTCCGCTTGCGCCTGCATGTTGTCGAGGATGCTGAAGAACTCGAAGTCGAGCTGGGCCTCCTGACCTTGGCCATCATCTGCAAGCCCTTGATGTCATCGGCCATCACCATGAACTGCTCGACCATCTTCATCTTTTTCCGCTGCCGATCCAGCTCCTCCTGGCTGATCCCCATCGTGCCCAATACGGCGTCCATCAGGTTTTGCCGGGTGGCGAACTGGCGCGGGCTCAGGAAGTAACCTTTGCGCTGCTCCGGCGGCAGGCTGCGCATCAGACCTTGCGTCAGGTCGCCGATCGCCCGCTGCTTCTCCATCTCGGAGATGTTGAGCTGCTGGGGAAAGTAAACCGCCAGGAACTCGGCGGCCGGATCATGGTAAACCAACGGCACATCGATCATGCCGCCGGCGCGGCATTTCGGGCAGACCGCCAGGTTGATCTGGCCGGACAGAAACGCCTGGCGCAACTGGGGCTGCTGCCCCACATCAATGATCGAGCGGATCGGCGCCTGGTACTGATTCCCGCAGTTCGGGCATTGGATCGGAACGGTGTTTGTTTCGGCCATGGGGTTAGATAATATCCTTTCGCGTTGCGTGACCCGACTGTCACCACAAAGACACCAAGACACAAAGGACACTAAGCATTTGATGTCTTTGTGCCCGTGGGGTATTTGTGTCGTTGTGGTTCAGTAGGTATTCTTGGATGATTGCTCAACGCCAACCATGTTCTGCAGCGCCGCTTCATCGACGACCGGCACGCCGAGCTGGTTGGCTTTGTCGAGCTTGGAACCGGCAGCTTCGCCGGCGACGAGATAGCTGGTGTTCTTGCTGACCGAGTCGGTGACTTTGCCGCCGTGGGCCTTGATGAAGTCCTTCGCCTCGTCTCGGCTCATGGTCGGCAACGTACCGGTAATGACAAAGGTCAGCCCAGAGAATAGCTGCGTCTCAGCCTTAGCCTCAGCCTCAGCCTCAGCTTTAGCCTGCGCCATCGTCACGCCTGCGGCCTTCAGCTTCGCGATCAACCGCCGGTTGGGCTCCTGGGCGAACCAGTCGACGATGCTCTGCGCCAGGATCGGGCCGATGCCGGGGATGGCCTGCAACTCCTCAACAGGCGCAGCAGCCAGGGCGTCCAGCGAGCTAAAATGCGCCATCAGATCCTCGGCGACCACCTCACCGATGCCCTGAATGCCCAGCGCGACCAGGAGCCGAGCGGGGGGGCGGGATTTGGACGTCGCGATGGCGGCCAACAGATTGGCGACCTTCTTCTCGCCGTAGCCTTCCTGGGCCAGCAGCTTGTTCGCATCCAAATAGTAGACGTCGGCCAGATCGGCGATATAACCCAGCTCGACGAACAGCTCGGCCTGCTTGATGCCGAAACCGGCGATGTCCAGCGCACCGCGGCTGACGAAATGCTCTACCCCGCGCACTAATTGGGCGGGGCAAGCCGAGTTAACGCAATAGGTCGCGGCTTCACCCGCCACCCGCACCGCCTCCGACCCGCACACGGGGCACGTTTTCGGCATCTCCCAAACGCGCTCGTCGCCCGTGCGCAGCTCGACCAGCGGCCGCAGCACACGCGGGATCACCTCGCCGGCGCGCTTGACCGCCACCCTGTCGCCGATCCGGATGTCATTCTCGCGAATATAATCCTCATTATGTAACGTCGCGCTGGAAACCATCACCCCGCCCACCTGGACGGGATCGAGCACCGCCATCGGATTAAGCGTGCCCGTGCGCCCGACGTTCACCTTGATGTCGAGCAGTCGCGTCACAGCCTCTTCGCCCGGGTACTTGTACGCCACGGCCCAGCGCGGGTCCTTGCCGACAAACCCCAGCCGGGTCTGTGTGGCGAAGTTGTTGATCTTGATGACCAGCCCGTCGGCCTCGTACGGCAACTGACGGCGCTCGGTTTGGCCCCACTCGGCGCAATAAGCAGCCAGCGCGTCGAAATCATCGAACAGCCGGTCTCGCGCCTCCACCGGGAAACCAAGCGCCCGCAAGTACGCCAGCGCCTCCCACTGCGTCGCGGGCGGCTCGATCCCTGCCCCTTCGAGCACCACGATCTGGTAGACCCACAGCTTAATCGGCCGCCCCGCGGTGATGCGCGCATCCAATTGCCGCAGCGACCCGGCCGCAAAATTGCGCGGGTTAGCGTAGGTGCGCTCTTCGCGTTCCGCCTGCTCCGCGTTGAAACGCTGAAAGTCAGCGATCGGCACGTAGGCTTCGCCCCGGACGACGAGGCGCGACGGTGGACGATGGTCAATGGCGCCCGGTCTGTCGTCCATCGTCGATGGTCCATGGTCCACAACAGGCACGCGCAGCGGCACCGCCTGCACCGTCCGCAAATTCGCGGTGATGTCCTCGCCCACCTCGCCGTCGCCGCGGGTGGCGCCCAGCACGAACCGGCCATCCTCGTAGTGCAGCACCACGGTCAGGCCGTCGATCTTCGGCTCAACGACGTACTGCGCCCGGGCCAGATCATCCGCCGGCAACAGCTTGGCAAAACGGTCGCGCCAGGCGATCAGTTCCTCTGGCCCGAACGCGTTGCCCAGGCTGAGGATCGGGGCGGGATGGCGCACCTTGGCGAAGCGTTCAGCGGCCGCGCCGGGCACACGTTGCGTCGGGCTGTCCGGCGCCACCAGTTCAGGGTGCTCGGCCTCCAGCGCGACCAACTCGCGCCACAGCGCGTCATACTCCGCGTCGCTGATGACCGGATCATCCAACACATAGTAGCGGTAGGCGTGATAACGCACCGCTTGACGCAGCGTATCCAGTCGTTCGGCAACCGTCGGCATCGCCCTCTCCGGCAGCGGCTTAACCCAGTGGCTTGACAGTTCACAAATCGGCGGGCCGAGACGTCCCGGGCCCGCCGTATTTAAATTCGATTATACCGCCGTTTGTGGGGCATTGCAAAGGTTCGCACCTGACTTCAGCAGTTTGCGTCCGTCCTATCTTTGTAGTAGGATATGCCTGAGCTGAACTTATCGGAGACAGCCGAGTCAAGCAGGGCCATCAGCCCGTCAAAACCGAAAGGAGCGACCGAATGTCACAACTCATTGTCATCAAGTTCGACGACATGGAACAAGCCGGCAAGGTGCGCGAGGCGTTGCGCGCGCAGGAGAAGCACGGCCTCATCAAGATGGAAGATGCGGAAGTGATCGTCCGCGACGCTGACGGCAAGATCGAAAAGAAGGGCGAAACCGATCGCGGCGTCAAGATCGGCGCAGTCGGCGGCGGCATGCTCGGGCTCCTGCTGGGGTTGGTGTTCTTCCCCATCGGTGGGCTGCTCCTCGGCGCCGCGGCCGGGGCTTTGATCGGCAAATCGCTCGGCCTGGGGGTCGATAAGAAATTCGTCAAGGAAGTGTCAGACGCCCTGACACCCGGCACTTCGGCGATCTTCATCATGGTTGTGGATGCGAATGCGAGCGCCCTCTTCGGCGCGATCGAACCTTTTGAGGGCACCCTGCTGCAGACGACCCTTTCATCCGAAGATGAAGAGACCCTGCGCCGCGCGTTGAAATAGGCGCGCACCCCTTTGGCCGACGCCCGGCGTGAGTCGCCAAATCTTCGCTGAATGGGAGGGATTGCCGGGTTTGGCAGCCCCTCCCATTTGTGGTTTCTCGCGCCATGAGACCATCGGAGGATGCCCCCATGAGGGCCGTTCTGATCTGCCTGGTAGTATTCTGCATCGTGCTGCCTGTTAGCGGCGGGATGGCCGCGGCCGCACCAGCCGATCCTGAGTCGACGGCTGCTTACCGGATTCTTGGCTACGCGGCCGCTCAATCGGTCGTGCAGGGTGGCAGCATCGACCTGCATATTTCGACCAACGCTGCCGACGTATGAACTGGTGGTCAATCGTTGGGGCGCGAACGGCCTGGAACAAAAACAACGCATCTCCGGACTCGTGGGGGCGTGGTACGGCGATTGCAGCCCAAACTCACACCTGGGGTGCGGGTGGCCAGCAGGCCACACCTTGCACATCCCGGCTGACTGGCGTAGCGGTCTCTACATGGTACGGCTGGTGACGACGCCCGGGGAGAACGTCACCAAGCCGAACGGGATCTGGATCTTCTTCGTGGTTCGTCCCGCTCAACCCGGCTCCACATCACCTGTGCTCTACATGCTCAATGAAGCCACCTGGCAGGCCTACAACTACCTGAATGGACTGAGCTTCTACCCCGACGAGACTCTGAATCCGCCTCGAGGTCGCGCGAACTACCTCTCGTTCGACCGCCCCTATGGTGATCCGAACGGGTCATGCTCGTTGCTCTGGTCGTGCCCGCCCTGGCGCAATTTGCCGCTGATTCAATGGCTGGAAAAGAACGGCTACACCATTGAGTACGCCAGCAACTACGATGTGCATGCGCTACCGGATCTCCTCTCCCACTACCGGATGTTCATGAACGACGCGCACGACGAATACTGGAGCTGGCCGATGCGCGATCAGGTGGCGGGATTCATCGCGCGCGGCGGGAATGCCCTATTCTTCAGTTCAAATACATCGTACTGGCAAGTGCGCTACGAGAATAACGGCCGCACTATGGTCGGTTTCAAGAACGAGTACCCCAGTGATCCCATCGTGACCGATGGAGACCCCAGCAACGATCACCTGACGACCTATTATTGGTGCCAACCGCCGGTCAACCGCTGCGAAACCCAGATGACGGGCCTCACCTACTTCAACGGGGGCCGACCGACACAGACAGGCATGGTCGCTTATTACCCCACGCACTGGATCTGGTCCGGTACCGGGATCAAAAATGGTCAACTTTTCGGCAACACCGAGGTGTACGGCACGACCGGTATTGCCGCCAATGAAGTGGACGGCGCGAAGTTCACCATGAGCGGCGGCTACCCGACGATCAATCAAGCAGCGCTCACCCAGGGCACGCCGGCAACATTCCAGATCTTGGGCACCATGCCCGCCAATGCCGGGATTGGGACGATGGGCATTTACACCAACACCGCAGGCGCCACAGTGTGGTCTTCCGGGACATGGGACTGGGCGGTAGTCGGCCTCTCCGCGCCGAACCCCATCGTGGACAAGGTAACGCGCAACCTGCTGAACCGGTTAGCATTCGGCGCGCCCTGGCCCGAAACCAGCACGCTGACGCAGCCGCTCGGCGCGGGCTGGAACCTGGTCTCGATGCCCTACACGCCGGCCGACGACAGCGTCGCGGCCGTCTTTTCCGGCATCGCCGGGCAGTACGACCTGGTCGAGGCCTACAACGGCTGCCAGCCAGACAATCCCTGGCGCATCTACGACCCCGCCGCGCCGTCCTTTGTCAACACCCTGACGCAGATCAACACCAGCCAAGGGTTGTGGGTGCATACCACGGCCGCGCCCGCGTTGGCATTGACGGGCAAGCCGTTGAGTGCCGATGTTACGCTGAATCTATGCGCCGGCTGGAACCTGATCGGCTACCCATCGAGCAGCGCACGTGATGTGGTGACCGTGTTGGCGCAGATCAGCGGCAAGTACGACCTGGTGGAAGGCTACGATGGCACCAATCCGGGCAACCCGTGGCTGATCTACGATCCCGCCGCACCGCCCTTCGTCAACACGCTGACCCAATTTCAGCCTGGCACAGGCTATTGGATTCACATGACGCAGGCCGCCAATCTGACCATCCCGCGCTAGCAGCAAGGCGCTCTCAAGCCGTTGCGCACCTGGAGATCTTGTATGAAACGCACCTCTCTCGCATTGATCTTGACCATCGTCGTCGGGGTGATGGGAGCGGGACCTGCCTTCGCGCAACCAGCCAATCCTGATCAGCGCTACGGGACTGTGCAGGTCAACAGCAGTCCAGCAGGCGATCCGGTTACGATCACGTTCACGTGTGGCGGCTACGCACAGTCGACGCCCACGTTCGCTCAGGGGAGCGCATCCTGGTATCGGATCGCCCTTAAGGGGGATGACCCCTTGACGGCGCAGAAAGACGGCTGTGCGGCCGGAGAGCCCCTGCAGATCAGTATCGCCAATCTTACGGCGATCCAGAGCGAACTTCAACAGTGGACCTCCGGGAACTCATCGCAACTGGACTTGACTGCCAGCGGCGACTACACGCCGCCGCCAACCCGGACACCAACGGCAACGATCGCTCCGACTGCAACGCCTACGCCGACCGCAACGTCCACCGTCACCCAGACGCCAACACCGACGCGCACCCGCACGCCGACCGCGACACCGACCGGCTACCGCTCACCGACACCGACGGAGACAGCCACGGTCACCGCCACGCCGACCGAGACGGCTACGACCACCCCGACCGGGACGCCCACTGCCACGCCGACCGTCACTGCGACGCCCACATCCACGGCCACCGCGTCGGCCACCCCCACGGAAACACCGTCCCCCACCCTGACGGCCACGCCCTCGCCGACGCCGACGGCCACGTCCACGCTGACACCGACCGCCACACCCACCCTGGGGGGCGATCTGGCGCTGACCGGCCGCGTATATGATATCGCACGCGGCCCCGCGCAGGGGATCGGCGGCGCAACCGTCTCGGCGCTGGGGTGCTCATCCCAGACGCTCTCTGCTGAGACCGACCGCACAGGATTCTATCGTCTGACGCTGCCCGATGCTCACCTTCGCTGCGAGTTCATCGGGCTGTCGGTAGCAGCGAAGGATTATCAGATGCGCGCCGAGCCGTTCGCCGTGATCGATCTACGCCTACAGTCCGTCCGTGATTTCGCGCTTCTGCAGCAGCCGACCGTGCCCATGTCGCTGTGGCTGCCCATCATCATGCTTGACTAGTGGGTCGTTTGGCAATCCGTCCGCCATCTGGACCGGTGATTGAAATCACCGTCTGACACATCAAGTGCGTTGAAACGCACTGCGGCGCATGGCATCAACCCGCTTCAGCGGGTTTGGGCAGTGCCAGACTACGGTTTCAACCGTAGGCAGTCGACGCAGACGATGGCAAACGGCGAACCAAACGACCCACTAGATGGATGACGAGCGCTTGAAGTCGCCTTCACGCGGGCAGGTATACGTGCGTGGGGAACGCATCACGCGGAAATCTCAGTGGGCGAAGGCTGAGATGCTCATCTCAAACTGGCGGACACCGACCAGGAAATGTAACGCGGCCAGGGCGCGATTGAGGCTCGAATCCACCGGCACGTTGTTCAACGAGAGCGCCCGGCCGCGATAGCGCGCCGCAAGCGCCTGCAGCAACGTGCGCCCGGCCGTGACCGCCCCAACCTGCGGGTTGATCCCCACATCCATCAGCATGAGCGCCTCACCGCGCTCGCTGAGCAGACAATAGGCCGCTGGGACGCCAGCCAGTTCCAAGCGGTAGCCGCGCACCCGATCGGCCATCTTGCTGAGGGTCGCCGCCTCGCCCTGCCAACAGGGTGGCTGGTCGTGCCAACTCTCGAAGTGTGCCAGCGCCTCGTCCAGAGACGCCTCCGTCAACCGCTCCTCTGGGATGGGCAGGGCATCTGCATCCGGGTCGCGGCGCCAACAGAGCAGTTCGCGCCGCTCCACGAAGCCCAACGCCGCATAGAGCGCCCGTGCCGCGTGGTTTTGCGCAATCACTTCCAGCGTCACCTGTCTGACGCCTGCCTCCTGTGCGTTATCCAGCAGCGCCTCCATCATTCGCCAACCCACGCCGCGCCGCCGCCACGCCGGTAGCACGCCCACGCCGCTGACCCAGCCCCTGCGCCCGCGCCGCGAGAGCAGCGCCATACCAACCAGCTCGCCGCGATCATACGCCACAACCGAGCGCGCCAGGTCTACGTCGTAGAGATCGTCCACAGAGCGCATACCCTCTGCGGTCAGATGCATCGGCACGAAATAGCCGGCGTACGCGGCGTTGATCAAACCTGCGCGCAAGCCGACTTCGACGTGATCGGCGGGACGAAGGTGGATGCTCATAGCGATGGCAAGCATAGCACGCGCACCGACAGCCGTCAATCCGGCTGGGTTGATCCTTCTGCCAGGAGTGTAAGCGTCCTGCCTTGCCGGGATCCTCCGAGGCGTCTATAATCCAAATGCCATGAAAACTCTGACTGCGGCGAGTGTCGCTGCGCCGGCCCGAGCCGGCCCCCGCAAGCGCGTGAGGGCCCGTGTGCGGCGCGGCATCGTCTTGGTCTTCGTCTGCCTCGCCATCGCCGTGCTGATCCCGAGCAACGGCCAATTGGGCGCGGCGCGGTCAGCCTTCGTCATCCAGCAGGCCATCGGTGGCCGCGGCTTTCGGCTGGCGGCGTGGGAGACACAGGCGGTCGCCCAAAAGGCGCGCGACCTGTTGACCCATCCCGGCGCTGACCTGACACTGACAGAACAGCACGATCTGGTCGTCGCCTATTTCGATGCGCTCGGACGGATCGACGAACTGACAGGCGAGATCGAACGCATCTATGCTGATCCCCAAAGCGTCGACCCGGTCACGCTGGCGGCCCCGCTCCAGGCCGAGCTGGACGATCTGCGCGCGATGCAGACCGCGCGTCGTCCCGCGGTCGAGCGGATCATCGAGGGACAGGTGGCTGCGGTGCTCGATGAGGCTGGCCTGACAACCGCGGAGCACGTCTGGCCGCCGGTGCGGTTTGCGTTTACCGAAAGCCCCGACTATCTCATCGTCTCGCCGCGGGATCATATCGCTGTAAAGAAAGGGGTGTACCTCGACCCTGGCATTGCGGTCGCGGATATGGAGCGGATTGAGGGGCAGGTGACGCGCGAGCTGGATGTCAGCGCGCTGGTGGATGGCACAGGCGGCTTCTCGTCCTACCCGACCATGGTCGTGGAGATTCCCTCACTGGATTGGGTGTTGGACACGGTAGCCCACGAATGGGTACATACGTATCTGTACTTCCGACCGTTGGGTTGGCACTACGGTGACAACGGCGGCATGCGCACGATCAATGAGACGGTCGCCTCGATCATCGGCGACGAGATCGGCCGGCAGGTGGTGGAACGCTTCTACCCCGAGCGGGTGCCGCCGGCCGGGTGGCCGCAGCCGCTGTCGATGCGCCCAGACTGGCTGGGGAAAAAGAGCGACCCGCCGCAGTTCGAATATGGCCCGTTCATGCGTAAGACCCGGCTGGAAGCGGATCGTCTGTTGGCCGAAGGCGAGATCGACGAAGCCGAAGCGTATATGGAGTCCCAACGCCGCATCCTCGTGGCAAACGGCTACGCCATCCGCAAACTGAATCAGGCCTACTTTGCGTTCCACGGCTCCTACGCGGTCGGCGCGGCAGCCACCGATCCTATCGGCGGCAAGCTGCGGCTATTGCGCAGGCAGGCCGGCAGCCTGACCGATTTCTTGCACACGGTCGCGCGGTTCTCGGCGCCGGGCGATCTGGATGCCGCGCTGCGCTGAGCCTACCTACCCCCAACCCCCTCCCTGCGAGGGAAGGGGATAACCGACCTTCTCACTTTTCCGGCACACCCTTGGGCGTCCAAAGCGCCTCGGGCTCCTCCAGTAACGACGCCCGTTGGATCGCGTCACTACCGTAGCGCCCCCGGATGCGGTCGAGCGCGGCGTCGAGTTGGGCCTGGCGCTGATCCTCCTGTTCGAACAGCCGCATCTGGCGCGCGGGCTGCTCCAGGTTGCTCGTCCCCACACCCACCAGCCGCACCGCCCGGCGCCGATCCCAGGCCGCCTCGAACAGCGCCAACGCCTGGGCATAGATCGCCGGTCCGCTGTCCGTGGGTTCCGCCAGCGTCGCCTGCCGGGTCAGGGTCGTGAAATCGCTGTAACGCAGCTTCAGTCCGATCGTGCGCGCCGCCAAGCCGTGCCGCCGCAGCCGCGAAGCCACGGACTCGCTGAGCCGCAGCAGCTCGCGGTGCAAAAGAACCGGATCGCTCACGTCCCGGGCGAACGTCTCCTCCCGGCTGAGCGATTTCTCCTCGTGCTCGGATGTGACCGGACTGTCGTCGATGCCGCGCGCGGCGCGCCACAGCCCTTCGCCGTGAACGCCGAAGCGAGCACGCATTTCGTCCGCGGAGAGACGCGCCAGATCGCCGATCGTCTCGACGCCCAGCCTCGCCAGCTCGCGACCTGTGACCTCGCCGACGCCCCACAACCGGCGAATGGGCAACGGCGCCAGGAACGCGGCCTCCTCGCCCGGCGGCACAACGGTAATGCCGTGCGGCTTCCGATAGTCGCTGGCGACCTTGGCGATCAGTTTGTTGGTCGCGACACCCAATGAGGCCGATAGCCGCAGCTCGCGTTCGATGCGATCCTGCAGTGTCAGCGCCAACTGCGCGGGTGAGCCGTAGTGCGCCTCGGTGCCGGTGACGTCGAGAAAGGCTTCATCGATGGAGATCGGCTCGACCAGCGGGGTATAATCGCCGAGGATGGCCATGACCTTGTCCGACATCTCGCTGTAGCGGTCGCGATGGCCCGAAACGAGCACGGCCTGGGGACAGAGGCGCAGCGCCTGGGCCGTAGGCATGGCCGAATGGACGCCGAACTTGCGCGCCTCATAGGAGGCGGACGCGACCACCCCGCGCACCTCGGCCCGGCCGCCCACGATCACCGGCACGCCGATCAGTGCGGGGTTGTCGAGCCGCTCGACCGCCACGAAGAAGGCGTCGAGGTCGAGGTGGAGGATGGTGCGTGTTGACACGGGATTTGTGATGCGTGATGCGTGATGCGTGCTACGTGATTCGTGAGCAAAATGCGCAGCGCGCCGTCTGGCTCCCATCACGTTTTACGCAGCACGTATCACGGGGCACTACTCCGGTTTGGCTGCGGCGAAGATCAGCCCGCCCAGCGCGCCCAGGCCGGCGCCGAGCATCAAGCCCAGCGGGAGACAGCAGACGAACACCAGGCCCGCCATCGTGCCCCCGCCGAAGATCACGTTCGGGTCGATGCCGGCTTGCTGGAGCGCCTGAAGCGACTCCGGCGGCAACTGGTTGAGCATGGCGGTGGTTCCGCCCGAAAGTTGCATGGAGATTGGCGTAAGGATCGCGCGCACGACGCCGCTCACCGCGCCCGCGATGAGGCCCGCCAGTGCGCCCTGACCCGCTGCACGGCCGGCCTCGCGCCGCGGCGCCATCCAAAGCGCGGCCAGCGCGCCGATGACACCATAGGCGACCAGTTCCAGCGGCAGGCCGATGCAACCAATCACCGGGATAACCCCGATCAGGTTGAGCACCAGGACGATGACTGCACCGATCAGGCCGGCTTTGAGTGCAGGGCTCTTCATGGAGGGTTCTCCTTGTGGAAATAATGGCCGAGGGAAAAATACGGACGGGCCGAACGACCCGCTCGCGCAAGCCGAATATAACACAGCCTCGCGCGACTTGTCAATCGAATTGTGCCGCAGCCCGCCCGCAAGGTTATAATGGACGCCGGTCTCTGACGCGTCAGAGCATTTCGCCCAACCTTGGAAGATGGTGCAACGCATGTCCGCAGTCGCCAAAGAAGGAGATGTCGTCCTCCTGATCAGTCCCGACGGCAAACGCTATCTGATCCGGCTGAAACCGTCGGAGGAGTGGCATTGCCACAGGGGCTGTATCCGCCACGATGAATTGATCGGCAAGCCGCTGGGGCGCACCCTGCGCACCCAGCACGACTACGCGATCCTGGCGCTGGAGCCCTCCACACACGATCTGATCCACGGCCTGCCGCGCGCCTCGCAGATTATCTACAGCAAGGACGCCGCGCAGATCGTGATGCGGCTCAGCTTGTATCCCGGCCGCACGGTGGTGGAGGCGGGCACCGGCAGCGCCGGGCTCACGATGATGCTGGCGCGCTCGGTGATGCCGAGCGGCTGCGTGTACAGCTACGAGACGCGGCCGGAATCCTTCACCATGGCGCGCAACAACCTGGATGAACTGGGTCTGCTGCCCTACGTGACGCTGTACAATGAGGACATCACCGGCGGCTTCCACGAGACAGAAGTCGATGCGGTGTTTCTGGATCTGCGCGAGCCGTGGCTCTTTCTAAATCATGCCTGGGCCGCGCTGAAAGGGAGCGGGTTCTTCGGCGCGCTGCTGCCGACGGTGAACCAGGCCGAGCTGTTGGTGGCGGGTTTGCAGGCGTTACCTTTCGGCGACATCCGCATGGAGGAGATCATCGTCCGGCCCTGGAAAACGGTGGCCGCCCGGCTTCGTCCCGAGGATCGCATGATCGCACACAGCGCGTTCCTGATCTTCGCCCGGAAGATCGAGGCCGGCGATGAGTCACTGACGTGGATGCCGGATAAGAAGCGCCGGGCGTACGCGGGCAAGCAGGCGATGATCGCGCGGGAGGCGGAGGAACGGGAAGCCGAGGCGTTGCTCGCGGAGCAAAAAACTACCGCCGCTTTTTGACGATCAGCGTGATGCCCAGCAAGCCTGCGCAGCCGAGCGCCCCCAGGCCGCCGATGAGCATGACAGGCGATGCCGGTCTGGCGGGGTTAGTGGCGGCGGTTGCGGCCACTGTCGCGGCTCCGAGCGTAGCTTTCGGCCGCGGCGGCAGCGTTGACGTGGGTGTAGTCGTCGGCGTGTAGGTTGCGGACGGCGTCGGCGTGATCGTCGGGGTCGCCGTCTGGGTGGCGGTGGCGGTCGTCGTGGGCGTCAGCGTGACAGTCGGCGTCGCGGTCAGGGTCGGTGGACGCGTCTTCACGGGCGCGGGCAAGGCCGTCGGCTTGGGAGGCAAGGGCGCAGGCGACGGCACGGCAGTGGGCGGGGCCTGTCTCGGCGCTGAAGCGTCTTCATAAAGACCGACTGCATCGAGGAAGATGTAATTCATGCCCGTCGAGTAGGTGTGCTGCACGTAGGCAAACACCGTTACTGTGGAAGCTTGGGCAACCGCGCTCACATCGATATTGGGGGCAGGCGGCGGATAGTTGACCAAGCGTCCGGGGCCGCAGTAAGTCGGCCCCCACACGACCTCCGCGGCCTGCGGATTTGTGCCGCCCTTGGGGTCAATACCGAGCTTGCGACAAAAGAAGTCGTCCGGCGGGTGGTTAGGGGCAAACCAACCCGCCGACGCTTTATAAGTGGCGCCGGGTTGGAGCCCGTTGACCTGCGTGAAAACACCGGCTGTGAATGTGTCGCCGTCGGACACCATCTGCAAGCTCGGCGCACCAAACAAGGTATCCTCGGCCTGCCAGTAGGCCAGGCTGCCGCTGAGCACAAACGGCGCCCACCCTTGCGGAATCCGCCAGTCAGCGTGATCGGGCGGTGCGTTGTAGGGGCCATCGAGGTTGCAGTTTGGGATCAGGTTACCGGGGTCACAGCCGTGTTGCGCCGCAACCGGCTGCGTCGCCAGGGCCGATAGCGCCGCGACAACAAAAAAAGAGCGAGCACGCTGCTCGCCATCCGGGTCGCTCGTCGAAGCAATTGCATGTCGCCAGTATAGTCTTCCGGGCTATGTCTGTCAAAGATGGAAGCGAAGATGGACAGACACCAAGCCCCGATAGCAGGTACAAAAGATGAACACAACCACAATCCGCAGCTTTGTCCGCGCAGGTGCGCTGGGTCTGACTCTGCTGCTGGCCGCGTGCCAGCCGCTGCCCTCCGCACAGCCGGGACCGGCTCCCGCAACCGTCCCTGCCGCCGCCACGACCCCCGTCACCGGCGGCACCCTGCACTATGGGCTGACGCTTCCCGTCTCGGGCATCGATCCACACGTGAACGCCAGCAGTGAGCTGGGCATCGCGCTGAGCGGTGTTTACGACACGCTGGTCGTCCAGGATCGCGACGGCAGTTTTCACCCGTCGCTGGCTGAAAGCTGGACGGTCAGCGAGGACGGCAAAACCTACACGTTCAGGCTTCGTCAGGATGTGACTTTCCACGATGGGACGCCGTTTAACGCAGCGGCCGTCGTGCGCAATCTCCAGCGTGTGGTCGAGCCGAAAACCAAGTCGCAGAAAGCAGCCTTCCTGCTCGGCCCGTTCGATCACGCCGAGGCGACCGACGACTACACCGCGGTTATCACGCTCAAGGAAGCGTATGCGCCCCTGCTCGACGGCTTGAGTCAGGTCTATCTGGGCATCGCGTCGCCGGCCGCGCTGGACAAATGGGGCGACCAGTACCAGCTTCACCAGGTGGGCACTGGCCCGTTCCGTTTCGTCGAATACCTCGATCGCCAGACGCTGACCATCGAGCGCAACCCCGACTACCGCTGGGCGCCAGAAATCCGGGGCCACCAAGGGCCAGCGTATCTCGACCGGGTGGAGTTCCGCTTCTACGCCGACCCGGCGACGCGGCTGCCGGGGCTGCTGTCCGGTCAGGCTGACGTGATGGGCGAGCTCCCGCCAAAGGACGCCGAGCAGATCAGAGGCCAGGTGTCAGGTGGCAGTGATCAGCAGGAACATCAGCTTCTCCCCATCGCCATCCCGGGTTTAGCGGTGCAGTTCTTCCCGAATACGACTTTAGCGCCGCTGGATGACGTGCGGGTGCGTCAGGCATTGCTGCACGCCACCGATCGCGCCGCCCTGGTCAACGCCGTCTTTGGGCCGACGTCGCCCGCGGCCCAAGGGCCGCTGTCCGCAGTCACCCGCGGGGCCGCGACCGGGCTGTCGGCCTACCCCTTCGACCTGGCAAAAGCCAAGGCGTTGCTCCAGGAAGCGGGCTGGACCGACAGCGACGGCGACGGAATCCTGGACAAGGACGGTCAAAAACTCGAGCTAAAGGCCGCGCTGATGTCGTGGGGCGAGCTGCCGGCCGTCGGCACCATCCTCCAGGCGCAGTGGAAACCGCTGGGCATCGATCTGCAGCTCGAGCAAATGACGTATCCTGCGGCGCTGGAAGCCGGCCGCAAGGGCACGCACCACCTGATCCCGTTCGTGAGCTCGGGCACCGACCCTGACCTGCTGCGCACATTCTTCCACAGCAGCAGCATCGGCGGCTTCAACTTTGCGCGTGTCAACGACCCTGAGCTGGATCGCTGGCTCGATGATGCGCGACAGACCGGCGATTGGGCGGCCCGCGCCCGACTCTACACGCAGGCGCAGGGGCGCATCATGGAGCAGGCGTGGATCCTGCCGATTCGCGATCAGGTCAACCTCAATGCTGCCGCGCAGCCTGTTCGGGATCTGAGCTACGATGTTCAGGGATGGTTCCCGGTGCTGTATGATGTCTGGCTGACGCAGTAGGGGATGATCCCGGCCACCTTACCGATGAATGCCACCTTCCCGGCTTACCTGCGCCGCCGGTTGTTGACAGGGATGCTTACCCTGTTGGGCGTCGTCACGGTCGTGTTCGCCCTGGTGCACCTGCTGCCGGGCGACCCGGCCGAGACGATGCTGGCGCGCTCGGGCGCGTCACCGGAGGCCGTGGCCAGCCTGCGCGCCGAGCTTGGGCTGGATCAACCCCTGCCCGCGCAGTATGCCGGCTGGCTCGTTCGCCTGGCGCGGGGCGACCTGGGGCAGTCACTCTTCAACAACCGTCCCGTGCGTGACCTCATCGCGGAACAATTCCCGTACACGCTGACGCTGGCGCTGGCGGCGTTCACCCTGGCGATACTGCTGGGGGTGACGTTGGGCGTGGCGTCGGCACTGCGGCCCGGCTCGTGGCTCGACCGGCTGGCGAGCGGTCTGGCGGTGGGCGGCGTGGCCGTGCCGGTCTTTTGGTCGGGGCTGCTGCTCATCTGGCTCTTCAGCGTGAAACTGCGATGGCTGCCGCCCGCGGGCGCGCAGGGTTGGCGTTCGTTGATCATGCCGGCGCTGGTGCTGGGCTATGCCACGGCCGGCCCCATCGCCCGGCTGACCCGCGCCAGCCTGCTCGAAGTGCTGCACCAGCCGTACATCACAGCCGCGCGTGCGCGGGGGTTGAACCGCTGGGGCATCCTGGGCCGGCACACCGCGCGGAACGCGGCGATCCCGATCGTGACCATCGCCGGCCTGCAATTGGGGTTCCTGCTCGGCGGCGCCGTGGTGACTGAGACGCTGTTCAGCCGGCCCGGACTGGGCAAACTGCTGGTCGACGCGATCCTGTGGCGCGATCTGCCGGTCGTGCAGGGGGTCGCGCTGGTCATCGCGGTCATCTACGTGGCAGTCAACCTGGGCGTGGATCTGCTGGCCGGCTGGCTGAACCCGCAGGCGGGCTGGGAATGAGCGCCGACGCGCCGGGGCCTCTGCGCTTACTGTTCCACCGCGTGGCGCGCCGGCCGTTCGCCTGGCTCGGCCTGCTGTTGGTCGCCGCGGCGGTAATCGCTGCGCTGGCCGCGCCGTGGCTCGCCCCCTATCCCCCGAACGAAATCAACCTGGCCGCGCAGCTCCAGCCGCCCAGCGCGGCGCATCTGCTGGGCGCCGACTTCTACGGCCGCGATGTGCTCAGCCGCCTGCTCTACGGCGCGAGCGCGACGTTGGTCGTCGCGGGCGTGGCGGTGGCGCTGGGCGCGGTCGTCGGCACCCTGATCGGCCTGCTCGCCGGGTTCAGCCAGGGCTGGCTGGGCCAGATGTGGGTGGGGCTGATCGACCTGCTGCTGGCGTTTCCCGCGCTCTTGCTCGCCTTGCTCGTGGTCTCGCTCACCGGGCCGAGCCTGACCGGGTTGGCGCTGGCGGTGGGCATCGCCGGCATCCCCGGCTACGCGCGGCTGATCCGGGGCGTCACGCGCAGCCTGCGCGCAGCGCCCTTCATCGACGCCGCGCGCGTGCTCGGCGCAGGCAACATACGCATCCTCCGCCACCATCTCCTGCCCGGTGTGCTGTCGCCCCTGCTGGCCTACGCCACGACCGACCTGGGCCGTGCGCTCCTCAGCGTGGCCGCGCTGGGCTTCCTGGGGCTGGGTGCGCCGCCCCCGCAGGCCGAGTGGGGCCAGATGCTGTTCGAGGGCCGCGGCTATCTGGCGACCGCGCCGTGGACCAGCCTGGTTCCGGGGCTGGCGATCGCGCTGACGGTGCTCGGCGTCACGCTGTTGGGTGACAGCCTCAGCACTGAACGCTGATGGTCAGCCTCAACCGCCGCCATTTCATCGACGATCCGGAGGTCGCGCGGCGATCCGGCTTGCGTATCGGCACGCCTGGGGACGCACTGGTGTGGGTCCCCAGCGAATTGGCGGAAAAATGATCCATCACCGAAGGCCGTAGTCGGACACTGATGAAAAACATCAAACCAGGAGGACACCCCTTGAACGCACTTTGGCCCATCACCGCACGTACGGCCGACGATGACGAGCTCTGGCTCGGCGGCTGCGCGGCATCGTCGCTTGCCGCCGAATTCGGCACGCCGCTCTACGTCTTCGACGAGCAGACCCTCCGCACGCAAGCCCGCACCTACCGGGAAGCGTTGGCGCATCACTACCCCGGCACGGCCCAGGCTGCGTACGCCTCGAAAGCTTACCTCTGCACCGCCATCGCCCAGCTTTTCGCCGAAGAAGGCCTCGACCTCGACGTGGTCTCCGGCGGCGAGCTCTACGTCGCGCGCCAGGCTGGCTTCCCGCCCGAGCGCATCCATTTCCATGGCAATAACAAGTCGCGCGCTGAGCTGGTGGAAGCGCTCGCCGCCGGCATCGGCCGCATCGTCATCGACAACTTTCACGAACTCGAAATGCTGGCGGCGTTGGTCAACAGTGAACAAGCAGGTTCGAGTTTCCAGCTTCCAGTTGCCGTTTGGCTCCGTCTCTCCCCCGGCGTCGCGGCCCACACGCATGCCCACATCCAAACCGGCCACCTGGACTCCAAGTTCGGCTTTCCCATCACGACGGGTGATGCCGAGCGTGCAGTTGTGCAGGCAATGCAAACACCGGGGCTGGCGTTGGTCGGGCTACACTGTCACATCGGCTCGCAGATCTACGAGCCGGAGTCGCTGGCCGATGCGGCGGCCGTGCTCATCGCGTTCGCGGCCGAGATGCGCGACCGGCACGGTTTCACGCTGCGTGAGCTGAGTCCCGGCGGCGGCTGGGGCGTGCCGATGACCGAGGACGATCCCGAAGCGCCGGTGGCCCCGTACATCGCCGCGCTGACCGCAGCCATCGCCGCCACCTGCCCGGCGCACGGGCTGGCGCTGCCACACCTCGTCCTGGAGCCGGGCCGCTCGCTCGTGGCGCCGGCCGCGGTCGCGCTCTACACCGTCGGCGCGCGCAAGGAGATCCCGGGCGTGCGCACCTATGTCGCGGTGGACGGCGGCATGGCGGATAACATCCGGCCGGCGCTGTATGGCGCGAAGTATGCGGCGCAGCGAATAGCAAATGGCGAACGGCAAATCGACGAAAGACAAATGACGAACGGCGAATCACCCCATACCCAACACGCAACACGCAACACGCAGCACGAAGTCGTCACGATCGCCGGCAAGTACTGCGAGTCGGGGGACGTGCTGATTCGCGACATCGAACTGCCGCGGCTGGAGGCGGGCGATCCTGCGACAGGATCGGGAGGGTCTCTGCTGGCGATCCCGATGGCGGGCGCGTACACGTTGGCGATGGCAAGCAACTATAACCTGGCGCGCCGGCCAGCCGTCGTTCTGGTCAAGGATGGCGCGGCCCGGCTGATCCAGCGCCGCGAGACCTACGCTGATCTGATCGTCCGCGATCTGCCGCTGCACGGAACTGACCGCTGATGGACGATGCCGATGTCCGCCCCCGCGCCGCGGCCTTTCCCCCGGCCGGACGGCGTTTCTTCAAGTACGACGCGTTGGGCAACGACTACATCGTGCTGGACCCCGCCGACTGGCCCGAGCCGCCGACCAGAGAGACGATCCGGCGCATCTGCGACCGGCATCGCGGCGTAGGATCGGATGGCATCCTGTGGGGGCCGACCTCACCCCCAGCCTCTCTCCATCGAGAGGAATACAGTCACAGGAGCGACAGTCTATCCGCGGGATTTCGCAGGACGCACCCTTCGACGGGCTCACGGTGCGTCCTGCGGCAAGCTCAGGACGCGCGAGCAGAATCTCAGTTCGCGTTGCGTCTGTTCAACCCGGATGGGAGCGAGTTCGAGAAGAGCGGCAACGGGCTGCGCATCTTTGCGCGTTACCTGTGGGATCGCGGCCTGCCGTCCGGCCCGGATTTCGACATCCTGACGCCCGGCGGCACGGTGACGGCCCACGTACGCGACGCCGAGGGCGCACGGATCGCCATGGATATGGGCCGGCTCTCATTCCTCAGCGCCGACATCGGCATCGCTGGCCCTGCGCGCGAGGTGATCGGGGAAGAGGTCACGGTCGCAGGCTTGAGCCTACGGATCGTCGGCGCGACCATCGGCAACCCGCACTGCGTGGTCTTTCTCGACGCACAGACGCCGGAGGTACAGGCCAAGCTCGGCGGGCTGACCGCGGCGCTGGCGCAGCGCCTGGGTCCCGACCTGGAGCGCCTGTCCCTTTACCCTAACCGCACAAACGTCCAGTTTGCCCAGGTTGTGGATCACCACACGCTGCGTATCGAAATCTGGGAGCGCGGCGCTGAGTACACGCTCGCTTCGGGCACCTCATCCTGCGCGGCCGCGGGCGCAGCCATCCGCACCGGCCGCTGCGCCAGCCCTGTCACCGTGCAGATGCCCGGCGGCGAGATGCGCGTGGAGGTTGCGCCGGACTGGTCGGCGCGGCTGACCGGGACAGTTGAGTTTGTGTGCAGCGGGGAGGTGGGTGCGTGAGACGTGAGACGTGAG
This sequence comes from uncultured Chloroflexia bacterium, assembly GCA_963841825.1. Classification (GTDB taxonomy): domain Bacteria; phylum Chloroflexota; class Anaerolineae; order CG2-30-64-16; family CG2-30-64-16; genus CAWJEL01. Next base: position 193,387 of record CAWJEL010000030.1, read on the forward strand.
GCGTGAGGCGTGAGACGTGAGGCGTGAGGCGTGAGGCGCGTATCGTGTTCACGCTCCACGCTCCACGCTCCACGCGCTACGCCTCACGTCGCGGTCGCACCAGACTCATAAAGACCATCGCCAGCGCCAGGGAAATCAGGCAGAACGGCCAGATGATACGATAGCTCGTCGAGTCGATCAGCCGGCCGGCCAGAATGGGGCCGGTGATCGCGGCAAGCGATGATGCAAAATAGTAAAGACCGGTGTAGGAGCCGATGCTCCGCTGCCCGGCCAGATCATACACCATCGGCAGCGAGTTGATGTTGATGAACGCCCAAAACGCGCCCATCACGGCCAGGACGGCGAGCAGCATGGTCGGGCTGCGCACCAGGTAAGCGGCCAGCGAGCCGAGCAACATGCCGGCCAGTCCGATGAGGATCGTCGGCTTGCGCCCGATGCGCGTCGCCAGCAGGCCGCTGGGGATCGAAAAGATGATCAGCGTCGCGGCAAAGGCGGTCAGCATCTGCGCGCCGGTGCCCACTTCTACGCCGAGCACATTCCGCGCATACAGCGTAAAGAACGCCTCCGTCGCATTCCATCCCACAAACCAGGCAAAGATCGCGGCCAACAGAAAGATCCCGCTCCGGTCGCGGTCGGTGGCGACGTGCTTGACGTTGGCCCACAGACCGGGCTCGCGTTCCCCGGCGGGCTGATCGGACAAGTCCGGCTCCTTGACCAGCGCCACCACGATGCCGATAGCGATCAACATCACGCCCGCACCGACGATGAACGGCAGCGGCACCCCGATCTTGTAGAGCGCGCCGCCGCCGAGCAGCGCCAACGCACCACCGACGCCCCCCATCAGGTTAATCACGCCGTTGGCCTTGCTCCGCTCCCCCGGCTTGAACAGATCACCCAGATACGCGACGGTCGGTGAGCGGAAGAGCGCCATGCCGAGGTTGGTGCCCAGGATCGCCAGCGCGATGAAGACAAAGTTCTCGCGCACGAACGGCACCAGGATGAAGAAGAACGCGGCCAGTGGCGCGCCCAACATCAACCACGGCTTGCGCCGGCCAAACCGGGTGTGCGTGCGATCGGAGCGGCTGCCCACCCACGGTTGGAGGAACATGTTGATGATGTTATCCCAGGTCATGATGAAGCCGATGACTGTGGCGGCCAGGCCCAGGTCCTCCAACATGGGCGGGATGAGGCTGTTGAAAAGCGGCCAGATGATGCTGATGCCGAAGAAACCAAAACCGAGAATGAAGGTCTTGCGCCAGGGGAAAGGTTGGTCAGCCATGTGCGATGCTCCTTTGCGATGATGGCCAACGCTGGCCTGATGGTGGACTGAGACCATAGACTTCACATTCTTTGTGCGCGCGGCCGGCACACCGCCGGATCAGCGGCACAGCAGCAACGGCAAGTAGACCCTTACGATCTCCGCTACTTGGTGTCGTCGTGGATGTTGAAGTCAGGCGCGGCGTCACGGTAGCACTGGGCGATGCCGTCGCGCTGGGTGTTGCGCTAGGCGTCGCGGTCGGTGTCGCGCTAGGTGTCGGTGTCGCGCTAGGCGTCGCGGTCGTAGTCAGTGTCGGCGTCGGTGTCCGAGTGGAGACAGCCGCCACTGGAAAATCTCGCGCCATCATCTCGCCGGGGTTCACTATCCAAAAGCTCGGGTTTTCGCCCGCGACCAGGGCTAAGCCCGTCGGCAGCCAAAGGGTGGTCGACCATTCGCCCGGCATCAGGCTCGTGAACGCAAACCGCCCGTATACGTTCGTGCTCGCGTATCCGTGTACCACCTTCCCCTGCATCAAAAAAATCTCGATCCCCTGCAAACCCGGCTCATCTGTCCCGAATACGCCATCGTGGTTGAGATCATTGAACAGTACGCCCATGATGTCTCCGGTGCTCGGTGTCGCTGTCGGAGTCTGCGTAGGTGTCGATGTAGGCGTTGACGTTACGGTAGCGGTGGGTGTTAACGAAGGTGTAAATGTGGCCGTAGGCGTTGCGGAAGGCGTTGCCGAGGGCGTTACCGTCGCTGTCGCAGTGGCCGTCGCGGTGGGCGTCGGTGTCTGTGAAGGCGTGGCCGAGGGCGTGGCCGTCGCGGTCGCAGTGGCGGTCGCGGTGGGCGTCGGTGTCTGTGAAGGCGTGGTCGTCGGCGTGGCCGAGGGGGTCCAGGTCGACGTGGCGGTCACCGTTGGCGTGCACGTGGGTGTGGCAGTCGCCGTGGGCGTCCGCGTCGGCGTGGCCGAGGGGGTCCAGGTCGACGTGGCGGTCACCGTTGGCGTGCGCGTGGGTGTGGCAGTCGCCGTGGGCGTCCGCGTCGGCGTGGCCGAGGGGGTCCAGGTCGACGTGGCGGTCACCGTTGGCGTGCGCGTGGGTGTGGCAGTCGCCGTCGGCGTCCGCGTCGGCGTGGCCGAGGGGGTCCAGGTCGACGTGCGCGTGGGTGTTGACGAGATCAAAGGCGTTGGTGATGGTGTCGACGATGGCGTGCGTGTTGCCGTCGGTGACATGCTCGGCTGCACGAAGTCATGGGTTGTGGCATTGAGCTGAAGGATGCCCCAATCCGACCTGTACCGATTAACAGTGGTACTCTGCCAGAATAAATGCGTCTGGCCCGGGTAAGTAAACCGATCATCGTCCCACAAGGCAAAGGTGAAGCGATACGCCTGGTCAACTGCCAGATTGCTGACGCCTAGGGCCGAGACCGGTATGGCCATCTCCAGCGCCCAACCGCCAGCGATGGTACTCGTGACTACCGTCAACGAGGGGGCGCGGCGCCATACTCCTCCTGGCGACCATCCAGCGCCAGCGTGAACATGTGTGTCACCTGGCTGACCGGTTCGTAAACACCCAACTCGATCACGTCATCACCCCAAATCTGGGGGCTGTTATTGCCCACCAGTACATCATCCTGGATCCCCATGGCGAAGTAGAGCGTATCGGCGGTCCAGGCCGCGCGCAACTCCGCACTGAGGTCCGCCAGCGTGGGCGGCTCGCCCGTGAAAGAGCTATACGAGCCCGCGGTCGCGTTGAGCCGCGTTGAACCCAGCTCGCCCCATTCGCCCAGGTTGCCGTCGAGCGTAGGCAGCAGCCCGGCCTGCACGACACCGATGCTGCTGGGTATAGGTGTCGCGGTTGCCGTGCTCGTCGGTGACAGGGTTGCTGTCGGCGTGGGTGAAGACAGCGGCGTGGGTGTGAGCGATGGTGTTGGCGTGAATGTAGATGTTCTGGTAGCTGTCGGGGTCCCTGACGGTAACTGCGTCGGTGTTGGTGACGCGCCCGGCGACGGAGTCCACTGTGAAAAATCATAGGGTGCAGCGTCGAGCCAGAAATCCCCCCAATCCGTTTTGTAAACGTTGGTCGAGTCACTGCGCCAGATCAGATGCGTCTGGCCAAAGTAGGTAAACCTATCATCGTCCCACAGCCCGAAATTGAGCGCGTACTGCTGCCCTGAAGTGAATTGCGCCAGGCCCAACGCCGACGCCGGCACCGCGATCTCCACGCTCCAGCCACCCGGTATGGTGCTGGTAACGACATCAAGCGCGGAAAACGGGGCGCCATTTTCCGCCTGCCGACCATCCATAGCGACGGTAAACTGATGGGTACGGTTGTTGAGCTGGTCATAGATGCTGATCTCGACTACGTCATCGCCCCAGATCTTCTCGCTGTTGTTGCCTACCAGCATATCATCCTGGATTCCCACGGCAAAGTACAAGTGATCTTCCGTCCATGCACTGCGCAGTTCGGCGCTCAGATCAGCAATCGTCGGCGTTTCACCCCAAAGGTAGGTGTGCAAGTCTGCCGTCGCGTTGACCTGAAGCGGGTTCACTCCGTCCCATTCTGCAAGCGTACCGTCAAGCGTTGGCGGCCCGGCCGCATACACGGCATCAACGCGCTTCGATCGCGGGGTTGCCGCGGGCGTTACGGTAGGCATGGGTGTACGAGTTGGTCGCGACGTGCCATCGTGCAGCGCGACATCGACCATATGCACCCACTCGTTGCCATCGAGGCTTCCCCCCGGCGCCCGGCTATCAAGGTAGAAATCCGCACCACCCGGCAGCCGACCGGCAAACTTACCGTCAGGAAGGCTAAAGGTCACCTCCATCAACTGCTTGGAGCCGGTTTTTTGAACATAGTTTTTGCCATCGGGAGCAACCGCCGCCTTCTCGCCACTCAAGCTGTCGTACTTAAGCTGCCATTGATCGGTACCGATGTCGAAGTACTTGACTGTGAGCGCGACCGAGTAGGTTTGGCTACCATCAATATAGGAATTATCGATCTGAAAAAACATGAAGGGGTTGTTCTTCGCCGGATTGGTGCTCTGATCCGTGCGCCGAACGACCCACGCTTCCTTGCCTTCGCCCGTCCAATCTCTGACGTCGTAGAAATCACGGTAATCAGTAGGGTCTTGACCGACCAACAGCGGCAGATCAGCGTTGTATGGCTGATAGTTACACGGATAGTTCGGACCATAGATCGCTTCGCTGTACCCGTTAGACGGACAGTTGCCCAACCCCGCCTCTGGCATAAGACTACCCGTGACGGGGTCCCGGGCGAAACGGCTATCTGAGCCTTTGTCATTGGTCTCCGGCACGGTGCGTCCGCCCGGAATGCTGTCCACCTGGTGAAGCAGAAAGCTGAAATTGCCTAGTTCAGGATTGACGGCGCCTGTAACATTCGCGATGCTGTATCCGTCTTGCACGATATTACTGTGCGCATACAACAACCCCCCGGGCCGGCAACTCGCCTGCATCGGATTGCGGTGTTCGCGCAACACCACCCAAGCGCTCGGCGCCTCCGCACCGACCTGACCGATGTACTGTTGCGCCCACGCGAAAACCGGCACGTTGACGGTTGGTCCGCCACCGACAGGGTCCTGCACCAGATCCTCGTCGATGCGCAAATAGTCAACATGCTTATCCAGACTGCCTACCACGGCCCAGTAGGCCAACACCGGCGAGCAAAGATCTCCGGCATCGCCCTCGAAGGCAATCGGCACCTGTTGATGCCATTTGTACATGGGATCGTATGTGCCCGTCCCATTCGCCCTGTAGGCCCCTACATAGTCAGCCATCAGAAGATTGGCAGAGAGGCCCACACCCAGGCTCGCGGCAAAATCTGTCTGTTCGCGTCTCTCAGTCGCGCTCAGAAATACGGGCGCGAATTGAAGTAACAGTTGCTTCCGCAGTCCCTGATCCGGTTCGAAACTGAACGCGTTGACGTATGTCTTGGTGACTTCGTTGACATACTCGGTCCAAATCGTCGATGTCATACCGACATCGGCCAGAACATAGTTGTACTCGTCCTCTACCGGCTGATTCTCGCTGAAAACCCCTGTCCCAATGGCGATAAACTGCATATCAGGATTATCCCGAAGGTGGTCACCCAGCGCCTGGATGAATGTGCTATATGCGTCAAAGTATGGACTACGCTTGGTGGTCATCCAGGTCTTGCCATGATAGTACGGAACAAGATGCCGGACCATGGGCGAGACATTGTCCACATAAAAGGTGGTAGGGTTCGCGTCTGTCGGTGATCACCTTGAATGCCACCCGCACGGACCGTTTGTGGGCGATACTACTGACATCGAAGCTATAATCCTGCCAGGTGTTATTGGGATGGCTCTTATTGGTTATGTCCAGAGAGGCCGTTCCGATCTTTTTGTTGCTCTGATCCCACAACTCTATCAGCAGGTGGTCGTTCGGGTTGGGATCGGTGGTCGAGAGGTAAACACGTACCGAAACGAAGGCGGTCACTGTGCCAGCTAAGCTGGGCGGCATAGCCGGAATCGGCTGTTCAAAATGATAAAGGCTGCCGGTAGCGTTATTGACACCACCTAACCTCGCAGCCCAACTCGCTGCTTTGCGGTCAGGATCCGCCGGCGGATTGCTCACAATGGCAACATTCCCGCTCAGAGTCCAACCTAAGTTATGCTCAGATGCGTCGAAGTTGGCGTTGTAAGCGTAGGTCCGCTTACTAGGCCATGTCGGCAGATAGTCAGGGGTTGTCGTATTCTGGACAGTGACAGGCAATACTGCGTCAGGAGTCTCGATCACGTAATTCGGGGTTGAGCGGATGTCGCCGGCTGGAACACCATCGTAGGTTGTTATCAGCATCCCACTCTTCAGCCCCAACGCCTTACGCGCAGCCAGCCAATTATCCATAGCGGCCCAGTCATAGACTCCTGGAGCGGGATTAAGCCCACTCCAGGTCCAAAAGCGGATGGAACCATCCACGGGGAAACGCGCCGGATCCAAGGTATTGTGGCCGTAGTCCATGTAGTAGACGCCTGGCACTGCTCCCGGCTGATTCGTCTTTTCGGGACCCATTGGCAGCGCGAGATTTGGGTTGCTCACAGGCCCGGCCGACTGCCCCGTAACGGGGGGATACGCTGCGTGATTGGCCGGGTTCAACGCCAAAGACGGGGCCGCCAGATTGTCGACGACGCTCGCCGCCAGCGCAGTTTGTTTGGACAACGTTACGCTCAACACAGCGCCGGCGCACAACAGGGTAAGCAGTCCCACCAAGACCAGGGTTCGCCTAATACGTAAAAGCGCGCTCAAGATCAACCGGACCTCGAGATTGCCAAAAAACGGGCATTCGCAAGGCTGACCGCGGCGCTTCGATAGGCTCAGCGTCCGTATCGGGGGAAAAAACAGTTGCTGTATCAGGCTCTACAGGTGTTCTCTCGCGCAAGATGATCTGATATCACAACTTAGCCGGCCTCCTGACCACATCATAGCTCAACAGCAAATCCGATCGCAGCATCGCGCGCCCGCACGGCCGCCCTAGCGGGCCGGCTACGGTACCATAACCAAGCAGTTTGCGCCAGAGTGCTGAGCACCAGGCTGGCCAGACCTACGTAGAGACCTACTATCTCGCCCGAGCGAACACCTGCGCTCAGGAGCGCCACGGAGGTCACCAGATAGATCCCCACTGACTCGGTGATCCCCCGAGTACGGCGGCTATGTAAGATACTGCCCTGGAACCAGCTTTGAACCGTGCTCAGCGCGGGCATCGGCAGCGCGATCCACAGTCCCGTCACCGCCAGTGCGGCCAGTGGGGGCGAGAGCGCCGAGACGCTTCCAAACCACCACGCTGACAACGGCGTAGCGACCAGCAGCAGCAAAAGAAGCGTCGTGCCCCCGGCGAGGAGCCACGTGAAACGCGCCAACTTGCGACTGGAACCCTGCTCATCCAGCAGCGCCACGACCACCTCGTTGAACGCAATCCCGAGCCCGCGTATCATGAACACCAATCCCGTCACCACCGGCCAGACGGCCAAAGAAATGACCGGCTGCGGCATACGGCTCAACGCCGCGCTGCCGATCGGCAGCGCCAGCAGCGACAACAGCGACGTCAACACCAGCGGAATGTAGAAACTATAGAAGGCTCGGTTGGTCAGCGGCGGCGTCACCGGCGGCGCGACTGCCAACTGATCACGCAGCACCGGCCTGACCGCCAGTCCGGCATAGATCGCCTCGGCAACCACACCCGCGGTCACGGCGCACGTGGCAACTACGATCCCCTGCACTGTGCCAAGTGCGTAGCCTGTCGCCAGCACCGTCAAATCGACCGTTAGCCGCAACACCGTGCCGACACCCACCGCGCGCGAGTGGCCGAAGCGGATCAGCACGCCCTGCTGGAAGCGGCGGTAGGCAATGGCCCACGTCCACGGGGTCATGATCATCAGGCCGATCCGGGCTGGCTCAACAATCGCTTCTGGCACGCCAAGTATCCCCCGAACCACAACGTAGTAGAGGGGGGTAAAAGCCACCAGCACATGCAGTGCTGTCAAAGCCGCGCTCGCAAGCATCATGAAACGGAACAGCTTGCGGTAGGATGCCCAATCTTTGCAGAGTGCGGTGGACGCCGCCAGCAGCATGATGATGGGTGACTCGATGATCAATGCCAACGGAAAAACCACACCGCCGTAGGCGGCCAGATTGATCTCCGGGTTCGGCAAACGGGCCACAACCGCACTGATCGCGGGCAGCTCGGCGCCCATCAGCAGCCAACTGGCAGCCAGCGGCCACCAGACACGCGCAATTTGAGCAAAGGTCAAGGGGTGTTGTGGAGCCTCGATGCGCATGGTAGCGGGCATTGTACAACAAATTACTGAAACGGGAAATCGCGCCTCGGTAGGCGCGGGTTTGCCGACTAGCGCACCGCGACGTATGCAAGCCGTACGCTGCATGCCCGAAACCATTTCTTGACAGTTCGGGCACTTTGCATATACTCACCTCACGGACTTTGAAAAGTCCATTTCTATCATAAGGAGGCGAACGCATGTCTCAATACGAAACCTCCGCGCAAGCTGCGGCTTGCAGCGAACACGTTCGCCTTCGCCCGGCCGGCTGAGTTTGCCCTCGCTCTCAATCACTAACTGAGCGCGCGGCGGCGATACCGCCACCCAGGCCATGAGCAGGCGATGTGTTCGCACGGCTCATGGCCTTTCCCTTTGCCCCATCCGGCCCTGCCTCGCGCGCCGCGTGCTAAACTGGCGCGCCGGGAAGGACATCTGGAACTAACGCAACTGCACAAGGCCATGAGCGGTTATATGCTCATGGCCTTTGATTTTAACTTCAGCCTGCCGTCCCATGGACGGCCCCATACACGGAGAAACGCACATTGGCTACGCAAGAAGAAGAACACTGGCAGCACATCCGGAAAGACCAGGCACGGCGCGAGGCGGGCGGATCCGCCAGGAAGGCCCCAAAACCTGACCGGGTGCGGCCGAAAAACTGGACAGCGACATACATCGAGGACCCTGACGGGTACGACGATCTGGATATCAACGTGCGCGAGCGAATCATGCCGCGCGGAGAAACCGAGGCCCGCCAGGCAAGGACGCCCCGCTCACCCCTGCACCAAGGTCTTGGCTTGAACGCCGTGAGCGCCGAGACGGTGAAAGCTGAGCCCGAGACGCTGGGAGGCGGAACAGAAGCAGGCGACGGCATGTCGCGCGGCACGGTGGTCGAGGTCAGCTCCGGGCTGTACCGAGTGGCGCTGCCCGATCGCACGCTGTTGTGCAACCTGCGCAGCGCGCTGCGGACACCGCACAGCGGCTTCAGCAACGTGCTGGCCGCGGGCGATGAGGTTGTGGTCTCGACAACAGTCTCGCACAACGGCCACGACGCGCGGAATCGTCGAAGCCGTGCTGCCGCGGCGCAGCGCGCTGGCCCGCCCCGACGTATTCTACAGCCACCTCCAGCAGGTGATCGTCGCCAACGTGGACCAGGTGCTGATCGTGGCCGCCTGGCGCGAGCCGGCGTTCTGGCCCGAGCTGGTGGATCGCTATCTGATCGCCGCCGCCCGCTACAATCTGGCGCCGATTATCTGCATCAATAAGATCGACCTCGCCGGTGAGGCCGATGCCGATCCCGCCGAGCTGGCGCGCACCCTGGCCGCCTATCAACAGGCCGGCTATCGCATCCTCGCCACCAGCGCGCGGACCGGTGACGGACTGGCCGAGCTACGGGAAGCGCTGGCCGGACGCACCACCGCGCTGGCAGGGCTTTCGGGCGTCGGCAAATCCTCGCTGCTGAGTGCCGCCGAGCCGGGACTCAACCTGCGGACCGCCGAAGTGAGCGACCGCCGGCATGAGGGGCGCCACACGACAACACAGGTCACGCTGCACCCGCTGGCCGCGGGCGGCTTCGTGGCCGACACCCCCGGCATCCGGGAGTTCGGCCTGTCCGGGCTGAAGGGGCGCGACCTGCCAGCTTTCTACCCGGAGATCGCTGCGGCCGCTGAAGATTGCGCCTACGCTGACTGTTCGCATACACGGGAACCCGGCTGTGCGGTCAAGGCCACGGTGCGCGCCGGACGCATCGCAGCAATGCGCTACGACAGCTATCGCAAAATCCGGCGCAACCTGCCGGAGTGAGCGATGTGTCAAGAATTACCACGGAGTTGTCCATGCCGTTCTATGCGTCATGGCGGATGAAAACGGAAGATATACGTGAGGAAGAACTAAGCTCCGTGCGCTCCGTGTCTCCGTGGTGAGCAGCCGGTTAAAAACTCGCAGACCCCTATTTTTCACAAGCACGGATGCCATGCTACAATCCGCGCCATGGATCTCTACATCATTCGCCACGCCCAATCGACCAATAACGCCCTGCCGACCGCGGTCGAGCTGCGCGACCGCGTCTGCGACCCGTTGCTCACCGCGTTGGGCTATCGCCAGGCCGAGCTGCTCGCCGAGCACCTGGCAACCGGCCGCGACGGCTGGAGCGAGGCTGCCTCGGCCGACCCCGAAGCCGGCGGCGGTCCCAGCCTTGCTGCCTACGGCATCACGCGGCTGGTGTGCAGCCCGATGAAACGCACCTTGCTCACCGCCCAGCCGGTCAGCCAGGCGCTGGGCCTCCTGCCGGAGATCTGGCTGGACATTCACGAGCACGGCGGCATTTACCTGGACCACGGCGAGCCGACGGGCAAAGTCGGCTATCCCGGCATCACGCAGCCTGAGCTCGCCACGCAGTTCCCCGCCTATCGCGCACCGGAGGGGCTGACCGAGCGGGGGTGGTGGCGCGGCGGCTTCGAGGAGTGGGAGGCATGTCTGCTCCGGGCCGGGAATGTCGCCCGCAGGCTGCGGGATATGAACACCGAAGGCGCCGGCATCGCGATGGTCACGCACGGCGCCTTCGCCAGCGCGCTCATCATGGCGCTGGTGGGCACGCCGCCCGACGCCAGGGTGCATTTCAGCCACCACAACACCGGCATCTCCCTCGTTCACTTCCGGTCCGATGGCGGGATCAGGCTGCGCTATCTCAACCGAGTGCCGCACCTGCGGCCGGACATGATCACGTAAGAGGCATCGTACGCCATGAATCTTGAACGCCCTGATCTCAACCTGGTTTCGCCCGCTGTACGAGCATATATCGAAGCACTGGAGACCGAGTTGGTGGCAACGCGGAAGTCGCCTCCGCGTATCCGGGAGAGCTTCGCCGACGATCTTGCGGAACTGAATGAGCCAAGCGAGCCGCCCACCACGTTCCAGGTGATCACCGTCACAGCCGGCGGCCTCATCAAGCGCACCCCGCGCCACCTGTACGACCGGCAGCGGCGGGGCGGCATGGGCGTGTTCGACCTGGATGCGCCGGATGAGGATCCGCCCGCCCTGCTGACCATTTCGGACCTGACACAGAACCTGATCCTCATCTCCAGCCGCGGGCGAGCTTTTCCAGTAGCCGCGGGCCAACTCCTCGAGTCGCCGGTGCGCGGCCGTGGCGAGCCGCTGCGCAAGTGGCTCCCCCTGCAGGCCGACGAGCAGGTGGCGCTGCTGACGCCGGACATGGGCGCAGGCTATCTGACGGTGGTGACCCGGCGCGGCCAGGTGCGCCGTTGGCGTTACAACGTTTTCGGTCGCAGCCTGGCCCCGGGGACCCTCCTTTATGATGTCCGCGAGGGTGGCGCGCCGGCAGGCGCCTGCTGGACACCCGGTGACGGTAACCTGTTCATCGCCACGGCTAACGGCGACGGTATCCGCTTCGCCGAGATCCAGGTGCCGGTGCGCGGCTGTCTCGGGCATCCGCTGCGCCCCCGACAATCCCGTGGTGGGTGTTGCCGGCGTGCGGGAGACGAGCGGTGTCTTCCTGATCGGCGCTGATGGGCGAGGCACCATCCGCCTCATGGCTGGCTTCAGCCAGAACAAAGCGCCGGGCGCAGGCGGTAAGCAGGCCATGAAGGCCGACCGACTGGTGGGAGTCGGCGCGGTCAGCGAGAGGGACGACATCTTCATCATCTCGCGGCTCGGCAAGATCATTCGTTTTCACGCGGACGAAATCCCCGCCAAAGAGGGCGTGGTGCAGGGGGTGGCGTGCATGGCGCTGCGCAGCGACGAGACAACGGCAACCGTCGTCGCGACGCTCTGATCGAGGGAGCGCCGCTGCGGGAACGAAAAAAAACCGGCTTCAACAGCCGGTGTCGCACGTGGGGTGTAGCCGGCCTACGCCTTAGGCCCTTACTAATCGGATTCCAGCATAAAAACAAGCATCTCACCACAAAGACACCGAGACACCAAGATCACTCAGAATTCTACCTTTGTGGACTTTGTGCCTTTGAGCCTTTGTGGTGAAGGCTTGGTTCCGGCTCGTCCGGGTTAGGGTTCTGCGCCGTCAACTCATCGATCTGGACCGAAAGTTGATCAACCAGGGCGGATAGTGTCAGCAGGTCGGTGCGCGTAGGAAGAATCCGGGTCCGCAAGCCTTGTTCAACCGCAGCTTCGCCCTCATCCTCCTCCTGCCTGCCGAGAGCAGTCAGCTTCTCCAGCAGCCGCTGCGCTTCTCCTTCAGCCATTTCACCCAGGCCAACGAGCTGCTGGAGGCGAAATTCGATCTCGTCGTCCACCTGGCGAAACAGATCGAGAGGCGCTGAAAGACTGCGCCGCAGGCTCGCCAGTGTGTTGCCCCCGGAGCGAATCAGGCTGGTGAGGACCGGGCTCGGCACGAATCCGCTCTGCTGCTTCTCCTGCTCGACGATAATCTGCGTCAGAGTCAACGTGGTCAGATCCTCGCCCGTGGCGTGATCGACTACCTGCACGTCATCCCCGCGGCGGATCATCGTGGCGATGCCTTCCAGCGACACGTACTGCTTGGCGGCCGTGTCGTAGAGTTTGCGGTTGGGGTAGCGCTTAATGATTGGCATGGGTCTATGGTATCCTGAAAAGTCCAGGCAGCCAAATCTTGGGACGCAAAGAAGGGGGAGAGAGAGCAAGCTCCCATCCCCCCCTCACATCCTATGCCGGTGACGCTCAGCCTGGCTTCTCAGCCTTCTCTACTTTCTCTGACTTCTTGAGCTCGTCCACCTTCTTCGTCAGCGCGGTGATCTTGGCGCTCAACGCATCGATTTCATCCTTGGTGGGGATGTTCAACTTGGCCATCACATCCTCGATGCGCTTCTCGATGTCGCTGGTGATCTTCTTCGGTTGCGCCGATGGCATCGCCGGCATCTTGACCGCCTGCTTCCGTTTTTCGAGCACGTCCTTCATCATCTTCTTGCCATCGGCTTCAGCGATCTCGCCGCGCTCGACCAGCCGATTGATGAAGTCCTCGATCTCCTCTTGCGCCAGGGCGGCCGCGCCGATGCCGGCCAGCAGCACCTTGTGCACTGCCTCTACCAATGGACTCTTCTGCACCGTCTCGGCGGTCTCCTTGACGGTCTGCTTCATTTTGGCGGTGACGGGGATTTTCTCGTTGCCATCCTGTGCGTCTTTCGCCGCACCTTCAACCTGATCGAGGACAGAGTCTGTTTCCGTGGCGACCTTCTTAGCGGCCTTCTTGACTTCTGCCGGCGCCTCTTGCACCTGGGCAGCGGCTTCTTCAACGACCTGATTGACTTCTTCAGCCATGTGATTCCTCCTGAACTGGCTCAAACCATGCAATCTGATTTGGGTAAACGATGACGCAATGCGTCATAAGCAAAATATAACACATCGCGTCATGGATGTCAAGAGGCGCGGAGGAGGTTCTGCTAACCATATACCCAACCCGCAGATCTCCCAACCGGCCGTTGCAAAAATGAAGCGCTTCGGATACAGTAAAGGAAGTCTAAAATATCGCCACAAACCGCCGCGTGCGCGATCATCGTATGTTGCCGTCAGCAGAACCCGTGGCTTGCAGTGGCAAACAGTCCGCCTACGGCACCGCGGTCGGCGACGGGGTGGGAGCGTGCGCTGCGCCATAGGCTGCGCAGAACTTACGAACAAGCGCGCCAGCTTCCTGCGCGCCCCACTCACTGCTGGTCAGCCACGCATTGTAACGCGCAAAGTCGTCGGGGAGGTGTACTGCCGTCCACGCCGGTACGGTCCGATTCTGCTCAGCCAGCTTCTCCTCCTCCCCTGGCCCCATTTTGGCCACCGCCTTTTCGATCTTGCCATGTTTGATCGTGAAGGTCGTGTCCCAATGCCACGGCCCGAGGCCCGTCATCCGCTCGCAATCGCTTGCGTACACCAGGTCGCAACGGATCGTGTCCCCTCGGGGCGGATCGCAACGCTCCAGCCTCATCTTACCGTTTGTTGCCATCCAGAACTCCACGTGCCAGGAGAGCACGAGCCGGCTCGTCGTGTCGAGCCCGATACTGCGGTACTCCATGTCCTCGGCGAACAGGTTAACCACGTCGTTGCTGGCGCCGCGCGCCCAGGCGTCATTATATGCCTGGACAACCGCCAACGGATCGGACGCTCTGCCGGTGACCGCTGGTGTCGGTACGGCGCGGGCCAGCGGCGCCGCGGTCGCGGTTGGCGGCGCTGGGATGAGCGTCGCAGTTGCTGTCGCCGGGATTCGAAGGGCCGTCTCAGGCCGAGCGCACGCCGCTAACGTGATCAGGACAAGAATCATGGCCGGCATCGCGCCCTTGATTGTCTTTGTCATCGCACACCTTCCATTAGCTTCACGGCGCCTTCACTGAACGACGGTCGCCCCGCACGTGTCGGCCTCCACGTGAAGATACTGATGGCATTCCTCCGACGTCAGCTCACGTGTAGCTCGCGACCGGGCGAGAGCGATCAGGTCGTCCAGGCGGAGCAAATAAAGATGGATCGCGTCGCCGGACGCGACCAGGAACGCGCCGCCCGGGCCAAACGCCAGGCCGGTGATCCTGTCTGCAAACCCAGGAAAGCTGAGGAGGGCCTTTCCGGTTGCCGCACCCCATAACCTGATGACGCCGTCCAGGTCACCGGTGACGATTCGCGTGCCGTCGGGGCTGAAGGCGATCCTCGCGATGCCCGCCGCATGGCCGCGCAGCGTGAACAGCTCTGCGGCCGCCAACGGCGGGGTCTGCTGCGCCGGGAGCGGCACAACCCACACCTGCGCGGTGTGATCGGCGTTGGCCGTCGCGATCTTCGTGCCGTCGGGGCTGTACGCCAGGTCGAGCACCTGGTTCCTGGGACCGGTGAGCGTGTCCAGCAGCGTCCCATCGTCCGCGTCCACCACATGGACAATCCCACCACCCAGCCCGACCGCGACCTGTCCGCCGCGCGGGTTCCATGCGACAGCCAGCGGCGCTGCCTCATAGGTGGCGCCGGGCGGGGTGTAGGTCATCACCGGGGTAGCGGTCGGGCCTCGGCTGACGTCCCAGACGTACACCGCGCTGCCGGCAACCGTCGCCAGGCGCGTGCCATCCGGGCCGAACGCGACGTCAATGACGGCTGACACGGTCCCCGGTAACACCAGCGCCGGCGTGAGCGCGGTGGCGCCGGCTGCCGTCTCCGCCCGCAGATCCCAAAGCAGCACGCTGCCATCCAGGCTGCCAGTCGCCAGGCGTCGCTCGACCGGGCTGAAGGCTGCTGCGATCACCCGATCCGTGTGGCCCAGAAGCTGATATTGCGGCGCGATGCCCTCAGCGCCCCAGCCGACCAGGTCCGCCGCGGGCGCGCCGGTCTCGGTCGGGATCGCCCAAACTGAGATTTGCCCCACATCACCAACACCCGCGGCCAGCAGCGCGCCGTCGCTGCTGATTGCCAGCGCACCACTGCCACCGGGGGTCGGCAGGGAGAGGTGAGCGCTGCCCGCGGAGACATGCCATGTCTCTGTGCGGCCTTGTTGGTAGACGATCAGCCGGTCGCCTGCCGCGGTGAACTCCAGGCGGCGATTCCCCTCGTGGCCGTTCAGGCTGAGGATCTGCTGCCCGGTCACGGTATCCCAAATTCGCATCGTGCGGCCGATGCCGCCGGTCGCCAGACGCCTCCCATCCGCACTGCAGGCGAGCGCGGTCACAGGTGAATCCACCGCACTCCAAGCCGCCGATGCCAAGTCGGTTGCCGTGTCATAGACGCGCACATAGTCCGCGAAGCTCACTACGAAACGGGTCGTATTGCCACAGATGGCCACCTCTTCCGCTTGCATCAAATATCGTGGCCGGGCGCCGGTCCGCGTATCCACGATATAGACCCCGTAGTCGCTGCCGGCGATGACATATCTGCCGTCAGAACTGATCAGAACCGGGTTCAGTGCGGATGGCACTCTGCTGAACGAAGCGTTCTGCTGGCCCGTAGCAAGATCCCACACGCGGGCCGTCAGATCGGCGCCATAGCTCAACAGGCGCGCCCCGTCAGCACTGAATCGTAGTTCCGAGACGCCACCCGCGTTGCCTGGCAAGGTCAAGCGCGTCTCTCCGTCCAACGTGTCGGCGAGCGCGATCGTTCCTGCGCGTCAGCCCAGGCCAGCCGTGCGCTATCCGGGCTGAACGCATACAGGATAGCGCCGGCAGGCAAATTCAAGCGCGGAATGCCAGCCTGTGCGCTGTGGTTTAGCAAAGTCGGCAAGTCCCACACCTGCAACGCGCCGTCGGCAGCCAGCGTCGCGGCGGACATGCCGTCCGGGCTCACGACCACCGGCGACTCCGAACGAATCTCGCCGTCCAACCGCCACGCCTGGAGCCCGGCGTGCAGCGCGGCCTCTGACTCTGCGGGCGGCGCCAGACCTGCGGCTCGGGCCACGTCCACGCTCCGCAGCGCGAGAAGGAGACTGCGCTCGGCATCGTCCTGCAGGCCCGCGAGTGCCGAGGCCGCGAGTTCACGGGAAAGCCCCAGCGACCGCTGACTCTGCGCCTCCTGCGCGGACCGGCGCGCCTGGACTCCCAATTGCGCCGCCAACCCTGTCAGGGCGAGCGCGAGAACGAACGCGAAGCCAAGGATCACGGCGTAGCGGCGCACCTTCCGCGCGGCGTGCTGTTGCGCATCGGCACGGGCGCGCTCGGCAGCCGCCAACTGTCGTACGGCTTCAAGCTCGCGCCACTGCTGCGCCTCGCGCTCGGCCGCCTCTCGGGCTGCCGCAGACTGCGACGCGGCCAGGAAGTCTCGCTCGGATCGGTTAAGCTTCCCGTCGGCGCCCTTGCGCCCACTCCAGCGCCTGCGCCAGGCGGGCGCCGCGGTAGAGCTCGCCCGGCTCGTGCCGCGCGGCCTCCCACGCTTCAGCCGCCTCGGTCAACCGGTGATGCAGCCTAAGGTTCTCACGGTCCTCAGCCAGCCAGCGGCGCAGCACCGGCCACTCGCGGATCAGCGCCTCGTGCGCCACCTCGACCTGGCCCTCGGAAAGCGTAAGCAGCCGGGCGGCAGCCAAAGTGTGCAGAACCGATTCGATCAGCGGCCGCGCCTCAGGATCGGGCCACAACTCGTCCAGCGTGGCGCGGCGCCGGGTTTCATACCCGCCATCACCCAGCGACGTGAGGCGAAGAAAGATGCGGCGTGCGACCTCCTGTTCCTCGGTGTCCAGGTGCGAGTAGATCGTGTCCGCCGTCTTGGCGATGGCGCCCCGCACTCCGCCTGCCGCCGCGTACCCTTTGAGCGTCAGCGTGCGCCCGCTGCGGCCGCGCCATGTTTCCAGAAGCGCGTGTGATAGCAGGGGCAGCGCGCCCGGCTCATCCCCCGCATCGCGCACCAGCAGGTCGGCCAATCCTGGCTCGATCTCCCAGCCGCCCGCGGTGGCCGGACCCACGATCGCCTGTCTCAGCTCGTCGCGGTTCATGGCGCCGATGTAATGTTGCGAGGATTCGAGCGCCTGCCGCAGCAGTGGGTACCCGGCGCATTGCGCGTAGAAGTCGGCGCGCAGCGCGAGGACCAGGGTCAGCGGCCCGCCGTACCGTCCGTCCGGCGGTACGGCCTCCATCAGGTTAGCGATGAAGGCGGCGCGTCCTCCTCGTGCGGACAAAGCGTAAACACTTCCTCGAACTGGTCGATCACCAGAAGAATGTGACCGGGATTCCCCTCGCCCGCCGCGGCAGGTGCGACACGCCGCGCCACGTGCAATGCCAGGCTGCGTGGATCAGCCGCCAGGTCGTCGACCAGCTTGGCCGCGGGCACGACAGACGCTGCGCCGTGCGTTAGCGCCAGGGCAAGCGCCTGGAGCGGATGACCACTGGGCGTGATGAGATGGTACTCCCATTCGCGCGTATCCTGCGGCGAACGGCCGCGGCCAGCAAACAGCTCGCCGCGCTGCAACGCGGGCAGTAGGCCGGCGCGCACCAACGAGGACTTGCCGCTCCCCGATGCGCCGACGACGATGACGAGATCGTGGCGGCGCAGGTGATCGACCAGCGTGTCCGTCACCGCGGCGCGCCCAAAGAACAACCCGGCGTCCGCCGGTTCGAAATACTGCAATCCCTTGAACGGCGGCTTGCCCTGCGCAGGGAGATCATCCGCAGGCTGCGGCGCAACTCGCTCCGGCAGCGTGACCGTCACGGGCTGGGCGGCGCCGGCCGAATTGTCCCCTCTCACCAACCGCTCGTGAAGCTCTTGCGTCGCCTCGGACGGCTCAACGCCCAACCCGCCACGCAAATCCTCGACGCACCGGCGATAGGCGGAGGCCACGCGCGAGCGGTCGCCGAGCGCCGCGTGGGCCACCATCAGCGCACAATACGCCGCTTCGGGCGTGTGACCCAGCGCGATCCACCGCTCGGCGCCCTCCAGCACATCCGCCCAACTACCGGCGGCTAACTGCTGTTCGAGCAGCCGCCGCATCTTGCTTTCAAAAACCGCCTCCAGACGCACGCGGGCCAGGACCACCCAGTCATCGTAGAAACCAGGCAGCAGGTCGCCGGCGTACGCGGCCAGGGTGGCGGCCAGATGCGCCGTGGAGGGGGCGGCGATCAGGGGAGCGGAGACCACCGCCGCATCGAGCCAGTAGTGCGCGTTGGCGTCGAAAGCGATGGTCAGCTCATCCACCAGGAGGTAGTCGCGGCCGGTGAGGGGATCAATGCCCAGCGCCTTGCGGAGCCGCCACAGCGCGTGGCGCAGCACGCTGCGGGCGTTCTCCTCCGCGCTATCGGGCGCAAGGATTCCCGCCAGTTGTTCGCGGCGATGGCCGATGCCGGGATTGAGCAGCAGGTAGGCGAGCAGCGTTTGCGCGGGCGCGAGGAAATGGCCAGAGGCTTGCCGTCCTGGCGCACGTCAAATTGGCCGAGCAGCCGAATCTCCAGCATACCGCCCTCACCTTTGGAGAGAGGAGCGCGAATGGCAGGCCGGTTATGTTGTATTCAGGACAAGGGAATTATACCACTTTGGCAGTGCGAAATCAAGAGGCAAAAACCGATGCCCCGCGGCCCAGACAGGAGAAAGAGAAGCGCGACGCTGAAAGACGCTGGCGGACACAACTATCAACGCGGAACTGGTAGCGTGAGGTTGCGCTGCCGGTCCACACGCAGCGCCGAAGACCGCTCTTGGAGAATTCACGAGGTGGCACATGAGAGCAGCGGCTTTGGCCCTGGCGATCCTGTCGATCCTTCCCGTCCTGGGGGCAGCCGTGAGTCCGGTGATCCACGCGGACAGCGCGCAGCCGGCCGCTCCGGCATCCTCCGGCCAACGACTGGATGCCCCGCTCGCGGCCGCGCCCCTGAAGACCCACCTGACCGGCCCACAACCCTTCATCACGATCCTGTGCAAGTTTGCCGATGTGGACGCTGAACCGATGAGTCCAGCGTATTTCGAGGGGCTGTTCGGCGCGGCGCGGCCGGGCTTGGACGAATACTGGCGCGAGGTCTCCTACGGCCAGATCAGCCTGGCAGGAAGCCGGGTGACCGGTTGGTACACCCTGCCCCGTCCCGCGGCCGCCTACCGAAGCAAGGAGAACTCCGAACCCGATCTGGATCTTCTGGCGGACGATTGTGTCGTAGCCGCGGACGCCGACGTGTACTTCCCGGATTTTGCCGGCATCAACCTGGTGTTCAATTGGGATCTGGATGACGCGGTGTGGGGCGGAAGACGGTGCAAGGATCTGAATGGACAGTCGCGTTGTTACAGCATGACCTGGCTCTGGCCGCCTGCATCGACAAAACCCGCAAAGGTAGCACATGAGATCGGACATACCTTTGGCCTGAAGCATTCAGCGGCCGGCAGCGGCGAAATCTATGGCAACCTGTGGGACGTCATGAGCGCGACGAGCCTGTGTGAAGCGGACCCGACCGACGGCTCTTTCGCCCCGCACATGATCGCCTACGACAAGGACGCGCTGGGCTGGATCCCTGCCGAGAGGAAGTTTGTGGCCGCGCCGCAGGGCACGGCGACTCTCGAGCTGGCCGCGCTGGCGAATCCCGAAACCCAGGGTTACCTGCTGGCACAGATTCCCATCGCCGGCGTCCCGGAACGCTTCTACACGGTGGAGGCCAGGCTGCGCGTGGGCTACGACCGTGCGCTCCCGGCTGATGCGGTGCTCATCCACGAGGTCGATCCGACCCGCGACCCACCGGCGAAGCTGATCAACCACCTCGGCGACGGGGATACGCGCGCCGCGGCGGGGATTTGGCAGCCGGGTGACGTGTTCATCGACGCGGTGGGGGGTGTCGCGGTGGCGGTAGAAAGCGCGACTGCGACGGGGTTCGTCGTGACAATCGCGACCGGCGACCGGTCCTGGCCTTTGGCCCCCGTCAGCGCGACCACGCTGCCAGCCGGGGATACCACCTTTGCCTGGCAGCCGGCGCCGGCCGCCGACGGCTACGAACTCCGGGTTGAACCCCAACCGCCGCTCTCGCGGACCAACCCGGTCAGTCGAGCTGTAACTGCAACCGAGGCCACGATCGCTCTGGCTCCCGGCGCGTATCGTTGGCAGGTGCGCGCACTCCCGGACGGCGACTGGACCCCGCCGGTACGCGTCGTGACCGGCTTCGCCGGGCGGCACTGGCTCTCCAGCGAAGTTGTCTCGACTGCTGCGGGTCAGGCTCGCTCGGGCCTGGCGATCGTGGTCGATCCGAGCCAGGGAATCTCCGTTGCCTGGGCCGCCACCGACGGCCTTCCGTCCCCGGCGACCGTGCGCGTGGCGTGCCGCAGCATGGCCGGGTGGCAGCTCGCGGAACGGAGCATTCCTGGCGATAATTTGCAACCCGACTCACTTCCCCGTGCTGGCGATCGACGCCGAAGGCGAGGTCTGCGGCGTCTGGATTGAACAGCCTACCACGTCGGATGGCATGGCCGTGCTCGCCGGCAGGGTGATGAACCAGGGGCTTTGGTACGATTGCTGGACCCTCGATGAGTCGCCGATCGCTGCGGATACGGATAGCAGCGCCGGTCAGTTGATTAGCGGGATACGACCGGCGAGCGCTGTCAGGATCAACAATGTCGAGAGTGGCGTTCGGCAATCCAGACCTGTCCTGATTCTGGACCGCGCGGGCAACGCGTTCGCCGCGTGGAACGGCGCCCATGACGGCGTCCCAGGCATCTTCTCCGCGCAACGCCCGGCGGGCGGGACTTGGGAACCGGAGGCGAAAATCACGGATGGCCGTGACCAGTGGGCGCTGTGGAGTCCGGCTTCTGCCATTGATGGCGAGGGCGGCCTGCACATGATCTGGGCTGACACGCGCGAGGGCGCCTCCAGCCTGTACGCGGCCACTCGCGTTGGGACTGGCGATTGGGGGCCGAGCGCCCAAGTCAGTGACCCGGACGCGGGAAGCCGCATCAACCCGACGATCGCTGTAGACAGCCAGGGTAACGCCTACGCGGCGTGGCAGCGTTTCTACGGCTGTGCGGGCGATGACGTCACCGGTGACATCGAGTTCGCCCGGCAGTCCGCGGGCGCCGGTTGGGAACGCTCCGTCCGGGTGAGCGCCGATATCGGCAGCAGCCACGCCTCACCGCCGGTCATCGCGGCGGGTCGCGACGGCACGGCCTACCTGGTGTGGGAAGAAGAAATCGCCAATCGTTACGTGCTTTTTTCATCCTTCCGCCCGGCGGATGGTGCCTGGGAGCCCAAGACACCCATCCCCGACGCTGCTGGCAACCAGACGCCGGCCGGCCCAGCTCTGGCCGTTGACGCGGAAGGCAACGCGTACGTGACCTGGCTGGACACCCGCGCTGACAGACCGGTCATCCGCTTCGCCCAGGCGGTCAAGTAAAGGACATCTGATCACCAAGAGTGCGCCCTCCCGATTTTGCGCAAGTTAGTTCCGTGTGTTATAGTTAGACGTATTACGATCTATGACGACGCATGGTTTTCCGCGACCATGCGTCCTTCTTTGTTCGGAGGAAATACGCTTGGACTTTACGCGACCTGTTCCCCATGCTCAGACCGTCCGCAACCTGGTGCAAAGCCTGGCCGGGGACGCAGAGATGACCGGCCTGGAGCTGATGCGCTGGCTCCACATGGTCACCAACGCCTACGCCGGCGCGGTCGACGAGCAGTTGCGCACAGCGGAGCTCTCGGGGCCGCGCTGGGTGCTGCTGTTCCGGCTATTGGCTGAGGAACGCTGCGGTTGTGGCGAAGGTATCTCGCCGACGCACCTCAGCCAGCGCCAGAACGTCAGCAAAAACACCATCAGCGTGCTGCTGCGCGGGCTGGAAAAGCAAGGCTTGATCGAGCGCACCCTGGTCCCCGATGACCGCCGGGCGTTCCAAATCCGCCTGACCGACGCTGGCCGAACCCTGATCGAGACCACTGCCCCCGCACACATCGCTTTTCTGAACGAATTGTCGGCCGGCCTGACAGCAGAGGAAAGCACTCGGCTCATTGAGCTACTCGAAAAGCTGTATCGTTCGTTATCTTCAGGAGACAGGAGACGGGGGACAGGAGACGGGGGACAGGAGACAGGGGACAGGAGACAGGGGACAGGAGACAGGGGACAGGAGACGGGGACAGGAGACGGGGGACAGGAGACGGATAACCGATCCCTGATTCCTGATCCCTGATCCCTGATCCCTGATCCCTGATCCCTGATCCCTGATTCCTGATTCCTGATCCCTGATCCCTGATCCCTGGTAAAAGGAGTTCGTCTTGCAAGCAATATCTCCAGCATCGCGCAGAACGCGGCCCGGCATGGCCGGGCTCGGGCGCGCCATCCGCTATTTGAGCCATTACCCCAAGCTGACACTGGCCGCGTACGCTGCGCTGCTCGTTTCCATCGGCGCGCAGTTGATGGTGCCGCAGTTGGTGCAGCGCATCCTCGACGCCATCACCCGCGGTGTGACGGCGCAGCAGATTGCCCAGGTGCCGGCCGCGGCCCAGCCCCAGGCGCTCCAGGCGCTCGGCTGGACGCCGGAACAGTTTGCGCTGTACAGCACCGGCGCCGAGACCGCGCTGATCACGGCGGGCCTGTTGATCGTGGCGTTTGCGGTCATGCGCGCCTTCTTTTCGTTCAGCCAGAACTACATGGGGGAGCGCGTCTCCCAGAGCGTGGCGTTCGACTTCCGCAACGAGTTGTTCGCCAAGATCCAGCGCCTTTCGTTCAGCTACCACGACCGCAACCAGACCGGCCAGCTTATGATCCGCGCCACCGACGATGTCGAAAAGGTGCGCATGTTCATCGGCCAGGGCTTGCTGATGGTCGCCCAGGCACTCATCCTGCTGACTGGGTCGCTCATCCTGCTGTTCCTGACCAACCCCCGGCTGACGCTGGTCATCCTGCCGGTGCTGCCGCTGGCGTTCGCCATCTTCATGATCTTCGGCCGGATCGCCCAGCCGATGTTTATGCAGGTGCAGATCAAGCTCTCGCGGCTCAACACGATCCTCCAGGAGAACCTGGCCGGGATCAAAGTCATCAAAGCGTTCGTGCGGGAGCCGGAGCAACAGGTGCGTTTCGCGACCGCGACCGAAGATCTGATGCAGCAGCAGATCAAGGTCTCGCGCACCTTCGCCTTCCTGTTCCCGGTCATCTTTCTGATCGCCAACCTGGGGCAGGCGGCCGTCTTCTTCTTCGGCGGCCGGCAGATCATCTACGGCACCTTGACCTTGGGTGAATGGCAGAAGTTCAGCCTGTACCTGGCCTACGTTTTCTTCCCGCTCGGCATGCTCGGCTTCATCATCAACCAGATGTCGCAGGCGGGCGCGTCGGCGCAGCGCATCTTCGAGATCAGCGACACGGAAAACGAGGTCGCTGACAAACCGGATGCCGAGAACTTGCCGCCCGTCCAGGGCCGCGTGGCGTTCGAGAACGTCACCTTCAGTTACTTCGGCGGGACGGATCCCGTGCTGAAGGAAGTCAGCTTCAGCGCCGAGCCCGGGCAGACCGTGGCGCTGCTGGGCGCGACCGGCAGCGGCAAGAGCAGCATCATCAACCTGATCCCGCGCTTCTATGACGCCAGCCAAGGTGCGATCAAAATCGACGGCCACGACGTGCGCGACGTCTGCCTGGATTCGCTGCGGGCGCAGATCGGCATCGTGCTGCAAGACACGACGCTGTTCACCGGCACCATCCGGGACAACATTGCGTTCGGCCGTCCCACCGCCAGCATGGAAGACGTGATCGCCGCCGCGCAGGCCGCGGCCGCCCACGACTTCATCCTGGAGTTCGCCCAGGGGTACGAAACCCCGGTGGGCGAGCGCGGCACGACCCTCTCCGGCGGGCAGAAGCAGCGCATCGCCATCGCGCGCGCGCTCCTGATGGACCCGCACATCCTGATCCTGGACGACTCGACCTCCAGCGTAGACGCGGTCACGGAGTACACGATCCAGCAGGCGCTCGACAAACTGATGTTGGGGCGCACCAGCTTCGTCATCGCTCAGCGCATCAGCACGGTGCGCAGCGCCGATCTGATCCTGGTGCTCGACCGCGGCCGGATCGCCGCGCAGGGCAAGCACGAAGATCTGATGGAAGACAGCGCGATCTACGCCGAGATTTATGCGTCGCAGCTTGTGGAAGACGCGCAGGTAGGACGATGGACGACAGACCATAGGACGATGGCTCGTCCGTGGTCCATTCGTCAATCGTCTTTCGTCAAGTAGGGGGTATCGACATGCACGGATTTGGTGGCGGCCCGCGCGGGCTGCTTGAACAGGAAGTCAGCAAACCGAAAAATGTGAGCGCGACGCTGGGGCGGCTGGGGCGGCTGTTCGGTCCGTTCTGGCTGATGCTGCTGCTCGTGCTTGTATTGGTTGTCGGCAGCACCTACGTCCAGGTGGTCACCCCCGAGCTGATCGGGCAGAGCGTGGATTGTTACCTGGCCCCGGCGACCGCCGACCTGTTCGCGACGAACATGGGCGGCCCGTCCGTGATGGGCGCGGCCGCCAGGGGCGCGACCAGCGCCTCGAACACGGGCTGCTGGTTTGCCACCTCGCCCCTCGGCAGCGGCGCGATGCCAATCAAGGCGACACCGCAGGACTACGTGGCGGGGCTCGGCCGCATGGTGCTCGTGCTGGTGATCCTTTACGTCCTGGGCGCCGCGATGAGCGGCCTGCTCTTCTATACGATGAGCTGGACCGGCCAGCACGTGCTCAAAGATCTGCGCGTGAACGTCTTCAAGCACCTGCATGAGCTGTCGCTGAGCTACTACGCGGAGCACGAGTCCGGCGCGGTGATGAGCCGCATCACCAACGACATGGACACCCTCCAGCAGGCGATCAGCTTCGTGTTGGTGCAAGTCCTGAGCGGCCTGTTGTTGATCGTCTGGATCGGGATCGTGATGCTGCAGATGAGCGTGCCCTACGCGCTGGTCAGCATGTCGGTGATCCCGCTGATGATCATCGCGACGTGGTGGTTCTCCGGCCAGGCGCGCAAGGCGTTCCGCCGTGCCCGCGTCTCGATCGGCGACGTCAACGCCGACCTGCAGCAAAGCATCGCGGGCGTGCGTGAAGTCCAGGCGTTCGGCCGCGAGGACGCTAACATCCAGAATTTCCGCCAATCCAACGCCGCCAACCGCGACGCCAACATCCGGGCCGTCTCCTTCACCGCCGCGCTGTCGCCGACGCTCGAGGCGTTGGGCTACCTGGCCGTCGCCATCACCACCGTCGTGGGCGGACTTCTCCTGCTGCGCAATCAGACGCTCTTCGGCGCGACCATCTCGATCGGCCTGATCATCACCTTCCTGCAGTACGTTCAGCGTTTCAACCAGCCGATCCAACAGATCTCGGTGCTGTGGGCGAACCTGCAAAGCGCGATCGCCGGCGCGGAGCGCATCTTCGGCCTGCTGGACACCCAGGCCGACGTGGTGGACAAGGCCGACGCCCAACCGATGCCCCAGATCGCCGGCCAGGTGACGTTCGACCAGGTCGACGCCGCGTACAATCAGGAGGAGCGCGTCCTGTGCGGCGTCAGCTTCGTCGCCGAGCCGGGCCAGACCATCGCGGTCGTGGGCCCCACCGGCGCGGGCAAGACGACCATCATCAACCTGATCCCGCGCTTCTACGATGTGGTGGGCGGCGCGGTGCGGATCGACGGTCACGACGTGCGCGACGTGACCGCGGCCAGCCTGCGGAAGCAGATCGGCATCGTGCTGCAGGACACCTTCCTGTTCAGCGACACGGTGATGAACAACATCCGCTTCGGCCGGCCCGGCGCGACCGACGAAGAGGTCCTGAAAGCCGCGCAACTGGCCCAGGCCGACGAGTTCATCCAGCGTTTGCCGGACAAGTACGGCACGATGCTGGGTGAGCGCGGCAGCGGGCTGAGCCAGGGCCAGCGCCAGCTCCTCGCCATCGCCCGCGCGGCCCTGGCCGATCCGCGCATCCTGATCCTGGACGAGGCGACCTCCAGCGTGGACACCCGCACCGAGCGCCACATCCAACGGGCGCTGGACACCCTGCTCAAGGGGCGAACGAGCTTCGTCATCGCGCACCGCCTCAGCACCATCCGCAACGCCGACCAGGTGTTGGTGCTGGTGGACGGCGAGATCGTCGAGCGCGGGAAACACGACGAGCTGCTGGCGCGCCGTGGGGCGTACTACGAGCTGTACATGAAGCAGTTCCGGCGGGAGGAGCAGGCGACCGCACCGGCCTCTGTGATCGGGAACGGATACCCGTCGGCGCCGCTGCCGGCGGCGGCATAACACACAAGGCCTCCGGAGTCCACACGATCTCGGAGGCCTTTTCTGCGCGCAGTTCAGATTCTCTCAACGACGAATCTGCATCAACACAGACTTTTCAATCAAACAGCAGACTTACTCTCGATTGTAATGAACCCTAAGTTCCGGTTCAGGTTTTCTTAGGCAAGAATCTGAGTCAAGGCAGCCGGTCCATCGAGCAACAGCCTCAGCCGATTAAGCAC
This sequence comes from uncultured Chloroflexia bacterium, assembly GCA_963841825.1. Lineage (GTDB taxonomy): Bacteria > Chloroflexota > Anaerolineae > CG2-30-64-16 > CG2-30-64-16 > CAWJEL01. The sequence goes on from CAWJEL010000030.1 coordinate 220,267, forward strand.
GTTGCGCCCCAGAATAGCTTCCTCGCCTAATTCATCGCCGACCACGTATAGGCCTGGCAAAGTGTTCGTGCCAATCCGCAGGTCAACCAGGTATAAATAGACGACACGGCGCTCGCCTCACTGGCTGCGCAGGTTAGCCTCAAATGCCCGCCGGGCACCGATCTCTCGAAGATACCGCACAGGTATGATCGTCCCATCGGCGCCAGTATCGATCGTGGCCGACAACGGCACGCGCAGGCCGGTCGAGGGAACACTCAGAGCGACATCACACACGGGCAACGGCGGCTCATGATCGATATCATAGCGAAACTTGTTCACACCGGCGACTCCATGCTACCACCACGCCATTGCAGAGTGCGTGGTGGCGCGGGATCCACTGGGCCGATCAGCACCGGCAACAGGCCAAAGCGTTCGCGCACTCGCTGTTCCAGGCGCGACACATCGACATCGTGATCAACGACGTTGCCTTGATAGAGGGCAATGCACTGGCCGCTATATTGTGCCCGTAACTGCTCGCGCATCGTCCAGAACGCCTCGGTTTCCTTGTGAATCGCTTCCTGCTCCATCGCATCAAAGTAGCGCCGCACCGCCAATTCCAACACGCGCTCGACCGGCTGAGCAATCCGGTCAGCAAACTGTTCGACCTGCCACACTAACATGGGTTCGTGCAATTCTATGCCCATCTTGGCCTCCCATTACGCACTCTTATCTTACCGCCAAACGTGCTGCACGTCAATCGGTCACCGTCCTGCGCCCCCGCAGCTCCTCGATAATCCGCCTCCAATTCAAGCTGGCGTGCGAGAGCAAGTTATCGGCACGGAAGAAGCGCGCCGCCAGCAGCACCAACAGATATGTCGTCACTGCCAGACCGCCCAGGCTTACCGCGACCTGCCACGCGGGCACGGCGACCACGCTGAGCCGGGCCATCATCGCGGTCGGCGCGGTGAAGGGAATCAGGCTGAGCGCCGTCACCAGCGCGCCGTTGGGGTCGGAGGTGAACGCCTGGTTCAGATAGAACGGCACCAGCAACGGCAGGATGATGATGAAGGTAAATTGTGCGCCCTCGCGCGCGGTCGGGGCCAGGGCGCCGACCGACCCCAGCATTGACGCGTATAGGAAATAGCCTAACAGAAAGTAGACGAATGCCATCAAGATGAAGCCGAGGCGCAGGGTCTGGCCGGTCGCGATGCTGGCGATCGTCAGGCCACCGCCCATGAGCACCACCCCGCCGCCAAGCCACACGGTCATCTGCGCCAGCGCCACCGCGCCCAAGCCCAGCACCTTGCCCAGCATCAGTTCGCGCGGGCTGATACTCAGCAGCAGCACTTCCGCGGTGCGATTCTCCTTCTCCTTAGCGACACTTTGCAGCATATAGCCGCCGCTCATGGTAATGACGAAGAAGAGGATGAACATCACTGCAAAGGGCAGCACGAAGCCCATGACGCTGGTGCTTTGTGTCTTGACTTCGGGCGCCAAGGCTCGGGTATCGACTTGTGCCGGCGTGAGGATCGCCAGCGCAAGCCGCTCATCACCCGTCAGATTCGTGTTGATCGCCAACCGCAGCGCGAAATCCTGTGCATCAGCAGCCATCGGCGCGCTCTGACCACTGATGACAACGACCGCTCCTGTCTGGCGGAAGTCCGGCGCGATCACATAGTAGCGGCCGATTTCACCGGCATCCAGCGCGCGCTTGGCTGCGGCCTCCGTCTCAAAACTGCGCAGCCGACCTGGCGGCAACCCGGCCGGCAGGTCGCCGATGAGCGCGGCCTGATCCACATAGCCCGCCGCCTCCACACCTGCGGCGCCGGTGAGCGACTGCGCCTGCTCCACCATATCCCGCGAAAAGGGACGGCACAAGGCTGAAGGCCATGATCAGCGCTGGAAAGAAAAACGTCATGAACCAAAACGACTTCTTACCGATGGTCGTCAGGATTTCATGCCTGGCCACGAGCCAAACGTTGCGCATCAAACGCCTCCTGGCCGTTGCACCGGCGACGTCGCCCGCACGCCCGGGATGCGCGCGAGGTTCGCCACGGTACGCAGGCTCATCGGCTGGCCATACTGTAGCATCCCGACGCGGAACACTCGCGCCGCGACCACCACCATGAAAGCCGCCGACCCAACCAACAGTGTCCATCCAAGGGCCAACTGCCAGACCGGAATGGTCGTCACCCCCCAACGCATGGCCACGGTCAGAAATGCCGTCGTCGGAAACAGCGTCATCGCCACCATCAGTGGGCTATCCGGGTTGGTAAAGACGAGGACGAAGGCAAAGAAGGGGGCGAGGAACAGCAGGTTGATCATCCCTGCGATCTGCTGACCCTGCTGTAGTTCTGTCACCATACTGCCCAGCGTGATCATGATGCCCGCTACCAACGCGTAAGTCGGCACGAAGTAGAGCAGCATAAGCAGCAAGAAGGTCGGATCGATCCGAATCGCCCGGAAGAACGGTATCTTTAGCGCGGCGATCACCAACGCGATCACCAGCGCCAACACCCAAACGGCGATCTGGGTAAAAGCAACGGCCATCAGGCCCAGCGCCTTGCCGACGATGATTTGAACCGGTGACGCCGAGGTGAACATCACCTCCACCATGCGGTTCTCTTTTTCAGTGGTCACGGCTTGCAACAGATAACCCGCCGATCCCATCACGACGAAGACAAAGAACATACCCGTGAAGAGCGGCAGCAGGAAGCCAAGCACCTGTTTTTCGATGCCCCGATCTTCCCCCTCCAGGTTTCGGTAGGTGAAGTTGACGCCCCGCGCCAGTTGCTCGCGCACATCGGCGGGCGCCTGCGAGATCAGCGCAGCCCGCAGCAAGCCGTTGATCTGTCCGGTGTCAGTCGGCGCCTTCTGCCAATAAAAGAGCTGGATGTGCTGCGATGCGAGATAGTCGGCCGGAACCACATAGAACGCTTTGATTTCGCCCGCTGCCAGGGCCGCGTTTGCGGCGGCATCGTCCGGCAGTGCCACCACGTTAAGACCCTGAGCTGCCGCACTGGCCGCCACATTGCCCAGGATGCGGTCTGTGATCCACTACGCCGATCGGATGGTCGTCGCGACCGCCTACCGCTACCAGGATGCTGACAGCCATCACCACACCGAAGAAGAGCGGGATACCGAGGGTTGCCAACAGAAAGGAACGGCGTTTCACCAGGCGCAGATACTCGGCCTTGGCGACCAGCCACGTCTTACGCATCGCCTGCCTCCCCGCTGCTGACCTGCGGTGTCAGGTCTTTGCGCAACACGCTTACGGCGTTGGAGCGCGCCGTATCCGCGCCATGTCCCTGCACCACCGCCACGAAGACGTCGTCGAGCGATGGCTCGGCCAGCTCGAAGCGCTCGATCTTCACCCCATCGCGGCCGGCCAGCGCGCGGAAGACAGTCTGCGTCTCGACGCCCGATGACAGAGAGAGCCGCCAATGGTCGTTCTCCTGCCGCACATCCAGGACCCCGGGCAGGCCCATGAAGTCGCCCTGTCCCTCGACCAGGATCGCGTGGGTGGTGAAATCACGCTTGATTTTGCCCACCTCACCGTAGAGCACGGTGCGCCCTTTGTCGATCAACGCGATACGGTTGCACATCGCCTCGACCTGGTTCATCAGGTGGGTGGACATGATGATAGCCTTGCCAGCCTGGCGCTGTTCCTCCAGGATCTCGAGCGCCACCCGCGTGTTGACCGGGTCCAGGTTGGCGAACGGCTCGTCCACCACGATCAGGTCGGGGTTATGCACCAGCGTGGCGATAAGCTGCGCCTTCTGCTGCATCCCGCGGCTGAGGTCTTGGGTCTTCTTCTGCCGATGCTCGTAGAGGTCGAGCCGCTTCAGCCAGTCAACCAATTGGACGCGGGCGGCCGACTCGGACATCCCCTTCAACGTCGCCAGGTAAACCAGCGTGGGCTCCAGCTTGAGGTCACGGTAGAGGCCGCGCTCCTCCGGCATATAGCCGATCCGATTCTTGGCTGCCTCGTCCAGCTTTTTGCCAAACAACCGCACCTCGCCACAGTCGGGCCGGAAGATGTCGAGCATCATGCGGATGGTCGTCGTCTTGCCCGCGCCGTTGGGGCCGAGTAGGCCGAAGATTTCGCCGGGGTAGACTTCGAAGGAAACATCGGAGACGGCCTCGACCGCACCAAAACGCTTGCAAAGGCCGGAAAGCTGAACAGTCGGTGTCGACATCGCGCTAATCCTCCGCATGGTAATACGCTGTTGGCCCTCTCTGGTTGCGCGACGGAGGCGCCGGACCGAGAGGCCCCAAAGGCCTAATGGCGTATGGCAGAAGTATACACGCGCCATCGCCCGAGTGCCGGTCACAATCCCGACATTCAGCGCCGCGTCATCTGACGCCCCAAAACAGAAAGGGCCGGACCAAAGGACAAATCAGTCCAGCCCGACCCAGCGAAAAGAGAGCCATCAAACTTCGATCGTACCCCTAACCCGGACGAGCCGGAACCACGCCTTCACCACAAAGGCTCAAAGGCACGAAGTCCACAAAGGTAGAATTCTGAGTGATCTTGGTGTCTCGGTGTCTTTGTGGTGAGATTCTTGTTTTTATGCCGGAATCCGATTAACAGGGCCTAACTCACCACGCCGCGCAAGATGATCAGGGCCTTCTGAACGTCTGCCGCGGTGACATGATAGTTCAGCACCGCGCGCGGCGCGGGTCGAGCGGCAGCATGCGCACGCCTTGCGCTTCCAGTCGAGCCGTCAAACCGAGTGCGTCCAGATCGGGCCGGGTGATCCGGAAATAGACGATATTCGTCCGCACCGGGACATCTTCCGCCTGGAGGCCCGGGATCTCCGCCAGGCCGGCCGCCAGCGCGCGCGCGTTGGCGTGATCCTCGGCCAGCCGCTCCACCATCTGCTCCAGCGCCACGATGCCCGCCGCCGCGATCACGCCCGCCTGGCGCATCCCGCCACCGACGACCTTGCGTGCCCGCCGCGCTTCGGCGATAAAGGCCCGATCGCCGCACACTACGGAACCCACCGGCGCAGCCAGCCCCTTGCTCAGGCAGAAGGTGAGGGAGTTGACGTCGGCGGTCAACGCCTTGACGTCAACTCCGAGCGCCACCGCGGCGTTGAAAAGCCGCGCGCCGTCCAGATGGATGCGCAAGCCGTGATCACGGGCGAGCTTGCCCAGCGCGGCCATATAGTCAACGGTCAGCGGCGTGCCGCCGCAACGATTATGGGTATTTTCAACCGTGATCAGGCGCGTCGCGCGGGTAATGCGGGTTGCCTGGATCGCGAATAGCCGCCGCGATCTCGTCCAGGTCGAGCGTGCCGTCTGGCTGATTGCGCAACGCACGCGGGTGGATGCCGCCGAGCGCAGCCATGCCGCCCTGCTCGTAGTAGTAAGTGTGCGCCTGGTCGCCGACGATGACCTCGTCGCCGCGGCCGCATTGGGCCAGCAGGCTCACCAGGTTGCCCATGGTGCCGGAGGCAACGAAGAGGCCCGCCTCCTTGCCGACGCGGGCTGCGGCCAGTTCCTCCAGGCGGATCACGGTCGGATCGTCGCCGAAAACATCGTCGCCCACCTCGGCCGCGGCCATGGCCGCGCGCATCGCAGGGGTGGGATGGGTAATCGTGTCGCTGCGAAAATCGATGATATGCATGAGATGCCTTTCTATGATAAAATTAGGTGTGGATATGGGAGGTTACCATGCTTCAAGCTGCTCGTCTAATTACGCCACAAGGAAAAACCATCGAACTGTCATCGGAGATCTACAATCAGGTGCAGGAGATCCTGGCTCGTCAACCGAAACGATCCACACGCACGCGGATTGATCGCGCCATTCAGGAAACGTACGGCAAGTACTCGGAAGGTGACTCGCTAACTCAGGCCCTCTTGGCTGAACGCGCGGCCGAGCGCGTCCTTGAAGACAAGAAAGTAGCACGCCTCAATGGCTGAAGACGCCGCCGTCTACGTCATTGACAGCTTCGCGATCCTGGCATACTTCCAGGCCGAACCTGGTGGACCGATCGTGCGCGACCTCATGCAGGCGGCCCGCGATCGCAACGTCACACTTTCCATGAGCATGATCAACGTTGGCGAAGTATTCTACATCGCAGCGCGCCGACGCGGGTCACAGCGCGCCGAAGAGATGCTCGCCGACCTGCGCGCCCTCCCAGTGACCTTGTACGCTGCGAACGAGCAAAGGATACTGGCTGCGGCGCGTATCAAAGCGGAGTTCACCCTCTCTTATGCGGATGCCTTCGCGGTCGGGTTGGCGCAAGAACTCGATGCAACCTTGGTGACCGGCGACCCGGAATTCCAATCAGTCGAGCAGCAAATACCGACGCTTCGGCTTCCCCAGAAGTAGCCCCTAATATTTCCGCACTAACGCCCGATACGCCGCGGGCTGGCGGCATTGGAGGATCTGCGACTCCTCGCGCGCCTTGCGAATGTCGTCCAGATCCACTGTCGCGACGGCGTACCCCTCGATCGCCTCATCCAGCGCGGTGTGAACCGTGCCACGCGGGCCCACGAGCATCGACTCGCCGCCGAAGCTGTAGGTCGGCTCGGCGCCGACGCGATTCGCCGCCGCGACGAACACAGCGTTTTCGCAGGCGCGGGCGACGGTGAAAGCCCGCCATTCCTCCATGTGATCGGCCTCCCACGCGGCGCACGCCACGATCAGCTCCGCGCCGTCCAGCGTGAGGCTGCGCGCGACCTCGGGGAACGCCACGTCCCAGCCGATCATCACGCCGAGCTGGCCGAACTCGGTCTCGAACAGCGGCAACCGGTAGCCGGGACGGAACGCCAGCCGCTCCTCACCGCGCAGGTGCAGCTTGCGGTAATCTCCCAGCAGCTCACCGTCCGGCCCGATGACGACCGCGGCGTTGAAGAGGATGCTCTCGACCTTCTCCTTCGCCGGCAGGCCGAAGACCAGGTAGACACTGAACTCGGCCGCCTTGCCGGCCAGATACGAGACCACGTGGCCAGGCACCCGTTCAGCCAGCCGGGTAAAGTTGAGCCCGCACTCGAAGCCCGAAACTGCCAGCTCCGGGAAGACGATCAGATCGGTGGGCTGTGCGCTGCAAATGCGCGCGATGAACGCGGCCATCCGGCGCAGGTTCTCCTCGTTATCGTTGAGCACCGGCGCGGTCTGCGCCAGAGCAATGGTGATCTCACGTGCCATGGGCGTGCTCCTTGAATTACTCGTCCTATTACAACATCTCGATTATAGATCAAATGTTCTGAACTGCCAAGTTAAACGTGATGCGTGATTCGTGATTCGTGATTCGTGATTCGTGATTCGTGAGGCGTGCTACGTGAGCCATGCGCCTGAGGACATCATACTGTCAGGAAAGCATTCCGTTTCACGCCTCACGCCTCTCGCCTCACGTCTCCCGTCTCCCGTCTCCCGTCTCATGCCTCACGCCTCACGTCTCCCGTCTCACGTCTCACTCCCTCCCCCCAATCCAGTCCTGCCCAGCCAAAGCGCTTCCAGTCCACGTAGCCCCGCGCGTCGAACTCAATCCCTTCTTCCTCAAGCCTGGCGCGTTGGATGTCGGCGCTCAGATCGGCGCGGGAGATGCTGATGCGGCCGGCACTATTGATGACGCGCTGCCACGGCACTTCTTCGGCCTGCGTCCCGCTCAGCGCGTTGAGCGCCCAGCCGACCGTGCGCGCCGCCTGCGGATGGCCCAGCATTGCCGCGATCTGCCCGTAGCTGGCAACCTTGCCGCGCGGGATCTGCCTGACGACCAGATAGACACGGTCGAAAAAACTGAGCTGCATCCAATCACCTTCCCCGGAGCCGCAAAACTGACCACATGCACGGCCATTTTAATCTACCGCCGATAAAGACACAATAGCGCGGGATGGACGAACGCGCAAGTTGTGCGGCCGTCCATCCGCGGCTACAATGGTGATGCTTCCGTCGACGAAGCACAATCCATCCTGATACACTGCGCTCAGCGGTCCGTACTGCCTTGTCGTGCCGCAAGACGTGCCGGCCGCTGCCTTCCAGGTGAAAGTCGGACCGTACACACCCGACAACAACTCAGCCCACTTGAACGGCCTCGGCCCAAGGACAAAGTCAGCGGTGACAGCGTGCCGTTGGACACGGTATCAGTGCAACACTGAAAGACGACGTGCGCGTGGCTCCGCCAGTCCGCACTACATGCCCAATTGTAGCTGAGTGTCCCCCATGCTATAATCCCTCCGTAACGCGGCCACCAACACCCACACCTACTTGTCTGGCTGACTTTGCTGTGAACGAGACTCAGTAACCCAATACCTATCCCAGAACGGAGGAGTAGTACATCCATGAAAAAAATCGGCATCCTGAACCAGGACATCTCAGAAGTCATCGCCAGCCTGGGGCACTTCGACACCATTGTCGTCTGCGACGCGGGGCTGCCCATCCCGCTCGGCATCCGCCGCATCGATCTGGCGCTCCGCCCCGGGTTGCCGGGCTTCCTGGAGACGCTGAAAGCCATCGCTGTGGAGCTTGAGGTCGAAAGCTGGGTCATGGCCCAGGAGGTCCGTGAGGAGAGTCCCCAAATACTGGACGGGGTGCGCGAGGTCTTCCCGGATGCGAAGGGCGATTTTATCCCCCACAGCGAGTTCAAGGAACAGTGCAGGAACGTGAAGGCAATCATCCGCACCGGCGAATTCACGCACTACTCCAACGTGATCCTGATGGCAGGGGTTGTATTCTAGCGGGTGGTCTGGTTTAGCCTCAGTCGTTCCGGGGGCCATCGCCTACGGTTGAAACCGTAGTTTGGCACAGCCCAAAACCCGCTGAAGCGGGTTGATGCCACGGACGCAGTGCGTTGAAGCGCACTTTTCGTACCAGACGGCGACACTTGCACCACACGCAAGTGCAGGTGTTTCAATCGCCGGTCACGGTGAACGGAAGAAAATGAAGCGGCCGCTGCGCTGGCGCGACTTGCTGACAATCAACGCCTTCTGGCTGGGCGCCAATATCGGCTCAGGGATCCTGACGCCGGTGCTGCTGCCTTTCCTGGTCGCGCTCTTCATGCCGGCTGAGCTGAAGAACAGCTACCTGGCGACCGTGCGGGTAAGCGGTCTGGCCGTGGCGATGCTGGTGCAGCCGCTGGCCGGGATGTTGAGCGACCGCAGCACGTCGCGCTGGGGCCGCCGCCGCCCGTTTATCGCGACCGGCGCGCTGTTCAATATCGTGTTCCTGGTCATCATCGGCGCCTCACCGGCCTTTTTGGGGTCAGCCAACGCCGGGGCGAGCAAGGCGTATCTGGTCTTGATCGCGGGGATCATACTCCTGCAGGTCTCGGCCAACGTGGCGCAGGGCGCGCTGCAGGGACTTATCCCCGACCGCGTGCCGGAAAACCAGCGTGGCCAGGCGTCGGGGGTGAAGTCGGTTTTCGAGCTGCTACCCATCTTCGTGGTGATCTTCATCGGGCCGCTGGTCGATGCCGGCAAAATCTGGCTGGTGATCGGCATCATGATGGCGGCGTACGCGATCACTGCGGCCATTAACGTGCTCGGCGTACGCGAGACGCCGCTGCAGGAAAAACCGGCGGCCAGCCTGCTGGCGCCGATCCTGCGGCTCATAGCGCTGACCGCGATCTTCCTCGGCACAACGCAGGCGGTGGTCTGGTTGGTGAAGGCCGGCGGGCGATGGCTGCGCGAGGGCGGCGCCGGTGTGACCACCCAGGTCGGGCTCATCGGGCTGGCCGGGCTCATCGGGATGGCCGGCGCGATCTTCATCGGGGTGTACGGCGGGGCTTGGGTCGGGATCGGCAAGGAGGCGCGGCAGCAGAAATCGTTCATCTGGTGGGTGATCAACCGGCTGCTCTTCCTGGCCGCGGTCGGCTCGATCCAGGGCTTTGCGCTCTACTATCTGCGCGATTTTCTGGGCATCCCCAACGCTGCATCCATGACGACTATCCTCCTGGGCCTGGTCGCCCTCTTCCTGCTGCCGGCCGCGCTGGGCGGCGGCTTGCTGGCAGATCGGGTCGGGCGAAAGCGGCTGGTCGCGCTGGCCGGATGGATCGCAGCCGCAGGAACCGGGCTGCTCCTGCTGGCGCGGGGCTTGCCGCTGGTGTTGATTAGCGGGTGCGTCATCGGCCTGGCGACGGGGCTGTTCATGGCGGTCAACTGGGCGCTTGGAACGGATCTCGCACCGGCGGCGCAGGCGGGCAAGTATCTGGGCATCTCAAACCTGGCGGGCGCAGGCGCAGGCATCGTCGGCGCCGGCATCGGTGGGCCGCTGGCTGATACGTTCAACGCGCTGCGGCCCGGGCTGGGCTATCTGGTGATCTTCGCCATCTACGGCGGGCTGTTTCTGCTTTCAGTAGTCGCGCTCAGCCGGATACATGTCCCGGACGCGGCGAGAGGATAGAGCTGTTGGCTAACCTGCACGTGGATCAGGATTTCCTCCAGCATTTCGAGACCGGGCTTGATCTGCGCCGGCCTGAGCGCAGCGCCATCCCCGGCGCGTGCTGGGCCAGGGCCGCGTCAGCACGGTGTTTGCGGTGGGCGAAGGGACGCAGTCGTTGGCCTTCAAACGGTTGGCGGTTTTCCGCTCGGACGATGAAGCCATCCGCTACGAGGCGCTGCACCGCAAGTACGTGCGCTCCCTGGGCGAACGTGCGCGCGTACGCGTGCTGCCCAGCGCCACCTTGCGCGTTCATGACGCATCAGGCAGCCGCATCGTCGTCTACATCATCCAGGAGCGGGCGCACGAAGACAGCATCGGACACCAGACCATCTACCGGCTCTGCAAGCCCGACATCGACCGCCTGTTGACCCTGATCCTCCGTGAGGCCGCCAAGGTGTTCGATCTGAACGCCATGCACCAGGGAGGGTGGGAAATCGGGTTCGACGCGCGCTTCTCCAACTGGGCCCTGATAGGCTTCGACCCAGCAAAGCCGTGCCTGACCGAGCGGATGCAGTTGGCGTACCTGGACACTTCCACCCCGTTGATGCGCAGCCACGGGCAGGAGCAATTTGACACGGCGCCGTTCATCCGCGGCATGCCGGCGCTGCTGCCGATGTTTCTCAGGCGCTCGGCGCTGAACGATCTGATCGCGCGTTACTACGACTTCCGCAGCGTCGTGGTGGACCTGCTGGCCAACCTCTACTCCGAGGGCCGCCCCGAGCTGGTATCCTCGCTGGCCGACTCGGCCAACTGGTTCTTCCTGGCTGAACGGGCTGACACACACTTCCGCCCGTTGACGGTCACGGAAGTTCAAGCGCATCACCGGCGGGACGCGCTCTCCTGGCGAGCTTACCTTGCGATACGCAAGCTCACCCGCAAGCTACGGCTGTGAATGTCGCTTCACCGGCAAGCGATTTTCTGAAGGGTTACTTCGATGACCGCACTCACCCTGTCTCCACCCCGGCTTAGCGCCTCCTACAAGTTCGTCTGGGGGCTGGCCGCGTTCGGTACCGCGCTGATCTCCGGCACCTTTGCAGCGCTGCTGCCAATCTTCTATCAGGATTATCTGGGGCTGGCCGCGCGCTGGATCGCTATTGGAGCAGCCATCTACGCCATCTGGAACGCGATCAACGACCCACTGTTCGGCTACATCACCGACAGCACCCGGTCGAAGCGCGGCCGGCGCATCCCCTACATGCGTTTCACCGCGCCGTTCCTGGCCATCACTTTCATCATGGTGTGGCTGGCGCCGAAGGGCACCCTGCAGCCAGCGCTGTTTGCCTGGATGCTGGGCACGATGCTGCTCTACGACACGTGCTATACCATCATCGGGCTGACCTATTCGGCGCTTGCTCCCCGAAGTGACCGAATCGGATGCCGACCGCACGGGCCTCCAGGTCTCAGGGTCGCTTTTCAGCCTGCTGGGCATGCTGCTGGGCTTCATCATCCCCGAGTTGTTCCGGCCCAAGGCCGGCACCTCCCCCTCCGTGCTCCCACTGCAAGTCTCGATGATCGTCGTGGGCGTCGTGAGCGCGGTGCTGATCGTCGCCACAACGCTCAAGGTCAAGGAGCGGCCCGAGTTCACCCAGGTGGACAAACCGCTCGGCTTGGGCCCAGCGATCCGCTTCACGTTCACCAGCCGGTCGTTCCTGGTTCTGGCCGCTGCCAATTTTATGTCGATTCTAATGCAAGCCTTACTGCTCGGCACCCTCTTCTACCTGGCCGACTATGTGCTGCAAATGAACTCGATGATCGTGCTGGCCGCGGTCTTCATTCCGCTGATCATCGGCGTGCCCGTATCGAACCTGATCCGGGCACGGCTAGGGGTCGTGCGGACCAATCAGCTCCTTCTGGTGATTGGCGGCGCCGCGCTGATGCTGCTGACGGTCGTCCCCGCGCCGCTGATCCTGGTCTGCCTGGCGCTGGCCGGCTTCGGCCTTGCGGGCCCGCAGACGCTGACCAATGTCCTCTTTGCCCAGGTGGCCGACGAGGACGAGCTGCGGTCGGGGGTGCGCCGCGAGGGCGTCTTCTTCGGCGTCAACGCCATGCTCACCAAGCCGGCGCAGTCTTTGGCCTTGATGCTGATGCCGTTCATTTTGGAAGCCACCGGCTTCATCACCCGCGAATCGAGCGGCGGGCAAATCACGCTGAACCAGCCGGCCGGCGCGCTCTTCGGCATTCGAGCCTTGATGGGCCTGATCCCCGGCGCGGCGATGATCCTGGGGGCGCTCATCCTGCTGGCATACCCGCTGCGGGGGACATACCTGGCGAAAGTTCAGAGCAAGGTGCTTGCGCTACACGCAGACAAGCACACTCGATTGGAAGCGCAATGAAATCCACTGTAGCGCAGATTCGCGCCCGCTTCGACAACGACGTCGAACGCTTCGCCGATCTGGAGACCGCCCAATCCTCGACCGTCGACGCGCCGCTGAGTCTGGAGCTGATCACCCAGGCGGCCGCGGTGACTAACCCTGCTGCGACGCATATCCTGGACATCGGTTGCGGCGCGGGCAACTATACCCTCAAGCTACTGCAACGGCTGCCCGGCTTGAACGTAACGCTGGTCGACTTGAGCTTACCGATGCTGGAGCGGGCAGCGCAGCGCATCCAGCCAGTCACACACGGTCAGATCACGGCTGTACAGGCTGACATCCGGGAGCTGTCGCTGGGGGAAGCCCGCTTTGACATCATCCTGGCTGCGGCTGTTTTTCACCATCTGCGCGACGATGACGAGTGGGCAGCGGTGTTCACCAAATGCCACACCGCACTCGTACCCGGCGGCTCGCTCTGGATCTCCGACCTGATCGACCACGAACACGCCGCGGTCCGGGCGTTGATGTGGGAGCGCTACGGCGCTTATCTGGCCAACCTGCGGGACGCGGCCTACCGTGACCACGTGTTCGCCTATGTTGAGCAGGAAGATACCCCGCGGCCATTGCTCTACCAGGTTGACCTGCTGCGCCGGGTAGGTTTCCAGGCGATCGAAATCCTGCACAAGAATTCGTGCTTCGCCGCGTTCGGCGCGATCAAATAAAACAAATCAAACGAGGCCATCGTATGCCGTCCACTTTCCTGCTCTACGGCGCGACCGGTTACACCGGCAGCCTGACCGCCCGCGCAGCCGTCCAGCGCGGGCTGAAGCCGATCCTGGCGGGCCGCAATCCGGCCAAGGTCAAAACGTTGGCGGACGAGTTGGGCCTCACCTGGCGCGCCTTTCCGCTGGAGGACGGTGCGGCGCTCAACGGGACGCTGCGTGAGGTCCCGGTCGTGCTTCACTGCGCGGGGCCGTACTCGCGTACATATAAGCCGATGGTCGACGCCTGCCTGCGCACCGGCACGCACTACCTGGACATCACCGGCGAGCTGATGGAACACGAGGCGCTGGCGGGCAGAGACGCCGAGGCAAAAGCTGCGGGTGTCATGCTGCTGCCCAGCGTCGGTTTCGACGTCGTGCCCTCGGATTGCCTGGCGGCGCACCTCAAGCGGCGCCTGCCCACCGCCACCCACCTGACCCTGGCGTTTCAGTCCTTCGGCGGCGCGTCGCGCGGCACCATGATCAGCACGCTGGATGCAGCCGACCGGCCCGGCATGGTCCGGCGAGCGGGCGTACTGGAGCCGGTGCCCGCGGCGTGGAAGACTCGGATGATCGACTGCGGCCAGGGGCCTGTCTCCTGCACCACCCTCCCCTGGGGCGACCTGGCGACCGCCTACCGCAGCACCGGCATCCCGAACATCGAGACGTACATCGCCCTGCCCGCGACACAACGCAGGGTCATGAAGTCAATGCGCTATCTGGGCTGGCTGCTCGGCTCGAAGCCAGGCAAGGCGACGCTCATGCGGCTGGCGCAGGCCCTGCCCGCCGGCCCGACCGCTGCCGAACGCGCGGCGGGCTACAGCCTGTTGTGGGCCGAAGTCAGCGACGCTGCGAGCAAGCGGACAGTTACGCGGATGCGCACGCCTCACAGCTACACGCTCACCGCGCTGGCTTCGCTTGCCGTGATCGAACGAGTGCTGGCGGGGGATGCGCCGATCGGCTATCAGACGCCGGCCAAAGCTTACGGAGCAGATTTTGTGCTAGGCATCGAGGGCGTAACGCGCACGGACGAACCGCAGCCGACGGACGGCGCCCTGAACCGGCTTTGAAAAACCAAACATGAGCGATTCGCTGATCTACAACCCGCAGCTTGACGGCGATCCGTTCCTCTGGGAGGGCGGCCCGACCGGGGCGCTGTTGATCCACGGCTACACCGCCACCACGGCTGAGGTGCGCCCACTGGCACGCATCCTGCATGAACAGGGTTACACCGTGGCCGGCCCGCTGCTGCCCGGCCACAACACGATCCCGGAGGATGCCAACCGCTATCACTGGCGCGACTGGGTACGCACGGTCGAGGAATCGTACCGCCAGCTTTCGGCACGCTGTGAACGCGTCGTGGTCGGCGGGGAGTCCACCGGCGCGCTGTTGGCGCTCTACCTGGCCAGCAAGCACCCGGAGGTCGCCGCGGTCCTGGCCTATGCGCCCACGCTCAAGCTGAAGATGGGCCCGGGGCAGACGATGCTTATCCGTCTGCTGGCACCCTTCGTGCCCTACATTCGCAAGCCGGAGATGGGCGATGACTCCTTCTGGCAGGGGTACACGGTCTACCCGCTGAAGGGCGCGCGCGAGCTCCTGCGTTTACAGCGGCAGGTGCGCGGCCGCCTGCCGCACATCGTCCAGCCCATCCTGATCGTGCAGGGCCGGCTGGATGCGACCGTTGATCCCAGTGCCGCAGAGACCGTTCACGACGCCGTCCGCTCGGCAATCAAGGAACTACACTGGATGCCGAACTCGCAACACTGCGTCATCATCGACCGGGAGCGCGCGCAGGTAAACCAGCTCACGTTGAACTTCCTCCGGCGCGTGGGCGCATAGGGACACGCACAGACGCGCAGAACGGCATCGGCCGCGGCCGATGCCGTTCTGCGCGTCTGTGGGAAGTTACTGAACCTAAAGCTCAGTTACAGTCACAGCGCCTTCCTCGCAGGCCGACTCGCAAGAGTAGCAGGCGATGCACTCGTCCGGGTCGCCTTTGTACATGGCGTACTGCTTGCCGTTCTCCTCGACCATGACCATGAGTTCGTTCGGGCAGGAATCGACGCAATCGCCGCAGGCCTCGCACTTTGCGACATCAACGGTCACCACATACATGGGATCTTCCTCCGTTTAGAATCTCGGCGGCGTATCCATCAGCCACCAGGGCTAATGTAGCAGAAGTCGCGCGTCCCGCACATGACCCACGTCAGGTTTCACCGTCAGACCTGCCTGCTGCAAGACAAACTTTACACCGCCCAGCAAAGCCTCTCCGGTATCAAAGAGCCTATTACCGTTTGCGTCCGCAAAGGCTGTCACGCGCATCTCGCCCGTTTCCGGTGTGGCGGTGGGCGTTGACGTCGGCGTGGGTGTCGCGGTCGGCGTCTCCGTCACGGTGGCGGTCGGGGTCGCGGAGGGGGTCGGCGTTGCAGTGACGGGCGAAGTCGGTGTGAAGGTCGGCGTAGGTTCGGCTGGCACCAGCGCACCGTTCCAACGCCAGATATGTCCGGAGAAGTCCACCACATAGGTGGCGTCGGTGAAGGCTGCGAGCCCCATCAATTCATCGGTGTCGGGCGCAGGCGCAGGCGCCCAATTGACGCCATCCTGGGTAACGTACACGACCGCGTGCATGGTGTCACCAGGAATGGCTGGATCGAACCAGCGGCCCCCGGCCGCGATGGCCTTGGTCTTTGTCAGGAGTTTGACCGCGCGCAACTCGACCTCCGGCGGGATGTTAGCACTCTGCGCAGTCCAGCCCACCGCACCGTTGGTCGTACGATAAATCGCGCCGCAGCTCCCCACAGTCCAGCCGTAGTTGACATCGGCAAACGCCAACCCATAGTAGCGACGCTGAATACCCTCCGGCACAAATTTATCTTGCAAGCAGTTGTCTTTTTGGGCGCCGACGTACGCGGGTAGGGACCAATGCGCCCCGCCGTCGACGCTCTTGAGCACCAGGCGGCCGATCTGCCCCCCATAGCAAATGGTCGACGAGGGACACGCAACAGACCAGGTCGCCACATTCCAACTGAGCAACGGCCAGTAGTTGTAGAATTCGGTCCCATTGGTGGAACGCAAAATGGTGTTATCGGTTGCGCCGAAGATCACGGCCTTGCCGTCGGTCGTGGCGGCGGCTGAACGGATCCAAGCCGTGAACGGCGCCACGGTCGGGGTCGGCCCCGGCGTTGGATAGGGTGGGACAAGGGACGACCACGTGTAAGTACGGCTTCGATTCCACGATTTCCCACCATCCAGTGTGTATTCCACTTCGCCGCCCTTGCCGCCCACCCAACAACGTGACTCGTTGGTGCAGGCCATGTCGATCTTCCACTTACCGCTCTCCCGCACCTTGGCCCATGTTTGCCCGCCGTCGGTCGTCTGGTAGATGCGGCCCGGATAGCCTGGTGAGGCGTCCCAGTTATCACCGCCGTAGGCGTAGCCGATGCTGCGGCTGGCGAAAGTCAGGTTATAGAGATAAAACGGCGCGCCGGGCGCGTATGCCGGCGCCGTGAATACCAGTTCCCAACCGTTCGACACGAATCCCGGCTCCAATCCGGCAACCGGGCGTGCTGGGGAGGAACGCGCAGGCTGGGGCACGAGCGCGGCTGCCAGCGGTTGCGCGAATGCTGTAACTATCAGGGCGAGCAGGACAACAACGATCACCACTACGGGCATAACGATACGTCGATAATGCATAAACCTTCTCCAGATCCATTGATCCATGCAGGCGCGCACAAACAAGGCCAGTTAGCATCCGGCCTATACGTAGTCTACGCGCATAAGATGAACACGCTATGAAACCCGACTCCCGATTCCCTGACAATCTCAACAGATGATAGGTAGTCAGTCACCGGCACGACGGGGAATCGAGGATCAGTGTTTACAGATCGGGGGTGAGCAATGAGGCCCAGCGCGTTAAGATAAGAGCAGAGCTGATTCAGGTGAAAAGAAACGCCTGAACCCGCCCTGCTCTTTGCACGTAGCCACCACTGCCTGTTATTTCTGTTCCACCGTCGAAGCACCGGAGAGTATTTGTCTTCAGCTTCGCCGGCTCACCGCGTATAGCGCACGGTCGAGGCGCCGCTGGCATCCACAGTCAGCGTGCCGCTCGGATCCACGTTCACCTTGCTGGCGCCGGTGGCGTTGACCACGGTGTTCTTCGACGCAAAGTTGCTCAGATCGACATTGCTGGCGCCGGATGCTTCGACGTTCAGTTCCTGCGCGCCACCGTCGAGCTGCACCTTGCTGGCACCCGACACGTTGAATTGTGCATCACCGCAGGTCAGATCGCCGCGCAGATTGCTCGCGCCGGACACTTCGACCTTCAGCTTCTTGTCGGAGTTGAACCCTGCCAGGGTCGTGTGGCTTGCACCGCTGAGATCGAGGCTGGTCAGTTCGGGCAGGGTTACTTTGGCTCGCATCGTGGCGGCGCCGGTGATGCCGTAGCCTGGCTCCAGAGAGATGTGTAGCGTGTTGCCGGAAACTCCGACATCCAGGCGTTCTACCAGACTCTCATTTACAGTGACGGAGACGCTATACTTGTCGGACTGGGTGATCTCCACCTGGAACGCGCTGCCTGCGTTCACAGCGGTGAAGTTAGCCAGGTCGTAATCCTTGGTGATAAGGGGGCCAGAGGCGACAAGCTGCGTCCCGAACGGAACAGCACAGCAGCCGGCCAACAAGAAGACGACGACGATCAGACTCAGGAATTTTGCGTGGGACATGGGTTCCTCCTCGGATGCGAACAGGCTGAGTATCAATGCGCCCATCGCTATCCTGGAATACGCAGGAGGAATTCCAAGGTTGCATCAGTCATATCAGCCGCCTGCGTCACGCCGGGATCAACCCAGTGGATAGCAGGATCTGCCAGCCGAAACCAGTTGTACTGCTGCTGAACGAAACGACGTGTGCCTTTCTTGATGCGCGCGATCGCCTCATCCAACGTCACCTCGGCCCGCAGGTACTCGCCGATCTGGCGGTAGCCCAACCCGGTCAGCGCCGGCAATTCCCAAGCGTAACCGGCGTCGTCCAGGCGGCGCACCTCATCAACCAGCCCGGCGGCCATCATTTGATCCACGCGCGCGTCGATACGTGCGTAGAGTTCAGGCCGGGGCCGGGTGACGCCGATCTGCAGAATGTCGAAGGACGGCGGGTTCTTACGCTGAAGCTCGGTGATCGGTTTCCCCGTCACCAGACAGACTTCCAGCGCCCGGATCACGCGGCGGACATTGCGGTGATCGATGCGGGCGGCCGCGGCCGGATCGAGCGCCGCCAACCAGCCATGCAACGCTTCGACCCCCTCGGCGGCGGCTTTCGCCTCGAGTTCCACCCGCAGCTCAGGTTGCGGCGCCACTGCCGGGATGCTCCAACCCTCGACCACCGCCTGGATGTACTGCCCTGTGCCGCCTACCAGCAAGGGCAGTCGCCCGCGCGCGTGGATATCGGCGATGGCTGCGTAGGCCAGAGCCTGATACTCAGCCAGAGACAGCACCTGGTCGGGCATCACAACGTCCAGCAGGTGGTGCGGCACGCGCCCGCGTTCTGCGGCCGTGACCTTGGCCGTGCCGATGTCCATGCCGCGATAGATCTGGCGCGAATCTGCGGAGATGATTTCACCGCCGGTCGCCGCAGCCAGCTCGATGCTCAGGGCGGTCTTGCCGGCTGCGGTGGGACCCACGATGACGACAAGAGACGAAGGACGAAGGACGAAGGACGAAGGGCCTTCGTCGTTCGTCCTTCGTCCTTCGTCAGTAGGTTTGCTCACCCTACTCCTCCCACCGCATCACGAAGATGATTCAGCCGCGCCACCGAGCCGTCAGCACGGAGTTCGAGTGCGATCACATCGATCCGCCAGCGCCCATCCCACGGCAGTTCAAACAGGTAGGCGTCGGCCAGTGTGGCGAGTTGCAATTGCTTACGGGGCGTGACGGACTCTTCCGGCGAGCCTAATGTTGGGATTGACGCTCTGCTGCCGATGCGCCGCGTCCGGACCTCTACAAACACGAGCCAATCCCCATCCCGCGCCACGATGTCCAGCTCCCCCGACCGGGTACGCCAGTTTCGCGTAATGATATCGTAGCCCTGCTGCACCAGATAGGCAGCCGCCAGGTCTTCACCTTGCCGGCCCAGAGCCTTCCGCCGATCTTGCGTCTGTTCAGGCACAGCTTCCTCAGGTTCACCCGGTCGTCTGGCCGGCAGGCTCCACGCCTACCTGCAACGCCGCAACGGGCGCAAAGCTCAAACGATGCAGTGCACACGGTCCCAACCGCACCAGCGCGGCGTGATGCTCTGCCGTACCGTAGCCTTTATGTCGAGCGAAGCCGTAGCCGGGGAAGATCGCTTCCTGATCTGCCATCCAGCGATCCCGTGTTACCTTGGCAATGATAGAGGCAGCAGCGATGGAAAGCGAGAGGGCGTCGCCGTGCGGAACGCCACGCTGTGGTACGGATAGATCGGGCAGGGTCAAGAAGTCGATTAGCACAAAATCGGGATGAACAGCCAAGTCAGCCAACGCCTGGCTCATCGCCTGCCGCGTCGCGGCGGCAATGCCGACACGATCAATCACGCCAGCTTCCACGCGGCCAACCCCTGTGGCGAGGGCATACCGCTTGATTATGTCGAACAGCCGTTCCCGCTGACACGGTGTCAGTCGCTTGGAGTCATCGACCTGGCCGAGGAGCGGCGCCAGAGCATCAGGATCCGAGGGCAGGATCACGGCGGCGGCGACCACCGGACCCGCCCACGGCCCGCGCCCGACTTCATCGACCCCGGCAATCGCGCGATACCCGGCTGCCCAGAGCTCAGCCTCCAGGGCCAAGCCTGCCGTGGCAGTTGGATCGGCCAGGTCGCTCGAACACGAGGCGCGGCAGCACGGTGAGATGCCGGCGAAGGTGGGCGCACCATGGCAGAAATGATCCTCTGAGACTTCGGGTCGGCAGACACAAAACGAAAAATGCCCCTGCCCGAACGGGATCACCGCAAGAGCAGGGGCGAAGTCACACTCAGATTGACGCATGCAATTCGGAAACAAACGTAATCCGAAAGCCACGACCTTCTAATCAGGAGGCGCGTTCCCGCAGACGAGCCGCCTTGCCCGTGCGGCCACGCAGGAAGTAGAGGTTGGCGCGACGCACCTTGGCGTGCCGCAGAACCTCGACCTTGTCCACGCGGGGCGAGGCAAAGAGGAAGGTGCGCTCCACGCCGACGCCGTGAGAAGCGATGCGTCGGACCGTGAAGTTCTTGTTCACACCACCGCCGCGCACGCGAATCACCATGCCCTGGAAGACCTGGACGCGTTCCTTTTCGCCTTCAACAATCAGCGTGTGCACCTTGACGGTATCACCGGCGGTCAGCTCCGGAATATCGGTCCGAGCGACTGCGGCATCGAGAGAAGCGATCAAGTTCGACATTGTGCATTGCCCTTCGTTTGCTAACTGGTGTCTACCGGCGTCCTGGTCTCGACTTTCGTAATGGGAACCTATCCGCCGCATACGTAACGAACAGTGATTCTAGCACATCTGAGCGCCCTGACAAAATCCGAGGGGTGGCTCTCCTGAATGCTGAAATCACGTAGCCGGCACATCGGGTTGATCACCTGCGCCGGCCACCTGCGACGCCTTGGCCGCGGCCTCCGCCTCCAGCCGCACCAGGAACGCCCGATCGGCAGCGGAAAGCGGCGCTGAGTCCAACAGATCGGGGCGGCGCTGCCAGGTGCGCAGGAGCGCCTGCTCGCGCCGCCAACGCGCCACCTTCGCATGATCCCCGGAGGCCAAAACCTCGGGGACGGCTTCACCCCGAAAGGCAGCGGGCCGGGTGTACTGCGGATACTCCAACAGCCCCGTAGCGAACGAGTCCTCGAACGCGCCCATCTCGGAACCGAGCGCGCCCGGCTGGAGCCGCGTCACGGCATCCACCACGATCGCGGCGGCCAGCTCACCGCCTGAGATCACATAGTCACCGATCGAGATTTCATCGGTGACCAGGTTCGTCCGTACCCGATCATCCACCCCCTCGTAGCGCCCGCAGATCAAAGCGATACGCCGGTGTTCCGCCAACTCTTCCGCGACCTTCTGAGTGAAGGTACGGCCCTGGGGTGACAGCAGGATGATCGGCACGTCCAGCGGCAGGAGCAGCTCCGGCGCTGCGGGCGGCTGCTCGGACGGCTCCGTCGGTTCGAAGCGCCAGCCCGGCGCCTGGTTCAGCACGGTTTCAACCGCGCGACAGATCGGATCGGGCTTCATCACCATGCCGCCACCGCCGCCGTAGGGTGTGTCGTCGGTCACCCGATGCCGTCCTGCGGCGTAGTCGCGTATGTTGTGCAGCGCCACTGACAACACCCCCGCCTCCACCGCGCGCTTCAAAATGCTGTCCGCAAATAGTCCGTCGAACATGCCGGGGAAAAGTGTGAAGATGTCGAAGTGAATCACGAGGTTGATCGCTCCGTGTGCTGAAAAATCGCATGTGATGCGTGATGCGTACTACGTGATGCGTACTACGTGATGCATATGCCACAATTTCTCCGCGTCACCGTGTCACCGTCACCGTCACCGCATCACCGTGTCACCGTGTCACCGTGTCACCGTGTCACCCTCTAACCATCGCGCCTTGATCGCCGCCAAAGTGCCGTCGGCCGACATCTCCGCCAGCGTCGCATTGATCGCCGCCAGCAGCTTCGGTGCATGCACGGGCACGACGATCACGTACGGCTCGCTTTGCAGTGGCTCGCCTATGACGCTCAATCGGCCCTTCCCCGCCTCGAACAGCGCCAGACTGACGGCATCCACCGCTGCCGCGTCCGCCTCGCCGGCCAGCATAGCCTGGAGCGCAAGATCGGGCGATTCGCGTAGCACCAGGGTGAGGTTGCCGCCCAGTTCACGTTGCAACGCCCGCGCTTGGGCATCGCCGGCGCTGCCCCATTCAGCCGCCAGCCGCCGCCCCGCGAGATCGCCCGATTTCGTGATCGCATTTTCGCGCGATGCGACCAGCAGGATGCCGGCTTCGACGTAGGGCGCCGAGAAGGATACCTCCCGGGTCCGGTGTTCGACAACTGGCAGGGCTGAGATTGCGCTGTCAACCCGATAGGCGGTCACGGCGTCAAGCAGCTCATCGAAGCCCACGCCGACGATCTCCGCCCTGACGCCCCACCGATCAGCGATGGCGTTGGCGAGATCGACATCCAGCCCGACCGGCTGCCCCGTCGCCCCATCCAGATTCTCGAACGGCGGAAAGCTCGGGTCCATCCCCACCCGCCACACACCGCTCTGTTGAATGTGCTCCCAGGTGGGATCGCGATTGGCGAGCACCGCACGCGTGACCGATCTGGCTGCTAAGACCAGGATCGCCATTAAGACTAGCCCAAGGGCCACCTGCCACCACAAAACGGAGCGGAAGCCAGTAGGAGATCCCGGATGCCCTTCCTGCGCGTTTCCCCTGCGGAGAAGTCGGAGGGGCCGCATCAGGGCGCTGTCTCCTCGCGGCCCGTGGCATAGTCCTGCACCGCAAGGTAGATTGGCTTGGGTTGGAACTCACCATCGACGAAAGTGTAGTTATCCTGGTAAGTGCGCGCTGGACGGGGATACCGGAAGGCCCAGAGAGACAGGGCATCCACCCACGGCCACTCCGCCAGCGCCTTCTGATAGGCCCGCACCGTGTAGGCCACGCGTTGCGCCGGACGCACTGCCTTGGTCCAGCGCGGGTGATCGTTCCAGCCCCCCTCGGTGATATTGATATGCTTGTCGCCATCCCCATTGCGGACCATGATCTCCCGCACGAGCTCGGTGCGGCTGAAATTCACGGCGTCCGGGCTGGCTGGCTCATCAGGGCTGAAGGTCCACCCGTAAGCATGGACCGCCAGCACATCGAAACAGGGCCTGGCGCCCGCATCGTACATTCCCTGGAGATAGTCCAGGTCGTTCAAGCCCCATTCACTGCCGGGAGGCGCCAGCGTGGGCGCCAGTGCGCCGGCTAGAATCTGCACATCGGGATTCGCCGCCTTGGCCGCGGCATAAGCCTGACAGAGCATCTCCGTATAGGCCGCCGGATCGACGGGGCGATAGCCCCACTCCTGGCTCAAGTTCGGCTCGTTCCAGATGATGATCTGGCTGACCCGGCCGCGGAAGTGCCGGGCGTACTCAGCGACAAAGCGGGCGAAATCAGCGTAGTGCTCCTCGGTAAGCAGGAGCGGGGACGACTTCGGCGGCCGCGCCCACTCCGGCACATAGCCCAGCCGGGCAATCAGTTTCACGCCCTGATTGACCGCGTGATCGACCACCAGGTCAGCATGTGTCCAATCGTAGACACCGCGCGCCGGCTCGTGCGCAGCCCACAAAAAGTACTCCACACCCCATGACGCGCCCATTTCGCGCACCATCTCCCAGGTGCGCTGCACTTTCCAGGGCTCGACCTCATCGGTGAGGCGGGTATGGACGCCGATCTTCGGGTTGATCGAGACCACCTGCTGCGGCGGGCCGAACTCCACCCACGGCCGATTCGAGCGGGCCAGCAAGAGCAACACGATCAAACAGAGCAGCGGGATTCCGACGCGCTGGCTTTTGACTACCACTTGCACTTCATCTCCGCCCACGTGCGTTTGCTACAAGTATACCTTCTCTGCTAGAATAGAGGCCAGTAAGCGGACTGACTCTGCGAGGCAAAACATGACGCTGGCGGACTGGCGCGATCTGTCCATCATTCTACTGGTGCTCGAGGCTTTCGTGATCAGCCTTGTGGTGCTTGTGATATACCTGGCCTTGAACGTTGGCGCCTTTCAAATTAACCGCAGAATCAAAAACGCAGGGTCGGTCGTGCGTAGCTACTTCCGCAAGGCGGAGCAATCCACCACAGTGGCCAGCGAGCGGATCGCAGCGCCATTCATCACAGCCGGCGCCACGACCGCCCGGGTCAAACGCTGGCAGCGTTCCCTTATGTCATCTTTTCGAACAAAAAACGAGGTGTAGACGTGTCGAATCGCAGCCTGGCCATCATCATCGGCGGATCTGTCGGCGCGGCGCTGGGCGCCACTGCCGGCTGGTTTTACATGAACGCGCAGGAGGACAAACTTGCCCCCCAGCTCGCTGAAGGACACCAGTTGCGTCTGCAGGGCGGCGCGCCCGAGTACGTTAAGATCGCTATCACGATCCTGGCCCTGATGAAACAAGTGACCGAGCTATTCAAACCGTTTTAGCAGTCAGCTCGGGAAGGCTTATGCAGGTGCGGTGGGCGTCCCAGTTTCAGCGAAGGGCGCCACGCGCGTCCTCCGGTGATCGTCGGCAACCTCCGTCACGCACTATTCACCTTCCTCGACGTCATGCTGCCCCGTCGCCCCCGCATCCGCTGGATCTTCAGCAGCCGCTGATTCATCCTGAGTCGTTTCGGCAGGCGGCGGTAGGGGGAGCGCCGGCGTCTCCGCGGCGGCCCCGAGCCATGCATCGGCCAGAGTTCGGCGGCTGCTGTACAGCGCGGGCAGATAGCTGGCGAACAAGTTGACCGGCATCCGACGGCGCACTGGTTCCACTCCGTTCTCCCACAACTCCTGCAGCCGGTCGCGATCGAGTTCAGCCGTGATCAATCCTTCGGCTTCGCTCGTGCCCATCTCCACCAGCACACCCGAGTAGCGCGGTGTCATCTCAAGTGGCGCATAGATCCCCGACCGGCCGACAAACCCAGCGGCTGCGTTCTCGTCGTGAGCCAGCCGATTCTTGCCCACGAGAAAGCTGGACAGGGCGAAACAGCGGTTCTCCTGCGCTTGTGCGATGGCGCCATGCCGCACGTAAGCTGCCAGCGCCTCGCTGGGAGTCGCGGCCAGCGTCACCAACAAGTCGGCGCCCTGGTAGGCCAGCACACGACCGGTCTCCGGGTAGAGCGCTTCCTCGCCCAACAGAATGCCCAGGCGGCCCACCGGTGTGGTCACCACGCGCCAGGATTCGCCAGCGATCACCGCCCCTGCCTCGTCGGGCGCGAGCAGCAACTTGTCGTGAACACCCAGCGCGGCTCCATCCGGCCCGAACACGGTAGCTCGATGCCGGATGACACCATCGGCATCGGGCAGATAGGCGCTGCCCGCCACGATAGTGATCTCATACGCCTTGGCCGCCTCGCTGAAAACGGCCTCATAAGCAGCGGCCAGCCCTGCCGCGTCAGCCTGCAGGAGGCCGGTGTAACCTTTGCGAAAGTTGGCCCCCAGTAAAGAGGCGGTGTTGCTGGCCAGCGCACTACGCGTGCGGGCAAAGATCGAGCCTTTGCCACGCTGCCGGTCGTCGGCCTGCTTGAGCAGGTTCATCCGAAAACCCTCAACCTTATGACTTGCCGCCATGACGCCGGTCAGGGCCGGAAAAACCAACAACTCGGCGCCTTTGGCACGCGCCATGTTCAGGAAGCGCGTCAACTCCTTACGGTAACTCTCCGGGGAGTCGAACAGCCGCATCTGCTGCTGCACACTGGCTACCACCAACTTTGGCATCGGTTGACCTCCCGCTGATCTGCGTCCATCCAGTGCGATTCTAACACAGCGGATGGGAAAGTGGCGAAACGTGAGACGTGAAGCGTGAGACGTGAAGCGTGAGGCGTGAAGCGTGAGATGTGAGATGTGAGGCGTATACCATCAATTCGTTATCTGCCGTTCGTCATTAGGCATTTGCCATTTGTCATTCGCTGATTCGGGCTTCCCACTCCTGGCGATGCTCATCCCCAAGCAGCGCACAAATTCACTGCCATTTAGGGAAAATTCCCTCTTGCGCAACGCGTCTTTATCTGGTAATATACGTCTACAAGTAAGAATCAGTAAAATCCGGCAAAGCGAAGCAGCGGTCAACTACACTGACGACAGCAGAAACACGTGTGAGTAGACATCAAGGGCCAGGCGCCCTTGTCCAAAGAGCCAACGAAGTCATCTGAAAGGAGCGTCTCTCATGAACCTCACCCGACCCATCGCATTATGTTCGATTGTCTTGCTCGCAGCATTGACGATCGTGATTGTACCGGGCGCGGCGTGCGCTGCGCCCGCGCACAACACCATCGTCGTCGACTCACCCGTCCAACCCACCTTCTCGATCCCGGGTATCTTCTCCTTGATTTTCGGGGATAACGCCAGCCTCACCGAATTGACAATCCCGGGCCTCAATGCAACGGCGACCGTAGATGGTCTCACACTGGGGCCGACCCTCGGGTGGAATGCCATCACGCTGAGCCAACAACAGCCTGCCATCACCGATGCCGCCACGATATCGGGCGCCCAGGTCAACGTCGGTGGACCGGAGTCAGGTTACAGCGCCACCGCCTCGGCGCAGGTCGAGTTACATCCCGGCCCTGGTCTTCAGGCAGCAGGCATGGTTGGGGTCGTTTACGATGGCATGAGCAAGAGCGCCGGCGTGATGTTCCAGGACGCCTCGTTGATGGTCCCGACCTGGCCGGTCGGACTCGACCTGACGGGCATCAACACCGGGCCGGGCACGCTGACGATCGATTCAGCCCAGGTGGGGCTCCCCGTCATCGCCAGCGCAATGAAAGTGAACGGCTTCCGAACCGGAAGCACTGGGACGAGCTGGGATTCACTGACCCTTGCGCAGAGCTCTGATGCGCCGCTCAAGATCGGTGAGATGGCAACGATCACTGGGATCCAGCTAGATGTTCCAGGGACCGGCACTGAACAGCCCACGACAGCGACGGCACAGGTTGCGTTGCACCCGGGCCCGGGCTTCCAAGCTGAAGGAACGATCGGGGTCGTCCAAGATAGCGCGAACAAGAGCTCCGGCATGATGATCCAGGATGCCTCAGTGATGATGCCAACCTGGCCGGTCGGCCTGGCCATAACGGGTATCAACACCGGGCAGGGCACCCTGACGGTCGATTCCGCCCAGGTGGGGATCCCCGCCATGGGGACTGCCGTGACCGTCAATGGCCTCAGCACCGGCAGCGGCGGGACCACTTGGGATTCGCTCTCCTTCGCTCAAGGTCCCAACGCGGCGCTCAAACTGGGGAACGTGGCTACGATTTCGGGGATTGAACTGAGCGTTCCCGGATCTGGCGCTGAACAAGCCACGACCCTGTCAGCGAACTTCGAGTTCAACGCCGGAAACGTCGCCCATCTACAAGGTGAAGTGATCGGCGTACGAGATCAGACGGGCGGGCCAAGTGGCGTGGCGCTCAAGGATACCACCGCGTCGGTCCAGATCCCCGGCTGGGATTTGCAACTCTCAGGGATCAACTCGGTTCAGGGTGGCGTGAAGGTCGACAAGGTCAGCTTTGCTGCCGAGCCGATCAACCTCACGGCCGAGCTGACGGGCGTCACGGTCGGCGCCGGTGGCGGGATGACCTTTGACGAAGCGCAGATCACTTACCTGCCCGGCGAAGAGGGTCAGCCAGCGCCAGGCGCCTTCCAGTTGACGATGACCAAGAGCGACGCCGGCTACGTCCTGACGACCACATCGCTATTGCCGATCGCTGCCCGCTGATACAGTCATTGCGGCACCGGTTCTGTTCGCCGACAGACCGCGAAAAGCTCGACCTTCGCGGTCTGTCGGTCGTGTCTATCTGCCCACATGCAGGGCGCAACCCCATCGATTTGACCGCCGCGCTCGCCTCTGGTAGAATGTGCCTCGTTCCTTCCCGTCCCAACGCCCCCATCGTCTAGAGGACTAGGACACAGGCCTTTCAAGCCTGGTGCAGGGGTTCGAATCCCCTTGGGGGCACTCTCGTTATGTCGATTCAGCTCCCTGCGCTGGATCCTCTCGGTTATCCTCCACTCGATAAGGATAGGGCTTGTAGAGGCCACTTGTCCACTCCCCGTCGTTGCCGGCCATGTCAAGTGCGCCGTACGGACTCACGCTTTTGGAATACTATCCAACTATGGTCGGTGTCCCACCTACATTTCATATAGCTTGTCAGATAAAGATTTGGGCTTTGCGCATACTGGAGTAGAGGCTTCAGCCGGTCGAAGCAGGCATTGAGCGCCACCGGCTAATCCTGAAGGAGGCTTCGCACAGCCTCGACTCCGAAAGATTATCTGAACATCTATAGAACTCAGCCAGGTAGACCTGGTACTGGGGAAACTCACCCTTGGATGCTTCCTGGTCTTTCGCAGGGCACTGCCCATCAGGAACTCCCCGGCCGGAACAAGCACGCAGTCCATGCGGACCGGCGAAGTGACCGCAAGAATGTCAGCGAAGATGTCCCACGCCATGGCCCCTACCCCGCTGGAGGCCTCTCATGCAGCCGGCAGCACCATCAGACCGTCGGACAATCCGACAGTGCGCAGGAGTCAGTTAGAGCCGCTGCCCCTCAGCGCGATCTGCACCTGATGCACCTCGCCATCATCGTGCAGCGCCAGGAGATTGCCAGGCACGGGCTTGCCATCGACCGTCATGTTGAAGAGCGCGCCCCCGCTCGAAGGTCCGTCGTTGCGCACGTGAATGGCATAGATCGCCTGGCCGTAGCGATAGGTGACCTCGTAGCCCGGCCAGCCGGTGGGTATGTGCGGCTCGATGATCAAAGCGGCGCCGGCGCGATGCAGGCCCAGGATGCCTTCCACCCCCAGCCTGTACATCCAGGCCGCCGAGCCGGTGTACCAGGTCCAGCCGCCCCGTCCGGTGTGGGGCGGCACGCCGTAAACGTCGGCGGCGACGACGTAGGGTTCGACCTTATACCGCGCTACCTCGGCAGGGGTGTCGGCATGGTAGATGGGGTTGAGCAGGCGGAAGACCGCTTCCGCCGTTTCAGACTGGCCCAACTCGACGAAGGCCCAGGCGCTCCACAGCGCAGCGTGGGTGTACTGGCCGCCGTTCTCGCGGATGCCCGGCAGGTAGCCCTTGATGTAACCCGGATCGCGCGGCGTCTTGTCGAAAGGCGGCGTGAAGAGCAGCAACAAGCCGTCTGCCGGGCGCACCAGGCGACGTCGCACCGCGTCCATGGCCTGCGCGGCGCGGCCCGGTTCGCCCGCCCGAGACAACACAGCCCACGCTTGGGCGATGCCGTCGATCTGGCACTCGGCGTCCTGGGCCGAGCCAAGCGGTGTGCCATCGTCGTAGAACGCGCGCAGGTACCAGCCAGCATCCCAGCCACTGCGCTCCAACGCCTGTCGCAACGTTTCCGCTTGCTGCCGATAGGTTGCCGCCTGGCCGGCGTCTCCGCGGCGCTCGCACAGGGCAGCAAAGCGCGTCAGCGTGGCGTGCAGGAACCAGCCCAACCAGACGCTTTCCCCGCGGCCGCCGAGTCCTACCCGGTTCATGCCGTCGTTCCAATCGCCGCTGCCCATCAGGGGCAGACCGTGAGCGCCTGATGTCGTGCCTCGCTGAAGCGCCCGGCGACAGTGCTCGTACAAGTTGGCGGTTCCACCTGCGGCCTCATACTCGCCGTAACGATCCTCTTCGCCCGCTGCCAGTGGGGGCGGCCTGCAAGAACGTCACCTGCTCATCCAGAATGGATTCGTCGCCGGTCGTACCGATGTAGTGGGCGGTGACGAAGGGCAGCCACAGCAGGTCGTCTGAACACCGCGTCCGTACCCCGCGGCCCGAAGGCGGGTGCCACCAGTGGAGCACGTCACCCGCTTCGAACTGGTGTTGTGCCGCGCTCAAGATGTGTTCGGCGCGCCGTTTCGGGCGCGGCATGGACCAACGCCAGCACGTCCTGTAACTGGTCGCGGAAGCCAAACGCGCCGCTGGATTGATAGAAGGCCGAACGGCCCCAGATGCGACAAGATAGGCTCTGGTACAGCAGCCAACGATTCAGCAGCAGGTCCATGGCGGGATCCGGGGTGTGGACCTGCACCGCACCCAACAGATGGTCCCAAGAGTCATTGACTGCCAGCCAGGCACGTTCGACCTGATCCGGGTCTTGGAAGCGCGTGGCCAGCGCCACCGCTTCGGCGCGGTCGGCGCCCTGGCCGAGCAGGAAGCACACCTCTTCGCTGCCTCCTGGCGGCAGGTCGATGTGTATTTGGAGCGCGGCACAAGGATCGAGACCGGCCTGGACCGTGCTGCTCAGGCCGATACGGCCCAACGCCGCGGGTTGTGCCAGGTTGCCCAGACGACCCAGGAACTCGCTGCGGTCTGCGGTCAGACCGTGGAGGCGCTTGCTGGCGGCCGCAAAGGCGACTCGTCCGCCGAAGTCGGGTTGCCACGGATTGCGCGCCAATAGCGCCTGGCTGGCATCATCGAACTCAGGGGTGATGAACTGGGCGGCGACGTCACGCGAGACGCCGAGCACCCATTCGGCATAGAAGGTGGCAGTCATGCGCCGCGGGCGTTGCGTGGCGTTTTCGAGCCGCAAATGCATGACCTTGATCGGGGCATCGGGCGGCACAAACAGGCGCAGGCGTTGACGCAGCGCGTGGCTGTCGTGTTCGAAAACCGTATAGCCTGCACCATGCCGCACCAGGTAGGGCACAGGGGCCCCGCACGGCTGCGGCGCAGGTGACCAGACCTCGGCCGTCTCTTCGTCACGCAGGTAGAGCGCCTCCCCTGGCCGGTCCGTAACCGGATCGTTCGACCAGGGCGTCAGACGGTTTTCGCCGCTGTTCAGCGCCCAGGTGTAGCCGCTGCCGGACTCGGAGACCAGGAAGCCGAACTCGGGGTTGGCTATCACGTTGACCCAGGGGGCCGGCGTCTGCTGTCCGGGCTCGAGGTAGATCAGGTACTCGCGGCCATCCGCACTGAATCCGCCCAGCCCATTGTCGAAGGTCAGGCCGGCAGGGCGGGCCACGGGTGGGATCGACTCTTTGTCCTCCACCACGGTTGGCCGTTCGGGTGCAAAGGGTGGCAGTTGTCCTGGCTGGCGCCGTAACGCATCCAATTGCGTCGCGATGTCGGTCTGGTCGGCATCGAGGGCAACCCTGGCTGCCGATTCGAGCAGGGTGCGGTCGGTCTCGTTCAGTTGACCGGCGTGCAGGATGAAGATGCCGCCGCGCTGGTAGAGCCAGGCCTCGCTCTGCATCGTGGCCAGCAAACGGTGAAGCTGGTCGCGCAGATCCTGGTTGTAGCCTGCCTCGCGCTGGTTCAGTACGACCAGGTCAATCTTCAACCCGCGTTTGCGCCAGTAGGTGTGCGCCTGCAGCAGCTCCTGGATGACTCCCAGGCCTTCTTCCCCGGCGATGCGCACCAGCAGGATCGGATAGTCGCCTGAGATGCCGTAAGCCCACAAGGCGGGCTGGCCGCGGGTGTTGGCTGCCAGCGTGGCAGGTGCGGCGCGCAGCCCCGGCTGGGGATAGAGCAGGGCGGAAAGCAGCGTCTGGTAGCGCTCCAGCTCCACGGTGGATAGGTTCGACTGGCGCAACTCGAGCTCGGCGCGCGAGCGAGCCTGGCCGATGGCGTGCTCGATGGCCGGCCAGCTCTGGTAACGCCCGGCCACATCCAACAGCTTCGCGCGTGAATCGGCGGCCAGGGTGAGGAACGCCAGTTGCACGATCTCAC
The DNA here is from genome assembly GCA_963841825.1 of uncultured Chloroflexia bacterium. Lineage (GTDB taxonomy): Bacteria > Chloroflexota > Anaerolineae > CG2-30-64-16 > CG2-30-64-16 > CAWJEL01. The sequence goes on from CAWJEL010000030.1 coordinate 252,104, forward strand.
CCGGTTGCAGGTCAATCTCGCGTTGCAGACACATGATCGGGTCAAGCGTGGCTCCCACTGTGCCGCCCAGCCCGCCGCCGTTCGCGCCCGACAGGAGCGCCTGCGGGGCACAGCACGCGCCAGGGCCCCGACCCAGGAAGCGCGCCCGGTCGCTCTCGTACAAGGCGTGTACCTTCCTGTCGCCTTCGGCCGGCTCATCTCCGTCGCCTAGCGCCAGGTGCGCCAGGAAGACCGGGGCGTCACTCTCAGCCCGCGGCCGGCGGCGGAAGAGCAGCGCGTCAAGCTCGGGCAGATACTCGCTCTCGATGAAGAGCTTATTGAAGGCCGGGTGGCGAGCATCGGCCGGCGGCGCGGCCATGACGACCTCGCCGTAACTGGTCAACGCCAGCCGCCGCGGGCGCGCGCTCTGATTGTGCAGTGTGATGCGCCGGATCTCGACGTCATCATCGGGGGCGACGGCAACCTCCATCGTCAGCGCGATCTCGTGATCAGTGCGGCGGAATTCGGCCTTGTGGGCATAGAAACGGACATCGCGCACGGCCGGCACTGCCTTGGTCGGCTGGTAGGCGGCGGACCACAGCGTCCCGCTGTCCCGGTCTTGCACGTAGAGCCACGTTCCCCAATCGTCCAGCGTCGTGTCAGCGCGCCAGCGGGTCAAGTCCAGATCGCCCCAACGGCTGAACCCGCCACCGCTGGCCGTGATCAGCACACTGTATTGCCCATTCGACAAGTAGTGGACGTGCGGCATCGGCGCGCCGTTAGCCGGCGCCTCCCACGGCAACGCGATCGCCGGTTGGACGGCCCGCCGCGTGGGAGCCAGGTCGCCTTGCCCTGGGAATTCCAGCGGCACATCCTCAGGCACGCGCTCTTGCAGCAACAGGTCCACGCTCTGCAGTCGCGGGTCAGAGTGGAAGCGCTGCACCATCACCCCGTCCTGCTCCAAAGAGGCCTTCGTCAGGTAGTTATCGAGCGCCACCAGGATCATGCCCTGATGATGCGCCATGTATTCCTGCACGAGGGCATGGTCCTCGCCGAGCGGCAGGCGGGCAGGCGTAAAGTCAACTGCTTCGTAAAGCCCATACACGCCCAATGCGCCCAGCCGGCTAAGGCGCGTCAGGTTCTCGGCGACCGCCTGCGGCGCGAAAGGCAATGCCAGGAGCGAGGCATAGGGCGTGATCACCAGGTCTTCGGCCGAAACGCGCTTGAAGCCCAGGCCTGGTACGCCGAAGGCACGGTACTGGTAATTCAGGTTGGGATCGAAGGCATAGTAACCCGACTCGGAAATGCCCCAGGGCACGCCCTTGCGCCCGCCATAGGCGATCTGCACCTCAACCGCCGCCACCGCGCTTTCGTGCAGCAGCGTGCCCGCATAGCTACGCATGAAGAGCGTCGGCATCAGGTACTCGAACATGGTCGCGCTCCAGGAGAGGAGCGCCCGCGTGCCATCAACCCGGGTGATCGGACGACCGAGGTGCAGCCAGTGTCTGCGCGACACCTCGTGCTTGGCCAGAGCTATCAGGCTGGCGATGCGTGCTTCCGAGGCCAGTAAATCGTAGAAGTTGCTGTCCAGCTTGCCGTCAGTCACGTTGTAGCCGATGTGGAACACCTGCCGCTGCGGCTCGAACAGGAAACCGAAGTCCATTTCGCGGAAATAGGCGTCGGCCAGGCCGTCAATCTGCCGCAGTCCCCCAAGCAGGTCCTGAGCCAAGAGCTGGGCCGCCGTCAGTTTCTCGTCGAAGGTGCGACACCAGGTGTGAGCCTCGGCAAGTTGAGGTGCGCCGGCTGACGCCGGTGGCAGCCGGTCAAGCATTTCTTGCAGTCGCGTCAGAGCAGCGCGGGCGGCTGCGCACCGTCCCGGCATCTGGTCAAGTGGTAGATTGGTGGGCAACGCCTCGGCCAGGGCGCGGTAAGGCTCGCCCAGCTCGGCCGACATCTCAGCGCCGCCAAATAGCTGTGGAAGGCGGCCCGCGCTGCGGAGCAACAGCCCGGGCATCAGCATGTCGGTGAAGCGTCGGAACGAGACGAGCTGATTGCTGATACGACTGGCTGTAATGCGCAGGCCGCCCAACGCGGCAGTGCCCAGGGTCGCCGCGTTCTCTTCCACCAAACGCGTCAGCAGCACTTCCAGGCGCTGCCAACCTTCGCCGGCTGCGTAGTCCAACGCCGGCAGCCAGGCATCCTGCTCGTCCCTAACGCTCAAAACGTGTTCCCGCAGTTCCCTCGCCAACGCGCGCAGCTCACCGGCAGCCGGAATATTTTTCGCCGTCTCCAGATCGCGCATGAAATCGTCGAGCATCGTAAAGGTATCGGCCATTCCTTCCCAGTATTGCCAGCGCAGCAGTGGGGCGCCTGGGATGCGTTGGCACGCCTGGCCCAGGATGCGCAGACAAGCGGCGAAGTTACCGCTGTCAACTGTGGAAACATAACGCGGCAGCATGGGCTCCAGGGTGCGCGTGTCGTACCAATTCAGGAAGTGTCCACGGAAACGCTCCAGGCTCTCCAGGCTCTCGAAAGTCGAACGCAGACGGGACACAAGGGCGGTGAGGCCGATGTAACCCAGGTCGTAGGCGGCCAGCGTGGAAAGCAGCAACAGGCCGATATTGGTGGGAGATGTGTACGGGGCCACGATGCCGCGTGGCGATTCCTGGAAGTGATCGGGGGGCAGCCAGTGGTCCTCCGGGCCGACGAAGTCCTCGAAGAACAACCAGGTGCGCCGGGCCAGACTGCGCAAGGAAGTATTCTGTTCCGCGGTGAGCGGCTCAGGCGTGTGGCGCAGGGGCCGGCCGATGCGATAGGCAATCTCGGGCGCCAGAGCCCAGGCGATCAGCAGCGGCAGCGCAAACGGCAGGCTCTCCGGCTGCAAAGCAGCCAACAGCAGCAAGCAAGCTAGGGCAAAGATCGGCGCGCTGGCCATTTGCACCCAGGTCCGCTTTCGGCCGCCGGCCTTGCCCTCGCGCTGGGCGGCCTTCGCGGCGGTCATCCACTCCAGCATGTGCCGGTGGGTGATCAACACCCGCATGAGGGAGGTGGCGATCGCACCAAGCATCTGCGCGGCTTCAAAGGGCAGAAAAACCACGGCGAGCAGCCAGCGCACCCCACCCTCTTTGAGCGAACGCGCCGATTGCCGCCAACGCGCGCCGGCCCGGCCGGTCACGATAGGCGTCAGACCGCCGATCAATGCCGGAATGGCCAGGGCCAGCAGAGCGACCGCGGTCCAGGCCCAGGCCGAGCCGGGTAGGATCAGCCAGCCGGCGACGAGCAATAGCAGCAGGGCAGGCGCCAACAGGCTGCGACGCAGGTTGTCCAGCAGCTTCCAGGTGTCGATCAGGCCGAAGCCGGCCGTGCTTTGCCGCCGTCTGGTGTCGGGATCGAACGGACGATGAGCCGGCAACAGCCAGGGCAGAAGTTGCCAGTCACCGCGCGCCCAGCGGCGCTGCCGGCGCATATAGGTCAGATAGGACGGTGGGTAGTCCTCGTACAAGGCGATGTCCGTCACCAAACCGGCCCGCGCATAGATGCCCTCGAACAGATCATGGCTGAGCAGGGTATTTTCGGGCACGCGGCCGGCCAGGCTGTTCTCGAAGGCGTCCACATCGTAAATGCCTTTGCCAATGTAGCTGCCGCTGCCAAAGAGATCCTGGTAGACGTTGGACACGGCATTGGTGTAGAGGTCCAGCCCAATATCGCCTGCGAAGATACGACTGAAGCGTGAGTAATTGGCGCTGGCGGGGATGATCTCGGTACGCGGCTGCAACAGCCCGTAGCCATGCACCACCCGCCCGGTCCGTGGATCGGCCTGGGCCCGGTTCAAGGGATGCGCCAGCGTGGCCACTAGCCGCCGGGCGCTGTCACGGCCCAGGATCGTATCGGCGTCCAGCGTGATCACATACTTCACCAGACGGAGCTGCCCGGTCTGGCCGATCGAGGCTGTGATCGAGGTGTCGGTCGCGCCCCGCAGCCAGCGATTCAGCTCGTGGATCTTGCCGCGTTTGCGCTCCCAGCCGATCCAGCGCCCCTCCTGCGCGTTCCAGCGTCGCTCGCGGTGGAACATGCAAAAAGGCCCATCTTGCGCGCCCGGCTCGCTTTCGTAACGCGCATTAAGCACGCCGATGGCGGCCCGAGCCTGCTCGACCAGGGCTGCGTCGCCAGGCAAATGCTGCTCGCGGGCATCGCCGAAATCAGTCAGAAGCCCGAAGTAAAGGTTGTGATCGGGGTTGCGCAGATAGTGCTGCTCAATTTGCTGCACAAGCGAGGCGACCTCTGGTGCGCTGGTCAGCATCGCCGGCACCACCACCAGGGTGCGGCAGGAGTCGGGAATCCCGTGCGCGCCTTGTTTGCCAGAGAGATTGAGCTTGGGCAGAATCCGGGGCGGCACCATCAGGGTGACGACCCAATCGACCAGGGCTACCGAGGCCGCCAGGGCCGGAAGGAAAACCAGCGCAACGGCCAGCAGCGCGAGAACCGCTGAGCCACCCTGGGCGACAGCGTAGACGGCCACCGCTGCGAGCATCAGGAGCGTCAACAGTGCGATCGGGCCAAGGTAGACGACGGCGGGGTGTTTCCGCGCTGAACACGCCAGTTTTCGTTTCAGCGAGGGCCGGTAGCCCAGACGGCCATCGAGAGCCGCGCGGCCGTCGTCCAATAGGTAGTAGCCCACATGTCCGGCCGGCGGCATCTCCAGCCCTGGCCACGCCGCCGCATCGAGCTGGCCCGTGCCCAGTTCCGGCACGGCGGTTCGCAGTAGGGGCGCGGTGACCTCGTCCCTACTGGCTGCCTGCGCCAGGTCGTTCGCCAGGCGCGCGACTTCCAACTCGTTCTGGCCGGTCGCCAGGGCCAACGACTCGACCACGTGGCGATACTGGTCGCGCGTGGCACGATCCATGCCGGCGTAGACCGCGGCCGGGTCGTCGCGCAGGATCTGTTCCACGCGGCTCACGCTCTCGTAGAAGTCCTGCCAATCGTGAACGCCGATGGTGCGCAGGCTGGTGAAGCAGTTGGCCACAATCTCATCGGCGGTCAGGGATCCGGACAGAGACCGCGACGGCAATTCGCTCCTCTGAAGAGGTTGTGCGACCTGCTGTGGCAGGCTGGTGACCTGCTCGGCTGCCTGGGCGAGGGCGGCGAGGATGCTCAGGCGCAGCATGATCGGCAAAGCCCACAGTTCGCCTGTGGTCAGTGGCATGATGTCCTGATACAACCGAACGAAACGCCGCACCTGCTCCATGTCCAGCCGGGCGCCGCTGTCCGCCACGAGCTGTTGCGCCACATCATAGATGCGGGGATAGCCGGCCAGTGGGCCAGCGGCCAGCTTGGGCAACTGCCGGTAGAAACTCCGCGGCATGTCCTCGCGAATCTGGCGCAACGACTGCTGAGCAAGGTGGAAGTTGTCCAGCATCCACTCAGCAGCGCGGGAGAGGGCTTGTTGCCCGGAGGTGCTTTGAAAAAAAACCGCCGTGGCCTGGAGATAAGCCTCCTGTGCCTTCAGGTCCGCCAATAACCACGGCTGCCTGCCGGGTCCCGGCACGGCTTGCCCCAGGGCTGCGGCTTCATACGCCTGGGCACGCACCGTGTCGGGGCCGACCGCGTCGTCCGGTATGCGCGTCTGCTCTTGGGTGGTCGCCTGGTAGGTCATGCCTAACGTCTTCCGTAGTTCAGAGCCGCAACCTCGGCCGGTGTGGGTGCGATCTCGTTGGCGGGCGCATCCTGAAAGATCAACAAAGGGGACGAGCCGTACGCGATGAAACTGGCAACCAGGCCGCCATAAAGCCAGCGCATTTCACCAGAATAGCCGTGTGCGCTTAGCAGCACCAGATCGGCGTTCTCCTGGTTGGCCAACTCGTGCAGCGCGGCCGCCACGTGGTTGCTGATCAGCAGCCGGGTCTCTACGGCTCCCGGCGGCAACTGGGAGCGCACTACCTCCAGGTATTGCTCGGCCTCGAACCGGTTACGCTCCACCAGACGGTCTGCCAGGCCGCTATCCTCTTCACTGGGCGGCGTGCGCCGAGGCATCTGTGGACGCTGCACCACGTGCGCCAGCACAACCTGCGCATCGGAAGTGCGAGCAAGCGCGGCGGCCAACGGCAGCACACTTTCGGCGCGCGGGGAGCTGTCCAGTGGCACCACGATCCGCCGGTAGTGCAGGCCGCCCAGGTCCGGCTGAACTGGCTGATAAGCGCGCACGATCAGCAGTGAGATGGGCGCACGCATAATCACCTTCTGCACGACGCTGCTGACATTCCAGCCGCTCAGGCCGCTTTGCCCGTGGCTGCTGATGATGGCCAGCCCGATCTGATTATCGCGGGCATAAGTCAGAATCTGCTCGGCGGCGTCTCCATCGAGGACCTTCGTCTGCGCTGCGACGCCCACCTCCTCCAGTCGAGCGCGAACCCCTTCCAGGTAACTCTCTGCCTCTGCCCTGCGCAACTGCCACTCCAACGGGTCGACCGCGCGCAGGCCATCCTGCCCGCCAGATGAAGACAGAATGTGGAGGAGCAGCAATTGTGAGTCCAAAGTACGGGCCACGGCCACGGCATGGGGCAAGACGCATTCGGCCAATGGTGAACGGTCCAGAGGGATCAGGATTCTTTCGAACATTATCGGGTTCCTTCGTTTCAGGAGATCAGCTTAGCGATCCCGAAGGCTGCGGCGGCCGCCAGGCCACCGATCAGCAGCGTTTGCAACCCGCTGCGTAGGGGGCGGGCTGCCAGTGAAACGGCCCTTCAAGGCGCCGAAATGGTGTGCTTCCCTTCCTATCACGCGACGGATCATGGCCGCACAGGCTGATGCCCGTTGCCAGAAGCCGTCTTGCCCGCCGTGGCACTGACCTTTGGGGCCCAGCTTACCTCTTGTTCCGCTCTCACTCTTTCAGGCCGCACGTAAGTTCATCCAAGGTTAGTCATTCAGCCGAGGTGCACTAGCCAGGGCGCGTCGCTCCCCCTGGCATCACCGCGTCCAAAAGCTCGCTCGTGGGACACCCCTTAAGCAGAAAGGTGTCTGCTCCGGCCACCAAAGCAGCCGTGCGATCCGTGGCAAACATCGTCAGTACCACGATTCTGATGGTCGGCCAGTTCTCCTTAATCGTCCGGATGGTTGCCAAGCCATCCAGCCCAGCCGCATCAAAAGACGCGGGATGCATTTGGAGATCCATCACGATGGCATCCGGCAGAAGCGCCTGGACTTGCTCTACCGTCTGTTGACCATCTTCTGCTTCGCCGACGATCTCAACAGGGAAAAATACGCGCTTCGCAGAATCGTATGCCAGATGCTCCGAGTCCCTGGGAGTGCTCCAACGCATGGCCGCAAGCAGGGCCGCCAGGCTGCGTCGGGATCTCAGTTGGTCATCGGCGATGAGCACTCGTATGCACACAAGGTTCCTTCCTCCGGCCACGTTTATGTGGTCATCGCTTCGTCAGCGAAGCCGACTAAGCGCCGCGCGACAATCATGCTGTCGGCAGCGGCGGTGGCTGCCCGACAAGGGCAGGTCGCTCGTCCTGGTGGTCGCGCATCCAACGGTTGCTCTGTGACTCAGCGTGCTGTCTGATGTAGCCGTATTTCTCCTGCAGCGCGTCCGCCAACCGCTCGGCTTTGCCCCCGATCATTTCCAGGTCGTCATTGGTCAGCTTGCCCCACCACTTTCTCGTCTGTTCACGCACCTGAAGCCACCTGGCCTCCAGTAGGTCATTGTTCATCGGGTAGTCTCCTGAGTTTCCCACAGCGTGCAGCACGTGGGTCGGTTAGCTGCCGCCGCCGGGCTTGCGTGCCGCTTGCTTCAGCCGCCGCCGATGTGTGCGTTCGCTCTTGGACAAGCGTTTGGGTTTGGGTTTGGGTTTGGTCTTGTCTGTTTTGTCTGCCATCATTATCAACTCCTTAGTTTGCCCATGAACCTGGAAGCCGTGCCGCCGGTTCAAAGGGTAGCGGCAGAGGGCCATCCTGTCATCTGTTTCACCTGGCTCACTTCTTCGCCCAACGAGCGATACGGATCCAGTATGCGCGTAGCCCTGTGGCATTGATCTCAGGGCCGGTGGGGCGATCCAGCATCGGCAGCAGCATGAAGGCCAGAACGGCCAGAACGGCAATGACGAGTGGAATATGCATGGTGGCGCTCCTATCTTGCGACGATCGTCTTGAATGATAGCGGAGGCGAGATCCGAATGTAGACCTCGGTGCTCCCCAGGCTGACCACGGTGTGCCAGCCCGGGCGACCTTTTCCTCAGTCTGCCTTGCTCACATCGTGCGTGATCTGGCGGGTTTTGTCGCGGGCCAGCTCCACGGCGTCTTCCATGGTGTCAGTCGCCTGCTCGCGCAGTTTGCGGCTTTGCCGTTTGAGCTTGGTCCGGGTCTTTTTGCCCGATTGCGGCGCCAGCAACAGCATCGCCAGCGCGCCCGCCAAACCGCCGATCAGCGTGCCGATCAGCATGCCGGCAGTCAGGACGACCCAAGATCCCCCCGTCTCAGGTGCGCGGTTCGCGTGTCCGTGGTTGTGATTGATCATTCTGCTCCTCCTGAATAAGGGTTTGCGCGTCTTTGGCTAGGTTACCTGCCGCGCAACAGCGTAACGTCAGTTTGGGGCCGAGGCGGCCAGCGCGTTCCCGACCTCTACCATCGCCGCCGACCGCATCACCGCGTCGGCGGCGACAACGATCATGTCTTCCCCGATGGTGAGAACCTTATCGCCGGGGATCGTCAGAATCTCGCCCACGACATTCATGCCTGGGGGGACAGACAGGGAGGTCAGGAGGAATGTCTCTGGGTTGAATTCGTAATCACGCACCTCGCCCAAGCGTTCCCCGTTCTCGGTGATCACCTTATTGCCGATGACCCCGCGCTTGGCGTTGACCAAAGCGAGAGCTTCGGGCGCGTCGGCGGGCGCTCGCGCGTCGGCTTCGGCATTGATCGTCACGGCATCTTCACCCATGCCATGCACTGCCGCGGCCGGCACCCACAGCCGCTCGCCACCCAGCATCCCAATCCCGCCCCTGTGCAGGCGGAACCAGCTCACCGCCTTGCGCTCAGGGTCGATGACCAGGTCGTCAACCTTGCCAACTTGCTTTCCCTCCGCCATCGTGATGACGGGTAAACCCTTCACGAATTCGTAACGCACCATGTTTTACCCTCCTGACCTCAGCTTGTCCTGGACCTGAAAGATCGCTTTTCCTTACCATTCATAGTGTAGCAGAAGCGGGCGGCCCTGTCGTCAGCACAAACGATAGATTTTTTGTAGCAAAAGGGCCGCCCCAGAAGGCGGCCCGCGCAACTTCTGTTGTATGCTGTTTGGTGTATCTACTGCCCTTCGGTCTTCAAGGCGGAATTGTCCGGCGTCGCATTCGCCTCGAAAACTAACCGGCAGCAGGGAAGAAAGCTGGGTGCCGCCTCATCCGACTCTGATCAGCGCGTACCCGAAGACGATCCCCCCCAGCAGGCCCCAGGCGCTGCCCAGGATCGCCCCCGCCAGCACGTCCCGCGGGTAGTGCGCCCCCACGTAGATGCGCGTGATGCCCACCAGCAGCGCGATCGTGTAAAGCAGGCACACCGCCCATACGCCGGCGTGGAAGTATCCGGCCAGCAGCGTCGCCATGAAGAAGGCCTGGCTGGTATGTCCGCTCGGAAATGAGCGCCCGATGGCCCGCCGGCCGACGATACGCGCCTGGGTCAGCCGGATAAAGGGCCGGCGCCGGCGCACCAGAGCTTTGGCCAACTCGACCACCAACCAGAGCGTCAAAGCGCCCAAGACAAGCCAGTACGCCAGCAAATGATATCCGGCGAAGAACAGGATCACGGCCAGCACCACGATGAAGATGCCGTTGCCGATCTGGGTGAAGCCGCCCATCAGTCGATCCAGCCAGGGTGGGTGGCCTCCTCGCAGGTTAAAGAACAGGAAGGTCCAGGCATCGATCCGCTGACCAGCAGACCACAGCAGCGAGAGCGCCAGCAAGCTAAAGCCCAAGATCATGCTCGCCAGGACGGGCTGGGCCTGCAGGCCATGCCAGAAGAACAGCCGCACGTAGGCAGGCAGCCAGGCCAGGAACAGGGCCAGGCCGGTCGTGAGGCCCACCAGCCAGACAAACGGACGATTGAGACTCATCCACAGGGTCAGGCGCCCCCAGACCCCTGGATGCTGATCGCCAGGCGAGCGCGTTTCATCCGGCGGTTGCATACGTCTGTGCCTCAAGCATCGCCGGGACCGGGCGCCGCTTCTGGCGTCGGCGTGCCGACCATCACCGCCAGAGCGTGCCGTTGTCACAGTGATGTGTAGCGGCCCTTCTCCCATCTCCAGCCCATCTGCCATGACTGGCATGGCCGGCTCAGTGTCCATCTCCACCCTGCGCGCCTGGAAGTGCTGGATGCGCGGGTCCTCTGTCCCACCCCCGACGACCTTCTGGGCGGCATAACCCAGCAGCTCCACCTTGGATAGGTCGGTGAAAAGCAGCACGTCTAGCAAGCCATCATTGAACGCGGCAGCGGGGCTAACCTGGAAATGCGGGCCGATGTAGGGCATGTTGGAGACCAGCGCCACGTGACCCTGGGTGTGGATCTCCTGCTTGTTGTCCAGGACCAGATGCATCTCGGCTGGTGGGGAAGCGACCAGTGCTGCCAGGAAATCGCCGATCCGCGCCAGGTTGCCGTGCTGGATATCGTCGGCCGCTGGAAAGATGGCCGAACCCAGCCCCGCCACACAAGCCAGGAGGAAAGGCCGCACGGTCTGACCGCAAGCGGCGATGCCCATGTCTACCTTGATGCGGCGGCCCGTGCGCAGGAGGGCGATGGCGGCCGGCATCTCCGATGGGATGCCCAGGCTGAGGGCCACGTTGTTCTGCGTGCCGGCTGGGATGATCCCCAGGGCGGCGCGTGTGCCAGTCAAGGCGCCGGCTACGGCAAGAATCGTGCCATCACCGCCGCAGACCACGAACATGCGGATCCCCCGCGCCAGGGCATCCTGGATCACCCCTGGCAGGTCGCAGCCTGCTTCGACCAGGAAGGCTTCCGGCACGAGCTTCCAGGTCTGCATCTCGTGGATCACATCCACGATCTCGATGGGCGATCCTCTGGCTGCCCCCGCGCTCGGATTGAAGATCAGCTTGGCTCGCATGCGGCGCAGGTTCATTCGCTATACCTCCGGTAGATCGGGAACTCCCGTGACAAGGGCGTCAAACTGCTCGCCGATCCGCGACGCCAGGGCTCACGCAGCGTTCAGTTGGTTCACCGCTTCCCAGATGGCAGCGTGCGCCTGCGATCTGGGAATGTGATCGACCAGGGCAGCTTCCGTGCTGAGACGTTCGCAGGACTTGTCAAGCCACGCTTTCTCGCTGGCCGTGAGCGTTCGACCGTGACTCTGTGCCAGCATGTCCCGAACCGAGGCGGCCAGCGCGGTCGGCTCGCCAACCTGAACGCGTGCCCACAACTCAGCCGCCCGTTTCCGGGAGTCCGCAGGCAGGCTCTGAGCCGATGAGCGCAAGCACAGCGTGATCGCATCAACACCATTGGTGAGGAGCCGCAGCCCGACGCGTGCTGCGCGGCTCACCGGCACAAGCAGCCTCCCCCCATCCATGAGTTGGATCTCGTAGTAGGCCTGTGTCTCGGCGGACATACCCTCGCTCGCCCCATCTTGGATTGGGTTGAGCGGATCGCGCCGCGTCATGCCACTAATGGTGCCAAAACCATATCTCGGGTGAAAGATCAGATCGCCTGGACCAAGCATATTATCCTACCTCCGGTAGTCTTTCTTCAGTCTCCCCGCGGGAGATTGAACCAGTTGCCCTGGCCCGTCCACCTTAATCGCTCTTCCTCCCATGTATAAGCATAGCAGAAAGGGGCGGCCCTGTCGTCAGCGGTTACGATTGACTTTGCATAGCAAAAAGGGCCGCTCCCGAAGGCGGCCCCTGCTGTTTGTTGTATGACATTTGGTGCAAGATGCTGCTCTTGGTGTCGTCCACCGTCCCTGGCTCCCTCATTACCGACAGCCCAGGAGCGAAAGGCATCGTACCGGTTCAATCAGAGGTGGCGCATCTGCTCCGCGCTGGTTGCACCGGTCTCTCTTGGTCGTTTTTAGTGCGTCGCGTCGTGAACGGCATCCTTGATGTCGTTCTTCACGTCGTGAGTTGTGTCCTTGATTGCGTATCAAATGCAGTTCTCGCCGGCGCACTGCCGCTCACCGGTTGCGTTGAAACGAGTTGTGACCTATGATCGAGCCAAACCCGCGCCATCGTCGATCGCGCGAACTTCGTCAAGGGTGACCGCAGCATCGCGGGCCGTCTACTTCAACCGCCGAACGTGTAAGTGTTTGTGTTTTGTTGCTATAAAATGTTTAGTCGCCAGGCTGAGCAATGACGCTTGCTCAATAACGGAACACAGCGGCGGCAGATGTCCCACCCGGCACCTTTTCCGGCTCCACGGCGTAGACTACGCCACCCTTCAGGTAGGTCTGAACAGCCGCTAGGTCCAGCAGCGGCTCGTCGTCGGCCTGTATCTGATCGTGTAATTCAAGCTCATTTGTCTCGGGATTAAAGACACCCCATTGCTGTACTCCGGTGGCGACGAACAACGCTTCAACCCGGCCGTGATAAGCGGCTGGAACGATCTTCTCCAATGTGTCTGCAACTCGTTCGCTGGCCTGGCCGGCGAGTTGTTGATAATGGGCGACAGCGTCTTCTTGGGCTGCCTGGAAGCGAGGCCCAATAATGTCCCAGGCGCTTTTGTGCAACTCGGCCGCGCTCAGCAAATCAGGATTCCCCTTGATGACCATGTCTATCAAGTTCGGATACCTGTTGGCCTCCCTATAAATCGGCAGCAAGTATTCGACTCCTGCCAATATGAGCGGCGCCTGCTCTCCCTGAAGAAATTCCGTCAAGCCATCCGCCACAAGGTGAAAGTAGCGCAGGAGATCATTCTTGGCGCTTTCATCACTGCCGCCTCCTTGTCCGTGAATTGTTGCTGAACCATCCCCGGTCATTCTCCCTGCGGAACCAGAAGCGTGCAGTTGAAGACTCGCTTGATGATCGTCGTACGGCAAGGCGTCAGTCAGGCTGCCAGCTATCTGCCCGATGCCAACCTCGCTGACCCTATCACGCGTCCCATTCAGCAACCTGACTTCGTTCTGGCTCAACGCCAGGATGTAGAATTGGCCGTCGCCAGTGAAGAGGGGGAGCAGTGGCTTGATGTGGAAGTGGTCTATCACAACCACCAATTGCTCAAAATCCAATGGGAGACGATAGTAACGGATTCCCTGGGAAGAGAGAAAAATCGCCAGAGCATCACTCTGATGCCGCCAGAAATCAGAATCCTGCAAGAGCTTGTCGGCTGGTTCGAGCGTTTTTTGTACATCGCGCGTGCTTACGCCCCGGGCAGCCAGATGTTTCTCAGCCTCTCCGAGCAGATTTTTCAGCCGAATCGGATCCTGTTGGGTCTCCGGCCCGGTACGATGGGTCGGCATATAGATTGACACGCACCATTGCTGTTCTTTACGCATCAACTGTTCCAGTTGTGCTCTAGTCAAAATATCCATTTGCTTTCTCCTTGTGCAAGTACTCCGCCGGTTCTGATGCTCGACTGCGATGATCGGCTTTCTGAGCAGTGCGCACGGAACGGGGCCACGGGCTGCTCCTCAATCGTGCCGACGGGCTGTTATCATTCCTGAACCTCCAGTTCGATCCAGGTGGCTTCGTAACAGACTTCCCGGTAACGAGCCAGACGCAGATGCTGGCTGGCATACTGAGCGGTCAACTCGGCTTCTAACCGGCGAACATGAGCCTGCAATTCAATCTGCGCCTTGAAAAACCTCTTTCAGGGTCAGATCGACTGCGTATTCGACATCACGGCCGCGACGCGGGCTGGGTGAACTGCCTGGCCCATTGCCGCTTCCGCCCCTGCGCGCCTGGCCAACGATGCTGTTGAAGAAGTCAGAATAAGGCGATTCGCTGCCAAAGAGGTCTTCCAGGTCTTCAGGGTCGCCGTATCGGACGTGCGCACCTTGACCAGGTCGGGCTGACCAACTTTGCCAGTCGTAATCCTGTTGGCGACCGCCCGTCTGCTGCCATTGCTGGTATTGAACCCGCAACTCATCGTACTTTTTGCGTTTTTCCGCATCCGAAAGAACCTCGTAAGCCTCATTAATCGTCTTGAATTTCTCTTCTGCTTCTTTGTTACCCGGTTTTACATCAGGGTGATGCTTGCGGGCCAACTGGCGAAAGGTCCGCTGGATAACCTTCCTGTCGGCGTCCGGCGGCACACCTAATATGCCGTAGTAATCCTTGTAGTCCATTGGTCACCGTCTCACTCATAGGTCAGGATCGACTATCTCCCGTCTTGAGCCAACCCTTCTGTTGCCAGGAATCCAAATATCTGGGCTCCGGCCAAATCTCCCCGGGTATGAAATCGGAACACTCCACCGGAAATATGCGCCCACCCCGGTTGGGTTGTGACCAGCCAAATTCGAGCTCTCGGTCGCAGCTTGCGCAACGCACATAAAACTCATCGTTTCCCGGGTTTTCCTCCGGCTCGTATATCTCATACTCTTCTGGTTTAGAAGAAGAGGTATCCTTGGCATATTCAGCGAAATCCCATCCCTCAACATCATCGGCGTCATCTTCTGTTTTTTCCTTTTCGAGCCTTTTCTTGAATTCAAAGCGCCAGAGATGATTCGCCTCAAGTGGCCCCCATTCCTGCCAGCTTTCGCTCTCAGGCCCGGCCAGGACAGTCCAACTGCGAAAGACGGTAATATTATGACCGCCGCATGTCTTGCAGGTAAACTTCCAGGGTATGTGATCGTTCATGGTTGTACTCCTTCTGACACTCATCTATGCCGGATTGCATTTATCCTTTGACTTTTTCATCTCCGTTTTCGTAGCATAGCAGAAGGGCGCGGCCCTGTCGTCAGCGCAAACGCCAGATCTGACACAACAAAAAGGCCACCCGTTGGGGCGGCCTTTGATACACTCGATGTACGACATTTGATGTGCGCGTGCCACAAACAATGGTGCAGTCAGCGGCTATGCCTCCGGCGCGCTGGCCGCGTCCGTCAACCCTTCCCGCATGGCGTAGAGCGCGGCCTGGGTGCGGCTGGCCAGGTGCAGCTTGCCGAGGATCCGGCTGACATGGGCGCGCACGGTGGGCTCGCTGACCATGATCCGGTCGGCGATCTCCTGATTGCTCAGCCCCTCGGCAATCAACCGCAGCACCATCATCTCGCGCGCCGTGAGCGCCTCGGGGGCGGGCTGAAGCTCGGGTGGGTGAGCAATCTCTTGCAGCAGCTTACGCGCAATAACCGGATGGAGCGATGGCTCACCGCGATGCACCTGGCGAATGGCTCGCACGAGTTCCTCAGGTGAAGAGTCTTTGAGCAAATAACCTGTCGCACCCGCCTTGATGGCCGGAAAAACCTTGTTGTCAGCCGCAAAGCTCGTCAGCACGAGGATGTGCGCCTCCGGCCGGTGACTGGTGATACGCCGCGTCGCCTCGATGCCGTCCATAACGGGCATCAACAGGTCCATCAGGATGACGTCCGGGCACAACTCCTCAGCGCGCAACACCGCTTGTTGCCCATCGGCCACTTCGGCCACGACCTCAAAACCGTCGGACTCTGAGAGCAATGCGGTGATGCCTTTGCGGACGATGGCGTGATCATCAGCGATCAGGACGCGAATGGGCGCCGTGTCTTTTCCTGTCATAGCAATACCTCGACGCGCAGCCGCGTCCCCTCGCCCGGCTGGCTCTCGTGGGTCAGTCGCCCGCCGACGCGTGCGGCACGTTCAGCGATGCTGCGCAAGCCGCCGCCGCCCCGGCCTTCGGCCCGGACCGCCTGCGGATCGAACCCCACGCCGTCATCGGTCACTTCAAGGACGACGGTTGAGGCGGCGAACTGCAGATGTACGACCACGTGCTGGGCCGCTGCATGTTTGCGCACGTTGTTGAGCGCCTCCTGAGCGATCCAGTACAGATCCTCTTCGATCGCGATGGGCAACCGCCGCTCCCCCTCGACGCGGAACTCAGTTTGCAGGCCGGCGCGACCCTCGACAGCCGCCAGACGCGTCTGTAATGCGGACACCAACCCTTCCGTCTCCAGCACCGGCGGATGCAACTGGAAGATGAGCAGCCGCATGTCGCGCATCCCCTCGCGAGCAGTCTCCTGCAACTCCGCCAGGTAGCCGGCCGTGACATCAGCTTTGCCCGCCGCCAGCGCCAGGGCGGCAGCGTTGGCGTACAGGGTTACGCTGTACAGCGATTGGGTGACTGAATCATGCAGCTCACGGGCCAACCGTTGCCGTTCCGCCAGCACCGCCAGTTCCTCCGCCTGCTGCTGGAGCCGGGCGTGCTCGATGGCCATGGCGGCCTGATTGGCGAAAACGGACATGATGGGGACATCTTCCTCGCTGAAACCCCCCGCCTTGTTCACGACGTCCAGCACGCCGATGACCCCGCCGTTGACATGGAGAGGCACGGCGAGCAGCGCGCTCGAGATCCGTCGGCCACTGGTAGACCCGAGCCTGCTCGAAAAGGGCCGGGTCATTCAGCAGCACGGGCGCACCCTGGCGCACGACCTGGCCCGCCAACGAGCCGTCCAGAGGCACGGGTTCAACGGCTGCTAACGGCTTGCCCAAACGGTGCTTGACCTCCAGCCAGGCCTGATCGGTCAGCAGCAGCACCGCGCTGCCGGTGGCCCCGACCAACCCCTGGGCTTCGGCGCAGACGATATCCAGCACCTGTTCCAGGACCGTCCTCTGGAGCAAGCTCACCAGCACGCGGTTGAAGCTCTCGCTCTCAGCCAGCCGCCGCCGCAACTCGCTATTCAATTCGGCGTTCCGGCGCGCCAGCGCCACCGTCGCTCGCTCCTGTTCGGCGATTTCGGCTTGCAGCGCATCCAGGACTTGCTGCAGGTATGGGATGTCGACAGGAGCAGAAATCTGGTAGGACATCGCGCTGCCTCCTGCCGATGATTATACACGATCCAGATTCTTCTCTTCAATTTGCCGGGGAGCGTAGCGCCCATGATATAGTGCTGGTCAGACCCTGCAGGGAGCGCCTTATCTTCGCCACGCGGAACCAGCAGATTCCATCGTCTCCTTGATGGCAGAGGCTGCATACTGAGACCGCACCCGGAACCATCGCCTCAGAATCCCCTCACGAAGTGCAACGGATGGTTGCGGACTTGGCGCAGCGGGCCGGGGTCATGTTCTGCATGATACACCGCACCTTGAGGTACTGCGCTGCAACGCTTCCTGGCGAAGCACCAGGGCGACATCTCCGCTCATTCACTTCGCCGCGGTAGCCATCGGCAATGATCGTCACCGCCTCACAGTCATCGAGTAGTGTGAAAGGCCCGGCAGTTCCTCCGCATTGAATCCCCCATCTGCCGCACATATAAACCCAACGCGCTGGCTTGCACCGGCAACTGGGCGACGACCTGTCCGAGATCGTAGTAGCCGTACCGGCTCGGGACGCCTGGCTGCGAGCCCGCCTTGTGCGGCCAATACCTGTATCGACGCGTTCTTAGCCCATAGCGGATTCTGCCCGATCAAAGTCTTTACAAGTTTCCGATGGCTACCCCTGACCTTCCAGGGGTAAGATTCAGGCGCGTCACGCGTCAGAAGGACGGGAGAAGTTATGTCACTCAGCATGGTAGAATCCGTGAGAGAAGGAGAACCTGAAGAATGGGCCTTGAGAATCGCGTTGCAGTCATCACCGGCGCGACCGGTGGGTTGGGTCGGGTGGTCGCGCGGCGCCTGGCAGAGGAGGGTGCTCGCCTGGCGCTGGTAAGCTCGGACAGCGGGCACCTTGAAGCATTGGGCAAAGAACTGAGTTTGCCGGAGGAACGCTGGCTGGCGAGCGCGGCGGATCTGGCCAGCTCGGTCGGCGCCCAGGCCGCGGCAGAGGCCGCGCTCGCGAAGTTCGGCCGCATTGACATCCTCCTGCACCTGGTGGGTGGCTGGACGGGCGGGAAAACGGTATTGCAAACGTCTACTGAGCAGGTGGGCTCGATGCTGCAGCAGCACCTGTGGACCACCTTCTACGTAGCCCAGGCCTTCGTGCCGCACCTGGTGGCAAACGGCTGGGGCCGCATCATGGCCGTCTCCGCGCCCACTGCGACCCGTCCCGCGGCCAAGAGCGCGCCCTACGCCGCGGGCAAGGCTGCGCAGGAGGCGCTTCTGCTGACGCTGGCCCGGGAGCTGGCGGGGTCCGGCGTGACCGCGAATCTGCTCGTGGTGCGGGCGATTGACGCGCAACACCGGCGAGACAGTGAAGGCACGGCGGAGACCGCGAACTGGACGACGCCGGAGGAGATCGCCTCGGCCATCGTCTACCTCTGCTCCGATGCAGCCGGGGTCGTGAACGGGGCGCGCATACCTTTGTACGGCGCGCAGTAACGCGCTATTTGTGAGGGAAAAGCAGAGGTGGCCCAGGTGATCGATCACCTGGGCCACCTCCTCGTTCCTGTCTGGCGTGATTTGTAGGGCAGGTCATTGGGCCGCAAGAGCTTGAAGCGCAAACTGACGCCCCAGCTCGGAAACAGATTGGCAAACGTGCGCCCGACAGGGTATCATACCGGGCGATTTCATCTTACAGGAGCCGCGCAAAAGATATGATCATCATCGAAGCCGCCATCCTATCCACCGACCTGACGGCCCGCGACGGCCGGGCCTGGCAACATGGCTGCGCCAACGCGGAGAACTGATGGCTGCTCTCAAATCAGGCGACCGCGCCCCCGATCTCAGTCTCATGACCCTGGAAGGGGAACGCGTGGCCCTCAGCGACTATCGCGGGCAACCCGTGTTGCTGGTCTTCCTGCGCCACCTGGGTTGACTGCCCTGCCGCGAGCATGTGGCGCAGTTGCGTCACTTCGAGGATGCGTTCAGACGGCTGGATGCGCAGGTGTTGATCATTTCGTTCGGCGCGGATCACTGGGCGCGCGCCTGGTTGCAGGAGACCGGCTCCCCCTTCCCGCTGCTGCTCGATCCGGAGCGCGCCACTTACCAGGCCTACGGGCTGGGCAGTTCGTTCATCCGGGTGTGGAGCCCGAAGGTCATGTGGCACTACCTGAAACTGGTGCTGGCAGGCGATCACCTCCGCCCCGTGCAGGGCGACCCGCACCAGTTGGGCGGCGACTTCATCGTAGATGCGGCTGGCATCATCCGCCTGGCCTACCGCAGTCACGACCCGGTGGACCGGCCGCCCGTGGAGATGCTGCTGGCCAAGCTGCGCAAGTTAGCGGAGGGAGCCGTAAGATGACCCTGATGGACAGCCTGGTAGACGCGCGCGAGGCGCTGATCAGCCGCACCCTGAGCTTCCGGAGCGACGCGGTCTTGAATGACGCGCCAGAGATAGCCGAATCCCTACCCACACCAGAACTGGTCGCGGCACTCAAGCGCGCTGCCAACACGCTGAAAGCCGCGGGGATCGCCGAAGCCGGAAAATCTGTGGATTATGCCCATATACGAGCCAGCGATGCCTACGCGGACTTGCGCAATGATCTGACACGGCAACTGCGAGGCCTCGATTTGGCGAGTCTGGCAACTCGTGAGGAGCGGCTGGCCTTCTGGATCAACCTTTACAACGTCCTGATCATCAACGCGACCATCACTTTCGGCATCAGCCGCAGCGTGACCGAAGGCCGGCTCGGTATCCTCGCCTTCTTCCGGCAGGCGGCCTATAACGTCGGCGGACAGCGCTTCAGCGCCAACGATATCGAGCACGGCATCCTGCGCGGCAATCGGTCCCATTGGGCGATCCCGGGCGTGCAGTTCGGGCCATCGGACCCGCGCCTGGCCTGGCGCGTGACACGGTTCGATCCGCGCATCCACTTCGCGCTCAACTGCGCCAGCCGCTCGTGCCCGCCCATCAATTTCTACGACGCAGCACGCATCGACGCCCAACTCGACCTGGCTGCAGCCGGCTTCATCGCAGCCGACGCCGCGATTAACCCGGAGCATAGCACCATGCACCTGTCCTCGATCTTCAAGTGGTACGCAGGCGATTTCGGTGGTCGCGCCGGCGTCATCGCCTGCATCCTGCGCTATCTGCCTGCCGGCAGCGCCGGCGCCTGGCTGGCCGAGCACCAGGAGGATGCGCGACTGGTCTATCGCGCCTACGACTGGGGGTTGAACGCGCCATAGCCTGGGCGCGGGCGTGAAGTAAGATTTCACACTTGAGGTCGTCGAAAAGCTTGGCGCTGCGGCCTTCAAACCTGAGACCCGGATCTACCAACCTTGAAAGGAAACGCCTGCATGGAATTCCGAACAGAGTCGGTCCGCGTCGTGCCGGCCATCACCGCTGCGCAGATGCGCGAGGTGGATCGCATCGCGGTCGAAGAGTTCGGCTTGGGTCTTCTGCAGATGATGGAGAACGCCGGTCGGGACCTGGCTGGCAACGTCATGGAGATGCTGGGCGCTGCGGCAGGTCGCGTCGTGGTGCTGGCCGGCGCGGGCGGCAACGGCGGCGGCGGGATCGCCCGTGCGCGGCATCTGCACAACCGCGGCTTCGACGTGGCGATCGTGCTCGACCGGGAGGCTGCGACCTTGATCGGCGCACCGGCGGCCCAACTCACCGTTCTGGCTGCGGCGGGCCTGCTGTCTGCCGACCCTGGTGAAGCGTCCGGCCTGGGGCGCCTGGTGGACGCCATGATCGGCTACAGCCTGGCTGGCGCACCCCCGCGGCCGCACCGCCGAGTTGATTGAGATTCTGTAACGCATTGGCTAAACGGGTGCTTGCGCTGGACGTACCATCAGGGTTGGACGCGACCACGGGCGAGACGCCGGGGCTCGTCGTGCGGCCAGACCGGACCTTGACGCTCGCGCTGCCCAAGACTGGGTTGGCTCGTGTGTCAGGTGACCTCTATCTGGCCGACATCGGCATCCCACCAGAGGTCTACGCCCGGCTGGGGATCGCGCTGGCTCCACTCTTCGGCAACGCATACTGGGTGCGCCTGGAAAAGTAGAATGGGGCGGCATCCTGAACCAAACCCGAGGGCTTATCCGAACGCAGCATGCCAATCCGGAGGTTAACAAAGTGATGAGAAGCGAGATGCATGAGATATCCGGCGTGAGCTGGGCGCTGCGCGCAGCGGTGATCGCAGCCGCATTTGCGCTGGCCGCATGCACGGCGCCGGTCGTGCCAATTCAGCCGCCTACGCCGTCACTGGCGCCATCAGCTCTTCCGCCGCCAGCCACTGCCGAGCCGACGCGTTCGGCACCGCAGTCGCCAAGCGCCACGCCGCTCACTATGGCTGTCCCGACTGGCCCGGCAGCCAAGGCCGACGTGTTGCATGTCCGCGCAGTGCAAGCCAACGACGGCGCCTGGACCTTTGAAGTCACCGTGCAGCACCCCGACACCGGGTGGGAGAATTACGCTGACGGGTGGGATGTCATCACGCCGGAAGGTACAGTCATTCTGCCTGATCCATCCAATCCCTTCACGCGACGGTTGGAACATCCGCATGTGGACGAACAGCCCTTCACCCGCAGCCAGAGTGGGATCGTCGTGCCACCGGGGGTAACGCAGGTGCGGGTGCGGGCGCACGGCCTGGTGACCGGCTATGGCGGGCGCGAGGTCTGGGTCGACCTGACTCAGACGGCCGGGCCGGATTTCGAGGTCGTCCCGCTGGCAACGCCCCAGCCGGCTGTTGCGTACGGACTCACTCCAGGCGCCCAGGTGATCGAAGGCCCGGCAGCCGTCAGGTTGAGAAGTGGGCAAATGGCGATCGGAATAGGACGGACTGACGGTGTTCTGCGGGTATGGGTCCCATGACCCGATTTTGGCGCGGCTTGTTCGGAACGTCTGTTTGTGATAGAGTTGTTTTGGTAGAGCTATCAATACAAACAGCAAACTCGTCGCGCAATTTTCAACACAGAAAGCCAACCTATGAGCGACCGCACCAACCTGGAATGGGGCGAGGCCCTGAACAGCCCGCCAGCAGACGCGGCCATCAGCGACCTGCGCGCGATCCTGTTGCGCGGCTTGCGTTACGCGCTCGCAGATCGCGGCGTGACGGAATCCGACCTGGAGGATTTCACCCAGGACGCGCTGCTCAAGGTGTTGCGCGAGCGGGCCTCCTTCCGAGGCGAAGCGCGCTTCACGACCTGGGCGCACAAGGTCGCGGTGCGCGTCGCTTTGACAGATCTGCGCCGCCGCCGCTGGCGCGATGTTTCATTGCAGGACTTGCTGGCCGGGCACGAAGCGTCTGACTTCACGCCGGCGGTGCTGACCGACAAGGCTCCAGACCCCGGACAGGTCGCAGTCTGGACACTGATGATGGAGAAGATTCAGCACATCATTGCCGAGGAACTGACCGATCGGCAGCGGCAGGCGATGATGGCGGTGATGCAGGGCGGCATGCCACTGCAAGAGGTCGCGGAGCGCATGGGCACGAATCGCAATGCCATGTACAAGCTGTTACACGACGCGCGCCAACGGTTGCAGGGTCGGATGATGCGTGAGGGACTGTCGCCAGGTGAACTGCTGGCGATGTTTGCTGAGAGATGAGCGAAGCACATATGATGCGACAAGTTTGGGCAAGATTCACAGGCGTCAAACGCAACGCCCCCATGCCCCCGCTGCAACCGGACCAACTTGCCCAGATGGTGCGCATGATCGCCATAACCCGCCCAGACGAGATCGGGTGCAGTGAGTGCTACGAACAACTCGATCGCTTTGCGGACCTGCACCTGGCCGGCAAGAGCGCGGCCGAGGCCATGCCGCTGGTCCAGGATCACCTGGGCCGCTGCAACGACTGCCGAGAGGAGTTTGAGGCGCTTTTAGCTGCCCTGAAGGCTGAAGCGGACACCGAATAGCGATGAGGTGACACAATGAGCGAACCTAACATTACCGTCTACGGCGCCTACTGGTGCCCAGATTGCCGCCGCAGCAAGCAGTTTCTCGGCGAGCACCAAATCCCCTATCGTTGGATTGATATCGAGCAGGATCAGGCCGGCGAAGCCCACGTGGTAGCGAAAAACGACGGCAAACGCATCATCCCGACCATCGAGTTTGCCGATGGCACGCTCCTGGTCGAACCCTCCAATGCCGAGCTGGCGGCCAAGCTGGGCCTGAAGATGACCGCCGAGCGCAGCCACTACGACTTGATCGTGGTCGGTGGCGGACCAGCCGGGCTGACCGCGGCGCTTTACGCGGCGCGTGAGGGCATCGACCCGCTGGTGATCGAGCGCGCCGCGCTGGGGGGCCAGGCCGCAGCCACCGAGCGCCTGGACAACATGCCGGGCTTCGCCGAAGGCATCGAGGGCGCGAAGTTCGCTGAGCAATTACGTCGACAAGCCGCACGCTTCGGCGTCGAGATGTTGCAGGCGCAGGACGTGGTTGACATGCACAGCCACGACAACTACCATTGTGTGAGCACAGCCGATGACAGCGAATACAGCGCGCGGACGCTCTTATTGGCTACCGGCAGCCACTACCGCCGCTTAGGTGCGCCGGGCGAAAACGACTTCATCGGCGCGGGCATCCACTTCTGCGCCACATGCGATGGCCCGTTCTACCGGGGATTGCCGGTCGCAGTCATCGGCGGTGGCAACAGCGCGGCCGAGGAGAGCCTCTTCCTGGCCAGCCTGGCTGAGAAAGTCACACTGCTCGTCCGTGGGGACCAACTGAAAGCCAGCCAGGTCATCCAGGAAAAGGTGTTGCGTCATCCCAAGATCGAGGTGCGCTTCAACGCCGAGGTCGTGCGCTTCGACGGCGCGGGCGGCAAGCTCAAGACGGTCACGATCCGGGACAGCCAGGCCGCCGGCACCGAGGTCATCCACCCCGCAGGCGTCTTCGTTTTCATCGGCCTGACCCCCAACACCGGGTTCCTGGACCCCGCGCAGTTCCGGCGCGACCGCTGGGGCTTCCTTGTTACCGGGCACGACCTGGTGCATGACGGCATACGGCCGCGCGGCTTCGAGAACCGCGAGCCAGGTCTCCTGGAGACCAGTCTCCCGGGCATCTTCGCCGCGGGTGACGTGCGTGCTGGCAGCACCAAGCAGGTAGCTTCCGCCACCGGCGAGGGCGCGACAGCCGCGTTGTTGATTCGCGAGTACCTCAAGACCACCTAACCGTTGACCCACGCGCCCCGTCTGGTAGATGGGGCGCGTGCGTTTGAAAACCACGGCTGTGCCCAGCAGGTTCGCCAATTTCCTCGCCATCTGGTGCAGGGGATAAGTTCGAATCCCCTTGGGGGGGTGGTTCATTTGCTGACACAGATAGGTTGACACTTTTGGGCACGTTAAGAATTTAGGCGAGTGGCAGGCTGGCCTGCTCCTCAAGTGATAGGCCGAAGATTTCGGCGAGGGTGTAATGTATCGCGGGTTGCCGGGCTGCTGCGGGTTATACCGTAGACAGCTGGTTGAGCGCTTCCGCCAAAGTGGAGGCATCGCTGACCCCAGCCAGTTGGAGTGGCGTGTTGCCGGCGCGCTTGCCGCGGGTGAATGGATGATGGTTCCAGACCAGTTGCAGCAACGGCAAGAGCCACTGGGGCCTGCCCCGGTGCAGCGTCAGATACGGCCGCAGCCAACTGTGCAACGACTCCGCCAGGCTGGATGAACGATGGAAGAAACTCAAGGCGAGCCAGAAGGTCTGGACGGTGGCCTGCAGGTGGGCCGGAAAGCCTTCGCCAGGCGTCAAGGCCAGGGCCTGCCGATGACGCCACGCCCAGAGAATCAGCGTTTCGGTGGCGGGGTCCAGGTTTTGGCGCTACGGCGCCAGGATCTGTTCCAGCCAGGCCAAGGGCGCCAGCAAGGCGTCCAGATGGTCGTGCAAGTGCTGCACCAGGATTTGGATTGCTTCGCCCGGCAAGCTGCGCAGCAAGGCCAGGGCCGTTTCGACGCTCTGGCGTGCGGTCGTCACCGCCATGAGCTGATCGGGTTGGCTGCAGGGCTCCAGCGCCTGACGCAGCTGGCCCAGCAGCCAGACGTACTGATCGTAGATGGTAATCGCCTGGGCTTCCTGGGTGACGGCTGCCGCCAACGGTACCGGGACCTTCAGCCGGGGACCCCGGCGGCGCGGCGGCGCCTGCTCCTCCTGGGCGGCGCGGCGGGCCCGCTCGGCCAGTTGCAGGGCCTGATAGGCCTGGCGTTCCAAGCGCTGGAGCCGGGCAGACAGCGGCACAAACTGGCCCGCCGATGCCGATCCCTGGACGCCCCGCGCCTGCAGGTCGCGGAAGGTCACGCCCCACGTCGTGGCATCCCGGGCCGCCGCCGGCGTGAGATTGAGCACCAGAAAGAAGCGGCCATCGACGACCGTCAGGCAGGGTTGGTGGCCTTGGAAGATCTCGTCGGCTTCCGCCAGTACCGGCAACGGCACGCCACAGGCGTCATTCTGGGCCGTCGCCCGGGCACCCAACGCCGTCAGGGTCTGGCTAATGTAGCCGAGCGAGCGCGACTGCTGGAACAACAGATCGAGCCCTCGTTGAATGCCCCGGACTGAGCCGCGCTGCGTGGCTAAAACTGCAATCGCACGTTCGATGTAGGGCTTAGCCACCGTGACGGTCGTCACGGTGGACCGTGGTCCCGGTGGCTGCGGCGCCAACGCCGCCAGGAGCGCCGCCCGACCACAGTCGCGCAACTCATACAGCCGGGTGCGCGAGATCTGGTGTGCCGCCGCTAACGCCGTCGCGCGGCCCCAGCTGTTTTTGTCAAGCGAAAACAGGCCCACTTGATAGTCGAAAATGGACCCACTTGGGGCATAAAGGTTAGCGCAGTGATCATCGAAAACAAGCCCACTTGATAGTCGAAAATGGACCCACCCTGATGCGCAAAATGGCCGGAATAGAACCCCGCCTATTTTGCGCAAAATCAAGGTGTCAACCTATTCGTGAAGCATCCCGACATGAAGAAGATTGGATTGTTATCCCTGAGCCTGATCGCGGGTTTGTTATTGGCAGTTGGGTTTCTCTGGATCGGCCGCACCCAGAACTCGCTGGCCGAATCTCCTGGCCCCAACCAACCAATCACAATAACAGCGACGGCGAGTCTTCCCGACACAAGCGTGATGACTGCAATGCCTCCACCCACTGTTGGGAACGACGAAATGCCGCCTGCTCACCTCGACGCGGGAATTCAATCGCCGAACTTCGTCCTTCCCACGCCAATTCTCGGCGAGAGCCTGGTGTATTTTGTTCCATCCGACAATGATTTGGACTTTGGACAACGCCATCTCAGTCAGAAGGCTCCGTCTGCACAAACACAGCCAAAAAGCCCGGCAGAAAGACTCAAACGACGCTTCTGACTGTCTTGGCGGCGTTCCTGACGAATTATTCGGGGGTTTGAGCGCAAGCCGGCCGTGCTCAAACCCCCGAATAATTCGATGGCGTGCCCGAAGCCCCTTTCGCGAGTGTCCGAAAGCCTGCAAATCGCCCGAAGTCAATCACTCGCAGCACAGTTGACGGCTCACCGCTGCGGTTCGGATTGTCCAAAGTCCAAAATGATGCCACCGCTACCGTAATGTTCCTGTACAATACCGGTGCCGCCCCCCACACAGTTGCTCTACGCGGGTTCAACTATGATGGCGCTATGGTATACGCCCAGAATATTGTCATCCCGGCTTCAAGCTTTCGACGCCTGGTAAGCGATTCGGTCGCCGCTGCTCCACCGCCCAGTTGGGCGACGCCGGCCCCTGTCACGACCAACTTCACGGATTTCGTCTACTTTGCCAGTCTTTCGCTGCCGAAAGGCGTAAAGGTTGAAGGATATGTTCTTTTCAATCCCGGCACTGGCACGATAGATCCGCGGAAGGATCAGGGGGCAATTCCTCTGCGGTTCAGCACTGACCCGGCGACCTTGTTCATGCCCACCATTGCACGTTGATCGCACTTTACAACTGGCCATCTGTGAGGTACAGTATAGTTCAGTTGCGTACGCCCACACGCCGTACTGTAAGACGATCAGTGTTGACAGAAAGGAGACACACAATGGGAGACAAAGGCGGGAAAAAGGATAAAGACAAGACTCAGAAACAGAAGGCGGCCAAACAAGATCAGCAGGCCCAGCAGAAGCAGGATAAGCAACCGAAGAAGACGCCATGATTTGAGAAAGTCTGCGCTGGGAGGAATCCTTTGCAAGCATTGATCGTCATCGATGTGCAAAACGGTGTCTATGCCTACGAGGACACTGAGGTTTTTGCCGGCCCGACATTGATCGCCACCATCAATCGACTGATCGTGGCGGCGCGTGCCGCCGGATCTCCTGTCGTGTTCGTGCAGCACGAGGACGAATGGCTCGTGGCCGGGTCGCCGGAGTGGGAGCTGATCAAAGACCTGGACGCCCGAACCGACACGGACATTTTCGTTGGCAAGCGGCACGGCAGCGCCTTCCACGCCACGCCGCTCGAGGAGGCGCTCCGCCGTCTGGGCGTCACCGAGGTCGTGCTCTGCGGCCTGCAGACGGAACTCTGCGTCGACTCGACGCTCAGACACGCCGCCACGCTCAACTTCGAGGTCAGCCTGGTTCAAGATGCGCACAGCACCTACGACACCGCGACGCTGACCGCACCTCAGATCATCGAACATCATAACCGGACACTCGCCAACTACGCGTGTGTGGTCCCCGCCGACACAATCACCTTCGCAGCGGACGCGTCGAACAAGCCGACCCTCGCGCCAGCGCCGGTGCAATGAGCACCGCCATCGAGACCCATCATCTGGTGAAACGCTACGACAGCGTGACAGCCGTTGACGGATTGTCTCTGCGGGTTGACCGGGGCGAAATCTATGCATTCCTCGGTCTGAATGGCGCGGGCAAGACCACCACGATTCGGATGCTGCTCGGTCTCATCCGCCCAACCTCGGGCGAGGCCACCCTCCTGGGCACGCGCGATCACAGCAGGCGAGAGCGCTGTTTTCGCGCGCGTCGGCTATCTGGTAGAGACTGCGACGGCCTATCCCAACCTCACCGTGCGCGAAAACTTGGACATCCAGCGACGGCTCACCGGCGCCCCACGTGCCGCGGTCGGAGAAGCCATGGCACTTCTCGGCCTGACGGGGTCGGCCGACCGCCGGGCGGGACAGCTCTCGCTGGGCAACAAACAGCGTCTTGCGCTTGCCCGAACGCTGCTCCACCATCCTGATCTGCTCATCCTCGATGAACCCGCCAATGGCCTCGACCCGGCCGGGATTATCGAGATTCGCGAGCTGCTGAGACGGCTGGCTGACGAGAACGGCGTGACCGTCTTCATGTCGAGCCACATCCTCGCCGAGGTCGCGGATCTGGCCGACCGCATCGGTATCGTCCACGCAGGCCGCCTGCTCGAAGAGCTCGACTACGACGAGCTGCGCAGCCGGACGCGGCAGCACCTCGATGTCGGTGTGAGCGACCCGGACGGCGCGGCTGCCCTCTTGCGCGAGCGCCTCGGGATCGACGCGAGCGAGCGTACACCGGAGGGCGCGCTGCGCCTCTTTGACGGGCTGGCCCGCAGCGCTGAGATCGCGCGCGTCCTCGTTGAAGCCGGCTTCGACCTCACGTACCTCGTCCCGGCGCACGAGGATCTCGAGTCATATTTCATCCGGCTCACGGGTCATGAGCCACGCACCGGAGACAAAAGGCTTACCGGAGATGAGCGATAAATGCTGGGGCAGGTGATCGCCACCGAGTTTCTCAAGCTGCGCCGTTCCAGGGCCACGTGGTTCTCGCTCGTCGCGATCTCGCTGGGACCTCTGAGCATCGCGCTCTTCATGTGGATCGTGCGCGAGCCGGGCCGCGCCGCACAGCTCGGTCTGCTCGGCACAAAAGCGAACCTCGCGGGGGTCGCAGCGACGTGGCCCGCTTACTTCTCGATGCTGACGCTGGTGGTCGGGATGGGCGGGATGCTGCTGCTATCGTTCATCGTTGCCTACGTCTTCGGCCGGGAGTACGCCGAGGGCACCGCGAAGAACCTGCTGGCGCTTCCGGTTAGCCGGCCGTTGTTCGTGCTCGCAAAATTCGTGGTCGCGGCGACATGGTGGATCGTGCTGGTGGCCGCCGTGCTCATCGAGGCGCTCGTCATCGGCAAGGCGCTGGGGCTGCCCGGCTTCTCAGCCGGACTGGCCGCTGCCGCCGTACGCAACGCGCTGCTGGCCGCAGGCATCGCGTTCCTGCTCGCGCCGGTTGTCGCGTGGATCACCGTGCTGGGGCAGGGCTACATGCCGCCCCTCGCCTTCGCGTTCGCGATGCTCGCGCTCGGCAACGTGTTCGCTAAGACCGGCTGGGCGACGTGGTTCCCGTGGTCGATCGTGCCGCTCCTGATCGGCATGGTCGGCCAACCGGTACAGACCCTACCCCCCGGCAGCTTCGTCGTGCTGGCGCTCACATTCACCGCGGGCATTGCGGCCACGCTCTTACAGTTCATCTACGCCGACAACCATCAATAGCCCCAGGCCGTAAAGCTCCAATATCTCCTGGTTGGTGTATAATTGAGGCATTCGTAACACCTGTCCTGCCCAGGGTACAGCTACAGGCGCCATTGGAACCGCGAAGGTATCTTGTGTGCGATATCCGCGCTGACGCCAACGCAACGTCTCGGCAGGAGCGATTTACCGGACATACTCAGGCTGTAAGGAGAAACCATAACTTGACCACTTCTGCAAACACTGCGAACACTGTTAGTAAACCTCCGAGCCGCGCGCTCCGGTTCACGGGGCAGCGCGATTTCCGCAAGACGCTCAACGAGCGCGTCAACGCCCATCTGCGTGACAACCATATCCCCGGCGCGACGTGCCCGCCATGTACGTCAAGACAGCGATCATGCTGGCCTGGTGGCTGGCCGCCTATTTGCTGTTACTCCTCGGCAACTTTCCGCCGCTGGTCAATGTCGTTTTGTGCGTGGTGTGGGCTGTGGCCATCGCTGCGGTCGGTTTCAACGTCATGCACGACGCCAACCACAACGGCTACTCCAATCATCCGCGCGTTAACAAGCTGATCAGCCTCAGCGCTGAGATGCTGGGCATCAGTGGGTTTCGCTGGCGCACCAAGCACAACGTGTGGCATCACACCTACACCAACATCGCCGGCTACGACGATGACGTTGAGGCGTTTGGTCTGATGCGCCTCACGCCCCGTGAGCGCTGGAAGCCGTTGTTTCGGGCCCAGGCCTGGTACTTCCCGGTGATCTACAGCTTCATCGCTATCGACTTTATCATCCGCGACTTCATGATGGTGATCATGGGCAAGTCCGACGCCAACCATGTTTACCCGAAGATGAGCACGGCGGACAAGGTCACGTTCTGGGGCGGCAAGCTGGTGTACTTCGCGATCATGTTTGTGCTGCCGTTGCTGGTCTTCCCGTGGTGGCAGGTGCTGCTCGGCTTCTTCATCGTGATGCTGACGGTCGGCCTGATCCTGGGGGTGGTGTTCCAGCTCGCGCATATCAGCGGCGATGCCGAATTTCCGGAGCCTGTGGGCATCCCGCCACACATTGCCAACGAGTGGGCCATCCACGAGGTCGAGACGACCGTGGACTTCGCGCCGCGCAACCGGCTGCTGAGCTGGTACATCGGTGGGCTGAACTTTCAGGTCGAGCACCATCTCCTGCCGCACGTCTGCCACCTGAACTATCCCCGCCTCGCACCGATCGTCGCCGCGACGTGCGAGGAGTTTGGCATCCGCTACAACTGTCACCCCACGTGGCGCAAGGCGTTCGGCTCGCACTGGCGTGAACTGCGTCTCCTCGGTGCGCGCGCCTGAACCGGCCCGCGGAGGGAAAAAAGCGCCTAATCCTTCAGTCGGGACAACCACAGCAACGCGCCGGAAGGACGCCGAAACAGATCGAGGGGCGGTTCATTTGACACCCCCTTCCGCTGTGCTATACTTCACATCGTAAGATCAAAACACCTTCGGGGCAGAGTGAGGAAACCTGGCAGTAACCAGTAACGAGTGGCTTAACCTGATCGGCACAACAGGATTGACTCGTTACTCACCACTGATTGCGTTTTCAATTCTCGACCGGCGGTATGGCCTGACGTGTCAGGCCGAGCCCGCGAGTCTCCCAACGTAGCGGGGACAGACCCGGTGCGACGCCGGGGCCGACGGTAGAGTCCGGATGAGAGAAGGTGAGCGCCGTAGCCGGTTGCGCAGGTTGTGCCGCGATACGCGTTCGATTGCCCCAGGGTGAATTTGCCCTGGGGCTTTTTGTTTGGGGTGGCGTGCCACATGGGTGTCCAAGATATCTGGCGAGCGCCGGCGCGGGCCGGCAGACGGTTGTTTCGCATCGATCTCGTGCTGGTGCCACTGGCGCTGATCTTGTTCCTGCTGGGCTGGGAACTCCTGGTCCGCTGGCAGGGCTACGCGTCGTTCATTTTGCCCGGGCCGGGCCTGGTCGGGGCGCGCTTCCTGGCCCTGGCGCGCGATGGCACCCTGGCTATGCATACCGCGACGACCCTGGCTGAGATCCTGGCCGGGCTGACGCTGGGCGTGACGGCGGCAACCGTCAGCGGCTACTTCCTGGCGAAGTCACCTCTGCTGGAGCGGATCCTGTCACCCTACATCGTCGCGTCGCAGGCGGTGCCCATCGTCGCGCTGGCGCCGCTGCTGGTCATCTGGTTCGGCTTCGGTGGGTTGTCCAAGGTGCTGGTGTGCGCGCTGACCGTCTTCTTCCCCGTGCTGGTCACGACGATGATCGGTGTGCGCTCGGTGGAACCCGACCTGCGCGCGCTGATGCGCTCACTCCAGGCCGATCGCTGGCAGACCCTTGCGATGCTCGAGGTGCCCGCGGCGCTGCCCGTGTGGTTCGGCGGCCTGAAGGTCGGCGTGACCCTGGCCGTCATCGGCGCGGTGGTGGGCGAGTTCGTCGGCGCCGACCGCGGGCTCGGTTTCATGGTCAACCTGGCGCGCGGCATCCTGGACACGCCGATGCTCTTCGTGGCCCTGTTAACCCTGGTCGCCATCGCCCTGGCGCTCTACTCGGCGGTGGCGCTGATCGAACATGTAGTGCTGCGGTGGCAGAGAGCAACGTAGTACGATAGTACGATAGTGCGGTAGTACGATAGTACGGTAGTGCGATAGTTGATGGGCGGTCTGGCTGGTTTCATGATCACAGACGCCGGAGGTGAAGATGCGTTTTCTCCTAGTGATGGGTATCCTGATGTTGTCCCTGACCGGGTGTGTATCCGCGCCGGCTGAGCCAGCCGTACCGAGCACCCCGCGCCGGGCGCGCTCGAACCAGGGCAGGCAACGGCCGCTTCGCTACAAGGCCGCTCCGCTCACCAAGATCACGTTGGCGATGGGTTACATCCCCAGCGTACAGTTTGCGCCGCTCTATGTCGCGCAGGATCGCGGCTATTTCAAGGATGCCGGGCTTGACGTGACTTTCCGCTACGGCTTCGAGACCGATCTGTTGAAGCTGGTGGGCACCGATGAGCTTCAGTTCATGATCGGCAGCGGTGAAGAGACGATCTTGGGGCGCAGTCAGGGGCTACCTGTGCGTTATGTCATGCGCTGGTATCGCAAATTCCCGGCCGTGCTCTTCGCTAAGGCGAGCCAGGGCATCCAGTCGCCCGCCGACCTGGCCGGGAAGCGGGTCGGCGTGCCGGGGCTGTTCGGCGCCAACTACGTGGGCTGGGAGGCGTTGGTCTACGCCAGCCAGCTCGATCCGCAGACGGTCAACCTGCAAAGCATCGGCTTCACCCAGGCCACGGCGGTCAAGCAGGACCAGGTGGATGCAGCGATGGATTACATCGTCAACGGCCCGGTGCAGCTTCGCCTGGCCGGCGAGGATGTCACCGTGATCCCGGTGTCCGATTTCGTTGACCTGCCGTCGAATGGGATCATCACCAACGACAAGACGATCCAAGAAAAGCCGGAGTTGGTGCAGGCGTTAGTTGACGCGGCGCTGCGCGGGCTGGCTGACACCCTGGCCGACCCGGATGCGGCGTTCGCGATCAGCCTCAAGGCCGTGCCCGAGGCCGGCGGCGACCAGGCGCCGGTCAGCCGCGCGATCTTCGATGAGTCGCTCAAGCTCTGGCAGGCGCCCGCTGCCGAGTTGGGCCGCTCGGATCCGGCTGCGTGGGAGACCGCCGCAAAGTTCATGAAGGACATGGGGCTGATTCAGACGGACGTCAACCCGAGCGACCTTTACACGAACGAGTTCATCAAGTAGTGTAATCATGCCACCGATCCTCGAAGCCGAATCCCTCCGCATGACCTTCGCCGACCCCGACCGGGCGGCCTTTCTCGCGCTGGACGGCATGTCGCTGGCAGTGAACGAGGGCGAGTTCCTGGCAGTCGTGGGGCCCTCCGGCTGTGGCAAGAGCACCCTGCTCCGCCTGCTGGCCGGGCTGCTGCAGCCGATTTCCGGCAACGTATGCTTCCGCGGGCAGCCGTTGACCGCGCCGCGGCGCGAGATCGGCTTCGTCTTCCAGCGCGCCAACCTGATGCCCTGGCGCACGGCGCTGCAGAACATCATCCTGCCGCTGGAGATCGCCCACTTGCCCACGGCTGAGATCACGGAACGCGCCCGGGAGCTGATCACGCTGGTCGGGCTGGATGGCTTCGCCGGCGCCTACCCGCAGCAGCTTTCCGGCGGGATGCAGCAGCGCGTGGCGTTGGCCCGCGCGCTGATCCATGAACCCAGCATCCTCCTGTTGGATGAACCGTTCGGCTCGCTGGATGCGCTCACGCGCGAACGGATGAACGCCGAGCTGCTGCGGATCTGGAACGTGCATCAGCGCACCGTGGTGATGGTCACGCACAGCATCAGCGAGGCGGTCTTCCTGGCCGACCGGGTGCTGGTGATGTCGCCGCGGCCCGGCCATGTCCGCGCCGAGTTCCCGGTGACGCTGCCCCGCCCTCGCCCACTCACGCTGACCTCCGAGCCCGAGTTCATGGCGCTGGCGCGCGCGGTCCGGGCCGAAATCGTGGATTCAGATTGATTTTTGCCCCATCCTGTGCTAACATGGATCTGCCTGAAAATCACCGCGCTGACTCGTCGCACATCACAATCTAGCCATGCCAAACACCGAGCGTCTTTTCTACACCGACCCTTACCTACGCGAATTCAGCGCACGCGTAATCGCGCGCCGCGAGCGGGATCGGCCGACCGGCCGTCGCGCTCGATCGCACGGCGTTCTACCCGACCGGCGGCGGCCAACCGCATGACACCGGCCGGCTGCTTTCAGTTGGGCAGCCTGCCGAAGCCGCTGGCGTCGATGTCATGGACGTGGTAGCCGAGGCTGGCCTCGTCTGGCACATCCTGTCAGCGTCCCTGCCCGCAGACGAAGTCACCGGCGCGCTGAACTGGCCGCGACGTTTCGATCACATGCAGCAGCATACCGGCCAGCACATCCTGTCGCAGGCGTTCCTCCAGACGTGCGACGCCGAGACCGTGGCCTTCCACCTGGGCGCGAGCAGCGAGTTCGATCGACCTGAATCGGGTCCACCTGGAGGCTGCAACGCTGGCCCGCGTCGAGGCCGCCGCCAACGCCATCGTCGATGCAGCGCTGGCCGTCAACCCGACTTTCGTGGCGCCGGAGGCGCTCGCCCGCATCCCGCTGCGCAAACCGCCGAAAGTCACGGAGGACATCCGCATCGTCGAGGTGGCCGGCTTCGATTGGTCGGCGTGCGGCGGCACGCACGTCGCAAACACCGCCCAGGTCGGGCTGATCAAGATCATCGCGACCGAACGCCGCGGCGCCGAGTTGCGCGTCACCTTCCTGTGCGGCGGCCGCGCCCGCGCCGACTACGCCCGCCTGCAAACGCTGGCGCAGGGATTGGTGGCGCGTTTCTCCACCGGACAGGATGAGCTGATCGAGGCCGTGGACCGCCGCGCTGCTGAGGCACAGGTGCTGCGCAAAGACCTGGCCGAGCTGGAGAGCCAGTGGGTAGAATCTACAGCCGCGGCCCTCTGGTCGGCGGCGGAGAGCCGCGGCCGCGTGCGGGTTGTCGCCGGCGCGTTTGATTATCCCGTTGAGCGCGCCAAGCGGATCGTGCAGACACTGCGAACCCGACCTGGCGCGGTGGCGCTGCTGGGCGTGCGCGGCGAGCGGCCCCAGCTCATCTTCGCCCGCGCCGACGATGTGGCGCTCGACGCCGGCGCGCTGCTGCGAACCGCGGTGGCGGCCGGGGGCGGCCGCGGCGGCGGTCGCCCTGACTTTGCCCAGGGTGGTGTGCCCACAAACGAAGGGTTAGACGCTGCGTTACAGGCTGCCCTGCTCGCCCTACCGAAGGACTGAAAACCATGCGGGAAATCTCACCTGGTATCTTTGTCGAGACCGACCAACGCGGCGCGAACTACGGCGCAGTGCTGACCGACGATGGCGTCATCATCATCGACACGCCCATCGTCCCGAAGCAAGCGGTAGCATTCCGCGACGAGCTGCGGCGGGTGGCGGGCGCCAAACCGTTTCTCTACATCATCAACACCGACCACCACCGCGGCCACATCGTGGGCAATCAGTTGTTCGTGCCCACGCCGGTCATCGCGCACGACATCGCCTGGAAGCACATGAAGGGCTACGGCGACAATTTCAAACAGCGGGTCGTTGACTCCTTCAAGAAGGAGCCGGAGATCCAGGCCCAATTCACCGAGATCCAGATCATCGTGCCTAAGATCACCTTTGCACACCGGCTGGACATCGTGCGCGGCGGTCGTGACCTCCGTATCATTCGCATCGGCGGACACACCGCGGCGACCTCGGTCATTTGGATGCCGGACGACAAGATTCTCTTCGTGGGCGATGCTGTCTGGGTCGATCAGCACCCGTACATGGCTCAGGCGAACTCGAAAGAATGGCTGGACGGCCTGACCTACATCCGCAAACTCAAGGCCGATCAGATCGTGCCGGGCCGCGGGCCGGTGTGCGGCCGCGAGGCCACCGAGCGCATGTCGGAATATATCCGCTTCATGCGCGCCCGTGTTCGCATGTTCCACCGCCAGCAAAAAACCAAGCAAGAGACCACGCTGGCCGTGCTGCGGGAGGTCAGCGGCTGGTTCCCCGTCACCACCGCGACGAAATCCAAGACCGAATCACAGATCAAGCAGGGGATCGGCCGCATCTGGAACGAGTTGGAAAAAGCTGCGAAGGCGAAGGAAAAAGCCGAGCTAGAGATCGAAACTGAAGAGGCTGGCGATGAGTAGTTCAGCCGCAGCGAGGGCGTAACTGCATGGCACGTGCGCTAAGTTATGAACAGATGACACCGGCCGATGAGCTGCGCGAGCGGCTGACGGCCTGCGAAAAAGGTATCGCCAACCTGCGCGGCAGCGGTGTCCGGGCGCGCACGCTGCTGGAGGATATGGATCGCGTCAGCGAGCTCTGGCCGGAGCTGGAGGCGGCTGGGCTGGATCTGCGGCCCGAGGCGGGACGTTGGGAAACCGTCCAGGCTTCCGTCAAGCGCGTCGCCCGCCGCCTGCTCAAGGAGTTACGAGCCAGCGGCGGGTTGGCCACGGTGCGCGCCGAGCAACACCCTGACGGTCAGTGCGCCTGGTGGTGGCGGCTGGATGAGGCCGTTGCGCAGGAAAACAGGGGGCGCGCGCTGCGGACCAGCCTCACAGTTGCAATCATGATCGTAGCCGTGTTGGCGGCATACTTCCTCTTCCGCATGCTCTTCCCGGTGGATCCCAATCTGAAGGCCGCCATGGACCTGCAATCAGCGGGCGAAATGAAGATCCAGCAGTCGGGTGACTTCGCCGGCGCGCTGGCTGATTTCCAAGCCGCCACCACCTATCAGCCCGAAGACGCCGAAACCTGGCTGCGCCTGGGGGTCGCACAGGAAGCGGTGGGCGATCAGGCGGGGATGGATGCGAGTTACAAACGGGCGCGGACACTGACAGCCAGCGACTCGGACCTCCAGTTCACACGCGCCAGCGTTTACTTCACGTTGGGCCTGATGGACAAGGCCCAACGTGATGCTGAGGCAAGTGTGGCCGCCGCACCGGAGAACCCGTACGGCTATTACCTGCTGTCATCCATTTACGAAACGCTCGGGCAGGGGCCGGCAGCCCTGGCAGCCGTTCAGCGCGCAGCGGAACTGGCCGACGCACAAGAGCAGACGCAATTGTCCGCCATGGCGCGTTATCGCATGGCCATGATGATGCAGCAGGTGCAACAGCAGGGATTCGACACGCCCTTGCCGACCGAGACCCCGGCACCGTGAAGGTGCGATAGTTCGTCAGAAAGACGGGGGCTTTGCGCACACTCGAGTCGAAACCCGACACTTTGCCAGCGACCGGAATGACTTGACCGGCACACCGACACTTTCGTTCCAACCGTGGGCGTTTCTTTTTTCCTGCGGCGGCGTCATCCATATCGACAGATACGGTATCCGTTTCCTTCTCTAGTCCTGGGCGGTGCGCTATGCGGAAGATCGGATTGTTGGTTGCGGTGTTTGCGGTAATCGTGCTGCTGGCCCTGCCGATGGCTGCGTCAGCGGAGACAACACAGGCGGCCGGCGGCTCCGGTTGTGCACAGTGCTACACGGTGAAGCGCGGTGACACGCTCAGTAAGATTGCCCGGCAGTATCGGCACGACTGTCAACGCGCTGGTTGCGCTCAACGGCATCGCAAATCCCAACCAGATCGCCGCCGGCACGACGATCTGCGTAAAAGCGCAGGGCAGCCAACCCGGAGGCGCATACTACACAGTGAAACAGGGTGATACGCTGTACAGCATCGCACGAAAGTACGGCTGGACCGCCGCCTACCTGGCGCAGGTCAACACTATCCCGAACCCGGATGAAATCTACGCCGGCAGGGTGTTGTGGATTCCGGCCCATTGAGGGCACGATAGCCAAAAGACCCCTGGAACGGCTGGCCGTTCCAGGGGTCTTTTGGCACTCAAAGCCGTTGAATCACTTGGGTGTATTCAAAATCAGTTAGGCCCTTACCAATCGGATTCCGGCATAAAAAACAGGAATCTCACCACCAAGACACCAAGACACCTATACTACCACCGCACTTCGCACTTGCACGGGTGCTGAGCGTGTCGAAGCGCAAATGCTGACCTTGCTGGCGACCGCGCTGGCGACCGCCTTTCGACGGACTCAAGGCTCGTTTGGGGGAAATGCGGTTGTAGCACTAAGAATTCTACCTTGGTGGACTTCGTGCCTTTGAGCCTTTGTGGTGAAGCCTTTGTGGTGAAGGCTTGGTTCCGGCTCGTCTGGGTTAGGAGCACCCTTCGACAGGCTCAGGGTGCTCGCTGAGGCGCCGTATGCAGGCCTCCTCACTCTCGGCTGATGTTCTGCGCCGTCAAGAGCTTACCGTAGGCGGCCATAGCTGCTTCGCCGGTGAGCAATCCCGCTGCGGCAGTTTCCCAGTCGGATGCACGCAGCTCAGCGACCCAGCCCGCGCCGTAGGGGTCGGCAGCCGCCAGGTCAGGCTCCTTCTGCACCATTTCGTTAGCCCGCTCGACCACTCCGGCGAAGGGCGCCGGGATTGGCCCGATATACTTCAGACTCTCCACCATGGCGATGCTCTTACCTTTGGGCACCGCAGTTCCCATCACTTTCTGCTGGATGCTGATCGCGACCAACGTATCGCGCAGCAGATGGTAACCGACCGTCGTCATACCTAAACGCGCCAACCCATCGCCCCGCGGCGCGATCCAGACGTGTTTCTCAATAAAATAATACAGGTGGTCAGGCAATTCAAAACCACGAATGATGGTCAAGCGCCGCTCCTTATTCGATCAGCATGTTATCACGGGACTACGGCTTGATAATGACGGGCATACCGATCCAGGCACTGTTGTAGAGCATCTTAGCGTTGACGTTATCCAGCATCACGCAGCCATAAGTGATCGGTCTACCGACTGAACCCGCCCACACCTGTACGCCGGTCTTGGCGTTCCACGGCAACCCGTGGATACCATTCTCGCTCGCACCCGCCCAGTAGATGCCGAGCCAGTAGGGCATCCAGATATTCCAGGTGGAGCCGTATGCTTTGGGTAGCTTCGACTGGATGCGGTAGGTGCCGGGCCGTGTGGGGAAACCGCGCCGCCCCGTGGAGCATACCCACTTGGCGATCACGGTCTCGCCGGCGTAGAGCCAACATCGCTGTTGCGATATGCTCGCCACAAACTTGGTCGGTCTGACCGCCGTGACCCGAGCGGATCCGCCGCCTTTCGCAATAATCAGTCGCTGGCCCACGGCAATCGTATTGGCATTAGGCAAACCATTCGCGGCCATGAGGGCAGCCACCGTTGTGCCGTAACGTTTGGCAATTTGCCCCAGCGTGTCGCCGGCCTGCACGACGTAGACCTGTTGACTGGCCGGCGCTTGTGGCTTGGCAGTCGGCGGAGCCGCTGGTGCGCCCGGCTTCGCCGCACCCGGGATGAGCAGTTTCTGCCCCACCCAGATCAGGTCGGGATTGGTGATCTTATTCGCCGAAATAATAACCGCTGCGGATGTGCCGTAGGCGCGAGCCACCTTCTCCAGCGTATCGCCCAGCTTCACCGTATGATAGACACCCGCGCCCACGGTCGGGCCGGCAGGCGCGGCCGGCGCCGGCGCGACGGGTGCGGCGCTACTGCGACCCGGGATCGTCAAACGTTGACCAGGATAGATCACGTCCGGGTTGGCCATATTGTTGGCGCGCACGATAGCGCTGATGGTCGTGCCGTTCGCCGCGGCGATGTTCCGCAATGTGTCGCCGGGCTTGACCACGTAGACCACCGTGTCGGCTCCCGGCCGCGCCGCGTGTGACACGCCCGGCTGAAGCAACACAATGAGTGCCAACAGCAGCGCCAAACCGAATGTTGCGCGCAACCAAGAAACTGACGCGGTCTTTGTTTGCATAGTCGGCCTCCTCAAAAGCTAGGCAATCTCGCCAGAATTGGCGCACTTGATGTAGAATAGCTATAATTTGCAGGAAGGATACCTGAAACCACGCGTGGTGTCAAACGGTGTCAAGGCGCGCGGTGTGAATATTCAGCGGCAGCGCATTCCACGACAAGAGGTGACTGTGCAACCTTGGGACACTTTGACATCACGCCCTTTGCTTGACCGCCGGCCCTGGCTGACGGTGTGGGAGGAAGACGTGCGGCTGCCCGACGGCGCGCTCATCCACGGCTACCTGCGCAGCCGGGCACGAGACTACTCAATGGTTTTTGTCCTGCTGGCCGACGGTACGGTACCGCTTGTCCGGCAGTACAAGCACGGTCCGGGCAGGCCCAGCTACGACCTGCCCGCGGGCTACCTGGATGGGCCGGACGAGTCACCGCTTGCCGGCGCGCAGCGCGAGTTGCACGAGGAAACCGGCCTGGTCGCCGACGCGTGGCAGCCCCTAGGTCACCTGGTCATCGACACGAACCGCGGGGAGGATCGTGCCCACATTTTCCTGGCGCTCGACGCGCGCCAGGAGGGCGCGCCCCACCTCGACCCGACCGAGGCGTTAGAGGTCAGCTATCACGCGCCGGACGCGCTGCGCGAGATGGTACGCGCCGGCGTGGTTAATTCGATGGCGTCGGTGGCAGGCATCATGCTGGCGTTGGACATTCTATCCAGCCGGGGCGATATATAGGGCGGTCAACACGGCCGCGGGCAGGTTGCAAGCCCAAGGGGTGGAGCGAAAAACATAAGCGGATCTGAACAGGCAAACCTGGTCCATATTGAGCCTACGTTACTTCTACACCAACACTGCGTCATGGCAAGTGATGGTATGCCGCCAAGACTCGGCTGCGCATCAAACCGCGGCTCGCTGCGTCCGGAGCGATCGTTGTACTGAACCACAGCCTCATTTTGGGAGATAGATCATGCCCTACTTGCGCCAGAAAGGCCGCGCCTTGACACTCGCAGCGTTCCGCATCGGGCTGCTGAGTGGCGTGCTGCTGATTAGTGTGGCGATGGGGGTTGGCACGCCGACACCCATCACCGCTGCATCGCACAGCATCGCTCCGCTCAACACACCTGACTTTGTCCTTGTGCGATCCCCGCTGCCAACTTTGAGTTTTGCAGAGGTGATTGTTCCGCCGCGCCAAAGCAAGGAGATAGCCACCGCGAGCCCCATGCCCGCCTACCCAAATGCATCAGCCGACAACTGCGCCCTCGACTCGTACGAGGCGGATGACAAGCCTGAGCAAGCCAAGCCGTTGCCCATGAACGCACAAGGGCAACGCCACAGCTTTCACATTTCCAACGACCTCGATTATGTGGTCATTGACAGGCTGACTATCGGTTCATCGTACCTTGTGGCGACCTCCAACCTGACAAACAAAGCTGACACGTACTTGATCCTGTATGACCAAGACGGCAAAACCCCTATCAAGTCCAACGACGACGTTAACCCTGCACGCTGTCCAGAGCAGTTGGAAGCCTGCGCATCTGCAATCACGTGGAAAGCTACTTTCGCTGGACCATACTACCTCTCAGTACGGACGCTGGCCTATCCGCCAGACGGCCTTTGTCCTGAATACACCTTGACAGGCAACGTGCTGCGGACTTACCTGCCGTTCATCATCCAGCAACCGAGGCCGACAGCTACGCCATCCCCCACAAGCACACCGTCGTCGACAGCTACCGCAACACCGCTCGAGACACCGACGCGCACTGGAACGCCGACGCGCACAAGCACTCCCACGCGCACAGCGACATCGACGCGTACGAACACACCAACGCGCACACCGACGCCTACACCCACAGTCACACGAACTCCGTCCAATACACCGACCATCACGCCGACGCGCACAAGCACTCCCACGCGCACAGCGACATCGACGCGCACGAACACACCAACGCGCCCGCCGACGTCTACACCCACAGTCACACAAACTCCGTCCAATACACCGACCATCACGCCGACGCGCACACCCACGCCCACGCGTACAGCGACATCGACGCGTACGAACACACCAACGCGCACGCCGACGTCTACACCCACAGTCACACGGACTCCGACCAATACGGCGACAGTCACGAACACGCCGACGCCAAGCAGCACGCCGACGATTACAAACACACCGCCACCGAGCAGCACACCAACGATTACGAACACGCCGTCGCGCACGCCAACGCCGACTGCGACCTCGACACGTCGGCCGGACGAAACTGTGATACCGGGCCTCAACTATCCAAACGATGTCGCAGTGAACCCGCAAACCCATCGCGTCTACGTCTCGAGCCGTGATGACGACCAACTGGTCATGATTGACGGCCTATCCTTGAGTGTGCTCAAGAGTGTGAAGGTAGGTCGACAGCCCTGGGGCGTGGCTGTTAACGCAGTGACCAATAAAGTATATGTGGCGAACTTCTCCAGCAGCAGTATCCACGTGTTGGATGCTACGACACTGGCCGTGCTGCGGGAGATATGGGTAGGACCGAACCCCACTTTCGTGAGAATCAACGAGAGCACTAACCAGGTTTTCGTCGTAACCTACGGCAACAACAGCGTGGTCGTGCTCGATGGCGCAACTGACGCGATCCTGAACACGAAACCGTCTGGCGGCTTCGGCGCCTGGGGCTTGACCGTCAATCCGACCTTGAACCGACTTTATGTCAGCAACCGTGATTCAGGGAGCGTGACGACCCTGGATGGCGCCAGCGGTTTCCAGGTGGTCAACAGTCAAACCATCTCACCGTGTGGCGGCAGTGGATCATCGCCCTAGGCACTGGGTTTCAATCCGGTCAACGCCAAACTATACATTGCTTGTTCGCCGTCCAGGAACGTCAACAGCGCAGCGATCTACCAGGCCAACTTCTGGCGGACTGGTCCACCGGGCCTTCATTGCAATCGGAAATGGTGGCGAAGATGGCGGCGGCGGTGTCGCGGTTAACACGGTCACGGGCAATGTCTTCATCACGAACAGTGCGGCTGATACTGTCAGCGTTATCAGCGACGCCGACAATCAAGTGATGACCACGATCCCGGTGGGCGGGAATCCGTTCGGCGCCGGGGTTGACCCTGGCACGGGCCGCGTGTTCGTCGCCAACCGGAACAGCGGGCGACGTGTCGGTGTTCAAAGATCCATCAGCGCCGTAAAAACAACCATTCTCAAGGCAGGCGTTTTTCGATCAGGACTGGAGGCTTTAGCCGGTATTTGGGGCCAGCAAAACCTCAAACCGCACCGGCTAAAGCCTCGACTCCGGTTACCTTGAGAATTCCTGCCGTGAGACTTCAGCAGCCCAAACTCAGACCGGCGGTGTGATGGGAATCCGGCCGGACTCAGCCCGCCAGCGGAAACACCGCGGCGATGATCCAGCCAACGAAGAGCGCACCGCCGAGGCCGTAGGCCCACGCGCGGCCCGACGCGGCCCCAGCCACGGCCACGATGCCCAGAATCAGCGGCATCAGCGGAAGCAGGATCAAGAGGAAGCCGAGGGAAGGCGCCAACATCAACGCCAGGAAAAGCCCGCCCGTCACCGCGATGCTCTGGGCCAGCCACCATAGCACGCGCGTCCCGACGCCCGCACCGCGTTGCGCCATGCCTGCGGCCAGAAACCAGGGCAGGCAGGCCAGCGCCAGCAACGGCCAGCGGACCAGCCGCGGCAGATTCAGCCACCACGGCAGCCACACGTAATGCGCCATCACCCCGAACGCCAGCGTCAGGACGGCGAACAGACCCACGCCCCAGACCAGATCGACCAGCGCAGGCCGCCACAGGGAACGGATCGACGGCAGCCAGATCAACCCCGCGATCGAGGAACCACAGCCCGACCGCCCCGCCCACCATCAGCCCGCCGAAGCTCGCCAGCGCGAGGCCTGCATCGATCAACGCCAGCATGCCGCTGGCGATCAGCGCCGCGACCGGCAGCGCCACCCAGGACAGCCAACGCGACCCCGGCACTTGTTCCGGGAAGGCCGGTCGCAGCACAGAGCGCCAGCGCGATCAGCGCCAGCAGCCAGCCCAACAGACTCAGCCCATACCAGATGATCCGACGGTCGACGTAAGCCGTGACACGCGCGGCTCG
Source organism: uncultured Chloroflexia bacterium (assembly GCA_963841825.1). Classification (GTDB taxonomy): domain Bacteria; phylum Chloroflexota; class Anaerolineae; order CG2-30-64-16; family CG2-30-64-16; genus CAWJEL01. The sequence goes on from CAWJEL010000030.1 coordinate 295,876, forward strand.
CCGAACGCGTTCGCCAACCAGTCCAGCGCCGCACGATGGCTCTGGCCGCGGAAGAGGATGGAGATATGTTCGGCGTTGGGGATGATCGTCAACCGGCGCGCCTGCCCCGCGGCGAAATTCCCGCGCTCACCACCTGCCTGGGCAAGCAGCTTCTGGGCGTTGTCGATGAAGCGTCCCTCCCAACTGCCCGCCTGTAGGAGCAGGTTGCGCGGCGCATCCGGCGTGACCTCGGCGCTGGTGGGTGACACAGCGATGGTGGCCGCGTAACGCTCAGGGTCGCGGATGGCCGCGGTCATCACGGCCCCGCTGCCCATCGAGTGGCCCAGCAACGCCAGCCGGCCGGGATCCACCTCGGGCTGCTCGATCAAGACGCTGTAAGCCGCGTCCACAGCAGCCTGCAGGCTATCCGGCGCGAGGGGCTGGGGATTCGCGCCGTGCCCGGCGAAAGTCCCAGAGCAAGACGGCATAGCCCGCATGCGCCAGCGTGTAACCATAACCCAACATCAACTGCCGGGAGCCGGCGAAACCGTGCGCCACCAACACGCCCGGCGCTTCATGCGCGCCGGCCGGCGCCAGGTAAAGCATCGGCGCCCCATCGCGGCCCAGTTGGCGGACAGTCAGCCCGCGCGGCGCGGCCGCGACCTGCCACCAGGAGACGGCGATCAGGAGCAGGGCGAGGATCAGGATCAAAATGCGGGTGGGTTTCATCGGCGATCGAACTCCCGGATGATGAAAAGCGAGACGGTTGCGGCGGGTGCGGGATAGAGTTTTGCGTGCTCTATAACAACCTACCTCGCTCGATGGCATTGCAGGCGATAGATCGCTGAATTTCGACCGGCAGATCTGCGACCATCTGCGCTATCTGCGGTTGGGCGGTCTCGTTTCAACCGCAGGCACCTGCACTCACCTGCGGGCGGCGCAGGTGCGGTGTGACGCAGAGATACGTGGATAGGATCATCAGGGTGCCGGCGCGAAAAGATGAACCGTACCCGTTGTCGCCGCGGTCTTTGCCATCAAGCCCATTGTACGGTAAAATCGGCCCGTCATGAAATCATTCATCGATCCCCACAATCCGGCCTTCTGGCTGGGCGCGAGTCTGTTGGTAGCTGTCGTAGCTACCAATGCCGCTTGGTTGGGCCGCAAAGTTTCGGAAAAGAAGCGGGCAACGGCGCAACGGTGTTGGCGTCTTGTCCGCGCTGGCGTGGTTGCTCGTCTCGCTCTTCTTCCTGTTGCCCCCGCCTGCCGCGTGGCGTTTCGGCGCACTGTCGCCGCGTCTCATGGGCCTGACCGGGCTGGACTGGGTGAGGAGCCTGCGGGCCGGCGCGGCCCTGATGTTCGTGATCATCGGGCTGCTGATCTTCGGTTGGTTGGTCTATCGCCGCTCGTTGTCGGGTGATCGGGGCCGGACGCGGGTTGCGCGCATCGGCGCAACGCTGCGCGCGCCGATCGACGCGGCGCTTTTACAGTGGCACTGGGCCTTCTACCGCGCCCTGGCAATCGCCCTGATCCCCGTGGTGGCCGGTGTTCTGGCGAGCAGCGAAATCTTGCGGCCACTCGGAAGCCAACTGCTGGAGGCGCCGCTTTACTGGGGAAGCTGGCTGGGCCTTGCGTTGATCGCCCTCGAATGGGCGCTGAACCCCTTTGCCCGCGCCGGTCTTCGACGCTCTGGCCAGCGGGAAACCGCCCTGCTCCGGGTCGTCCTGGCCATTACCACGACCGCCCTCTTCACGCTGACGCCGAACTTCTGGCTTCTCTTGATCGTCCACCTCACGGTCGAGACGGTGATCGCCGGCTGGTTACCTTTGCCGAAATAAACGAACCCGGCTCCGCTTGCGGGAAACCGGGTTCGTCAGTATTCATATGATTGTCGTGCGCAGTGCGCCTATCTGATGATCAGCCCCAACACGATCAACAGGGCGAACATGGCAGCGGCGGTGATGCCGAGACGGCGCAGATCCTTGGGGACGTAGCTATAGTCAACCGTCTGGGCTGCCGTGCGGGTCGTACCTGCCTGTCGCGTCGCAGGTTGTGCGGGACGGGCTGCTGGCGTGGCGGTGGCCCCTGTCGCTGCCTGTTGCGACGGCTTGCCGTCTCCGTACATCCGGGGTTCAGCGGCGCGCGGCGCGCGCCGGGATTGAGTGGTCTTCTTCGCCATCGGAAAATGCTTCTCCTCTTCGAGACCGCCCACCGATGCGTTCCGGCTGGCAGCCAAAGTTCCACAAGGACAATTGCGCTGCGATTATATCCCAGCCGGTCACATGCGTCAATTTAGCCCCGCGCCTTCACGCGGACAGCCAAGCGGCGCATCGGCGCCAACACGATTTGGACCTCGGATACGCGCAGCACACTCAACGCCAACAGATAAAATGCGCCGCAGATGACGCCCACGACAAGCAACATCACCAGACCGCCGAGAAAACCGTCCCGCACACCGCCTGGCAGAACGGCCGGCAGCCAACGCACCAGCAGCGCCGCCACGGCACCCATGAAGATTGCTGCGCCGGATGCCTTTGCCAACGTCTTGAGGATACCCTGGTGATGGAGCCGGGCCGGCGTCCCCAACAGCAAGACGATCATGATCGCCGCATGGGCGAACTGCTTGGCTGAATCGGCCAACACCAGGCCCAGGAACCCGAGCGGTCCCTTCAACGCCCATGCGATCACGAAATACACGCCGACGGCGATCACCCCAACAATCGCGGGCGTGCGCGTATCCTGCCGGGCATAGAACGTGTAGTTCAGCAGGAAATCCACCCCGGCGAACATCAGGCCGAACAGATACAGGTGCAGCGCCTGTGCCGTCCAGACCGTGTCGGTCGCAGTGAAAGCGCCGTGCTCGAACAGAACCTGGATCACCGGAACGGCCAGCACCCATAGGGCAACAGTCGCCGGAATCAGCAACACCAGCACCAGCCGCAGGCCGCGGCCAAAGATGCCGCGAAAGGCGTCCCAATCTCCCGCTGAAGCGCGCTGCGAAAGCGCGGGCAGCGAGGCCAGCGAGACCGCCACCGGCACAAGTCCGAGGGGCATCTGGATCAGGGTCGTCGCGTAGCGCATCCAGCTCACGCTCTCCGCACCGGCCGCCGACGCCCAGCGCCGGTCGACGATGATCTGCATCTGGGTGACGATCAAACCGAGCGCAATGGGCAGGTAGAGCCGCAAGATCCGCCGCACCGCCGGGTGATTCCAGGCCGTCGAGAACCTGAGCCGCACGTCCCGCAGGCCGGGGATCGTCACCGCCAACTGCACGATAGCGCCCGCCAAAAAACCGATGGGCAGCGCGTAGATGCCGATGCGGCTTGACAACAGCGGCGCTGCGATGACAATCCCCAGGTTGAAGACCGCGGCGCTCAGCGCGGTGTAGTTGAAGCGCTTCAGCGCGTAAAGCAGCCCGGTCACGCCGCCCCAGATCCCGAACAGGATCAACGCGGGCGAGATCAGCCGCAGGCAGTTCGCCAGGACGGTCTGCAGCGCCGGGTCCTCGAAGTCGCCCAGGATGTTCGCAACCGGAACCGCGAAGATTTCCAGCAGGATGACGACGAACGCCAAAACCACGCCGATCAACGTCAGTACGGCGCTGACGATCCGCTCCAGTTCACCTCGTCGTTCGCGGCCCGCATAGGTGCTGAACACCGGCACCAGCGCGGCGCTCAGCATCCCGCCCACCAACAGGTCATAAAGCATGAACGGGACGTTGCTGGCGATGATGTACGCGCTCAGCTCCCCGCTCGACCCGAAGAAATACGAGGTGATCACCTCACGCGCGACACCGATCACCCGGCTGGCGATGCTGCCCAGGCCGATGATGCCGGCGGAGCGCGCCAGGCCGGACTCGGATTTCGTGCTGCGGGATTCGGGTGCGGTGTCGGTCGTCATGCGTGCTACGTGATGCGTGCTACGTGATGCGTGATGCGTGATGCGTGATCCGTATTGCGTAGTGCGTATTCCATCATTCGTGCTTCATCATTCGCCATGGGTGTATTCAAATGTAGTTGGGGTGTAGGGGCGGGTTTTCCGTCGTCAACACGAGCTTGCCTTTACGATGGTAATGTTGTGAAGATCAACTCTCCATTGGTGTGCAGAAACCCGCCCCTACAATTGATTAATTGATTTTGAATGCACCCATTCGCCATTCGTCAACTCACCGTGTCAGCGTGTCACCATATCACCCCCTCACCCCTCCGGCAGGGCGCGAATCCGGGTGATGATCGCGGAGGTTGAACGGTCGGGAACGTAGGGTAAAAAGGCCACCCGACCGCCGGAGCGTTCCACGATGGCAGCCTCGGGCGGGCGCGGGCCTTCGGGCCGATTCCAATCGCCGCCTTTGACGTAGATGTCGGGGCGGAGGGCCTCGACGAGCGCCTCAGCGGTCAGCGCGTCGAAGATGACGACGGCATCCACGCAGCCCAGCGCGGCCAGCAGCTCGGCGCGCTCGTCCTGGGGCACCACCGGCCGGCCCGGCTTTCGCGCCGCGGTGGACGCGTCGCTGTTCAACCCGACGATCAACGCGTCCGCCAGATTGCGCGCGGCCTGGAGATAGCGCACGTGGCCGACGTGCAACAGATCGAAGTGGCCGTTGGTCAGCGCAACCGTGCAGTCCACAGCCCGTTGCGCTTCACGCCAGGTCAATGCAGCGTCCATCGCAAGAACTTGCCCCATAACGATTCCTCAGAACTGGTTTGACAAGCCAAGCCTGGCAGTCAACGATGGATAAATGACAATACCGCAAAACTCGCTATTGTCACCCTGAGCGGGTTGGTCCCGTGAAGTGCGTTGCGGCGAAAATCCAGCGAAGGGTCTCGTTTCGGCAAGGAGATTCTTCGCTGGCGTCACACCGTAACGAGAATTAAGGGGCCAACGCGCTCAGAATGACAATGCTCGGTAGCGACTTTTGCGGTACTGCGATAAATGACACGATCACCGCTACTCCTGGAGAAAAGCTGTAGCCGCGGTCAGGTGTAGTCGCGGTCAGGAATTCATCTGACCAGGCCAACAATTCGGCCAGTTGCGTCCGGCTGATGCCTGTTCCAATCCACAATCCGTGCAGTACTCATCGCAAGTGGATGGGATGTGTTTTACCTCGACCTGCGTTCCTTAACCACCGCCCACGCGAATCTCGGCAACGCAAGCTGCCGCCGCCAGCGCCAGGGCTGGGTCACCAAGCGGTAGAACCATTCCAGGTTCACCCGCTGCACCCAGCGCGGCGCGCGCTTCTGGACGCCGGCGATGAAGTCGAACGAGCCGCCCACGCCCATCATGACCGGCACACCCAGCGCCGCGGCGTGCTTACCGATCCACAAATCCTGTTTGGGCGCGCCATAGGCCACGAACAGGATATCGGGCCTCGCCGCCCGGATGCGTGCAACGATCTCGGGCGCATCAGCATCGGCAGGGGTGCCGGCGTAGGCGCCGACCACGCGCAGCCCCGGAAAGCGTCCCTGCAGGATTTCGCCGGTGCGCTGAGCGACGCCCGGCCCAGCGCCCAGCAGATAGAGTCCCCAGCCGCGTTCAGCCGCGCGTTGGGCGATCAGCGGGACGCCGTCCGAACCGGTCACACGCTCCGGCAGGGGTTGTCCCATGCGTCGCGCAGCCCACAGCAGGCCGACACCATCCGCCAGGCACAGATCCGTCTGCGCCAACACCGCGGCGAACGCCGAATTGCGCTGGGCCTCCATCACAAACTCAGGATTGACCGTCGCGATCTGATGCGGCGTTCCCTCAGCGATAAACGCCGCGATGCGGGCCAGCAGGTCGGCGTAGGTCAGCGCATCGACCCGCACGCCCAGGATGCGCGCGAAGCTGGTTGCTGGAAGCTGGCTACTGGAAGCTGACACCTGGGACCTGTGAATCGTCTGCGACATCGGAGAGGGCACCCTAACGTTTGTTTTCTAGTTTCCAGCTTCGAGCTTCGAGCTTCCAGCTTCCACCAACACCGCCAACGTCTCCCGCGCGCACTTCTCCCAGGAGAAACGCTGCACATTCGCCAGCCCGCGGCGCGACAGTTCGACGCGCAGCGCCTCGTCAGTTACCAGCCGGGTCATCGCCTCGGCGATGGCGTCCACGTCGTGCGGATCGACGAGCAGGGCCGCAGCTTCCCCTGGGCCTGCCGAAGGGTCGCCGGCGACCTCGGGCAGTGATGATGTGTTGCTGGTGATCACAGGCACGCCACACGCTCCCGCTTCCAGCACCGGGATGCCGAAGCCTTCGTAGAGAGATGGAAAAACGAACGCCAGCGCCCCGCTCAGGAGCACGGGCAGTTCGACGTCTTCAACGTAGCCGGGGAAAAGCACCCGGCCCGCCAAGCCCATACGCTCCACCTGTGCAAACAGGTCGTCGTAGAGCCAGCCCTTCTTCCCCGCCAGCACCAGTTGCACGCCGGAGAACGCCGGGGCAGCGGCCACGCGGGCAAACGCATCGATCACGCGGGCCAGGTTCTTGCGCGGCTGCAGGGTGCCGAGGTAGAGCAGGTAACGCCCGGCAATCCCATAACGTTCCCGAACCGCAGCCAGCGCCTCGTTGTCGCGTACCGGCGTTAGCGTCTCGTCGCGGCCGAGGTAGATCACCCGTATCTTGCGGCCATCCACCCCGTATGCTCGCATCAAATCTGCCCGGGTCGCGTCCGAGTCGGCGATGACGATCCTGGCGCGCCGGGCGTTCCAACGTGTTGACCAGTCGAGATAGCGGCGATCGCCGGGTTTGTGCGCTTCAGGGTAGGCAAGATAGCCCAAGTCATGCACGGTGACGACGCTGCGCCGGGGATGGATCAGCGGCAAGACGTGCGCCGGCACAAAGAGCACGTCGGGCGGGCGGGCGACCATCTCGGCGCTGAGGCGCAGGTGCGTCCAGAGCCGCGGGAACGGGATCGACCGCAACTCGACGTTAGCCGCCGCCAGATCGCCGCCGAAAAACCCAGCCGGAGGTTGGCCGTTCGTGTACAGCCGAAAGCGCTGCCCTGCCCCGATCTCGATCAAGCTGCGGATCAGACGCAGGGAGTAGGTCTCGGTACCGGTACGACGGGCGGCAACGGCCCGGCTGGCGTCGATGCCGATGAGCATAGTGGCCGACACAGTCATATCAGAGTAGATTCTTGAATTCCTCGATGGTGAGCCCGGCATCCCTGATGATCCCACCCATCGTGAATGCATCGACCGGATTAGCCCGAGGGATGACGATGATGCGATCACCGTTGGTCATCGAGATGTGCTTGCCCTGCCGGACCACCCAGAATCCGGCTTTTTGAAAGGCCTTGATCGCTCGTTGATGGGAAATCCCAGGCAACTTTGGCATAGGTCACGCCGGCACTTCAACCAGGCGCACAACCTTGCCCTGGTTCAGTTCCTCCACGGTGAGCAGGTAGGTTTCGATAGCATCTCTGATATTCGCCAAGGCATCTTCTTCGGTCGCGCCTTGAGACCAACATCCCGGCAGGCCGGGACACCAGACCGCGTAGCCCTCATCCGTTTTCTCAAGATTGACACGATATTTCATGCGCCCTCCATGATCCGAAACAGTAAATCCTTCTGATACTCCGAACAGACTCACCGAATCTCAAGGTCGATTATAGCACAAGCATGAAAAACTCTTAAGCACAGAAGGCAGCCAACTCATGACAAGCTGCACGCTTCCGGTGAAAACAAAGGTGCGGTATGCGGGGCTACACCAGAACTGCGCGGATTTCATCCAGTGTAATCGGCCCAGGGCGAAGGATAACCGGGGATTGACCTGTCAGATCAACTACGGTGGACGCGACGCCGCCCGGGCAACGGCCGCCGTCGAGGATCAGGGCGATCCGGCCGGCCAGTTGCGCCGACACTTCGTGCGCGGTGACGGGGCTGGGGCCGCCGGAGAGGTTGGCGCTGGTGGTGGCCAGCGGCGCGCCGGCCGCGCGGATCAGCGCCCGGGCCAGGGGATGGTCGGGCACGCGCACCGCAACGCTGGCGCCGCCTGACGTAACCTCGTCTGGCACCTGGGCGGATCCTGGGCACGACCAGCGTGAGCGGCCCCGGCCAGAAACGCTCGGCCAGCCGGCGGACCGCCGCGCTCACGGCGCGTGCCACCTGATCGAGGTCGGCCGCATCGGCCAGCAGGATCGGGATCGCCTTGTCCAGGGCACGCAGCTTGGCGACATAGAGCTTGCCCACCGCCTCCCGGTTCCAGGCGATCGCGCCGACACCGTAGACCGTATCGGTCGGGAAGGCGACCAGCTCGCCAGTCGCGCAGCAGTGCGGCGGCCTGTTCCAGAGCCAGCGCCGATTCATGCGGCAAACCGGCTGCTCCTGGCCCTGTCCCCTGTCTCCTGCCCCCTGTCTCCTGACCCCTCAACCCCGTCCATTGCGCAGCACGTACTCCTCGATCACCGCGGCCAGCCCGTCCTGGGTCACCGATGGCGCCACACAGTCGGCAACGGCGATCACTTCCGGCGCGGCGTTGCCCATCGCCACACCCAACCCGGCCCAGCGGATCATGCTGATGTCGTTGTCCGAGTCGCCCACCGCAATCGTCTCGGCCTGCGAGATGCCGTAGCGGTCAGCCAGGAAGGCCAGCGCGTTGCCTTTGGAGGCGTTGGGCGGCGTGACTTCGGTGAAAAGCTCGTGCGAGCGCAGCACTGTCAACCGGCCCTGGAAGATCGCGTGCAGCTCGGCGGCCAACGGTTCACCTTCACCTGGCTCGACGATCATCAGCCCTTGATCGGCGCTTCACCTTTCGCCTGGAGCATAGCCAGCGCATCGGCATAGGTGGCGACCTGATGGTAGGGAGGGCCGAACCACCGCCGGTGGAAGTCCGCAGAGCGGCGCAGTGCGGTGATGTAGTATTCTTCCTCGCCGTAGAGGCTCAGATCCAGATCGCGGGCTTCGGCCAAAGCCAGAAACTCGTGCAAAGGTTCAAGCGGCATGACTTCACGCACGAGGGTTTCATGCGGTGAAGCCATCTCTTTGACAATGGCGCCCTGGGAGGCAATCACCGCATCGCGCAGCCCCAACGCTTCAGCGTAGCGATACGCCGAGCCGAACGAACGCCCTGTGGCCAGCACCACCCGTGCGCCGCGCACCTGGGCTGCGGCAACCGCTTCACGCACGCGCTGGGTCGGAAAGTGCCCTCCGTCAGCCGCGGTGCCGTCATAATCAAAACAAAGCAAGCGATAGGACACGATACTGCCCTCAACTCCTACCATCGCACGGGCGCTGAGCGTGTCGAAGCGCCGTTGCAGATCCAATCAATACCCGTGCGAGACGCCTTCTGATCATCTGGATTCTGGCAGCGCCACGATCAGCAACCGATCTAATTCGGCATAATCCTGCACAACGGCGACTTCGGCAGCGGGAAGAAATTGTCGAACCAGGGCACGCGCTGCCCCCCCCTGGCCCGCCCCGATCTCCAGGTAAAGGCGTCCACCAGGTTGAAGCTTGCTGCGGCCCTCGGGCACAGCAAGCGCAAGGAGCAAGTCGGCGATGACCTCCAGCCCATCCGTACCGCCGTCCAACGCCAGCACAGGCTCGTACTCGCGCACCTGCGGCGGCAGAGCGGCGAGGTCGGTGGTGGCGATATACGGCAGGTTGGCGACGATCACATCCACCGGCGCCGGCAGCGATTCAAGCAGATTGCCGGGCAACAACTGCACCTGTTCGCCCAAACCATGGCGGCGGATGTTCTCTGCGGCCACCTCCAACGCGGCAGCCGAGACATCCACGGCATAGACGGTCAGCGCCGGCATGTTGACGGCCAGCGCGACGGCAATCGCGCCGCTGCCCGTGCCTACATCGGCCAGGCTGAGGCGTCGCCCCTCGCCTTCCAGACTGTGGAGATAATCCAGGACCCGATCGACCAACAATTCCGTCTCAGGTCGCGGAATCAGGACATTGCGATCCACGGCGATGTCCAGCCCGTAGAACGGCTTGACGCCGACCAGATAGGCGACCGGCTCGTTGCGCATCCGCCGGCGCACCAACTCTTCGTAGTGGGCGAGCTCGTTCTCGGTCAGCTCCCGAGTCGGATGCGCATACAGCCAGGTTTTGTTGACCCGCAGCACAAAACTCAACAGCACGATAGCGTCAAGCTGCGGGGTGTCGGAACCGGTCTCGGCCAGGCGCCGGGTGACGGCGAGCATCGCCCGACCGACATCACTCGATCGATCCAGCGACCAGACAAACGAAAAAAGTTGCGGCTCCGCCTTGGGAGCGGGAGACGATCCGTTGCCCGTCGGGCGCGTGTGACCAGCACTCATCGCGTCAATACCGCTGAACTCTTCGACCACACGACGGCGGGTTGTGGCACTGCCGAGTCTAGTGCGGACGGCAAGATGGTCAACTCACTCCTCGTCGAACTGGTTCAGCTTTTCGGCCTGATCGGTGTTTGCCAGCTCCTCGATGAATTCGTCGAGGTTGCCGCTCAGCACGCCGGGCAGGTTGTAGATCGTCTTTCCGATACGATGATCGGTCACGCGGTTCTGGGGGAAATTGTAAGTGCGGATCTTTTCGCTGCGCTCGCCGGTACCCACCTGGCTACGCCGGGTCTCGCTGCGCTCGGCCTGCAGGCGTTCCTGTTCCGCCTGGAAAAGCCGGGCACGCAGGATCGACATTGCCTTGATCCGATTTTGGAGCTGCGATTTCTCATCCTGGCAGCTCACGATCATGCCTGTCGGCAGGTGGGTCGCCCGCACCGCTGAGTCGGTGGTATTGACGCTCTGGCCGCCCGGCCCGGTCGCGCGAAGACGTCGATCCGCACATCGTTGGGACCGATCGCCACGTCAACTTCGCCCACCTCGGGCAGCACCGCAACCGTGGCCGTGGAGGTATGGATGCGCCCCTGCGCCTCGGTGACGGGGACGCGCTGCACCCGATGCACGCCGCTCTCGTACTTCAACCGCGAGAAAGCGCCGCGCCCGCGCACCTGGAAGATGACTTCCTTGAAACCGCCGCCGCCCGTCTCGCTGTGGCTGAGCATCTCGGTCTTGAACCCGTGCTCGTCCGCCCAGCGCGCGTACATGCGGAAGAGATCATCCGCAAATAGCGCTGCCTCATCGCCACCGGTGCCGGCCCGGATCTCGACGATCACATTTTTCTCGTCCAGCGGATCCTTGGGCACCAGGAACAGATGAAGCTGTTGCTCGCGCGCCGCCTGCTCGGTTTCGAGGCGCGCCACTTCGGCGCGGGCCATCTCGGCGAGCTCGGGATCGCTCTCATCCCCGACCATGCTCTGCGCGTCGGCCAACTCGGCCTCGGCTGCCCGATAGGCGCGATAGACCGCGACCACTTCCTCAATCTCGGATTGTTCGCGCGCCAGGTCGGAAAGCTGAGTCGAATCGGCGGAGACCGCCGAATCGGCCATCAAGATATTCAACTCTTCATAGCGGCGCTCGATGGCCGCAACTTTGTCCAGAACCATTTTACCCCAGGAAGACCGGCAGGTTGCCGGTCGCGATGATATGCGTCCACTTGGCGGGATCGTTGCCCTCGGTCAGCGCGGCCGCCTCAGCGACCACCGTACCGCCCGCCTCATTCACCAGCTTACGCATCCCGGCCAACGTGCTGCCGGTGCTAATGACGTCATCCACCAGCACGATGCGCTTACCTTTGACCAGATGCAGATCCTTGCCGTCCAGCCAGAGAAGCTGGGGCGTGCCGGTCGTGATCGAAAGCACCTCGACACTGATCGCGCCGACCATGTACGGCTTGCGGGTCTTGCGTGCCACGACGTACGGCAGGCCCATGCGGACCGCCAGCGCGTGTGCCAGTGGGATGCTTTTGACTTCGGCGGTCATCAGGGCGTCCACGTCCTGCGGTACCCGCTGTGCCAGTTCAGCCGCGATGGCCTCCACGACCTCGGTGTCGCCGAGCATGTTGAAGATGGCGATACGTACCTTCGGCGCGACCTCGAACAGCGGCAGATCGCGCATCAACCCGCAGATCGAGACGCGGTAAGAATCTTGGTTCATCGTTCTTCTCCTGAAAGACCAGAGACTAGGTGTTCAACACGCAAAAAAAGCGCAAGGAAAAGCGCCTCACGCCTGCTACTATTACATTCTACCACGAAGGGAGCGAAAGAGAGTAAATCGGCCTTCGTTTGTTTTGCACCGCCGAGAGAGTTGGAGGACGTTTCGTGCGCAAAACCGAGAAAGGCTTGCATTCGGCATGGCGTTCGTGGTAGGATGACTTCATGGAGGGCGAAATATTATGCAGCCTAAAACCATCTTTCGGCATAGTAAAATCGCGCCCCTTCAGGTCAGGACAAACTGATGCACCGATTCCTCAGCACCAGACGCAGCCTTGGCGCAATAATCGGCTGCACGGTGGCACTCCTCGTGGCCTTACCGGCCGCGGGTGAGACTCCCCCGGGCAGTTACCGCGTAATCCTACCGGCCCAGGATCGAGCAGCGCGCACTGAGCTGGCAAATCGCGGCGTCGCCATCGACGCGATCGACCCCGGCACAGTGACGACCGTGGTCGACGCCGCCGGCCTGGCGCGCTTGCAGGGCGAAGGATTGCGTCCGCTGGCCGTGTCCCCGCTGGATTTCCCGCCGACTGATAGCGCCTATCACAATTATGCCGAAATGGTGGCTGCTATCCAGCAGGCCGCAACGGCCCATCCCGACATCATGCGCGTCAGCACCATCGGAAACAGCCTGGAGGGACGGGCCATCCTGGCGGTCAAGATCAGCGATGCGCCGGACGTGGATGACCCAGCCGAGCCGGCTGTCCTGTTCATGTCCCTGCACCACGCCCACGAGCACCTGACGGTGGAGATGGCGCTGGAGGTCATCCGCCTGTTCACCGAGGACTACGGCCGCGATCCGGTGCTGACCAATCTGGTGAACACACGCGAGATCTGGGTGCTGCCGAACATCAACCCTGACGGCGGCGAGTACGACATCGCCAGCGGCTTCTATCAATGGTGGCGCAAAAACCGGCGCCCCAACTCCGACGGCAGCGTCGGGGTTGACCTGAACCGCAACTACGGCTATCGCTGGGGCGGCCCCGGTTCATCCGAGTGGCCCGGCGACGACACCTACCGCGGCCCGGCCCCCTTCTCCGAGCCGGAGACCCAGGTCGTGCGCGACTTTGTGCTGGCGCATTCGGATATCACGGCCGCGATCACTTTCCATACCTACGCCGAGCTGATCCTCTACCCCTACGGCTATACTTATGACGATCTGCCGGCGGACATGAACCTGAATGATCTGCTGATGTTTCGCAAGCTGGCGGGCGACATGGCCGCCACCAACGGCTACACCCCGCAGCAGGCCAGCGATCTGTACACCACGTCGGGCGACACGGTGGATTGGCTCTACGGCGCACGCGGCATCTTCGCCTTCACCTTCGAGATGTACCCGCGCAACTACAACCCCGGCTTCTACCCACCGGGCAGCGTGATCGAGCGGGAGACACAGCGGAACGACGCGGCTGTGATCTACCTGACCACGGTGGCCGACAACCCGCGCAAGGTGGTTTGGCGGCACGTGTATTTGCCGCTCGTGATGACTTTGGAATGACCCAGGCCTCGGGGTATACTGACTGGTAAAGAGCGGCGAGGCGAGTGTATGAGGCGCATAAGTACACTGAGATCAAATAACATCTTCCCATGATGCGGGAACAGTCGCACCCTCATTCACGTCAGACCCTTGGAGCTTCCCACGCCCGAGATCCCAAGGGTCTGTTTTTTTCCGACGTTGTGCCGTTCAACGGCGAGAACACTCCGAGCCTGAGCGTATCGAAGGGTGCGCAGCCGAATGTGTGATTGATGAAACACCGACCAATTCTGGTTGGCGCCATCTTGCTGGCGGCGCTGACCATCCTCTTGTTCTTCTTCGGCATGCAGCGCTACGGCAGCCTTGATGGCCTGTGGCGACGCGCCAGTGCTGAAGTCGTCGCGCGCCAGCCGCACGCGGCCCTGGTGCCGACGCCGCTTCCCATTTCGACGGTCTGGCCCACCCGGACCGAAACGGCCGCAGCGACCGGGATAAGACCGGCCATTCAGCAATCGCCTGAGCCGTCAGTCACCGCGACGCGACGCGCCCCACCGCCGCACCGACAGTCGCGCCCACCATTTCCGTCATCCACCCGGTTGCCAGCCAGACTCCGACGAGCACGGCCACCCGATCGCCAACGACCACCTCGCCGCCACCTTCGCCCACACCTACCGCGCCGCCCAGCGCCCTGCCGCCTGCCGTCCGCCTGACCGGCCTGACCCACGCGTGGCAGACGTGGAACAACTGCGGCCCGGCCACCCTGGCGATGAACTTGAGCTACTTCGGCAGCCGCGCCACCCAAGCCGAGGTCGCTGCGACGTTGCGACCGTTCAAGGATGACAAGAACGTCAACCCAGAGGAGTTGGTCGCGTACGCCCGACACCAGGGATTCCGCGCCCTGGCCCGTGTGAACGGTTCGCCTGAGATGTTACGTCAACTACTCTCCGCCGGGGTGCCGGTTCTGGTTGAAACCTGGTACGAGCCAAAACCAAACGACGGCATGGGCCACTACCGGTTGCTGGTGGGGTTCGACGACGCGGCGCGGGAGTGGATCGCCTACGACTCTTACGACTCGCACGGCCTGGTGAAGGGCCAGCCGTATGCCGGCATCCGCCTGCCCTATGACGAAGTGGCCCGGGACTGGCCTGTTTTCAACCGCACCTACCTGCTCATCTACGACGAGGCGCGAGCCGCCGCGGTCGAGCAGGTGGTGGGCACTGATCTGGATGACGCGGCGATGTGGCAGCGTGCGCTGGCTGCTGCCGAGGCCGCGGTCGCGGCGCAGCCGGATGACCCGTTCGCCTGGTTCAACCTGGGCAGCAGCCTGACCGCGCTGGGCCGCTTCGACGAGGCCGCTGTCGCCTATGACCGGTCGCGGCAGCTCGGCCTGCCGTGGCGGATGCTCTGGTATCAGTTCGGGCCGTTCCGGGCGTACTACGAGACCGGGCGGCACGACGAGGTGATCGCGTTGGCCGACGCCACCCTGGGCACCGCCAAACACGTCGAGGAACTCTTCTTCTGGCGCGGGCTGGCGCAGCAGGCGAAGGGTGATTTGCCTGGCGCGCAGGCCTCGTGGAAGCGCGCGCTGGAGCTCAACCCGAACTACGCCGACGCCCAAGCCGCGCTGGCCGCGCTGCCGCATGACTGACGCCATCACCGTTCGCCGCCACATCGCGCGCAACGTGCTGCTGGTCGCCGCGGCGTTCACCCTCGCGGCCGCGGTGGGGCTGCTGCGCAACATGATCATCGCGCAGACGTTCGGCATCGGCGCGGAGCTGGACGCCTACTACGCGGCGTTCAAGCTGCCCGATCTGTTGTTCAGCGTCGTCGCGGGCGGCGCGCTGGCCACGGCCTTCATCCCGGTCTTTGCCGGTTTTGTAGCAGCGGACGACCGGACCGCCGCCTGGCGCCTGGCCAGCGCCGTCAACCAACTGGGTCGTGCTGATCACCGGCGCGCTGGCCGCGCTCGCGGCCATCTTCTCCCCCTGGCTGGTCCGCATCCTGATCGCGCCCGGCTTCGATCCTGCGCTGCAAGCGGAAACCGCCGCGGTGATGCGCCTCGTGCTCATCTCCACGGTGATCTTTGCGATCAGCGCGGTGCAGGGCAGCATCCTGAACGGCTTCAAGCATTTTCTGCTGCCTGCGCTGGCGCCGGTCGTCTACCCGCTGGGCGTGATCGCCGGCGCGCTGTGGCTGGCGCCGCGCTGGGGCGTGGCCGGGCTGGCAGCCGGCGCCGTGATCGGATCGGCGCTGCACCTCGGGATCAAGGTCCCCGGCCTGATCCACTTCGGCTTTCGCTGGCGGCCGATCCTCGACGCCCGCCACCCGGCCGTGCGCCAGGTGGCGCGACTGATGGGGCCGCGCGTGCTCGATCTCGGCGTCTTTCATCTGACGCTGGTGGCCACCACCAACCTGGCCTCCCGGCTGGGCCCGGGCCGGGTCGAGCGCGCTGGAGTGGGGGTGGGACGCCATGCAGTTGCCCGAGACGATCATCGGCACGGCGTTCGGGCTCGTGGTCTTCCCCACCCTGGCCGACCTGGCCGCGCGCCGGGATCAGGACGGGCTGCGCCGCACGCTCGGCGAGTCGCTGCGGACGGTGCTCGCCCTGGCGATCCCGGCCTCCGTAGGGCTGATCCTGCTCGGCCGGCCGCTGCTGGCGCTGCTCTACCAGCGCGGCCAGTTCGACGCGGCCGCGACCGAGATGGTGTACGTCGCGCTGCGCTTCTACGCGCTGGGGCTCACGGCGCACGCCTGCCTCGAGCTGGTTGCGCGCGCCTTCTTCGCCGGCCAGGACACGGTCACGCCACTCTACCTGGCCATCGCGTCGGCGGCCACCAGCATCGGCCTGGGCATCCTGCTGATGCAACCGTTGGACTACGCCGGGTTGGCGCTGGCAAACTCTCTAGCCGTCACCGGCGAGGTGATCGCCCTCTTGCTCATCCTGCGCCGGCGCTGGGGCAGCGTGGAAGGACGCCAAATCTTGGCAACGTTCGGCCGCGTGCTGGCCGCGTCGCTCGTCATGGGCGGCGCCATCGTTCTTGTCACGCAGTATGCGGAACGCACCGGGCTCGGCTGGTTGACGACCGTCGCAGCCGGGGGGATCGCCGGCATCCTGGCTTATCTCCTCGCCTCCCGGCTGTTGGGCGTACACGAGATCGGGCGATTTATAGCCGCTGTGCTCGGACGAAGCCAGGTGTAGCCCAGATTTTTTTTGCACGCAACCTCAACTGATCCCATCTGCGCAAATCTGCGTCATCTGCGGTTCGATGGGCTCCCCGATTAATGCTTGAACCGCCGATGACGCGGATGACCGCAGAGTAAATTGTCGGCGAAAATACGACGGGGCGGCCGCAACGCGATCGCGTCCTTGTCACACCCGCCAAGCGCGAAGCCGCTCTGTTTGACCATAACACGCCTCGGCGCTATACTTCAGCGTTGTTGAAAAGCCAGTGGCCGCGAACCGCACTAAGAGTCTATCCAAAACCCAATTCCGCGTCCTGAGCCTGTCGAAGGACGCCCCTTCGACAGGCTCAGGGGACGTGCAATGGTAATTTTTGGATAAATCCTAAGTCGGCCACGGCCTTGAAAGATGGTTAAGCCGCGAACGATGTCAGCAAATCCCTTGAACCCAATGGTCGTCCAAAGTGACAAATCGGTGCTGCTGGAAGTTGATAACCCGCAGTATGCCGAGGCGCGCGACGCGCTGGCCCGCTTCGCCGAGCTGGAAAAGAGCCCGGAACACATCCACACCTACCGGCTTTCGCCGCTCTCCCTGTGGAACGCCGCGGCCAGCGGCCTCACCGCCGACGCGATTGTCGAGGCGTTGACCCGCTTCAGCAAATACGATGTGCCGGGCAACATCACCGCCGATGTGCGCGACTATGTGAGCCGGTTCGGCCGGCTGAAGCTGCGTCGCGACGAGACGGGCGGGCTGCTGCTGTACGCTGAAGACCCGCTGCTGATGCTCGAAATCAGCCGCCAGCGCAAGGTGCGCCAATTCATCCTCGAAGACATCGACCGGAACACGGTGCGCGTCAACGCGGCCATGCGCGGCCACGTCAAAAAGGCGCTGGTCGATCTCGGCTACCCTGCCGAGGACCTCGCCGGCTACGTGGACGGCGCGCCGCTCTCCATCCTGCTGCGGCCGGTCACGGCGGGTGACGGCCAACCGTTCAGCCTGCGCCACTACCAGACAGGATGCGGTCGAGGTCTTCCACGCCGATGGTGCGGCGCGCGGCGGCTCCGGGGTGATCGTGCTGCCCTGCGGCGCGGGCAAGACGATGGTGGGCATGGGCGCGATGGCGCAGCTTCAGACCAACACGCTGATCCTCACCACGAACACCGTCGCCGTGCGCCAATGGATCGATGAGCTGCTCGACAAAACCAGCCTCGACAGCGCCGAAATCGGCGAGTACACCGGCGCCAGCAAGGAGATCAAGCCGGTCACGATCGCCACCTATCAGATCCTCACCTATCACAAGCGGCGCCAGCGGCCCGGTGCGGAAGAGGACTTGTTCGATGATTTCGGCAACGGCAAGCCGCTGCCGCTCTCGCCGGAGGACTTCCCCCACTTCCAGCTCTTCCGCGAGCGCGACTGGGGCCTGATCGTCTATGACGAGGTTCACCTGCTGCCCGCGCCCATTTTCCGCATGGCGGCTGAGTTGCAGGCGCGGCGGCGGCTGGGCCTCACCGCGACGCTGGTGCGGGAGGATGGCAAGGAAGATCACGTCTTCGCGCTGATCGGCCCCAAGAAGTACGATGTGCCGTGGAAGGACCTGGAGCGCCAAGGGTGGATCGCCACCGCGCACTGCCACGAAATCCGGCTGGACATGGCGCCGGAGCGTCGCATGGAGTACGCGCTGGCCGACAACCGTGTGCAGTTTGCCGTGGCTGCCACCGACCCGGCCAAGCTCCCGGTGGTCGAACAGATCATCGCCAAGCACCCCGACGATCAGGTGCTGGTGATCGGCACCTACCTGGAGCAGTTGGAGCAGATGGCGATCCAATTGGATGCGCCGCTGCTCACCGGCAAGACGCCTGTGCGCGAGCGCCAGAAGCTCTATGCCGAAATCCGCGCCGGGCACTTTGCGCCGCCTGGTCGTTTCCAAAGTCGCCAACTTCGCCATCGACCTGCCTGATGTGAGCGTCGCGATCGAAGTCAGCGGGACCTTCGGCTCGCGCCAGGAGGAGGCCCAACGCCTGGGCCGTATCCTGCGCCCCAAGCGCGACGGGCGGCCGGCGCATTTCTACGCCATCGTCATCCGCGACACCAAAGATCAGTCCTTCGGCGCCCGCCGGCAGATGTTCCTGACCGAGCAGGGGTACAAATACGAAATCCTCTACCGCACGGATCTGGCGGATTACACCCCCAGCCAGGATCACGCGGAATGGTGAGGCCTATATGCGGGTAACCTTCCCGACCGAAGAACGGCAAAACCTGGTGCAGGAGCTCGCCCACGCCCTGACCGGTGTCACTATTCAGACGCTGCGCGGCGCGGCCAAGTATTGGGGCTGGACCCTACGCGGCACCGCCAAGGCGGACCTGGTCGAGCAGCTCATCGGGTTTCTAGGAGACGCCGGACGCATGAGCCGCGGCGATCCAGACCCAGCGCGCCGACGACCGCGAGGCATTGAGTTGGTTGGTCAGCACGGGGCACAGCCGGGATGCGGCGAGGGAACTCTCGCTGGTCATGTCCCACGCCAGCGGTCGCCAGCTTTCACAAAAAGCAGCCACCGCGCTGCTGCAGAGACTCGGCGAGCGGTGTCTCGTCTTCACCGATGAATATGGCACCGTCCACGTGCCGACGCTCTATCTGGAATGGTTGCCGTTCGTGGAAGGCTCCCGGCTGCTGTACAGCGGTGAGCCCCGGCCGCTTGCGCCCCTGACGCTGGCCGAACTCATGCAGCATGTGGATCATCTGTTGGCGGCCGTGGAGACCGACCGGCCGGTGATCGTGGCGCCGGCGCCGTCCACCACCCCGTACTATGCGTCCGCATCCCGCGCTGGCGAGACCATCGTCACCGCGTAAGGGGCTGGTCGCGCCGGAGATGCTGGCCCGTTGGGGCTACACGACGCCGGCAAACCGCCACCTGGCGTGCTTCCTCCTGGAGGTGTTGCTGGGGAACGGTCTGTTCCAGGTGACGCCACAGGCCGCGGATCGCCGCCTGACGCTGGCGACCCAGAATCTGGCCGCGTGGCAGGAACTCACACCGCTGGAACGTCTGCAGCACCTGCGCATGCAATGGTTCTCGGCGCCGCGACACACCGCCCA
Source organism: uncultured Chloroflexia bacterium (assembly GCA_963841825.1). GTDB lineage: Bacteria > Chloroflexota > Anaerolineae > CG2-30-64-16 > CG2-30-64-16 > CAWJEL01. The sequence continues at coordinate 315,610 of CAWJEL010000030.1, forward strand.
GGCTATTAGCGCATGGGATGAACTGGATCTGACGTTGCCCACGGTGAGCGCCTATTCCTTGCGCCAGACTTACGCCTGGGCGACGCAGGAGCAGTTGCACTGGCAAATAGCCAACCTCCGCACATGGCTGGTGGGCTTGCTGGGAACGCTGCGGCGAGACACCTGGCAGAGCGTTGAACAACTGATCAACCTGGTGTATCACCTGCGCCGCGATCCGTTTCAATTGGATACCGGGTTGCCCGGCTGGCGTTGGCACCGCGCCAATGCACACGTCGAGCCCAGCCAGATGGCGTTCGAGGTTTGGCGGGAGACCTACGGCAAACTGATCGAGGCGTGGCTGGTCGGGCCGGCCTCCTGGCTGGCGTTGGTCGAGATCGGTTATGCGGGGGACCGGCCCGTCGCGTTCCGCGTGCGAAGTCACGTGCCCGCGGGTGAGACTGCCACGCTGCCGCCCGATGCCCTGCGCTTCCCCGCACCGGAAACGGCGGTGCTGAGAAACGGCTGGCAGACCGCCGAGTTGCGCCAGCTTCTGCGCCGCATCGCCGCCGAGACGAGCGCGTGACCGCGAGACCACCACCTTCGCCCTGGCCCCGGACGCGTTCCGCGGCAGCCTCGCCGCGGGACTGACTGCGGAAGCCATCACCGCGGAGTTCGCGGCGACCGAGTTTGCGCTGCCCGCGATCACGGCGGCACGGCTGCGTGACTGGCAGGCGAAGGCGGGCCGCCATCAACTCTACGACAACCTCGCGGTGATCGAGTGCGGCGAAGACATGCACCCCAGCGAGGTGAGCGCGATTGTGGCGCTGTCCGCGGGCGCGCTCTACCCCGTGTCGCCGCGCTGCCTGGTCGCGCTGAACCCCGAAGCTGTGCCGGCGCTCGTGGACGACCTGCGGCGGCGCGGCTATACCCCCCAGGTGTTGCCATGACCCCGCCATCTCTGCCGGTTGCCATCGAGGCGTTCAACGCCAATGACCTTACCGCGATCCTCTATCAGGCCGGGGTCAAGGACTTGCCCAAGAGCAAGGATGGCAAGGGCAAGCTGTGGGCGCAGTTGATCGGCGACGCAGAGCACGTACGCGGCGCGTATGCGAAGCTGCCTGCCCGCCCGCGCACGCGCGCTCGAACTGCTGCAGCGGGCCGAAGGGGAAGTGCGTACGCAGCGCTTCCGCGACCTGCTGGCGCGCGAGGGGATCAGCGAGAAAAAGAAGGACAATGCGGCGGCCCAGTGGGGGCGGACCGACATCCGGCATGGCATCGACCTGGACCCGACCACCTTCGAACAAATCCTGGCCTCTCTGCTGCGGAACGGTCTGATCTGGACCTATGGGTTGCCGGAGGGCGCGCCCACCAACATGCGTATCGGTTTCGATGGTGGACGTTATGTCTATATACCGGGCGCGATCGCCCTACACCTGCCGCCCACGCCGCCGGCCAAGACCCGCCCTCCTGTCGAGGTCGGCCACGTACTGGGCGGCTCAGCCCGCACGTGCCAGCGCGACCTGTACCTGCTGTGGAGCGCGGGCCGGGATGCGCCCTTCACCACGACCAACGCCGACTTCCTGCGCATGGCCGATCTGAAGCGTATCGCCGGCCAACTCCTGGTAGCTGAAACGATCGCCACGAGTACGCGCGAGGGTGATTACCGCCGCATCTTCTTCCTTCGCCGGCTGCTGATGGCGTTGGGGCTGCTGCACACCGATGCAAACGGCGCCATCGCCGGGATGCTCAATCCGCCGTTCCTCACCGCCACGCCGATCGACCGCGTCAAGCAATGCTTTCAAAACTGGCGCGATGGCTCGTGGTGGAATGAACTCTGGCGCACCTATGTTGATGGCGGCACCCGCGCCGCGATCCGGGTCACCGACTATGCACCGCCACAGGTGGGCAAGGCGCGCCGTACGGTGCTGGATGCCCTGGTTGAGATCTCGGCTAACCAAACCAAGACCCAAAACACCCCCTGCCCCTGGATCGGTTTGGCGACGTTCTCGGACTATTTGCACGATCGCGAGGAGGAATTCCTGGTGGATCGCGCGACCGCGGAACGGATGTCGGGTGGTTACTACAGTAGCTGGTCATACAGCAGCTACTCGCCCTATCAGTACAACGCCTTGGGTTGGGTCTGGGACACCTACGCGCAAAATACGGAGCAGGGCTGGAACGGGGTCGAACGCGTCTTCATCGAGGCGGTGCTGACCGAAGGCCTCTACTGGCTGGGATTAGTTGATTTGGGCTACGCCCGCGAGGTCACGGCGCAGGGCGGCGCAGCGCCCGCAGGGCTGGTGGCCGTCCGCCTCACCGAGATGGGCGATTGGCTGCTGGCCGGCGGCCCCCAACCGGCGATCCCTGAAGAAACCGGACGGGTCGTCGTCCAGCCCAACTTCCGCATCTTCGCCTTTGATCCGATCTCCGACGGTGTCCTGGCGCGGCTCGATGGCTTCGCAGCGCGCCTCAACGCGGAGCGGGCGGTCGAATATGAGCTGAGCCGGGAGTCGGTCTATCGCGCCCAGCTTGCCGGACAAAACGTCTCCGGCATCCGCGCCTGGCTGGAGCAGGTGACCGGCGCGGCGCTGCCGCAGAACGTCAGCCGCAGCCTGGATGAATGGCAGGCGGCCTTCGAGCGCATCGTGATCCACCCGCGCGTCGGATGGCTGGAAGTTGTGTCGCCGGAATTGGCTGACACCCTCCTGGCGAACCCGACGCTCGCCGCGGCGGTCGTCAAGCGTGCCACACCGACCGGCCTAATCGTGCGCAGTGATCAGGTGGACGCCCTCGAGCGCGGCCTGCTGGCCGCGGGCGAGCTGCCGGCGCGCAGTCGAGCCGCCGCCCAGGCGCGCCGCGGCAGCATCCTCCTGGGCGAAGACGGCACGATACGCTTTGTTCACGCCGTGCCCAGCCTGCACGTCCTGGGCGCACTCCAGCCGTTCTGCGATCAGCCGGCCCAAGCAGGGGAGCGTTGGCGGATCACCCCGGCAGCCGCGGCGCGCGCCCGCAGCGCGGGCATCGACGCCCACGCCATCCTGGCCGTGCTGGACGAGATGGCGGTCGGTGGCGTGCCCGAGGCACTGGCCGCGCGGATCAAGGCCTGGAGCCGGCATTACGGCAGCGCCAGCCTGCTCGCAGTCACTCTGATTCAATTCCGCGACCAGGATGCGCTGGATGAACTATTGCATGATAGCGAGCTTGCCCGCTATCTGCGACCGTTCAAATCGGAGGCGAGACTCGGGCTGGCCGTGGTCGAGCCGGCCCGGATCGATCATGTGCGGGGCTTGCTGGCCGAACGCGGCGTTGAAGTGAACTAAAGCCCTATCCGAAAATTGCCATTGCGCGTCTTGAGCCTCTTTACCATGATGTTATTCTTGATCGGCCTCACACTCCCTGAAACCCCGGCCTGCTGCTAGCGGCTTCGCTCTTCGGCCCGATCTACTATCCCGGCATGTCAGTCTATTTGCATCTCTCGAAATTGAACGACTCCTGATAACACCGGCAGTGTTCTCTGCGCGTATTGGCCATCCGGCCAATGGGCAAATCCCCCAGGCGCCGGATGCGCGCGCGAGGCGCGTCGCCCATAATGTCTCTGGATGTTGAGCGCGGCGCAAGCTATCCAAAACCTGCATAGGTCGAGTCGGACCGCTCAGGGCGCCAGCGCAGCCCCATAGGTTGTGCGATGCGACGCACCGGGGAGAGTATCCAGTGGAAATGCTCGCTTCATCGTCGGGCTGATTCTGGTCATCGCGGCGGCGCTGCTCTTCAGAGAGGGCAAGGGGACTACTTCTGGGCGGACAGGAAAGCAACCAGATCCTCGATCTCCTGCCGGTCCAGGACGGTCAGCCAGTCTGGCATGACGGTGTGCGAGTAGCCTGTCGCGAGCGCCGCGCCCGGTCGGGTGATGGATTCGCGCAAAAACTGCTCGGCAGATGTGGCGGTACCCGGATAGTTGGAAGCGCTGATGATGACATCAGCTCGGCTCGCGATGCCAGCCAGTGAGGGACCCACCACCACCTTGCCCGCCTCCAACGAATGACAGGTACCGCAGCCAGGCGTGCTGCGAATTCTGGTTTGAGAAAACAGCACCTGACCGCGCTCAACAGAGCCGATAGGCACGGGATCGGAAAATCCTTGCCAATTGACTGTACAACCGACCAACGTCATGACCATCACAACTAACAGAAGCAGGATACCCTTAATCATCTGCCCGAACTCCTGATCGGAAAAGGAAGCGAACCTTTCACCGCTCAACTTCAAGATAACACGCGAGCTCGTTTTGTTAGGTAATAGAAGACACATTGTTCTAGTTGCCACAGCTCCGCCTCGATTGCCCCAAACGGAAATACACCCGGGTGCTGGTCGTCGCAAGTAGTCACGCCCTGGCCGCTCGGCCAAGCGCAGAACTCCTCAAATAAGAGCAGGTCGCCAATGGGACTTTGGCAGCGCGTGGGCCGTGTGCTATACTCCGCGCGGAATCCAAAGGTCCGTCAACCATCCGACGCCAGCGATTGTCCTTGCAATGCTGAGCCGGGGGCGGGCCGGTTCAGTGGCGGTGCAAACGAAACTGGTGAAGACCTGGCCGGTTGGCAGAAACCGGCCAGGTCTGTCCTGCCCCGAGGATCCAATGCGTATTGATGCACACGTACACTACACCCCACCTTCCCTGGCGGCTGAGCTGGACGCGTTCATCCAGCAGGAACCGTTCTGGGGGCTGATGCTGGCGCCGGATGCGAGCGGTGGGGGCGTCCAGGGCTGGGCCACGGCTGAACGCATGATCGCGGATATGGATGCCGCGGGCCTCGACAAAGTCGTGCTGATGGGCGAGTACCGCCGCACGCACGACGGCTGCGTGGCGCGCAACGACCAGGCGCTGGCGATCATCCGCCGCTGGCCAGGGCGCGTTGCCGCGTTCGCCATGCTGCAGCCCAAGGCGGGGCAGGCCGCGCTGGACGAGCTGGCACGCTGCCTGGATGGCGGGATGATCGGGGTCGGCGAACTCGGGCCGTACGGTCAGGGCTACCGGCTGGACGATGCCGATTTCCTGCGCCTGGCCGAGGCGTGCATCCGGCGCGACATCCCGCTGAACCTGCACACCAACGAAGAGGTCGGTCACTTCTATCCCGGCAAGGCGCCCACCCCGTTGCGCGACTACTATCAGCTCGCGGCGCGCTACCCGGAGCTGAAGCTGATCCTGGCGCATTGGGGCGGCGGGCTGTTCTTCTACGAGCTGATGCCGGAAGTGCGTCGCGTGCTGCGCAACGTCTGGTACGACACCGCCGCTTCCCCGCTGCATCCTCCCGACGCGCGACATCTTCGACGTGGCGCTGCGCTGCATCGACCACCGCAAGATCCTGTACGCCTCCGACTATCCCCTGCGGCTCTATCCCCGCCGGCAGGCGGAACCCGATTTCCGGCCGTTCCTGGCCGAGATCGCCGCGCTGGGACTGACGCCGGATGTACAGGCCGACATCCTGGGCGACAATGCGGCCCGGCTGCTGGGGTGGATCGAGCCGCCCCCACGCGCCGAGCCGGCCGTGCGGATGCGGCATTCCACCCAGGTCATCACCGAAGTGCCGCGCACGCCCGACGTGAAGATCGCGGCGGCCATGTCAACCCTGGCGGTGGCCGCGGCCTGGCCTGAAACGCAGGCCGTATTCGCCCGCCACGGCATCCCATGCACTGACAGCCCGGTGCCGTTCTGGGAGCCGATCACCCAGGCGGCCGCGGCGCGCGGGCTGACGCCGGACGCGCTGGCCCGGCTAGTGGCGGAGCTCAACGAGGCAATCGGCGGAGCAAGTTTGGCCGGCACTGCTGTGGGAGATTAGCAGGATCTTCGCTCAATCTCAGAGCAAACAGAAAACGCTGCGGTGGGTCGTTTGACCCGTCGCAGCGTTAAATTTCCTGTTATGCAATTGTCTACTGGCAGCCGAAACCACGTACACAGCTCCAACCGTTTCGGCGTGGCAACTTCCCGGTTAGCTCGCGCTGCCGCCCATCTCCACGGCGACCACATCGTAGTAAGTGCCAGCTCCGAAGCCGTCAAACAACACGTGATCGCCGGGCGCCAGGGCCGTGAGCTTCCGCATGAAGGCGATCATCGCTGAGGCGGCGCTGACGTTGCCGAAGTCACTGAGCAGCCAGGGCATGGGGATGGAGATACCCTCTTTCTGCAACTGCTTCGCCTTGAGCAGATTGATCTTGTAGTTGGCGTGATGCACGATACCCACCACAATCTCCTTGCTCGGCGTCGCGAGTTGCGCCATCAGATCACGGTATGACCCGTAGACGCCCCGCACCGCGGTCACGCCGCTGCGCACGAACAGCTTGACCATCCCCATCGGCCCGGCCATCACGACCGCGCCTGAATCGGTGCTCGGTTCGTGCATCAGCCCGGCAACACGGAAGCTGTGCTCCCCGGTCTGCATGGCTTCGATGAGCGAATTTCCTTCAGTCCCCCGGGGGGAATGCGGGTAGGTCATCCTGACCTGAAGCACCCCCTCCTCATCATAGACCTCTTGCGAACCGCCCACCAGGAACTTGAGCGTCCGGCCGGGGATCATGCCGAAGATGCCGGCGCCGTTGCCGAAGAGCTGAAGCGCCTGCCGATCATAGGTCGTTTTCATGACGCGGCTCAGCCCCTCGATCCCGCCCACCAGCACCTTCTTGCCGAGGAGTTCCTGTGCCAGGTTGCGGTTGAGCAAATGGTTGGTCGTCAGTTGCGGGTTCAAGGCCAGGTTGAGGCCGGCCACTGAGCCATCGCAGGCTTTGTGGATGCTCACTTTCAACGCACTTTCCGGCACCCCGGCCTGGCTGGCGATGCGGTCCACAAAATCCTCGGAGACCGGCATCGTGACACCGATCAGCACGGCGTCCACCTCGGACGGTTCCCACCCGCTGGCGGCCGCGGCCTCACGCAGGAAGCGCGCGCCCACTTCAACTTCCAGCGCGTCGTGCTCCTCCGCGGTGAGATCTGGCAGGATGTGGCGCCAATTAAAACCGAGCTCGGACAGATTCAACGCGCCATCTTCGCCGAGCGCATAGCCCAACTGATCTTCGACCTTCGCGGGTAGGGCTGCGTTATTGCAACTCTCGCCCCAGGCGCCGTACGCGCCACCGATGCCGATTTCGGGGTTCGAGACCCGCTCGATGCCGATCGGCACACCCGGCCCGATCGGGATCGATTCAACTTGAACGCCGGGCCGGTCGTAAAAGGAGCCGGTCTGCGTTGGCTGATTCTCATGGGTCGTGTTCTCGTTCATAAGTGTGTTCCTTCCCCGTTTGGGCCTAATTAGTCAAAAAACATAACACCGATCCGCCCCTGAAGTTGCTCGCGCTTCTGCGATTTCCGGCAGAATCGTTCAACCGATGTTCGGACCGAGCACGTGCCACTGGGTCGCAGCGTCCCACATACGGAAGACCCGCGAGCGCAGCAAAAGGCCGTCCAGGCGTACTTCACCTGGCCGGCCTTAGCGTTTTCATTTGGGTGTATTCAAAATCAATTGTAGGGGCGGGTTTCGCCACACCAATGGCGAGCTGATCTTCACAATGTTGCTGTCGTAAGAGGCAGTCTTGTGTTGACGACGGAAAACCCGCCCCTACGCCCCAACTACATTTGAATGCACCCTTTTCATTTTTACCGGCTGGCTGACTCCCTACCTGGCTCGTCAGCTCTCAGCGGTATTGTCCGCCGCACTGGCCGCCGTTTTCTTATCGCTGCTTGAGCCGAACGGCATCGCGTCACGCACCTTGCCGGTGAAGCCCCGCAGCTTCTCGAAGGCCTGCGCATCCGCTTTATTTTCCTCGTCTGAGCCTGACCCGATCCGCATTAGGGCGACGATCCAGCGCGTGCTCTCGGAGCTGTCGAGGATCTTCATCACGATCATCGTCAATGGCACGGCGATCAACGCGCCCATGCCGCCCAGCACCGTCGCCCAGAAGATCACTGAGACGAACACTACCAGGGGTGATATACGCAGACCCTTCCCCATCATCTTCGGCTGGACGATGTTCTGGACGCCGCCATTAATCAGGACGTAGGCAACCAGGACGATCACAGCCGTCCCGATCCCAAACTGCCCCCAGGCGATCAGGAAGGGCGGGATCAGGGAGATCCACCAGCCGATGCTTGGGATGAAACCCATGAAAAACGCCAGAATGCCCCACAGCAGGGCAAAAGGGATCCCCAGCAATGCCAGGATGAGTGTATCACCGACGGCCACCAGGAAGTTGATCACCGTCATGATATTGACGTACTGGCGCACCTCCAGGGTGAACTGCTGGACGCTCGCCATGGCAGGACTATCCTCGCCCAGGCCGAGGAACGACTTGTCCCGCAGCGAGAATGCCGCGCTCAGCATGAAGGCGAAGATGAAGAGCACCAGGAACATCATTCCAATCGCCTTGGCTGCGGCCACCACGATCGCGCTCGCTACTCCGCCCGCCTGCGAGGGACTGACCATCGACGACAGGCCCGACAGATTCAGCCCCGCCAGGGGGTTAGCCGCTCTGCTGCCCGCAGTTGACGTCACCGGGACAGAGGCCTGGATGCGCGCAGTCGCGGTGACCGGCATCGATGCCCCAATCTGCGACGCCAGCCCGGATGCTGACCCCGTCGAGGATGGTTCGACCGCAGAGGTTTGCATCGACAGGTTGGCGGCATAAGTGGGCAGGTACCCGGCCAGCTTGCCGATGGACCCGATGGTGATTAAAGCCACCAGGGCCAGAACCCCAACCACTGACAGGATGGTTAGAATGAGCGCCAGGCCCGATTTCACGCCCTTTTTCATGAACCAGCCCGGCAGCGGCAGGATCGCAATGGTGATGACCATCGCCATGGCCAGCGGCGCGAGGATGAAGGCGAGTGATCGCAGGCCCCAGAAAATGATCACGGCAGCCGCCACGGCTATCAGTGCGCCCAGCATACCGGTCTTTTTGATATCCATGAAGGTACCTCCTGCATCGACTCGCTGTTCCAGGTCGTTGGTCAGATACGCAAAATCAAGGATGGTCGAATGCACACTGCCGTCCCGACCACCCTTGATACATATTTCACCCGGTTCGCATGAAGGGGCCTATTTGCCGTAACCCGGGATGCGCTTGCGGTTCCCGTAACCGCCGCCGGAGTAGCTGGCGATGTCAGCGACCAGCGCGAGACCCAGCCATACCCAATCGAAGCCAACGACGCCGCCTGGCGCGACGATCACGTACATCAGCGTCAACCAAGGTAGGAAGATGATTCCAAGCACCGGCCAGAGCCAGCTATTGTTGAAGGCAACCTGCCAGCGAAGCGGCTGGACCAGCCACCAGATCGCCCCGGCGACGCGTGGACCGAGCAGGACAAGGATGGTGAACAGGCAACACATAATCTACGCTCCTGATAGAATGAATGAGGACTGGATAGGCGAAGATTGAACCACAGAGGCACGGAGACACAGAGGTCTTTTTGAAGTTTTCTGTGTTCTCAGTGTCTCCGTGGTGATCTTCAAGACCGACGTTGGGAACGCTCGGCTGAAAGCTCCGGCGGGAAGTCGACTTCACGCCGGAGTAGCAATTACGGTAGAATCAGGCCGGCTCGCTCCAGCGGTCGTAGGAACGTCAGCGTGAAGTTGCGGTTCTGCTGACCTGCGCCAGGATGCCCAGAACGGCCACGACGATGCCCAGGATGGCCACCAATGGCGAGGCGTTCATCACAGCCTTCACCGGGTTCGCCAGGACGTCGGCATGCGGGTAGAACATCAGCACGATGGAGCCGATGATCACTTCCGCGCCGAGGACGCCGGTGGCGATGATGATCACCCACTTCTGCAGGTTGAAGCGGAAGGTCACCACCACGAGGATGACGGCCACTACGATGCCAACGAGCCAGACGATGAAATTCATCTGCATGCCGATTGCCAGCAGCAGGCCGACACCGATCGAGTAGCCCAGCGAGCCCGCGATGAGGGCGACTGCCAGCATGTAGAACAGGTACGACAACACCGCGAAGATGCCGCCGACGATGAAGCCCACGACCCAACTGGTAACAGTGGCCAGGAAACCCACGCCGAACAGCGCCTGCATGGTCTGGGCGCCGAAAGCCAAACCAAAGATGAAGCCCCAGATGGGCAGCAGGACGAGGAAGAGCCGATAGCCCGCGAAGCACACCGCGAGCCCGAAGAGGATGCCGATAAGACCGGCACAGGCCAGGGCGAGGAACGATTCATTAACCATGGTTGTTTTCTCCTGTGATGTCGAGGTAGTGAGTAGATAAAAATGAGGTTACTGCAAGCGATCAGATTCTTCGATATCTTACCTCCTGATATTGTAAGACCTTCCCGATCCCCAAAACACGGCACGGGGATCTCCGATAGCAAGTGCAGCCAACTTACAAAAGCAGTTTACTACGAATACAGTAACACCGCAACAAGTGCCAAGTTGCGCTTGACCAGTGCACCCACCTGGAAGTTGCGCCGGCTAGCGACTGAAGGATCTCGCTCTAATCGGCCAGGAGATGCTTCGCTTGCTCAGCATGACAAACCTGCGCGATCTGTGCCGAGAAAAGACGAGAGGATGATACCCTATCAGCCGGCGCGCCCTTTTAGGAAAAGGTCCGCGGACATGCAATTCACGAATGTTCCAAAATCTGCCGCAAAACGCCAGGCACTTGTGAAGTGCCTGGCGTTTTACTTTCTTAACGTGACGTACACATTTGGCTGTCAGATCTTTGCCAACCCGCCATGTGCAACACGCCTACCGCTTTGTGCCTTATTCGGCTGCAGGAGCTGCAGCTTCAGCTTCCGGGGCAGCGTCGGCTTCAGGAGCAGCCGCTTCGGCTTCAGGAGCCGCTTCGGCCGCGGCCGTGGCCTGCTCGACCGCCTCGTCCGTCACCTCATGGGTCTCCGCCACACCGCCCAGTTCCACCAGTTTGGCAGACACGGCGTCAGCCTCAGCGGCATTAACCACCAGGGCCACAGCAGCCTTGCCGCCATCGAGGCTTGTGCTGATCCGGGCGACGTCGTCCTTGGACATCCCCAGTCCCTTGTGGAACAAGGAGCCGGCGATGGCGCCGAAGATAAGGCCGCCCACGACCGTCATGCCGCCGGAGAGGAGACCAACCAGACCGAAGATGAGCGCGCCCGTCCCAGTCTTGCGCGAGCCCAGCTTGTGGGTCTTGATATTGCCCTTCGCGTCCTTGACGAGCACGCCGATGGCGCCGAGCTTGATCGAATCAGTTGCCTTGTCCCACTTCTTGAGCGCTTCCACTGCCGCATCGGCCGCGGCCTCGGCGTCGAAGAAAGCGAGTACCAGTTGTTGGGCTTGCTTTGCCATTGTAGTTTCTCCTGTAGATTAGCTTCTGTTTGACGATCAAACTGGAACCGTACTGCCAGTCCGACCGTGTGAAAAAAACCATCAGATCTCGGGCATTATCCCGGAAGCAAAACAGAATCGCTCCCGAGACCTGACGGGGCGTGAAGACTGCTTCTTCACACCTGTACACGATAGCAGCCAGCGTTATTGCGCCGCTTCGTCCAGCGCTCCAGCCACGGCATCCATCGCCTCGGCCTGACCGACCTCTTCAGCGCCCGCAGCGACCTGCTTGATGCCAGCCCGCTCCAAATCGCCTGCGACCGCGCGAGCGCCCGCTGCGACGGCCAACGCTTTCTCGCCGCCGACCGCGTTCATCGCGCCGTCTGCGAAGAGATCTTCACTGCGCTCGGCGCCCTCTTGGGCGACCGCCATCCGAATCAGCCCTTCGGCGACTTCATTCGCGCCCATGTCACTGACCTTCTCGCCCGTCTCAGCCATCGCCTGCGCCAGCACCCGGCCTGCGCCCGCGCGCTTGATCGAGTCCACGGCGAAGACGCGCAGCAGGTTGCCCTTGTCTTCCAGGAATGCGGCCAGCACGGGCATCTCACGCGCCGACACGATATCGCTGGCCACCTGCAATTGCCCTGCCACCGCGGCCAGCTCCATCGCGCGTGCCAAAGCGGCCACGCTAAACGAAGAAACCATCGCAGACTGAATCTGGATATCCTCCGAGGTCACCAACGCCTCGATGCCTTCGGCCACGTCCAGCTCGCCCGCCGCGGCCACGACATCGCTCAACTTGCCCAGCTTTTCCGCCACGGTCATCTGGTCCAAGCCGTGCGTCACAGCGACTGCCCCGATGGTCTGCGCGACCCCGGCGACCTCGCGGACCTTCCTGGCTTCCACCAACGTCTGCGCGCCGGCGGAAACGTCGATCAAGCCATCTTCCATCCGGCTCTCGGCCAGAACCTCGACGCCCACGGCGGTCTCTTCCAACTCAGTCTTGCTGACCGATACCTTCTTGCTCTTCGTTGCCATGTTGTGTTTCTCCCTTCTGATATGTGTATTATGTAAGTGCGGTGCAACTCTCTCCGCTGCACTGTCAACCAGGCGACTGTATCCGGCGCGCGTGCCGCTGAACAGAAGCGCGCTCCGCTTGCGGATACTTAGGGCTTGTCAAAGAATACCTTCCCGCTCTGGCCGGTCTCTGACCGAGCCAGTTCGGGAACTTATTTCTTTACAGCTTCTTACTGTAAGGCATATTGTAACAGCTTAGTGCCGATGCTGTCGAATATCGTCAACTGGTTCCCGGCCACCTCATATCGGTACGACTTTTGCAGCGCGGCCAGGTAGGTTTGCGCCTGAGTCATGACATCTTCCGGACATGCCATGCCTGTTTGTACTGGGGCGCCAACCTGCAGGTTGCTGCCGGTGACCGTGTACGGCGCATTGTAGGTATTGCAGCTATCCGTGCCGGTCACCTTGCCGTCGGTCCCGAAGAGCGCTGTGATCTGCGTTCCGGCGATCGGCGATACCAGCGCCCCCTGGCCATTATTGTAGGTCAGCAAGGCCCAGTTCTTACCCACGATCGGCGGCACGGGGACCGCGGTCGGTGGCGCCGCCGTAGGCGGCACGGCGGTCGGTGGCACAGCCGTGGGCGGTACTGCCGTCGGTGGTACTGCCGTCGGCGGGACGGCCGTGGGCGGAACTTTCGTGGGCGGCACGGCGGTCGGTGGGACCGCCGTGGGCTGCGGCGCGACGACGTTGACATACTGCTGGCCGCGACTCTGGCCGCCAGGGCCCGTCGCATCCAGCACATACGTTATGCTGCCTGTGCCGGGCGGGCAGTCCTGCATCTGGCTTCGCACAGGTGCGTTGCCCCACAGACTGGTGCTCCCACGCATGATCGATATCTGCGTGACGCTGCCCGTGACATCCCATTGCAGGTTAACGCATTGCCCCGGCTGGATCTGTGGCGGCGTCACCGTGAACATATTGATATACGGCGCGCCGACCGGCGCAGGCGTCACGGAGATCGTGATCGACCGCGTCTCGGATGCGCCGTTGGGATAAATCGCGGTCAGGTTGTACGTCGTGGTCTGCGTCGGGCACTGGACGCTGCTGCCCTGGCCCGCCACGCCGTATTGGGTCATGTCTGCCCCTTGCGGGTAGAAGTAGACCGCCTTGACGTTCTGGACGTTCCAGTTGAACGTGACGCACTGACCCGCGGTGATGTTGGTCTGATTGACCGTGAAGCTGATCGTCGGCGAAGGCGTTTGCGTCGGCGCCGGCACGGCAGTGGGCGCCTGCACCTGGATGCCGACGTAGATCGTCGTACCGAAGGCCGTCCCCTGGGCGTTGATCATCTGCCAGAAACCCTGGTAAACGCCGGGTTGCGTCGGCGCCACCAGGTTGACCGAGATGTCGTAGGTGCCGCCGGGCGGGACGCTGCCTTTGATGTAGGTCGGCTGGCCGCCCATCTGTGACTGCGGCGTGTTGCCATGAGAGTACGCCAGATAATAGGCGCTGGTCCACGTGCAGGTGCCGCTGTTGCGCATGCGCCATGTCTTGACGAAGGGTTGGCCGGGTTGCAGCACCGGCGGCGCAGTCATGTTGGCGTCGTCGTAGGTGATATCGGCGACGTAGGACATGCCGTCGATGCAGGCCGCGGGCGCAGCCGTGGGTGTAGGCTGGTTCGGCGCCGGGGTCGGCGTCGGCTGGGCGGGCGCGGGCGTGGGCAACGGTTCAATGCCGTCCGGCTTCAGCCCCAGGTGTGTTTCGGCCAGCGCAGCATACGCACCGCTGGCGACCACATCTCCCAACGCCTTATCCAGAACACGCCGGAACGACTCTGAGCCTTTAGGGATGGCCATGGCGTATAACTGTGGGTCAATGCCCTCGCCCACAATTTTGACGCCGCCCTGCTGCACGAAAGACTGGGCCGGTTGATTATCGAGCAGCACCAGGTCGATCCGTTTTTTTTGTAGATCTTTGACCGCCTGCTCGATGTCCGGGTAGGCGTACAGGTTCTTCGCCGGCATTTTGTTGGTGTCAACCAGCGTGTCCTGCATGAAGGTCTCATACACCGAGCCGCTTTGCACGCCGACGCGTTGATCGGCCATCTGCGCGGGCTGGGTGATCGAAGTGCTGGCGGACTGCGCGTTCGCTAACACCGCGCCGTTGCCCGCGTAGTAGGTGCTCGTGAAATCGACATACTGCCCGCGCTCCGGCGTCTCGGAAATGGCGGCAATGGCGACGTCGATTTGGCCGAGCTGCAGTGCGTTGTAGAGCCCGTCGAACGCGTAGTCTTTGATCTCGACCTTGACGCCGAGCTGCTTTCCGATCTCGCGGATCAAGCCAATATCGAAGCCATCGAGTTGATAGCGGCTGTTATAGTATTCGAAAGGTGCATAGTCGGCGGCAGTGCCCACCGACATCTCCCCACTCTTTTGAATCTGGTCCCACAAGTCAACCGGACTCGGCGCCGGGGTTGGGAGCGCGGTCGCTTCCGCCCGCGGGGGAACAGGTGTGGGTGCTGAGGGCGCGGCGCATCCGGCCACGATCGCCGCGATGGCCACGACCGCGATAATCGGGGTCAGGATAGAAATGCGTCGCATCAGAAAATCCACTCCATGTATTCTTGTCCCATTAAACACATGACAAACTCGCCGGGGTATTACGCGTTAACCTCGGCGAGTTCATCGCAGTTGCCCGCGATCCGGCTCTCGTTAGCCGCGGGCCATCTGGTCGATGCACACAGTCACGGCCAGGATCAAAGCGTCGTCCTGGCCGGCGTCGATCTCCACGCCGTAGGTGTCGCGTATCCGGAACCACTTCTTGGAGACCTCAGCGATCTTGTCGCGTCCTTCGCCGATGGTGTACTCATGATCCAGGATATTGCCCTGGACATCCAAATCCGGGCCGCCCTTGACATTAACGGTCCAACGTTCGCGAATCGGCGTGATCAACGCCTTCTTCACCATAGCAACCCGTTGACCGCGGCGCGTCTTCGACTTCCATCGAATCCTTGACCCGCGCCATCCGCTCCTGGATCTTGTACAGTTCAGTGCCTTGCGCGTCCTCAAGGACCAGCGTCTGACGTACGCGCAGGGCCTTGCCGTCCACCTTGAAGACCTTCTGGCCGTGGTCGTTCTCGATCCAGAAGTCGTCGCCGATCGAAATCAGCTTCTCGCGCATCTGGTAGTGGTTCTTGCCGCCGGCGCCGCCGCCCAATGGGCCGCCACGATTATCTTGCCGGTCATCCCGGCGCTCCGCTCCTCGAAGTGGCATATTTAGATTTTCTCCTTTTGTATTTCTAATGCACAACCGATCGATTCGGACAGCGCAAGTATACCACACGCGTGGCACGCTGACCAAACGCCCGGGTCTGCTTCACGGCTCTCGCTGCACAGTCGCGGTGCGGAGGGCAGTGATCACCCGAACGCGTACGCACAATATGCAAGGTTAGCATACGCCCGGCCCGCCCAACAAGATAGCCCCAAAAGGGTGTAACTGTGGGCCATCTTCAATCAGAGCAGCTTGTCGATCTCGTCAAGCTTGGCGCGAAGGTCGACGGCGGCCTGTTCCTGCGCCTCGAACATCCGCTTGAGCTCGGCGAGCTGAGCCTTGGGGTTGTTGGCATCGGCCGATGCGGCGACCGGCTCCTCTTTCTTCTTGGGTGGTGACAAGAACGTATTGGCGAGGAAACCGCTGAGGGTGCCGAACAGACCCACGCCCGCCGTCATAACCAGGATGCCGACGAGGCGGCCCACGTTGGTCACCGGGTACCTATCGCCGTAACCGACAGTGGTGATGGTCACGTAAGCCCACCAAATCGCGTCGGAAGCACTGGTGATGTTCGCATCCGGAGAGGCGTGCTCGGCGGACAGCACCGCCAGGGCCCCAAACTCCAGGACGCAGAAAACCAGGAAGACAACTGTCAACAAGGCATTCGCGGCGCGGTCTGCGACGAAGGCACGCGCCAGGTTGCGCAGCCCGAAGTTGCGCATCAACCGTATCACGCGCCACAGCCTGAACACGCGCAGGATCTTCGCCTGCGGGAGTGGGAGGCTGGATAGTAAATCGGCCCAACCGAAATTCCGGAAGAAATAGCCGGACTTCGATGGGGCCGTGAAAAGACGATAGCAGAAATCGGCAAGGAAGATCGGCATGAAGATCGCGTTCATGGTGAGCACAACGTACTGCAAGGCCGGATTATTCCTGTACCATGCCGAGAGGATCAGGTTGAGGATCGACAGGATGGACAGAAGCCCAATGAATACTTCATACCCGATGTTCTTGAGTTCCTTGGGCTGCTTTGCCTCTGGTGACATGGCTGTTCTCCTGCTTGTGATTGCTGGGGCGCGGCGCGAAAAGCGAGGCCATCTGGTTTTGCGCGGGGCAAATGCCGCGTCTGACCATATCCCGCGCCATGATACCACAGCGCCTGGGGCAAGGCTAGTTTGAGATCCTATCGCCAGGGTCATTCAATTCTCAGAGATTGTCACCCTGAGCGAGTTCCACGAAGAGACGTTGATACGCCAAACAAATAGCGAAGGGTCTCGTTCCGGTACGCGAGATGCTTGTCCTGAAAAGTGGAGAATTGAATGACCCTGGCTCCTCAATGGCCCGCCAATGGGCCATTGAGGGGCTGTTGCTGCCCGCTCAAACAAAGTATACTGCTCGCTCGAGAGGCGGCTTTGATATGTGCAATCTCGCCAGGGGAGAATGCCGCACGTTGAACTATCATCATCCGGTCTACTTATCCGACACGCCTGCCCGCTACCGGATTCGCATCAAAGGTCCGCTCGACAAGCGACGATCCGAGTATCTGTGCGGCATGAGCATCTCTTCAGCACGACGGTCCGGGGGGGCAATACTCACGACGCTCGTCGGAGAGTTGACCGATCAGGCCGCGCTGTTGGGCGTGCTGAACTCGCTGTATGACATGGGGTATCCACTGCTCAAGGTCGAACGGCTTGGACCTTTGCCGTCTGCTGAAGCCTGACCGGTGCGGCAAGAAGCTTCGAGGAAGCGTGGCATGCCCACCCGCCCCATGTGAACGTCGCCTTAGCGTTTCACTTTTCGCAATACAAAGCTATGCACCAAGCGTGGCATACTGACACACCGCATCATCACCATATCATGAAAGGAGATGTCCAATGACCTACGGCCCCATCGACTTAATCGCACTGGAATTCCCCGGCAATCGCTTCAGGGGTGAGATCCTCCCTGAGATCTTCGATCTGGTCGAGAAGGAGATCATCCGCGTCATCGACCTGGTCGTCATCATCAAGGATCAGGGCGAGGTCATCGTGCGCGAATTGCGCGAGCTCGATGCCGCACACATCGCGATGTTCGACCCGCTGCAGGTTGAGGTGAGCCAGATGATCACGCGGGGCGATATCGATGCGATCGCCGAGCAGCTCGCCGACAACACCACCGCAGGGTTGATGCTGATCGAGAACCTGTGGGCGAAGAAGACGCAGCAGGCCATGTTGGCCGCCAACGGCCGGCTGGTGATGTTCGAGCGCATCCCACATGACGTCGTAGAAGAAGCGCTGGCCGATATCGTCGCGCTCGCCACGGCCTAGACATGATTTTCATCTTCCGGCATGGTCTCCAGGGAGACGCTTGCCGGAGCTAATTCACAGGAGGGTCATATGTTGAGAATGCGAAGAAGGCGACTCGTGGGCGCTGCCGTAGGAACCGCAGTCATCGCCGGGACCGCAGGCGCGGTCCGTCACCATCAAGATCAGAGGTATGCCAACCAGTCTGCCTCTGCGCAGCAACAGCAAGATGCCGCCTATCAGCAGGGGCTGGCGGACGCGCAGGCCCAGCAACAACAGGTCGCGCCGCCTCCGCCGCAGTATGCCCCTGCCCCCGCCGCAGCGGCGCCGGCCCCGGCTGGTGGGTCTGATCTGACTTCTCAGTTGGAGCAGCTCGCGCAGTTGCACAACGCCGGCGTGTTGAGCGACGCAGAGTTCGCCGCAGCCAAGCAGAAGCTCCTGGCCGGCTGATGTTCGGCTGATCCACAAAAACCGGACTTCCCCGGGAAACCCGGTTTCTGCAATGTTTCCATTTAATAATTATATGAGCTCTGATTCCACCCCAAGGAGCGAACCATGACTGCAACTGCTGCTCCCGCAAAGCCTGCCGGTGGCGCTGCCACCGCAGGCGTCCCGTCAGCCCCCGCCAAGGCGGGGCTGGTACTCGGCACCCTCATCCTCGTGGCGGCGGTCGCCAACCTGCCGTTGGCGATGGCGAATGTGGCGCTGCCCAGCATCGGCGTCTACTTCGATGCTTCGCAAACGCAACTCAACCTGGTCGCCGTGGCTTATTCGCTCGGCCTGGCCTGCTCGGTGCTGTGGCTCGGCGCGCTGGGCGACCGCTACGGCCGCAAAATGATGGCGATCCTCGGCGTGGCGCTGGCGATCCCCGCCGCGTTGATCAGCGGGTTTGCGCCGTCGATCCAGATCTTGATCTTCGGACGGCTCTTCGGCGGTTTTGCCGCCGGCATGGCATACCCGACCACCCTCTCTTTGATTGCGGCGTTGTGGGGGCCGGGGCCGTCACGGACGCGCTCGATCGCGTTGTGGGCGGCCATCGGCGGTGCGATCTCGGTGTCCGGCCCGCTAGTTTCCGGCCTAATCCTGGAGGTCGCCCCCTGGCCCTGGGTCTTCCTGATCGTCATACCGATAGCTGTGATAGCGCTCTTCATGGCGCTGAAGTTCATTCCGGCGCACATCAACGAAGGGAAGGAGTCGGTCGATAACATCGGCGGCATCCTCTCGCTGGTGCTCATCGGATCCTTTGTCCTCGCGCTCAATTTCCTGCCTGTGGCGAGCGCGCGCACGTTTGCGGTGGGTCTCCTGGCCATCGCGCTGGTTGCCACGGTGCTCTTCGTCTTGCGGCAGCGCCGCGCCAAAAATCCCCTGTACGATCTCAAGGTCGCAGTTCGCCCGACCTTCTGGGTGGCCGCGGTGGGGGGCATCATCGTCTTCGGCGCGTTGATGGGCGCGATGTTCATCGGACAGCAGTTCATGCAGGATGTGCTGGGCTACTCGACCCTGAATTCCGGGTTGGCCGTTCTGCCAGCCGGCTTATTCATGATCTTGGCCGCGCCACGCTCAGCCAAGATCGTCGAGGCGCGCGGCTCGCGCTTGACGCTGCTCGCTGGTTACTTCTTCGTCCTGCTCGGCTTCCTGACGATGTTGCTGCTCTGGAAGGAGGGTGTTTCGTACCTGCCGGTCGGGCTGGCCTATGCGTTCGTCGGTCTGGGCATCGGCTTGGCGGGCACGCCCGCTTCGCGCTCACTGACGGGATCCGTGCCGGTGATGCGCGTGGGCATGGCATCCGGCACCGCGGACCTGCAGCGTGACTTGGGCGGCGCGCTCTTCAATTCGCTCTTCGGCGCCCTGCTTGCGTCCGGCTATGCCGCGGCGATGGCGACAGCTCTGGCTGCCGAGCCCGATGCCGCCGAGGTTCCTGCCAGTGTATCCAGCAGCCTCACGATGTCGTATGCCGGCGCGCAGACGGTCGCTGCGCAGTATCCCCAGTACGCATCACAGATCACGGCCGCGGCGAAGACCGCATTCCTGGCCGGCGATCAAACTGCCTACATCGCGGGCATCATCGCGGTGTTGATCGGCGCGGCGTTAGTCTTCTTCATCTTCCCGAAGCGGGACAAGGAACGCGAAGTGCTGGTAGGGTATCACCAGCAGGATATGGCGGCGATGACCGCGGCGGCTCCGGCCGCATCTCAAGCGGCGTAGGCTGCGACTTGCACCTATGAAGATTGGACAGGGCGCACTGTCCGGTCTTCATGGTTAATCGTCAGACTCATACCATTTCGGTGAGGAGTCCATGGAAATACAATCGTACCTCGCATACCTCGCCACTTTTCTAAGCGTGGGTAGTTTCGTCTTCATCGACCTGATCGCTGCAACCACGAATGCACTTAACGGCGCGCTGTTGGCGCAGCGGCCAGACTACTACCGCAGCAAGCAGTGGTCGATCGTCGGCATCCTGATCCTGGCGATCTTCGGCGGCATCGGCGGTGGCGTCTCCCGCGACGTGCTGCTGAACAAGATCCCGGGCGCGCTGACGAACCCCTGGTACCTCATCATGTGCGTGCTGGCTGCTATCGTGGGCATGTTGATCTCCTTCAAAGGCGGACAGAAGTTCCGGGAGACTTTCTACCAGTTCATGACGGCCTTTTCGCTGCCGTGGTACGCGGCGATCGGCGTGGCGGCCGGGCTGGCCGCCGGGCTGCCCGACATTGCGGCCATCTTTATCGGGATTGTGGGACCGACCGCCGGGCGGTTCCTGATCGATATCACGGCTGGAAAATCGGCCAAGCAGTTCGTGCGCGGCGAGTGGTTTGTCGGCACGGCCGTGTTGACTTCCGTCGTCTATCTGATCTGCGCCAAGTACTTTGGGCTAACCCAATGGCCAGCGACCCTGATCTCGTTTGCCGTCGGGTTCTTCTTCCGGATGGCGGCGATCTGGTTCGGCTGGGAGGAGCCGCTGCCGCATGTTCCGGAGCACGTGCGGGGCGAGGTGAAGAAACGCACCACACTCAAGGAGAAGATGCAGCCGGGTTGGGAGCCGGAATACGACTGAGATTCGTAACGGATGCACTGCCCGCAACGCGTCCTATCTTCACATGTCCGGGCAGACCTTCGAGGTCTGTGAGACCTCGAAGGTCTTAGCTGACGAGGCGCCCGCCGAAACCGCGTCTGAGGCCGCCGCAGAGGTGCCGGCCGACAAATGAGGAGCTTGTATGACTGTCGCAGAATTCTTCGAAGCCATCGGCAAGGTATCCGGCCTGCTGTTCGTCGTCAGCAGCATGCTGGCGATGGGGTTGAGTCTGACCGTATCAATGATCATCCAGCCCCTCAAGAATGTGAAGCTGGTGGTGCTAGCGCTGCTGGCGAACTTTGTGCTGGTGCCGCTGCTGGCCTACCTCATCATTTTGATCGTCCCGCTGGAGCAATCGCTCAGGATCGGCCTGGCCGTGTTGGCCACGGCCGCTGGCGCGCCCTTCCTGCCTAAGTTAGTGCAAGGCGCTAAGG
Organism: uncultured Chloroflexia bacterium; assembly: GCA_963841825.1. Lineage (GTDB taxonomy): Bacteria > Chloroflexota > Anaerolineae > CG2-30-64-16 > CG2-30-64-16 > CAWJEL01. The sequence goes on from CAWJEL010000030.1 coordinate 336,957, forward strand.
GGAACGTCGCCTTTGGCGTCGGCCTGATGGTGCTGCTCATGGTGGTGACGATCATCTACATGCCGCTCGTGCTGCCGCTGCTGTTGGTGGGTGTGTCGGTCAATCCGTGGGACATCGCCAGGTCGTTGATCGTGATGATGCTCGTGCCGCTGGGTCTCGGCCTGTTGATCAAATCGCACTCGCCCGACACCGCGACTCATTGGCAGCCGGTGATGGCCAAGATCTCCAGCCTATCCATCCTCATCCTGCTCGTGGTGGGGCTGGGGCTGAACGTCTCCAATATCATCGCCCTGATCGGCACGAATGGTCTCCTGGCGCTGCTGATCTTCATCGTCGGGTCGCTGCTGATCGGTCTCCTGCTGGGCGGGCGTGATGCGGGCAACCGCAGCGTGATGGGACTGGGCACGGCGCAGCGCAATGTGTCGGCGGCGCTCGTCGTGACCGCGCAGAACTTCTCCGGCACGAACACGCTGCCGTTTGTATTGATCGCCGCCCTGCTCGGGCTGCTGATCCTATTGCCGACCGCAAAACGCCTGGGCGCACGTGTGGCACCGGCCACGCCAGCGCCGCCAGCGCCAACAAACTGACACCGGCAGATCGGCAACTGAGTAGAATCCATTCAACCATCAAATCAAGGAGACAAGATCACGGTTATCTAACCTTGGAAGGATGTCATAAACCTTGACGTTCGCGATTCCGTTCCCAATTGGGAACCCTGCGAGCAGCCCAAAGCCCCTGCAGGGGCGCCCAACGTGAGCTTCCTCGTGTGAGACGATACCGGTTTCGGCGCTTGGGAACTGTTCGGCGGCATCGAAGCGTACTTCGCCGTCGGATTGGGCCATCGATCAGGCTGGCCAGCAGGCGCTGCGCGATCGGTTTGTAGCGCACCCGTAGGTGAGGCACCGTCGGCGCAGTGTCCGACACTTTGCATGAAAGGGAACTGTCGCTGCCGATTGACCTACCTCAAACCCGCACTCAGTCGGTTACTGAGCAACGTCCGTCTATTTACCCATGATCTGGAGGATTCCCATGGCACACCAACCTGATAAGCATTTGCGTGGACAGTTGCCCATCCCGGAGGTACCGAAATGGGGTTACACGGCCTATGATGCCAAAGACCCTGATTCCAAGTACCCGCCTATCGAAGAGGTGCGGCCGCCGGCCGGCGCACCCAACGTCCTGATCGTCCTGATTGACGACGCGGGCTTTGGCTCGTCCAGCGCCTTCGGCGGGCCGTGTGATACGCCCGCATTCGAGAAACTGAAGGCGGGTGGCATCAGCTACAACCGCTTTCACACCTGTGCCCTCTGCGCGCCAACCCGCCAGGCCCTGATGACCGGTCGCAACCACCATTCCGTGGGCATGGGTAATATCACGGAAACCGCCACAGGAGCGCCCGGCCAGGATTCGCTGCGACCGAATACCAAGGCCCCCATGGCCCTGACGTTGAAGCTGAATGGCTATTCCACAGCCATGTTTGGCAAGTGCCATGAAGTGCCGGTGTGGCAGTCCAGCCCGATGGGTCCCTTTGACAAATGGCCGGCCGGCGGCGGCGGCTTCGAATACTTCTACGGCTTCATCGGCGGCGAAGATAACCAGTGGAATCCGGCGCTGTATGAGGGGCTGACCCCGGTTGAACCGCCGGCCACGCCGGAAGAGGGTTACCATCTGTCGGAAGACCTCGCTGATCACGCCGTCAACTGGGTTCGTACCCAAAAAGCCCTGATGCCCGACAAGCCGTTCTTCGTGTACTTTTCGCCGGGCGCCACCCACGCCCCGCATCACGTGCCCAAGGAATGGGCCGACAAGTACAAGGGTAAGTTCGCCCACGGCTGGGACAAGCAGCGCGAGATCACCTTCGCCAAACAGAAGGAACTGGGCGTTATTCCCCAGGATGCCGAGCTGACCAAGCGCCACGCCGAGATCCCCGCCTGGGACGACATGCCCGAAAACATGAAGCCGGTGCTGGAACGGGAAATGGAAGTGTACGCCGGGTTCATGTCGCACATTGACCATCAGGTCGGCCGGGTTATCGAGGCCATTGAAGACCTGGGCATCATGGACGATACGCTGATCTACTGCATCATCGGTGACAACGGCGCCTCAGCCGAGGGCACGCTCCAGGGCGCGTTCAATGAGATGGCGAACTTCAACGGCATGGGTGCGTTGGAGACGCCGGAGTTCATGATCTCCAAGATGGACGAGTTTGGTTCGCCGGAGTCGTATAACCACTACGCCGTCGGTTGGGCCTGGTCCATGAATGCCCCGCTGCAGTGGACCAAGCAGGTGGCCTCGCATTGGGGCGGCACCCGCAACGGCACCATCGTCCACTGGCCCAAGGGGATCAAGGAAAAGGCCGGCCTGCGCACGCAGTTCAGTCACGTGATTGACGTGGCCCCGACGATCCTTGAAGCGGCCGGCATTCCGGAGCCGCTCACGGTAAACGGTGTGACACAAAGCCCCTATGAGGGCACAAGTATGCTCTACAGCTTCAACGACACCGACGCGCCCGAACGACATGACTTGCAGTACTTCGAGATGTTCGGCAACCGCGGCATTTACTACAAAGGCTGGAGCGCCGTTACCAAACACCGCACGCCATGGGTTATGGGCGCGCAGAAGATGCCGGCTTTTGACGATGATGTCTGGGAGCTGTATGACGGCAGTAAGGACTGGTCGCAGGCTAACGACCTGTCCAAGGAGATGCCCGACATGCTGCACAAGCTGCAGCGACTCTTCCTGATCGAAGCGGTTAAGTATAACGTGCTGCCGCTGGATGATCGCCAGGCGGAACGCCTTAACCAGACATGGCCGGCCGGCCGACGCTCGTTCATGGTACGTCGCAGCAGTTCTTCCCGGGCATGGGCCGACTGTCCGAGAACAGCGTGTTGATAATGAAGAACAAGTCGTTCTATGTCTCGGCCGAAGTCGAAATCGGCGACAAGCCGGCCAACGGTGTCATCATCGCCCAGGGCGGCCGATTCGGCGGTTGGAGCGTCTATGCCAAGGACGGCAAGCTCAAGTTTGTCTACAACGTCCTGGGAATCCACGAGTTCCCTGTTGAAGCGACAGAAGTGATTCCCAAAGGCAAGCACCAGGTACGCATGGAGTTTGCCTACGATGGCGGCGGCCTGGCCAAGGGCGGCGATGTGACGCTGTACTATGACGGCAAGGAAGTGGGCAAGGGCCGCGTGGGCATGACACAGCCCATGATCTTCTCGGCCGACGAGACGACTGATATCGGCTACGAATCCGGTACACCAGTCAGCCCGGATTACTCCACGGAGACTGGATCCAGCAAGTTCACCGGCAAGATTAACTGGGTGCAGTTGGATGTGGGCGATGATGATCACAATCATTTCATCGACCCGGATGAACGGCTGCGCGTGGCGATGTCGATACAGTAGGCAAAGCTGAAGAAGGTCGTCTTCGACCTTGCCCCCGCCGCGCACGAGTATGAGCTGCCGCTGCACCAGCATGCGGCGATCCAAGCCGTGGCCGCCGGCGCGGCCGGTTAAGTTTGAGTCACACCGCGTTTCCACCGCCGGTGACATGCCCGGCGGTGGAAACGCTATCGTATTCGACTTTTGGACTGTCACTGGTGGCAGATCAACGCCACCTATCTCTAATCTTAGACAGGAAAGGGGAATCAAAATGAGATCTAACAACTCAGGGTGCTTGACCGCTTTCGTCTCAGGTTTCTCGCGCATCATGCTGCTCATGGTGTGGATCGCCCGGCCGGTGATGATGGACGCCACCTTCAGTTCGTTTATCATCCCGTGCCTCGGCTTCATGTTCCTGCCGTTCACGACGCTGATGTACGTCTTCCTCATGCAGGGTGTCGGCAGCACCATCCAAGGTCTGGACTGGCTGTGGCTGTTCCTTGCAGTTGTTCTGGACATCGCCAGCATCGGCGCCGCCGGTGCATCCAATCGCAATCGCATCCCTGCCGGCTATCCTGGGTCGTACCCGCCAGAGCCGCCAGCGCCGCCAAGCACGCCCGCCTGAAGCAGCCGCCCAGCGACGGCAATCCGAATTCCCACCCGGCGCGCATGTGACCACGATATGCTCATAAGTCATCTGCGAGAGTCCGGGTGGACGTTCCCGGCTCGTGCGAGCATCTAACCTGGAATTGCCCTCTCTCACCTCGCCTCCGCTTGCGGGGGCGAGGAATCTTTTTTGTGGGGGTGTCAGACAGTCGCCAAAAGTTCATAATGGCTGCCATAACAGGGGGTAGACGTGGATTTTCGCTCTTTTTATACGATCCTGAACGTCCTGGGGACGTGGACGATCGGTAGTCTGGTAGCGATCGATCTGATCGCCGCGACGACGAACGTGTTCAACGGCGCGATCCTCGCCAGCCGCCGCGATCACCGCCGCAATTGGACGACCGTCGGCATCATCCTCATCGCGATCCTCGGCGGCATCGGCGGCGGCGTGACGCGGGATGTGCTGCTCAACACGATACCGGACGCGCTGCAAAATCCCTGGTATCTGATTCTGTGCCTGGCGGCGGCTGGTCTGGCGTTCTTTGCGATGGGTCATCTATCGGGCCAGGGCATCCGGCGCACCTTTGACTTTATGGCGGCCTTCTCGCTGCCGTGGTATGCGATCATCGGCACTCAAAAGGCCCTGGCTCACAACCTGCCGCTGGTGGCGGTGATTCTGATCGCCGTCGTTGGCCCCACTGCCGGTCGCTACTTCATCGACCTGACATCCGGGGTCACGCCGCAGCAATTCACAAAGGGCGAGTGGTTCGTGGGCACCGCGGTTGTGACGAGCGTGGCCTACATCCTCCTGGATGGGTTCGGCCTGGCGAGGCCGTCAGTCTGGCCGGCAACGCTTATCGCCTGGCTGGTGGGCTTCGGGTTCCGTCATGCGGTGCTGCATTTCAAATGGAATGAGCCGGAGCCGTGGCATCAGGAACAGTATCACGTCAGCCAAGGGGAGTCGATACATCGGGATGAGAAACCGTTTGGCCGTGGCCCCGCACCGGCTGCCGGGTGAAATTCCCGACATTTTGAATCCTGGCAGGCGGGAGCTGAGCGCGAGGGTTGTCGAGGCGCCATAAGGATAAAAACCCATGCAACTAAACCGCCAAAAGATCTACCAGCAAATTGGCCGTTACGTGCCCATCATCGGCTGGGCCCCCTCGTACCAACGCGCGTTACTGCGCGACGATCTGGTTTCGGGCGTCGTCGTGGGCGCGATCATGATCCCGGTGGCGATGGCCTATGCGCAGATGGCGGGCGTGCCGCCGCAGGCGGGCCTGTACTCGGCCATTGTCGGCATGACGGCCTACGCGCTTTTCGCCACCAGCCGCCACCTCAAGATCACAGCCAGCTCCACGATGGCGATCATGTCGATCGCCGTGGTGGCGCCGTTGGCAGCGGGCGACCCGGCCGCGTTCATGGCGCTCTCATCCGCGCTGGCGCTTACGGTTGGCATCCTCATGCTCATCCTGGGCATCGCCAAGCTGGGCTTCATCTCGGATTTTCTGGCCAAGTCGGTGATGACGGGCTACATCTTCGGCGTGGCGTGCCTGATCGCCATCAGCCAGTTGCCCAAACTCTTCGGCGTTCCGGGCACCAGCGGCACTTTCTTTCAGCAAGTCGCGCAATTCATCGCCGAGCTGCCGGAAACCAACGTCTACTCCCTGGCGCTGGGCGCGAGCACCATCGTTCTGATCCTGGTGATCAAACGCTTCAAGCCACTGATACCTGGCGCGCTGCTGGCGTTGGCGCTAGGGATTTTGCTTTCGTCACTGCTGCAATTGAATACGCTCCACGGCGTCAGCGTCGTAGGCGAAATTCCGACCGGCATGACTTCCCCGATGATTCCGAAGATCGACCTGAGTACTATTCCGCTCCTCATTGCGGGCGCAGCCGGCATCGTGTTCCTGGCGGTCAGCGAGACGTTGGGGACAGGCCGGGCCTTTGCGACAAAATACCACTACGAGGTGGATGCGGATCAGGAGCTGCTGGCCTTGGGTGCGGCGAATGTCAGCTCAGGGTTATTTCAGGGCATCACGATTGACATGAGCCTCTCCAGCACGGCGGCCGGCGAGGCGGCCGGCGAGCGCACCCAGCTCTCGTCGCTGGTCAGCGCGGGCGTCATCCTGGCCGTCGTCGTTTTCCTGGCGCCGCTGCTGCGCAATCTGCCCACGGCCGTGCTGGGCGCCATCGTGCTGAGCTCGATCCTGGGGCTGTTCAACTTTGCGGAGTTCCGGCGCTATTATCGCCAGCGGACGACCGATTTTATCCTGGCGCTCACCGCCCTGGTGGGTGTTTTGACGACGAGCGTCATGACTGGCCTGGTGATTGCCGCCCTGCTGTCTGTGGTGATGCTGTTGTATCGCGCCAGCCGGCCGTACATCGCGATCCTGGGCAAACGCGCAAATAGTGAATATAGCGACATCGGCCGGCACCCCGACGCACAGCCCATCCCCGGTCTGGTGATCCTACGCCTGGACGCGCCGTTGTATTTCTTCAACGCCAATGTGGCGCGCACGCAGATCCTGGCGCAGACGAAGGTGGAACCGCCGCCGCGGGCCATTCTACTAGATATCGGGGCGAGCGCCGATCTCGACATCGGCACATCGGACATGCTGCGCGATCTGAACAGCGATCTGCGCCAGGCCAACATCAATCTGCTCCTGGCGCAGGTGCGCGGCTCGGTCCGGCGGCGGATGCGCAAGACGGGGTTGTTCGACCACATCGGCGAAGACCATATCTTCCTGAGCGTCGCTGCGGCAGCGGCCAGTTTCGAGCAACAGGAGCAAGAGGAACATCTCACGCCTTCGATCCCCGATTAGCCGTTTTCTAACTTTGGAATTCCCTCGTCGGTCGTGGTAGAATGGCGCCTGGAAGCGTGTCCCTAACATGAACGCTCCCGGAGAGCGCTTTGATCGACCCAGCAGAGCTCCTCAATCTGCGCTGGACGAAGCTCAATCCGCCGCGCATTGCGGGGGATCTCGTGCGCCGCGCTCGCATCCGGGCACGTCTTGAACGCGGCCTGGAGCGTCCACTGACGCTCGTCTGCGCGCCCGCCGGCTATGGCAAGACCACGCTGCTCAGTGATTGGCTGGCGGGCAGCGGCTATCCGTACGTCTGGCTCTCGTTGGACGAGAGCGACAATGATCTGGTCCTCTTCCTCAACTACTTCATCGCCGCCCTGCGCACCGTACACCCGCAAGCCTGCGCCAAAACCCTGAACCTGCTGGCCGCGCCCGAATTGCCGCCACCGACCCTGCTGGCCACGACGCTGGCCAACGACCTGGAGGCCCTTCCGCACCAGCCCGACCTGGCTGACGGACGATGTCTCATCCTGGTGCTGGACGACTATCACCTGATGCGCAGCGAGGCCATCTCCGCGCTGCTGGCCGAGATTTGGCGTCATCCGCCGCGCACCGTGCATCTGATCCTCAGCACCCGCCGGGATCCGCCCTGGCCGCTCGATGTCCTGCGCGCACGCGGCGAGTTGAGCGAGATCCGCATACAGGAGTTGCGCTTCACCCGCGAGGAGGTCACCGCATTCATGCAGCAGGCGATCGAATCGCCGCTGGATGAGCCAGCCATCGCGCTGCTGACCGAACGCACCGAGGGTTGGGCAGCCGGGCTGCGCCTGGCAGCCCTCACGTTGACTCGACCCACGCTGACATCCACGGCCACCTGGCCGAGCTGCCGGCGGACAATCGCTACGTGATGGACTATCTGATGGACGAGGTGCTCTCGCACATTCCCGCGGCCACCCAGGAATTCCTGCTCAAGACTTCCATTCTGGAACAACTCAGCGGCCCGTTGTGCGACGCGGTGACAGGGACAGTCGAGGCGCAGTGGAACGGGCAGGCCTACCTGGAGTGGCTGACGCAGGCGGGAATCTGTTCACCTGGAGCGTCGATCCGCAGCGGCAGTGGTATCGCTGCCATCATCTCTTCCAGAGTCTGCTGCGCAACCAGTTGGTACAGCAGTACAGCCCGGAAGCGATCGCACAACTCCATACCCGAGCCAGCGCCTGGTATGCCAGCAACGGCTTCGTAGACGAAGCGATTGAGCATGCCCTGATGGCGGACAACTTCACGGAGGCCATCCGGCTGGTCGAGACGCACCGCCACCAGATCATGAATCAGGAGCGGTGGCCCGACTTGCAGCGCCTATTGGATCGATTTCCCCAACAGGTCATCGAGTCGCGGCCGGAACTGCTCATCCTGGAAGCCTGGGTGCTGCACTGCCGCTTCCGGTTAGCGGCCATACCGTCGTGCCTGGAGCGTCTCGAGACCGCTCATGGCACAGACACCGCTGCCACCGGCAGTGGATCGTTGTATGCGCGGCGAAATCGACACTTTGAGCAGCCAATTGTTCTACTGGGCGGCGGACCACGAACGCACTTCGCGAAGCAGCACAGAGGGCGTTGGAGAGGTTACCAGAGGAAGCGGTCTACGTACGCGGAGTCGCCACGGTCTACCATGCCGGCGCGCTTTGTCTACGAGGCGACCTGACAGGAGCGCTCAATAACCTATATGCCAAGCTGAGAGAGGCCCGATTGCTCGGCCCTGCGTTCGAAGGACGTCTGCTCATCGTCAATCTGCAGCATTCACTGGCTCGCCGCAGACCTTCGGAGCTTAGCTACAGATGGCAAACAATCTGCTCCAATTGGCGTATGAACACATCGCTGTCGGACAGTGAAACTCGGGCGTATTACTATCTGGGTTGTGCGCATTATCAGCAGAACGATCTCGCGGCCGCCGAAAAATATTTTGCGGCTGCCGTGGATCGTCGCTACAAAGCCTATTCTCTTATCTTTACTCAGAGCGTCTTCGGCCTCGCCGCCGTCTACCAGGCTCGCGGCCAAGCCAGCCAGGCGCTCGCCGCGAGCGAGTCCGCAGCAAGCTACGCCCTGGAGGTGAAGAACCTCGCGATGCTGGCGGATGCCAGGGCGTTCGACGCGCATTTAGCGCTACTCCAGGGCGAGCAGGCTGCGGCCCGACAATGGGCGGCGCAATGTGATCGCAGCTTCCGATCATCCCCCATGCCGATGTTCTACGCTTCTCCCTTCACGCTGGTCGAAGTTCTCCTGACCGAGGAGACGCCGGCCAGCCTGGAAGAAGCCATGCACCTGTTAGCGCGGCTGCGGGAACACGTGCAATCCACGCACAACACCCGCTTCCTGATCGAGGCGTTGGCGTTGCAGGCCCTGCTCCACGACGCTCGGCACGAGCAGAGCGCCGCCCTGGACGTTCTCGAACAGGCCATCGCCTTGGCCGAACCCGGCGGATTGATCCGGGTCTTTGTCGACCGGGGGCCACGGATGGCGGCCCTCTTGCAGCAGCTCGCCGCACAGCGGGCGCGCTCCGAGTTCAGCGCCAGGCTCCTGGCCGCTTTCCCGGTGACGTCCAGCCCCGCGTCGGCGCCCCACCAGCCGAGCCTGATCGAGCCGCTCTCCGAGCGCGAGCTGGAGGTGCTGGCGCTCCTCGCCCAACGCTTAACCAACAAGGAGATCGCACGGTCACTGAGCATCTCCCCCATGACCGTTAAACGCCACAGCAGCAATATCTACCAGAAGCTCGCCGTTGGCGGTCGTCGCGAAGCCGTTGCCAAAGGCGTTGCGCTCGGGCTCGTGTCTGTAGCGCCTACCCCCCGCCTCCCGATGCTGCCTGAGACTTGGCACTGAGACGGATACCCCTTGAAGCTCATGGATGATGCCGTTCTCTGACCTCACCCGCTTGCCGTCCTTCCGCGCTATTCTTTGCCAGTGACGCCGAGTGAAGGGTGGCTATGCTCCGGTATGTTTAAGCAGTTGAGCCGCGACCGTGGGTCGCGGCTCAAGTGTTGTAAGGGTGTGGTCTCCACGCCCAGGGCGAGGCGACCTCGCCCCTACAGCACGCGCTTTATGCGAATCAATGCCTCGTGTCCCTACCGGACCCGCAGCTCCACCCGCCCGTCCAGCGTGCGCACTTCCTCCACGTACCATTGCGAGGCGAAGCCTGCCAATGCCTGATTGACCGCGCCCGGGACGAAGTTGGCGGCGAGCCCGCGCGGCGAGATCGATTCCACGGCCAGGCTCAGGACACCGTTCTGCGCCGCCAGAGAGCCGACCAGATCGAGATTCTGCATATTAATAAAGCCGTAGCCCAACTTGTCGGCCGTAATGTGCGTTTTGCCGCCGGCAAAACGCACTTGCAGGTTTTGCAGGGTCACGCCCTGTTGCGCGCCCGCGCCGGAAGCGACTGCCTGTGCAATATCCGCCTCGGTGATGATGATGAGATGTTGGTCAACGGTCGCGGTCGGTCTGGGCGCGGGTGTCGCTGCCGCAGCCTGCGCCGCCATCGCTACAAGCGTACTGGTCGGCGCGGGTGTGTTGGTCGGCGCGAGGGTGTTGGTTGGCGCGGGCGTTGCAGTGAAGCTGATCGTCGGCGTCGGCGCGACTATCTCCGTCGGGATGAGCGTTGCGGTCGGCGCCAGCGTCACCGGCGTGTTGGCCGGCTCGGTTGGGACGAGCGGCGCCGCTGTGCTGGTTGGCGCCACCTGAGCGAGCGTTACTGGCGTCCCGGTTGGTTCAGCCGGGGCAACCGGCGCCGCAGCGGTGGCGGTCGGCTGTGTGATCACCTGTACCTCTTGTTGGATGGCACCTCCCTGCTGCGCGAGCACGGGATCATAGGGCGGGATGGGAACACAACTGACCAACAGTCCCGCTACAATGATCAGGAGGACAAGAAAAGTCAAACGTCGGATGATCGTCATGGAATGCCTTCTTTCCCGTGTGAATATGGCCACCGTCACTCAGTATAGGGCAAGCAGCGTTGAACAACAAACCACGGAGGCGCGGAGACACGGAGCGCAAACCGTAAGCTCCGCGAACTCCGCGCCTGTCCTGAAAATAGCCCCAACTGTCACTCTGAGCGGGTATGCCCCGTGAAGTCCGTTGCGGCGAGGATTCAGCGAAGAGTCTCTTGCGACGCGAGATGCTTCGCTGAATCCTCGTCGCGGCGAACGTTGACTTGTTAACCCGCTGCTCATGAAGCACGAGGACCGAGATGTTTCGCTGACGACTCACCGCAACGGATCTTGTATCGTTAACCCGCTCAACATGACAAGCGGAACTTCTTTGGACTACCCGCATGCTGGAAGCGACTTGGCGACACTCAGCATGACATTGTCATCGGCTGGGGCGTCGCTCGCGGCATGTGAACTCCGTGTTGAGACGTCGGCCCTGGCGCGGTTTAGTTACAACCACTCCCGACCGATGACAGACTGGTGACCGGCACCCAGGCGGGCGGATTGCCTGCCGAGGCCTCCGGTTGGATCATGTACCAGTCCATGTTGTTGTAGACCGTCCGCTGCTTCGCCTCGACCGGGCCGCCCGCGACGAACTGACCGACCATCGGGCCGCCGGGATACTGGTACATCGGCGCGCCGGGCAGGCCGTAGATCGTGCATTGGCCGGGCGCGTACACCACGCTGGCGCCGCCACCCGATCCCGCGCCGGAATAGGTGATGGAGACGGCCGCCAGCGCCGAGGTGCCGGGCGAGGTGGCTTCGATCGCGCCTGACGTGACCGTCGACGCGTTCACGGTCAGGCTGGTTGACCAGGTCCCCTCGCCCCCCGTGCCGACGTTCGCCCCTTGCAGGGTCGTCGCCTTCTGCGCCAGGATCCGGCCGGCGCTGTCCTTGGCAGTCACCACGACATTGCCTTCAGGCAGCCCCGCGCCCATGCCGCTGACGGTGAAGGTCGCGGGCAGGTTCGCGCCACCCTGCGGATTCGTGATGCTGATGTAGGTTTTCTGGGCTGGCGGTGTGCTGCTGCACAGTCCCGGGATGATAAGCTGGCGGCCGGGGTAGAGCCCGCCACCGCCGTTTGCCGCGGAGATGGTCTCCCAAGGCAGACCGAAGCGCACGCCGACGGAGTACCAGGTGTCACCGGCCGCGACGATGTAGATGTTGCCTGAGACCGTCCCGTTGGCGTACATGCTCGCCCCGTGATCGTACACCGTGCAATTGCTGGGCGGGGCTGCGCAGCGGTTCGGCACGTAGAGCACGGTGCCCGGGATGAGCACGTTCGGGTCCGGCCCGATGACCGCGGCGTTGATCTGATAGATCTCCTCCCAGGTGGTGCAGTAGCGGGAGGCGATCTTGGCGAGGGTGTCACCCGGCTGGACGGTGTACGCCACCATCGGGACGGATTGGGCCGAGGCTGCCGGCGTAGACGCCGGCGCCACCATGAGGGCCAGGACAAGGATGGCAAGAAGTATCAGGTTTAGATGTCGCATGGTTTACCTCCGATCACTGCCCGGCCGGCGGTGCGGCGAGCGTCGCAGGGTTGGCCTTGAGGTCACTGGTGATGGTCAGCCGGCCCGGCGCCACGGTGTTGGGCGTCATGCTGGCCACGTAAACCTTGTACTGGCCCGCGGCCGGCGCAGCCACATCGACGACCGGGTTCAGGTTGTCGGGCGCGGCGTTTATGCCGCAGAGCACGCGCCCATCCGGCGTCACGACGGCCAACGCGCTATCTTTCTGCGCCTCGAAGAAGAGGCGCAACCCCTGGCTCTTGCCCGTCCAGGTGAAGCCGTAGCTGGGCACCGCGCTGATAAAGCCGGCGCACGCCAGCTTCTTGTCCTCCATCCTGAACGCCGCGATGTCGCCGCCACCCGCCGCGAAGACCTGCACCGGCTTGAAGCCCGCCTGGAGTTCGGCAGACCCAAAGATGGGCCGCCGCCCAGTCAACAACGCCTGGGGGTCGAGCTGCGGCAGAGCCAGCAGCCCGGGCCGCTCCCGGCGCCGTAACACCGAGGTCAGATCGAGATCGGCGAGCCGCGCATCGTCCATCTCCGCCTGGGTGATCGCCAGGAAGCCGAGTGCGGGCGCATCCTTGGCCGCCGTGCCGGCGAAGACCTTGTAGCTGCCGGGCGCCGGGTTGGCGATCTTAACCAACGGATCGGTGGTGTTCAGCCCGGCGTCATCGTTGCACAGGAAGCTGCCGTCCGGCTGCTGGATGACCAGCACCGCGTCGGCGTCACCGTAGATGAAGAAGCTTAACTGATCGGTCGCGCCCGCCCAGTTCACCACGACGTTCGGCGCGGCGCTGGTAAAGCCATTACAGCCCTTCTGGAAGTCCGTCGCGGCCTTTTCACTCTTGCCGATGACCGGCAGCAGATACGGATCCATGATATAGCCCGCTTGCAGGTTGACCGCGGCGGTGGTCATGTCGCGGGCAGGGTCGCCCGACTGCGTGAGGGGAACCGCTGTCGCGGCCGGCGCAGCGGTCGGCGCCAGCGGCGGAAGTGCGGCCCCGGCCGTCAGCGCGCCGCTGAACGCCGCGACCAGTAGAACGATCAGCCCGAGACTCAGCGCCAGGCCGGCAGCCAGAGGGGCTTGTTTCTTGCGCATGTGTTTGCTCCTGTTGAGAGGTCATGAAAGTAGTGCATAGTGCTGCCTGGTGCGTGCTTCGCGATGCCAGCCAGCAGTTCCCAATTTGAACCGGGTCACGATGTCATTCTGTGTGCAGCCAAGGCGCGCGGCAGCGTAGGAATGGGCAAAGTAGTTCCCGCTTGTCATTCTGAACGGGTTAACGGCTCAACTCCCGTTGCGGCGAGACGCCAGTGAAGAATCTCCTCGCCGCAACGAGACCCTTCGCTGGCCTCTCGTCGCGATGGCTCTCATGGGGCAAACCCACTGCTCATGAAGTACCAGCACGAGATGCTTCGCTGGAGACCTGTCGCACCGGATCTTGTGCCGCAAACTCGCTCAGCATGACAATCGGCACTTCTTGTTCTACCCGCATGACACCCGTCGGGTGGCATGGCGGCACTCAGGGTGACAGCACCAAACCTAGAAATACTGAAAACGTGCTGCGTGACATGCAGAGATCACGTTTCACCTCGCTACCGCGCCGCTCGCCTGAAAGTTCAAAACCGGACCACCGGCGGGCAGGTTGAGTTTGAGTTGGCTGCCGCCGGGCTGCACTCGGTAATCCTGCGCGGCCATGAGGCTGTTGATCAACTCCTCCGAACGGGAGTCGGGGCCGCAGGCGGCCAGGGTGGAGGGTCCCATCGTGACACGGACGTTGCCGACCATGCCGCCGTTGTAAGTGTATGTGCCGCTCGCCCGGTTGCAATCGGCCTTCACGCTCAACGTGCCATCCGAGCCGTATTCAACCTCGTACAGCGTCGGGTCGGTGATCGGGTTCTCCTTGCCCTGGTACGTGGAGCCTGTCCACTGCCAGACAACATCGTGCAGGCCTGATTGCGGCATCCCCTGGATGCGCAATGAGCCCACCAGCGCGTCGAGTTGGCTCAGATCGGGCTGCCAGTCGACGGGCGCCAGCGCGTTGAGCATCTCGGCCTGGGCCTTGATGTAGGCCTGCGGGTCGCTGTTGAACTTGTCCATCTCCGCACCGGTCAGGTCAGCCTGCTTCGGCAGCGCAGCCGTGGTCACCGGATAGAAGAACGACACCAGGTATTGCCCGTCGTTCGTGAACCCCTGGTAGGTGTACCACAACCGCGACTCGGCGGTCACCGGGTTGGCGTCCTGGGCCCAGCGCCCCACGAAACGATAGCCGCTCCGGCTGGCGCTGTCGACATCGCTCTGCGCCCGGCCGATCTGGACGGCAAGGTCGTTGTAGCCGCTGATTTGCTCAGGAGGAAGGGCCGGCATACCCGATGTGGGCGGCGGCGACTGGAGCGCCACCGTCGAAGAGTAGATCCTGGTTATGGTCCCGGTTACGTAAGGGTTCGCGGCGCTATCCCACATTTGCTCGTAAGCCGTCACCGGGATGATGTACATGACCGGATCGCCCGGCTGCTTGTCAGAGGGGTCAGTCACGCCGAAGTTGATCTCGATATGCTCCGGCAGGCCCATCGGGCCGGGCGGCTGGCTGGTGTCGTAGGGCGTCGCCGGAACCAGGTTGGCCTGCCACGCGTAGGGCAAACCCTGGGTGTCGATACTGACCTGCTGCGGCTGGATCATGCCTGCGGGACTGCTGCCTTCCGCGCCGGCCGCTGGTGCGCCGCCGTTCTTGAACAGCATGCGCTGTGCGCCACCGGCTGTTTCCAGCGCCAGATTGCCCGCGCCATCCGGCCCGCCCGCGGCCACGCTGCTCAACAACTGGAGGTAGGTCGCATCGAGCGACGCCTCGCCGCAGTACGCCATCGTGGAGGGGCCAAGCTTAATGGTGAAGCCGCTCTCCTGCGCATAGACGCCGCCGAAGGTGTTGCAGTCGGCTCTGCCCGTCAGCGTGCCGTTGGCATTGAAGACGATCGTGTAATCCTCCGGGTTCGGCACGGTCTGGGTCTGGTCGGTGGCCCGATCCGCCACGCTCGTCCACTGCCAGACGATATTCACGATCTCCGCCTGCGTCACCGGCGTGGCTGCAGTTGTTTGGGCCGGGATTTGAGTCGGCGTGGGCACAGGCACACACGCCGCCAGAAGCAGTACCAGAATAGCCAGGGTCGCAAAGGACTTCAGCTTGGTCATTTTCCTCTCCTCTCGAATATCGCAAGCAAGCACCCACTGTTGTCCTGCTCAGACGCACGCCGAAATGCAGTCGTTCCACAAACGGATCACCAATCCCACGCAAGCGTTCGGCGCCAGATCAGAGTCATCCGGAGCACCCTTCGACTGCGTCCCGCGTGCCGCGGCGGGACTCCGCTCAGAGTGCTCATGACTAACTTTGAATGCACCCGAATCATACCGTGCCGAAGGTGCCCTGGCAAATCAAGGCGCGCAAGGGGCGCATCCCTCGCGAGATGCGCCCCTTGCGCGTGTCGCTGCCACAACACTGTGACTCGTTGAGCGGAGCGGCCTTGATCAAGCCGCTCCCGCTAATGCACCAGACTAGTGCTGATAATTGGGTCTCGGTCTACACACCGGTGTGCTATGAGGATTGTGACAACGATCCCTGCTTTCGACTCCCGGAACGTCGCCGCCCGGAAGTCGATGAGAGGCGAGTCTCAGGCTTTCCGCTGGCGAAATGCCTGGATGACCATGACGACGCCGCCGATCAAACCCCAGACCGCCGCGACCCAGATCATCGTCAGGCCCATGCCCGGAACGCTGTAGTTCGCCATCAGGATGATGCCGAAGACAATCGCCAGGACGCCCAGGATGCCGGCAGCCCAGCCGCCGCCACGGAAGGCCATGATCAACAAGACGATACCTTCCATGAGGCCCCAGATACCCAGCATCAGCACAAAGATCTGCGGCAACACAAGGCCGGTGGCGATCGGGTACATCAGGATGTAGCCGCCGGCGATGATGCTCACGATGCCGATGAAGAGCTTCCAACCCCAGCCCTTATGATCCATGAACATCGCCACGATGTAGAAAATGCCCCGGATCAACCAATAGAGGCCCAGGAGCTGGACCAGTAACATATAGGTGTTCACTTTGGTCTTGATGGGGGACCAGAGGAGCACGGCGCCGATAATAAAGATGGCGATGCCTTCGATCAGCGTCAGCCACCAGGGGCGCTGCTTGGATTCCACTGCAGTTGCGGTCATGATTCTTTCTCCTTGATAAGATAATGAAAGGCCCGCGGCCTTGGTGCAGAACGCACACCGGTGTGCAAGTTTGACCCAGCGCCATTATACCACACAACCCAGCAGCACGGTCAAGTGTGCGCGTTCAATCTCAAAGGCCCGCGACCTTGCTCCGAAAGTTTTCGATCAGGATATGCACGCTGATCAGGAGGATCCACAGCGGAAACGCCAGGATAACCCAGCTCAGATGGCTGATGCTCACCAGAAGAACCAGCGCCAGTGCATACCCCAACCACGCCATCCAGCGCGGCATCACCCGGGTGCGCAGAAAAAGAGTACAGGTCGAGATCATGAACACCCCCGCCATCTTAATCGCGTAAGTGTTCAGAGTCACGTAGGTAGCGGCGCACGCGAAGGCGTACGTCTCGGAACCTGCTGGCGCGATAGGTGAAGCGGCGTAGGCGATGATAATGCCACCGGCCAGAGCGGCAGAGGCGAACAGCATGGCGAGGAAGAGCAGCCCGCTGCCGAGGAACACGGTGGCAAAAAACCGGTCTTCGTGCTCCCCGAGACGGTCGCGCACCACGCCGATGAACCAGAGGAAGGCGATGCCTGCGAACGGCAACAGGTTCAGCGCGAACTCGATGGACCACCGGTTCCCGGCCAACCACTGCCCTGCATCACGGGGATCAGCAGGGATGGCGAGACGAAGGAGCGTCATACTGCTGATCAGCAAGACCGAAAACAGGATGCCGGCAACCGCAGCCGCGCGGGGCGTTGTCAAACGTGCACGATTCAAAACGACTTCTTCATTCATGCGTTCCCTCCTATGGCGCGGGGGCGCCGATCTTGTTGATCAGATCGATCATGGGCTGTTGGCTCACTTTGAGGAACCCTGATTGCGGCCGGTCCAAATCTGCGATCAGCAGAAAGATCGACGCAAAAACCAGGACCATGAGGATCGTGACGACCCAACTGCGTGTGCCCGTCAGGCCAAACTGATACCCCATGGCAGCCATGGTCAGGATCGTCACGAGGTAGAGCGCCAGCCAGATGCTCTCGGGGATCCGGTTGCGTCCGGCCGTCACGCGCTCGCCATCAAGATCGATCATGTCGTTCAACGCCTGGATGTACAGCCCAACGACGATCGAAGTTGGACTTTGCCCACCCAGGGTAACTGCATCCGCCCACAGCCGATCCTGGATGGCCCCCGACTCCGCCATGACCTCTGAGGTCATGATCGCGGTGACACCCCGCGCGCGTAACTGCGCATACTCGCGTAGCAGGTTGCGGTCTGCGCTGCGCTGCGGCTCCGGCAGCATCTCCAGCGCGTAGATAGGTCGTCCCGATGGCGTTGGACTCCTGAAGCACCATTTGCTTCCGGGTGTCGAAGCGAGACGCTGACATCCCGAACGTGAACGCCAGGAGGAAGGCCAACAACCCCAACGCTGCCCCCACCACCGCACCGATCGGCGCTTCCTTCTCATTTTCTGCACGGCGGCGGCGGTAGCGTCCCAGGAACGCGCCTGCCTCCACCGAGATCAGCACGACCGCAATAGTGGTAACGTATAGCGCCCCGAGCGGAAGCGTATCAACAATATCAGTGGCCTGCATGCGAGGGTCTCCTTCTGTACCCACAACGAGTTGAATCGTTCTTTACCCTACCAGCACGGTTTCTTCGGGGTAATGCACCAGCCGCTGCCGCGTGCCGTGGTTCAGCAGGGCCAGCATGATCGTGATCGCGCCCAACCGCCCCCAAAACATGGTGGCGATGATCAGCAGCCGGCCCAAGGTATCGAGCTGTCCCGTGATCCCCAACGACAGCCCGGTCGTAGAGAACGCCGAGACGACCTCAAAGATCCCCGCGCTAAACGCCACATCCTGGCTCAACAGGAGCAGCCAGGAGATCGCCACCACGACACCCAGGCTGATCATCAGCACCGCGATGGCACGCCACACAGTGCCGGCCGAGATCGCGCGCTGGCCGACGCGCACCGTGCCATAGTTGCGCGCGAAACTCCACATGGCGAGCGTCAGCACCGAGAAGCTGCCGGTGGTGATGCCCCCGCCCATCGAAGCCGGCGCGCTGCCGATAAACATCAGGCCGATCAACAGCAACTGGCTGGCCTCGCCGATCTGCGTGAAGTCAGCGAAACCGGGGAAACCGGCCGTGCGTGCCGCGACCGACTGGAACCCTGCTCGCAACAGCCGCTCTCCCAGCGGCAACTCCGTCAGGACCCCTGGGTGGCGGAATTCGCCAATCAGCAACCCCGCCCAACCCACCGCGATCAGGAGGATCGCTGACCACACTGCCAGCCGTGTTTGCAGGCTCCAGCGAGCTGGCCGCCTGCGATCCCTGCGCGCGATGCTGCGGTTGAGCAGCTCGATGTAAACCGGAATCCCCAACCCACCGATGATCACCAGCACGCCCAGCGTCAACAGGGACATCGGGTCGGCCGGAAGTCCTTCAGGATAGAGAGACAGCCCGGAGAACAGGTCGAACCCGGCATTACAAAACGCGGCCACGGCGTGAAAGAGCGCGTAGAACGCGGCGCTGCCCGCCGGCACGATCCCGCTCAAACGCCAGTGAACCCAGAGGATCAGCGCGCCGGCGCCCTCGACCGCCAGCATGAAGATCACCGTGCGCGACAGGATTTGAAGAATGGCCTGGGTGCTGGCCAATCCGAGCGACGAGCTGACGGCCAGCCGGTCCATGAGCGAGACCCGGCGCCCCAGCAGGCGTACAGTCAACACGAGGGTGACCAGAAACCCCAGACCGCCCACCTGAATCAACAGCAGGATGACCCACTGGCCCAGCCGGGTGAAATCGGTGCTGGTGGAAAGGACGGTCAGACCCGTGACGGCCGCGGCTGAGGTTGCGGTGAACAGCGCGTCCATGAAGGTGATAGGGCGCGTCGTCATCCCCGGCAGCAGCAGCAAGGCGGTGCCGAGGCTGATCAGCGCCGCCAACGCGACCACCAGCCGGATCGCGACGGGCACGCGGCGCTTGCGGTGCGGGTCGAGGCCTTTGTCGATCAGCCGATCGGCGCGATGGCCATTGTTCTCTCCCGAAGGAGGCATCATGGCAGGGATGCGACCTCCAGAAGTCTTTCCCGCGGGCCGACGGCAAATAGCGTGTCGCCCGCCTCTACCCTGACATCAACACCCGGACAGGGGATGAGGCGATCCGGTCGCTGGATCAGGAGCACAGTGAGATCGTAGCGCGCCAGGGCCGCCAGGGGCTGGTTGACCAGGCTGCCGGGCACCTTGAACTCGATGAGGCTGTGCTCGGCATCCAGGAGCACGCGCTCAACCATATCGGGCGCGCCGAGCGTGTCAGCCAACCGCTGGCCGCTGTCCTCATCGGACAGGACGACCTGGTCCGCGCCGATGCGCAGCAGGATGTCCCGGTGGCGCCGGGTTTGCGCCAGGCAGATCACACGCGGGATGCCCAGGCTCTTGAGGTACGTCGTGACAAGCGCGCTGGCCTCGAAGTCGCCCCCCAGCCCGATGATCACGGTGCCGAAGGAGGCGATATCGACCTCCTGGAGCGCATCTTCAACCGTCGCGTCCAGGGCGACTGCCGAAGTGATCTCGTCGGCAAGGTCCTGCACCCGGGCCATGTCGATATCCACGCCAAGGACCGTGTGCCCCATGCCCTCCAGTCGCCGCGCCAGGCTGCCGCCGAAGCGTCCCAGCCCGATGACCGCGAACTCCTTTTCTGTATGTCTCCTGCCGGGTGGTCTGGATATCCGTACCATGCTCATCTCCCGCCAAACGCCGCGAGGGCAGCGTCGACGGTCGGGAAGATGTGATCTTCGCCGAGCACGTCGAGCAGCCCGCTCTTGCGGCCAAACGCAATCACCGGCGCATGCACCTCGGCCGCATACACCGCGATGCCCATACCCTGGAGTTCTTTCACCAGCCCCTTGAGCACGTCCGCGCTGGTGATGTCGAGGTCAGCCTGCGCGGCGACGTCAAAGACGATCGCCCGAGGCGGCGTTTCGGCCTGATCTACCAAAGACTTCACCTGATCCCGGATCGTGAGGGCGTTGGCATAGTACATCGGTGTATCCAGGCGCAGGATTAGCACGCCGGGCACGGGTATGTTGTCGGGATGGCGCGTCCGGTCCGAGTACGCGCCCGGCACACCGGGCACGCGGCCCAACGAAGACAGATGCGGACGGCTGGACCGATAGGCCACCAACAGGATCGAAGCGAACAAGCCGAGGAGCATACCTTGCAGCACATCAACGAAGATCACACCCGCGAACGTGATCGCCCCCAGCCAAAATTCCGTCCGGGAGATCAGGCGCACGCGCTGGAGCTTACGCGAGGCGATGATGTGCCAGACCGCATGGATGATCAGGGCCGCCAGCACCGCTTCGGGCAGGTTACGAAACAGCGGCGTGAGGAAGAGGACCGTCACGACCGCCATGCCCCACGTGACCAGGTTCGTCACTTGCGACCGCGCGCCCGCGCCATCTTTCACCGCCGACGCCGACATGCTGCCAGCGGCAAGCATACCGCCGAACAAACTACTCACCAGGTTGGCTACCGCATGGGCGTTCAATTCCTGGTTGGGATCAACCTCGTAGCCGTGCTTCTCGGCAAACTCGCGCGCAACGCCCAGCGCTTCGCTGTAGGCCACGAGCAGCACACCGATCGCTGGGGCGATCATCGCCAGATACGCGGTGGGCGGCACGAGCGGCAGCGAGAGCTTCGGCAAGCCTTGGGGGAGGCTGCCCACGACCTCCACGTCGTAATTGGCGTTCAGACCGAGAACAGTGCTCAAAGCGATATAGCCAAAAAGGACGACCAGCCCGGCCGGGATCTTCTTGTTCCAGCGCGGCAGCAGGAACAGCAGCACCAGCGCGCTGGCGCCTACGGCAAAGGTGATCCAGTTCGCCTGGGGTAGCTCGCGCACAATGGCAAGGAGCTTTTCGACCGTGTTGCCTTCGCCCTTCGGCACGCCAAACAGCTTGTTGAGCTGGCCGACCGCGACAAACAGCGCCAGGCCGGTGACAAACCCATCCATCACAGGTTTAGACAAGAACTGTGTGATAAAGCCGAGGCGCGCCACGCCGGCCAGGAGAAAGACCACGCCGACAACCAGGACAAATGCCGCGGCATACGCCTGGTAGAGCGCCGGGTCGGGCACCGCGCCCTCGTCGACGAGCGCCCGGGTGACCAGCACCCCCATCACCGACGAGGCCAGTAACGCCGCCGTCGCCGAGGTGGCCTGGACCACGAGGTGGCGCGAGGTTCCCAGCAGCGCGTACACCAACAGCGCGGCCAGCAGGGTATAGAGGCCGGCTTGCGGCGGCAGACCCGCGACCCCGGCGTAGGCCATCGCTTCGGGCACGACCAGCCCCCACAGCGTCAACCCGGCGAGGATGTCGGCGGATAGCCAGCCGCGATCATAGGTAGGCAGCCAGGATAGGATCGGAATGTACCGGGTGAGTCCGCCAGAGCGCGTGGTTTTGGCGATGCGGGTTGATGACACGACGATCTACTCCATCGGAACTCAGCGAACGTTCATTTGCTACCTGCCAGCAGGCTGACCGCGCTACTGGCAATCGCGGTCAGGGTGATGATCGACATGGCTGACTGCAACAGCATCAGCATCTTGGCGCGACGGGTCAGCGGCAGCGTGTCGGTCGGGCTGAACGCAAAGCTGGTGGTGAAGGCCAGATACAGGTAATCCGTGTATCTGGGCAGCCAGGATTCGTAATGTGGCAGGACGGCGCCGCGCTGCGGAAAGAGGAAATCCCAAGGCTCGTCCACGCGTTGGGTTTCGTCGATCCCGGGCGGATCGATGATCCAATACCAGATCGAGAAGATCAGGATGTTTGTGATCGCCATGAGGATTACGTCGACCACCAATGATTCGGCGGCCTGCGTCGTCAGTCTGGTCAGCGCATCCAGCAAAGCCGACATGTTGGCGAACAGACCCAGTGTCAGAAGCGCGTTGGCGATGATGATGGCGCGGAACAGGTGACGCTTGCGCGTCAGGAGCCACAGAAGAAGGACTACCGTGATCAGGATGAGCCGCAGCCCGAGCCAGCCGCCTGCAATCGGGCTGTCTTCCAGGCCCGGGACGAACCGGCTCAGCGCGCCGAAAGTGGTAGTGTAAGAAATGCTGCCCTGCAGAACCATGATGACAAATAAGACAAGCACAACCCAGGAGAGAGATGGAGAGCGGTTCCGCAGGAAACTATTCATCGTATGCACCGTTGGCCTTTATAACGCGGTCGTGAGTTGGTTGGACTTAGCGCTTGCCCTGAGCGGGATTCTCGATGGCTCGTGAGCGCACGACGCGGAGACGGTCGAACAGCGCCAGCAGGATGCCGATGCCGTTGATCAGGTAGATGATCGTGAATATCTTGGCGAGTGGCGTCGTCGGTGTGAGGTCGCCGTAGCCCACGGTCGCCAGGCTGACGACGCAAAAATAGAGTGCATCGAGGTAGCTCCAGCCCTCAAGCCAGTGATAGACGATGACGCCCGCCAACAGCATGCCGCCCGCCCAGTAGAACACCGGCCTGGATTCCTTGTCACTGATCACATCCAATAACAAGAGGCGCTGGAGGGGGCGAATCCTCCTGCGAGCCTGCTCAATCTCCTGCACGATCGGCTTTTCTGGTCCGTTGGTGGTCATAGGAGATCACTCCTCGTGCTGGTTCTTGCGTTTCTCGCGCCACATAGGTCATCAGACCTTTCCACGCATCCGATCATCTGCCAGCCACAGAGACCACAGAGAACTCAAACCGGCAACGAGGGGCCGAAATTCACCCCCGTCTCGGTGCGCTCTGTGGTCTCTGTGGCTAACTCGAAGCCGCGCCTGCAACCGCATCACGGTGCGGCTTATTTCGTCGAGATCGGCTTGTTGCACGAGGACGGCAGCTCCACCTTGGGATTGGTGTTGATTCCGGTCAATTCGATCTGTACGCCCAAATCCCCTTCAAACTTGAGCGGCTCGAACTCGCCGCTGAAGTTGCCACGCAAAGCGACCGGATAGCCGCCCGTGGCGTCCACATACAGGTCGATATCATCTGCCGACCACAACGCCTCAGCGAAGGCCTGCAATTTCGGATCGGTGCTCTCCTCCGCGGCGGCGAGGAAAGCATCTCCGTTGATGACGTAATGCTTCACAGGCATGCCGTTCAGCTTCTCATCGCCGATGAACTTGCCGCGCGCCACATCGCTGCCCGTCAGCATGTTCATCATGCTCGACGGACTCAACTCATCCAGCGCCGCCGTGGCCTCGGAGGTATCAGGTTTAACGCAAATGGGGAGCAGACTATTGACAGCAATGTAGGCGCCGGTGGGCATCTTGTAGAGATCCACCTTGGAAGGGGTGAACATACCTAGCACAGACCCACCGACCTGGGCAGCGATTGGCCCCAGCAGGCTGCCGGACACGGTGACCTTACTTTTCTGCTGGTCGTTCGACGCCAACAGCGCGGTTAGATCGCCCTTGGTTTTCTTGCCGTCGATCAGACCGTTCACATCGAGCGTAACCGTCGCGTTGAGCGAATTGAGACCCTCGATCGACTTGAGCGGGATGGGGTCGCCCGGCGGCGGAGTGGGTGCGCTCACCGGCGCCAGCAGCCACGTGACCGCGGAGGTGGAGAATGCCGGCGCGACGACGTCGAGCACCAGGAATAACACGACCGCGATCGCGACCCCCAGGACCGCGGCGGAGAGATACGGTTTTTTCGTTTTCATGGATGTTGGCTCCTTTTGCCTGACTAAAATACTGGGTGGTGCTTGGATTTTCGCAGTCCGTTATAGATTTCCTGGCCGATCCCGCGTTTCCAACCCGGCCAAGCCTATTATACCCCGTGCCGACCGCCGATCACAGCGCCATTTGGATGTAATTGAGGTGCAGTTCACGTGGGCTCATGCGCGCAGTGAAGCCCAAGGCTACCGGGCGCGCACACTCGGCAGTTGCTCTACGGCCGCCTTGTCCAGCTTCAGATAAACCACGTCCTCCTCGATGCGCTCGACTTGGTCCAGCGGAATGGTGACATCCTTTTTGCCCCAGAGGTGGCCTTCGCGCAGCACCAGATGGGTGACGCGATTGTTCTGGGGATCGATGATGAACTCACGCACGTGACCCACGTGATCGTCGGTCGCCTCGACACTCGCGCCGGGGTGTATGCTGAGCTCGCCCTCGGGGAGCTGCTCCTCCTGGATTGTCGGCGGGTACATCGGGCCGGGGTATTCCCCGCCGGGCATCGTGCCATAGGTCGCGGCCACTGCGAAATCCATATCGCTGGCGCTCAGCTCGGCGCCATCAACCCCAACGAGCACGGTCTTTTCGAACGGCTGGCATTGGGCCAGTTCCGCACGGCTGCACGAGAGCGAGATGCGTTCAGGGGTGCTTTCGGCAATGAATTCGATGGGTACCAGATACTCGTCGGAGAGGAACCCTTTCGTGCGGACGGCAAAGTGGGTCACCTCCTTGGTCACCGGGTTCAGGACGATGGCGCTCGAATGGCCGGCCGGGCCATCGGTGCAGATCACTTCAACATCAATCGGTATATCCATGGACGAATCTCCTTACTGCTCTGCTACTTTAGTGCGCAACTGCCCGACCTTCGAGATCAGTGATACCTCGAAGGTCGGGCATGTTAACTTTGTCTTGCACTCAGTTTAGGCGGCTGCCTTACGCTTGCCGAGGAACCCGCCCTGATACACGATGGCGCCGCCCGCCAGCACGAGGACGAGCAGCGTGCCGAGCGCACCTTGCAGGGCCAGCAGGTCTGGGAACAAATTGATGAGTCCGCGCGTAACGAGCAGCCCGCCGATCAGCCCGGCCAAAATGATCATCGCCCAATCCTTGTACCGCCGAACCAGGATCAGGCCGACGACACCACCCGCGACCGCAAGGATCCAAACGAGCGGGCTGGTCGCGACGTTGAAGAGACCGAAGAAGCCCATCACGACCAATGCGCCGGCGAGCGTACCCATCACCAGCAAGACGATGTTCACGATGCCCTTGGCAAATCCGGCCACGAAGAAGCCGATTACTGCCAGCGCGCCGACAAGGAGGAGTTGGATCAACAAACCTCCCGACGGTGAGAGCAGGCTCAGCAGGACTACGCCGAGCAGCGCGCCCACCGCCGCGCCTAGCACGGCGAGCCGCTTGCCGAACACCAGAACTGCGATACCGATGGCGATCAACAAAATTGGGAACATTGTTTATACCTCCATGAAGATAGATATTGAGTTGTCCCGGCGTGGTAACGCCGGGGGAATGCAGGCACCCTTGGGAATAGCAGAATCAGCCATTGTCAGCTAACTTAATTCTCCCCTGCAGGAACAGCCACGTGTCCAGGCAGGTGTACATCGCGCTGCGGAAATGGGATTGTGATGCCCTCAGCGTCGAAACGCAGCTTGACCCGCTCCGGTATATCCCATTGCAGCGTCCAATAATCATCGATCCTGACCCACGGCCGCACGGCGATGTTCACGCTGCTGTCATCCAGCGCCTGCACAAAGATATTTGGCGCCGGGTCGGCCAGCACCCGCGGATCAGCGGCCAGGATTTCGTGCAGTATCTCCTTGACTTTACGCAGGTCGTCGGCATAGCTCACGCCGAAGACAAAGTCCACGCGCAACCGGCCCAGGCGGGTGTAGTTGACCAGATTGTTGCCCTGAATCTTGGCGTTGGGTACGGTGATCTCTTTGTTGTCGCCCGTGACCAGCACCGTGCTGAAGAACTGAATTTCCTTGACAGTGCCCATCACACCGTTGGCGTCGATCAGCTCGCCCAGACGGAACGGCTGAAACAGCATGAAGACGATCGTCGCCGCCAGGTTGCTGATCGATTGCTGGAGCGCAATACCCAGGATGACTACGATGATCAACGAAGCGCTAAGAAGGGCTTGTATCGGGAAACCGATGATGGCCAACGCAGAGATCAGCGTGATCATGAGAATGCCATAGTAGGCGGCCAGCAACATCAAACGCGCCATCGATGGCGGGATGGTGGTCTTTGCCAGCGCAACACTCAGCATTTTGCGGGCCCGACCCGCCAGCCAGCGGCCGATCAGGAAAACGAGGATGGCGGCGCCGACTTTGAGCGCGATCTGAATAAGGTGGTTGTCATCCAGCGGCATCAAATGCTCCGTTCAAAACCGCAGACAGAAGATCGAAAAAAACCGGGCCTCAGTGCGAAGCCCGGTCCTGCGTCATGCCACGATCATCAGCCCGCCAGCAGCTTCTGCTTGGCCGCCGCGAACTCGTCGTCGCTCAACACGCCGGCGGTGTGCAACTGCGCCAACTGCTGCAATTGTGCCGTCAGGTCAGGCGCGGCGGCCGGCGCCGGCGCTGGAGGCGGTGGCGGTGGCGGCGCGTATTGTTGTTGCTGGGCCTGAGCGTCAGCCACACCCTGCTGATAGGCTGCATCTTGCTGGCCCTGTGCTGCCGCCTCTTGGCCGGCATATTTCTGCTGTTGGTGATGGCTAACAGCGCCCGCTGTCCCGGCAACCACGGCGGTCGTGGCCGCGACGCGCATCAGCGGCGCCCCTCGTCTTCGCATCATATGATCCTCCTATTGTCGTCTGGATTGGCTCCGACATCGGCTCCACTTAGGGGCGACGTTGAAAGATAGATCTCATGTCTAGGCCGTGGCGAGCGCGACGATGTCTTCCAATGCTTCTTCCACGACGTCATGCGGGATGCGCTCGAACATCACCAGCCGGCCATTGGCGTCCAACATGGCCTGCTTGGTCTTCTGCGCCCACAGGTTCTCGATCAGCATGATCCCCGCGGTGCTGTTGTCGGCGAGCTGCTCGGCAATCATGGCGATGTCGCTGTCCGTGATCATCTGGCTCACGTCGGCCTGCAGCGGGTCGAACATCGCGATGTGCGCGGCGTCGAGCTCGCGCAGCTCGCGCACGATGACCTCGCCCTGATCCTTGATGATCACGACCAGGTCGATGATGCGGATGATCCCCTTCTCGACCAGGTCGAACAGCTCAGGGAGAATCTCACCCCTGAAGCGATTGCCGGGGAACTCCAGTGCGATTAAGTCGATGGGTCCGTATGTCATTGAAACTCTCCTTTCTTGATAAAAAGGGCGGCCTCCAAGCGCCGATCGGCGATCGGCGATCCGTCACACAATGGCCGCTGGCACAACAAGCCTCTTGACGCCTATTATAACATACCCGCAGTTGTACAATATATCGAGCACTCCCATCAGTGCATAGCATACCCCGATCACCTATGTCTCGAAAGCGCCAAAAGGGTGTCTTGGGGATGCAACATCTGCAATGTACCCATTCGGGTACTAGACAGATCCGTTCCCCCTCGCTATACTGCCCCTGTGCTCAGGCGGAGCACCCAAATGGGTGCTCGCCCCCGACGATCTTCCCATGCATAAGGAGGGCATTGAAATGCCTAAAACCGTAACCGACGTCCTGGAGATGGCTGCCGCAGTCAAAATGGTGGATCTCCGCTTCACCGACCTGCCCGGCGTTTGGCAGCATTTCACCATCCCGGCCCACGTGCTGGAGGCCGACACGTTCGAGAACGGCATCCCGTTCGACGGGTCTTCGATCCGCGGCTTCAAGGAGATCCACGAGTCGGACATGCTGCTGATGCTCGACCCGACCACCGCGTTTATCGACCCGATTTTCGAAATCCCGACGCTCGTCCTCATCGGTGATGTCTTCGACCCCATCACGCGCGAGCCGTACTCGCGCGACCCGCGTTTCATCGCCAGTCGTGCCGAGACCTACCTGAAGCAGACCGGGATCGGCGACAAAATCTTCATGGGGCCCGAGCCGGAGTTCTTCATCTTCAGTGATGTGCGGTATGGCAGCGGCACCAATGAAGGGTTCTATCACATTGACAGCCGCGAAGGCTGGTGGAACAGCGGCAAAGACTTAGGCCCCAACTTCGGCGGGCAGATCGCGCCGAAGCGGGGCTACTTCCCCACCCCGCCCACCGACACCCTACAGGATGTCCGCAGCAAGATCGTGATGGCGATCGAGGATGCCGGCATCCCGGTCGAAATCCATCACCACGAGGTGGCTGGCGCGGGCCAGGGCGAGATCGGCATGCGCTTCAACACGCTCACGCGGATGGCCGACAACGTGCAGATCTACAAGTACATGGTCAAAAACGTCTCCCGGCAGAACGGTCTCACCGCGACCTTTATGCCCAAGCCGCTCTTCGGCGACAACGGCAGCGGCATGCACGTCCACCAGAGCATCTGGATGGGCGACAAGAACATGTTCTACGACGAAACCGGCTACGCCCAGCTTTCCGACACGGCCAAGTACTATATCGGCGGCCTGCTGAAGCACGCGCCCGCCCTGCTGGCCCTGGTCGCGCCGAGCACCAACTCGTATCGCCGCCTGGTGCCAGGTTTCGAGGCGCCGGTGAACCTGGCCTACTCGCAGCGCAACCGCTCGGCCGTCTGCCGCATCCCGGTGGGCTCCCGCAGCCCGAAGTCCAAGCGCGTCGAGTTCCGTGCGCCCGACCCGTCGTGTAACCCGTACCTGTGCTTTGCCGCGCTGCTGATGGCCGGGCTGGATGGCATCCAGAACCGCATTGATCCTGGCGATCCGTCCGACAAAGACTCTCTACGGCCTGCCGCCCGAGGAAGCCAAGAAGATCAAGCAGGTGCCGGGCTCGCTGGACGCCGTGCTGTATGCCCTGGAGGCCGATCACGAGTTCCTGCTGAAGGGCGATGTCTTCACGAGCGACATGCTGGAGACCTACATCGCGTACAAGCGCGAGACCGAGGTCGATCCGATGCGCATGCGGCCGCATCCGTACGAGTTCACGCTGTATTACGACGCATGATCTGATTTCTCCGTTCAGCGCGTCGCGCACGCCTCGACGCCTATCACACTGGGCCTGGGCAGAGAAAATCTGCCCAGGCCCGTTTTCTTTTGCTTGGGTTTTGCATTGCTGTCCAGGCTCCCGCGCCCCAACTGTACCCACATGGGTACTAGACCCTGCCACCCTCCCCCTGTTAGACTGCGCACATTGATTTTGGGTAGCCCAGTCAGCCCTGCGCCGATCGACAAGCTCCCAGTACGAACAAGGGAACCCAGTCGTGCTGCAAATGCGACAGGGCGGCATCGAGCTGGCGTGGCGCGGCACGTCCTATCGCATGGATCTGATCCCGAAGATCCAGATCAATGTCGTCCTGAGCGATCACAACGTGGAGCGGACCATCGAGGCAATCATCGGGGCAGCCCGCACCGGCAAAGAGGGAGACGGGCTGATCTTCGTCTATCCGGTGGATGATGTGATCCGCATCCGGACGGGCGAACGCGGTCACGACGCGCTCGATGTATCCCGGGGATATCGACACGCGATGAGCTCTTGTGAGGGGCAGCAGCTTGGGCTATAATCTGACAGGAAGTGCGACTCAGGAAGTATCTTCCCTCGGGAGAATTATGGGAAGCCAGGCTGTCAGAGATCTCGACACGAACACGCATGACCCGTTGCTCCTGCAGGCGTTGGCACGGGTCAACGCGATCGGCGCCAGCATCAATCGCATCAGTTGGGGCGACTCAGCCGGTGTCGACGCGACGCTGCGCCTGATCGTCGAGAGCGCGATCGAAATGACGCCGGGCGCGTCCGCGGTGATCTATGCGTACGATGCGGCGCGCCAGGCGCTGGACCCAGTGTCGCGCGTCGCAGCCGGGCCACACGCTGCCCCGCTGCTGGAAGACGCGCCCCGCACGGATGGCCTCGGTGCGCGCGCCATCCACCAGCGGCGGCCGGTGCTCTCTTACGAAGAGCCCGACCTGGAGATCCACCCGACGCAGCGCGCCGCCGGCGCCGAGACCGTTATCTGTCTGCCGCTGGTGGTGGCCGACCAGTCGTTGGGTGTTCTTTATGTCTATCTTCATGAAAAACACCGGCTGAGCCCAATCGAACTGCTGCTGCTGGACAACTTCGTCAACCAGGCCGCCATGGCGCTCTACCACGCCAGCCGGTTCACCGATGCGCGGCGCAGCCTGGCGCGCAAGGAGGAGGAGCTCGCCCTGCTGCGCCACGCCGGCCTGCTGATCTCCTCTCGTTCAAGCCTGGAAGACACATTGCAGGCCATCCTCCAGATGGCGCTGGAAGTGACGCGCGCGCGCTACGGCATCTTCCGGCTGGCTGACCCCACGGGCAGCAAGTTGGTCACGCGCGCCATCGCGGGCGAGCAACTGGGCCAGCCCGCGGTCGAGGCGCTGCCGATCAACGCCACCAGCGTCATGGGCTGGGTTGCCAAGACCCGCCAACCGCTCAATATCCCCGACGTGAGCCTACCGCCCTGGTCGCGCATCTACTACCCGCTCGACCATGCCCTGCAGATGCGCTCCGAACTGGCCGTGCCGCTGATCGGCGCGGGGGGCCGGCTGGAAGGCGTGCTTAACCTGGAGAGTCCGCAGGTGGCCGCGTTCTCCGAATCCGACAGTCACCTGCTTCAGGGCCTTGCCACGCAGGCCGTCATCGCCATCCAGGAGGTTCGCTTGCTGGATGTGCTCCGGGAAATGGCCGAGCATTTGTTGACCCAACCGGCTCAGCAGGTGCTGGAGCACCTGGTGGCGCTGGCCTGCGATCTGCTTGGCGGCACCGCCAGCGCCATCTGGCTGCTGGACGACGATCAGCTCACGCTGCAAGCTGCCAGCGCCGGCCATATCCGGGGCGAGCGGCTATCGCTCCAGGGGAGCCTGACCGGGCAGGCGATCCTGGCTCGGGAGTACGTCATCAGCGACGACGTGCGTTCAGACCTGCGTTTCGGCTGGCCGGACCTGGCGCGCGCCCAGGGGTGGGCCCGCGCGCTGGTCGTCCCGCTGCTGGCCGCCGAGGACAGCGAGCCGGTGGGCGCGTTCAGCGTGTACGGCGAGGCAGCCGACCCGGGACGCTTTGCCGTGTCAGATTGGGACAAAAAAGTACTGACGCTCCTGGCACATTATGCGGCGTTGGCGGTCCGCAACGCGGCCAACCAGGCAGCTCTCCGCTCTGCCGAAGAACAGCGCGCCACCGCGGAAACGTTCGCAGCCATCGGCGACATCGCAGCCAACCTCCTCCATCGTCTCAACAACAAAGTCGGCACGATCCCCGTACGGGTGGAAGGGATCGAAGATAAATGTGCAGCAGCTTTGATGGCCGATCCGTATCTGGCGGCCAACCTCGATGCGATCGGCCATAGCGCGCGCGAGGCCATGGAAGCGGTGCGCGAAAGCCTGTTTCACCTCCAACCGCTGCCGCTGGCGCCGGTCAACGTGGGGAGCTGCGTGGCCGAGGCCCTGGCGGCCAGCCACCTGCCGGACGAGGTGCGCGTGGTGGTATCGGGCCTCGACGATCTCCCGGCCGTGGTCGCCCATCCCAGCGGGCTGGCGCTAGTCTTCACCAACCTGCTGGAGAACGCCGCCGACGCGATGGGCGGCGCCGGTGAGCTGACGATCCACGGCATGGCTCGCCAGGGCCAGGTGGAAATCGTTGTGAGCGACAGCGGCCCAGGGATCACGCCCGAGCTGCACGAGCGCATTTTCGAGCTCAATTTCTCGGGTCGACGCAAGGCACGCGCCGATAAGCTTGGCTTTGGCCTATGGTGGGTGCGTACCATGATGACACGGCTCGGCGGCACGATCGGTGTGGCAAGTGACGGGCACAACGGCACGAGCTTCATGCTTCACCTGCCATGCATCGAGCAAACAGGGCAGAGGGTCGGCAGATGAATCCAGATCCCCCGCGCGCCCTGGTGGTCGAGGATGATCACTCCTGGCAGCAGATCGTGGCTGAAATCCTGACCGATCTCGGTCTGACGGTCGACCTGGCCGACACCCTTGATGCGACGGCCGGGGCGCTCGCCGCGGCGCCGCACCGGCTTGCCGTGGTCGATTTGGCGTTGAGCGGCCCGGATCATCGCAACCGCGACGGCTTGGCGGTGCTTGAAGCGATCCGCCGCCAGGACCCCGGCTGCGCGGCGATCCTGCTCACCGGCTTCGCCACGGTGGAACTGGCGGTCAGCGCGCTCACCGAGTACGGCGCGTACACCTGCCTGCGGAAGGAATCATTCCGCCGCGCCGAATTCCGAGAGGTGGTGCAACGCGTGCTGGCCCTGGCGCCCACCCCACCGCCATCGCCTTCCGGGATCGCGCAGAAGGCGCAGATTTCAGGTGGAGCCGCTACCGTCGAACGGCAGCCCACGGGCCAAATCCTGATCGTGGAAGACGACGCGGGCTGGCGCGGCATCCTAACCGAACTGCTATCCGACGCAGGTTACCGGCCACGCGCGTGCCCCAGCTACGGCGAGGCGCTGGGGCTGCTGCGCCGCGAAAAGTTCGAGCTTGCGGTGGTGGACCTGTCGCTGGCGAGTTCGACCACTTCCGCCAGCAACCGCGACGGGTTCGAGGTGCTGCGCGAGACCAAATCGGCGGGCATCCCGACGGTTGTGGTCAGCGGGCTGGCGACCCCTGCCGACATCGAGCGCCTCTACACCGAGTTCGACATCTTCGCCTACCAGGAAAAGCAGCGGTTCGAGCGGGCGGCGTTCACTGCAACGATCCAGGACGCGGCCGCGGCGGGACGGGCAGATACCGGCGAGCTGGCGCGGCTCACGCGCCGCGAGCGCGACGTGATGGCGCTGCTGGTGCGAGGGCTGACCAATAAAGGCATTGCCCGGGAGATGGTGATCTCGGAGAACACCGTGAAACGTTACCTAAAGGCGATCTTTGCTAAGCTGGATGTGGACAGTCGCGCCGGGGCGGTGGCGAAAGCGTTGACGAAGTGAACTACCAGCCTTGGTTGCCATCTCAGGAATTCCAAAAGTAACCGCGAATAGCCACAGAGGACACCGAGCACACCGAGATGAAAGACCATGCAGCCCTTGATCAGCACCTCTGAGGCCTCTGTGATCTCTGTGGCCGGCAATAGCGGCGCTACATTTAGAATTGCTGTTGCCATCTGCGTCCATTTGACAACCCTGCAAGGCAGTGGTATAAGTCGCGCACAATCGAATACGAAACACCAAAGGCTGTGAAGAGGACGAGTAAGCGCCGGGCCGGTGGCCCAGAGAGCGGGGGTAGGTGGGAGCCCCGTCCACACGCTGGCGTCGAATGGACCTCGGAGCCGCAGGCCGAAACGAAGTGCCGTAGTAAGTTAGTGCGGTAGTAAGATAGTACGTCAGCCGTTGCTCTCATCACCAAGGATTGGGAACGGGCACTGCCTGACTAAGCCACTATCTCACTATCTCACTAAAACATTACCGCACTATCTCACTAAGCTGCGCCGGAGTTGCCACCGTTATCAAGGCAAAGAGTATAAGCTGCGTCCGTGTTGATGCGGTCGTACTCGAAATCAAGTGAGGCTGGCTCCGGAACCTGTCGTCATCACGACGGGTTTTTCTTTTCCCCGGCATGGGGAAAGCCAGTCTAATCGGGGTGGCACCGCGGGAAACCTCTCCCGTCCCTGTGGACAGGAGAGGTTTTGTTTTAACCCGAAACAGACCCGTGGAGGTGACCATGCCTATCCCGATTGAACACGATGGTGACTCCCGCCCGCGCACCCTGATGCCTGTGATGCGCGAGCTCCCCGCCGACCTGGAAACTCCGGTCTCAGTCTATCTCAAGCTGGCCGGCGACCGGCCCTCGTTCCTCCTGGAAAGCATCACCGGCGGCGAACATCTGGCGCGCTACTCGTTCATCGGCGTCAACCCCAGCCAGGCGTACGTGCTGCGCGGCCGCAGCGTGACGCGGCATGGGCCCGACGGCGTCACCGAGATCGCTCTTCCCGACGGCGAGGACCCACTGGACTTCCTGCGCGGCGAACTGGGCCGCTACAACCCCGTCTCCGTGCCCGGGCTGCCGCGTTTCTCCGGCGGGCTGGTGGGCTACCTGGGCTACGACACCGTCCGCTTCTTCGAGCCGAGCCTGGCGCTGGCGGAGCATCCCGACCTGCCCGATGCCGTGTTCCTCCTGGCCGATACGGTGGTGGCGTTCGACCACGCGTTCGGCCGGCTGCTGCTGATCACCCATGCGCAGGTGGACGATGACGCAGAGGCGAGCCGCGCCGAGGCGGACGCCCGGCTCCAGGAGATCGAACGCCGCATCGCCGGCCCGCTGCCGGCCCGCCCCGCGCCCGACGCCCCGGACTGCTGCACTGAGCTGACCTCGAACCTGGCCCCGGAAGAGTACATGGCCGCGGTGCGGCAAGCGAAAGAGTACATCGCCGCGGGCGACATCTTCCAGGTGGTGTTGTCGCAGCGCTTCTCGCGCACGACCTCGGCCGAGGCGTTCAGCATCTACCGGGCGCTGCGCCGCCTCAATCCCTCCCCCTACATGTTTTTCTTCGACTTCGACGGCCTGGTCGCTGGCCCGCCGCTGCGGCTGATCGGCGCGTCGCCGGAGTTGCACGTGCGGCTCGAAGGGGACCGCGCCGCGCTCCGCCCCATCGCCGGCACACGCCCGCGCAGTGCGGACCCGGCCACGGATGTGGCGCTGGAGCGGGAGCTGTTGGCCGATCCCAAAGAGCGCGCCGAGCACGTCATGCTGGTGGACCTGGCGCGCAACGACCTGGGCCGCGTCTGCACCTACGGCTCGGTCCACGTGCCCGAGCTGATGACGGTCGAGCGATACTCCCACGTCATGCACATCGTTTCGCACGTTGAGGGCCGGCTGCGGCCCGAGTACGACGGCTTCGACCTGGTCCGGGCGACCTTCCCGGCCGGCACCGTCAGCGGCGCGCCGAAGGTCCGCGCCATGGAGATCATCGCCGAGCTGGAGGGCGAGCCGCGCGGCCCCTACGCGGGCGCCGTGGGCTACTTCTCCTACGACGGTTCCCTCGACACCTGCATCACCATCCGCACCCTCGTCATGCGCGGGCAAACGATCAGCGTGCAGGCGGGCGCCGGCATCGTCGCTGACTCGGAACCCGAGCGCGAGCACCAGGAGACGATCAACAAGGCGAAGGCGCTGGCGCGGGCGGTGGAGATGGCGGAGCGAGGCTGAGGCTGAGGTTGAGGTTGAGGTTATAAGGTTGAGGTTGAGGCTGAGTAGCGCATGGCGCATCACGCAGCACGGATTACGCCATACGCATCACGTTTCACGCATCACGTTTCACGCATCACGTTTCACGTTTCACGTATCACGGAGGACCACCTTGATCGCCGTAATCGACAACTACGACTCTTTCACCTACAACCTGGTGCAATACTTCGGTGAGCTGGGCGCGGAGGTGCGGGTATTCCGCAACGACGCCATCACCGTGGAGGCGCTGGATGCGCTGGCCCCGGACCGTATCGTCATCTCGCCGGGGCCGGGCGAACCTTCAAGCGCGGGTGTTTCCGGCGCCGTGATCCGCGAGCTGGGCCCGCGACGACCACTGCTCGGGGTGTGTCTGGGCCATCAGTGCATCGGCGAAGTCTTCGGCGGACAGGTGATCCGGGCGCCGCGGCTGGTGCATGGCAAGACGTCACCCATCCTCCATCACGGCGATGGGCTGTTCGCCGGCCTGCCCAGCCCGTTCGACGCCACCCGCTACCACTCGCTGATCGTGGCCGAGCCGCTGCCGGACGCGCTCGAAGTCACCGCGTTCACGGCTGAGGGCGAGGTGATGGGTTTGCGGCACCGCAGCCACCCGATCTTCGGCGTCCAGTTCCACCCGGAATCCATTCTAACCGAGCACGGGAAGCAAATCCTGCGCAACTTCCTGGATCAGAGGTCATCATGAACGATCTGCGAACCTTCATCGCCAAACTGATCGACCATCAGCACTTGACCGAGGCCGAGGCCGAGGCGGCCATGCGGATCATCATGACCGGCGAGGCCACGCCCGCCCAGATCGGCGGCTACCTGGTGGCGCTGCGCATGAAGGGCGAGACGGTGGCCGAGATCACCGGCAGCGCCCGCGCCATGCGCGCCCATGCCGCCAAACTGACGGTGACGCTCGAAGGCTCACTGCTGGACATTGTGGGCACCGGGGGGGACGGCGCCCACACCTTCAACATCTCCACCGCGGCCGCGTTCGTTATCGCCGGCGCGGGGCGCAAAGTCGCCAAGCACGGCAACCGCGCGGCATCGTCCCAGTGCGGCAGCGCCGACGTGCTTGCCGCGCTGGGGGTCAGCCTGGATCTGACCCCCGAGCAGGTGGGGCGGTGCATCGAGGAGATCGGCATCGGCTTCCTGTTTGCGCCGAAGTTCCACCCGGCCATGAAACACGCGGGCGGACCCCGGCGTGAGTTGGGCCAGCGCACCATCTTCAACGTGCTCGGCCCGCTGACCAACCCGGCCAGCGCCACGCATCAGATCATCGGCGTGTACGACCCCGCGCTGACAGAAACTCTGGCCGAGGTGCTGGGCGCGCTGGGCAGCCATGCGGCGTTGGTGTTCCACGGTCACGGCGGCCTGGATGAGCTGACGACCGCCGGCCCGAACCGGATCAGCCACTTCTGCGAAGGCGACCTGCGTACCTTCGAGTTCGACCCAGCCGATCCCCAGCCCGCGGTGGGTCGGCCGCTCTCCCTGCGGCGCGCCGGCCGCGCCGATCTGCGCGGGGGCGACCCGGCCGAGAACGCGCGCATGTTGCGCGATCTGCTGGCAGGCCGCGACACCAGCCCGCGCCGCGACGTCCTGCTGCTCAACGCCGCAGCCGCGCTGGCCGTCGATCGTTGCGATCTGGCCGATCATCCGCATGCGGTATTCGGCGCGGCCCTGGACGAGGCCGAGCGGTCACTGGCCAGCGGCGCCGCGTTGGCGAAGTTGGATGGGCTGATCGCCACCAGCCAACGGTTCGTGCTGGAACAGATGGCGGTAGCGGCATGAGCGGACGTCTGCGGTTGATGAAAGCCATGCCGGCGATGGGAACGTCTTGCCGTCGCGACGCCTGGGATTGAAATCGCCAGGCTGGGATCGTTACAAACCTGCTGAAGCAGGTTCCCGGTAGCGCTCAAGTGTGCTTCAGCACACTTCCGCCTTGCCAGACACCGAATTCATTCGGTGGCGCTGTGGCGCGCGTTGGCCAAGCTAGAGGGACTGATCGCCACCAGCCAACGGTTCGTGCTGGAACAGACGGCGGCGGTGAAGTAGAAATTATCGGAAAACGAGGGTCATTTTGAGCGTGTTGACCCCGAATCTGCCGTTGCAAGGTCAAATCAGCGAAGAATCTCGCGTCCGAAACAAGACCCTTCACTGGACTCTTGCCGTAACGAACATCACGGGGCTAACCCGTTCAGGGTGACAAAGGTGGGCTTTTACGGTATAGCCCAAAGTATAGTTGAGGCCAATGAGCAAACTTGACGAGATCTTCGCCAACAAGCGCGAGGAAATAGCCAGCCAGAAGACAGCTGTGCCGTTCTCGGCGATGACCGCCCTGGCGGCTGCCGCTCCGCCGCCGCGTGACTTCATCGCCGCCCTGCGGCAGGCGCCCGCCCGCCCAGCGCTCATCGCGGAGATCAAGCGTGGCTCCCCGTCGCGCGGCCTGCTGGTCGCCGACTTCGACCCGTTGCGGCTGGCCGCGATCTACCGGGATAACGGCGCAGCCGCAATCAGCGTGCTGACCGACGAACGCTTCTTCGGCGGCTCGTTAGATCACCTGCGGGCGGTGGCGGAGCTGATGCGGACCGGGCCGACCCAAGGTCCGCCCTTGCTGCGCAAGGATTTCATGTGCGACCCATACCAAATCTACCAGGCGCGTGCGGCCGGCGCGGACGCGATCCTGCTGATCGTCGCGTCGCTGGCGCCGGCTCTGCTCGCCGAGCTGCTGTCGCTGGCCCAGGATCTCGGCATGGCCGCGCTGGTGGAGACGCACGACGCGGCCGAGCTCGAAATCGCGCTGGCGTCCCGCGCCCGGCTGATCGGGATCAACAACCGGAACCTGCATGACTTCACCGTCAGCCTGGAAACCACGCTGCGTCTGGGCCGGCAGGTGCCCGCCGAGGTCTGTCTGATCGCCGAGAGCGGCATCTTCACGGCCGAAGACGTCACGCGGGTGGCGGAGGTCGAACGTGAGGGCGGCCGCGGCGTGGATGCGATCCTGGTGGGCGAGGCGTTAGTGACCGCACCTAACATAGGCGCGAAGGTGAGAGTGCTTGCTGCTTTACCACAAAGTCACCAAGACACCACGGTACACAACGATGAAGGTTAAAATCTGCGGCATCACGACCCTGGACGACGCGCGGGCGGCCATCGACGCCGGCGCCGATTTGTTGGGCTTCAACTTCTACCCCAAAAGCCCGCGCTACATCGAGCCGGCGGCGTGTGCTGAGTTAGTAAAGCGCCTGCGCGGGGGCGGCGGACGGGCGACGCTGGTCGGCGTCTTCGTGAATGTCGCGTCTGGAGCCGTGGCTGCCTGTCTGGACGCCTGCAACCTCGACTACGCCCAACTGCACGGCGATGAGCCGCCGGAGGAGCTGGCTGCGCTGGGGCCATGGGCGTTCAAGGCCATCCGGCCGGCCAACACGGAGGAGGCCAAGCGGCAGGCGTTGCGCTATCTGCCGGCAGCCAGCGACGGGTACGACACCCTGGTGTCCGATCCCCCGCGGCCGGCCTTTCTCCTCGACGCGGCGGCCCCGGGCCAGTTCGGCGGCAGCGGACAGGTCGCGGATTGGGACATGGCGCGCGTGCTGGCGCGGCGCTGGCCAATCCTGCTCGCCGGCGGCTTACGCCCCGATAACGTCGCCGCGGCGGTCGAGGCCGTTCACCCCTGGGGCGTCGATGTCGCGTCGGGCGTCGAAGTTGGTCCGGGACGCAAGGATGCAGCCAAGATGCGGGCATTTGTCGAGGCCACGCGGCGCCGACACAGCGAATCAGCGGGTATAGCGCAAAACCGTCGGTGAAACACGCACCCTGAGCCTGTCGAAGGGTGCGCTTCGACAGGCTCAGCGACCGTGCATCGGCACTTTGCGGTGTACCCCAAATCAACGAATGGACGAATGAGCAAATGAGTAAATTAGCAAACCAACAAATCAGCCATGACCAAGACGGAACACGCAATACGCAGCACGTAGCACGCACCACGCTCCACGCTCCACACCTCTCGCCCAAATTCGGCCCCTACGGCGGCCAGTTTGTGCCGGAGACGTTGATGCCGGCGCTGGCTGAACTGGAGGCCGCGTATCTTGCGCTGGGCGCCGACATCGCATTCCAATCTGAACTGGGCGATCTGTTGCGCACCTACGTTGGCCGGCCCACGGCGCTGACCCACGCGCGACGGCTGACGGCGCACCTGGGCGGCGCACAGATCTACCTCAAGCGGGAGGATCTGGCGCATTCCGGCGCGCACAAGATCAACAACGCGCTGGGCCAGGCGTTGCTCGCCCGCAAGATGGGCAAGCGGCGGGTCATCGCCGAGACCGGCGCGGGGCAGCA
The DNA here is from genome assembly GCA_963841825.1 of uncultured Chloroflexia bacterium. Taxonomy (GTDB): domain Bacteria; phylum Chloroflexota; class Anaerolineae; order CG2-30-64-16; family CG2-30-64-16; genus CAWJEL01. The sequence continues at coordinate 376,758 of CAWJEL010000030.1, forward strand.
CGGCGTCGCGACCGCCACGGTCTGCGCGCTGCTGGGGCTGACGTGCGTCGTCTACATGGGCAGCGTCGACATGGCCCGCCAGCAGCCGAACGTCCTCCGCATGAGACTGCTGGGCGCGGAGGTGCATGCGGTTGAGAGCGGCACACGCACGCTGAAGGATGCGGTCAACGAAGCGATCCGCGACTGGGTGACCAACGTCGGCGACACCTATTACCTGCTCGGCTCAGCGCTGGGACCGCATCCTTACCCGACCATGGTGCGCGATTTTCAAGCGGTAATTGGGGACGAGGCGCGCGTGCAAATCCTGGCTCAGGCCGGGCGGCTGCCCGATGCCTGCATCGCGTGCGTCGGCGGCGGCTCGAACGCCATCGGGCTGTTCCAGGCGTTCCGGGACGAGGCGGGCGTGCGCCTGATCGGCGTGGAGGCGGGCGGCGAAGGGATCGCTTCGGGCCGGCACGCCGCGCGCTTCGCTGATCCAGCGATGGGCCGGCCCGGCGTGCTGCACGGCGCCTTCACCTATGTCCTGCAGGACGCGGACGGCCAGATCGCGGCCACGCATTCGATCTCGGCCGGGCTCGACTATCCCGCGGTCGGCCCGGAGCACGCGCGGCTGCGCGAGCTGGGCCGAGCCGAGTACACCTACGCCGATGATCGAGAAGCGCTGGCCGCGTTCCAGATCCTGGCGAAGACCGAAGGAATTCTGCCCGCGCTCGAATCGGCCCACGCCATCGCCGAAGTGATCAAGCGAGCGCCGGAGATGCGATCAGATCAGATCCTCCTCGTCAACCTGTCGGGGCGGGGAGACAAGGACCTGGACACGATCACCCAGGTGTTGACAAAGCAGGAGGCGGCCCGATGAAGCATGATGACGATGTCATTCTGAGCGGCAATGCCAGTCAATCCGCGGTACGCGGCCAAACCAGCGAAGAATCTCCACTGCCGACGAGCGAGATCCTTCGCTTCGCTGCTCATGAAGTACCAGACCGAGATGTTTCGCTGGCGACTCGTTGCAACGGATTTTGTGTCGCAGACCCGCTCAACATGACAAGCGGAACTTCTTTGGACTACCCGCATGCCGATGCGCGGCTTGGCAACACTCAGAGTGACAAAAGGGATGGCCTCGCCCGCATCGCGGCGGCGTTTGCGGCGGCGCGCGCCGAGGACCGTGCGGCGCTGATGCCCTACTTCACCCTCGGCTACCCGGACATCCCCAGCTCCGAGGCGGTGGTGCGCGCCGTGGCCGCGGCCGGCGCCGACCTGATCGAGTTGGGCGTGCCCTTCTCCGACCCGCTGGCCGATGGGCCGACGATCCAGCACTCGACGCAGGTGGCGCTGGAGCAGGGTGTCACCGTGGCTGGCTGCCTGGAGATCGTTGTACGGCTGCGCGCGGCCGGCCTGAGGCAGCCGCTCCTGCTGATGGGTTACGTCAACCCCATCCTGGCGTACGGGATAACCGCGCTACGCCGCGGACGCGGCCGCCGCGGGCGCCGACGGCTTCATCGTGCCCGACCTGCCGCCCGAAGAAGCCGATGAACTGGAAGCCGCGTGCCGGGCGCACGATCTGGCGCTGGTCTTTCTGCTGGCGCCGACCTCCACCCCGGAACGCATCGCCGCAGTGGTCAGCCACGCGACGGGCTTCATCTACCTGGTGTCGCTGGCGGGCGTCACCGGCGCGCGGGAGCAACTTCCGCCTGACCTGGCCGGATTCGTCAGCCGCGTGCGCGGCGCGACGGGCTTGCCGCTGGCGGTGGGGTTCGGCATCGCCACCCCCGAGCACGCGGCCGCCGTCGGTGCGCTGGCCGATGGCGTGATCGTCGGCTCGGCGCTGATCAAAGCCGCGGGCGAAGCTACTGATCCTGCCGCGGCTACGGGCAACTTCGTGCGCGGTCTGCGTGAGGCGTTGCGTCGCGAATCGAATGTGTTGGGGGGACCATCAGCCACCGAGGTCACAGAGATCACAGAGGGCTGACAGAGGGCGAATTGGAACCACCTTGGCTGTTCATCTCAGTGCGCTCTGTGTTCTCAGTGGCTCAACGTTGCAGTCTTTTATTGCGAACGCCGCGTTTGACAAAGCGTTCCGGGACATGGTATCATCCCGCCCGTCGTGGAAAGGGTTTTTACCATGCAACCTGATCATCTGTCTTTCGGCTTTGGCGCATATTATTCCTTCTATTTTACCCCCCCCTCGGGGGTCGATGCGCCGCGCCGGGTGGCAGATCGGTGGTAATCACCTGATCCGCCGGGGACAAGGAACCAAGAGAGCGTGGAGCATCGGCCTCCACGCTCTTTTTATGTGCCGAGGAAACAGAATTTTTTGAGGAGGAGACATCATGCCCTGTCGTGGTATCCGCGGTGCGACCACCGCCAGCGAGAACACCCCCGACGCGATCATGGAGGCGACGCAGGAGCTCCTGCGAGCCATCACGGCCGCCAACAACGTCCAGCTTGAGGACATTGCCAGCGCGATCTTCACCGTGACGCCGGACCTCAACACCGCCTTCGCACCCCGGGCTGCCCGCGAGATGGGCTGGAACAATGTGCCGCTGTTGAGCGCCGTGGAGGTCGAATCGCCGACCGGCCTGCCCTTGTGCGTCCGGGTGCTCATCCACTGGAACACTGAGCACCCCCCGTACGACATCCGCCACATCTACCTGCGCGCTGCCACAAATCTCCGCCCCGATCTCCAAGGCGAATTCACCCTGCCGGAGCCTGTCAAAGCAACGCCTGCTGCGGCACAGCCGGCCAAAAACGGGGCGGCGGCAGCCGGCGGCATGGAGAACGTGGCGTACCAGGGCGAACCCGGCGCCAACTCGCAGGAAGCGATCTTCCAGCACTTCGGCGCCCGCGTCAACACCCTGGCCTGTCACAACTTTGAGGACATCTTCCACGCGGTAGAGGACGGCCGCGCGACCCTGGGGTTGCTGCCCGTGGAAAACTCGCAGGCCGGCTCAATCAACCAGGCCTATGACCTGTTGCTCGACCACGACCTGCGCGTGGTGGGCGAAGTTGAAATTCCGCGTTCATCACTGCCTCTTGGCCGTGCCAGGAACCAAGAGCGAGGATATCGTCCGCGTGCGATCGCATCCGCAGGCGCTGGCACAGTGCGAGCGGTATCTCAAGACCCACGGCTGGGAAGCGGTGCCGGCATATGATACGGCCGGGTCCGCCCGTGAGTTGGCCGCCGACCGCGAGCCGGGCACGGCCGTCATCGCCAGCGCGCTGGCCGGCCAGACGTATGGCCTGGCGGTGCTGGACACCGACATCGAAGACTCAGCGGATAACACGACCCGCTTTTTCCTGTTGGGCCGCGAGGAGCCGCCGCCCGGCAAACGTAACAAAACCTCGATTGTCTTCGCCACGCTGCACACACCAGGCTCGCTATACAACGTCCTGGGTGAGATCGCCAGCCGCGGCATCAACGTGAGCAAGATTGAAAGCCGGCCGCGGCGCAATCGCCCGTGGCATTATGTCTTCTACGTCGATCTCGACGGACACTGGCAGGACACGGCGATCAACCGGGCGCTGATGGGGCTGCTCACACGCACGGCGTTCTTGAAGTTGCTGGGCAGTTATCCGGCGGCAGAGTGAACGGGTAGACAGGGAAACAAGTAGACAGGTAGATAGGGAAAAAGGGGCGATGACGAGGGGATAGGTCGCGCGTGATTGGGAGGTTCTTATGATCATTGTAATGAAGCACGGCGCGTCGGCGGCCGATATCGATGTTGTGGTCAAACAGGTTGAGGTTTCCGGCTACAAGGCGCACCTGTCGCAGGGCACGGAGCGCACGATCATCGGCGTGGTGGGGGATGACCGGCCGGTGCAGAGCCACAATTTCGAGATGCTGAGCGGCGTCGAGCAGGTGGTGCGCATCTTGAAGCCGTTCAAGCTGGCGAGCCGCGACTTCCACCCGGAGGATACGCTCGTCGAGGTGCGCGGCGTGCCTATCGGCGGCCCCAAGCTGACGATCATCGCGGGGCCGTGCTCCGTGGAAAGCCGCAGCCAACTCCTGGAGACCGCGCAAGCCGTGAAAGAGGCCGGCGCCGACATCCTGCGCGGCGGCGCGTACAAGCCGCGCACCTCGCCGTACGCGTTTCAGGGGATGGGCGAAGAGGGACTGGAGCTGCTGGCCGAGGCCCGCGAGGCGACCGGCCTGCCGATCATCACCGAGGTCATGTCCCCGGAGACGGTCGGGGTGATCGGCAAGTACACGGACATCTACCAGATCGGCGCCGCGCAACATGCAGAACTTCTCGCTGCTCTCAGCCGTGGGCCGAACCCGCACGCCGGTATTCCTGAAACGCAGCATGATGGCGACCGTGCAGGAACTCCTGATGGCGGCTGAATACATTCTTGCCGGTGGCAACCGCCAGGTGATGGTGTGCGAGCGCGGCATCCGCACCTTCGAGACCGCGACGCGCAACACGCTGGACATCAACGCCATCCCGGTGCTGAAGCAGTGGACGCATCTGCCCGTCTTCTCCGATCCCAGCCACGCCACCGGCAAATGGGACTTGATCGCGCCCACCGCCAAAGCCAGCATCGCGGCCGGCGCGGATGGCCTGATTATCGAGGTGCATCCGCACCCGGAGCTGGCCATGTCGGACGGCGCACAATCGCTGAAACCGGAAAAGTTCGCCGCGCTGGTGACGAGAGTTGAAGAAGCTGGCGCCGGCGCTGGGAAGGACGTTGTAGCTGGAAGCTGGAAACTAGAAACTGGATACTGGAAACTCGAAGCTGGATACTGGATTCGCGGTATGGGCATCGCCTCGCCGTTACTATAGCCTGTCAGATAAAGATTTGGGCTTTGCGCACAGCTGGAGTCGTAGGCTTCGAGCCGGCCGAAGCAGGCATTGAGTGCGACCGGCTAATCCTAAACGGAGGCGTTCGCTCAGGATGCCTCGACTCCGAAAGACTTATCTGAACATCTATAGCTTCCAGCTTCTAGCTTCCAGCTTCCAGCTTCCACCTTCGGAAGTAGCGGAAGATGACGAGCCAAGCCACAGTCTGCATCGTCGGCCTCGGCCTGATGGGTGGTTCGCTGGCCCTGGCGCTGCGCGAGGCCCGCTGGGCGGAGCGGCTGGTCGGTGTCGGTCGCGACGCCGTGACACTGGCAACGGCCGAGGCGGCCGGCGCGATCGACACCGGCACAACGGACCTGGCCGCGGGCGTCGCGGCGGCGGATGTTGTGCTGCTGGCCACCCCGGTGCGCACGATCCTCCGTCTGCTGCCGGAGGTCGGACGTCACGCGCAGCCTGGCGCATTGATCATCGACCTCGGCAGCACCAAGCAGCAGATTTGCCGCGCCATGACGGGACTGCCGGAGGGGCTTGAGCCGGTGGGCGGGCATCCGATGTGCGGCAAGGAGGTTGCGGGCTTTGCGGCCGCTGAGGCGACGCTGTTCCATCAGCGGCCGTTCGTGCTCTGTCCCGTCTCGCGGACCGCGCCGGCAGCTCTGGCACTCGCCCGCAGCCTTGCTCTGGCCGTCGGCGCGCGGCCGGTCGTCCTGGATCCGGCCATCCATGACCGGGCCGTGGGTGCGATCAGCCACCTGCCCTATGCGCTGGCGGTCAGCCTGATGAGCATCGTCAACGCGGGGAGCACGCCGGCAGCCTGGTCGCTGGCCGCGGGCGGCTTCCGCGACACATCGCGCGTGGCGGGCAGCGACGTCGACATGATGCTCGACATCTTGCTGACCAACCGCGAGGCTGTGCTGGGGTGGCTCGACGCGTTCGCCGTGCCGCTGGCCCAGCTACGGACCGAACTCGACCGCGCCGACGAAGCCGCGCTGCGCGAGCGGCTGACAGTCGCCCGCGCGAACCGCATCCGGCTGAGATTCTGAGAGACAAACCCGTCTCAGGAGCAAACATGACCCGTCTCATCGTGCGCAAATCCGGCCCGCTGCCGCGGCGCCATCGCCGTGCCGGGCGACAAATCCATCACCCACCGGGCGCTGATCCTCGGCGCGCTGGCCGAAGGCGACACGCTGGTACGCGGCTGGGTGCCCGCTGAAGTGTGCCTGGCGACGTTGCGCTGTGTCCGCGCGCTGGGGGTCGAGGTCGAGGACGTGCCAGGCGCCTCGGAGGCGCCTGGCACGTGGGATCTGCTCATCCACGGCGTGGGGTTGCGCGGGTTGGCCGAGCCCGCCGACGTGCTACACTGCGCGGGTTCGGGCACCACGATCCGACTGCTGGCCGGGCTGCTGGCCGGACAGCCGTTCACCAGCGTGCTCACCGGCACCGATCCGCTGCGCCGCCGGCCGATGGGCCGTGTCGCCGAGCCGCTGCGGCAGATGGGCGCGACGATCTTGGGCCGCAACGGCGGCAAACTCGCGCCGCTGACGATCCGCGGGGGCAACCTGCCGCGGGATCGATTACACGCAGCCGGTCGCCAGCGCCCAGGTCAAGTCCGCGATCCTGTTGGCTGGTCTGTTCGCTGAGGGTGAAACTATCGTCCACGAGCCGGGGCCGTCGCGTGATCACACCGAACGGATGCTGGCGGGGTTTCAGGTTGAGGTTGAGGTTGAGGTTGAGGGGAAAGGCGCCGCAGTTCACTTGCAGGGCGGACAGCGATTGATCGGCGGTGGCGAGCTGACAATACCGGGCGACTTTTCTTCGGCCACGTTCCCGCTGGTCGCGGCGACCATCGTGCCAGGCTCCGATGTACGCCTGACCGGCGTCGGTGTCAATCCTACGCGGACGGGGCTGTATGATTTGCTGGTGGCGATGGGTGCGTCATCCAGGAGAAGACGAAGGACAAAAGACGGAGGACGAAAGCGCCCCCTCGCACGAGGGTCATTCGTCATTCGTCATTCGTTATTCGTTATTCGCTGGCGAACCGCTCGCCGACCTCATCGTCCACGCCAGCCCGCTGCGCCCCACCGAGGCCCACGGCGACTTGATCGTGCGCACCATCGATGAGTTCCCGATCTTCGCGGTCGCTGCGACCCAGGCTGAAGGCACGACCGTGATCCGGGAGGCCGCGGAGCTGCGCGTCAAGGAATCGGATCGCATCGCGTCCGTCGCGACCGAGCTGCGCAAGATGGGCGCGCACGTCGAGGAACGCCCCGATGGCATGCTGATCCACGGCCCGACGCGACTACATGGCGCGGCCGTGGAGTGCCACCGCGACCACCGGCTCGCCATGGCGTTGGCCGTCGCCGGCCTGGTGGCCGACGGCGAGACCGTCATCCACGGTGCTGAAGCCATCGGCGACTCCTTCCCGAACTTCGTGGAGGCAATGCAGGCGCTGGGCGCGGAGATTGCGTGGAGCGGGGAGAGTGGAGCGGATGACGAATGACGAATGACGGGAAGCGTATGCCACACGCAGGATCCGATATGCAAGACGCACCACGCAGCACGCAGCACGTTTCACGCATCACCGGTTCCACCCGCCTCGTCGGCATCATCGGCTGGCCGGTGAGCCACAGCCTGAGCCCGCGGATGCACAATGTGGCGTATGCGGCGCTGGGGCTGGACTGGGCGTATGTGCCGCTGCCCGTGCCGCCGGAACACGTGGGCGACGCGGTGCGCGGGCTGGTTGCCCTGGGTTTCGCCGGGGCCAACGTCACCGTGCCGCACAAGCAGGCGGTCATTCCGTTCATGGACGAACTGACGCCCATCGCCCGGGCCGTCGGCGCAGTCAACACCATCGTCGTCCGGCCCGATGGCTCGCTGCTGGGGGATAGTACCGATGGCGCGGGGTTCATGGCGGATCTGCGGGCGCAAATGGCGAATGGCGAATGGCGAATCGGAAACGTACTTGTCATCGGCGCCGGGGGCGCGGCGCGAGCGGTAGTGTACGCGCTGGCCGAGGCAGACGCAAGCGTCAGCGATCGCCAATCGCACCTCGGAACACGCTCTAGAATTATGTCAAACCATCGCCCGCGCCCTGCCCGAGGCGGCCGGCCGGCTGAGCGCACATCGCTTCCCAAACGCGCTGGCCGGGCTGGCGGCAGCGGCCGATCTGATCGTCAACACGACCAGCCTGGGGTTGCACGAAGGCGATCCGCTGCCGTGGGATGCGGCTGTCTCATTCCGGTCTGGACAGATCGTCTACGACCTGATCTACAATCGCTCTACCGAGCTGCTGGATTTGGCCCAGACGCAGGGCGCGACGGCGCTCGGCGGTCTCGGCATGTTGGTCCACCAGGGCGCCCGGTCGGCAGCGCTGTGGACGGGAAAAGACGAAGTTGAGCTCGCTCACCTGATGAAAGAAGGATTACGTGCATTATGACAAATATCTTCGATGAATTCCAGTGGCGCGGCCTGGTGTACGACGCCACCGAAGGGCTGCCCGAGATCCTGGCCAACAGCAAAGTGACGGCCTACATCGGCTTCGATCCCACGTCCGACAGCCTGCAAATCGGGAACCTGCTGGCGCTGATGGGGCTGGCGCGGCTGCAACGGCTGGGACATCATCCGATTGCGGTCGCGGGCGGCGGCACCGGCCTGATCGGTGACCCGAGCGGCAAGAGCCAGGAGCGCCAACTGCAAAGCCGGGATCACATCGCGGCGAATCTGGAGTACATCAAGCCGCAGTTGGCGCAGTTCCTCGACTTCGAGGTGCGCGGCAACCCGGCGCGCATCGTCAACAACGCCGACTGGCTGACCGTGATCCCGATGATGGACTTTCTGCGCGACGTCGGCAAGCACTTCACGGTCAACTACATGCTGGCGAAGGACTCGGTGAGCACGCGCATGGATCGCCAGGAAGGCATCTCCTACACCGAGTTCAGCTACATGCTGCTCCAGGCTTTTGATTTTCTGCAGCTCTACGATCGCTACGGCTGCACGCTCCAGGCCGGGGGCAGCGACCAGTGGGGCAACATCATCGCGGGGGTTGAGCTGATCCGCCGCGTGCGGAGCAGCCGCGCTTTCGGGCTGGTCTACCCGCTGGTCACCAACGCCGACGGCACAAAGCTGGGCAAGACCGAGCGGGGCACGATCTGGCTCGACGCGAAGAAGACATCACCCTACCGGTTCTACCAGTTCTGGCTGAACCAGCCCGACGCCGACTCAGTCTCATACCTCAAGTATTTCACCTGGCTGGGCCGCGACGAGATCGCCGGGCTGGAACAAGCCGTGGTCGAGCATCCCGAACGTCGCGACCGCGCAGCGCACCCTTGCCAGCGAGGTCACCGGCATGGTGCATGGTGATCAGGCGCTGGCTGATGCACAGCGGGCTTCGGAGGCGCTATTCGGCGGCTCCATTGAAGGTCTCTCTGCGGCCACCATCGAGGATATCTTCGCTGAGGCGCCGGGCAGCGATCTGCCAAAAACCGCATTCGAAGGGGCGGGCAAACCGGTGGTCGATCTCCTGAGCGAGGTGGGCGCGGTCAAATCTAAGGGCGAGGCGCGACGG
>CAWJEL010000031.1:0-38349 GCA_963841825.1 uncultured Chloroflexia bacterium
GCTCTCAGAAGTAAGGCGTTACCCCGCACCGGCTACAGTAGACGCTTACCAATCGGATTCCGGCATAAAAAACAAGCATCTCACCACAAAGACACCAGGACACCAAGATCACTCAGAATTCTACCTTTGTGGACTTCGTGCCTTTGAGCCTTGGTGGTGAAGGCTTGGTTCCGGCTTGTCCGGGTTAGGGAGTGCTGATCTTCCAGCTTCAAGTTTCCCGCTTCCAATGGTATCATACGCTCACATCGAAACAAGGAGCGTGTAATGCGCGCACTCGTGCTCTCCGATATTCATGCCAACCTGGCCGCGCTCGACGCGGTGATCGAGGATGCCTCGGCGATCGGTTACGACAAGGTTTGGTGTTTGGGCGACACGGTGGGTTACGGCCCGGAACCGGACGCCTGCGTGGCGCGGCTCCGCGATCTGGACACCAAGGTGGTAGTCGGTAACCATGACTGGGCAGCCATCGGTCGCATGGATGTTGACGAGTTCAACCCTGAGGCGGGCCGCGCCGTGCTGTGGACCCAGGCGCACCTGAGCCCTCTCAGCCTGGCGTGGTTGCAAGATTTGCCTGACCGGCCGCAGGTCGAAGGTGATTTTACGCTGACCCACGGTAGTCCGCGCGATCCGGTCTGGGAGTACATTTTGCGTCCAGCCGACGCCGCGGAGAACTTCCAATGGTTCGACACAGCGTTCTGCCTGGTCGGGCACACCCACGTGCCCGTGTTGTACATCTGGCACGCCATCAACGGCAAGATCCAACGGCAGATTCCGACCTTCGGTAAGGCGATACCCCTTCAGGTCGATACACGCGATCCTGAACCCCGGCAGCGTAGGCCAGCCGCGCGACAACGATCCCCGCTCAGCTTACGCCATCCTCGACACCGAGCGCATGACCTGGCTCGCTCGCCGCGTCGCCTACCCCATCGAGGTGACGCAGGCACACATGCGCGCCGCCGGGCTGCCCGAAAGGCTGATCAACCGGTTAGCGTATGGGTGGTGAAGCGCAACGACGAATGACGAACGACAAACGACGAAACAGAGGAACTCCTTGGGAGAAAGTTGCGTCTCACGAGCAGCACTGAGCATTCTGCAAGAGGATGAGCAACATGAAGAAAATCGTCCTGGGAATCGTCATATTGGGTCTTATGATCGCAGCGGTCGGTTGTGGCGCCGCTGCGCCGATGAGAGCGGAGCAGGCCGCGGCGCCGGCGGCCCCGATGCCATCCACGGCGCGCCAAGAGGCCAAGCCGGCGTCAGGCGCGGGGGACACGGCGAACGCCTCAGCCGGCGACGCCGAACGCATGATCATCCGCACCGCCGACCTGAGCGTGGTGGTGACAGACGCAGCGCAGGCGCAGCAGTCGGTCACCGATACGGTGAACGCGTTGGGCGGCTATATTGCCGACTCCAGCGCCTGGCGCGAGGGCGAGCAATTGCGGGCGCGCATGACGGTGCGCGTGCCCGCGGAGAATCTGGACGCGTTGCTGGCGGCGATCAAGGGCACGGCCGTGCGCGTCCAACAGGAGAGCGTCAAGGGGCAGGACGTTACCGAGGAATTCACCGACCTCAACGCCCAGCTCACCAACCTGGAGGCGACCGAGAAGGAGCTGCGCGAGCTGCTGACTGAGGTGCGGGAGAAAACCCAGAAAGCCGAGGATGTACTTGCCGTCCACCGCGAGCTCACCACCATTCGCGGCGAGATCGAGCGTGTGAAGGGGCGGATGCAGTTCCTCAGCACGATGACCGCTATGGCGACCGCGAACGTCGAGTTGATCCCGGATGCCATCGCCAAGCCGGTGGTGGAGCCGGGCTGGCGGCCGCTGGAGACGTTGAAGAACGCCGGCCGCGCGCTGGTGAACACACTCAAGGGGCTGGTGGATGCGCTGATCTGGCTCGTGGTCGTCGTGATGCCGGTCCTGATCCTGATCGCGATCCCGATCGTGCTGATCGTGCTGGCGATCCGGTGGCTCAGGCGGAGATCAAAGCGACGCAAGGAACCGGGGGCGTGATGATGAAAGGGGGCGGTGTCCAAACGGATACCGCCCCCTTTCAGCCCTCGGGTTCAGACTCACCAGGTACGCATTCTGAGCTGGCTGTCGCCGAGACGCAGCTCATCATAGACTTGCAAAGTATCCACGACCGACCGCTGTCGATCGGCGGCGTCCTGCGCGGCTTTGCGCTGCCGCAACGCATCCATCTTCTGGAAGACCACCTGCTGGACGTGTTTCGGGTTGGGAATGTTGACAAAATCATAGCCCTCATCAGCGGCCGCCGTGCGAATGACGACGGTGCCGTAGTTGAGCAGAGCCGGTAAGAACCCCTGCCGCTTTGAATCGACCGACTGCACCCGTTCCAGGTTGCCTTCCCGCCGCTTATAGTCCAGCCCCAGAGGCTTACGTTCAATATCGATGATCTTTTCGTTCGTCACAATATAGAGATCGTTGCGATAGTCTTCAAACTCCCACCACAACCAGCCAGCCATCGCCAGGAAAGCTAAGAGCCAGGGGAGCGCCAGAGCCATGCCCTGCAAACCCAATGTGTCTCCCACCTTGTCAAGGAAGGGGAAAAGTATCACCAGCCCGATCAGGATCAGGAACGGGATCCAGGCCATCCACACCAACACGATCCAATGCTTGCGCCAGGTGATGCCTTCTACGCTCTCCGTTTCCAGCGCGGGGGACGCAAAAAGCACCCCGCGCCACTTCTCGGGCAACAGGCGTCTTCCCAGACGTTCAAAGGTATTCTGACTGGAAGGAAGCTCAGTCTGCTGCTTCGACGTTGTCCACTTTTGCCCTGTGCTGTTTGTCGAGCGGCCGGACGGCAGAATGTTATCACCCAGGGCCGGCTTGCGGTCGGGTATGGGCAGCGTCACCCGCAGGGTAGAGATCAGGACGTTCCGCAGCGCCTCCTGCTCGGCGCCGCGCGTGATCGCGAGCACCAACGCCCGTTCTTTCAAGGTCTCCTGTCTGATGCGATCCGGATGCGGCAACCGTTCGAAGACGATGGCCCCGACCTTGGCTGCGGTACGAATGGTCAGATTGCCGTAACCCATCAAGCGACCCACGAGGTCCGTCTTCACGGTGACGTCCTGGATCGTCTCCAGCGGCGCTTCCATCAAAGTCTCAGTCAGCAGCCAGAACTGCCGATCGTGACGCGTCACCCGCCGGTTGGTCACAACATAGTAATCGTCGTAGTAGTTCACCACCGCGGCGATCGCCAACAGACCCAGGACCCCTAACACCACGGCCCAGATGGTGAATGCCCCATCTCGGAGGTCCAGCGGCGCAGCGCGCGCCAGGAGACCTGTCAAGATGGCAATCGCGGCCAGGATCAACAGCGGTTCGATCAGGAACCAGATGTGCGGGCGGCCATACCATATGATGATCTCGCCCTCCGTCTGCCAGACGAACCTTTGCTTTTCCTCCTTCGTTTGCTGGTAGTTATCGTACAATCCGGTGCCGCGCTTCCACAGATTCGGTTTCTCGGCGAAAGCGTACTCAAGATCGCGGCGGTCGAGGGTCAGAATGTCGGCACCATGCAGGCCCGTCATGTTCTCATGCGCAGGCGCCACAACCGCCCGCACCGTCACATCACGCGTCTTGCCGGCCAATAGGGAAGTGGCGCCGTAGTATTTGCCATGCCCCAGGTAAGTTCGCGGCCGCAAACGGCCCTGTTCGTCCAGGCTGCTGACGACCGCCGCGCCGTCCCGCAAAATCACGAAGCTGTGGCCCAGGGCACCCTGCGATGTCACATTCTGCCCATCGGGCACGAAGCCCCAGCCGACGAATTGCGCCAGGTGTTGGCGATGGGCGTCCGTCATCCCCACGCTGTTGAACAGCGGGACGCCCGCCAATTTTTGGGCAATATCTAAGGGCTGGACGGTCAGTTGGCCGATGTCGGGGAACGAGCGGATCAGGCGGCCCACATGTTCGCCGGGGAGATAGAAAAGATGGGTCGGGAGTGTCGTCGTGGCGTCAGTAGCGGCGCAGGCTGCGATCTCACGTATGCCCTCGGTCGCAAAGAAGTTGCCGGCCGTCAGCCGGAAGTCGCTGCGGCCAAAACCCGCTCGTCCCGCCACATGCACATGACCGTAGTCCACGATCCACAACCCCGGCTTCTCGCTCAGGGGCAACTTAGCGTCGGCGTCGAGGGACACCTCCTCGACCAGCGCGCCAAGACGCAATAACCGTTCTGCCGAAAGGGAACGAAACAGCGGGATCGCGCGCAAGCGCTCGCCGCGTTTCTCATGTAGGAGCTCATCGTAGAGATTGGGGTTTTCTTCCATCGCCAGCCGCAACGTTTGCGCCGGCAGCATGTAGATCACGGCCTCGGTGACCGCGACCGCTTCGGCCGCGTAGCGGTCCGAGAAGAGCGCCTGATGGCCGAAGTAATCGCCGCGCTTCAGCTCGCGCCGCAGCCACTGGATGCCGCCATCGGTGATGTTCTGCACAACCGTGCCCTGGCCCACCAGATAGATCGAATCGGCCAGGCTGCCCTGCTTGAAAATCGCCTGGTTAGGCTTGAAGACTTGCTTTTCGATCTGCGGGTTGACCTGGGCCTCGGCATCTTTCCACTTGGCAAAGAGCGGCTTGTCCTTGAAGAGGCTCCAGAAATCCTTCAGTTCGGCATCCGTCAGCATTTCACAGCCCCTCCCGCACGCTTTGCGCCGCAGCCGTTGTCATGCCGGGCACAGCGGCCAGCTCCTCCACAGAAGCCTGGCGCACCGCCTCCAGCGAGCCGAAATGCTTGAGCGAGCGCCTTGCGCCGCGCCGGCCCGATGCCGGGCACAGCGTCCAGCGCCGACGCCACCGCCATCTTGCTCCGCTTCGCGCGGTGCGCGGTGATGGCGAAACGGTGCGCCTCGTCACGGATGCGCTGCACCAGGAAAAGACCCTGGCTGGACGGTGGTAACAGGATGCTATCCGGCCGGCCCGGCAGAAACAGCTCCTCGCGCTGCTTGGCCAGGCCGGCGACGGGCACGACCTCGGTCAACCCGTATTCGGCCAGCACCTCCACCGCCACGCTGAGCTGCCCCTTGCCGCCGTCCACGATCAGCAGGTCGGGCAGCCGTTTCCACGCCTCATCCGATTTGCGCGCTTTGCTGCCGGGATCGGCCACGGCCTCCTCGACCGCGCGGCGGAAGCGGCGGCGCAACACCTCGCGCATCGAGGCAAAATCGTCCGGCTCGCCCTGGCTGCCGCGGCCCTTGATGTTGAACCGCCGGTAATCGCCCTTGTCCGGCGCGCCTTTGGCGAAGACGACCATGCTGCCCACCGTGTGGGTGCCCTGCAGGGTCGAAATGTCGAAGCACTCGATGCGGCCCGGCGGGTCGGGTAATCCCGAGCGCGTCCTGGATTTGCGCCAACGCCTCGGTTTGACGGTTGGTGTCGGCCTGCCACTGCGCCTGCAAAGCCGTGAGTGTGGCCGCGGCGTTCTCGGTGGCCAGCTGCAGCAGATCGAGCTTCGGCCCTTCGGTCGGCACGGTCAGCACCACCTTCTGGCCGTTGCGGCGGCCGCGCAGCCACTGCTCGATGATGGTCCGCTCGTCCAGGTCTTTCTGCAGCACGATGCTGGGCGGCACAAACGCGGCCTCGTCGTAAAACTGCTTGACGAACGCGGACATCATCTCGCCGTTGGTGTCCGGCTCCACCCCCTCCAGCACGAAGTTCTCGCGGCCGATCAGCTTGCCGCGGCGGATGAAGAACACCTGCACGCACGCCTCGCCGGTGCGCGCGTCCTGGGCAAAGGCGATGACGTCCTCGTCCTCCTGCGTGCCGCTGACGACCTTCTGGCGCTCGACGATCTGGCTTGCCGCCCGGATTTGGTCGCGCAGCAGCGCGGCGCGCTCGAACTGGAGATTCTCGGCCGCGGCCTGCATCCGCTCAGTCAACTGCGCCAGCACCGCCTCGCTGTCCCCCTCCAGAAACGCGCCCAGCCCGGCGATGACCTGCCGGTAGCCCTCCTGGTCCACCGCGCCGATGCACGGCCCTGCGCAGCGCTTGATGTGATAGTAGAGACACGGCTTCGGGTCGCGGCCGGTGATCTCGCGGGTGCAGTCCAGGTACGGAAACACCCGGCGCAACACATCCAGCGTCTGCCGCACCGCGTAGGCCGAGGTGAACGGCCCGTAGTAGCGCCCACCGTCCCGCTCCATCCGCCGCACGATGCTGACCTTTGGGATAATCTTCGTTCCAGTGCAGCTTGATGTAGGGGTAGGTCTTATCGTCTTTGAGCCGCACGTTGAAGCGCGGCCGGTAGCGCTTGATCAGCTCGTTTTCCAGGATCAGCGCTTCCAGCTCGGTGTCGGTGACGATCCACTCCAGGTCGGCGATCTCGCTCACCAGCCGCCGCGTTTTGGGGTCGCGGTTCGCCTGGAAGTACGAGCGGACGCGGTTGCGCAGCACCACCGCCTTGCCGACGTAAATCACTTTGCGGTCGGACGAACGGTAGATGTACACCCCGGGCCGTTCGGGCAGGGTTTCGAGCTTCTGGGTGAGCTCAGGGGCGAAGTTGGCGTTCACGGTGCTAATTATAGCCGAAGCGGGCGCGCAGAACAAAAGTTTGCTTTGATTACTGGCTCACTTACGGATTATCACAGCGGAATTCTCAAATGCTGCGCCATCCGGTGCGATGGCTTGCAGGCGCGAGCCATCCTCGCGGAAAAGCCCGACTTCAAGAGTGTAGCAGTCATCGGCAGAGAGCGCATCTAAGGGAATACGCCGCACGTCACGCACCTCGACGCCCGGTGCAAGATCGGAGAACTGAACCATGCGATCCAGCAGGAAGCCATCCGCCATGCCGAGGACATTCCCGGCGCAATCGAACACATGGCGGAAGATCGTCGCCTGTGGGTCGGGCCCCAGATACTTCCAATCGAGTGTCACAACCGCTTCCCGACCTTCCACCGCGTAATGCGCATCCCGGAGGAACAGTTGGCCCTCGAAGTTCGCCCGATAGTCGCTGGGCGCGTCTGGCGTTCCTGCTTTCGCCGTTCCCGCTTCTTCAACGGCAATCCGATCGTCGGCGTATGTCGTCAGCCAGACATGGTCAAAACCCGTGACAATCCCGGCCAGCGCACGCCAGTCGAAGACTTGCCCGTTGATCTGATAGTGGTGCTTTCCCATCGCCTCCTGTATCGGAGGAAACTGCACGTTGTTGATAGTCGATCTCTTGACCGGTGTTGATACGCATGAGCTGGTGCAGTTGAACATAATCCGGCATGACCGAAACGCCCCAACGGCCGAGGGGATAAAGATCCTTGATGTCCGCCACCCAATCCGGTGGGTTGATCACCAGATGCCGGTCGCGTGGCGCGGCGCCCGTCTGCTGCGCCAACTGTTTGATGGGCGCCAGGGACAATTCATACAACTTCGCTTTGTGGTCGGCAAAGTACAGGGGGATGGCAACCAGCAGCAATGCCGCTGCAGCGCCCACGAGAACGCGGGTCCAGGTTTGACGCAGCGATCTGATCAGGGCCAGACAGCCCAGAGTCCACAGCAAGACGGCGGGCGGCGCCACGCAGTACAGCAGGCGGGGCCCCGTCAAGATGTACAAGAACTGCAAGCCGAAGATGCTGGGGAGGATGATCAGCCCTGCCCAGCCGACACAGAGCAAGTACAAACGCTGCCACCGGGCACGCCAGAATACCACGGCAAGCCCCACCAGCGCGGGCAAGCCCACCAGCCAGACCGTCGCGATGTCCTGCCACTTGAACCGCTCAATCAGCAGCGTAGCCAGCGGTTGGACCGGATAGGTCAAACCCTGCAAGAAAAAGGTGGCGCTGTCAAACACCATCTTCGGATCCGGCCAGTCTCTCGCGCCACCACTCTTCGGCACCATCCACCAGGCTGCGACAAACACACCACTCAGTAAAAACAACGCGATGGGCAACCACCAGTAGCGGCGCAGCAGGCGCGCGTCGAAGCACAAGATGGCCCACACGAAAATCGCGCCGACCGTCACACCTGATTCATGAAAGAACGGCGCTGCGGCCGCTGCGATCAGCATCACGACCAGCCAGCGTCGCGCAGGCGCCCGCACAAAGCGGCAGACCGCCAACATACCCAGCAGCGTCAAAAACACCACCGCGGGGTGCATGAGCGCGGCGAAGTTGCCGACGATATAAATCGAGAACGGGTAGATCACAAAGAGCAGTGAAGCAAAGATCCCCACCAGCGTGGGTGACACGGGCAAAGCGGATGCACAACGAGGGAACGCTCCGCGTCACGGATCAAGAGCGCGGCCAGTACTCCGACGAGAAGCCGTTAAGCGCGTGAAGCGCCAGAGAGGCGCCATAGAGGAGGTAAATGGCATTAGGGACGAAGAATTGGAAGGCGAGCTTGTAGAATGTGAAGATCAGCGGGCGATAATAGGCATACCCTGTCTCGTTGGTCCAGATCTGTCGCAACGTGTTCGGCACAACGAAGAAGTAATGCGGCGCGTCATCCCAATACAGCGGCAGCGCCAGGATGCGCCGGTAGAGCACGAAGGTCAGAATGAACGGCGCCGACCACAGGAGCCAGCGTGGACGCTTATCCCGTAAGAGGCTCAGCTTTTGCATCAGCCTACTTCAACAAGGTCAACAGCCGATCCGGGTTATCGGTGTTGATGCCATCGACACCGAGGGCCAGGATGCGCTTCAGATCCTCTGTCTCGTTAATCGTCCACGGTTGAACGGCCAGCCCGCGGCGATGCGCGGCCTTTACGAATTGCGGTGTCAGCAGATGAATCCCGCCGCTTTCTTCGGGTACCTGGAAGGAGTTGTAAACGGGCGTGAGCAGATCGCTCAAACCCAGCCGAAAGAGCACATAAAATAACCGCACTTCTTTCTCGGTCGCGGAGGTAGCCACTTCCGAACATTCGGCGCGGAAGGCTTCCATGTTCTCCTGTCGGAAGCTGCTCACCAGCACCTTGTCCTGCATGTTGTACTGCCGGATGAGGGCGCAGAAACGCTGGGCGGTCGCCACCGGCTCGGTTTGTTTGATCTCGATGCCGAAACGTTTGTCGGGAAAAGTCTTGAAAAGCGCTTCCAGCGTCGGCACGGTGAGGCCCTGCCCGCGATATGGGTACGTCTGGCCCTCATCGGCGCTGAAGCGGTAGCCCGCATCCAGGCGTTGGATTTCGTCCAGCGTAAGATCGCGGATCGCGCCCGTGCCATCCGTGGTGCGGTCGACGGTCTGGTCGTGCATCAACACCAGCACGCCATCCTTGGTCATGTGCATGTCCGTATCGAGCACATCCGCGCCCAACTCAGCGGCGTGTTGGAACGCGAACATTGTGTTGCTGGGCCACAGGTTTTCGGCGCCCTGATGGGCAAAGACCAGCGGCTTGTTCTCGCCCGCCGCGCGGTGAACCACGGGTGCGCCGCTGCCGGTCTGGCGATGAGGCGCGCCACGAGATAGGCGATCAGCAGCACGCCGATGAGCCATCAGCACGATGATGCCAATGCGTTTGAGTAGGGTCCGAAGCTTCATGCCGGATAATCCTCACCGGAGAAGGAAAATTGTTGGTGTTAAATCACTGTCGCGGAGCTAAATTCCTGTATCATGGTCAGTATACCCGGCAACTCTGAAGGCGTCAAAGGATGTCGCGCGGACGCGGTCAGTACGCGCCATCGCCGCGTACGACGGCGGGTATCGTGCGCACGAGGATGCGCAGATCGCGGCGCAGGGAATACTTTTCAATATACGCCAACTCCAAGGCCAGTCTCTCCTCAAACGGCAGATCCCCGCGACCATTCACCTGCATGGGGCCGGTCAGGCCGGGCTTGACCGCCAGACGGCGGCGTTGATCATCGGTGTACCGTGCTACTACTTCGATCTGTTCCGGTCGCGGCCCCACGAGGCTCATCTCTCCAGCCAACACGTTAAACAATTGCGGCGTCTCATCCAGGCTCCAGCGGCGCAGGACGCGCCCGGTGCGGGTGACGCGCGTGGTCGTCGCGGAGCTTGAAGGCCGGCTGGGAAAGCGCCTCCAGGTCCACAAGTTGGGATAGCATTTCCTCAGCATGATCGACCATCGTGCGAAACTTGAAGATGCGGAAAGGCCGGCCATCCTGTCCCACGCGCGTCTGGCGGAAGAAGATTGGGCCGGGCGAGTCGAGCTTCACCAGCAATGCCAGGCCCGCCATCGGCAGCGCCATCATGACCAGGGTCACCGCACTCAGGGTGACATCTATGAGACGCTTGACAGCCCGCTGCCAGCCAGCGATGGGCGTCCGGCTCCCAGCGAAGCGGCCGCGAAAGTGAACCACCCCGAGAGCGAAGCCAATTCCCAGCGCGAACGCACGTACCCACAACAGACCGACTGCGGGCAAGGTTACGCCGCGATCCCGCCGCCAGACTTTTGCCAGAAAGGGAAGCTCGGTCAATCCAAAGACCAGCGCGGCAAGCAGGCCCACCGCCAAGGCTGGCGCACTCAGCTCCCAGCCAGCCAGATGCACCAGGGCCGCGACGAGGAATGCGACGGCTGTCAACGCAGCGAGTCCCATTTGGAGCTTCAGGGCTTGGGGTGTGTGTGAGTCTTTTACCGCCCGGCTGGGGTGACGCCGCGTCACCAGTACTTTCCAGTAGCCAATAAAAAACTTGCGGCGAGCGTAGGCACTCAAGGTCCGATTATGGCGATGGAAGACTTTGGCAGAGGGCGCGAACACCAGCCGATAGCCTTTTTCGGCCAGTCGAAAGGACAACTCCTGATCCTCGACCGAAGCGGTAGGAAAGGTGCTATCGAAGCCTTCGTTGGCGAGGAAGATGTCGCGGCGATAGGCGGCACTGTACGTGTCGATAAAGTCGATGGACTCGACACCGGCCATCCGATCGTAACGATCCTCGTACTCAAGCTGGGTGAACCGGGAGACAATCGCGCTTTGGCTGGTGAGATAGGCGCCTTTTGCGCCGGCCACACGCGTATCAACAAACGGCGCGACCAGCGCAGCGATCCAGCCCGGCACAGGCGCGCAATCGGCATCGGTGAAAAGCAGAAGCTCACCGCGCGCGATCGCGGCGCCCGCGTTGCGCGCGGCCGCAGCGCCGGAGTTGGGCTGGACAATCACCCGCGCACCCGCGCGCCGTGCGATTTCGCCTGTGCCGTCGGTCGAGCCATCGTCGACGACGATCACTTCGTAAAGGTTGCGTGCTACCGTCTGTGCATTCAGCGCGTCCAGACACAGGTCGATGGTAGTTGCGGCCTGATAGGCGGGCACGATCACAGAATACAGAAGCTTGTCTTCGGTCAACTGCAACTCTCCCAAAACTTGCGGAGGAATGTCAGATGAGTTCACGCTTGGGGGCGTACAGCGAGAGCGAAACACGCTTGGGCTATCTCAAAGGTCGATCGCCAGACTTAATCGATCCGGGAGCCGCCAGCCCCAGCGCCTGCTGCAACCGTCCGGGAGTCCCTGGCAGCCGCAGCAGCCGCGCCCAAGTCGCCCAGATGCCCAGGAGCAGGGGAGGCGTCACCAGCACGACGTTCAGCACGGTGCCCAGAGCCAGCGCCTGCGCCGGGGGGACGCCGAATGGGGTCAGCACCGCCACGGTGACCGCGCCAACCACCCCGATCATCGCCGGCGGGGTCGGCAGCCAATTACTGAAGGTCAGTGCCATCATCAGCACAAACGCCGCGCCCCAATCCGGGGGGATGTGAAAGGCCACCTGCATCGCCATCAGCACGGCCGCCGATCCCAGCCAGATGAGTGTCGTCAGCACGGCTACCTGCACCAGGCGAGGGCCGCGCAACGCGGCGATGCTCTCGAGGGTCGTCTGCAACAATCGGCGCAGACGATCGGCCCAGCGCGCCCAAAACGGGCTGTGCGGTTCGGGGATGCGCTCAGTCCATATCAGGAGACGATCGCGGTATCGGCTGACCAGGAGCAGCACAGCTAACACACCTACGCCCACGGCCAAGGCGCTGATGCCCGTCCGGTCGCGAAGCCAGTTCGGTAGGATAGCGAACGGCACAGCCAACAACAAGAGAGCCTGCACGACCAACAGATCCAGGGACTTTTCCAGCACGATGGTGCCCAGGGTCATCCCCACGGGCCGCCCCTCCCGCCGCATCAGCTCCATCCGGGCCAGTTCGCCGACGCGGATCACCGAGACCAGTAGGTTCAGCATCTGGCTGATCATCAGGATCGCGAAATGCGTGCGCCAGGTCGCGGGGAGCGCTTCCGGCGGATAGAGCCACTGCCAGCGCAGCGCCTTGGCCGCGGCGATCAGCGTCACGCCAATCAACGCCACGGCTACCCAGGGCCAGGAGGCTGCTGCCAGCGCGCGGGCGAAGAGTTCAGGCTGGACATAACGTAACGATAGCCAGAGGCACGCCACGCCGATCAGCACACCTCCGGCTATCTTCAGCCAGACTCTGGCTCGCTCGCCTATCCACATGAAGGTGACTCTCGCACGCTGTCGACGCTCTGTTGGCGATGGCCTAACACTACAACCGCACTTTTTTCTACGGGCGCTGAGCCTGTCGAAGCGCCACGACCAGCCTGTCGAAGCGCCGCGATCAGTCTTGCGAACGTCCGTCTTTCGACAAGCTCAAGGCTCGTTGGATCTCAAGTGCGCTGATAGAGTGCTCGCAGGGCGGATCCCATTGAACTGCCCTGCCCCCTCGAGTCCGTGTCCAGCTATGTCGCTGCGACCCGCTTCCTGCGCCGTCGAAGACGCACGATGAACCAGGCGAAGACACCCGCCACGACCAGCACAAGCAGCGCCATCAGGGCCGGCAGGATGACTGCGATCAGCGTCGTGGCGCCCGAGACCATATCCTCGGCGACGCTCACCACGGGGTTGCCGAGGCCACCTGTCGTCGCGGTGACCACCGGCCGGACCGTGGCCTTCGCCGCGTGCACCCCGGAAGCCATCAGCAGGCCGCAGATCAGCGCGAAGACCGGGCTCATCTCGCTGATCACGTTGCCGCTGGCTGCGAACAGGATCGCCCCGGCTGCCGGGCGGACGACCGTCTGGATGATATCGTTCGCCGTGTCCGCCGCGGGGATCTTGTCCACCGTCATCTCGATCGCCAGCAGCACGACCAGCACGCCCAATACCCAGGGATTCTCCAACGCGTTCCACGGCGCCTGAAGGGTGATCAGATCCGTGTAGCGCGCCAGCAGCCCTACGATCAGGAGCGGGAGGTAGGCGTTGAGGCCGGTTGCCCCGGCCAGGCCGAAGGCTGCGAGGACTTCGATCACGCGAAGCGTCCTATTCGATCGCCGTCACGCTGTCCTTCGCGATCTGGCCGAACAGGTGCGCTTGCACCAGATACTGCCAGAGGCTGGCCAGCGGGATGGTGAGCATCGCCCCGACGCACAGGATCATGAAACCCAGCGAGCCGAGCACCGCGGCAATGATCCCCGCCAACCAGACGAGCAAGATGGCGATGATGACGTTGCCCAGGTTGTCTCTGGTAAACTGCCAAAGCTTGCCCAAGTCGAATGCGGCCCCGAACCGACCGGTCGCGGCAAGGCGGGTATAGATGGCGGGCGTCAACAAGGCGATGAAGATCCCCCACAGGAACATCAGACAACTGCCGCAGATGATCAGCAGGGCAGCGATGGCGCCCGCTCCGCCAGAGTTGCTGTTATCCGATAGGACGCTGCCGGCCAGCACCGGGACGAAGCCGATGAACATGGGCAACGCCCAGATGAAGAGCGCGACGAACGCTTTCAACCCCAACATGAAGAACTTGCCCCAGTCTTGCCACTCGGGCAGCGGATGCTCGTGACCGAGCCGCACGTTGTCGAGCGCGACCAGAGAGTAGCCGCCTACAATAATCAACGGCACGAAGCCGATGAGCAGCGGCGCCAGAAAGATGCCGACCAGGACCAACAGTGTGCCGATGCCGAGCTTGGCAAGCCAGTTGGGATCCTGAAACATGTAGGTAAACGCTTTGCCGAAATCCATGGGTTCCTCCTCGATGAACAATCAGCCGGCACGATCGCGTGCCCGGCAAGCAGTGCGCATTATACCACGCCATGAACCATTTCTGAGCGTCGACTTGCTGCCGCCTGCTTGACACCTGCCTGACACGTCGTGGGTCAATGACTAAACGCACGGCGGGTTGAAAGGTTTCAGAGCGGCAACCCCAACCGCTCGGTCAGCGCAGCGCGGGCCACACCGATCGCGGTCAGCTCGGCCGCGGCCAGCGCAAGGCCGAGCAGCAGGGGGAACAGCGCCTCACGTGCATGCGTCGCCCGGCCATCCCGGCGCATGAGCATCAACACAAACATAGCATTCACCAGCCCAACCAGCCCCAGGATCGCCAGCTCACTGAGGAGGACCAGCGGATACAGCAGCGGCGCCCATTCGCTGCTCACCAGAAGGATGACCGCGGCCGCTGCCACAAGCAGCCATCCCAGATCGCGCCCCGCTCCCACCGAACGCTGCGCGTCAGGCTTGGCCCAAAAGGTCAGGTTGGCCAAAGGCAGCACGACCGCAGCAATCACCACCCCTTCGAGCGCGCCGGTGATAAGTCTCAACAGATTGCTTGGTTCATAAAGATAGGGCAGGCCAGGAATGAGGGTCAGAAATGAATTAAACCCATCCACCGCCCAGGCCAGCAAAAAAACGCCGAACACAGCCAGGAACGCGGGCGCAGGCAGCCGGGCAGCACGCCGCCTGCCAAGCGCCACGAGCATGATCAACCCTGCCGCTGCGGCCAGATAGGTGCCGCTGCAGCGAGCGCACAGGGGCAGCGACCGGCCGCCAAACACAAAACTGCGCGCAGGGATGCGATGGCAGACCGCGTAGGCCGCATGATCGGCCTTGTCCAACACGCCCTGGGGCGGCGCCAACAGGTAGAACAACAGGATCGCCAGGGCCGCGACGGCCAGAAATCCCTCCCAACGCGTCATACGGCGTGCTTCCGTATCGACTTGGATGGCTGGATCACGCTCCGCTTGCATACGGGCATTATACACCGATCATGGGCATTGCGCGACTTGGCAAACGTGCAGAAATATGCTAGACTTCTGTTCCAGTAAGCTTTGCCTCTTATCCACGACGCGGCCAGGCGTCACGGGCAAGGCGCGTCGACCGGCTCCTGCCAGGGAGCTGCTTCACGATCTACAGAACTACACGAGGAGGTGCGAAGTTCAGATATCCTACCGGCGCCCCGTTTCCCTAACCACGTGACTTCTTAGGTACTACAACCGCATTTCACACTCGCACGGGCGCTGAGCGAGTCGAAGCGCCTGCGCTGACTTGGCAAACGACCGCCTTTCGACGGGCTCAAGGCTCGTTTATAGAAAGTGCGGTTGTAGTGTTAGCAGCCGCGGCAGAACGGTTATGGCAGGCTGCCAGAGGTATTCAAAGCGACCCGGTCTTGGCCATTGGGTGGCGGAGGCTCGGCCTAGCCCCTCAGTCGGGAACGTTGAATCCTCAACCGAAGAGTTCTGTCTGCCCGGCTTACCTGGTCTGCATCACATGAACCAGGTGTCGCTTCCTCTGATATACAATAAGGAGCAGATTACTCAATGGCCGGTATCACTTTCGAACACGTCTACAAGCGCTTCGGTGATGTCATCGCCGTCAACGACCTCAGCATTGAGGTTGCCGACAAGGAATTCATCGTCTTCGTCGGCCCGTCGGGCTGTGGCAAGAGCACCAGCCTCCGTATGCTGGCCGGTCTGGAGGAGATCTCCGACGGCCGCATCCTCATCGGCGACCGCGTCGTCAACGATGTGCCCCCCAAGGATCGCGACATCGCCATGGTGTTCCAAAGTTACGCGCTCTACCCGCACATGAGCGTATATGACAACATGGCGTTCGGCCTCAAGCTGCGCAAGGTGCCCAAGGCCGAAATCGACAAGAAGGTTAAAGAGGCTGCCGATCTCTTGGGTATCCTCCAGCTCCTCGACCGCAAACCGAAGCAGCTCTCCGGCGGCCAGCGCCAGCGCGTGGCCGTGGGCCGGGCGATCGTGCGCAGCCCATCCGTCTTCCTGTTCGACGAACCGTTGTCCAACCTGGACGCCAAACTGCGCGTGGAGACGCGCGCCAACATCAGCAAGCTGCACCAGCGCCTGGGCACCACCTTCATCTACGTCACCCATGACCAGGTGGAGGCGATGACCATGGCGAGCCGCATCGCCGTGCTGAAGGACGGCCTGCTGCAGCAGATCGACACGCCGCAGAACCTCTACAACCATCCGGGCAACGTCTTTACCGCGGGCTTCATCGGCAGCCCGTCGATGAACTTCTTCGACGTCACGTTGGTGGAGCAGGACGGCAAGATGTTCGTCGATGGCGGCACCTTCAAGCTGCTGATGCCCGAACACAAACGTCAGATGTACATGGCGAGCAAGGGCAAGAAGGTCATCTTCGGCATCCGCCCCGAGGATGTGCATGCCGCCCAGTACCCGGCGCCCGGCATCTCGCCGTCGCCGATGACCGCCGAGGTGGACGTCACTGAGTTGATGGGCAACGAAATCTACTTGTACTTACTGGCCGGCAAGAAGCAGTTCATCGCCCGCGTCGATCCGCGCACGCACGCGCGGCCCGGCGAGCAGATCGACCTAGTGGTTAACATGGACCAGATGCACCTGTTCGATCCGCAAACTGAGAAGACGCTGGATGTGGTCAATTAGACAAGAACGTTTCGGGGATGCGGCGCTAACAAACTGAATGCTCGTACACCGAGCGAGGACGTTATCACCAAGACACGAAGACACGAGGATGCACAAAGGGATAAATGGTCTTTGTGTACATGGTGACTTCGTGCCCCACCTGCAGTGTAGTTTCCCGTTGTGGTGAGGGGCAGTGTGGTTCCGGCTCGTCTGGGTTAGATGTATGAGAAAGGGAGGGGAGCACATCCCCTCCCTTTTTATGTGGCATCTCAAACTGGGGGAGTTTGTCGACGAGCATCCCTGGCGATCAACCCGGCATCAGCGCCAGCGCCTCGGCTACCTCCGGTGTCGGATTGGCGGCCTCTTCTTCGGTGATCCTGTGAATTTTGCTCGGATCGGCCACCCGGTCGATGAACATGACGCCTTCCAGGTGGTCGATCTCGTGCTGAAAAATGCGTGCCAGGTAGTCGTAAGCCTTGACGCGCTGCGGTTTGCCGTAGGCATCCTCTCCGCGCACGAGGATCTCGGTGTGCCGCTCCACCTCGCCCAAATAGCCGGGAACCGAGAGACAGCCTTCCTGCCCCTCCTCTTTGTGCCGCGAGGCTTTGACGATCTCGGGGTTCACGAAGGCGTACAGCTCGGCCGGGAGGCCCTCTTCCTCATCGGCGGGCAGCTCGACCACGATCACGCGCTCAGCCACATTGACCTGCGGCGCAGCCAGCCCCACGCCCGGCGCCACGCGCATCGTTTCGATCATGTCGTCGATCAATTGTTTGAGCTCGGGACCAAACTTGGTGACCTTGCGTGCTTTCTGCCTGAGGGTGGGATGCCCCAGCGTGATGATTTCCCGGGTTGCCATATTTTCACCTGAATTTCTCTGTAAGATTACAGAGAAATTATACTCTGGAGGCGCTGGACTGTCAAAAGCACAATCCACCCTTATTCAAACGGCCCGACGGGCCGGGTGGTTCTGAGCTTTCAGGTCTTGACCAGGTTCACCCAATAGTCGATCACCTGAAAATTGCGGCGGCGGAAAAGGCTATAGGCTTCGAGATTATTCTTGCTGTGGACATGGACTTCCACGGCCAGGTAGCCGCGAACGGCCATCTCGACCATGGCCCGGTCAAGCAGGTAGGCGCCGAAACGTAGGCCGCGATAGGGCCGCTCAATGCCGATCCACGCCAGGGCCGCGGTTTCGGCATCGGGCAGGGGATACCACACCACGCTGCCCACCGCACGTTTCCCGTCAGCGACCACCAAGCCGCCGTACGCGCGGCCGCCGTTGGATCCCCAGGTGCGCAAACGGTTGAGCGGCTCGTCGCCCGTCCAGGGGGTCTGGTGGCTGATCGGCAGGATCTGCAGGCCGCGGCCCTCCAGATCGGGCGCAGGCGGCCGCTCCTGCTCGTGCAGACTGGCCACCATGCTGACATCACCGGCGTCGATGACCCCGTAACCACGCCGGCCCAGCCACGCGATCAGATCACCGTCCTTGGCCGCGCTCACGCCCATTCGCTCCGTGGAGCCGTACCACGGCACCCAGAGTTTCTCGAGGATGCCATAGAAGGGTGCATTCTGCGCAGCGAAATAGGCGGGGCAATAATACAGGTAATCTTCCGCCGCGTTCAACAGCCGGCTGCCCAGGTCCTCGCGCCGATAGGCCGGATCCACCGCCAGCCAGGCGATGTGATGGCGTTGCTCCGTGTAGCTCGGCGCCAGCGGGAGCGGCTTGATGGCATGCACGCCGCCTACGACCTTCCCATCCGCCACTGCCAAAATCAGCCCCGCGGGATCAAAGCCCGACTGCGTCAAGACGCGCTCGGTGAAGTCAGCCTGGGTGACCGGCGCCCAGTGCCGATGCCCCTCCAGCACCCGGTTCAGGAAATCAACCAGGGCGGGCAGGTGGGACGGGCTGAAGGGTGTCAGATCGATGGATTCAGTATTCATGCTCGGCTTTGGAACAGACGCGCGCCCTATCCCAGGCGGTATTGTCCACACGCTCCTGGTTACGGGTTACTCGTCACATCCCGATATACCGCGCGTACAACGTTGCGGCGACTGCTTCGTCGGCCGTCCCCTTGATAATCGCGCGGCTGTCCGGGAAGATGGTGAACTCGTAACCGTCGATCTCGGCGCGCAGCAGATAGGCGTTGGCCTGGATCGCGCCGACGTGCGCGGCGCGGAGTCGCTCGGCCAGGGCCGCGAGATCGATGCCGGGCGAACCCACGACGCTGACCTGTACGGCGTTGCGGCCACACAGCGAGGTGAGACGGCTGCCGGCCTCGGCGTTCAGGAACTCAAACTGACGTCCTCCGCAGGTCGGGCAATCGGGCCGCGGCCCGCCGAGGTCGAACTGTTCGTAGGTATGATCCCACAGATCGATGTGGATCATGCCGGTATTGAGCTCTGGCCGCGGCCCCGACGGTGGGGGATCGGCAGCGGCGAGCAGCAGCTTGATCGCTTCCATCGCTGCAATCGAACCCATCAACGTCACGATCGGGCCGATGATGCCGGCTGTGTCGCACGTAGGCACGGTGCCGGGCGCCGGCAATTCGCCCATCACACAACGCAGGCACGGGGTGACGCCGGGCCGGATGGTCATGCTCATGCCGTAGGTGGCCAGGACGCCGGAGTAGACCCACGGCTTGCCCGATTTGATGCAGGCGTCGTTGATCAGATAGCGCGTGGCGAAGTTGTCCGTGCCATCCAGGACCACGTCGGCGTCGGCGATCAGACCGGCGATGTTAGTAGCGTTAACATCGGCGACCACATCCTCGATCGCGATCGTGCTGTTGATCCGGCGCAGTTTGCGAGCTATCGCCACCGCCTTGGGCAGCACCTGCGCCACGTCATCCTCATCGTAGACCAACTGGCGCTGGAGGTTGTTCAGCTCCACAAAATCGCGGTCAACCAGCCTCAGATGGCCGACCCCAGCCCGCGCCAGATGATTCGCCAGCACCGAGCCGGTCGCACCGACGCCGATGAGCGTCACGTGCGCGGCCAGCAGGGCACGCTGGCCACTCTCACCGATGCCGGGGTAGATGACTTGCCGCACGTAACGCGCCAGTTGATCGTTCATGAGCGTTCTCGAAAATGAACCTACGCCTCGCCGGCGGAGTTCTGCCCTTCAGTCTCGCGCAGTTTGCGCACGAGCATCTTGAGCAGATCGGACTCGGTGACGATCCCAATCACAGCACCGTCCGCGTCCACCACGGGTAGTCCGGCAATTTTATGCTCGGTCATCAGATCAGTCGCATCCACCACCAACGCGTCCGGCGTGACGGTGCGCACCTTGTGCGTCATCAGGTTGCCCACGGTCAACCGGTTGAGCAGGAAGTGCAGCTCGTACTGGTCGGCGTTGATGCTGGCGCTGATCGAAGCCTCGCGCAGGTCGCCGCGGCTCACGATGCCGACCAACCGGCTCTTCTCTACCACGGGCAGGTGGCGGATTTGTTTTTCCTTCATCACCGCGTTAGCGGCTGGCAGTGTAGTGTCCGGGCTGACGGTAATTGCCGGACTGGACATGATGTTCGCGCACGCGTGTTCGTTCCATTCGTTTACTCCTGCGATAGACTGTGAACCGCTTCGATGCGGTTGTAACGCGAAATTTTCGTCTTCAACAGAACGCCCAGCCGCCGGATCCCTTCTTCGATCTGATCCGGTTGGGCATTTGAGAAGTTCAAACGCATCGTGTTGCGGCCGCGGGCCGCCTCAGCATAGAAGGCGAAACCAGGCACGTAAGCCACTTTGGCAGCCACCGCTTCCTGTAACATCTCGCCCGTGTCGATCCACTCCGGCACGCGTGCCCATAGGAAAAGGCCGCCCTCGGGACGCGTCCACGAGCACCCCGCCGGGAAGTAGCGCGTCAGTGCGGCCAGCATAACGTCGCGACGCTCACCGTACACCTTGCGGATCACCTGGATGTGCTCATCCATAAAGCCATCTTTGAGGACCTCGTAGGCCAACATCTGATCAAAGCCACTGCTGTGCAGATCGGCGCCCTGCTTGCCCAACACGAGCTGGTCGATCACCTCCTCGGGCGCGCACACCCAGCCGAGGCGAAGGCCGGGCGCGAACGTTTTGGAGAGGGTGCCGAGATAGATGACGTTGCCCTCCATGTAGCCGTGGCCATCCTGGCCGCTTTCCGACTGGAAGTCCGAATCCAGCGCCACCAGCGGCGGCAGATGTTCGCCTTCGAACCGCAGCGCACCGTAGGGATCATCTTCGATCAGCGGGATGCCGTAACGGTTCGACAACCGTACCAGCTCGAACCGGCGTTCCAGCGATAGCGTGAACCCGCCGGGGTTCTGAAAGTTTGGCAGGATGTACATGAACTTCGGGCCGACCCGCAGCGCGTTCTCCAGCAGATCGGTGCGCAGCCCATCATCATCGCAGGCCACCCCGACGTACTCCGCCTGGTAGGCGTCCCAGGCCTGCAGCGCACCCAGATAGGTCGGTTCCTCCACCAACACCTGGTCGCCGGGGTTGATCAGCAGCTTGCCGATCAAGTCGAGCGCCTGCTGGGAGCCGGTCGTGATGAAGACATTGGACGATTTGGCCGTGATCCCGTAGCGGTTCATCCGATCGCAGATGAACTGGCGCAGCAGCGGGAAGCCCTCCGTGGGGCCATACTGCAACGCCTGAGCGCCATGCTCTGACAGTACCCGGCAAGCGGCTTCCTGGGTTCTCTCCACTGGGAGCAGCTCGGGTGCCGGCATCCCGCCCGCAAACGAGATGAGGTCGGGCTGCTGCGTGTACTTCAACAGCTCTCGGATGATCGAACGGCCCATGCGCTGGTTGCGCTGGGCATAACGGCTTTTCCACGGTGTTGCCACACTCAACCTCCTTGTTGAGTCCGGGTTGCTGGAGGCTGGAAACTAGAAGCTAGAAGCTGGTGGTCAGCGCACACTTCTACCTGACGTACCATTCAGCTCTTATGACAGCCCGGTGGGCAGTCCAGCCTCCAACATCCGCCATCGAGTATCCAGCTTCCGACTTCCAGTATCGAGTATCTAGCTTCCAGTTTCTAGTTTTCAATACATGCCGCCCCGCGGCGCAACGCTTCTTTATTGCTGGCCAGGTACCGGCGCTGGCGCTCAGAGAGATGGTTATCGAGCGCGGTCTCGACGGCCTCTAACGCCAGGTAGCCTGTCGCGGCCAGATAGGCGCCGAGCAGCACCACGTTCGCCTGCCGCACGTTGCCCAATGCCTCGGCGATGTCGTTCGCCGGCACGGCGGCATAGCGGATGTCCGACCGCACGGGCGCGGCCGGAATCAGGGACTCATTATACACCATCAGCCCACCGGGCTTCACCCGCGGCTCATATTTTTCGAAAGACGGCAGGTTAAGGGCCACCACCGCGGCCGGCCGGTCTACCAAAGGCGACCCGATCGGCTCGTCAGCGACGACAACCGTGCAGTGGGCGGTGCCTCCGCGCATCTCCGGGCCGTAGGAAGGAATCCAGGTCACCTGCAGGCCCGAATCCAGCGCGGCATAGGCCAGCAACTGCCCGGCAAACAGCGCCCCCTGTCCGCCGAAACCGGAAAAAATGATCTCCTGGTGCATTCGTTGGCTCCTTTGCCGGGAACGAGTGAGATAGTGAGTTAGTGAGATGGTGAGTTAGTGCGGTAGCGCAGTGGTACGTCAGTACTTCAAAGCGGAGATGTCCCCACTATCGTACTCCCTCACTATTGCACTATCATACTACCGCACTATCGTACTATTCCAATCCCTTCACCTCGTCCGTCACCTTGAAATCCCCCAACGGATAGTACGGCACCATCGCATCGCGAATCCAGGTCAAGGCATCGAGGGGCGACAGATGCCAGTTGGTCGGGCAGGATGACAGGAACTCGACCATGCTCAGGCCCAGGCCGGCGAGTTGCGTCTTGAACGCCGTCACCACGGCTTTCTTCGCCTGGCGGATGGTGCGGGCATCATGCACCGAGCGGCGGACGACGTAGGCCGCGCCCGGCAGCCCGCCGATGATCTCGGCCATCCGCATGGGGTAGCCGTGCAGCTTCACATCCCGGCCTTCCGGCGACGAGGTCGTCACCTGGCCAAGCAGGCTGGTGGGCGCGAGCTGCCCGCTGGTCATGCCGTAGACGGCGTTGTTGACGAAGAAGACGCAGATGTTCTCCCCGCGATTGGCCGCGTGGAGGATCTCCGCGGCGCCGATGGACGCCAGGTCGCCATCGCCCTGGTAGGTGAACACCACCTTGTCCGGCTGCGTCCGTTTGAGCCCCGTCGCCATCGCCGGCGCCCGGCCGTGCGCGGCCTCCACCGCATCTACATTATAGTAGTAGTACATCAGCACGGAGCAGCCGACCGGCGCGACCAGGATCGTCCGCTCCCGAATGCCCAGCTCGTCAATCGCTTCGGCGATCAGGCGATGGATGATGCCGTGCGTGCAGCCGGGACAGTAGTGGGTCAGGTTATCCGACAGCGCATCCGGGCGCTGGTAAACCACATTGCCCTGCGCCAGAATGGCTTCCTCGGTGATTAGATCGCCAGTCATCGTTGACCTCCCAAGAGATGAGATTAAACACGGAGGCACGGAGAACACGGAGGTTTTTTGGCAATACCGCAAAACTCGCTATTGTCACCCTGAGTGCTGCCAAGCCGCACGGCAGCATGCCAGTAGTTCAAAGAAGTTCCGATTGTCATTCTGAGCGGGTTAACGGCTCAACTTCCGTTGCGGCAGGTCTCCAGCGAAGAATCTCGTGTTTTGTACTTCATGAGCAGCGGGTCGGTGACACAAGATGCGTTGCGGCGAATCGTCAGCGAAACATCTCGTGCTGGTACTTCATGAGCAGCGGGTCAACCCCGTGAGGTTCGTCACGGTGAGATTCTAGCGAAGGGTCTCGTTGCGACATGAGATTCTTCGCTGAATTTTCGCCATTACGGGAGTTCAGGGGCGGACTCGCTCCCAAGAAACTCCCGAATGGATCCTTCGGCCTGACAACCTGAGTCGCTAACCAAGGTCAGGGACTCGGCCTCACGGCAAAGCCGTGACAGCGTGAGTTTCTTGGTCAGAACATGCGGTCCTGGCGCATGCGGGTCTCAGAATGACAGGCGTCGGATAGTGACTTTTGCGGTATCGCGTTTTTTGACTCTTAGCCTCCGTGTCTCTGTGGTTTAACCGCCTCCCTCTACCATGCGGTGCAGCGCGTCCAGGATTTCGTCCGGCAGCGGCATCACGCCGCCCGTCCGGCCGTAGAACGCCACCGGACAGCGACCTTCCACGGCCAACCGAACATCTTCGAGCATCTGGCCGGCGCTCATCTCGGCCACCAGGATGCCGCGCTTGCCTGCCGAGAGCTCACGCAGGCGCGGCTGCGGGTAGGGCCAAAGCGAGATGGGACGCAGCAGGCCCACTTGGGTGCCCTCGGCGCGCGCCTCCCTCACGACTGTCTTGCACGTGCGCCCCACGGAACCATACGCCACCAGCAGGTACTCGGCGTCGGCTGTGGCGATCTCTTCCCAGCGCCGCTCGGCTGCTTCGATCACCTTGAGCTTGGCCTGCAAGCGTCGATTCAGGTCTTCGAGCTCGTTCTCGTTGAGGAAAAGCGACGTGACAATGCGCTTATCGCGGCCTGCCGCGCCACGGATGGCGAAGTCGCCGCGTTCGGCCTCGGTCAGCGGCGCGCGCATGGGGGGCATCTCGGCCGGCTCCATCATCTGGCCCAAGGAACCGTCCGCCGCCAGGATCACGAGGGTGCGATACTTTTCCGCCAGGGGGAACGCGTCGTACGTCAGATCGACGGCCTCCTGCACGGTGGAGGGCGCCAGCACGATGGGGTGGAAGTCGCCGTGCCCGGCCGAGCGGGTCATCTGGAAGTAGTCGGATTGGCTGGGTTGGATGTTGCCGAGGCCAGGCCCGCCGCGCATCACGTCGATCAGCACTGCGGGAACCTGGGAGGCCGCGATGTAGGACAGCCCCTCCTGCATCAGGCTGATACCGGGGCTGGACGAGGATGTCAAGGCGCCGCGCGCCGCCGCTCGCCGCGCCGTAAACCATATTGATCGACGCGATCTCGCTTTCGGCCTGCAAGAAGACGCGGCCGAGCTCGGGCATGCGCCACGACATGTATTCCAGAAGCTCGGTTTGGGGGGTGATCGGGTAGCCGAAAAAGGCCTCTACCCCGCCGCGAATGGCCGCCTCTGCAATGGCCTCATTGCCTTTCCAGAGTTCTCTCGACATCGTTGTCTCCTGGAGCTCGAAGCTGGAAACTGGAAGCTGGAAACTGGAAACCACAAATGAACGGTCTTCCAGCTTCTAGCTTCCAGTTGCTCGTTTGGGGTCATACCGATACACGGTGAGCACAACGTCCGGGCAGATGAGCGCGCACAGGGCGCACCCGGTACACTTGCCGGTCGGGTCAAGCAGCTCGACCGGCCGGTAACCGCGCGCGTTGAACCCCTCCCGGCTCATATGCAGGATTTCCTGAGGACAGATCGTGGTGCAGAGCTCGCAGCCCTTGCACCGATCCATTTCGATGACTACGGTGCCCCTCGCCATTGAGCGTCACCTCCTGGGAACAAAATTAGTTTTTACTCCCGCGAGCCGCGGCCGCAGCGGCGCGGCAAGCTTGCGGCCCAACGTTTGCACCGTGTCCTTGAGCAGGAGGTGTGCGACCGTGCCGTAGTTCAGCCGCGGGCCGGTCATGTCCACGTTCAACTCGCGCTTGTCGCACACGGTAGACATGTTCGCCTGCTCGATCGCGGGCCGCAATCGAGCCATCTCCCGCGCGAAGACGTCGGGCGAAGCGGTCGCCATCAACTCGTCGATCTCAGCGAGGAGCGCCATGGCCCATTCGATGCGCTGCTCGGTCGCCTCGGCCTGTTGCACCGGGATCAACCCATACTCGGCCTTGATGCGGTTCAAACGTTTGCCTGCCGCGTAGGTCGCGTCCACGAGCTGGTGCCGATCCATCCAGCGCGTCTCATAGTTCAGCACATACTTCCAACTGGGCGCCACCAACAATCGGCGATGTTCTTCCAGGGTGCGTGCAAAGAGGCGGTAGCCGTGCTCCTCCGGGTTCTCGAAGCCGCGGCTGCCGGGGTCGAGGAAGGGCGCCAGCGGCGAGATAAACGGCGCCAGCCGGCCATCCTTGCCGAACCGTTGCAGCAACTTCTCGCAGTAGTCGATCGTCCCCAACACCGACTCAGCGGTCTGCTGGGGCAGGCCGGACATGAAAAAGACATCCAGCCGCCTGGCCCCCACGTCCAACGCGTCGGCCAGGGTGCGTTCGATCGGCTCGTTGCCGTAGTGCTTGCCGAAGGCGTGGCGCACGACCGGGTCGTGGCTCTCCAGCGACACCTCCAGGGTAAAGTTCGGCAGCGCATCCGCCATCGCCTGCAGAAATTCACGTGAGGCTGGCGAGAAAAGCTCGGTAATGACTGGGCCGTCGAAGCCGCGCATGGCGTCGAAGAAGCGTTGGGCATAGCCCTGGCCGGCCTGGCGCAGATCGCCGAGGATGAAGACCGGGCCGCGGCTCATGGCGGAGATCCGGCGCACATCCTTTGCCAGCATCTCCGGATCGCGAAACGCCGGTTTGTCGCGGCCGTGCATCTGCTTGAACGCCGCGCCCGACCCGCCACAGATGACGCAGCTTTGCGTGCAGCCACGGCAGCTCAACGCGGCCATGATCGGATAGTCCATCCAATCCTTGAACGGCACGTAGCTGCTCAGGTTCATCTCGCGCGCCGCGGCGCGCACCACGTAGCGGTAGTCCAGCATCACGTGGTCGAGGTTTTCCGGCCGGTAGCTGTGCGGGTTGACGTGGACTTCCCCGGCGCGATCCTTCCAGGTCAGGTTGGGGATGTCGGCCAGCCGCGGCGCGCCTTTTGCCCCCATCAGATGCGCCATCAACTGGCGTAACGGCTCCTCAGCCGAGTCGCCGCGGATCACAAAGTCCACGAACGGATAGCGGATCAACTCCTCGTGGTAGTAGGTCGCGGAAAAGCCACCGAAGATCATTGGCGTGTCGGGATGATGCCGTTTGGTCATCTCGGCCACCGCCAGCGCGCCGTGGGCGTGGGGCAGCCAGTGGAGGTCGATGCCGAAGGCCGCCGGGTTCAGCGCCTTGACCGCCGTTTCAGGATCGAAGTCCTGGTCGTTAAGCATCCGCACGGCCAGGTTCACGATGCGCACGCGCAGACCGTTACGTTCGAGATATTCGGCCATAGTGGTGAAGCCGATGGGGTACATCTCGAACACCGGGGTGGAGGGCACCAGATCGCTGACAGGGCCATAAAGGATGGAATGTTTGCGAAAATCGTAAACGCTCGGCGCATGGAGAAAAACTAGATCAGCACGACTAAACATCTCAACACACTTTCCTGTAATGTAAAACGGACACCTGCGGGGCGATCGCAGGTGTTCCGGTAAAGGGCCGCCGTTCAGCCGCGGCTCGGCCGCGGTTCGGCCGTGGAATCAGGCAGGCACAAGTTCGCCCGCAAGCAGCTCGACGAGAAAATCGAGCAGATCGGTTTCGGTAATAATGCCCACAAGTTGGCCGTCGGTCACCACGGGCAGGCCGCCGATTTTGTGATTACGCATGATGCGTGCTGCGTCGGCGATCGGTGCGGACGGCTCAATGGTCAGTGGATTCGGAGTCATACAGGAACCCACCTCGATGTGGTCGAGAATGAAATTATCGTACCACTGCTCGCGCACCACAAACGGCGAGTTGGCAGCGCGACGCAGATCGCGGTCGGTGATGATCCCCACCAGCCGCCCGCGGTCGACCACCGGCAACCTCCGGTAACCGCCCTCGCGCATCAGGTTGATGGCAGTCCGAATGGCGTTACGCGGTGTGACCGTCACCGGATTAGGTTTCATGATGTCTGCCACCACCCGTTTGGCTCGCATGGAACGGCTCCCCTACTTTGCTGGATTGATCCTGAGATGCGAGCATATTGTAGCACCCTCTGCTTCGCCTGTTTATGATCATGGTCAGGCTCAGCGCCGGACTTTTCCCAGGCTCGGGGGCCGCAACAAAGAACGGGGATTCCGCCACAAGCACCTGTCGTGCCGCGAAACCCCCGCTTATTCAGATCATGATCCTGTCGAAACGGCGTTACCTAAAGATAATATGTCATTCGCTGCAGGCCCACCACCGGATCGATATACTGCACGCGCACGTATGGCGGCACTGTGAGCGTGATCGGCGCGTAGTTTAAGATGGCCTTCACACCGGCGTCGATCATCGTCCGCGCCACGGCGACCGCTTCTTCCGCCGGCGTCGCGATAATGCCGACGGTAATCCCCCGGGCCCGGATGGTCTCGCCCAGCGCATCCACGGATTGGACGATGAGGTTGTCAATGCCCATCGGCTTGCCGACCTTGGCCGGGTCGGTATCGAAGATCTCCTGGATCACAAAGCCCTTGCCGGCGAATCCGCCGTAGTCGGCAATGGCCTTGCCCAGGTTGCCGGCGCCGACCAGCACCACGTCCCACTTCCGATCGACCTTCAGGATCTGACGTAGCTGTTCGTACAGGAAATTGATGTCGTAACCGGTACCCTGCTTGCCGAACTCGCCGAAATGGGATAGATCCTTGCGAATCT
Organism: uncultured Chloroflexia bacterium; assembly: GCA_963841825.1. Taxonomy (GTDB): domain Bacteria; phylum Chloroflexota; class Anaerolineae; order CG2-30-64-16; family CG2-30-64-16; genus CAWJEL01. The sequence goes on from CAWJEL010000031.1 coordinate 28,136, forward strand.
GGGCCGAGGAGATGCCTAAGCGATCACCCAACTCCTGGGAAGAGGTGATCTGCCGTCCTTCAGCGATCAGGAAGCTCAGTGCCCGCAGGTAAACCGGCAGGCGACCTACTACAATGTCAGGGATTGCCCGTCTTGCCATCTTGTCGTCTCCTTTGCAAGCGTCCGACTTGCGCTCTACTCTACCGGCAGGTGCACTCTGCCTGTGGCCGGTTCGTATTTTCCTTGTGCTATGAGACAAAATTCTACCACAAGTGTTATCCTTGTGCAACTGTTGACAAGACGCGATTGTGGTGCTATCGTACCGCTTCCGACACATACTCTCCTGGGAGAAGCCATGTCTGACGCCAGCAGTACGCCGCCGAAATCCTCCTGGGTCTTGCTGGCCGGCATCGTCGATCGGCCGAGCGCCACCCTGACTGAGATCATCGTGCGCCCGCGCTGGCGTTGGGTGCTGCCGGTGACGCTGGCGATCCTGGCGACGATCGCGTCCGCCGTTGTGACCGCGCCACTGCTGGCCGCCGAAGCCAAACTCCAGATGGCCGCCGTGCTCAACCGCCTGTCTGCCGAGCAGCTCGCCCAGATGCCGAAGCAGATGGCGACGTTGCAGACGCCGCTCTTCGTGGGCGCTTCCGCTGCGCTGACGGGGATCCTGGCGCTGCTCATCGGCTACCTGTTGCAGGCGGCCGCGCTTTATTTCGGCTCGCTCATCGCCGGCGGGGAAATCGACTTCGGACGTCTTTTCGCCGCGACCCCCTGGATCGGACTCCCCTTCGTGCTGGAATCGGTCGTGCAGACCACTTATGTTGCCGTGAACGGCCGCCTGGTCGTCAACCAGGGGCTGTCATACCTCGTCTCCACCGGCAGCCGGACCGCGGACGCCGGCAGCCTGGCCTATGCCGCGCTGGGGATGCTCACCTTGTTCTGGTTATGGCATCTGCTGCTGGCCTTCAAGCTCCTCCGGGTGGGGCCACGGTTAGGCGGCGGCGCCGCACTGATGATGACGCTGCTGTATGCGGCCCTGAGCGTGGGGCTGCGAGCCGGTTTCGCCGCCCTGAGTCGGTTGACAACACCTCCGATGTAGATCGCGCACATCAGGTTGCCGCGACGACTTTGAACGTTTGCGCACCCCTCCAACAAAGATTAGACAAAGCTTATTTCCTATTTCGACAGAGAACGGGAATGCCCCTAACTTTCCCGGATCATGAAGGTGCGCGATAATCATATCTGTCCTTGTACGAAAGGCAACGCCTGAGAAACCTCCGCACTGATTCCAGGGTAGAGTGTTTTGCAGGTAATGTATAGGAACCTTGATGGCGCGGAGGGCGCAGGTCGAGCGAACGCTCACTTGCGTCCTTCGCGTCTCTGCGGTGAGTAAAGGGAGCAAGTCTATGCGCAGGGCATTGATCCTCATCATGGTGCTGGCGGTCGTCGTGGCTGCAAGTTGGTTCGGCTACGAGCAGTTCGGCAAGGCAAAGGCGCAGGCCGCGCCCGACTACGAGACTGTGACCGTCGGTCGCGGGGACATCTCGTCCACCGTGAGCGCCACCGGCTCGGTGCTGCCGGAGCGCGAGGCGAACCTCAACTTCCAGGGCGCCGGCACGGTGGCCAAGGTCGCGGTTAAAGCCGGCGACCGCATCCGGGCCGGGCAGGTGCTCGCCGAACTCGACACCACCGATCTGGATCTCGCAGTGCGCCAGGCCGAGATCGGCTTGCGCCAGACCGAGGCCCAGTTGAAGCAGCTCATGGAGGGCCCGTCTGCCAGCGATGTGGCGGCGGCCGTGGCCGCGCTCGACAGCGCCAGGGTGGCCTACGAGCAGGTGCTGAAGGGATCGGATAAAGATCAACTGGCGGCTGCCAATGCCCAGGTGGAACAGGCGCGCGTCTCGCTGGAGCAGGCCCAGCAGGCCTACGACAAGATCAAGGATCAGCCCAACGCTGGGATGTTCCCCCAGTCGCTGCAGCTCCAGCAGGCTACGATCAATTTCGACACCGCCCAGGCCAATTACCGCGTCGCAGCACGCGGTGCGAACGCTTCCCAATTGGCGGCCGGGCAGGCTCAGGTAGCCCAGGCGCAATCCGCGCTCGACCGTCTCAAGCGCGGCGCGTCGGCTGCCCAGGTCGAAGTCGCACAGGCCACGGTGGATCAAGCGAAGCTCGGAGTGGAGCAAGCCAAACGCCGGCTCGACAACGCCCGCATTACCGCGCCGTGGGACGGGATCGTCACCGCGGTGAATGCGGTCGAGGGCGCGCTGGCCGGCGGCATGGGCGGTCCCGCCATCCAGATCGCTGACGCGGGTAAGTACCACCTCGATGTACAGGTCGATGAACTCGACGTGGCCGGATTGGCGGCCGGTCAGACCGTCACGGTGGAAGTGGATGCGCTGCCGGAGCAAAAACTGACCGGCAGCCTGATCAGCGTGGCGCCCGCGGCCGCGTCGACGCCCACCGGCGGTGTCTCGTACAAAGTCCGGATTGACATCGATCCGACCGACGCCCCGCTGCGCGCCGGCATGAGCGCCACCGCCACCATCCTGGCCAGTATCCGCGAGGGCGTGGTGCTGGTGCCCAACCGCACGGTGCAAATCGACCGCGATAGCGGGCAGACCTTCGTCGAGCGCCTGGCCGACGGCGTGCCACAGAAGGTAGAAGTGCGCTTGGGTCTCCGCACCGAGCAACAGAGCGAGGTGCGCGAGGGTCTGGCCGAGGGCGACCAGGTGATCATCCGCAATCGTTCCAGCCTGGAAAAGCTCCAACAAACCTTCCAGGGCGGCGGCGGATTCTAATGATGAACCAACCACAACCCGGCCCGGTCATCGAGCTGCAAGCCATCACCAAAGTCTACCAGATGGGTGACATGGAGGTGCATGCGCTGCGCGGGGCCTCGCTCAAGATCTGTCAGGGCGAGATGGTCGCGATCATGGGGCCTTCCGGCTCGGGCAAATCCACGCTGATGAACATCATCGGCTGCCTGGATCAGCCCACCTCCGGCGCGTATATCCTGGCCGGCGAGGATGTCTCGCGCATGAACGATGACCAGTTGGCCACGGTGCGCAGCCGCCGGCTCGGTTTCGTGTTCCAGAGCTTCAACCTGCTGGCGCGCACCTCGGCGCTGGAAAATGTGGAGCTTCCGCTGCTCTATGCGGGCGTGCGCGACCGGCAGGGCAAGGCCAAAGCCGCCCTTGAGTCCGTGGGGCTGGGCGATCGGCTGCGTCATCGTCCGAACGAACTTTCGGGCGGCCAGCAGCAGCGCGTGGCCATCGCCGCCGCGCTGGTGAACGACCCACGCATCATCCTGGCCGATGAACCGACCGGCAACCTGGACTCCAAGGCCGGCGCCGAGGTGATGGGCCTGTTCCAGAAGCTGAACGTCGAGCACGGCATGACCGTGATCCTGGTGACTCACGAACCGGACATCGCCGAGCACACCCGCCGCGTCCTGCACGTTTTCGATGGCGAGATTGTCCGGGACGAGCACATCGCCGAGCCGCGTGTCGCCGGTGGCTCGGCCTATCATCACCGCATCGGCCTGCCGCAGGACTGCGAATGAATGCTCTATACGCGTCCTGAGCTCGTCGAAGGGTGCGTCCTTCGACGAGCTCAGGACGCGTGCTTGGAGCTCAGGGCGCGTGCTTGGGCTTTCGGATAAATTCTAAGATCACGAGAAACGCTATGGGCCTAGCAGAACAATTACGCGTCGCGCTTCGGGCGCTATCGGTTAACAAGCTGCGCTCCTCGCTGACGATGCTGGGGATCATCATCGGCGTTGGCGCGGTGATCACCCTGCTGTCGGTGGGTCAGGGCGTGCAGAGGTTGGTCACGGATCAGCTTCAGAGCATCGGCACGAACCTGCTTTTCGTCGTGCCGGGCAACATGAATGACAGCCAGATGCAGCAACCGCGCGGCAATATGAGTCAGATGACCCTGGCTGATGCGAACGCCCTCGGCGATGGGATCAACGCGCCCGATGTGGTCGCGGTGGCGCCCGAGCTGATGTCTTCGGCCGAAGTCTCGTACGGGAAGAAGTCGGTGCGCGTCAACACTTCGGGCGTGACGCCGGTCTACGAGACCGTGCGCAACTTCCCGGTGACCGATGGCCGTTTCGTCAGCGAAACCGACATCAACAGCAAGGCGCGCGTGGCGGTGATCGGCAGCCGCATCGCCGAGCGCCTCTTCACCGAGCAGGGTTTATATCCCATCGGCGCCACCATCAAAGTGAACAATGTTCCGTTCAAAGTCGTGGGCGTGCTGGAGTCAAAGGGCGGCGGCGGCGGGATGATGGGCGGCAACCAGGACGAAGTGGTGCTGGTGCCGTTGAGCACCGCACATGAGCGGTTGTTTCAGCGGTATCACAACGGCCGCGGAGAACCGCTGGTGTCGGTGGTGTACGCCCAGGTCGTGAGTGAAGATCGCATGTCCGACGCGGCCGACGAGATCAGCAACGTGCTGCGCGACCGCCATGACATCGCGTTCGAGGATGAGGATGACTTCTCGGTGATCAACCAACGCGACCTGGTGGCCATCTTCGGCCAGATCACCGGCGTCCTGACCATCTTCCTGGGGGCGATCGCCGGCATCTCGCTGCTGGTGGGCGGCATCGGCATCATGAACATCATGCTCGTGTCGGTCACTGAGCGGACGCGGGAGATCGGGCTGCGCAAGGCGGTCGGCGCCAAACGGCGGGATATCCTGATGCAGTTCCTTATCGAGTCGGTGGTGCTCTCGTTGCTCGGTGGCCTGCTGGGCATCGCGATCGGGGCGCTCGGCGCGTATGCGATTTCCACGCTGCAAAGCGATCTCGTCGCGGTCGTCACCCCGCAGGCGATCTTACTGGCAACCGGCTTCTCCGCCGCGGTGGGGCTGTTCTTCGGCATCTATCCGGCGACGCGGGCGGCACGGTTGAATCCGATCGAGGCGCTGCGGTACGAGTGACGGGATGCGTGATACGTGAAACGTGATGCGTGAAACGCGGTGCGTGATGCGTGATCGTGATGCGTGATGCGTGATGCGTGATGCGTGATGCGTGATGCGTGATGCGTGATGCGTGATGCGTGATGCGTGACATGCTGGATATCGTGCAGAGGATTGCGTTGTGAAAGACCAAGCGGGCAAGGTTTGCGAGGTTATCGTCGTCGGCATCATTTTTCTGCTGGCATTGAGCGGCTGCCAGGCGCTGGCGCAGCCGACGGCTTTGCCAACGCCTACGCCGATTCGGCTGTCGCCGGCTGCCACGGCTACCCCGGTGCCCCCGGCGACAGCCGTGGCAGCCACACCCACCGAGGCTCTCCCCGCGCCGGCGCCGACTGAAACACCGGCTGACGCGCCTGCCGTTGCGACGCAGACGATCTCAACCACGGTAACACTGCTGCAGGAGCGGATGATGGCCCTGGGCACGCGTCTGACGCTGGCCTTGCGCGCCGAGCCGCGCGCCAACGCCGCGGTCGTGGCGCAGATCCCCGGCGCTCAGGCGTTCTGGGCCGAGGGCCGCAGCACTGACAGCCGCTGGCTGTGGGTCACCTATGGCGACCAGGCCGGTCAAGGGTGGCTGGCCGCGGCGGATGTCAGGTTGCTCGGTGTGGCAGCCGACCTGCCCGTGGCGCAACGGGTCGCCGTAGCGCCGACGGCCGCGGCCGCGGCCAGCCAGCCACCGGCAGCCGGTCACACCTCTGCACCTGCGGCGCGCCTCCCCGGCAAACTCGTATTCCAGACGGCGACCGGCGGGGACATCTACCTGGTGAACGCCGACGGGACCGGTCTGCGCCGCGTCACCGACGGCATCGATCCGATCCTGTCCCCCGACGGCACGCAGTTGGCATTCACGCGCTGGGCCTCGCCACACGGTGTCTTCGTGCTCGATCTGCGCACCGGGGCAGAACGCCGGATCGCCACGGTCAACCGGCCGCGCGGCCCGACCTGGCGCGCGGATGGCGGCGAACTGGCCTTCACCCACGTGACGAAGTCAACGACGTGCCGGGCCACCCCGTTCGGCTGCCTGACCGATAACGAGCTGCGCGAACGCTTCGGCGGCAAGGATTGCCTCGACACGCCCTACGGTCGCTTCTGCATCAGTGATTTTCCGGTGAGCCAGATCGATCAGATCGGTGTCGCCCGGGTCGGGGCCGACGGCCAGGGTTGGCACGATGTCGTCTCCGAGACGGACGCCCAGTCGTTGACCTGGTATCCGCGGCAGGACGAGTTTCTATTCAGGAGCGCCGGCGGCTTGCAGAGGATTGGGGCGGATGGACGGCCGCAGGAACTGGTGCACAACGTCGATTTGAACAGCCCCGCGGTGTCGCCCGATGGGCAGCGCATCGCGGTGCAGATGCACCTGCACGATCACAAAGACATCTTCCTGCTGGACGCGGCCGGGCAGATCGTCCAGCGGCTGACCACCCCGCCGTACGGCGGCGGCCATGCGCCGGACAACGTCGCGCCCGCCTGGTCGCCCGACGGCAAGACGATCCTCTTCCTCAGCAACCGGGACGGCGGCGCGTGGCGGCTCTACCGCATGAACGCCGACGGCTCGGACCAGGCGCCGTTCCTGCCGGGCGTGCTGAAGGACATCCCCTTCCGCTACGATTTCGCGGCGGAGCGGGTGGTGAGCTGGGGGAAGTGAGGTTGAGAAGGAAGATAATGCAAGTCACAGCTACACAAGTCAACGCCAAGTATCAAGTTGTAATCCCCAAGACCGTCCGTGAAAGGCTGGGCCTTCGGCCACAGGATGCCCTGCTCTTCATCATAGACGGCGACACGGTCAGCGTGCGGCCACGGCCGGTCAGCCTGACCACGGCGCTGCGCGGGCTGCATGCTGACCTCTGGCCCGACCCCGACGGTTCGCTGGAAGCGGGGCGCTCGGCATGGGAAAGGACGATTTCTGCCGCCGGTTGACCGGGCCGCCTGAACGCGCCGATGGTGGTGGTGTTGGAGGATTACGTGGGGTGATCCTGGGAAGTGACTGAATCAGGCACGCTGTAGGGCGGTTCACCCCCGCGTGTGGGGGAAATCACGCTGGCGATCACCGGCGGCAACCATAGATCGCCGTTCCGTCACCAGGCCAGATCTAGTCGGCGAACTCGGCCAGATTCTTCCAGTTGTTCCGCATGTCGTCGGCGTCCACCGTGTCGAGCAGCCGGGTGACGCGGCGGATCATTTCGCCGAGCTCAAGTTGTTCTGACACGATGACGCCGGAATGCTCGCGGTCAGTGTACCAGTAATCCTCGAAAATAGCGGTAAAGTCACCGGCATTGCACGTGAGCAAGGCGCGTCCCTGGTTGGCCGCAAATACCATCTGCTCATCGTCCGACGCGTCGGCGTTGCCGGCCTCGTGCGCGGAAAGCACATCGTAGCCGCGCTCACGCAGGGCGCGTGCCAGCCTACGCGTGATGTCAGCATCTATGTAGAGCTTCACGCCGGGGAAGCCTTTTGCGGTCCTTTGCGGAGTGCGGCGCGGTTGCGGACGATGTCCTGCTCGATCTCGCCCTGGTGTTCGTAGAAGTAGCTGAGCGCGTCGTAAACCTGGGACAGGGTGAGCACTCCGTCGTAATCCTCCACGATCTGTGCCGGTGAGCGGCCCAGCCGGGTCTGCTCGATGATGGCTTGCACGCTCACACCGGTCCCGCGCACCACCGGCCGGCCGCCGTGTACACCTTCGCTGCGCACAATATGCGGGTGCTCCGTGTGCAGGCTGGGCCGGCTGGCTGGCGCGAGTGCATCCAACTTACTGCGGAGCCCTTGCACTTCCTGGCGCAGCCAGCTCAATTCCGTGTAAATCCGCTCGGTATTCAGCTCAACGGTCATCGCTTCTCTCCATGCCTTATCGGTCTGCCACAGTGTACTCTTGGGCTGGCATCGCGTCAAGCGCGGCCGCCGCGGTGCGGTTGATCGAGGAGGAGTTCATGCGGCTAATGTTTGACGTGCAGGGCGCGTGCAGTTGACCGGCTGGAAGCGTTGGAGCGCGACGCGGGAGACGCGCAAACGCGGCGTGCAGCGGCGCCGAAGGCGTTTCAGTATCCTCCGGATCGTTTGGTTGAAGCCTGCCTCGCCGTTGAACGCGTTGGCGGCGCTGTTGGTTTCAGTATCCTCGACTCGGATCGTTTGGTTGAAGCCCTGGAGAACACCGGGTTGACCATACTCGCGAGTGAGTTTCAATCGCTCGGTCGAGGGTTGGGCATAACATAAGATTGGTGTCGTTTGTCACGGCGCCAGTTGCGCTGTATCACTCTGCTGCGCCATGCGCAAACGGCACTTAACATAGTATGCGGGCCATTTTGCCTGCTGGAAAAAGCACTCCTTTTGGGGTAGATTGTTGGTATGGACCACACTCACCCTGAAAGGAGGCACTCCCTATGTTACCGTCATTTGCCTCGGCTGGCAACCGCCTGGCCTTGGCTCTAGCCGCCCTGCGTGGGCAGGGCGCACCCACCCCCCAGCCGGCGCCCGGCATCCCGCTGGTCCGGCCCGACCTGGCCCGCCTGGCCCAACCGGAGGCCGCGCTGCCGGCTTTTGTGGCCCAGGATGCGGTAACCCGTAAGTATCTCGACCTGCTGGGTCCGCTCGACTGGGCGCATTTTCCCGAACGGCCGACCAACCACCCCTGGCCCGGGCCCACCCCGGCGCCGCGCGCGCCCTACGTCGCCGCCTACTTGATCAAGCTCAACGAGGGCTTGCGCTCACTGGGCAAGCTGCGCACCTACCTGTGTGAACACCCGGCCCTGGTCTGGAGCCTCGGCTTTCCGCTGGTAGCCGATCCCACGGCCACCCACGGTTTCGATGTGGTGCGTTCGGTACCGCCGCGCCGCCAACTGGGACGCGTGCTGCGCGAACTGGACAATGCCGCCGCCCAGTTCCTGTTGGACGGCACGGTGCAACTGCTGCGTCTGGAGCTGCCCGCTGATAGCAATTTCGGCGATGTGATCTCGTTGGATACCAAGCACATCATCGCTTGGGTCCAGGAAAACAACCCCAAAGCCTACGTCAGCGAGCGCTACGACAAGACCAAACAGCCCAAAGGCGACCCGGATTGCAAACTGGGCTGCAAGAAACGCCATAACCAGGGCGATGGCGACGGTGGGCCGGCCACGACGGCGCCCGCCGCAGCCGCCCAACCGGCCACCTCCCCGCCCAGCACGCCCACGACTAACCCCGTGCCGGCCCGGCAGGTCTCGGTCGGCGAGTACTACTGGGGCTACGCTTCAGGCGTCGTTACCACCAAAGTCCCCGGCTGGGGCGAGTTCGTGCTCGCCGAGTTGACCCAAACCTTCGACAAAAGCGACCCATCTTACTTCTTCCCCCTCATGGCCGCCACCGAACGCCGCCTCGGCCAGCGACCACGCTACGGCGCCCTCGACAAGGCGTACGACGCCTTCTATGTCTATCAGTACTTCCACGAGGCCGGCGGCTTTGCCGCGGTGCCCTTCAGTGAGAAGGGTGGTCTCAAGACCCGCAGCTTCAATCCCGAGGGCTTACCGCTGTGCGCAGCCGGTCTCGCCATGCCGCTCAAGTGTACCTTCACCGACCGCACCAGTACGTTGGTGGTCCACGCGCGCGGCAAGTATGTTTGTCCGCTGCGTGGTCTCAAGACGGCCCCGGCTGGGGTCCCGCCCGCCGCACCCGCCTGTCCCGTCAACCATGACCGCTGGCCCGCAGGCGGCTGCACCGCCATGATGCCGATCAGCATCGGTTCACGCCTGCGCTACCAACTCGATCGGGAGGACCCGGCCTACAAGGCCATCTACAAGCAGCGCACCGCCGACGAACGCTCGAATAGCCAGGCCGTCGAACTCGGCATCGAGCGGCCCCGCCTGCGCCGCCAGTCCGCCATCGTCAACCAGAATACCCTGATTTACGTGCTCAGCAACCTGCACGCCCTGCAGCGCGTGCGGCTGCAGAAGGAGAAACTGGCGCGCCAGCCCCACATGCCCGACGTACGGGGTGGCTGAACCGCCCTGAACGCCCTCGCTGACCCCTGAGTTGGGCCCCGGCGCTTGCGTTGCTGGCGGCCCGGTCACTGCCCGCGCCCGGCGCGCGCCCAGCAGACACCCTAAAACCGCCGGCCGCCGGGCCCACACCGCTGCCGGCCTAGCCCGGCCCGCCTGACCGCGCCCCAAAACCCCGTTCCGCCCCTAGCTAACTGGCCCGCAACCCCAGCAAATTCGCAGATTATGTTTTGTGCCGTTTTCAGTAGATGATTTTTAACTGCTTATGTTATGCCCAGCCCT
>CAWJEL010000032.1:0-96049 GCA_963841825.1 uncultured Chloroflexia bacterium
GCCGATGGGGGAGTATTTGTTTGCCCTGGCGTATCATCAGCATAGTAAACCGCTTTTCAGGAGTCTACCATGAAGAAGATCACGACCTGGTTGAAAGTGGCTCCCCTGGTGGGGCTCGCGCTGTTTGCGCTGGTCGTCGCTGTACGCCTGGTGGCCGCGCAGGCGAACGTGCAAAGCGATCGGGACGCGTTACGGACCGCCACACCGCTCACCATCGGCGAGACCAGCACGCTGGAGATCCTGCCGCTCTATGAAGGCGCGGCCGCGGAATCTGGCTTGCAGGCCGGCCTGGGCGTCTCGTACCTTATCAAGACTGACACAGCCACGATCCTGTTCGACCTCGGCAACAATCCGACGGCGACCTCCCGCTCGCCGCTGGAGGCGAACATGGCCGATCTGGGCGTCAGCCTGGATCAGGTGGACATGATCGTCCTGTCGCACACGCATTTCGACCATACCGGCGGTCAGCACTGGCGAGAGAAGGGGACATTTGCCGTCAGCGGCGACGCGCAGGCGCCGCTCGGCAGCCGACCGGTCTACCTCCCAGAGGCGCTCAGCTATCCCGGCAGCGCGCCGGTGGTGGTCGCGGTCCCGACGAAGATCGCTGAAGGGGTCGCTACGACAGGCGCTATCCCTTACGTTTATCCCTTCCCCGCCTGGCTCGCCATTCCGCAGGGCGTCGAGCAATCGCTGATCGTCAACGTCAAAGGCTTGGGGCTCGTGGTGATCACGGGCTGCGGCCACATGGGGCTGGATTCGCTCCTGGCGCATGCACAGGCGGAGTTCGCCGCGCCGGTAGTCGGCATCGTGGGCGGTCTGCACGAGGGCAGCGCTGACGCCCGCGCCTTGCAGCCCCAAATCCAGTTGTTGGAGAACGTGCATCCGATCATCGTCGCCGTGTCGCCTCACGATACGCAGGCTGGTGGCCTGGCGGCGTTTCGGGAGGCCTTCCCCATCGCTTACCGGCCCATCGCCGTGGGGACGGCGCTCCGTGTTCAATAAGGACCGACTCACCGCAGAGAACGCAGCGAGCGCGGAAAGCGCAGCAATGAATCTCTGCGTACTCTGCGGTAGAATCGTCCGCTGAAGGTGGAGACCCTATGAATACCCAGAAGCTTTCAAACTATGTCAAACAGATATTCGCCATTCTTGGCCGAATGTTGGCTTTCCTCATCGCCCTGGTGTTGTGCGTGCCGGTAATCCTCCTGCCATCGGCGACCGCCGTGCCTGCCTGGGCGTGGATCCCGCTGGGCATCGCGGATCTGGCACTGCTGGTCATGTTTTTTCGGCTCAAACCCGCCTGGAAGGGGACAGCCATCTCGGTAGCCGGAGTGCTCCTGGTGGGGGCGCTGGCGGTGGTCGCCTCTCAAGGTTTCTCCACTACCCCACCCATCACCGACAGCCAGGGCAAACCGCTGCCAGGGAGCATCGCCACGCTCGAACGAGTTACGCTCAACGGCAGCCAACAGTGGATCTCAGTGCGCGGCAAGGACACCAAGAAACCAGTCCTGCTCTTTCTGGCCGGCGGCCCCGGCGGCAGCCAACTCGCTACCGCCCGTTTCGCCCTGGGTGGGCTGGAAGATCATTTCGTGGTCGTCAACTGGGAACAGCCCGGCGCGGGCAAGTCGTTCGACGCAGTGGACCGCGCCACCATCACGCCGGAGCGTTACATCGAGGATGCCCGCGCGCTCGTCTTACTGTTGCGCGAGCGCTTCGGGCAGGAGAAGGTCTACGTGCTGGGCGAATCGTGGGGCAGCGCGCTGGGGGTTATGCTCGTTCAACGCTACCCGGAGTTGTTCCATGCTTTCATCGGTACCGGGCAGATGGTTGCGTTCCTTGAAAACGACGAGATGTGCTACGACTTCGCCCTCGGCTGGGCCCGGAAACGCGGCGACGCGGCCAAAGTGGAAAAGCTCACCCGTCAGGGGCCGCCGCCCTACTACGGCAGCGGCATGTCCTGGAAGGAAGCCGCTTTCCTGATGGATACCTACAACTACATGAACGCCAATCCGGCCATCGCCGACAATGGCGCCAACACCTTCCGCGACCTGGCCGCGCCTGAGTACGGGTTGTACGACAAAGTCAGTTGGTTCCGCGGCGTGCTTGAGACGCTGGATGTGGTCTATCCCCAACTTTGGTCGGTAGATTTTCGTAAGCAGGCCACGAAACTGGATGTCCCGGTCTACTTCCTGATCGGCCGTCACGACATCAATGCGCCGACCGTGCTGACTGAGCAATACCACGCGTTGCTCGACGCACCGCACAAGGAGATCATCTGGTTCGAGCATTCCGGGCACACGCCCTGGGTCTCCGAATCCGACCACTTCGTGCAGGCGATGGTTGAAACAGTGCTGGCGCAAACACAAGTGCGGTGAACCGCTCCATGAGGATGGCACGTTTTCGGCGATACAGCAATCTGATGGCTATCTGCGGCGTCCTGGTCTTGCTGCTGACGGCTACTGCACAAATCCAGTAGCCCGAGAACAAAAACCTGAAATGGAATGGAGAATGAAGATGTCTACCAAAACGCAATCCGGATCTGTCTTTCTGATGTTGGCCGCCCTCCTGGTGGGTTCGATCCTGCTTTCAGGCTGTTTTCCTGCCGCTTCGACAACCACGCTGCCCACCTCCGTGGAAACGTCTGTACCGACGGCAACCTTGGAGCCCGCGGCTACTGTGGCACCGGCAGCAACCGCGATTCCTGCCCCGGCTGGTTCGCCTCAGTTTTCTCTGGATACCGGCAGCATGGCGACCGGCTTCCAGACTGAGACGGTCGCAGCCGTACCTGCCGGTGACAGTGCTCCTTATTGGGAGGTGTTGCCCGAGTATACCCGTGTGACCCTGCAGGGCTATCCCATCAGCAGTCACCTCATGTCGCCGCAGATCTTTATCTACCCCGCGAACGAGCTGGGGAAGATCAACGAAGGTGCGGGCCAGACGGTCTCCTCGCTGCAAACCCTGCTGAAGACGCCTCAGGAAGTCACGCCCATGCCCTTCCTGCCGCTATTCAACGCCGTGCAGGTGATGCACACGCATCTTCAGTATTTGGACTTCAAGAGCGGCCAGGGGCTGCGCTACCTGACCGAGTTTGACCAGGGCATGATACCGGTCAACAACTACGAGCTGATCTACACCTACCAGGGCCTGACCAGCGATGGAAAGTACTATGTGGCCGCCGTGCTGCCGGTCAACCATCCCAGCCTTCCCGCAGACGGAGAAGTCACCGGAAAAGAGCCGCCTGAATTCACCAGCGACTTCCCTGTTTACCTGGCAAACGTGGTCAAGGGCCTCAATCCGCAGGCCGCGGGCACCTTCACCCCGGACCTGACCCAGTTGGACGCCATGATGAGTTCTCTGGAAATCAAGTGAAGCCAGCCAAGCCAGGGGTTGTTTGTCGTTCTTCAAGCACAACCTGTCCACTTGACCAGGGCAAGACTCCCCCAGCGGTGGGGGAGTTTTTGTTGGCTGAAGCCTACAATGTGTTCATCCAGTTCGAGGAGAAATCTATCATGAGGAAAGTCCTGATCCTGTTCGCCGCCGTCATGGGCCTGGTCCTCTTGGGCGTCATCGCCACCAGACTGCTTACCCCGTGGATGGATCGCTGGGGCGCGACCCCCGCCGAAATCGCCGCCACCTATCCCGGCGATGAACTCGTCCCCGCGCCGGCCAGCTTCGTCAACCGCGCCATCACTATCCAGGCCGCGCCCGAAGCCATCTATCCCTGGCTCGTCCAGCTCGATGCCGAAAAAGGCGGCTGGTACAGCTATGACTGGCTCGAAACCAATCTGCTGTGCTGCCCGATGACCAATGCCGACCGCATTCACCCGGAGTGGCAAGATCGACAGGCAGGCGACGCAGTCAATATGTGCCCCGATGGATCTGGCCCGCCCCCTTACACCGTCGCGCAGATGCACCCGAACCGGGCCATGGTCATGGGGCATCAGGAAGGCGACAAGTGGGTGGACCTGTCCCAGTTCGTCATCACACCCCAGGCTGACGGCTCATCCCGCCTGGTATTGCGCACCCGCACCATGATGGTCGGCGGCCTCTGGGACATCATCCATCCCGGCGTTTTCATCATGGAACGCGGGATGCTGCGCGGCATCAAGGCGCGCGCTGAAAACGCCGCGCCAGGAGCGTAAGCCATGCGCAAGAACCAGACCAGCATGACCGCGATCGGCATCGCCATCCTGCGCGGGATCGAATCGGAGAAGCCCGCAGGCGAGCGGCTGTGTTATGACCCGTATGCGCGCCAGTTCGTCAACGCCGCGCTTTACCACCTGGTCCGGTTCTTCGATAGAATCGGCTACAGCGAGCGCAAAGGCCCCGGCGTGATCGGGTTCCTGTCCGTGCGCGAGCGCCACATTGACGAGTTCCTGGAGCGTAACCTGGCCGAGGGCGTCCAGCAGGTGGTCATCCTGGGCGCGGGGCTGGACGCGCGCGCCTATCGCTTCGCGGGAGCTCAAGCAGATCAAGGTCTTCGAGGTGGATCATCCCGCTTCGCAAGCCAGCAAAATCGAGAAGGTCAAACAGGTCTTCGGCGTCCTGCCCGCCCACGTCACCTATGTGGCGGTTGATTTCAACACGCAAACGCTGGGGAAACGCCTGCCGGAGTGCGACTACGATGAGACGCGCCGGACCCTTTTTATCTGGCAGGGCGTGACGCAGTATCTCACCCCCGCCGCGGTAGATGCGACCCTCGCCTTCATCGTCACGCACTCGGGCGCGGGCAGCGCGGTCATTTTCGATTACATGTACCCGACCCTGTTGGATGGGACGGTCAAACGCGGCGAGGTGAAAAACATGCGATCCCGGCGCTGGGTGAGCGGCGAAGCGCTGGTCTTTGGCATCCCCGAAGGCACGGTCACCGCATTCCTGGAAGCGCGCGGCTTCACCGATGTGCAGGACGCCGACCAGGAATTCCTGCACCGGACTTACCTGACCGGCCCCAATGCCGGCCGCACCATCGCCTACGGGTATGCTATTGCCTCGGCGGTAGTTAGGCCAGGAAACGGTAACCCGTCAGCTTGACCGTCGCCCTCGGCGTGAGGTAATCTGAGAGGCGCGTATGAAACTCACCCAGCGCAAATACCGGTGCGACGACGACTATTGGGCGATCCGCCAGTTTTTGCGTGAGGTATTCCTGCGCAACGGCCGCCGCGAGTTCAGTTGGCCGCTCTACCGGTGGGACTACTGGCGCTGGCACGTGAACGCCAACATCTTCCAGTTCCACCTGGAAGCGGCCGTGTTCTTGTGGGAAACCGTCGAGGGCCACCTGGCCGCGGTGCTGCATCCTGAAGGGCCGGGCGAGGCTTGCTTGCAGATCCATCCCGCCTTTCGCTCGGCCGAGCTGGAGGTGGCGATGTTGTCGGTGGCGGAGACGCAGTTCGCTACCACGCAGGCGGACGGCAGCCAACGCCTGGTGCTTTGGGCGCATGAAGGGGATGCGCTGCGGCGGGATTCTGCTCGCGCGGCGCGGCTACGTCCGCCAGGGGACGCCGGGACAACAGCGCCGCCGCCCGATGGATCAGCCCATCCCCGATTTCCAGCCGGCCGAAGGGTACACCGTGCGTGTCCTGGGCGATGAGGGCGAACTGCCGGCGCGCAGTTTGGTTTCGTGGCGAGCCTTTCACCCCGACGAGCCGGACGAGAAATACGAGGGCTGGGAGTGGTATCGCAACGTCCAGCGTGCGCCGCTCTACTGTCGCGACCTCGATCTGGTGGTCGTCGCTCCCGACGGCGAATTGGCCGCTTTCTGCACGGTCTGGTTCGACGACGTGACCCGCACCGCAGCCTTCGAGCCGGTAGGCACGCACCCGGCGCACCGGCGCAAGGGCTTGGGCAGGGCGCTCCTGGCCGAGGGACTGCGCCGCGTCCAGCACCGGGGCGCGACCCTGGTCACGGTGGACTCGTATTCCCAGGCCACCGGCGCGTTCTACGCATCGGTGGGATTCACCACGTACGATCTGAGCGAGCCGTGGGTGCGTGTGACTCGTGACTCGTGATGACGTGGTGCGTGATAACGTGACCCGTGATGGCGTGACCCGTGATAACGCAGGGTCATTCAATTCTCGTGAAAAGTCATGCTGAGTGCTGCCATGCCACCCGATGGGTGTCATGCGGGTAGAACAAATTGAATGGTCCTGGTGACAACGTGACCCGTGGTTGCGTGAAAGTTGCGATCTCGCGCAACCACGCTTCAACGCAACACGTCTTACGCATCACGTAGCACGCATCACGTAGCACGCATCACGTAGCACGCATCACGTAGCACATCCAGATCAGGTGATGATCGTGTACCCTGGGAGGTTTCATGTCCACATCCTTGACCCGCCACCTCGAAAAACTGTGTGTTGAGATCGGCACGCGTCCCATCGGCTCCCCGGCCAACGAGCGCGCCGCGGACTACATCCGGGACGTTTTTGCCGCGCTCGGCTGGTTGGTGGAAGAGCAGCCCTACGCCTGCACCGGTTGGGACTGCGCTGCCGTGTCACTCGCCCTTGGAGACGAGGCGCTGGCCGTGGAGGCGAACGCCTTTTCGCCCGCGTGCGATGTGACCGCGCCGGCGATCGCCGTCTCCACGCTGGACGAGCTGGCCGCGGCCGACCTGACCGGCAAGATCGCGCTGTTGCACGGCGAATTGGTCAGATCGCCCCTCTCCCCGAAGTCGTGGTTCCTCAAGGAGGAACGGGACGACGCCATCATCGGCTTGCTGGAAGCCAAACAGCCGGCCGCCGTGCTGGCCCCGCCGCCGCCTACCATCCAGTACGAGCAGTTCACCGGCGACTGGGAGCTGGAGATCCCTGCGGCCACCGCGCCGCTCGCGGTGATCGAACGGCTGTTGGCTGAATCCAGTCTCCTCCACCTGCGGCTCGACTGCGCCAAATACGCGGCGACCGCACGCAACATCGTGGCGCGCAAAGCAACCGCCTTTCGACAGGCTCAAGGCTCGTCCGCATCAGAGTGCGTCGATAGCGCCAAGCGCGTGACCCTGATGGCGCACTTCGACACGCGCATCAACACCCCCGGCGCGCTCGATAACGGCGGGGGCGTCGCCGTGCTCCTTGCGTTGGCCGAAACCCTGGCCGGGCACGACCTGCCCTTCGATCTGGAGCTGGTGGCGTTCAACGGCGAGGAGTATCTGCCGATCGGCGACGATGAATACGTGCGCCGGGCCGGTGAGGCGTCTTTCGGGGAGATCCTGCTGGCTGTCAACATGGACGGCAGCGGCTACACCGGTGGCGCCAACACCATCGCCCAGTTCAACATCGCGCCGGAGCTTGCATCACGGTTGGCCGCGATCACCGACCGCTATCCCGCATTACAGGCCGTGGAGCCGTGGCCGCAGAGCAACCATTCGACCTTCGCCTTCCGCGGTGTCCCGGCGCTGGCGTTCAGCGCCCACGGCGCGTTGCGCTGGCCCATTCTCCGGCTGACACGGTCGAGAAGGTGAGCGTGGAGAAGCTGGCCGAGGTGGTGGATGTGGTGAAGCATATCGTTGATGACGTGATGCGTGAGACGTGATGCGTGATGACGTGATGCGTGATGACGTGATGCGTGATGACCAGGATATCACGTCTCACGTCTCACGTCTCACACCCGGATTAGGTGCTGCATGGCGCGCTTGCTACAATGTTGCTACAAGGAACTCCCATGCCTGATCAAGACAACCAGCGCATCCCTCTGCGCTCGCTGCAAGAGCTGACGGCTGCTGTGCAGCGTATGCAGGCTGGCGATCTGAGCGCGCGCCTCCCGGAGCAGGCGGCGCCAGCCGAGTTGGCCGCGCTGACGCACACGCTTAACCGCCTGGCAGACACCTTGCAGCAGCGCGAGGTCGAGCACCAACAGATGGAGCAGCGCTTTCGCGCGGCCTTCGCGAGCTCGGCCATCGGCATGAGTCTCACCACCCTGGAGGGGCAGATCATGGCCGTCAACGCCGTGGTGTGCGAGATGTCTGGCTACACCGAGGAAGAGTTGCTCCGGCGCAACGACAGCCAGAACGTCTACCCGCCCGATGCGCAGGTGGGGATGGATCGTTTCGTCGAGATGCTGGAAGGCAAACGGAGCCATTACAGCGTGGAGCGGCGCTACCTGCGCAAGAGCGGCGAGGTCTTCTGGACGCGGCTGACTCTTTCCCTGGTGCGCGATGCGCTGGGCCAGCCCGCGTACCTGGTGGCCCTGATCGAAGACATCGACGAGCAGAAGCGCACGGATGCCGCCCTGGCCGAGGCCGCTTCCCGTTTCCGCGCGGTATTCGAGAACCCCGCGGTGGGTGTGGCCGTGATGACCCTTGACCGCCGCATCGTGCAGATCAACCCCACCGCGGAACGGCTCACCGGCTACACCCCCGAAGAGATCGCCGGGATCAATCCGTCCGACCTGGTGGTGGAGGAAGACCGTTACCTGGACCGCGAGCAGTTTCAGGAGTTGGTGGCAGGCCAGCGCGACCAATACCTGATCGAAAAGCGTTACCTCCGCAAGGACGGCAGTTTCTTCTGGGGTCGCGTCAACTTCGCCCTGGTGCGCGACGCTGACGGCAGCCCGCTCTATCTCATCGGCCTGATCGAAGACATCACCGAGGAGAAAGCGGCGCAGCAGACAGTAGCGGAATCGGAGGCGCGTTTCAGGGCGATGTACGAAAATGCGGCCATTGGCATCAGCCTGATCGCCCCCGACGGCCGCGTGCTCGCCGTCAATCCGGTTTTGGTGCAACTTTCCGGTTACAGCGAAGCGGAGTTGCTTGCGGCTGGCGGCCAGGGCATCACCCATCCTGAGGATCTGGCTGTCGGGCAGCACGAATTCGCCAAAGTCCTGGCAGGCAAGCGCAATTCGTTCCAGGTCGAGAAGCGTTACGTCCACAAAGATGGCCGCGCGCACTGGATGCGCCAGAGCATCTCGGCCGTGCGTGATGCGGCCGGCAAAGTGCTCTATCTCGTCGTCATCGCGGAAGATATTGACGAGCGCAAACGCGCCCTTGAGGAGTTGCGCGAATCGGAAGCCCGCTTCAAGGCAATGTATGAGAACGCGACTGTCGGCATGGCAATCATGTCGCTGGATCGCCGGACTATTAGTGCTAATCAAGTCGCGCTGCAGATGACCGGCTACGAACTGGATGAGCTGCTCCGCCTCGATTCCGCGCGCGGCTCGCTCTTCCCGACGATTTCGCAATCGGCGCGGAACAGTTCCGCGAGATGGTGGCGGGCAAGATTCCGGGCATGCGGATGGAGAAGCGGTACGTCCGAAAGAATGGCAGCATGTTCTGGGGACGCGTGACGTACTCGGCGGTGCCGGATCATGCCGGGGCGCCGGAGTATCTGGTTGGCTTGATTGAGGATGTGACCGAGGAGAGAGAAGCCGGGAGAACGCTGGCAGAATCAGAGGCCCGCTTCCGCACCTTGTACGATTCTGCCGAAATGGGGATTGTGCTGGTAGACCTCGGCGATGATGGGAATTTGCCTCTGGACGAGGTGCGCTTCAGCCATCTGGTGGCGAACCAGCGTCTCAATCCGGCGATGCTACGCATGTTCGGTTACACCGCTGAAGAGTTGAAGGATACGGCCATTGCCAGTTTGATCCATCCCGAAGATCAGGGCGTGGACGCCCAGCAGTTCCGTCAACTTCTCACCGGCGAGATCGATTCCTTCCGCATCGAAAAGCGTTTTGTCCGCAAAGATGGCAGCGTATTCTGGGGGCGTCTGACCGATTCTCTGGCCCGCACGGCTGATGGCGTTCCGCAGATGGTGATCGGCATTATCGAAGACATCAACGAAGAACGCCATATCAAGGAACGGCTGGCCAACCAGGAGGCCGAACATCGTCGTATGCTCGAACTACGCCTCGCCGAGCGCACCGAAGAACTGATCGCGGCGAACGAGCGTCTGCGCGACAAGGCCGCCCAGGACGCCGTGGCCGCCGAGCGCACCCGCCTGGCGCGCGACCTGCACGACGCGGTGACGCAGACCCTCTTCTCGACCACGCTGATCGCCGAGGTGCTCCCGGACCTGTGGGAGATGAACCGCGACGAGGGCCTGCGCCGGCTGGAGGAATTGCGCCAACTGACGCGCGGCGCGCTGGCCGAGATGCGCACCTTGTTGGTTGAGCTGCGCCCCAACGCCCTGGTCGAGGTGCCGTTGTCTGTCCTGCTGCGCCAACTCACCGAAGCGATGATCGGTCGGGCGCGCATCGCGATCCAGCTCAGCGCCGAAGATGGCGCGGCCGGTAGGCCCAGATTGCCGGCGGACGTGCAGGTGGGACTCTATCGCATTGCCCAGGAAGCGTTGAACAACGTCGTCAAGCACGCCAAAGCCACGCAGGCCGTGGTCACCTTGCGCCAGGGCCAGACCGTGCGCCTGACGGTGGCCGACAACGGCGCCGGCTTCGATCCGGGCGCCGTCAGCGCCGACCACCTGGGCTTGAAGATCATGCGCGAGCGCGCCGAGGCGATCGGCGCCAAGCTCACCATCTACAGTGAACCCGGCGACGGGACGCAGGTGTCGGTGGTGTGGGATGTGAGACGTGAAGACGTGATGACGTGAGACGTGATGACGTGATGACGTGATGATGTGAGGACGTGAGGACGTGAGACATGAGGACGTGAGACGTGATGACGTGAGACGTGATGATGTGAGACGTGATGACGTGAGACGTGATGATGTGAGACGTGATGACGCGAGGACGTGATGACGTGATTATGTGATGATGTGAGACGTGATGACGCGAGGACGTGAGACGTGAGACGTGATGACGTGATGATGTGAGACATGAGGACGTGAGACGTGATGACGTGAGACGTGATGATGTGAGACGTGATGACGTGAGACGTGATGACGCGAGGACGTGATGACGTGATTATGTGATGATGTGAGACGTGATGACGCGAGGACGTGAGACGTGATGACGTGATGATGTGATGACGTGAGCCGTGATGATGTGAGACGTGATGACGTGAGACGTGAGACGAGATGACAGTTCACGGTTCACACAAGAGAGGTGCAACATGGACTATGCTGAATGGGTCAAGGGGTGCCGGCGGATGTCACGGGGGACACACTTTGGAGAATCGAGGCGTATCGCTTGGCGCTGTTTGCGGGCTATCTGGCGTGGGCTGATGTAAGCAAGTTGACCCAGGATCGGCGCACGTGGGAACTGACCGGTCAGTTATACGATGCCGTCGGCTCGGTCGGCTCTCACATTGCCGAGGGCTATAGCCGGAGCAGCGGCAAAGATCGCGTCCGTTTCTATGAGTATGGCCTGGGTTCAGCCCGTGAAGGTCGCCATTGGTATCTCCAGGCGTGTCCCATCCTCGGTGACACTGTGGTCAGTCATCGTGTTAACTGCTGACCCAAATCATCCGCCTGCTGCTCACCATGATCCCAGACCAGCGCTCGATCACGATCCGAGAAGAATCTGCCGTCTACGAACCAGACCGGCGCGACCTTCTGACAAACATCCCGGTACTGGCGTGAGACGTGAAGACGGATGACGTGAGATTTGATGACGTGATGACGTGATGACGTGAAGACGTGATGACGTGAAGACGTGATGACGTGAAGACGTGATGACGTGATGACGTGATCACGCAACGTATCACGCAGTCACGCAATCACGTATCACGCAGTCACGCAATCACGTATCACGCAGTCACGTATCACGCAATCACGTATTACGCAGTCACGCATCACGCAGTCACGTATCACGCAGTCACGCATCACGCAGTCACGCATCACGCAGTCACGCATCACGCAGTCACGCATCACGCAGTCACGCATCACGCAGTCACGCATCACGCAGTCACGCAATCACGCAGTCACGTATCACGCAATCACGCATCACGCACCTCCTTGAGGAGAAACCTGATGACAGACAAAATCCGTGTCATGCTCGTGGACGACCACGCGGTAGTGCGCTCGGGATTGAGCGCGTTCTCAGCGTTAACCCCGACCTGGAGCTGGTGGGCGAGGCGGAGAACGGCCAGCAGGCCGTCGTGCGCGCCGGCCTGCTCCTGCCCGATGTCATCCTGATGGATCTGATGATGCCGATGATGGATGGGATCGCGGCCACGCAGGCCATCAAGCGGCAGCATCCCCGCATTCAGATCATCGCGCTGACGAGCTTCCAGGAAGACGAGCTGGTGCAGAACGCGCTGAAGGCCGGCGCGGTGGGCTACCTGATGAAAAACGTCACCGCCCGCGAGCTTGCCGCGGCCATCAAATCGGCCAAAGAGGGCAGGATGACCCTTTCGTCCGAGGCCGCCCAGGCGCTGGTCCGCGCCAATCAACAGGCGCAAGAGACTGAAACCCTGACCGAGCGCGAGCTGGACGTGTTGAAACTGATGGTGGAGGGCCTCAATAACGCCGAGATCGCCGAGCGGCTGGTGGTAAGCCTCTCGACCGTGAAGTACCACATCAGCAACATCCTGGGCAAGCTGGGCGTGGATAACCGCGTCTCCGCGGTGACGCTGGCGTTACAGAGGAAGTTGGTGTGATGCGTGAAACGTGATGCGTGATTGACGGCGAGCGAGTCTCGGTCTTCACGCATCACGCATCACGTTTCACGTCCTCCTGTCCACTTGACCAGTCCAAGACTCTCCCCGCGGCCGATGCGAGCCGACAAAAAGCGTTGTACACTCCGTTCAGCAAGTTCAAGCCAAGGAGTGACACTGCCATGTTCGATCTTCGTGTCAACACCTTCGATCTCGACTCTGGGACTGGCCCATCGGCGACCAATCGCAACGTCGTTTTGCTCTCCACTGCGCTCAACCGGTTCAATACAGCGCGCAGCGCTGCAGGCATCGAATGGGTCAAGAACCTTCTGTTCGGGCATGCCCGTCGTCTGCTGAATCTTGGCGCGATCCCATCCGGCCAGGTGCGCTGCCGGCACTACGCCGGGATCCGGTGCGTCAGCCTCGATCAGATCTGTGGCACGTTGTCGACTGGCAACGTGGGGCGCACGGGCGACTTTGACCATCACTTCCACCCGCTGGATGACCGCCTGCGCGACCGTTGGGTGCGCGTCGCCATGGCCCGCAGTCAGGACATCCCTTTGCCGCCGGTCAGCCTGGTGCAGGTGGGCGACTGCTACTTCGTCGAGGACGGCCATCATCGCATCTCGGTGGCCCGCGCCTTGGGTGAAGCCTTCATCGAAGCCGAAGTCACAGTCTGGGATGTGAGCGGCCCGCTCCCGTGGGAGAAGCAGGCCGTTCCAAGTTCCCTCATGCAGCCTGCGTGACCGAAGAAGAGCACTCTACGTTAGTAGGCATGGAGTTTTTCATGAAGTTCATCCTCATCATTTTTATCATCTTCGTCGGTCTGATTGTGTTGGGCTGGCTGGGGTTACGCGTCCGGCCCCGGCCCTTTCCACCCCTGGCCCAACAGTCGCCTGCCCTGAAAACCGTGTCGTTGCCCGCGGGCCTGCCCGCCCCGGTCGAACGTTTCTACCGCCAGCTATATGGCGACCAGGTTCCGGTCATCGAGTCGGCAGTGATCACCGGCCGCGCGACCATGAGCCCGGTCGGGGGTCTCAAGCTGCCCGCACGGTTTCGGTTTGTGCATCAAGTCGGCCAGGACTACCGCCATTACTTCGAGTTGACCTGGTTTGGCCGGACGATCGGCGTGGGGAACGAGCACTATCTGGGCGGCAAAAGCCGCCTGGCCCTCCCGATGGGCCTGAGCGACGAGGGTCCGCAGGTGGATCAGGCCGCCAACTTGAGCTTGTGGGCAGAATACGTTTGGCTGCCCGCGGCCTTCCTCACCGACCCGCGCGTGCGCTGGGAGCCGGTGGACGAGCAGACCGCCTTGCTGACCGTGCCCTTCGGCGACCAGTTCGAACACTTCGTGGCGCGCTTCGATCCGGCCACAGGCCGGCTGACGATGCTCGAAGCGATGCGCTACAAGGATTCCAAGAGCGCGGCCAAGTCGCTGTGGCTGAACGAATCGCGGAACTGGACCACGGTGAGCGGTTACCAGATTCCCACGACCGGCGCCGTCACCTGGTTCGACCAGGGCCGACCGTGGGCCGTGTTCACCGTGGAAGATATCGACTTCAACGTGGACGTGCAGGCGCTTCTGCGCGCGGGGCAATGATATGGATAAGACCGTAATCTAAAAGAGGACTACGCGGATGTCTACGCCGAGCCCATCACCCGCCAACCAGCCGATCCAGCCGTGCCTACCTTCGGTAGCACTGGATCGGCTGGAATATCCCGTCCTGCCCACATAACCGGAACCATACGCCTGGTTGACTGACAAATCGCGTTTGGCCGCGGATTAGCACGGATTTGCGCGGATCAAACGCGAAAAATCTGTGCGAACACTTGCACCGCACTGCGTTTGGTGCAGTGCAGGTGTCCGTGTAAATCCGCGGCAGCATTCACCAGCCTCCGAATTTTGTCATTCGTTCAGCCCACACGCGCGAGTTTCCTCCTTTTCTCTAGCCTATCCACTTGACCAGGTTAACACCGTCCTCGTGGCCGATGTGCGACCGCACATCTTGCCTTACACTGAGGGCGAGGTAGAGAAATCGACGTGTATCCTGATTGCTGACTCCGATCCCCGTACCTGCCAGGCGCTGGCCTTGCTGCTCGAACGCAAACTGGGCGTCGTTAGTGCCGGTGAGGCCTGGGACTACGCCTCGTTGGAATGTCAATTGGCAGCGAGCGCCCCTGACTTGATCCTGCTGGACTGCTACCTGCCCGGCCTATCGGCGGCAGAGATCGCGGGCCTGCACGAACATTCGACCGGCGCCCGTCTGGTCCTGATGAGCGTGAACGCCGATGACATCGCCATCGCCCAAACGCTTAACGCAGCGCGTTATCTACAAGGGCGCGCTGCCCGAAGAAGTCCTGGCCACGCTCAAGACACTGATTCCGGCTTGAGGAATCCGAGCCATGCTGTTGAAAGAGGGTACCACTGCCATGCCTCCAACTGTACTATGCGATCCCGACCCCGTCACCATCGAACGCGTCGTAGCGGCGACCACCGCGCCTTCTCCGGGCTGGTCGAGGCTTATCAAACGCCGGTCTACAACCTGTGCTATCGCGTCCTGGGCAACCCGCACGATGCCGAGGAGGCTGCGCAAGAGGCTTTCCTGCGGGCCTATACCCGGCTGAACAGCTACGATCCGGCACGCTCGTTCAAAACCTGGCTGCTCTCGATCGCCCATCACTACTGCATCGATCGGTTGCGCCGCCGACGGCTGACCTTCCTCTCGCTCGACGATGAGCCGGCGCTGGACACGGCCCTGTGGCGCAGTTCCGCCCCGACACCTGAAGATGTGGTCATGCGTCGCGAGCGCGAGGGTGACATCCAGGCGCTATTGGAGCTCCTGCCGCCGAAGGATCGCAGCGCGCTGGTCACGCGCTACTGGTACGATCTCTCTTACGACGAGATCGCCCAGGCCACGGCCACAACCGTCAGCGCGGTGAAAAGCCGGCTGCACCGTGCGCGCGAGGCCTTGGCGGTGGAAGTCAGCCAACCTGGCGCGACCCGGTCGCTGCGCATTGCGCCGGTGTGTCTGAGCGCTGCGGCGATCTGAGAAGGAGTATTCTTAATGCGCAGTTACATTAGCGTTATCCTGCTCATGTTCAGCCTTCTGATGGGCGCGGCAGCTTGCCAACCGATACAGCCGCCCGCGCCTGCGACGACGGAAGCGATCACTCCGGCTCCGACCAGCGAGCTGCCCCCGAGTGCCACGGGCAAGCGTATCACCGGCCGCGTGTTGTGGGGGAACGAGCCGGTGCCGGGCGGCCGCGTCGAGCTGCGTATGCCCGACTGGCGGACGAACCCGGACAGCCTCATCATGAAGACCGTAGCGGACGGTACCGGCGCGTACGTGCTGAGGAATCCACCGGTGGGCGCTTACGAAGTGGTCCCCGCGTGGCCCAAAGGTGTCACCGATGGGACACCGCTGGCCCCCGGGATGCCGGTGACGGTTGTAGCCGGGCAGGAAGTCGCTGGGGTGGATGTCTGGCTGGCAAAGAAGCTGAAGTTGTTGGAGCCTGCCGCCGGCAGCGAGGTGAGTGCGACGCCGACGCTGCGCTGGGAGGCCTTCCCGAACGCACGGCTCTATCGCGTGATCGTCACCGATTTTGCGACGATGGAAGGTTTCGCCGGCGAGGATACCTCGGAGACGAGCCTGACTCTGACAACACCTCTGCCGGCGGGCCGCAAGCTCACGTGGGTCGTCAACGCGCTGGACGCACAGATGGGCCTGCTGGCGGAAAATACCATTGAATTTACCGTGAAGCCGTCGCCTTGAGGCCGCGTTTCAGATGGAATCTTTCAGGATGAAGGAGATGGCCCCGATGGAAAATGACCGACCAAACCTGCGCAGCGATCTTGCTGTCTTGCTGCTGGTTGGCCTGGGGGTCGCGCTGCTGCACGTCCTCACCAATGGCCAGTACGGCTTCCACCGCGACGAACTCGACATCATCCTGAATGCGCGGCAGTTGGATTGGGGCTACGTCGCGTACCCGCCGCTGACACCGCTGCTGGCCCGCGTCGAATTGGCGCTCCTGGGCAGCTCGTTGACCGGGATGCGCCTGCTGCCCGCGCTGGCGCAGGGGATCGTGGCGGTGCTGGTGGGGTTGATGGCGCGCGACCTGGGCGGCCGCCGCGGGGCGCAGATCCTGGCCGCGCTGGCGGCTGTCATCTCGCCCGTGGCGCTGACCACGGGGATGCTGATTCAGTACATGTCCTTCGATTACCTCTGGTGGGTGGTCGTCGCCTTCTTCACCGTGCGGCTCCTGGCGACGGAGGACCCGCGCTGGTGGCTGGGGATCGGCGCGGGCATCGGGCTGGGGATGCAGACGAAATATACCATGGCGTACTTCGTCGTCGGGCTGGCGGCCGGCTTCCTGCTGACACCGGCGCGGCGCTATCTGCGCTCGCGGTGGCTGTGGGCGGGAGCCGGCGTGGCGCTGCTGATCACCCTGCCCAACCTGATCTGGCAGGCGCAGCATGGCTTCATCTCGCTCCGCTTCCTCAGCGCGATCCACGCGCGCGACATCCAGTGGGAACGCACGTCCGACTTCCTGCCGAAGCAACTCTACGAGGAGGTCAACCCGTTCGTCCTGCCGCTGGCGATCGCCGGCCTGATCTGGTGTTTCTTTGCGCCGGCGGGGAGACAGTTTCGGGCGCTGGGCTGGATGTATGTGACGACCTTAATCCTGCTGGCAGTCAGCCGGGGCCGGTCGTATTACCTGGCCCCGGCGTACGCCATGCTGCTGGCATGCGGCGCGGTCTGGCTCGAAAGCTGGCTGCGCAACCGGACGCCCGCCGTGCGCCGGACCGTGGTTGGCTTCGTTTGCGTGTTCGTGCTAATCGGCGCGGCGGCCGGTGTCGCGCTGGTGAAGCCCGTCGCACCGATCAACTCGGCCCTGTGGAATATTAGCGCCGGGATCGGGGATACCATGCGGGAGATGGTCGGCTGGCCCGATATGGCGGAACAGGTCGCTAAAATCTACGCGACCATCCCGGAGAGCGAGAAGCCGCGCACCGTGATCCTGGCGGGTAACTACGGCGAGGCGGGTGCGCTCGATCTCTACGGGCCGGCATACGGCCTGCCGCGCGTCATCAGCGGCGGAAACAGCCTGTGGGCGCGCGGTTATGGCGACCCGGCGCCGGAGACTGTCATCGTGGTCGGGTTCGAGCGCGCCGAAGTCGAGCGCTTCTTCGAATCGTGTCAAGCAACCGGCCATGTGATGAATCGTTACAACGTGAAAAATGAGGAAACCACCTGGCACACCGGTCTCTATGTCTGCCGTCAGCCGCGTCAGCCGTGGGCTGTGGTGTGGCCGACGATGCAGTGGTTCCAATAAGAAGGAATTCATTCCCAACATGACTTCAAAATGAACATCAATCCTGCTGATGGCATCAACCTGAAGCGCCACGGCCTCACCGTGATGAATTATAGACCAGCATCTACTTATGGGGAGACTCAGCTCGTTACTTTTGCGACATCTCCGCGTCTTTAATATTGCTGAAGATCACATCAGACAAAGGATCGTTCGTGCCGCAAAGGTACATCAAGTAGGGGGTGTCTATGAAACCTGGCCTCTCACTCCGATTGGTAATCGCGATAAGTTTGGTTCTTCTTCTCAGTGTGGTATTTCTGAGTCTCGCCCTTGCCGCCCCCGCCAAGCCCCAGACTACGATTTCCATGGGACGTCACCCCGCACCCCCTCATAGCATCAGCGGAGGGATGACAGAGGTGATCACCTGGACTATCACCACAGGCGACAGCCAACCCGTCAAAGTCGTATTCAAACTGTTCGATGCGAATAACGTCATGGTGGATACGTACGAGTATCCCGGGACGACTGGCCTTCAGACAACGCGCACCTACCCGGTTCCCGCTGTGCCCGTGGAGGGTGCATACTGGGCGCGGGTGTATTACTATTCGCTGCTGGGCGACCTTGAGGCGGAGGCGGCGGTCAAGTTTCTCGTGGCCGAACGCGGCAACCTGCACATCTACAAGTTCAACGATCACAACGGTGATGGCATACAGCAGTCAGGCGAAGGCCCCTTGCAGGGCGTATTGGTTCGCATGCGCACACCTTACGGCGACACCATCGGAAACTACACAGGCGCGGATGGCTGGATCCGCTGGGATGATATCGCCATTGGCAACTACCAGTTGACGGAAACCGTGCCCCCCGGCTATCGGCCGACATTGCCAGCCGCCCAATCGGCAACAGTCAACCTAAACACGACGACCTTCATCACCTTCGCTAACCAGCAACTCGGCAACTTACGCGTCTTGAAGTATGAGGACGCCAACGGGAACGGCCAGCGGGACGCGGGAGAAGGACCGGTGGCGGACGTCACCGTGACGATCCGGCATCCGGGGGGTGCGGAGGAGAGCAAGCTCACCGGCGCGGACGGCTACGCCACTTGGACGGACCTGCCGATCGGCACGTACCGGGTAACGGAGACCGTGCCGCCGGGCTGGCTGGCGACCTTGCCCGCCGCTGTCGATGTGACGGTCAGCTTCAACACCACCGTGGACGTGACCTTCGGCAACCGCCGCGTCGGCAACCTCCACGCTTACGTGTACGAGGACGCGAATGGCAACGGCCAGCAGGATGCCGGCGAGGGGCCGATTCCGGGCATCGCGGTGACCATACGGTTTCCGGACGGCACGACCGAGGTGCGCTATACCAATGCCAGCGGGGACATCAACTGGACGGATATTCCGATCGGGGCCTATCGCGTGACCGAGACGGTGCCGCCGGGCTGGCTGGCGACCCGACCGACGGTCGTGGATACATCGGTGGTCTTCAACGCCACGACAGAGGTCGTCTACGCCCTGCGCCGCGTCGGCAACTTACGCGTCTTGAAGTATGAGGACGCCAACGGGAACGGCCAGCGGGACGCGGGAGAAGGACCGGTGGCGGACGTCACCGTGACGATCCGGCATCCGGACGGTGCGGAGGAGAGCAAGCTCACCGGCGCGGACGGCTACGCCACTTGGACGGACCTGCCGATCGGCACGTACCGGGTAACCGAGACCGTGCCACCGGGCTGGCTGGCGACCCTGCCCGCCGCTGTCGATGTGACGGTCACCTTCAACACCACCGTGGACGTGACCTTCGGCAACCGCCGCGTCGGCAACCTGCATTCCTTTGTATTCGAGGATGTTAATGGCAACGGTTTGCGTGATGCCGGCGAGAATCCTGTGCCGGGCGTCCAGGTCACCCTGCGCTTCCCAGATGGCTCGACCGACGTGCGTTTCACCGACGCCAACGGCAATATCTATTGGAACGCGATCCCCGTGGGGCCCTACCAGGCAGTCGAGACCGTACCTGCGGGTTGGCGCGCCACCTCGCCAACCACTGTGTCAGCCGAAGTCATCTTCAACACCACGGCCGAGACGATCTTTGCGATCCAACGGCTGGGCAATTTGCGGGTTTTCAAGTACGAAGACATCGACGGGGATGGGCAACGGGACGCCGGGGAGGGGCCGATGCAGGGTGTGACCGTGACCGTGCGCTTCCCCTCCGGCGCCACCGAGACCCAACTGACCGGTGCGGATGGCTACATCCATTGGAACGCTATCCCGGTCGGCTCCTATCGTGTTACTGAGACCCTGACCGAACGTTGGCGGGCGATCTTGCCTGCGTCCGTTTCGGCTGAGGTCAACTTCAACGCCACGACGGATGTAACGTTCGCCAACCAGCGCAGGATGTACAAGCTTTTCCTGCCGCTCATATGGCAGTCGCCACCACCGCCACCCACCCCCACGCCGACATCGACAAACACGCCGAGGCCGACAACCACACCGTCTCGCACGCCCAACCCGACGGCGACAGTTACCCTAACACCCACGCGCACGCCGGTTCCTACGCGCCCGCCGATCAATATTCCCGATCTACAACACCCGAAGGGGATCGCGGTTGACCTGCGCACCCATCGGCTTTACGTGGCCAGCCGCAACACCCATGTTGTGTATGAGGTTGATCCGAGCACTGCACCCGCCACCGTGGTGCGCAGCATCCCGGTCGGTCGAGAGCCGTTTGGCGTGGCGGTGAACAACGTGACCGGCAAGGTGTACGTGGCGAATTTCCTGGATGATAGTGTATCGGTCATCGATATTGCTACGGGAGCGGTCATTAAGACGATCTCGTTGCCTGCCGGTGAGCCAACCTATGTCGAAATCAACGAGATAACAAATCGAATTTACGTCGCGCTTCACGAGGCAGGTCGGCTGGCGGTGATTCGCGGCGACACCGATACGCTGGTGACTACGGTTGATATCGGCGCCGGCGCCTTTGGGGTGGCCGTAGATCCGGTGATTCAACCGGGTCTACGTCTCCTGTCGCGACTGCCAACGCGTACAGGTAGTAAACGGGCTTACCAACACGGTGCTATGGGATCAGACGATCCATCTGATCGGGATGCCTTATGCGTTGGGCATTGACCCCGCCCTGGGCCGGTTGTACGTCTCATACGCGCCCGAGCTGGACAATCCCCGGCAGGTACTGGTATATCGCCTCCCACCAGAAGGACCTTCGCTATTGACTGCCGTGGCTGTGGGCAATGGTGGCGCCGATGGCGGGGGTGGGATCGGCGTCAATCCGTTGACCCATCACGTCTTTGTTAGCAATAGCGCGGAGGATACAGTCTCCGTGTTCAGCGGCGTGACAAACATGTTGCTGGATACTGTGCCGGTCGGCGACGACCCTATGTGCGTGGCGGTCGATCCCGATTGGAGCTACGTTTGGGTCGGCGATCGGAAGAGTAACACCATCAGCGGTATCCCCGACGTGTACTGAGCCCGGATGAAGTCATGGGGCCGGGGGAAGCTCCCTCCGGCCCCATTTCTCAGCCGGTGTTCAAGTCTCTGCCTGAGCGTCAGCGCTACGCTGAAA
Organism: uncultured Chloroflexia bacterium; assembly: GCA_963841825.1. Lineage (GTDB taxonomy): Bacteria > Chloroflexota > Anaerolineae > CG2-30-64-16 > CG2-30-64-16 > CAWJEL01. Next base: position 21,368 of record CAWJEL010000032.1, read on the forward strand.
CCCTCCAGAAACGCCGTGAACAGCCGCACACCGTAGCCCGTGGCGCCCTTGGGCTGGGCCGGTTTGTCGTCCTCCGCCATGCCCATCGAGGCCATGTCCACGTGCGCCCACGGATAGCCTTCGGTGAAGTGCTCGATGAACTTGGCGCTGGTCCCGATGCCGCCGTAGCGCCCGCCGGTGTTCTTCACGTCCGCCACCTGGCTCTTGATCGCCTCAGCATACTCGTCGTACAGCGGTAGCCGCCACAACCGGTCGCCTGAGGCATCGGCCGCCGCCAAAAGCTGTGCGGCGAGATCGTCGTTGTTGCTGAATACCGCGGCTGCGTGCGGACCCAGCGCCATGGCCTGGGTGCCCGTCAAGGTGGCGATGTCCACCACGGCCGCCGGGCTGTACTTCGCGACATAGGCCAGCGCGTCCGCCAGCAACATGCGCCCTTCCGCATCCGTGCTGATCACTTCCATGGTTTTGCCGGTCATGCCAGTGAAGACGTCGCCCGGCTTCTGCGCGCGGCCGCCGGGTAGATTCTCGGCGCACGGCGCCAGGCCGACGACGTGCAGCGGCAGGTTAAGGCGGGCTGCCACGCCCAGCGCCGCGATCACCGCGGCCGCGCCGGCCATATCGCCCTTCATCTTCCACATCTCTTCGCCCGGTTTGAGCGAGATGCCGCCCGAGTCAAAAGTGACCCCCTTGCCCACCAGCGCCACAGTGGGGAGGTCGTCCCGCCCGGCGTTGTGCTCCAGGATGATCAGGTTAGGCTCCTGTTCCGATTCCGCGGCCACGGCCATGAAGATGCCCATACCCAGCGACTTGCACTCGGCGCGACCCAACGCCGCGAACTTCAGGCCGGTCTCGCGCGCCAGTGACTCGGCGCGTTCCGCGATGATCGTCGGGGTCATGTGGTTGGCCGGTGTGTTCACCAGATCGCGCGCCAGCGTCACGCCTGCGGCGACCGCCTCGCCGCGGGCGATGCCAGCCCGGAATGCGGCGAGGTGCGCCGGATCCAGCCCCAGCACCGTGAGCGTCGCGGGATCGGGCTTCCAGTCCTTGGGTGGCTTCGAACGATAGCCCTCGAAGCGGTAGAGGCCCAGCCGCGAGCCTTCAGCCAACGCGGCGGCCGCGGCCGCCGGGTCCAGCCCGCCGATCCCCGCGCCATGCACGATGGTCGCCACGGTCTTGACACCCAGGTCGCGCGCCTTACGCGCCGCGGTCGCGGCCGCGTTGCGCGCGGCGCGCAGGTCGAACTTGGCCGCGTCGCCCAGCCCGATCACCAGCACACGGCCCGCGGGGATTGTTCCACCGCGCGGGTAAAGCACCAGCGTCTCGCCGCTCTTGCCGGTCAAGTCGCCGCCCGCGATCACATCGCTGATCGCGCCAGCCAACGCCCGATCCACTGCGCCCGTCGCGCCGCCCGGATGGGTCACGCCCTGAAAGAGGTTGACGACGATCAGATCGGCTGCCTCGGCGGTGATGTTACCTTGTTTGAGTTGAATGTCCATGAATATAGCTCCTGGTAGGTTGGTAAACAGGTAGACAAGGGATACGGCGGCATCACGCAGCCCGCATCACGTTTCACGCAGCGTTTCGCGCAACTCCGCCAAAATCTCTAACGCTCGCCCCAGCCGCACCTTGTTTTCCGGCACGTTGAACCACTGGCTGGCCCCGGAAGGATGCGGCAGCGGCACGACGATACGGCCGTCAAGCTCGAACCGCTGGCCGATCAGGTCGGTCATCGTCGTGTCATGGCCCAGGAATTTGCTGATCGCCAACCCGCCGATAGGGATCAGCACGCGCGGCCGGATCAGCGCCAGCTCGGCCTCCAGCCACGGCGCGCAGAGCGCCTGCTCGGTGCGGCTGGGCACGCGATCCCCGCGGCCGGCAGGATGTGGGCCGGGATAGCAGCGGGTGATGGCGACCATGGCCTGCGTGGCGCGGAACTCGGCCTCGTCGAAGCCGGCCTGCGCCAGCCAGCGGAACAGCCGCTTGCCCGCGGGGCCGGAGAAGGGCCGATGCGTCACCTCCGCCTCGTGCCGGCCCGGCGCCTGGCCCACGGTCATAAAGGTCGCGCCCGCGTTCAGCGTGGAGATGGGCGTCGAGCCGATGAAGTAGCCTGCGTCCGCGCAGCGGCGGCAGGCGGAGAGAGCGAGATGATGAGTAGCAAGCATTATAGACGTCGTGTTGAGTTTGGTCAGGGCCCCTACGCATCGTCCGGAAAACATCATCCGGCCGCGGGATGTGATCGGTCACTCCGGCAAGAACTCCGCAAACACCTGATTCCCCAGCAGCCGCCCTTCCGGCGTCAGGCGCACGCGATCGGGCAGGCGCTCCAGCAGGCCGCGGCGGACCAGCCCGGCGATCTCCGCGCCGAACGTCTCGTCCAGCCCGGTGCTGAAGCGAGCCCAGAAACGGTCATCCGCCACCCCTTCCTGCACCAGCCGCAGCCCCAGCATCAGCGTCTCGCCCATCGCCAGCCGCCGGTCGATGATCTCGCCCTCGCGTTCCGGCGTCTGCCCGTCTGCGATCCGGCGGATGTACTCCGGCACCGGCTTGACGTTCCACCACCGCCGCTCCCCGGAGAAACTGTGCGCCCCTGCGCCGAAGCCCAGGTACGGCTCGTTGCGCCAGTAGACGAGGTTGTGATGACACTGGAAGCTGGAAGCTGGAAGCTGGAAGCTGGACTGCCTGCGCAGCAGGTGTGGAGATGGGGCGGCAGCGTCTGACTCCTGACCCCTGATCCCTGACTCCTGATCCCTGATCCGCGCCCAATTCGAAATCTCATACTGCGCATACCCGCCAGCGGCCAGCGCGTCGCACGCCAAGTCGTACAGGTCGGCGGCGAGGTCATCGTCCGGCTCCGGGATCACGCCGCGGCGCGCCTGCTCGAAGAGCGGGGTGCCGGGCTCCACGGTGAGGCTGTAGAGCGAGAGATGCTCCGGCGCCAGGTTGATCGCCCGCGCCAGGGTGCGCGTCCAGGTGACAGGATCCTGGCCGGGCAGGCCGAAGATAAAATCGAGGTTGATGTTGGCGAAGCCCGCCGCGCGCGGGCCGCGAACGCAGCTTCTGCTTCGGCCGCGCTGTGGATGCGGCCCAGCCACGTTAGCTCGGCGGCGTCGAAGCTCTGCACCCCCATGCTCAGCCGGTTGACGCCCATCGCGGCGAGCGCGACGAAATGCGCCTGGTCCACCGTGCCAGGATTGGCCTCGCTGGTGATCTCAGCGTCCGCGGCCACGTCGAACGCCGCCCGGCAGGCATCGAGCACGCGAGCCAGCAGATCAGGCGGCAGCACGGTCGGTGTGCCGCCCCCGATAAAGATCGTGCGGACTGCCGGCCGGCCCCGCTCAACGCCCGCGCGGCGGATCTCCTGGCTCAGCGCGGCGGCATAGGGCTCATAAAGCCGTTCCAGCCCGGCGTACGTATTGAAATCGCAATAGGCGCAGCGGACCGCGCAGAAGGGAATGTGGAGGTAGAGGGCGTGCGGGATGCTCATTGGCGCACGTGGAGAGGCGCGATCCGTGCTGCGTGAAACGTGGTGCGTGATGCGCGATTGAAGCGCGAAGGATGCGCGGTACACGTATCACGTAACACGCGTCCACGTTTCATATCTCACGTCCTATTCTCAAATCTGAACCCATGCCCGCGCATCGTCACGATGTACTGGTGCTCCGGGTCCAGTTCAGCCAGGCGCTCGCGCAGACGGCGCACCAGCGCGTCGATGGACTGCTCGGAGACGCCGCCTTCGACCACGTCGGGCCAGACCGCGCGCACGATGTCGTCGCGCCCGACCACACCCGCGCTGACGGTCATCAGCTCCAGCAGCCGATATTGCTGGGCCGAAAGCGGCGGCTCCAGGAGCTTGCCGTTCAGCCAGACCTGGTGGCCGACCGTGTCCAGGCGTAGTCCGTGCTCCGTCTCTGCCTCCTCCAACACGAGCGGCGCGGTCGCCCCGGCGTCCACGAAAGCCAGTTTGAAACGCAGGGCGATCTGGATCTCATCGCCGTCGCGCAACGGCTGCGGCCCGACCAGGTCGCGGCCGTTGAGATGGGTGCCATTCTTGCTGTCCAGATCCTCCACCTCGTATTGGTCGGTCCGCCAGACGACGTGCGGCATGGAAGCGCGAAACCTGCCGGTCGTCGAGCACGATGTCGCAATCCGCGCTGCGCCCGATCATCAGCGTTTGTGTGTTCCAGCGGCCATGTCAGCCCGGCCTCGCCGCCGCGCTGGAGGATCAGCATGGCCGTTTCGCGTGAGTTGGGTCGTCCGTTCATGCGTCTTTGCGCTCCCGGCTGTTTGACCAGGAATTCCAAATATGAACTTGAGCGTAGGCGCCCTGAGCGGAGTTCCGGTCATTTTTGGGACCGGAACGCAGTCGAAGGGCGTCGTGGCTGCTCGATCAAGCCGCACCCTTCGACTGCGCAGCGAAAAAGCCGCTGCTCCGCTCAGGATGCTCCGATACATTTGGAATTGCTGGCTGTTTGACACCCATGCTATCCTGCGCCATAATCAAGCCACGGGTCGTCACTCATCACTCGTGACGCATCACGCATCACGCATCACGCATCACGCATCACGCATCACGTATCACGTATCACGTATCACGTATCACGTATCACGCATCACGTATCACGCATCACGTATCACGCATCACGTATCACGTCAAATGTCACATACACTCCCGGTCGGCGGCATCCTGCGCGACCGCTATGAAATCATCGACCTGGTAGGCCAGGGCGGTATGGGCGCGGTCTACAAGGCCGACGACCTGCGTCTGCGCGGGCGGATTTGCGCGGTCAAGGAAATCCTGCCGGAGCTGATCAGCGCGCCCGGCATGGAAGATCAGGCGCACGACCAGTTTTACCGTGAGGCGAGCATCCTATCGCGCCTCGATCACCCCAACCTGCCCAAGGTCTCCGATTTCTTCAACCAGGATGGCCGCGAGTACCTGGTGATGGATTTTATCCCCGGCCAGGATTTACGTCAACTGGTCGAAGAAGCGCGGCGGCGCGATAGTTTTCTGCCCGAAGAAAGCGTGCTGGCGTGGGCCGGGCAGCTTTGCGATGCGCTGACCTATCTCCACACGCAGGACCCGCCGGTGCTCCATCGCGACATCAAGCCGTCGAACATCAAACTCACCCCGCGTGGCGTTGTCAAGCTGGTGGATTTCGGGCTGGTCAAGCTGCTCAAGCCCGACGAAAGCCGCACGGTGACGGTGGTGCAGGGCCGGGGCACGGTCGCCTACACACCGTTGGAACAATATGGCGGCGACACGGGTCACACCGACGTGCGCTCCGACATCTACGCGGTCGGCGCCACGATCTACCACCTGCTCACCGGCCAGCCGCCGGCCGATGCCAAGCAACGCTTCCTCAAACCCGGCAGCCTGATCCCGCCGCGTGACATCAATCCGCGCGTGTCCGTCCACACCGAACGCGTGATCCTGGCAGCCATCGCCCAACACCCGGATGATCGGCCCCCAACGGCCGATGCGCTGCGCGGCCTGCTGTTTGATGCCGATGCGCCCCAACCGACGGCCAGCCCCCTGTCAAGAACTGCCAGGGGCGTGTGGCGGGAGTTGATCGGCACCCATGCCGCGCTGGTTGTGACCGTGGTCCTGCTCACCATCACCGCGCTGCTGGTAACCCTGCTGGCGCCGCCGCTGCCGTAGAAGTCTGCCCGAAACCCGTCGCGGTCCTGAGCCGTTCGGCTGAGCTCACGACGAAACCTGTCAAAGGGGGCGTCCTTCGACGGGCTCAGGACGCGTGAAGCGTAAGTTGCTGCCGTGAGCCTATTGCCCCGCCCGGCGCCCCGCAGTCCAGAACATCGTCAGTGAACCAGCGATGAATGTCACCATGCCGGCGGCCCAGGCGTAGTCCTTGGCCTGGAGAACCGTCGCCCCGGGCAGCCAGCCCACCGCATAGAGCAGATACGCGATCCAGGCAACCACGGCCGCCCAGAGCGCCGCGGTCAGCGCCGGCACTGTGGCCACGCGGGGCGGCTGAGCCTTGGCGTCGCGCAACCGCCGGACTGCAAACGCGCTGCCGCCGGATAGCGCCGTCCCCACCAGGGCAAAGATGAACGCGATAAGCGCGACCCGCGGCCGCGGCGGAATCGCCGCGGGCCCCGCGGCCGGCGGTGCGATGACGGGCTCCGCGGTCGGCACGGGGGTGTCTGTCGGCTCCGGAGTGGGCGTCAGTGTCACCGTGGGCAGCGGAGTGGGAGAGGGCACCACCGTCGCGATACTGCCCGGCGAATCACCGCCCACGCGCAGCTCGATGCGGGTGGAGTCCTTCGATTCACCCGCCTGGACGGTGATCCACAGCTCGCCGGGGCGATCGAGCGCGACTGCGGTGCGTGCCTTGCCGTTGATGGTGGTTTCCGTCTTGGGCGCCAACGCCAGCGACTCGGTCGGGTAGCGCAGATGGAACTCGACGGGCGTGCCATCGGGCACGGGATTGCCGTTGCGATCGCGGATGATGCCGGTTTCAAGCAGGATTTGGCTGCCGACCTTGATGCTGCCGGTGATCTCCGCGGATGGTCCCAGGCTGATGATCTGGCCCCCCGCCGGCTCCAACTGGCGGATCAGATCGTAGTTGATGCCGCTGACTGAGACCGGCGGCGCACCGGTCGGGGTGAACTCCCGGAACAAAGCCCGGACCGCGGCCTCCAGGAACGGCGCCGTATGGCCGTACACGCCGAAGTAGGCCGTCAGCTTGCTGATCTCGGTGGTGTCCAGGTAATACGGTGCGCTGAACGACAGCCCGATCAAACGTTTGTCGCGCAGGCTGTCCGAGCGTTGCGCCAGGAAGTCGCGCAACGCGGCCGACCCTGGGTATTCCTCCGGGTTATAGTCCAACTGGCCGAAGACGATCCAGCGCGCCTTGGCGATCGCTGCTTCGAGATCGTTCTCGCTGACCCGGTTCCGCCGCCAGCATCTGGGCCAGATCATCGAAGGTGAAGCTGCGGATCTGCTCGGGCGAGACCTGACCGGTCGCGCTCGGGACCGTAGAGCCGGAGAATGATCTCCTCGATGGCGTTCGGCGCAATGAGCGGCGCGGCGAGGCAATCATTGCACTCCCGCGCCGCGCGCGCATCGGTGAAGATCAGGATGTCTTCATCGACCAGCGGCGAACTGGGCATCCGGTCGGCCAATTCATCGCGGCCGGGATAGATCAGTGTCAGCCCGGCGCGCGCCACGTCTTGTGTGACCACGACCTCCTGGCCCGTCTGTTCCCGCAGCACGTTCACGTCGCGCTGGAGCGACTCAGGCTGCCAGTCCGCCCCGTAGGCCTGCTGCTTCAGCGCCAGAATACGTTCGACCGACGCGTCGACCCGGCCGCGGAACGCGTCGTCGGAGCGATACTTCTCCTGGAAGAACTGGATCGTCTCGGTGATCGCCGTCATTTGGGCCGGCCAATCGTCGGTCAGGGCAAAGCGATTGAGGTAGAGCAGGTCGTTGCCGGCCAGGAAGGCGTCCTGAGCCACCTGGCGATGGGGAAACTTCGTCAGCGCGGGGTCGTAGTAGCGCCGCAACGCGGGCACGCCCAACGATTCACTGACCAGTACACCGCCGCCCGCTCGCCAGTCGACAAACTCCTGCAGCCCCATCAGATCCTTCAACTGCGGCGCCAGGCTGATGGGTGGCGTGAGCTGGCGAATGTTGCCCTGGAAGCCGCGGTAGCGGATGTGCGAGGTCATCAGCGCGGCGGTCGTGCCCGCAGCCCGCGGGTCGCCGCCCGCGGTCACTGCGCCGAAAGGCGCCAGCTCGATCTGGCGCAACTGCTGCATCGACTTCTGAACGGTCGCGACCTCATCCTCGGGCCGGCGATCACTGCCACCCTGGCCGGGGAAGTGTTTAGCGGCCGTCACCACGGCGTTATCACTGCCTGTTTGCACGCCGCGGATAAAGGCCTGGCCGAGCTTCCCCACCCAGAACGGGTCCCCGCCGAAGGTGCGCGTGTCCAGATCGCCTTTGCTGCCAGGCCGCGGCACGTCCAGCACGTCGAGCGTGGGGCCCAGCAGCAGACTGGCGCCGGCCGCATGCAACTCCTTCCCCATCACCTCGCCGACCTGCTCGGCCAGAGCAGGCGTCCAGGTGGCGCCCAGCGCCATCGCACTCGGCAGCGGCGTAAAGCCCCCCGTACCCGCCAGGAATGAGCTATCATCTCCGGTCCAGTCGAGCGCGATCAGCAGCGGTACGCCGGGGCCGGTCAAGTTGTCTGCCAGCTTCACCGCCGGCGTGATCGTCGCAGTCGTTGCCAGGCTGGCCGTCCGGGTGATCGACTGGGCCGGGCTCATGGCCAGAGCGTTGGAGGGCATTCGCCAGCATGGCGATCTGCTGGGGGGTGTTGAATGGCAGGGTCGGCGTGATGTTTGTGGTCGGAGTGATCACCGCGGTCGGGCGGATCGGCGTTACAGGTACCGGCACGTTACGGAAGTTGCCGTTCGACGGGAGCAGCGCCACGCCGCCTACGCGATAGTCACGCACCAACGTCGCAATATCGGATTCGGTGGATGCATCATTCCCTTGGAACGTCACCAGGAAGAGCTGGCCGACCTTATCGGCGACGCTCATTCCTTCCATGAGCTGCTTGGGTGTCAAGGCCGGCGGCGTGCGGGTGGCGCCCCCCTGCGGTGCGGGCGTGCTCGCGGCGACTTCGGGGGGCTTGGTCGGCGCGGGCGCGGGGATGCGCGCCAGAACGGCATCGGCCGGCGCCAGGCTGATGGTCAGCAGCAAAATAAGTAGTAGGAACGTCGTATGGATTCGCGTCATAAGCCTCGGCTCGAAACAGGCCGGGATATTGTAACCCGAACCGCCGCCGCGGTCAAAGCATGCACAAGACGAGTAAACGAAAAGCGGGCCGTTGTTGGCGGCCCGCTTGTGTAAAGACGACTCACGTTGCCGTGGCCGTGCCTGGCATCGTCGCTGCGGCTTACTTGCTCGGCGGCAGGAGGACGGTGTCGATCACGTGGATGACGCCGTTGCTGGCGGCCACGTCTGCGGCGGCGACGGTGGCATCGTTGATCATGACCTTGCCGTCCACGACCTTGATGGTGATCGGCTTGCCCAGGACGGTGTCGGCGGCGGTCAGCTTGGCGGCGTCAGCGGCCATGACCTTGCCGGCGACGACGTGGTAGAGCAGGATGTCCTTGAGCTTGGCGGGATCCTTCAACAGCGCTTCGACCGTGCCGGCGGGCAGCTTCTTGAAGGCCTCGTCGGTGGGGGCGAAGACGGTGAACGGGCCGGCGCCCTTGAGCGTATCGACCAGGCCGGCGGCCTGAGCGGCGGCCACCAGGGTGGTGAAGCTGCCGTTGGCGACAGCGGTGTCCACGATGTCCTTGGCCATCGGCTCAGCGGGCATCGCCTCCTCAGCCGGCGGCAGGAGGACGGTGTCGATCACGTGGATGACGCCGTTGCTGGCGGCGACGTCTGCGGCGGCGACGGTGGCATCGTTGATCATGACCTTGCCGTCCACGACCTTGATCGTGATCGGCTTGCCCAGGACGGTGTCGGCGGACGGTCAGCTTGGCGACGTCAGCGGCCATGACCTTGCCGGCGACGACGTGGTAGAGCAGGATGTCCTTGAGCTTGGCGGGATCCTTCAGCAGCGCTTCGACCGTGCCGGCGGGCAGCTTTTGCGAAGGCCTCGTCGGTGGGGGCGAAGACGGTGAACGGGCCGGCGCCCTTGAGCGTATCGACCAGGCCGGCGGCCTGAGCGGCGGCGACCAGGGTGGTGAAGCTGCCGTTGGCGACAGCGGTGTCCACGATGTCCTTGGCCATCGGCTCAGCGGGCATCGCCTCCTCAGCCGGCGGCAGGAGGACGGTGTCGATCACGTGGATGACGCCATTGCTGGCAGCCACGTCTGCGGCGGCGACGGTGGCATCGTTGATCATGACCTTGCCGTCCACGACCTTGATCGTGATCGGCTTGCCCAGGACGGTGTCGGCGGAGGTCAGCTTGGCGGCGTCGGCGGCCATGACCTTGCCGGCGACGACGTGGTAGAGCAGGATGTCCTTGAGCTTGGCGGGATCCTTCAGCAGGGCTTCAACCGTGCCGGCGGGCAGCTTTTTGAAGGCCTCGTCGGTGGGGGCGAAGACGGTGAACGGGCCGGCGCCCTTGAGCGTATCGACCAGGCCGGCGGCCTGAGCGGCGGCGACCAGGGTGGTGAAGCTGCCGTTGGCGACAGCGGTGTCCACGATGTCCTTGGCCATCGGCTCAGGTGCCTTCGTGGGCTCGGTAGGCATAGCGGTGGGCTGGGGTTGCGGAGCGCTCGGCGCCGGCGTCGCAGGGGCGCAGGCGCTAACAAGAACCATCACGGCAAGTACTACGGCCAAAACACTCAGTTTCATCTGGTTTTCTCCTATACCACAAATTTATGGATTGTCGCACATCAGCCTTTTGGCTGAGCGTTGCATCTCTCGTGCAAACTATATACAAAGCTTATACAGAATTGTATGATGTTTTGATGTAAGCATTTATCCAATCTTCAAATCTGATAGGCCCCACAGGTGTCGGTTTCACTCATGTCCTCCATCATCAGTGGACAAGCAGAACGCCTCCGAGTATAATGCTGGTGATCGAACTCCTGTTCTGTTAGGCCACCCGGAGGCCCCATGCCTGATTTCAAACTTGTCTCAGACTTTCAACCCACCGGCGACCAGCCGGAGGCGATCCGCCTGCTCACGGACGGCCTGCGCGCCGGCTATGAGCATCAGACCTTGCTCGGCGCAACGGGCACGGGGAAGACCTACGTCATGGGTAAGGTTGTCGAGGCCGTCAACCGGCCAACCCTCGTGATGGCGCACAACAAGACGCTGGCCGCGCAACTTTACAGCGAGTTCAAGGAGTTCTTTCCGCACAACGCCGTCGAATACTTCGTCAGCTACTACGACTACTACCAACCCGAGGCCTACCTCCCGCGCACCGACACCTACATCGAGAAGGATTCGCAGATCAACGAGGAGATCGACCGGCTGCGCCTGGCCGCGACGTCGTCGCTGCTCAGCCGCCGCGACGTGCTGATCGTTGCTTCGGTCTCGTGCATCTTCGGCCTGGGCGATCCGGCTGAGTACGGCCGGGTCACGGTCAAACTGAAACGCGGCGAGCGGGCGCGGCGCGACCTGGTGCTCGCGCGAGCTGGTGGAAATCTTCTACGAGCGGCATGACCTGGAGCTGCGCCGCGGCCGGTTCCGCGTGCGCGGGGATACGCTGGAGGTGATGCCTGCCTACGCCGAATTCGCCTATCGGGTGGAGTTCTTCGGGGATGAGGTCGAGCGCATCACCGAGATCGACCCACTCACCGGCGAGCTGGTGGCCAGGCTGGACGAGATCGAAATCTTCCCGGCCAAGCACTTCATCACGCCGCAGGAGAAGCTCACCGAGGCGATCGGGATCATGGAAGAGGAGCTGGAAGGCCAGCTCAAGCTCTTCCGGGATCAGGGCAAACTGCTGGAGGCGCAGCGGCTGGAGCAGCGCACGCGCTACGACATGGAGATGTTGCGCGAAGTGGGCTACTGCTCCGGCATCGAGAACTACAGCCGCGTGCTGGCGTTGCGGCCGCCCGGCTCGCGACCCTTCACCCTGCTGGATTACTTCCCGCCCGACTGGCTGCTGATCGTGGACGAGTCGCACATGACGCTGCCGCAGGTGCATGGCATGTTCAACGGCGACCGGGCGCGCAAGACGGTGTTGGTGGATTACGGCTTTCGCCTGCCGTGTGCGCTGGACAACCGTCCGCTCAGGTTCGAGGAGTGGGAGGAGTCGCTGAATCAGGTGATTTACACCAGCGCCACGCCGGCTGCGTACGAGCTGAGCCACTCAGCCCAGGTCGTCGAGCAGATCATCCGCCCCACCGGCTTGGTCGATCCGCAGGTGGAGATCCGGCCGACCAAAGGCCAGGTGGACGACCTGCTGAAAGAGATTCGGGTGCGGGCGGCTGCGGGCGAGCGGGTGCTCGTCACCACGTTGACCAAGCGCATGGCTGAGGACCTGGCGGACTACCTGCAGGAAGTCAACGTCAAAGTACACTACCTCCACTCCGAGGTGCAGACGATCGAGCGCATCGAGATCCTGCGCGATCTGCGGCTGGGCGTCTACGATGTGGTCGTGGGCATCAACCTGCTGCGTGAGGGCCTCGACCTGCCGGAGGTCAGCCTGGTGGCGATCCTGGATGCGGACAAGGAGGGCTTCCTCCGCTCCGAGCAGGCGCTGATCCAGACGGTCGGCCGCGCCGCGCGGCATCTGCACGGCACCGCGATCATGTACGCCGACAAGATCACCGACTCGATGCGGCGGGCGATCGACGAAACCAACCGCCGGCGCGCCGTGCAAGAAGCGCACAACACGGCCCACGGCATCGTGCCGGCCTCCATCATCAAATCGGTGCGTGACCTGACCCAGCGCGTCATTTCGGACAAGGCGGCCACGCAGCGCCTCGCGATCGCCGAGTCCGGCCCCGAATATCACATCCGCCCGACAGCGCTGCCCCGCGATGAGACGATGCGGCTGATCAAGGACCTGGAGAAACAGATGAAGACCGCCGCGCAGGCGCTGGAATTCGAGAAGGCCGCCGCGCTGCGCGACGAGATCATCGAGCTGCGGCGGGCGTTGCAGGAACAGGACCCGCGGCCGATTTGGGAGCAGTTGCGTGACACATGAAGCGTGATGCGTGAGTGAGGCTGATAACTCCATAAATTCCAGGAAGATTCCTCAATCGCTCTCCTGCGGCTACGTCGATGAGCGGGAAGGTGAATACTTCCGCCGGAGTCAAATGTAGCGCCGCTATTGCCGGCCACAGAGATCACAGAGGCCTCAGAGGTACTGATCAAGGGCCGCATGGTCTTTCATCTCGGTGTGCTCGGTGTCCTCTGTGGCTCATTCGCGGTTACTTCTAGAATTCCTGGCCCAGCAGACAGCGCAGTTTCGATAGTGGCCCTGTCTGCCCATACAAAGGGCGCTGCAATTCGATCAGTCGAAATGGGTGATGTATCGAGAGGCGTAAAGACATGCTCTTGATTTCCGTGCCCGCCGTCTATGACGGGACCAACATCGCGCGGCTGGAAAAGCCACCGAGCTGGACGCCCTATCATATTCTGGTCACGGTTGTCGAACCAGTCGATGCGACCGACATGTGTGCGCGTAACACGGCTCATTTCAGCCGCATCGCAGGTCTGTTCCTCGATAATTGGACGCAAACCTGATTCACCCTCAACACCGGTGCGCTCCATTCTCAGTGTCCCCGCGTCTCCTGGTTGTGCTCTTTCTCAGTTTTGTGACCTGATGGTAGAATGGCCTTAGTGCTTGCCCAAGCTGATCACGATTTCGGAACGCTGGCGCGTCTGTTACGCCAGCCAGTCCGCCAAGGCCAGTCCCGGAATGCGGCTGAAGTGGGCCGTGTTATGGGTCACAAGCGGAAAGCCGCGGCTGAGCGCGATGCTAGCGATTTGTAAGTCGAGCTCAGCGAGGGGCATTCCGGTTCGGCGGAGCATGTCCTTGAGCTCGGCGTGACGCCGCGCCGCGGCTGTATCGAACGGCAGAACCGTGACGATCTCAAGAAGCTCATCCACGAGGGCAAGATTCTCAGCCAGACGTTCGGAGCGGTGCGCGCCGAACACAAGCTCACTTACCGTCACCGCAGTGATAAGAAGCGAAGCGTTGGAGGCAACCTGGTCTTGCCATCTTAGCCGGCCGCGCAAGATCGCGACACAGTGGTCAGTGTCAAGGATGTGACTCATAGCTCGATCTCGCGGCCTGTAGACGCCAGACGATCAGCGTAGATCTCTTCGAGTATGGTGTCCCAATCGTCGGGTCCAGCCCAGCGGCCGTACACCTTCATAATGGGGTGCTCAGCGGGTTTCTCGGTGGCGGCCTGAGTCTGATCGGTGACTTCCAAGCGCCGCAGATCTTCGACGCTGACCAGCGCCGCCACCGGTTTACCGCGGCGCAGCACCAGCACGCGTTCCCGGCCGAACGTCACACGGCCGATGAACTCGGAGAGCTGGGCTTTCATTTGGCTGGTATCAACAGTAAGGGTCATGGCTGCACTCCTGAATAGGTCATTTTGACTAAATCCATTCTAGTCTGATGCTTTGTAGTTGTCAAGCAAGGAAAATCTATGGAACTCGGAACTATCCGCCAAATCAACATCGACGTCGAAATGCAGGCGTCGTATCTCGACTACGCCATGAGCGTCATCGTGGCGCGGGCGCTGCCCGACGTGCGCGACGGGCTCAAGCCGGTGCATCGACGCATCCTCTACGCGATGCACGACCTCGGCCTGGACCCGGACAAGCCGTACAAGAAGTCAGCGCGCATCGTCGGTGAAGTGCTGGGCAAGTACCATCCGCACGGCGACGCCGCGGTTTACGAGGCAATGGTGCGCATGGCCCAGGATTTCAGCCTGCGCTACCCGCTGGTGGACGGCCAGGGCAACTTCGGCTCGGTCGACGGCGACAACGCGGCCGCGATGCGCTACACCGAGGCACGTCTCTCGAAGATCGCCACCGAGATGCTGGGGGACATCGAAAAGGACACGGTGGAGTGGACGGACAACTTCGACGGCACGCTCAAGGAGCCGACTGTCCTGCCCGCCGCGCTGCCCAACCTGCTCGTCAACGGCGCCAGCGGCATCGCGGTCGGCATGGCGACCAATATCCCGCCGCACAACCTGGGCGAGGTATGCGACGCGCTGTGCTATCTGATCGACCGTTATGATCGTGCCGATGACGTGACCGTGGAAGACCTGATGCAGTTCATCCCCGGCCCCGACTTCCCGACCGGCGGCGTGATCTACCGCTATCAGCGCGAGGGCAGCGGCGAGGCGGCCGAGCAGGTGGATGTGATCGCCAAGGCGTATGCGGGCGGCAAGGGCCACATCGTGATGCAGGCCAAGGCGCACATCGAGGACATGAGCCGCAACCGCAGCCGCATCGTCGTCACCGAGCTGCCGTACCAGGCCAACAAGACCAACCTCCTGGAGCGTATCGCCGAGCTGGCGCGCGACGGCCGGCTGGAAGGCCTCACCGACCTGCGCGATGAGTCGGACCGCACGGGGATGCGCATCTGCATCGAAATGACGCGCACCGTCGAGCCGCGCGAGGTGCTGGCGAACCTGTTCAAGCTGACGCCGCTCCAGCAGACCTTCGGCGTTTCGCTGTTGGCGTTGGTCGACAACGAGCCGCGGCTGCTCAGCCTTAAACGGATGCTGATGCACTTCCTGGAGCACCGCCAGGAAGTCATCGTCCGCCGTAGCAAGTACGAGCTGGCGAAGGCCAAGGCCCGGGCGCACATTCTGGAGGGGTTGTTGCGCGCGCTGGATGTGCTGGACGAGATCATCGTGCTGATCCGCGCCTCCAAGACGGCCGACGTCGCCAAGCAGGGGTTGATCAAGGACTTCAAGTTTTCCGAGATCCAGGCGCAGGCGATCCTCGACATGCAGTTGCGCCGGCTGGCCGCGCTCGAACGCCGGCGGTTGCAGGACGAGTACCGCGAGGTGATCGCGCTGATCCGCACGCTGGAGGAGCTGCTCAACTCGCCCAAGAAAGTGCTGGCGCTGATCAGGCAGAACCTGATCGACCTGAAAGCCCGTTACGGCGACGCCCGGCGCACGCAGATTGCCGACCGCGTCCAGGGCACGCTGACGACGCACGATCTCCTGCCGGACGAGGACGTATGGGTGACGCTCTCGCCTGAGGGTGCGTTGACGAAGTGGCGGCGGGGAGACGCTGCGAGCGAGTCGAAGGGCAAGGCTGCGCCTGCGCATCTCCGCGCCCCTGCGCCGCAAATCGTGTCTGCGAACACGCGTGACGACCTCTATCTGTTCAGTGTCAAGGGTCAGGCCACGCGCATCGGCGCCCACCAGGTCCCCGAAGGCAGCGGCAGCCACTTCGCCGACCTGTCAGGCCTCGTGCGGCGGGACCGCATAGCGGCGCTCGTTGCCTTACCCAAGTCAAGCGGCCAGCCTCCAGCTTCCAACTTTCTGCTGCTGGCGACCGTCCAGGGCAAGGTGAAACGTGTCGCAGTTACCGATCTGATCGATCAGGCGAGCGCGGATCCGCAGGTCATCGGGTTGGAGAACGGGGATGAGCTGCTGTGGGCCGGCCTCAGCCCCGGCGGCGGCGAGTTCCTGCTGGTGACGGCGCAAGGACAGGCGATCCGTTTCGCCGAGGACGACGTCCGCGCGATGGGGCTGCCCGCGGGCGGCATCGGCGGCGTCAAGCTGGCGGCGAAGGATCGCGTCGTGGCGGCGATGGCGCTGTCGAAAGTCGAGGGCGCCCCGTCCCATGTCGCTCTGCTCACAACCCTGGGCATCGGCAAGCGCGTGCCCGTCGCCGACTTCCCCGTGCAGGGCCGCAACGGGCAGGGGGTCGTCGCGGCCAAGCCATCGCCGAAGCTGGGCAACGTCGCCGGCGCGGCATTGGCCGGGCCAGGTGACACCTTGCTCTGCCTGACCGTGGGCGGCGGCGCCAGGCCGATCCCCGCGGCGGCTGTGCCCGAGATGGGTCGGCCCGCGCAGGGCAAGTCGGTGATCCCGCTGGTCGGCGGCGACCAGGTGACGCGGATCGTGGCGGTGGCGGTTCAACAGGCGAAGGCTAAGGAAGAGGTTGAGACCAAGTCTGAGGCTAAGGTTCAGGCCGAGGTTAAGACGGAGGTTAAGACAAGAAAGGTCGCTGCCGGGACAGCCAAATCTGCGCCAGTGAAGAAGATTGCAACTAAGGCCAAGGTTGAGATTGTGGCTAAGACGAGCAAGCCTGCTGTCGGGACGGTCAGGACCGCCGCGGCGTCGACTGCGGCGCCCGCGCGCGCACACAAGACCGCCGCATCACAGCCCTCGT
Source organism: uncultured Chloroflexia bacterium (assembly GCA_963841825.1). Lineage (GTDB taxonomy): Bacteria > Chloroflexota > Anaerolineae > CG2-30-64-16 > CG2-30-64-16 > CAWJEL01. The sequence goes on from CAWJEL010000032.1 coordinate 38,193, forward strand.
TGCTGGCTGCCGAGCCGACTCAAACCGCGCCATCACCGCGAACAGCAAGCGCTTCGTCTGCGACGAAGGCCGCACCGAGCAGCCCGGCCGCGCCCCGCTCGGTGAAGGCGAAACCCGAAGCTGCGTCATCAAACACAATACAAAAACCAACGCCAACGGCCGCGTCAGACAAGCCGGCCGGTCGATCGACGACAAAGCCAACGACCGTCGCGGCGCCCAAAGCTGAGCCGGTAAAAGCACCGGCCCGACCGACCGCTAAAGCTGAGCCCGCCGCGCCGGCCAAAAAGCCGGCTGCCAAACCGGCTCCGTCGGAGAAGGCCAGCGGAACCGCAGCCAAACCGCCAGCCAGCAAAGCGTCAGGGGCGACCGCCAGGGACAAATGATGCGGAACCTGCGATAGTCGATTTTGATGTTGACACGAATCCGGAAAACCTACCGGGAATTCCCGCTCCAGTTTCGGGTGCTGGTGGGCGCCGCCTTCATCGACCGAATCGGCGGCACCATGCTTTACCCGTTCTTCGCGCTCTACGTGACCGAGAAGTTCAACGTAGGGATGACGGAAGCGGGCCTGCTCTTGGGCATCTTCTCGCTGGCAGGGCTGGCTGGGGGCATGGTCGGCGGCGCGCTGACGGACAAGATCGGCCGGCGCAGCCTGGTGATCTTCGGGCTGATCTTCAGCGCGCTGGGCAGCGTGGCGATGGGGTTTGCCACTTCGCTGACTGCGTTCTACGCGTTGGCCGTCGTGGTCGGCTTCCTGGGCGAGATCGCCGGCCCGGCGCACGGTGCGATGGTCGCCGATATGCTGCCGGAGGAACAGCGCGGCGAGGGGTACGGCGTCCTGCGCATCGTCGGCAACCTGGCCTGGATCATCGGCCCGACGATCGGCGGGGTGTTGGCGCTGCGCTCGTACACGCTGCTCTTCGTCGTTGACGCGATCACCAGCCTGATCACCGCGGCCATCGTCTACCGGCTGATCCCCGAGACCAAGCCCGCGCCGGCCGAGCGGACGGAGGGTGAATCGCTGCTCAAGACCGTGATCGGCTATCGCGAGGTGGCGCGTGACCGGCTCTACATGGCGTTCCTGGTGACCTCCATGCTGATGCTGCTCGTCTATCAGCAGATGTACAGCACCCTTTCGGTCTATTTGCGCGACGTTCACGACGTCCCCGCGCGGCTACGGGCTGCTGATGAGCATTGATGCGGCGTTGGTGGTTGTCGCGCAATTCCCGGTGGCGCGCAGGATCAAGCGTTATCCGCCCATGCTGATGATGGCGCTGGGGACTGTCTTCTACATGGTCGGGTTTACGATGTACGGCTTTGTCTCGACCTATGCGTTGTTTATCGTTGCCATCCTGTTGATCACCGTCGGCGAAATGATCGTGATGCCGGTCGGTCAGGCGTTGGCCGCCCGTTTCGCGCCTGAGGCGATGCGCGGCCGCTACATGGCCTTTTTCGGCTTCTCCTGGGCGCTCCCCGGCATGGTCAGCGCCTGGGCCGCGGGGGTGATCATGGACAACTACAACCCGAACTGGGTCTGGTATCTGTGCGGCGTCATCAGCGCCATCGCGGTGCTGGGCTTCTACGGCCTGTATCTATCGACGCGCGCCCGCTTTGATGCCGCCCCGGCCACCGTAGAATCAGCGCAAATTTGAGTATCAGCGAATAACGTGGAGAGTGGAGGGTAGAGCGTAGAGCGAATGGGTGAATCGCCGAATATCGCTCCACGCTCCACACTCCACGCACTACGCATCACGCAGGAGTCCACTCATGACCGAAAACCAACAAGTCATCTATTCCATGGTGCGCGTCGGGCGCATTCATCCCCCCAACCGGCAGGTGCTGCGCGACATCTCGCTCGGTTTTTTCTACGGCGCCAAGATCGGCGTGCTCGGCCTGAACGGCTCAGGCAAGAGCACCCTGCTGCGCATCATGGCGGGCGTGGACGAGGATTACCTGGGTGAGACGATGCTAACCAAAGGCTATACGCGCGGCCTCCTGCCGCAGGAGCCGCAGCTCGATCCCGGCAAGACCGTGCGCCAGGTCGTCGAAGAGGCGGTGCAGCCCATCGTCGATCTGCTGCGGAAGTATGACGAGATCAACGAGCGGTTCGGCACGATCGATCCCGATGCCATGGATGCACTCCTGGACGAACAGGCGCGGGTGCAGGAGGAGATCGACAAGCACGACGCTTGGACGCTGGACAGCCGGCTGGAGCAGGCGATGGACGCGCTGCGCTGTCCGCCCGGCGACACCCCCGTCGCCATCCTCTCCGGCGGCGAACGGCGCCGCGTGGCGCTCTGCCGGCTGCTGCTGACCGAACCCGACATCCTGCTGCTGGACGAGCCGACCAACCACCTCGACGCGGAGTCGGTCGCCTGGCTGGAACGACACCTGCAGGCGTACAAAGGCACCGTCATCGCAGTGACGCACGACCGCTACTTCCTGGACAACGTCGCCGAATGGATCTTGGAACTGGACCGCGGCTTCGGCATTCCCTGGAAGGGTAACTACTCATCGTGGCTGGAGCAGAAGCAGGAACGCCTGCGCCGCGAAGAGAAAGCCGACACCCGGCGCATCCGCACCCTCGAACGCGAGCTCGACTGGATCCGCATGTCGCCACGCGCGCGGCAGGCCAAGGGCCAGGCCCGCGTGACCGCCTACGAGAAGCTGTTGAGCGAGGAGACCGAACGCCGCCGCGAGGAGATGCAGATCTACATCCCGCCCGGACCGCGGCTGGGAGACGTCGTCATCGACTTTGACCAAGTGACGAAGGGCTATGACGATCGGCTGCTCTTTGAGCAGCTCAGCTTCCAGATGCCGCCCGGCGCCATCCTCGGCGTGATCGGCCCGAACGGCGCGGGCAAGACGACCATGCTCCGGCTGATCACCGAGCAAGAGCGGTCCGACGCCGGGACGATCAAGATCGGCCAGACCGTCAAGCTGGGCTACGTCGATCAGAGCCGGGACACCCTGGACGGTGAAAAGAGCGTCTGGGAGGAGATCACGGGCGGGCAGGAGACGATCGTCTTGGGCGAGCGCAAGATGAACTCACGCGCCTACGTCAACGGCTTCAACTTCGTCGGCGCGGACCAGCAGAAGAAGGTCGGCGCGCTTTCGGGCGGCGAGCGCAACCGCGTCCATCTGGCGAAGGTGCTCAAAGAGGGCGCCAACGTCCTGCTGCTCGACGAGCCGACCAACGACCTCGACGTGAACACCCTCCGCGCGCTGGAAGAGGCGCTCGACGAGTTCGCCGGCAACGCAGTCGTCGTCAGCCACGACCGCTGGTTCCTCGACCGCATCTGCACGCACATCCTGGCGTTCGAGGAGGACGGCGGCGTGGTCTGGAGCGTGGGCAACTGCGCAGACTATGAGGAAGCGCGGCGCAAGCGCCTTGGCGTTGCCGCCGACACGCCGCATCGGCTGGTGCACCGAAGGTTGATGCGGTGATAGCCACTTCTTGCTTTACCGGGCGCATTGCATCGGCACAGCGCTTGTGTTATCCTTTCTCTGCATCCCCGCGAAACAGATGGAGCAGGTCAGATAGATTCGACGGGTGATCGAGTCCGCTATTGCTGAGAAGAAAATGGGGAGGATAAAGAGATGAAAACAATCGCAGTTGAGTTACCTGAACGGGTCATGGAGCAGATGGACGTCCTGATGGAGAATGGCTGGTTCACGGACGAGACGGAAATCGTCCGCGTGGCGCTGTGGGAATTCGTACAGCGCAATCATTTCGCGTTGGCGGAGCAGTTCCAACGCGCAGACATCGCGTGGGCATTGGGGCAGCACGCCTTGCGGGCCGCGGAGGCCGCGGGGCAGTGAGATGTGTAGTGTCCGATACCGGACCTTTGCTGCATCTGGCGGAGGCCCAAGCCCTGCACCTGCTCAAGTGGGTCGGTGATCTTCACGCGCCCCCGCAGGTCATCGCGGAGATGGCCTACCATTTGTCTGACTGGCGTGTACCGGAGTGGATGACGTTAGATGTGCTGGTAGCGCCACACGCCTCGGATGCCTCCGCGTGGCAACAGACGGGCCTACTGGATGCAGGAGAGGCCGAGGCGATTGCCCTGGCGCGGCAGATCAAGGCTGACTGGCTGCTCACTGATGACGCCGCGGCGCGGTTGTTTGCCGCGGAGTTGGGTCTGGAAGTGCATGGTTCGCTCGGCGTCGTCCTCTGGGCGACTGCGCTTGGATATATCGATCGGGTCGAGGCTGGACGAACGCTCACAGAGTTGGCGGCGTCTTCGCTGTGGATTTCCCGCAGGGTCTTAGCCGAAGCCAGGGCTGCGTTGGACGAAATCTCTCGATAGCGGGTTTCTCACTTCCCTACAAACCAATCGATCAGCTTCCGCGCAATAGTCATCTTCGGCGGCAAACTGGGCAGGTCATCAGCCGTGAACCACTGCGCGTCCGCCAGCTCACTCTCCTCCAGCCGGATCTCACCGTCTTCGTACTCCGCCGTGAACCCAAGCATCAATGAATTCGGAAACGGCCACGGCTGGCTGCCGAAGTAGCGCACGTTCTTGATCCGAATGCCCACCTCTTCTAATACCTCACGTTGCGCACACTCTTCCAACGACTCACCCGGCTCGACGAAACCGGCGACCACGCTGTAACGCCCCGGCGGGAAGCGGTGGTTGCGCGCCAGCAGGATGCGCTCGCCCTGCTCATCGCGACGCACGATCGCGATGATGGTCGCAGGCGAGATGCGCGGGTAGCTCGTGAGGCCGCAGGCGGGGCAGCGCCGCGCGTGCTCCCCTGAAAGCATCACGGTCGGCGCGGCGCACTGTCCGCAGTACTGATGCGTACGGTCCCAGTTGACGATCTGCACGGCGCGGCCCGCCACATTGAATAGCACGTCGCCGAGCGGCGCGTACAGCTCGCGTAACCCCTCCGCAGCCAGCCCGTCGGCCAGCGTCACAGTGGGGTCGATCTCAGCAGAATAACAGTGGATCGGGGCGCCCTGGCCGTTTTCCAGATAACCCAGGTATTGCTGGCGGATCGGGGCCAGCCCAAGCGCCGTGAGATCGGTCAGCAGCGGCGCCGCGATCGTGTTGCCGATCGTGCGCATGATCATTTTTTGATCCTGGAAAGCGAACCAATAGGCGACGGCGCTGCGCTCGGCAGGCGGCAAGACTTGGGAGATAAAGGTGTAGACGGTTGGGTCGATCATGTGGCGTGTGATCCTTGTGCGGATTTTATGCGCAGCCAGTATAGCACAGTGACGGCTGCCGATCCCAAACGGACGAAAATTTCTCTACAACTCCGTGTTCTCCGTGGTGATCGCTCGTCTGGGCCATCGCGTTTTTCGTCCTTGTCCCACCGGTCACCCTATGCTATACTTCCATCTGCTTGAGCCGCTGTTACTCGCTACGTATGAATCGGAGCCTCGCATGGAAATCGAAGCCAAATTTGTCGTGCCCGACCGGCAGGTGTATGCCCAACTGGGGCATCTGCACTCGCTGGCGGGCTACAGACTGACGCCCGCGGGGGTCGCCCCGGTGAGCGATCGCTACTTCGACACGCTAGATCGTCGCATTTTGGCCGCGGGTTACGCCTGCCGGCTGCGTCAGGAGGCGGAGACCCTGCTGCTGACGCTCAAGGGGCTGGGCGGCGTCGAGGGTGCGGTGCATCGGCGGGAGGAACACGAGATCGCTTTGCCTGCCTGGAACGCCGACCCGATGGTTTGGCCCGAAAGCACCGCGCGGACCCTGGCCCTGGAGCTGGCCAAGGGCGCACCGCTCCGCCCCTTGTTCAGCCTGCGCCAACGCCGCCGCCGCACCGATGTGACCCAAGGCGGCCGCCACATCGCCGAGTTGAGCCTGGACGCGGTGCGGGTGACGGTCGGCCGCAAGCCGGTGAGCTATTTCGAGCTGGAGGTTGAGCTCAAGGGGGACGGGGTCGAAGCCGATCTCGCGGCGCTGGCGGCGGAGCTGGCAGGTGTGTGGGGGCTCGTGCCTGAGCCGCGCGCCAAGTTCGAGCGGGCGCTGGCGCTGGTAGACGCATCTGCGGAAGGCGCCGGGCTGCGGCTTTCGCCGGCCGAACGCGCCGCGTTGGAACGCCACGCCGCGGGCGCCGATCTGCTCGCCCGCCGCGCCCAGGTCGTGCTGCTCTGGGCCGATGGGCTGCCGACGAGCGAGATCGCCCTGCGCACCGGTCTTTCCGTCGGTCGGGTCCGCTTCTGGCTGCGTGAGTTTCGCAAGGACCGGCTCGGCATTTTTCACGGCGAGGCGATCCAATCCGCCGGCGGGTCTGCGGACAAGCGCATCATCCGCACCCCGGCGCCACTCCCGAACGCCGCTTTGACCGGGCTGCCCACCATCACGGAGTTCTGTCGGGCCTACGGCGTGGATCTGCGGCATGCCCGTTTCGTCGCGGGCCAGGCCCTGGTGCTTTTTAACGCGCTTAAGCCGACCCACCGGCTCCCCAAAAAACGCCGGAAACTGCTGCGCCAGGCCGCGCTGCTGTGTAACATCGGTGCGGCCAGCAATCCTGAGCACCCGTACGCCGTGGGGCGCGATCTGATCCTCGCCCAACCGCTGCGCGACATTTCCACGACCGACCGGCTGGCATTGGCGTGCATCGTCGCGTTTCGAGCGCGACAAGGTCAAGCCGGAGCGCGAACCCACTCTGGCCGCCTTGGAGGAGAAGCTTCAGGCACAGGTGCTGGCGCTGGCTGCGCTCCTGCAGGTGGCCGAGGCGCTCGACTTCTCGCGCTCGCGCGCTGACCACCGTGCAGGCGGTGGAAGGCCCCAACGGCGCAATCGCCGAGATCACTGTGGGCGGGCCGCAGGCAGATATGGATGCGCGGCAGGCGGCCGCCCGCGCCGGGCTTTGGTATCAGCTTTTCAAACAGGAGATCGTCTTCACCACCGTCGAGGCCGAGCTCGCCGCCGCCGTTAGCCGCGTCCGGGATGAGCTGGCGATCGCCGTGCCGCCGGTCGCGCCGCCTCTGGCAGCCGAGATCCCCACAGTACCGCCCATGCTGCCTGACGAAGCCATGAGCGAGGCGGGCCGCAAGGCGATGTACACCCATTTCCTGAAGATGTTGGCGAACGAGGCCGGCACCCGATCAGGCGAGGACATCGAGTTTCTGCACGACATGCGCGTGTCGACGCGACGGATGCGCGCGGCCTACCGGATCTTCGCCGACTACTACGTCACAAAGGCGATCGCACCGTTCAACAAGGGGCTGCGTCGAACCGGCGCCATGCTGGGCGCGGTGCGCGACCTGGATGTCCTGCTGGAAAAGGCCGAGGCGTGGCAAGCGACGCCGCCCCGGAAAACGCCGCCTACCGATCCGGCGGCTGAGCCGTCGCTGACAAACGGCAGCGACCAGACTATTCAGAGTAACCGATCGCTCGAACCGCTCATGGCCGACTGGCACACCCGTCGCGAGGTTGCCCGGCGACAGATGCTGGAATACCTCGATAGCCCGGCGTATCGCCGGCTGGTGGCCGATTTTCAGGCGTTTCTGACGACCCCCGGCGCGGGCGCACTGCCGATCGAAGCCGGCATGCCGACGCCGTACCAGGTGCGCCACGTGGCTCCGCGGCTGATCTTCACCCGCTACGAGGCGGTGCGCGCCTACGAGCCGATTCTTGACGGCGCGCCGTTGACGACCTATCATGCGCTGCGCATCGACTTCAAACGCCTGCGTTATGAGCTGGAGTTCTTCCGTGAAGTCCTGGGGCCGGAAACGCCTGGTCTGATCAAGACTGCTGTCGCCATGCAAGACCTGCTGGGCGCGCTCCAGGATGCGTACGTGGCCGAAGGGCTGATCGCTGAGTTTCTGGCCGCGCAGAAAGCCAAGCGCAAGAAGCGCTACGCTGGCGGCGAGCTGACGGGCGTTGAGGCTTACCTCGAAACCCAGCGCGCCGTCCAGCAGGAATTGGTCACCCAGTTCCCGGCGCTGTGGGCCGAGATCGTGGGGCCGGACTTCCGCCGCACCCTGGCCCTGGCGGTCGCCGCGCTGTGAGGCGGACGATAGACTATTGACCATTGATCATTGATCATTGATCATTGACCATCGACCATCGACCATCGACCATTGACCATTGACCATCGTCCATCGTCCATTGTCCATCGTCCTGTAGGGATTTTATGCTCGAAAACCTCGATCCGACTAAGAAACTTAAGCGCAAGGAGTGGGATGAGCGCCGCGAGCCGTTGTATCGCCAACTCAAGGCGCTGCAGGCGACGGCGTGTCGCGTGGGCATGCCGGTCATCGTGCTTTTCGAGGGCTGGGACGTCGCGGGCAAGGGGCCTTGCATCGCCGCGCTGACGCAGGCGCTCGACCCCGGTGGCTTCAAGGCCTGGCCGATCCGCGCGGCAGTGTCCCATGAGCTCAATTACCCCTGGCTCTGGCGTTTCTGGCTGAAGCTGCCGCCGCGCGGCGAGATCGCCATCTTTGACCGGAGTTGGTATCGCCGCCCCCTGGTTGAACGCATCGAGGGGCAGCTCCCGGAGGATGCGGTCCGGCTGGCTTTGCGCGACATCATCGATTTGGAGCGGACTCTGGTGGATGATGGCTATGTGATCGTCAAAATGTGGCTGCACATCGGACAGGATGAGCAGCGCCGCCGCCTCCGGATTCGAGCCAAACATGCTCCCGGGACCCGGCAGGCGCGGAGCTTGGAGCAGAACCGCCACTACGAGGAATATCTGTTGGCAGCGGAAGAAACGCTCGCACGTACCAAGGCTGCATGGGCGCCGTGGACGGTGGTCGAGGCTACGGATCCACTCTACGCCTGGTGGCAGGTGTGCGAGACGACCGCGGCAGCGATAGCTGATGGGTTGCAGGCACGCGGTATCGACCTCGACCATCTCGGCGAGCAGACGCTTGCCGAGATGGATGAGGCAGGCGTGCCGTGTGCCGGTTATTTGGATGGGGTGTCCGTCTGACGATCTCCCGGAAAGGAGGCGGCTATGTCCAAGAAAAAATCAAAGGGCGAAGAAGATGCTCGGCAGGCAAGCACCGCCGAGTCTCACCCAGAGGAGGCGCCCGAGCGCAAGCCGAAAATGTCCCGGAAAAACTATGAGCGGGAATTGGCGCGCCTGGAGATCGAACTTGTCAGGCTTCAGGAATGGATCAAGGTCAAAAAACTGAAGGTAGTAGTTATCTTTGAGGGCCGCGAACGCGGCCGGCAAAGGCGGCACGATCAAGACCATCACGGAGTGCCTCAACCCGCGTGTCTGCCGCGTGGTGGCGTTGGGGGTACCCACCGAACGGGAAAAATCACAGTGGTATTTCCAGCGCTACGTGGCGCATCTGCCGGCGGCGGGTGAGATCGTGCTGTTCGACCGCAGTTGGTACAACCGCGCCGGCGTGGAGCGTGTGATGGGGTTCTGTACGGAGGAGGAGTATCGCGAGTACCTCCGTTCCTGCCCGGAGTTCGAGCGGATGTTGGTGCGGGCGGGTATGATCCTGATCAAATACTGGTTTTCCGTCAGCGACGAAGAGCAGGAGATCCGCTTTCGCGCGCGCATGGAGGATCCCACCAAGCGTTGGAAGATCAGCCCGATGGACATGGAGTCGCGCAAGCGCTGGGTGGAGTACTCGAAGGCCAAGGATACCATGTTTGCCTCCACCGACATCAAGCAGGCGCCCTGGTTTGTGGTCAATTCTGATGATAAAAAGCGCGCGCGACTCAACATGATTACGCACCTGTTGAGCCAAATCCCGTATGAGGACACCACGCCGGAAAAGATCGAGCTGCCGCCACTCCAACCCGACAACGGCTACGTCCGGCCGCCCCTCACCGATCAAACCTTCATCCCGGAAGTATTCTGATGTCCATCTTAGCACAGCTAGATCTAACCCTGGCCCTGGCCCTGGCCCCGGAAGCGTACGCCGAGCTGCTCCCGGCCAAGCAGGCAGCCGTGAGCCAACTCGTGCGGCAGGCTGTCGCGCAGAAGCGCCCCGTGGTGATCGTCTTTGAAGGGAGTGAGCCGGCGGGTCAAGCTGACGCAATCAAGCGCCTGACGGAGAAGCTTGACCCGCGCTTCTACGCGGTCTATCGCAATGCGCCGGCTGAGGGCGAGGACAAGGCGCGCCCGTATCTCTATCGTTTCTGGCGCCGCTTGCCCGCGCGGCTATGTCGCCCTCTTCGACACCAGTTGGTACGAGCGCGTGCTGGCGGATCGCGTGGACGGCCAGTGTACCCCGGTTGAATGGGGCCGCGCCTATCGTGAGCTGGACCAGTTCGAGCGCCAATTGACCGACTTCGGCGCGATCGTTATCAAGTTCTGGTTGCATGTGGGCGCGGATGAGCAGCAGCGGCGGATGGCCGGGATGGACGCGGCGGCGTGGTCCGTGACCAGGAGCGCGCGCTACGAGGAAGCGGCGGAGGAGATGCTGCTCAAGACGAGCACAGTCAACGCGCCGTGGACGATCGTCGAGGCCAACGACGCGGCGTGGGCCGAGATCAGGGTGCTGGATGTGACGGCGGAGACCCTCGCCCGTGAGCTGGCGCCCGTGGCCGAGACGCCCGGTGATGAGGTGGAGGCAGGGGGCGGAAAGAAGACCAAGAAGATCAAGGCATAAATCAGGAATATCGCAAAGAGGGGGAAGCATGGCAACTAATGTCGAGCAATTCAGGACTTCCGTGCGCACACGAATCTGGCAGACGTTTGCCCAGAGCGGCGTGAATTTGGCGTCCGTGCCCAAATCCGACCTGGAGTCCCTGGTGGATCAGGTCGCGGACAACGTGCTACTGGAGATTGATGCGTTGCTCGGCGAGCCGCAGGACGTGCCGGAGATCCTGATCAACCGGGCAGAGACCGGGGAGGGCGAGGAGGAGCAGATCCTGTGGCAGGGCCGGCCTTTCCTCTCGATTTTCGACTATTACACAATCACGACAGAGCGACTCCGGGTCGTCCACGGGTTTTCTCGGCAAGGATCACGAGAACATTGAACTGGTGCGCATCAACGATCTGGATTGGGATCACGGCGTACTTGAGCGCGCCCTGGGAATCGGCGATATCATCGTCAACAGCGTTGACGAAACACAGCCCAGGATCGTGTTGCGCAACGTCAGCGATCCGGCCAAAGTCTACGAAATCTTCCGCCGCGCCATGCTCGATGCCCGCAAACGGCATCATATTATTTACGAGCAGGCGTTGTGAAGGTCGTGGAGCGGGGGGAGTGGAGCGGGGAACGATTTCCACGCCACACAGGTTGGTTCGCTCCACGCTCCACGCTTCACGTTTCACGCGTCACACCGTCGGCTGCATCCCCTTCAAGATCGGTTTGAGCCGCCGGCGCAGGTCGCTGAAGATCTCCTGCACCGAATTGTTGGCGTCCACCGTGATGAACTTATATTCCTTGCCGATCTGCCGGAACTGTGCCAGGAGCTTGGTCTGGTAAGCGCGGTAGTTCTCGAAGATGTCATCCCCGCGCAGCACGTCCATCCCCGACTCCCAGTAGTCGAACCCCTCGCCCACCAGCACGCGCGGGATCAGGTGATCCAGGTCGGCCTCCAGGTAGAACACGGCGTCGGGCACAAGGGTGAAGCCGAACAGCTCGCGCAGCCAGCCGTAATCCACCCCACGCACCATCGCGCGCGCGATCACCGAGTAGATGTAGCGGTCGGTCAGGCAGACGAAGCCGGCGCGCAGCGCGGGCAGGATCTCCTTCTCCAAGCGATCGCCGAAATCAGTGGCGTAAAGCAGGTTCAGTGTGATATCGCCTAGCGTGTGGCCCTGCTTGGCGCGCATCAGCCCCGGCCCGACCAGCGACGACCGCGCCAGACCGGTCTGGGCGACCGCGTAGCCGTTGGCCTCCAGCCATTCGTGCAGCAGCGCGACCTGCGTCGAGCGCCCCACGCCGTCGGTGCCCTCCAGGACGATAAGCCGGCCCGGCAGCTCGCTCGCCTCGAAGCCGGGGATGCTGCCTGTGCCGTAGTAGCGGATTTTGGTCATGGTTGCTCCTACTGTTCCGCCGATCTCGGCGCTGCCGTTGGGGTCAGGTAACGTCCGTACATACCCTCTTTCGCCAGCACCTCGCGCCACGGCAGCAGGTTGGCGCGCGTCACGCCCTTGAGGTGCGGCATCGCCAGTGCGCGCATCTGCTGCTGCTGCTGGACGAGTGGGAGCGTGGCGTCGATTACTGTGAGGCCGAACTCATCGGTCATGTCTTCGTACTGGCCGAGGATGCGTTTCTGGAACAGGCGGAAGCACTCATATGGGTCGGGACTCAGGCCCAGGTCCATGCCTGCCTCGTACCACTTCAGCGCGGGCCGGCCCACCAGGATGCGGCGCAGCGCCTCATCCAGCGGCACCTTGAAGTAGAACGCCACGGTCGGCCGCACGGCGAAGCTGTACAGCTTGCGCACCCACTTCGCATTCAACCCGCGCGCGCCATCCCGCGCGAACGCGGTATAGATGTAGCGATCGGCGAGGACGATGGCGCCCGCCTTCAGCGCGGGGATCACCTGTCGCTCCATCCGGTCGGCCAGGTCGGCGGCATGGATCAGGCTGAAGGTGAGCGGGGTGAGCAACTGATCCCGCTTGCCACGCTGCGTCGTCCGGCGCACCAGCGGCGATGAGTTCCACTCGGTGAAGACGACCAGGTGGCCTTCACTCACCAACCATTTGTGCAGCAGATCAAGCTGCGTGCTTTTGCCTGAGCCGTCGATCCCTTCGACGATAAACAGCTTGCCGGGCAACAGGGTTCCGTCGGGTAGTGTAGCCATGACGCGCTCCTTGCGCTGAATTTGTGCGGAGAGAGTGTAACACTGTTGCAAATAGGTGGCAAGTCGGAACGGCGGGATTGGCGAAACGGCGCGCACATGCTATCATCTCGGCGCGTTGTGCAACATGACACCGACATTTCTCAAAGGATACCATCGTGATCAAAGCTGCCGTGATCGGGGACCTCTTCGTGCGCCCTGCCGTCCTGGAGCAAGTCCTCCACAAACATCTGACCCCGTTGGCTGGCGAACTCAGCGTGACTTCGTGCGAGCTGGGCTATCCGATCGAACCCAACCGCAGCGACGATGAGCTGCGCGAATTCGTCGGCAGTCCTGAGGATGTGCTGGCAGCCGCCGGGGATGCCCAGATCCTCGTTTGTCACATGCCTGCGATGACCCGCAAGGTGATCGAACAGTTGCCGGCGCTGCGGGCAATCGGCTGCTGCCGCACCGAGCCTGTCAACATCAACGTGGCCGCGGCCACGGCTGCCGGCATCCCGGTGTTCTATGCGCCGGGCCGCAATTCGCGCGCTGTCGCCGAGTTCACCGTGGGCCTGATCATCGCCGAGTATCGGGACATCGCACACGGGCATCAGGCGTTGTCGCAAGGGGTTTGGCGGGCCGAGCTCTACCTTTACGACACCGCGCCGCACGAGCTGTACGGCCAGACCGTCGGGCTGATCGGGTTTGGCAACATCGGCCGGATGATGCCCGCGTTGCTCAAGCCGTTCGGGATGCGGGTGCTGGCCTACGATCCCTACGTGCCGGACGAAGTATTCACGGAGCGGGGCGCTGAACGGGTCTACGACATGGATGTCCTGCTGGCCGCTTCCGACATCGTCAGCCTGCACGCACGCGTCACCCCGGAGACGCGCGGCTTTATCGGCGAGCGTCAGTTCCGCCGCATGAAGCGCGGCGCCTATTTCATCAACACGGCGCGCGGGCCGATGGTGGACTACGACGCGCTGTACCGGGCGCTCGCTGACGGCCACCTGGCGGGCGCAGGGCTGGAGACCTTCGCCATGGAGCCGCCGCCGCCCGACTGGCCGCTGCTCAGGCTGCCCAACGTGACCCTCACGCCACACATCGCCGGCTGCTCGCAGGAGTCGGTCACCGTTGCGGCGGAGATGGTGGCGGCGGATATCGCCCGCTGGTATGCGGGGCAACCGCCGTTGCATTGCGCAAACCCGGAAGTGCTACGGGCAACCTGAGAATAGAACGCAGATGGCGCAGATGGCGCAGATGACGCCGATAAACGCAGATTGACCTGATTATGGCAAGGTTATCATGACGCACAAACTATTGCTTGGCATCGACGCCGGTACGACCGGCCTGAAGGCCGTGCTTTGCGACCCCGATGGCACGATCCTGGCGCAAGCCTCCCAGGAGTACCCGACCGCCTATCCCCGGCCCAACTGGGCACAGCAGGATCCGGAGGCGTGGTGGCGTGCGGCCTGCAACGTCGTGCCCAGGGTGCTGGCCGCGGCCGCGGCCGACCCGCGCGCCATCGCGGGCATCGGCGTCAGCGGCCAGGCGCCGGGCGTCGTGCCGGTGGATCGGGACGGCGCGCCGCTCCACCCGGCGCTGATCTGGCTGGACCGCCGCTCCGAGCCGCAGTGTACGTGGCTGCGCGAGCAGGTGGGCGAAGAGGCCATCACCCGAACCAACGGCGCGCGCATCGATCCGTATTACCTGGCGCCCAAGTGGCTGTGGCTGCAGGCGACAACGAGCCGGATATCTACCGGCGCACGCACGCCGTGCTGCAGGTCAACGGCTTCCTGATCCATCGGCTGACCGGTTGCTTCTCCATGGACGTCTCCAACGGCCCGTTGACCTTGTTCTTCGACAGCCCGAACCTGCGCTACTCGGAGCCGCTGGCCGAACGGATGGGGTTGGACCTGACCAAGATGCCGGCTGGTGGCGGCGTGCGCCGAAGTCGTCGGTGAGGTGACGGCGGAGGCCGCGGCCGCGACCGGGCTGGCTGTGGGGACGCCGGTCGTGGCCGGGATGTGCGACGGCACGGCCGCGGCCCTGGAGGCTGGCCTGATCGAAGTCGGGGACGCGGTGGAGATGACGGGGCAATCCACCGTGGTCTCGATCTGCGCCGACGCGCCCTACCTGGGGCGGGAACTGATCTCGCTGGTCCACGCGATCCCCGGCCGCTACCTGGCGGTCGGCGCGCTGGTGGCGACGGGGGGCGCGCTCCGCTGGTTTCGCGACCAACTGGGCGAGCCCGAGCGGTTGGCCGCGCAGGCCCAGGGCATCGATCCTTTCGAGGTGTTGAGCGAAGAGGCGGCCGGCAGCCCAGCCGGGGCGAACCGGCTGATTTTCCTGCCCTACATGTTCGGCGAACGCTCGCCGATCTGGGATACTGACGCCCGGGGCGTCTTCTTCGGGCTGTCGCTGGCCTCGACCAAGGCCGACATGGTGCGGGCGATCATGGAGGGTGCGGCGTTCGGCTTGCGGCACAACCTGGAGGCGGCGGCCGCGGCCGGCTTCCGGGCGCGCACCCTGGCCTGCGTCGGCGGCGGGACGCGTAGCCCGGTCTGGAACCAGATCAAGGCGAGACGTCACGCGGATGCCGATCCGCCTGCCGGCCGCCGCGACCGGCGCGCCCCTGGGGGATGCCCTCGCCGCGGGGGTAGGGACGGGCGTCTATGCCAGTTTCGCCGATGCAGTGGCGCGCATCAGCCGGATCGAGCGCGAGTTCCGGCCCGATGCGGCGCTGGCCGAGCGGTATGATCGCCTCTATCGGGTTTACACCGGCCTGTATCCGGCCCTGCGGGCGTCCTTCCACGAGTTGGCGGCGGTGGACGATGACTGATTACCTGTCCACGCGTGAGTTTGCCGGCAAGGTCGCCCTGGTGACCGGCGGCTCGCGGGGCATCGGCCGGGCGGTTGTGTTCGCCTTTGCCGGGCTCGGCTGCCAGGTGACATTCTGCTACCGGTCGGATCGGGCCGCGGCCGAGGCGGTCTGCGAGGAGGCGGCCGGCCGCGGCTGGCGAGGTCACGGCGGTGCAGGCCGATGTGGGCTTCAGCGAGCAAGCGCAGCGGCTGGTGGACGGCGTGCTGGCCGACCAGGGCCGCATCGACATCCTGGTGAACAACGCCGGCGTCTTCCCGCGGCGCCCGATCATCGAGATCGACGACGCCGAGTGGGAGGAGGTGCTGCGCAGCAACCTCTACTCGGTCTTCTACTGCTCGCGCGCGGTCCTGCCGGCCATGATGCGCCAGCGCAGCGGCGTCATCATCAACCTCGGCTCCATCGCCGGCAAGCGCGGCTCGCGCAACCACGCGGCTTATGCGGCGGCGAAGGGCGGCGTGTTCGCGTTCATGCGCTCCCTGGCGAAGGAAGCGATCCCTTATAACGTCCGGGTCAACGCCGTGTGCCCCGGCCGCGCCGCCACCGACATCTTCGGCGCGCAGATGACGCCCGCCGAGCGGGAGCGCTTTCTGCGCGAGGCGCCCATCGGCCGGCTGTCCACGCCCGAGGAGGTGGCGCAGGCGGTCGTGTTCCTGGCCAGCGATGCCAGCTCGTACATCGTGGGGGAGACGCTGGATGTGGACGGGGGGTTGACGATGGATTGAGGCTACGTTGACAGCGTTCCATCAGGGTGCTAGAATCGGACTTAGTTCTGGGGCGGTGGCGGAATGGCATACGCGTCGGTCTTAAAAACCGATGACCGAGAGGTCTTGTGGGTTCGACCCCCACCCGCCCTATTTTCACCAAAGCAAACGGGCTGGCATCGTGTGATGCCAGCCCGTTTCGTTCAGAGGCGACGATGGGATTTGAACCCATGATCGAGGTTTTGCAGACCTCTGCCTTGCCACTTGGCTACGTCGCCGAACCGCCCCGATTCTACCCCAACCGGGGCCGGTTGTCAAAAAACCGGCGTTTCCGGCGTACGGCTCACCTTTGGGCCGTTTCGTCTTTGACCAGCACGCGGCGCAACACCTTGCCGACCATTGTCTTGGGCAGCGAGTCGCGGAACTCGATCTGTTTCGGGACCTTGTACCCGACCAGTCGCTCGCGACAGTAGGCGCGCAGCTCGTCGACGGTGACCCGTTGGCCCTCGCGCAGCACGACCCACGCTTTGACCGCCTCGCCCTGATACTCGTCCGGCACGCCGGCCACGCTCACCTCGGCCACCGCCGGGTGTGTCGCGATTACCTCTTCCACCTCGCGCGGCCACACCTGGAAGCCGGCCGGCTTGATCAAATCCTTCTTGCGGTCGACGATGAACAGATAGCCGTCCTCGTCCATGTAGCCCAGGTCGCCGGTATACACCCAGCCGTCGCGGATCATCTCCGCGGTTTCGTCCGGGCGGCCCCAGTAGCCCACCATGGTCTGCGGCGCGCTGATACACACCTCGCCGATCTCGCCCAGCGGCAGAATCTGTTTCCCCGTATCGATATCGACGATCTGCACGTCCACATCCGGCACCGGGATGCCGGTCGAGCCTTCTTTGTAAGCGCCGTGAACCGGGCAGACCACCGCCGCCAGCATCGTCTCGGTCATCCCATACGCGTCGAGCAGGCGGCCGCCCGTCAGCGCCTCGAACCGGTGCTTGGTCTCGGCCAGCAGCGGCGCCGCTCCGGCGTAGCACACCTTCATTGACTTGAAATCCACCTGACCGGCTTTCACCTTCGGATGGTTGAGCAGCGCGATGAACAGCGTCGGCACACCATGCAGCACGGCGGGACGCACCTTACGGATCGTATCGATCAAGTCATCGATGTCACGCGGGTTGGGGACGACCGCCATCGGCCAGCGCGCGACGAGCGACGTGCTCAACGCCATGTTGCCGTACACGTGGAACATCGGCATCACCAGGGTAATGGTATCGTCCCAATCGGCCAGCGCCGTGCGCCCGTAAGCATGGAGCTGCATCGCCGACATCATCAGCGCGTGGTGCGTGCCGAGCGCGGCCTTGGGCGTGCCGGTGGTGCCGCCGCTGAACAGCAGGATCGCCGGGTCGTCGAGCGCCAGCGGGACGGCGGGCCGGGGCGCAGCCGCATGCTGGTCCATCAGATCGCGCCACCACAGATCGCCCGGCTGCAACTGGATGCGGTGGCCCTCCTTCTTCTCCTTGGCCAGGGTGAACAGCAGACGAGTGAGCGCCGGCAGGTACTCTTTGATGTTCGTCGCGATCACCCGGCGGACCGCCGTGCGCGCCTGCAGCGACTTGACTTTGTCATAGAAGGGAGTCAGGACAACGACCGTTTCCGCGCCGACCTCGTTCAGCGCACCTTCCAACTCGCGCGGTGTGTAGAGCGAGTTGATGGGGGCGGCGATCGCGCCCGCTTTCCACACGCCCAGTTGGGCGATGATGCTCTGCGGCGAATTCGGCAGCAGCAGCGCCACACGGTCGCCCTGCTTGACGCCCTGCGCTACGAGCGCGGCGGCGAACGCGTTCGACAACTGCTCCAGTTGCGCGTACGACACGCGCGTCCCTTTGAAGATCAGCGCCGTGTGCTCCGGTCGTTGGCGCACGGTGTCGCTCATTACGTCAAGCAGCGTGCGTTCGGGGTAGGGTCGCAGCGTGTGCGGCAGCCCGGGTTCGTAATGCTTTAGCCAGGGTCTCTCTTCCATGTTAGCTCTCCTTTGTTCGGGGCTGGGCGATGGCGCCCGTCCGCAGAGTATAGCGCAAAAGTATCGGGGCACGGTCGCTGAGCGTGTCGAAGCGCCGCCCTTCGGCATGCTCAGGGCGCGTAACTCACTGACAGTTTTGCGCTACACCCCCGTCCGCATGGAGGCTTGCTTTTCCAGAGTCATCCGGCTCAGCAGTGAATCGATTTTCCCGGCCATGGTGGCTCCTCCTTGCGCAACATCAGGCTGAATTCTATCACCTGAACCGGTCGGCCGCAATTCGACAGGCGCGGCGGGCCCGGTTGATGTAAGCGACGTTTTGGGCCGGCACGCGTTGGATGGCATAATGGACCGCTGATGATGATCGTTTCCCAGGAGACAGCGATGACGGTGGATCAACTGATCAAGTGCGCCGAGTGCGGCACGACCTTTGTCTGGACCGCCGGGGAGCAGGAAGCCGGTGGCAGGCCTGCGTTGTGTCCGATGTGTCGAAGGTTGGCGCCGGGCGCGGGACGGCGGCGCGGGGTCGTGAAGTGGTTCAGCCGGGCGAAGGGGTACGGTTTCATCACGCCTGCCGAAGGCGCCGATGTGTTTGTCCATAAGTCCGCCCTGACCGAGGGCCAGCCATTCCCCCGCGCCGGGCAGTTGGTGGAATTCACGGTGGTTCACGGCCCCCGCGGGATGCAAGCGGAAGGCCTGGCGGTGTTGGAGGTCGATGGCAGCACGGCCAACTGATGGATGTCGGTGCTGAAGGCGCACATAAAGCGCTCTGACGAAGCTCTTGTGCCAGTGCCGCATATTATCTGCGGGATCTGCGCTATCTGCGGTTATCAAAACAGGGTCAAATCGCGTTAACCGCAGATGACGCAGAAAGACGCAGATGGATTCCTGGCGCGGAAAATCCGATTTGACAGGCGCGCAAAACCATGCTAGATTAGCGGCATTCTGAAACCTGAGCGTGAGCCGTGAACCCCCGCACCCGGTTGATTACCCTGTCGCTTACGGCGCTCCTTGTTATCCGCAAGGAGCTTTCAGAATTCGGGGGGGAATAGGCGAAGACGGGATCAGCGCAGATCATAGTGGATAACCAAGGGCCTCCCACCGGGAGGCCTTTTGTGTGCCGGAGGAAGAGACGATGAGTACGAACGACTCCCAGAGTGCCGCACAGACACCAAACACGCAGCCCGCCGCGGCGGAACGCCCAGCCGCGAGCGTGCCGCCGAAGCTGACCAGCCAGGCGGAGCGTGCCGTGATGCATCCGCCCCCCAGCCCCGGCCTGGGCGACCGCCACGATCCCGATTGGCGGTACTATCACGCGTGCGGCGCCTGAGTTCACCCTCGACTGCCCGCCACATCCCCCAGTAGGTCATCGTAGACCGGCCCCAGCACCGACCAATCGAAGCGCGCCACCAGCGCGTTGCAGCTCCGGCAATGGCTCGGTGCCCGTCAAGAATGCCCGCAGTTTCACCAGCAACCCAGGGAAGTCGTCGTACAGACAGCGCGCGTGAAATTCAGCCGGGATCAGCTCCGGGTAGCTCAGGCGGTTGGGCAGCACCGGCGCTGCGCCGCAGTAGATCGCTTCCACCACGCTCACCCCGAAGAACTCATGCAGCGCGGTGCTCAGCACCACATCGGCGTCCCATAACAGGCGGGCGTACGCGGCCTCGCTCTCGGCGTAGCCGAAGTGAACGAGCCACGGTCCCAGCCGTGCATGCGCCTCGGTGAATTCCGCCGGCTGGACCCGGAAATTCTCGCCGGCCAACGCCACGCGGAACGGCACCCCTTCATCCGCCAGAGCGTACAGCGCGGCCAGCATCGTCGCCGGATCCTTGTCGAATTCCCAGCGCTGGTTCCACAGGATCAACGGCGCTTCCCCTTCGGCCCTCGTTTCCGGGTTTCCCTGTCTCCTTGCATACCCGTCATACCGCTTCAAATCGCACCCGACCGGCAACACGCAGGATTTCGCCCGCGCCGCGTCAACCGTTTCCAGATGGGTATAGTCCGGGAAGTGCTTGAGGAGGCGGGGCAGCTCAGCGAACCAGGCGCGCCGATGATAGTCCGAGTTGAAGCACACGCGATCGGCAGCCAGGGTCGAGAGATGCTGGATGGCGCCGTAGGTCAGGTCGCGCTTGGCGCCGGGCGGCGAGGGGTAGGTGAGCTGGTTCTCGTGCATGTAGAGCACAGCCGGCACATCGCCCAGCTCGCGGCGGGTCAGGGCCAGGAATGCCGGCAGGTTGGTCATGCTCGTCGCCAGCAACACATCGGGGCGCGAACCCTCCGCCAACGCGTTCTTCGCCTGTTCGGCCAGCTCCAGTGCGCCTCCCTGCATCCGCCACTTCCAGAAGTAGCCTTGCATCGCCAGCACGCGAACGTCGTGGCGGCTGTGCGCGGCGTAACCCTCGGCCCAGGCGCGGTGCGAGCCGGTGTGATAGGGGTTCAGCAGCCAGACGGTCAACGGCATGGGGGGATGATACCATGCGGCGGAGGGCGGGGCAAGCAGATGTAGTCCTCAGCGGGAATGCCATCACCGAGTTCGGCCTGCTGCTGGCTTTGACCGGGCGTCGCGGCCAAGCGTTTCCCCGTGTGGGGATGAGCATGCACGGTTTGGGTTACACCTTGCGGGGAGTGAGTGGATGCAGCCGCAGGCGGATCGCGGTGTCGATCTGTGATCGACCGCGATCCGCCTGCGGCTGGCCGCGCAAACAGGAGTAGGCGCATCCGGGCCGATAGGATCAAAAGTACAGGGCCTTCATATACTTCCGCGTAAATTCGGGATGTATGGTCAACTCCACGTAGGCTACCTGCTGGGCGCGCTGTGCGGCGAACCTGCGGCGCTCTGCCGAAACCAGCATTTGTCTGGCGCCGGCGCCTGCTGCGTTACCCACTTGCTTGAAACGTTCCAGGGGCAGGGAGGGGAACATACCCGTCCGCACTGTGCTGGCGATGTCCAGATAGGTGCCGAACGCGCCGGCGACGATGAACTCCTCGATCTCCTCATAGCCGGCCTCGGCTTCGTGCAGCAGGATGTCCACGCCGACCCGGATGGCGGCCTTGGCCAACTGGATTTCATTGATATCTTTGCGCGCGTGATCACAATTGGGCGACCGTGACCGGTTGTGTCCGGCGCGGCCAGGGTGTAGTGCGGCAGGTCGTTGTCGCGACCCACCCCAGGCATTCCCTCGGCAAACACCCCTTTGCGGTTGATGACACCGGCCCGCAATAGCTCGCTGACCGCGTCCATGATGCCCGACCCGCAGATGCCCACCGGTGGCTGATCGCCAATCGTTTTCAGTCGCGGCTGGCCACCTTCGGCAATCTGCACGCGTTCGATGGCGCCGGGCGCCGGCGCGCATCCCGTCGCGAATGTGGGCGCCCTCGAATGCCGGCCCGGATGCGCACGAGCAGCACCAGAATCCGGCCACCTTTCGTCACGGTGACCTCAGTGTTGGTGCCGATGTCTACGGCGACGACGGTACGATCCGTCTCCCAGGCGCCGGCGCCCAACGCCATCGCCACATGATCGGCGCCCACGAAGCCGGCGATGTTCGACGGCAGATGGACATAAGCCCCCGGCGCCAGCGCCAACCCCAGATCGTGCGCCGGCACATCTAGCGGATCGCTCACAACCGGCACATACGGGGCGCGGCCCAACTGATCCACCGGCAACCCCGCAAACAGATGGTGCATGGCTGTGTTGCCCACGATCACCCCATCGGCTACCTGGCTCGTCGCTGCACCCGCTTCCGCGCAAAGCTCGGCCACGACCTTGTTGAGAGTTTCGGCGACCCGGGCCTGGAGCACGGCGCGGCCATCGGCGTGCTCGATGCAATAGCTGATCCGGCTGAGCACGTCCTCCCCGTAGACCACCTGAGGATTCACAGCGCCGGCCTTTGCCAATGTCCGCCCGGTCGCCAACTCCATCAGGTACGCCGCGATCTTGGTGGTCCCGATATCCACGGCCAGCCCCAGCAGCGGCGCGCCGAGCGGCGTCACGCTGACCACCTGGCCGCTGTCCGCGTCCTGATCGGGCCGCCGCACACCCAGCCGCGCCGACCAGTCCTGAGCCCGTAACTGGGGGGATAGCTCGCGCAGGACGTTGTGCGGGAAGATCGGTCGCGTGCCGTGGATCGCTTCCACGGCATCTTGCAGGCGCGTGGCATCGGCCCGCAAATCGTCCAGATCCGCCGGGGCTACTGTGACGTCCACCGCCTCGACGAGCGGCACAGGCGCGTGCTCGATCTCTTGACCTTCCAACTGCAACCGCTGTTGGGTGGCCAGGGAGTCCGGTGGGATCTCGACCTTTACGTCGGAGCGGGGTTCGGCCTGACAGGCCAGCCGGTAACCAGCCGCCAGTTGCTCCGCGCTCAGCCCGTCCTGTTCGGCCGAGGTGAGTGGAGAAAGGCGTCCCGTCAGCGGCCGGACGATGCAGGTGTAACACCAGCCTGCGCCACCGCATACCGCCACCATCTCGACGCCCGCGATCCGTGCCGCGTCGAGCAGCGTCTGCCCGGCCCCGATCTCAACCCGGCGGCCGACCGGTTCCAGGTCAACCTGATACGTCGTTCGATTTATTCGGTCCGCCATAGTGGTCCTTGTAGCGACAGGTTTCGCGCATAGAACAGAAATCGCAAGTCTGGCCGGCGGGGTTCAGATCGCGGCCGAGGCCGATGACCAGCGACAGGGATTTCAATGGTCGCATTATGTAGGTGCCGGGATCGAGCGAGACGCCGATCTCGCCGGCGTCAAGTAAGCCGAAGATTTGCGCCTGACCTTCTTCCAGAGGCCAACCGACCATGCCGGGGTTAAGCGGGATACTGGTCCGAAGTCCCTCGGCCATCGCCAGAGCCTCGAACCGCCGGCACACAGCTTCCGCCAGCGCCTCGGCCGCGGCTCCGGCTACCCCTTCCAATGCCAGTGCGCCAACCGGGTCGGTCTGAAATCTCTCCGAGATGACGCTCGTCACCGCGTCCCCGACCGTGCAGACCGCGACGATCACCTCGCTGGCCGCGGCCAGGTGGTTGGCGATGAGCGGCCCCTGCAGGACACCGCCATCGGTCAGCAGCAGGCGTTCGTGCCGCAGCCCCACGACCGCGATCCTGCGGTAGAGCACGGCGGGCGCCAGGTAGGGGCGGCCCTCCGCGATAGCGGCCTCCGCGATGACTGCCAGCTTGGGCCGGCGGGCGCGCACCAAAGCGGGGTCTGCCCCCTGTCCCCACAACACCTTATCGGCATCGAGTGCCAATTCCCAGTCGTTCAGCACGGGCATAAAGCTATCTCACTCCTGCGATGCGTCGCTGGTTCCGAAGTTGATGCCCAGTTCCTTCAGCCACCTGCGATACGCCAGGGCGGTCCGATCGCAGCGCAGATGCAGCTCAGCTTGCAGATCAAGGGGCAGCAGCGCAGGACGCTGCGACTCTACAATGGGCCGATCCTGGGCGAAGATTGCGTTCTGGTAGGCGATCATCTCTGCCTCCGGTGTGGTGATGGCGGAACTTGCCGCCATATAAAACCACGCCGTCGTATGAAGCTCATCGTGGGGCGTCAGGAACACCGCCAGGGTGAAGCGCGCCCCTCCCGCCGCGTCTTTAGCCAGGTAGGCAGCCATCGGCCTCAGTACGCGATAGGTGTAGATCACGTGCTCCCCGACCCCGGCGCCGTACGGGTTTGGCTGGTACATCCGAATATTGCTGGCGCTGATCCCGTCCGGGCCGGTTTCCACCGGGTAGTCCTGGACCTCGGGAAAGGCGAGATCGCCGAGGATCCCGGAATGCACGTGCGGGAGATGCGCGACATCGAGAAAATTTTCGATGATGCGCGGCGCACTGGCGTTGACGATCTCGGAAGGGCCACACAGGATCTTGCGGTATGTTGGATCGTGTTCCTCCGGGAAGGCCGGCACATCCTGATCCCCGTCCCCGAGCGAGACCCAGATCAGGCCATAACGCTCCGTGGTCCGATAGACGTGAGCCCTGGCCTTCGTTGGCGGTGTCTGCTCCGGGTGCGCGGGGATCGCAACACAGCGGCCTGCACCGTCATAGCGCCAGCCGTGGTACGGACAGACGAGAAGCCCATCCTCGACCTTGCCCAGGGATAGACACGTGCCCCTGTGGATGCAGAGGTCTTGCCACACGACGGCTTGCCCCCCCGCGCGCCACACCACGAGATCCTCGCCCAACAATCGCACGGCGCGTAACTGCCCTTCTCCGACGGCATCGCCACACGCGACCGGATACCAATCATTCAGGAGCACAGCGTTTCTTTCCATTGCAGACGCTCATCCTTCTCGAAGATGCGACTACTTCGTCTCGGCTGAATCACGCCTTGGGTTTGTCATTGCGAGGGGCCGCACACCTGTCCCCGAAGCGAAGCGGAGTGGGAGCCCCGAAGCAATCTCAGGCGGCAAGACTGGGATTGCTTCGTCGGGCCACTGCCCTCCTCGCAATGACAAAACTCGGGTGAATTTACGCCAAGCTGTACTACTTCGTCTCGGGCGGGTGCTGGCGGAAGAAGGACACCCAGCGCTTCGAGTACGTATCGCGACCCAGCAACAGATCGGCAGCCCGGATGACAGCCGTCAGCTTCATCGGATCGGTGATCATGCATGTGGCGCCCTGGCCGATGGCCAGCGCCAGGAACGCCTGGTTGATGGTATGGCGATCAGGCAGGCCGAAGGAGACGTTGCTGGCGCCCAGGTTGATGTTGACACCGAACTCCTGGCGCAGCAGTTGGATCGTCTTGAGCGTGATCGCGCCCACGTTGCTGTCCGCGCCGACGGTCAACACCAGCGGATCAATGATGATGTCCTCGATGGGGATGCCGAGCGCGGTGGCGCGCTCGATGATCCGCGCCGCGACGACCAACCGTTCCTCGGCCGTGGCGGGGATGCCGTTGTCGTCCATGGTCAGGCCGATCACCGCCGCGCCGCGATCCTTCACGAGAGGGAGCACCCGCTGCAGCGATTTTTCCTCGCCGTTGACGGAGTTGACCAGCGGCTTGCCCGGCGCGACCGGCAGCGCGGCGGCCAGCGCGTCGTAATTGGGGGTGTCGATGCAGATCGGCGTCTTCACCACCGAGGCGACCAGCTTGACCACCTCCGGCAGGAGCGCCACCTCGTCGATGCCCGGCACGCCCACATTGACATCCAACACTTCGGCGCCCCAGGCCACCTGGGTCGTCGCCAATTCGATCACATAGTCGAAATTACGTGCTTCGAGGGCGGCGGCCAGCTTCTTGCGGCCGGTGGGGTTGATCTTCTCACCGATGACGACGGCCGGGCCCACGCCGATCTTGACCTTCGCGCTGTCGGTGTACAGTATGGTTTCCATGTTGTTGTATCCTTTGGGTTCTGTTGATTTGGTGAAGCAAACCTTTGTCAGGACTCGCCCTTGACGTAGGGACGCCCCAGCACCTCGGGGGCCGCGCCACGGCCGGTGCGGAACCACAGCACAACCAGAGTTAGGATATAAGGCAACATCAAGAGGAATTCGTAGGGGATCGTGCCCGTGCCGCGGCCGATCTGGCTGAACGCCTGGATGCGATATTGGATCGAATCTGCCAAACCGAAAAGCAGCGCACCCAGCAGCGCGCAACTGGGCTGCCAGCCGCGCAAAGATCACCAGAGCCACCGCGATCCAGCCACGGCCCCCCATGATGCCCTCACGGAACATGCGCAACTGAACGACCGTCAAAACCGCGCCGCCCAGGCCCGCCAGGGCCGTGCCCAACAGGACCGCCGCGTAGCGCGTGCGGGTCACGCTCAGCCCTGAAGTTTCGCCGGCCGCCGGGTTTTCGCCCATCGTGCGGATGCGCAGACCCCAGGTGGTGCGGAAGAGCAGGAACGATACCACGAACACCAGAAAAGCGGTCAGATAAACGGTGGCATCGTAGTTGAAAAGGATGGGACCCAGCACCGGGATCTTGCTCAAACCTGGGATGGGCAGCAGCGGCAAGCCGTTGGTCCACGCGGTCAGCGAGCTGAACGCCTGCCGGTACATGTAGTTGGCGGTCCCTACACCGAATACCACCAACGTCACGCCGACAATCACCTGGTCGGCCCGCAGCGTCACGCTCAACACCGCCAGAATCAGTCCCATCCCCATGCCCGCCGCCATGCCGGCAGCAAGGCCCAGCCAACTGCTCATGCCGGCCAACGGGCCGCTCTGCAGGTAATAAGCGACCATGAAACCCACTACGCCGCCCATCACCATCACACCTTCAAGCCCCAGGTTCAATACGCCGCCGCGTTCGGTGATGATCTCGCCCAAAGTTGCCAGCAAGATCGGTACAGCCAGCCGGACAGCAGCGGTGAACAGCGCCACGACGAAGGTCCAATTGAGGATCAGACTCCAGTCCATCGCCTATCTCCTATGCACCAGGGCATCGGCAGCCAGCACGCAGAGCACCACGATTGCCTGGATGGCGCCGGCCAGCGCATCCGGCAGGCCGTACACGACGTGCATGGTCTGTGCACCGATGGTCAGGGCGGCAAAAAAGAGTGAGGCGACCGCCACACCGACCGGATGCATGCGTCCCAACAGCGCCACCAGGATGCCGGCGAACCCATACCCGCCGGAAATGTCGCCCTTCAGCCGGGTGTGCAGCGAACTGACCTCGATGATGCCTGCCAGTCCAGCCAGCGCGCCGCTGAAGGTCAGGGCAAAGAGGGTGATCTTCTCAACACTTATGCCGGCGTAGCGTGCCACACTGGCGCGTGAGCCAACGGCTCGCAGCCGGAAGCCCAGCGGTGTCAACCACAACAGCGCATAAACAATCGGGACAAAAAGCAGCGCCAGAAGCACGCCCAGATGAATCCGGTTGCCCAGAATGATGGGCATCCGGGCGGCCTGCACAAACTCCGCGCTTTCGGGCAGATAACCACCCGGCTGCTGCAACGGCCCGCGCGCCACATACTGCACAAACAGGATCGCGATGTAGTTCAACATCAGCGTCGAGATGATCTCGCTCATGCCTCGGCGCACCTTCAGCAGACCAGCAATCATGGCCCACAGGATGCCGCCAACCACGCCCCCGATCAGCATCGCCGCGATGAGCAGCGGTCGCGGCCAGCCTGGAAAGGTCAGGGCAATCGTCCCGCCGACCAGCGCGCCGATGTAGTACTGCCCTTCGCCGCCGATGTTCCAGACACGAGCCCGAAATGCGGCGGTGAGGCCCAGGCCCATCAGCAGCAAAGGTGCAGTCTTGAGCAGCGTCTCCTCGATCTGGCGCTGGCCGCCGAACGCGCCCTTGAACATGACGGCATAAGCCTCAATTGGATTGGCGCCGGCGATCAGGATCAGCAGCGCGCCGATGGCCAGCCCGGCGGCGACTCCCGCCAGCGGCGCGCCGAGTGTGACCACCCACTTCGGCGGGTGTTTGGAGCTCGGAGGCGCCTGCGTGTCGGTTGAAGCGGTGGTCACGCGCCCTCCTCGCTCGCCTTCAGTCCACCCCGCTCGCGTTTCGAGCCGGCCATCATCAGGCCGAGATCGTTGATGTTCGCATCTTTGGCCTGCACCACACCCACGATCTGCCCCTCGTACATGACGGCGATCCGGTCGCTGAGCGCGAGAATCTCATCCAGTTCGGTGGAAATCAGAAGCACCGCCAGACCCGCATCGCGCTGCTCGATCAGTTTGCGATGGACGAACTCGATGGCGCTCACATCCAGGCCGCACGTCGGCTGAGCCGCGAGCAAAACCTTGGGCTCGCGTGCCAACTCACGCGCCAGTACCATCTTTTGCGCATTCCCGCCCGACAGGCTGCCGGCGAGGGTTTCCACCGAGGGGGTGCGCACGTCGTAAGCGGTGACCTTTTCCCGAGCATTGTCGGTGATTGCCTTGCGATCCAGCCAGCCGCGACACGTAAACGGAGGATCACCGACGCGCTGCAACACCAGGTTTTCGGCCACGGAGAAATCCCGGAGCATGCCCATCCGGTAACGATCGGAGGGAATGTGCGCCAAGCCGGCTGCACTGATCGCATGGGGGCGCGCGCGGGTGGTATCTTGTTCACAGATTCGAATCTGACCGGCGGTTGGCCGGCGCAGCCCGGCGATCGCCTCCTCGAGCTCCGTTTGACCGTTTCCGGCCACCCCGGCAATGCCCAGGATCTCTCCAGAGCGCACCTCCAGATTGATCCCTTGCAGTGCCGGCAGCTCACGGTCGTTCTGCGCATGCAGACCTTCGATCACAAGGCGCGCTTCTTCCGGCTGCGCAGGACCTTTGGAGACGCGCAGGACGACTTCACGCCCTACCATCATGCAGGCCAGGTCATGTTCGTTGGTTTGGTTCGTGGGGACAGTCCCCACGACCGCCCCGTCGCGCAGGATGGTGATGCGATTGCTGGCGGCCAACACCTCGCCCAGTTTGTGGGAGATGAAAACGATGGACTTGCCCTCGTTCACCAGACGGCGCAGGATATCGAGCAGGCCGCGCACCTCCTGGGGTGTAAGCACCGCCGTCGGCTCGTCCAGGATCAATACCTGGGCGCCGCGGTACAGCGCCTTCAGGATTTCGACGCGTTGCTGCTCACCTACGGAGAGGGTCCACACTTCGGCGGCAGGATCGATGGCCAGTTCGTATTGGTCGGAGAGCGCCGCGAGACGTTTATGCACAGCGCGCGGGTTTTCCCTCAGCGGTTCGTGCGGTGAACGCTGGCCCAATACGATATTCTCAGCCACGGTGAACGGCTTGACCAACATGAAGTGCTGATGCACCATCCCCAAGCCACGAGCGATCGCGTCGGCCGCGGAGTTGAACGCCACACGTTCGCCGAAAACCCGAACCTCGCCCGCGTCCGGTGGATAAAGGCCGTAGAGGACGTTCATAAGGGTCGTTTTGCCCGCGCCGTTTTCGCCCAGCAGGGCATGGACCTCACCCGGCAGCAGATCGAAATCCACCCCCGCGTTGGCCACCACGCCCGGAAAGCGCTTCACGATGCCGCGCATTTCGACGACCGGCTGCTGGTCTCCTCCGCTCACGTGGAATACCTCTTAGAGTTGGGAATGATGACGGCTAAACAGCGCAAAAGCGGCGGCTTCCCGGATTATCGGGAAGCCGCCGCATCGAGCCTGCTTACTGCGTGGCTTCTGGCACGAACTCGACCTTCACCTTGCCGGCCTTGATGTCGGCCATGGCCTGGTCGGCCGCTTTGAGCGCCTCAGCCGGGATCTTGTCTTTGAGCGCGTCGTTGTACTTCAGTTGCATGGCATCCTCGGCAATGCCGAAGCGGTACCAGGGGTTGTCGAACGTGCCGTTGCGCGTGTCTTCCAACATCTTGGAGAACAACGGCTCCAGGTTCCAAACGAGATTGACCAATACCGTGTCCGGGCCATTGGTGGTCATGTCGCCCACGTAGCCGGTGACATAGCCGCCCTTCTCCTTGGCCGCCTCAATGGCGCCGAGGGCCGGGCCCTCACCGCATTCGATCCAGAAGTCGACGCCGGCATCTTTCTGCGCCAGCGCGGCCTCTTTGGCCTTGGCAACATCCACCCAATCGCCGACCGCGGTGGTGATGAGCTTGGCGTCGGGGTTTACCGTCTTGGCGCCGGCCAGGAGGGCCTCGCCCATGGCGTGGCAGACCGGGATATCAAACCCGTAAAGCGCGCCCAACACGCCGGTCTTGCTCATGTAACCAGCCAACACACCGATCGGGTAGGCCGCTTCGTAGAACGGTTGGTCGTAATCGGCCACGTTCTTCGCCATACGCTGGATGCCGCCGCCCCAGGCGAAGTTGGACTTGGCGCACTCTTCAGCCACCTGGAAGGTGGCATCCTGGAAGCTGAACGAGTGGGCGATGATCATCTCGAAGCCCTGATCGCAATACTCGCGCAACACGCGGGCCGCGTCGGCATCTTTCACGTTTTCGGAAAATGCGATCTTGACGCCCTGCTTACCGAGTGCCTGGACGGCCTGGTAGCCGGCCTCATTCCAGGAGTGATCCTGCCAGGGACCGGTGAGGACGACCGCGATGCTGCCCTTGCCGGCGTCTGCGGCCGCAGGGACTGCGGTGGGCTCCGCCTGCGGTACTGCAGTCGCCGGCGCAACGGTGGGGGCGGCCGGGGCGGCTGGCGCTGCGCAGGCAGCAGCCAACAAGCCGATCAAGACGAGAACGACCAAGAACACTGACTTCGGGGAACGCATGGTAAACTCCTCCTGTTTTGGTTTGGGGATGGATCGACGATTGTGCTTCTCCGTCACGACAGCGCGAGCCCCATGTCCCTGAGCTCGCCTTTCACGTGCTCGTACGTTTCCAGCCATGCCGCGCGGGGTCGGACCGTGATCGGGTCGTAGACCTCGGTAAATGACTGGCCGACGGGGCGCTTGTCCAACTCGGGTTGATAGAGCGCCACCAACTTTCGAACGAGACCGTCTGCATCGCGCCGCGACATGCCCGCGGTGGCCCGTGCCACTTCGGCCGTGAAGCGGGCTTCCAAACCTGAGACGTGGCCCGGATGGATCCCGGCGCCGGACCGCGGCCCGATGAGACCGCATGCGCCTGAAGCGGTCGCCATGATCGCCATCGCCGCGCACTCGTAGAGCAACGTCTTGGTGCCCGGCCCACCCACCGGCGTGATCACGACATCGGTCAGCAGCCGGCTGTTGCGCGCCAACGCCTGCTGCGCCAGGCTGATCGCCTGCATGATCTCGGGCGTTGTATCGTTGTCGAAGAACGGATGTGCAGGTGAGACGGAATGCGTGTTGGACATGTAAAGCATTTGCAGCAGAATGCAGCCGCCCACGATGGCCAACGCCATCCCCTCCTTGCCGCCGCACGACCCGCCGTAGATGGTGTTGTAGAACGCGTGGACAATCCCACCGGTGCGCACCGTGTGCGTGAGCTTGGACAGCGCCATGTAATCGGTTTTGAATTCCGAGATCATCGCAACATGGTGCCAGTCGTTGGGTGAGAAACCGCCGTAAGACGATGCCGATAGCTCGGAGATGTCCGAAACCGCGTTCTCGACGCAGCCAAGGGCCAAGCTGGGCCGTCCTGCCCGCTTGCAGGCTGCCTTGGAGAGTTCTGCCTCGTGCCAGCCTACCAGCACCTCCCAGGGGGAGCGACTGCGTATCTCCCGACCGTACACGCTTTCCAGCGTGCAGTTGATGACCGCGTCGACCAGGGATTCCTGCGCGTAGGATTGCGTGACAGCCAGATAGAGATCTTCGGGCACCGGCGTGCCCACACCGCCGCCCTTGATGGTGACAAAGGCCGTATCCTCCGGGCGACGCTTGCGCTCGGTGTGACGGTCATTGCCCTCACCGATTGTAACCTCGGTTGGCGCGACCTCCAAACCGGCAAGAACCTCCGCACGGCTGAAGCGCACCCGGCGGTTGGTGCTGACGCAGTAGGCGCCGAGCCGTTCGGCCAGGGCCAGGCCGCCCTCAAATAACCGGTCGGCCAGGGCGTCGTCGGCCGTGACGATCGCCTCGCTGGCCGGCCCGATCTTGATTTCGTACTCGGCCAGCAGCTTGGCGACCTCGTTCGGCACGATCCGCATGTCCCAGTTGGATTCCTCGATAAGCTGACCCGATTCGACGCGATCCAGGACATCGAGGAGCCGTGTGTACTGTCTCATAGCTCCCCCCTTGTTCCGGGGATGGCCGCGACCCCTTTCGCTGATCCATCAACCCCTGGCAGAGTGCGGCCGCCTCGATGGCGTCTTCACCGAAGCCATCGAGTCCCGCCGTCTGCGTCCATTCGCGGGTGATGGGTGCGCCGCCGGCGATGACCAGGTAACGGTCGCGTTCCCCAAAACTCTCCAGCCGCTTCACGAAATCCTTGATATAGGGTAGGGTCGGGGTCAGGAGCGACGACATGGCGACGATATCGGCATGCTCGCGCCGGGCCGCATCCAGGAAACCCTGCGGGCTGACGTTGGTGCCGAGGTCTACAACCTTGAAGCCGTTAACCTGGAGCATCAACGCCACCATGTTCTTGCCGATGTCGTGGATATCGCCTTGGGCCGTGCCGATCACCACCGTGCCGGCCGAGCCACTGGCAGCGCCGGATTTCAGGATGGCCGGTTCGAGCACCTCCAGTTGCATCGTCTTGACGACCAGGCCGGCGCGCATGAGGTCGGGCAAGAAGACGTCCAGTCGGGCAAACGCATCCCCGATGTCTTTCAATACCGGTTGGATCACATCGCTGAACAGTTCGATCGGCGTGACGCCATCGGCGAGCGCGGCCTGCGCCAGGGCAACGCCGGCGCGTTCGTCGGCATCGTCAATGGCAGCCCTAAGTTGTGTCTGCATGTCCTGGCATTGTGCTTCGGTCAGACTCATGTCCTTCCTCCTGAAAGCTGTTGGCTCAGTCGTGCCGAATCTGGATCGGGTGCCAATGTCATTCTGCGTGTGGCTATGATGCCTGGCGGGCACCATGGCCACGCGCAGGGTGACGTCCAGCGGATCATCACCTTTGGCATATCTGCTTTCGGCTACTCGCCCCTGACCAATATTTTACACAGCTCCACCGCGCCGGCGGCATCTTCGGAGTAGCCGTCGAAGCCGACTTCCTCGGCCCAGTCGCGGGTCACGCAGCCGCCGCCTACCACCAGACGGAAGCGATCCTTTGCCCCGACCTCCTTGAAGAGGTTGAGGGTGCTGAGCGCCAATGGCCGGGTCGTGGTCATCAGCGAGGACATGGCGACTACCTGCGCGTTGTACTCGGTGGCGGCGTTGAGGAAGGCGCTGGGGGCGACGTTGCGGCCCATGTCGACCACCCGGAAGCCGTGCGCCGCGCAGCATCGTCGCGACGATGTTCTTGCCGATGTCGTGGATATCGCCCTGGACGGTGCCGATCACGACGACTCCGAGAGGAACCGAGGTGCGACCCTGGGCCGTGATGGCGGCTTCCATGTGCTTTGTGACCCGCTCCGCGGCCTCGCCCGCCATCATCAGCTCGGGCAGGAAGATCTCACCCGCCTGGAACTGGCGGCCGACCTCGGTCAGGGCCGGGATCATGACATCGGAGATGACTTCGAGTGGATTGAGGTTCGCCTCGAGTGCCTCCAGGGCGATTGCTTCCGCGTCGTCGGCCTCACCCTCTTGGAGGGCCAGTGTCAAACGTTCGTTGATCGATTCAGGGATGCTCACTTCTTGGCTCCTTAGGCGCTCGCGGGTCGCGGCGCGTGCTTCAACACCAGACCCAGGCGGGTCAGATCCTCTTTTACATCGTAGTACATGTCCAACCATTCTTGTTTGGGCTGCACGGTTTCGATATCGTAGACCTCAGGGAAGGACTTGCCGCGGTTGGGGCTCGCCAGGGTTGCCTGATAACGGGTCAGAAGCTCTGCAGCCAGCGCTGAGGCGTCTGCGCGTTTGAGACCCTGCGCCGACCGGGAAACCTCGGCAATGAAACGAGCTTCCAGGCCGGTCACGGCGTCCGCCTTGAAACCACCGGTGGTGCCGGCGCCCTGCATGTTGAACCCGCAGACCGTGCCGATGATCGCCTGCGCGGCGCACTCGTAGAGCAGCTCTTTGGTACCCGGCCCGGAAATGACGTAAATATCGTTCAAGGTGACGATCCGGGAGTTGCGCGCCAGCGCCTGTCCAACCATCGCGTTGACCCACAGGCCCAGCGGGTCGGTGTTGTTGACGTAGTGCAAGTGTGTGAGGGAGAACATGTGATAGTCGGCGTTGTAGAGCACCACGCCGAGCAGGTGATCGGCCACCGAAACGACCGCGGTGCCGGGCGCCGCGCCGCCGAGGCCACCGATCAGTGGTGTCATCAGGTCAACCGTAACGCCGCCAGTATTGTAGAGATGCGCGACACGCGCGAGAGCTGGTCGAAGTCGGTCTTCAACTCCACCATCTGTGACACGAGGATGCCGTCGGAGGGGCGCAGGCCGGCCTGCGGATCGCAAGCCGCCATTTTGCCGGCGCAGGTCAGCGGTACCGCAACGTCGTTGATGTGCATGCCGGGCCGTCCGGCCATCCGCACCGCTTCACGCGCCACGCTGGCGTCACGCCGCGCGCCCAGGATTTCGAGCGGCGTGCCGGGGATAATCTTCTCACCGAAATAAGTAGACACCGAGCCGGCGCCCAGGCAGTCCACCAGCGGCTCCTGCGCGCAGGACTGGAGGATCAACGGATGCCAGCGTTCGGTGCATGGCAGCCCCGTGGGGCCGGAGTGCATGATCGCCCGATTGGCGGCATCCTCGACGCCGCGATGACGCATAACCACCGCGTCCTTGCCCACGCCGAGGGTGATCTCGTTGCGCACCTCCGACAGGATATCCAGCACCTCGTCGTGGGTGAAGCGAATGCAGCGCTCGGTCGTCTGACAATACGCGCCGAACTCGATGAACAGTTGCAGGCCGGCCTCCCAGACCCGATCTGCCATGTCGTCGTCCGCCGGGCACAAGACGCTGGGGTCGTACTTGATGCCCTTCTCCTTGACCAATTCCTTGATCCGTTTGATGACCTTCAGATCGAACTCGCTTTCCTTCATGTACGGTCCGCTCTGGGCCCTCTTGGTGATTTCGATCAACCAGTTGGTATGCATGCATCGCTCCTTTTCCAGTGATTTGCACGGTTCAAACACTCAAACGCCACAATGATCCCCGGCTCCCGGTTGCCACAGGATCACTGCTTGCTTGCATCAAGACCAGGCGTTGCGCCGGCGGACTAGCTCAAAGCGCATCGATCGGCCTGGGTAGTACTCCAACGAATGCAGCACCGGCTGCCCCGCGGTGTTGTAGCCCACCTCCTCGATCACAAGGACCGGCGTGAGTGGGTCCACCACAGGTTCCGCCATGGCGCAGTTGTGCGCAAGATCCGGCCAGACCGTCGCCCGGCTCAGCTCCACGCGCTGATTGCATTGTTGTGCCAGAAAGTCATACAGAGGTTCAGAGATAGCAGGGTTTGCCACCACTTCGTGGGTGAGGTTTTCGGGCAATACCCAAAGGGGGATCGTGTTGATGCAATAGATGACGGGATCGAGGTCGGCGGAGAAAAGTGTGTGGCGTCGCAGGGCCCTGCGATCGGATTGGTACAGCAGCGTGGCTAACGACTCATCCATGGTGACCAGCGCCGAGCTGATGTGTCGGACGGAGGGACAGCAGAGGTTACGTTTGATGATCTCGGAAAAATCAAGCGCCTCGTCCAGGGGGTTGGCGATGCGGGCTGCCTGACTGACAAAACTCCCCATCCCCTGCCGCCGGACCACCAGGCCCCGCGCCACGAGTGCCCCCACGGCAGCACGCACAGTGGTGCGGCTGACGCCAAACATCTGGGCGATCTCCGCCTCGGTCGGAAGTCGGCCATCCTGCCCGGCAAGCTCGTGCAACTTGCTGAGCAGAACGCTCTCCACTTCCGCGGTGCGGCTCATGCGATTGACCACCATCGTCGGTGCGTCTCCTCGGTCTCGCCGTGGGGCAGCCTAGTCTCGCGCCTGGCCCAGACACAGAGAACAGAAGATTTAGTTGTTATACATCATACATCATACATTTGGAATTATATATCTTCTTTGCGTGCTTGTCAATACCCAATTTTCGGGGGAAACTCAGTCAGATGCGGGGACCGGAGGTGGAATTTGTCGGGAGCGCGAAATAGAGACGGCAAGCCAGAGCAACAAGACGGCCAGGAGTATGCAGGCGGCGGATACCGTGGTTACACCGCCTAACCCGCCAGCTCTCCAAAGGCGAGGGGCTGCAAGAGCAGCCGCGGCGGCTGCGAGGGCGGTGAGCGCCGCGTTCACCGCCATGACGGTGCCGCGCGCCGTGGGCGCCAACTCGGAAACGAGCGGTAACGTCGAGACGATGGCGTATTCCGAGGTTGCAGCCAGAAGGGCGATGCCGGCCAGGGCGCCACCGAAAGTGCCGGCCAGCCCGCGCAACAGGAGATAAGCGCAGGCGTTGGCTGCCAATCCGACAAAGAGAGCCCGATGCTTGCCGATCCGATCCACGCTGACGGCCGAGACGGCAGCGGCTGTCAATTCGGCTATACTGACGACCACCGACGTCAATCCAAGCCCCGTCGGCGCCAGGTCGAACTGCGTCTCCATCCACACGCCGTAGATGATGAAGAAGAATTCGTTGGCCAGGATCACGAGCGCGCTGACGGCCAGAACCAATAGCGTCGGGCGCGAGACAAGTGGCTGAAGGTAATCCCGCAAGTCGCGCCGCGGCGCCGCTTCATCGGGGCCATCAGTCGACGCGGACCGCGGGGCGCGAGCCGCGTGGTACCCCACAGAGTCAGCAGACCGAGCAGCGCGATGACCAGGAAGGGCGCGCGCCAGCTCCAGCGGGCGATCAGGAGCCCCGTCAAAGGCACCGCAAACAGCCACGACGCCGACCAGGACAACTCAGTGGCGCCCAGCGCGCGGCCGCGGTGCTCATACGGGACTACGTCGGATACATAGGCCTGCATGGCAGGGTCGTAACTGGATTTGGCCAGGCCAAACAGGGCAAACGCCACCAACGCCCAACCGAACGAGTGGCCTAAGAACAGGAGCCCCGCGCCCGCGATCAACATCAGGAGGCCGGCGAGCA
Source organism: uncultured Chloroflexia bacterium (assembly GCA_963841825.1). GTDB lineage: Bacteria > Chloroflexota > Anaerolineae > CG2-30-64-16 > CG2-30-64-16 > CAWJEL01. Next base: position 74,962 of record CAWJEL010000032.1, read on the forward strand.
TCAAAGGCTTGCGCCCGATCCGATCAGACAGGTAGCCAAAAAGCGGGCTGGTGGCCCCCAGCAGGCCGCGCACCGTCAAGAGCAGGCCTGCCACCTCCAGCGGTACACCCAGGCCGCGGCTGATGGCGGGCAGGAATGGATAGGGGATGCGAAACTGCGCGTTGATCAACAACCGCGCAGGCAGGATGGTCGTCCAAATGAACGACGGCACCTTGTTGGACGTGGAGTCAGAGCTACTCATACAGATAGAAAATGACCGACCGGTGCATCGTCAACCATGAGAATTGTGTGGCGCTGGAGGGTCGTTTCATTCAATCACGCGTATCAATCTCAGAATCATGTTTATCAGACTATCAAGACGATACAACTAGTCGGGTGATCTGTCAAGTGTTGTTGGAATCGAGAACTCGAACGACACGGGAATAGGAGGGCGACTCTACTTCCGTTTGCTCTGCCCGCTGGATTGAGGCATACTATCGGCAATCCTTTCCGAAAGGGGTCTGACAGCATGGAAATCCGTTTTGATACGTACTACACCTTCGCCGATCTGACCGAACGTCTTGCCTGGCTGGCGGCGCAGCATCCGGGCATCATGCAGTTCAGCGCGTTGGGCAAATCACACGAAGGGCGCGAGATCCCGCTGGTGATCCTGACCAACACTGCGACGGGACCCGACATCGAGAAGCCGGGCTTCTGGATCGACGCCAACATCCACGCCACCGAGCTGACAGCGTCGATGGCCGCGCTGTACTTCGTCAAGAAGCTGGTCGAGGGTTACGGCAGCGACCCCAAGATCACGCGCATCCTGGACGAGCAGACGGTCTACGTCGTGCCGCGGCTCAACCCCGACGGCGCGGAGCTGGCGCTCGTTGAGAAGCCCAAATACATCCGTTCCGGCACGCGGCCCTATCCGTTGGAGGACAAGCGGGACGGTCTGCACCCGGAGGATGTCGACGACGATGGCCGCATTCTGCAGATGCGCATCCTCGATCCGACCGGTGACTGGAAGGTCTCTGACCGCGACCCGCGGCTGATGGTGAAACGCGGCCCGGACGAGGAGGGCGGCGCCTACTATCGGCTTTTCCCCGAGGGGCTGATCGAAAACTACGACGGCCACATCATCACCACGGCGCCGGCACTCCAGGGTCTCGATTTTAACCGCAACTTCCCGGGTGCATGGCGGCCCGAGGGGGAGCAGCGCGGCGCGGGCGATTTCCCCGGCTCCGAGCCGGAGATTCGCGCGGTGATCGAGTTCATGGCCGCCCATCCGAACATCTTCGGCGCGCTCACCTTCCATACCTACAGCCGCGCGATCCTGCGCCCTTACGGGACGAAGGCCGACGACCAGATGGAAACGGATGATCTCTGGGTGTTCGAGGCAATCGGTGAGCGTGGCACCGCGCTGACCGGCTATCCTTGTGTGTCGGTATACCACCATTTCCGCTATCACCCGAAGGAAGTCATCACCGGTGTTTTCGATGATTGGCTCTTCGACCACAAGGGCATCTTTGCTTTTACCGTTGAGATGTGGGATTTGGCGACTGCAGCCGGGGTGGTGGAGAAGAACGACGAGAAGAAGTTCATGGATTGGTTCCGTAAGCACTCGGTCGAGGACGACTACAAGATCCTGGACTACGTCAACCAGCACGCCTCGGATGGCCTGGTCCCGTGGTACAGCTTCGACCACCCGCAGCTCGGTGCGGTTGAGCTGGGCGGTTGGAAGACCCTCTACACCTGGCGCAATCCGCCGCACGCCTTGCTCGAGGCCGAGATCGCGCCCCACACCGATTTTGCCGTCGCCTTTGCCTCGCTGGCCCCGCGTATCGCCTGGCGAGAGACGATCTTGACCCCCGTAGGGGATGACACGTATCACCTCCTGGTTGTTGTCGAAAACCTTGGCTTCCTGCCGACCTGCGGCTCGAGTCAGGCCAAAAAAATGAAGGCTGTGCGCCCGCTGCGCCTGGAACTGATGCTTCCCGAAGGCGCCACCTTAGTGGGCGGCAAGCTCAAGCCGGAAATCGATCATTTGGAAGGCCGGTCGAACAAGTTGGAAGTCTCTTACTATGGCGACTCGCCGACCGATAATCGCGGCAAGGCGGAATGGCTGATCCGCGCGCCGCAGGGCGGCACGTTGACTTTGAGCGCCATCGCTGAGCGCGGCGGGACGATCCGGCGGGAGATGGCGCTGTCGCAGTAAGTCCTTTTCTCCGAAACTGTACGGCTCTGAGACATGATGCACCACCTGAATGCTCACGCCAAGACGCAAAGAGCGCCAAGACACTGATTTTTGCGACCTTTGCGGCTTTGCGTGAGATTTTCGCACCGCAGCATGTCATCGATCTCTACACTTTTTCTCCGAAACGGAAGAACCCGCGGACACCGGTCGTGCTGGTCGCCGCGGGTTTGTTTTTTGCCGCAAATGGCATTTGACATGCTTCGCGCCTTGTGCCATAATCCCCGCCAGGTGCTTCCCGTCAAGCGCCCGCCGTGCCCAAGGTAACACGGCGATTGTCATATCCTCGGACCGACCTCCCCCACGGTCCTCACGTTACACCTGCAAGGAGGTCGTCATGGCATCGCTCAATCGTGTTCAGCTTATTGGACGTCTGGGGCGTGACCCGGAAATGCGTTACACGCCCAAGGGCACCCCTTCCACCCGCTTCTCAGTCGCCGTCAATCGTACCTGGACAAACGGTGAGGGACAGAAGCAAGAAGATACCGACTGGTTCAATGTCGAAGCCTGGGGCAAGTTGGGCGAGATCTGCCAACAGTATCTGAAGAAGGGGAAGCTCATCTACCTTGAGGGCCGCCTCCACACCGACCGGTGGGAGGACGACAAGGGCGAGACGCAATACATGACCAAGATCGTCGCCACCGGTATGCAGATGCTCGACCGCAAGCCGGAGGAGCCGGAGGCCGGCGAGTTCGAGTAGCTCCGTAGGGGGGAAGCATTCCCAGGTTCATCCGTTGCAAGGCCAGATCGTGCATCGGATGAACGAGCGCAGTTTACGGCAGACTCGCGTCGGAATGCTTCGCCCCTACACTTTTCATTAGACATTATCGGGAATAGATGTCATTCTGAGACACCCATCCCGCCGCGGCGGGATGGGTGTCTCAGAATGACAATCGGCGATGTTTCCCATAACGCTGCCTATGTTGCTGGGGTTGACAGTTTCAGCAATCTGTCATAACATTCTTGTCCGAAACGGCAAGTTAATCAACCAGACAGGGCTGCCTCGCTATGACGCACGCAGTTGACGCTATCGACCGAACCATCGTAGAGCTATTGATCGAAGACGGACGGATGTCGAGCGCAGATATCGCCCGGAGGGTCGGGGGTATCACGGAACGATCCGTCCGTTATCGTTTGGAGCGCCTGGTGAGTTCGGGTGTCATCCGGGTCAGCGCGGTGGCAAACCCCAAGGCAGTGGGGTATCCGGTGCTTGCCGATGTCTTTATCGAGGTTGAGCCGGGCCAGATTATGACGGTGGCCCGCAAGCTGACCGAATTCGAATGCGTGACGTATGTCGCCTGCTCCACCGGCGCCTCCGACCTCAGCATTCAGATCGTGGCCCCTGACAACGCCGACCTCTATCGCTTCGTCACCGAGGTGGTTGCCAACGTCACCGGCGTGCGTAAAACCACCACAGTTCTCCTGCCCCTGGTGCTGAAAGACGTTTATCAGTGGCACATCCCCCAGTCCGCGTGTACCGAATGAGACATCCATCATCATCCCCTCAGGAGGCTGTCCCATGGAAAAATCGCTGGACCAGGCCCTGGCTTACTCCAACCGCTGGCTCGACCTGATCAAGACCCCGGTCGTCAACGAAGAACAGGGCAAGCAGATCATTGAGGAGAGCCAGTACAACTTCGCTGAGCACTTCAACCGGGGCTGGCTCGACTATCGCAAGTCGGTGACCGAGGCGGGTGACTGGGCCGCGACCGAATGGACCGGCTCCGGCGCGGTCTTTCGGGATGTGCTGGGCCGCGAATATCTCGACTGCCTCGGCGGCTACGGGATGATGGATCTCGGCTGGAGCCACCCCGACGTCGTGGCCGCGGTGAAGGCGCAGCTTGGGCGCACCCCCATGCCCAGCCAGGAGTTGATCGATCCCCTGCGCGGGGTGTTGGCCCGGCTGATGGCCGAGATCACGCCCGGCGACCTCAAGTACAGCTTCTTCTGCGCCAGCGGCACCGAGTCGATCGAGGGCGCGCTCAAGCTGGCGAAGATGTACACCCGCAAGAACGGTTTCATCGTCGCGGTCAAGGCGTTCCACGGGAAGACGATGGGCTCGCTGAGCATGATGGGCAAGGCCGACTACCGCCAACCGCCCGGCACGCTTTACGGCGGCCCGGTCTACCACGTGCCCTACGGCGACGCGGACGCAGTAGAGAAGCAGCTTGACATCTGCCAGCAGGTCGGCGTCGACATCGCCGCCGTGTTGATGGAGCCGATCCAGGGCGAGGCGGGCGCGATTGTGCCGCCGGACGACTTCTGGCCGCGGCTGCGGGAGATGACGAAGCGCTACGGCGTGCTGCTGATCGCCGACGAGGTGCAGACCGGCTTGGGACGCACCGGCAAGCTGTGGGGCGTGGATCACTGGAACGTCGTGCCGGACATCCTCGCGGTGGCGAAGTCGCTGGGCGGCGGGGTGATGCCGATCAGCGCGTTCTGCTCGACCGAGGAGATCTGGCAGGTGATGATGTACCCCAACCCGTTTATCCACACCACGACGACGGGCGGGGGCGCGCTGGCGTGCTCGGCGGCGATCGCGGCGATCAACGTGACGCTGCGCGACCGGCTGTGGGAAGTGGCCGCGGCCAAGGGCGCGTACCTGATCCCCAAGCTGGAGGCGCTCGCCGCGCAATATCCGAAAATCTACGACGGGATCACGGGCAAGGGCCTGCTGATCGGTCAGCATTTCAACGACGCTGAGATAGGTTACAAGGTGGCCGCCGGGCTCTTCAAGCGCGGCGTCCTGGTGGCCGGCACCCTCACCAGCGCACACACGGTTCGCATCGAGCCGCCGCTGGTCATCACCTACGCGCAGATCGACGCGGTGTTGGACCGGCTGGCGGATACGTTGGCGGAGATCAAGCGAACGATGTGAAGCGTGAAACATAAGACGTGAACGAATGTTGTTACTAGCGTTCACGCATCACGTTTCACGCATCACGTTTCACGCATCACGTTTCACGTAGCACGTACTGCGCATTCACCGAAAGGGGGATTCCACACCATGACCTCAGATGTGACCGACTCCGGTGTGCAGATTCAGACCGAGCGCAAGAGACTGAAGCGTGAATTGACGCTGCTCCCGCTCTTCGGCCTGGTCTACTTCACGGTCTGCGGCGGCTCGTTCGGCATCGAGCCGTTGGTGGGCTGGTCGGGCCCGGGCCTGGCGATGCTGCTGATTGTGATCACGCCGCTGGTGTTCAGCCTGCCCAACCTGCTGATGGTGCGCGAGCTCCAGTCGATGATGCCGGTGGAGGGTGGTTACTACCACTGGGTCAAGCAGGGCTTCGGGCCGTTTGCCGGCTACATGGCCGGCTGGATGAACTGGGTGGTCTCGTGGGTGGATGTTTCCATCTATCCGGTGCTGGCGGCCTACTATCTCAGCTATTTCATCCCTGCGCTGCGTGACGGCGCGACAGATCGGCGGGGTGCAAGTCTCGGCGTCACTGCTCTCCTGGCTGGTGGCGGTGGTGTTGATTTGGGCGATCTCCGCGTTGCAGATCCGCGGCGCGCGGCTGGCCGGCCTCACCACCAATTGGTTGGGTGTGCTGATGCTGTTGCCGTTGATCGCGATGGCGCTGCTCGGATTCTTCAATTGGTTCCGTGCCGGCCAGACGCCGTCGCTGCCTTTTCTGGCCGGAAACCAGACCCTGATCCCGGCATTGAGCACGGGCCTGTTCGTCGTGATGTGGAACTACATGGGGTGGGAGCTGCCTGCAGCAGCCGGCGACGAAATCGTGAACCCCCGAAAGACGTACCCTAAGGCCATGATGCTGGTATTGGTGGCGGCCATCGCAACCTATGCGCTGCCATTGGTGGGCGGGCTCTACGGCGGCGGCGCCGACGACGGACGCTATCAACTGTGGGGCATCGAGGAGGCGGAAAGCGGCGCGGGGATTGGGCCGGTACTAAATGAATACGGCGTCTCCGACGCGCAGATCACTGAATGGGGCGTCAACCCGGAGAGCGCGACCGGCTGGGAATTCCCGGACATCGCCCATGCTGTGGCAGCCAGGACAGCCGGCGCTGACAGCTCGCTGCCCTATATCTTGGGCGGGGCCATGACGATTGCAGCAGTATTGAGCATGATCGGTCTTTTCATCGGCAATAGCCTGGGCGGCACGCGCGTGCCCTTCGCGCTGGCCGAGGATGGCATGATGCCTAAGTGGCTGGTGCGGGTGCAGCCGAAGTACGGCACGCCGTGGGTGGCGATCCTGCTCTGCGCAGCAATCTTCACGGTCTTCTCGCTCCAGGCGTTCGCGTTTCTGGTCATCGTGGATGTCTTTTTGCAGACCGTCGTGATCCTGATGGAATTCGCAGCGTTGTGGAAGCTCCGCTTCACCAAGCCCGATGTCCCGCGGTGGCGGGTACCCGGCGGCTATGTGGGTCTGGTGTTGGTCACGCTCGGCCCGACCGCAGTCATCGGGTTGGCGATCTACAGCCAGGTGGTCGAAGAGGGCATGAAATCGCTCGGACTGGCGCTGATCGCGATACTCATCGGTGCCGTGCTCTATCTGCCGATCCGCAAGTTCATCAAGCCGGGCAAACCGGATATTGATCCGTTCGAGGCGGGGGTGTGAACTGGTAGACTGGAAAGGAGGGTCTCTTCATGAAAGTCCTACTCGTTGGTGTTGGGGGCGTGGGCGAGGCGATCGCAGTCGTCGCGAAGGATCAGCCCTGGCTGAAGCAGATGGTGCTCGCGGATTACAATCTGGGCCGCGTGCAGGAAGTGTACGCCAAGCTGGGTTCGCCCGGCAAGTACGCGGTCGAACGGATCGATGCGAGCGATCAGGCGCAGATCGTCGCGCTGGCGCAGAAGTACGGTGTCGACCTGATCATGAACGCGGTCGATCCCGTGTTCAACGAGCAGCTTTTCGACGCCGCGTTCGAGGCCGGGTGCAACTACATGGACATGGCGATGACGCTGTCCGACCTGCACCCTTCGAATCCGTATCAGGAGTGCGGCGTGAAGCTGGGTGATTACCAGTTCGAGCGCGCCAAGGCCTGGGAGGAGAAGGGGCTGTTGGCGTTGTTGGGCATGGGGGTCGAGCCGGGCATGGCCAACGTCTTCGCGCGCTACGCCGAGAAGCATCTTTTCGACGAGATTGAGGAGATCGGCGTGCGCGACGGCGCCAACCTGGAGGTGCGCGGCTATGAATTTGCCCCCAACTTCTCGATCTGGACCACTATCGAGGAATGCCTGAACCCGCCGGTGATCTGGGAGGAGGGACGCGGCTGGTACACAACCGCGCCGTTCTCCGAGCCGGAGACGTTCGAGTTTCCCGAGGGGATCGGCCCGGTCGAGTGCGTCAACGTGGAACACGAGGAGGTGCTGCTGGTTCCGCGCTGGGTCAAGTGCAAACGCGTCACGTTCAAGTACGGGTTGGGCGATCAATTCATCGGTGTGTTGAAGACGATCAAGATGCTCGGCCTGGACAACAAGGAGCCGATCAAGGTCAAGGGCGTCCAGGTGGCGCCGCGCGATGTGGTTGCGGCCTGTCTGCCCGACCCGGCTTACTTGGGTGATCGCATGTTCGGCAAAACGTGCGCGGGCACGTGGGTGAAAGGGACGAAGGCCGGCCAGCCGCGCCAGGTCTACCTCTACCAGGTTGCAGATAATGAGACCTGCATGGCAAAATACGGCGTGCAAGCTGTGGTTTGGCAGACCGGCGTCAACCCGGTGATCGCGATGGATTTGTTGGCGAGCGGTGTGTGGCAGGGCCAAGGTGTCCTCGGCCCGGAGGCGTTCGACCCCGATCCGTTCATGGCGAAGATGACGGAGTACAATTTCCCATATGGGATCAAGGAGATGTAATGATGTTCGGATTCACCGGCAAGATATTGCACGTCAACTTAACTTCTGGATCGATCGAAATTGAGCAGCCGCCCGAAGATTTTTACCGCACTTACTGGGGCGGCAGCTTGATGGGCACCTATTACCTGCTGAAGAACACACCGCCGGGCGCTGATCCGTTGGGGCCGGAAAACACGCTGTCCTTCATGCTGTCGCCCACGACCGGTGTGCCGATCAGCGGGCAGAGCCGGTGTACGGCGACAGCCAAAAGTCCCATGTCGGGGCTGATTGGGGACAGCCAGGCGGGCGGCTTCTGGCCGGCCGAGCTGAAGTTCGCCGGGTTCGACGGCATCGTGTTCACCGGTCGCAGCGCCAAGCCAGTCTACCTGTGGGTGCACGATGGGGAAGCCGAGCTGCGCGAAGCCGCGCATCTGTGGGGCACGGGACGCGTCACCGGCGACGTGGAAGCTGCCATCAAGGAGGAGTTGGGCGACCCCAAAATCGAGGTGACGCAGGTCGGCCCCGCGGGCGAGCGCCTCTCCCGGCTGGCATGCATCATCAACATGTCGAACCGGGCGCACGGCCGCACCGGCATGGGCGCGGTGATGGGCAGCAAAAACTTAAAGGCGATCGCGGTGCGCGGCCATAGCAAGGTCAAGGTCGCGGATCAGAAGACCGTCACCCGCCTGGCGCGTCAGGCCGCGGGCACGCTCTCGGATTTCCCGGACATGCAGGGGTTGCAGGACTACGGGACAGCCGGCGTCTTCATGTACCAGGATACGGTGGGCGGACTCCCGACCCGCAACTTTGTCAGTGGCACTTTCGCAGAGGCTGAGGCGCTGTCGGGCGAGGTCATGACCGACACGATCCTCAAGCACAACGACACCTGCTACGCCTGCTCGGTCCGCTGCAAACGCGCGGTCGAGACCGAATACAAGGGCGCCGTGGTGGACCCGCTCTACGGCGGGCCGGAGTACGAGACGCTGTCCACCCTCGGCTCCTACTGCTGTGTCGGCGATCTGTCTGCTGTGTCGCTGGCGAACCAAATCTGCGCGCAATACGGCCTCGACACCATCTCCACCGGCGCGACGATCGCTTTCGCGATGGATTGTTTCGAGCAGGGCCTCCTCACGCTGGCCGACACCGGCGGGATCGAACTGCGCTTCGGAGACGCCGACGCCATGCTGGCGATCCTGGACAAGATCGTCCGCCGCGAGGGGTTAGGCGACCTGCTGGCGGACGGCTCGGCCCACGCCGCGGCGCAGATCGGCCGCGGAGCCGAGGACCTGGTCGTGGCGGTCAAGAATACGGAGCTGCCCGCGCACATGCCGCAGGTCAAGCGCAGCCTGGCGGTCGTCTACGCGGTCAACCCGTTCGGCGCCGACCACCAGTCCAGCGAGCACGATCCCGGGTACACCCCCGGCGCGTACGATTACAGCCTGAAGCGCATGGCGGAGATCGGCCTGACCGATCCGCAGGAGGACCGGGTGATGAATCGGGAGAAGGTGAAGCTGGCGCTCTACACCATGTACACCTACTCCTTCATGGATTCGGCCAACCTCTGCCAGTTCGTCTATGGCCCGTCCTGGCAGTTGATCGGCCCCGCGGAGATGGCCGAGCTGGCGAGCGCGGTCACCGGTTGGCCGCTCTCCGTGGCGGACATCCAGCAGATCGGCGAGCGGCGGCTGAACCTGACGCGCGCCTTCAACGCGCGCGAGGGCGCGGGCCGCGAGCGCGACACGCTGCCCAAGCGCCTGTTCGATGTGCCGCTGCAAGGCGGCGTCTCCGACGGACTCTTCATCCCGCGCGAGGAGTTAGAGCAGGCGCTGGACGACTACTATGAGATGGCCGGCTGGAACATCGCCACCGGTGTGCCCACCGAGGCCAAGCTGGCGGACCTGGGGCTGGGGTGGGTGATGTAAGTCATCGCGTCATTGCTGACAGGGCAATGTCGCGGTTACCATACACAGAATTTTCACCACAAAGACACTAAGACACAAAGGTTCACAAAGAAATCAGTCTCCTTTGTGAACTTGGTGTTTTTGAGCCTTTGTGGTGAGTGATTCGATTTCGGGTTGTCTGGAATAGGGAAAAGACCAAATGTCCATTGCTACTATCAAAAACCTCTCCCCCGTCTGGGGGCCGCATCACGGACATCGTCATGGATCACGGCGCGGGGAGCTGCCTGTACGACACCGCGGGCCGCCGCTACCTCGACTTCACCTGCGGCATCGGCGTCACCAACACCGGCCACTGCCACCCGAAAGTCGTGGCCGCGATCCAAGCGCAGGCCGCGAAGCTGATCCACGGTCAGATCAACATCGTCTTTCACCAGCCGATGCTCGACCTGGTTGAAGAACTGCGGCCGGTCGTGCCTGCGGGGCTGGATAGCTTCTTCTTCAGCAACAGCGGCGCCGAGGCGGTCGAAGGCGCGGTCAAGCTCTGCAAGCACGCCACGGGCCGGCCCAACGTCATCGTCTTCAGCGGCAGCTTCCACGGCCGGACGCACCTCACCATGGCGATGACCACCAGCAAGACCGTCTACCGGGTGGGCTATCAACCGCTGCCGGCCGGCGTTTTCGTCGCGCCCTTCCCGTACGCGTACCGGCTCGGCATGGACGAGGACGCGGCGACCGACTACTGCCTGGATGAGCTCAGGCGGCTGCTGAAGACCCAGACCGCGCCTGACGAGACCGCGTGCATCATCATCGAGCCGGTGTTGGGCGAAGGCGGCTACGTCGTGCCTCCGCTTCGCTTCCTGCGCGAGCTGCGCGCACTGTGCGATGAGACCGGTATCCTGCTGGTCGCTGACGAGATTCAGTCCGGGATCGGCCGCACCGGCAAGTTTTTTGCGGTCGAACACTTCGGCATTGTGCCGGAACGTCATGACCATCGCCAAGGGGATTGCCTCCGGTTTGCCGCTCTCAGGTGTGATCACGCGCCAGGAGTTGGCCGCGAAGTGGCGGACCGGCACCCACGGCGGCACCTACGGCGGCAACGCGGTGGCGTGCGCGGCCGGCGCGGCGACCGTCCGCGCGATCAAGGAAGAAAACCTGCTGGCAAACACGACCGCGCGCGGCGAGCAGTTAATCGGCGGCCTGCGCAAGCTCCAGGCCGAGTTCCCCGTCATCGGCGACGTGCGCGGGCTGGGGCTGATGGTCGGCGTCGAGTTCACCCACGCCGGCCAGCCTGACACGGCCACGGCCAAGGCGATCGTCAAGGTTGCGTTGGAGTCAGGGCTAATGCTGCTGACCTGCAGTACCTACGATAACGTGATCCGTTGGATCCCGCCGCTGGTTGTCACCGAGGCCGAGATGACCGAGGCGCTGACGATCTTTGCCGCCGCGCTGGACACGGTGGCGACGGGCTGAATTTGAAGATCACCACGGAGACACGGAGACCACGGAGATTTACATCTTTCTCCGGGTCCTCTGTGCCTCCGTGGTTCGCCTCCGCTCTTCCGCTCCCCTGCTGCTCTGCGCTCTTTTGCCCCGCCTTGACCGGCATGGTATAATCGCGCGCACCGTTGGCGGATGGGTGCTGCCCCCAAGTCGCCCGGCCGCAGGAGGCAAACGATGATGGTGCGAATGAATATTGATAGCGTGCGCGTGAGCCTGATGTCGCAGCATCGGGTCGTCGTGCTTAAGGACGTGGATGCCACGCGCTACCTGCCGATCTGGATCGGGCCTTTCGAGGCCGACGCGATCACCATCGAGCTGCAGGATGTGGAGGTGGCGCGGCCGCTCACCCATGATCTGCTCAAGGCCGCCATCGAACAACTCGGCGCCGAGGTGGAGCGGGTGGCGATCACCGAGCTGCGCAACGACACCTTCTACGCCGAGATCTCCCTCAGCGTGGGTGGCAAGCAGATGCGGATCGATGCCCGGCCCAGCGACGCCATCGCGCTCGCGGTGCGCGCTCGAGGTGCCGGTGTTTGTTGACGAGGATGTCATGACGCAGGCCGCCATCATACCCGAGCCCGATCTCGAAACCGGCTCGACCGGGGGTGGAGCAGGTGAGGCCGGCGCCGCGGCCGCACCGGATGCCTTCAAGGATTTCCTGGAGGAGCTCGATTTGAGCGGGCTGGACTGAACACTTCCCCAAAAACAGCGGCGCAAGTTTGACGCGTGATAGACCAATTTGGGTGCATTCGGAGTGGGGCGGGTTTATTGTATGTCGCGGGCGATCCTCCTTCGATGGTGGTTCTGCCGTTGACTCCGGCGTCCCAATAACGCAGACAAACCCGCCCCTACACTTTCCTTTCAATCTCCAGGCCGGCCCGCAAAGCCGGCCTTGTTTTCCGCCCCAGCGGCTTTCGGGGTTCAAGCATGAATCAGCTCGACAAGACCATCCCTGCCAACCCGGAAGCCGAGGAGGCCGTCCTTGGTTCCCTGCTCATCGATCCCGATGCGGTCATCAAGGTCGCCTCGTTTCTTGAGGTCGATGATTTCTATCGGGAAAAGAACGGCTGGATCTATCAAGCGATCCTCGACCTGCACGAAAGGCGCGAGCCGGCCGATTTTGTCACCCTGGTGGACGAGCTGGAGCGGCGCAACATCCTGCACGAGGTAGGCGGCGCGGCCTACATCACGGCGCTGGTCAACAGCGTCCCCTCGGCCGTCTACATCGAGCACTACGCCCACATCGTCGAGCGCGCGGCCGTCCTCCGCCGGCTGATCGGCGCCGCCGGCCAGATCGCCACATTGGCCTACGAAGAAGCCGACGACGTCGATGAGGTGGTGGATCGGGCGGAACAACTTATTTTTGGCGTCTCGGAGCGCCGCGTCCGCCGCGATTTGGTACCCGTCCGCCAGGTCATGCACAGCGTCGTCGACCGCATCGACTACCTCCACCGGCACCAGGGCGATGTTATGGGCGTGCCCACTGGCTTCGCCAAGTTGGACAAGTTGCTGGGTGGGTTCCAGAAGTCGGATCTGGTGATTTTGGCGGCGCGGCCGAGCGTCGGCAAGACAGTCGTTGGCGCTGAACTTTGCATTAAATGCCGCGCGTCGGTATAAAAAAGTTGTCGGCTTCTTCAGCCTGGAAATGAGCGCCGAGCAGATCGTCCAGCGCCTGCTCTCGATGGAAACCGGTATCGACCAACAGCGGTTGCGGCAGGGCGAAATCCGCGACGACGAGTGGGACATGCTGATGCGGGCCGCGGCCGAGCTGTCGGAGACGCTGCTCTATATCGACGACACGCCGGCCATGTCGGCCATCGAGCTGCGCACCAAGGCGCGGCGCTTGCAGGCCGAGCATGGGCTGGATCTGATCCTGGTGGACTATCTCCAGCTTATGCGCGGGGACACTCATCGCAGCGAGAACCGCGTCCAGGAGATCAGCTACATCTCACGCTCGCTCAAGAGCCTGGCGCGCGAGATCGAGGCGCCGCTGATCGCGCTTTCGCAGCTCTCCCGCGCGGTGGAGCAGCGCACCGATCACAAGCCGCAACTGTCCGACCTGCGTGAATCGGGCGCGATCGAACAGGACGCGGACATCGTCATGTTTATCTATCGCGAAGATATGACCAAGGAAGACAGCGAACGCAAGAACATCGCCGATGTCATCGTGGCCAAGCACCGTAACGGGCCCACCGATACGGTGCCGCTCTACTTCCAGAAAGAACTGACGCGCTTCGCTGACCTGGAGTATGTGCGCGAACAGTTGGAAGTACGATAGTGAGATAGTGCGATAGTACGATAGTGAGATGGTGCGAAAGTGATGAAGCGTCATGGGTGAGCAGATGCGGGGTTTTTCGGGCTTCCCGGCCGGTAAGCTGGCGACGACGCCGGTCCCCAACCAGTTCTTCAGCGAGCTGCTGCCGCTGGTGGATAACCTGGCCGAGTTGAAGGTCATCCTGCACCTGTTCTGGCTGATCGGCCGGAAGACCGGCACGCTGCGCTACGCCCGGCTGGATGAACTCTTGCGGGATCGCCGCCTACTGGACGGGCTGGCGACCGCTCACCGGGGGACCGCGCCGACGAGCGGCGAGGCGGCGCTGCGGGATGGGCTGGAGCGCGCGGTGGCGCGCGGCGCCTTGCTGCACGTGACGGTGCAGCGAACGGACGCCAGCGAAGAATGGTACATGATCAACAGCGCCAACGGCCGCGAGGTGCTGGAGAAGCTGCGCGGCGGCGAGCTGGACCTGCTGGCCGACCTGGGCGAGGATGTCCAGTTACAATCGGAGCGCCCGCCGATCTTCGTGCTCTACGAGCAGAACATCGGCCTGCTCACGCCGATGATCGCCGAAGAGCTGCGTGATGCGGAGAAGACCTACCCGGCCGACTGGATCGCCGACGCCTTCCGGGAGGCGGTCGAGCTGAACAAGCGTAGCTGGCGTTACGTGCTCCGCATCCTCGAACGCTGGCGGCATGAGGGCCGCGGTTCGGGGAGCGACAAGGGCGCGCGGCCGGACGACGCCGAGGCCCGCAAGCGCTATTACACGCCGGAAGGTTATGACGGGGTGGTCGAACATTGACAGGGGCCAGGGATCAGGAGACAGGGAACAGGGATCAGGAGCCAGGAGTCGATCTCCTGACACCTGACTCCTGACTCCTGTCACCTGACAGGGAGGGTTATTTTTGGGCGCAGAGAATACACCGTACCAACCTCCGCCCAACGGCTGGCGCACGTTCCTGATCGTTTGGGGCACGCAGTCGGCTTCGGTGTTCGGCTCGGCGATGACGCTGTTCGCCATGAACATCTGGCTGACACAGACGCTCTACCCGCGGCCCGAGCAGAAGCCGCAGCTTGCCGCCGCGCTGGCCGCGATCAATCTGGCGTTTGCGATCCCGGTAGTGTTCGGCGCACCGCTTGCCGGTGCCTGGGTCGATCGCCACGACCGCAAGCGCACCATGATCGTCGCAGACTTCTGCAACGGCGCGCTGAGCCTGCTCCTGGCTGCGCTGGTGTTGAGCGGTGGCCTGCAACTCTGGATGTTGCTTGTCATCCTCGCGCTGATGGCCTTCCTGAGCGCGTTTCACGGCGCGGCGTTCGACACCTCGTACGCGATGCTGGTGTCGGAGGCGCGTTTGCCCGCGCGAACGGCATGATGCAGACGATGTGGGCGCTGGCGGGGATTCTGGCGCCGGCTATCGCTGCCATGCTGATCGCTTTGCCGTCGCTGGCGAGCAAAGGCAGCCTCGGCGGGCCGTTAGCCGCCACCGTGGGTGCCCTATCGAATGGTGTGGCCCTGCCGATCCTGGTCGACGCGGTCACATTCTTTCTGGGGGCAATCACGCTGATCTTTCTGTTTATTCCATCGCCCAAGCGCACTGATCTTGTTGGCGCGGACGGGCGGACGAAGAAGAGCATGTGGGCCGATATCAAGATCGGCGGGCTCTATATCTGGCAGCGACGGCCGTTGCTGTGGCTGTTGGCTACCTTCGCCGTCGCGAACCTGGTCTCCGGGCCGTTGGGGGTGTTTGAGCCGTTGCTGGTCAAGTTTAACCTGGCGGCCAACTGGCTGGCGCTCGGCTTCCAGTACGAGACCGCCCTGGCGCTGTTGGGCACCGTCACTGCGGTCGGCGGGGTGGTGGGCGGTATTTTTATCACGGCGTGGGGCGGCCTGAAGGCCAAACGCGTCTATGGCGTGGTGGTGCCGCTCATCATCTCAGGCGTGGCACAGATCGGTTTTGGTCTGTCATCGTGGCTATATTTCTCGGCGCTGACGATCTTCGTTATCAACTTCATGATGCCGATTCTCAACGCGCACTCGCAGACGATCTGGCAGACGCAGACGCCGCGTGAGCTGCAAGGTCGGGTGTTTGCGGTGCGCCGGTTGATCGCCCAGTTCACCTGGCCGCTCAGTGCGGCGTTTGCAGGGTGGGCCGGCGGCAAGTTTGACCCGGGCGTTGTGGTGGCGGTCTTGGGCGCTATCCTGGTCGTCTTCTGTGTCGCGCAGTTGTTCAACCCTTACCTGCTGAACGTGGAGAACAAGGAAATGTTGGATGCCATGGCTGCCCGCGCAACGGGTGAGGCGTGACGAGGTACGGACGATAGACGATAGACGATGGACGACAGGTCACGATCTATTGTCGATGGTCAATAGGCCCTTTACCAATCGGATTCCGGCATAAAAAACAAGAATCTCACCACAAAGACACCAAGATCACTCAGAATTCTACCTTTGTGGACTTCGTGCCTTTGAGCCTTTGTGGTGAAGGCGTGGTTCCGGCTCGTCCGGGTTAGGAAAGGTGAACCGTGAAGCGCGTCGGAGATGTGATAAATTCTGTGCAGCGTCCAGAAACGGTCAAACCACAATCTGCCCCTGTGGACGGGCGCAATTCGCAATTCGCAATTCGCAATTTGCCCGAGCCCTGCCCTCTCTGCAAAGGCCGCGGCTTCCTGGTCTACGATGTGTCGCCCGGCGATCCGAACTTCAACCGGGTCGTGCCGTGCCGCTGCACCGAGGCGAAGCTGGCGGCCGAACATCCGCGCGGGGTGCGCTCGGTCAGCAACTTGGGCGCGTTGGAGCGAATGACGTTCGACGAATTCCTCCCCGACGGCGTGGGCATGCCGGAGGCCATCCGCCGCGGGCTGCACGACGCGTATGAGCTCTGCCTGGGCTATGCGCACGACCCGCACGGTTGGCTGGTGCTGCTGGGCGGCTATGGCGCGGGCAAGACCCATCTGGCCGCGGCCATCGCGAACCATCGCGTGGCGCTGGGGCATCCGGTGCTGTTCGTCGTCGTGCCCGACTTGCTCGACTACCTGCGCGCCACCTTTTCACCGAGCAGCGACACCGGTTTAGACGAGCGGATGGAGATGATCCGTGAGATCCCGTTGCTGATCCTGGACGACCTGGGCGCGCACAACAGCACCCCCTGGGCGCAGGAGAAGCTGTTCCAGATCATGAACCATCGCTACAACAACCGGCTGCCCACCGTCATCACGACGAACCAACGGCTGGAAGAGCTCGACCCGCGCATCGCCTCCCGGTTGGCCGACATCGACCTCAGCCAGCGGTTCGAGATCCCGGCGCCGGATTATCGCTCCGGGCAATCGGGGATGGGGGCTTTCGATCGCAGCGGCCGGAGCCTGAGCTCGTTGGCGCTGCATGCCGATCAAACCTTCGAGAGCTTCTCGCCGCGCGCCGGCGAGCTGTCGGACGAGGAGCGCGAGAACCTGGCGCGTGCGCTCTCGTTGGCGCGCGCGTTCGCCGAAGACCCGGCCGGCTGGCTGGTTTTCAGCGGCACCTATGGCTGCGGCAAGACGCACCTCGCGGCCGCCATCGCCAACCACCAGGCTGCCAAGGGGGGACCAACCCCGATGTTCATCGTCGTGCCCGATCTGCTGGACCACCTGCGCGCCACCTTCAGCCCGACCAGCGGCTCGACCCTCGACCGCGTTTTCGAGCAGGTGCGCACGACGCCGCTATTGGTCCTGGATGACCTGGGCACCGAGAGCGCGACACCGTGGGCCAGAGAGAAGCTGTTCCAGTTGTTCAACCACCGTTATGCGGGCCGGCTGCCCACGGTGATCACCACCACCACCAACCTTGAGTCGCTGGACAAGAGCGAGCCCCGGCTGGCGAGCCGCATGAAGGACACCAGCCGCTGCCGCTTTTTCGGCATCATCGCACCCAGCTTCCGCGGCGGCCAGGCCCAGCAGGCGGCGAAGCGGACCGTTAAAAAACCTCGTACTTGAGTAACCGAGACTCCGACCAGAGCCAGCATGTGAGAAATGGGTGTCGGTTTTCGTGCCATCGATAACGTAATCCTGGATAGACCCTGACAGTCAAAGAGAATTTCATGTTAGAAAATTCCCCGATCGCGATTGATTTATTTGCCGGAGCTGGGGGCTTTGGGGTTGGCTTCGAGCTTGCTGGGTTCTCTGTGCCATTCTCCCTTGAGATAGATCAATGGGCCTGCGATACATTGCGATTCAATCATCCAAATATGCGGGTGGCTCAAAATGATATCCGAGACTTTACCACGCCCGCGAGCATCAGAGAGCTGTGCCCCGTCAAACCGGATGTAATCATCGGCGGCCCACCATGTCAGGGTTTCAGCGTGGCCGGACCTGCAAAGAAAGACCCTAAAGATCCCCGAAATAGCCTTTTCATCAACTTTGCACAATGGATTGATGTACTTCGACCTGAAGCGTTCATCATGGAAAACGTCAAAGGTCTGCTTTTGCGCGCAAACGCTGAAGGAAACAACGTCATCAGTATCATCAAGAGAACATTTGCCGACCTGGGATATTCTGTAGAAATATGGTTGCTCAACGCTGCCGAATATGGCGTGCCGCAGATTAGAGAACGCGTATTCATTGTCGGCCACAGGCAAAGCGAAGAGTTGGGTGCTCCCCTGAAGACTCACGCCCTTGAGCCATCAACAGAAGAGGACGCATCCCAGCTAGCCTTGTTCTCGGTCGCGGAGTTGCCCTCAGCCGTTAGCCTTTGGGATGCAATATCCGACCTACCGCCGCTCGAAGCCGGTGACGGGGCAGATGAACAAGCTTACAGGCTCGAGCCAGCGACGGACTATCAACGATGGATTAGAGGCGGAAGTCAGTATCTGTACAACCATGTCGCGATGGATCACTCCGCGAGACTCGTCGAACGGTTCAAACACATCCATTGGGGTGAGTCGAGTTCTGACGTTCCAGAAGAGCATGGGGCCAGAACGTCGCAACGGCAACGGTGCTCTTTCGGGGGTTCAATACGATCAAAACAACCGGCGTTTGTATCCTTACAAGCCCTCACACACTATTGCAGCGTCATTCTACGCGAACTTCATCCATCCATTTCAACAGCGCAATCTTACAGCGCGAGAAGGCGCACGCATCCAGTCTTTCCCCGATTGGTATCGCTTCATGGGGAAGAAGACCGTGGTTTCGCACAAGTTACTTCAACGCGAAGGTCGCTTTGACGAGAAATACTTGTGTCAGTACAATCAAATCGGTAATGCCGTGCCCCCACTTCTCTCGCGCATGATAGCCACACACCTTCAGGAGACGCTTAGGTTATGCCAGCCGATGAAAGAAGTCCGTTAGTTCATGGTTCAAATCTGATTCAGAAAGAGACACATCGTGCCAAGTATCGCGACGGTGTCAGCAGGGCTTATCTGGCTGAGATCAGGGCGAAATATGATCAGTGGCACAGTGACAATGTGGCGCTAGTTGGGCCATTGGCCACGCCCTCAGAGAATGATTCAGATGTGATCAAGAATCGCGTGAGGCTGTTGTCGGACTATAAGGATTTTGTTGATCAACAACACTACGCTGAGAAATTCGATTCTCGATCAAATCTTCATTCTAGCGTGATCGAGGAGTTCCTATATTATCTATTCAAAGATCTTGTCGCGGGGTTTGGAGCCAACGCTCTATTGGGCAAATCACACAGCTTCAAAGATATATTCTTCGTTCCGCCGCGGTACGCTGACATGTTGAAGCGTCCGTTTGCGAGGATTGAGCGAAAGGATCATGATTTTGTAATCGGTGTCACCATACAAGCATCTTTCCAGGCTGCAGTTCCGCTCGCCCAAGATAACACTCCCGGAGAGCATTCTTGGCTCCTCAAGGAAGACCCCGAGAGTTACGGAACGGTAACCATTTCGGGAGACACGGAAACGCATCTTTTTGATATCCCCGTAGTCGCGATTGAATGCAAAACCTATCTTGACAAGACAATGCTCGAAGGATCATCAAGGGCTGCCGAAGAACTGAAAGCGCGTAGTCCAAACAGCTTGTACATTGTGGTTATGGAGTGGATCGAGTTAACCAGTGACGTCAACCTGAAGAAATACAAGGTGGATCAAATCTACGTTTTACGACAGCAGAAGAACACCGATAGGGAGTTTCGCTACAGCGACGACTACGTCAAAAATCCTCTCAACCCGGTCGCAGTTCAACATCTCTTCGACACCGTTCGCTCGCATCTGACCGCAGATTGGGTCGGTGGGCTTGAAGGTGGCATTGAACGGGGTTGGCTGGTAGATTAATCAAGCAAACACTCGATGACGACTCTGCCCGCGTTTTACCCTGGTGCCGGGTTGCTGCTGTATGCACTTTCTGTGCCGCTGATCCGCCGTAACGTCCGCCCGAACTCCTGGTACGGCTTTCGTGTGCCGCAAACTCGTACCAATCCCTTGACATGGTACGCGGCAAACGCCTATCCGGGCAAATATCTGCTCGGCATCGGGGTGATTACCGTGGTGACGGCGATCGGCTTGTATGCTGTGCCGGGGATCACCCTGGACGCCTATGCCTTGGCCTGCGCCGGGATCATCCTGGCCGCGCTGGCGGTCTGCGTCATTCAATCTTTTCGCTATTTAGCGAAGCTCACGTGGGAGTTTGACACGACGCCATGAGACACATATCGGTCAAAGGCATCCAACCGCCGCAAATGCCCCGACATCTGGCTGCGGGGGAGATGTGGGCGCTGGCTGATCACGCGGAATATACGGCGCTTCGATTGGCGAAGTGCGACTTGACCGGGCAAACCGCGGCGGATGTCCTCTTCGAGCAGGTGGAGCTCAACCGCACGGTTGTCCAGGGTTCCGTGTTGACGGGTGCGCGGCTGTTCGACGTGCGTGCCTTGACCTGTGACTTTTCGGGCGCGGCCTGGCACGCGCGCGGTTCCGCCGCGTTGAGTTCAGTGGGTGCCGGCTGTTGGGCATTCAACTGGTCGAGGCGCACCTGGACGATGTCAGCTTTCGGGACTGTAATTTGGAAAGCGCGGTGTTCGCCTCGGCGGTCTTCAAGGTCGCGCGCTTCGAGGGATGCGTGCTGCGCGGCGCGCTTTTCGAAGGCGCCGATCTCCGCGGCGTGGTGTTTGCGCACTGCGACCTGACGAACGCCGATCTGCAAGGTGCAAACCTGCGCAGCGCCGATCTCCGCGGCTCGCTGCTGGATGGGCTGCGGGTCGCGCCCAAGGACTTGCTGGGCGCGATCATCGACCCGTCCCAGGCTGTCCAAGTCACCGGCCTGCTCGGTCTCACAGTGAAGCCGATTGACGAAGCTTAGTAGGGAGGCTATTCGTTTCGTTGCGATGCTCCCCCAAGTATCCAGTTTCCAGCTTCCAGTTTCCAGTTTCCAGCTTCCAGTTTCCAGCT
>CAWJEL010000033.1:0-51837 GCA_963841825.1 uncultured Chloroflexia bacterium
GCCCGGCAACGAGGTGTACTGTTTCACGCGGTATGCGTAGATGGCGGCCAGCAGTTGCTCTCGCGGACCTCACAACGCTGGTACATGGACATACGGGAACCGCCCGTCGGAATGTTGCGGGCCCGTGCTGCATCATCGAATGGATTGTACGAGCTGAGGATTTTGGACGCATCGACTCGTCAATCGCAACGCACACAGTGCATTACCTCTCCGTCAAAAAGATTGCTTCGCAGTGTCCGGCAATCTCGGCATAGGCCCGCGTGTAGGGCAGAGAGGCGAATACAGCCCGCGTCGCGTAGCACGCACACGCCTTCGTGAAACCTCCCCAGATCCCAGGCCGGGGTAGGCCTGCTTCAGTGCACGAAAAATGGGCCAAGGGCAGCGAGAAACCCGCCGTAAGAGGGGCCGTTGCGCTGGGCTTGGGTCGCAAGAGCGAATCGCCGCACCACTCCCTTGCACGGCTGAGGTCGCCAGAGACGCAACGCACGCTCCAGGATTGCCCGGTCTCCAGCCAGAACCTAGCATAGGGATTCGCACGAGTCGCTTCGTGTCTCCCTCGGAAGTTTCCGACATGAAGGAACACAAATTTGGGTGCCGATGTTCAGGCCATTATGACTCCCTGAGCAACGGGGTGTCCGTGTGCGATACTGAGCGAAGGACTGTATCCTGGAGCTAATCGGCGAAACGTATCACGGGCTCAACGTCCGAAGACGCGTGGGACGGCAAAGCTGTGGAAACCTGTTGTGTTACGTCAAGCCGAGTGTCCACTGACTCTGAGTGAGGAGAGTTGTCCTCGGCGTCCATCCTGACCGTCGTATGGAGGCCATTCGCAATCAAGAATTGAGACGTGCTCTTCAGGTCTCCAATTCCTGGTTAGGCCGAGATATCGCCGGACATTTTCGTTTTGGGACCCATCGTGGCGGTTTGTTTTTTTGCCGCATTATTGACACCTCCTACCGCGTCCCTATGTTTTCATGCAGGTCTCGCGGGACTGGCCGCTGCCGTGGGGTATGGAGTCAGGAATTGGCTTGGTCTGGCTCTGGCAATACCTGGAACTTTCCAGGCAGGCGGGGACCCAATAGATTCAGCCGCTATGCCAGTGTGGTGGCTGCGGCGAGATGGTCGCCGTGGTTTCCTGTGGCGGAACTCGGTCTGGCAGAATTCCATTCGGGGACTCATGGCCATGGAACCTGTAACGTGAGCACACCCCATCAAGTCGGGGCCGTCTCGCGGTGTTGATGGCGGTGGCACTGGTTGCCAGCGCACGAGGCCTAGCGGTATTGCTGGCAATATGTTCACCGGCAAGTAGTCGTTTCGTGCCCCGACGAGTCTCATACCCTGCTCAGTACGGTGGTCCGTATGATTCTGGTGTTCCTGGTACCGCCCAACCACATCATTGCCCGCCAGGGCGTTAGAAACTGGCCGGACGCGGGATACCGCGAAATCGACGAACGGAGTGACCAAGAGATTCCACAACCGACAGGACAGCTCGGAACTAAATGAATCTGTCATTTCCCGTGACCAACTGATCTAGGCTCTACCAAAACTCATCATGCGCACAAGCCGACCGAACGCGAGACATCAGCGAATTCTGGGGCCGCGAGGCAAAAGCACCCTTACGCGCGTGTATGTGGGAATCCGCACGCGGGAGTCAATGCGCGAACGAGCGCGGCTTCCCCCTGGAAGAACTGAAAGCGTGGGCGGATTCGAGCGGTCATTGGTGGTGGCGACACCCACGGGAACCGGCTGCTCATCCGGGTGCCGTGGACACAATTGAGTATCTACACGCGGCCGTCGGCCATCGTCAGCATGCAGTACTCGTACTCCCCGAGTTGGATTACCATCCTCATCGATCCCGATCAATAGCGGCAGTGCACCGCAGATTTCTTTGATGTGGTTTACAGCTACTGGACACAAGTTCCCACGATCGACGCCCTCGACTCTATCTGCATGGACTCGGTCTCGGCGATTTCACTTTTCGGAAGAATTTTCGACCGATATGTTCACAATCTTCTCCGATCCAATTCAAGGTGGTGTCTTTGGTGGTCCGCCGTTTGCCCAGCACCAATTTGGGTTCAACTTACGCGGCACGTAACCCGCCGTCCCCGATGTGGCTTCCTACATTTCGCGACGGGTCGCTGCTGCGATTCACCGGGCGCAAGAATTTGTTCAATCTACAGGGCGACCATGCGTTTCGTGTACATCCAACACGCCAGTGATCCGATGTGCTTCTTTTCAGGAGATCTGTCTCTGCACCAGCCAGATTGGTTGCGCAGCGAGCCGAAGATCCGGATGTTCAGCTCATCTCAAGTGGTTCCCGATTGAGCGTTTCTGCAAGTTGGATTCGATCTTCCGAGGGCGACCAGCGTGCCGCTCGGCTATGGCCACCGATTATCGCCGTCCAGTTACCTGGACGCGTGGATCGCCGTCACTTCATGCGTCAGGCTGGAGCAGCAGCTCAAAGGCAGCGTCTGAAATCGCTGCTGTAAAAGTGCGGTGGTGCAATAACTGCAGACCACTCCGCGATGCCTCGGCGCTGACAGGTACTCGCAAGTCGAGGGATCGGAGGTGCCATGCCACTTTCTTGCGGGCCTCTGGCGAAGAGGGGCAAAGGGCGGATCCCGTCCCTGCGGCCCTCGCGCCGAGCGAGGGGTGCCAGCAGCGGGCCGCTGACCGGTGGGGCGACGCGGTCACGCCGAGGCCCGCTTGTTTTGGGCTCTGCGAGGCGCTCGGAGCAGGTCACCCAGGAAACACTTGGTTGTGGTGCGCGCCTTCTTCTGTAACCAGAGTCCCCAGTCTACCCGACCAATCACAAACAGTGGCCTGGCCCTCACTCTGGTCGTCATTCGTCCGCACCGCGGTGTCGGGGCAAGGGAGTACAGGAGCGATCGCCCAGCCAGACTCCAGGTCTTTGAGGGAGACGGCACGACTTCCGCGACATCCGTGAACCGTCGGAGGTGGCCACTTCCACGGGCGTCGTTGCGTGAGTCGGCCAACACGAGATACAGCTCTCGATTGGCGAAGGCCGAGGCCACGACGCCGCCGGGCAGTGGGTCGCGTGGCGGCGGAGGAGCTCGCCGATTTCCAGCCAAGCCCACGTGCCCTCCTCAACCAGGGCGGGTGGCTTGTCTTAGCCACGCGGCGTGTACCGTCCGGGCCTCCGGCCGACCGGGGACCCGGTTCCCACCCACCGAAGCTGTACGGACCATTCGGGTTTACCTCGGAGCCTGTCTCCAGATGGTGCGGCAGTGCCGCGTCCAGGAACATTTGTCTTCAGGCGGATAGTCGATGCCGGGGATCACGGCCCGCTCTCCCGTGAACGGTCGGCCCGCCAACAGGCAACGGGGAACTGCAGGTAGGGGATCGCGTGCAGGTCAAGCATCCTCGTTCCGATCTGGTGACTCGTCGCTGGCCGGCACGACGTACGGGCGTAAATCTCGACCTCTCTCGCGAGGGCATCGACTTTCCCGCGTCCCTCACCGACCCAGAGGTAGTCGTCGACCTCCTGGCCGGCGGCCTTGGGGGCGACTCGGCGGCATCACGTGGAGCCTCCCCGTCCGCCCCGGCGCTTGACCTCGCCGTCGATTGAGCGCGGGCGGGTCCGCAAGCGCACCGTCCTCGCTCCGGCGTTCTCCTCGAAGGCGGGGACCTCACCGGGGCCGGCGCTCGGCTGGCCTTGAGATATCGGGCGGTTGGTGACGTATCCGCCGTCAGTAGATGCCGTCCGCGCCGTAGTCGTCGAGGATCCGCGCCAGGTTGCGGGGGAGCAAGGGTCCCGCCCGCCACCGGGACTCGCGGGCAGCAACGGGCATAGCTCCAGTAGATCTCTCTGAGGGGCTCGCCCTCCCGGCCCAAACTCCCATTCCCGCAGAAGGCGGGATCCGTCCGCTCGGAGGAAGCCAGCTCGAGACGTTGCGCGATCGCCTTCATTTTCCGCGGCGGTGCGCCGCTCCATAAACGGCGGGCAAAACCGTCCGGGAGAGGGCGGGCGTACTTGTCCCGCCGTGAAGAGCCTCGGGGTTCGGCCCATTCCTCGTGAACCTGGGATGAGCCGGATGCCGTCGGTCCCGCAGACGAGTCGAGCTCCTCCTCGTCCCAGTCCTCCGGGTCTCCACGGCTTGCGTGCCCGGGTACTCGCCCAGGTTGTAGCAGCACTGACCCGGCAGGTAACTCGTGATCAGGTGCTTCCGGAGACACGTGCGGATCCCTTGCTGGGGCTTCCAGCCGGATGCTGAGCAACCTCCTGCGGTGGTCGACAGCGGAATACTCGGCCAACACAGCGGCTCCGCCAGAAAACGCGAGACGTTGACATTTCCAGGACCGCGGGCACGTCGCGTCACCCCGCACGACGGACGTCGCTGCCGCTACAGGCAGGACACTGTTGACGAGAAACTCTCTTCGAGTCGTGGCTGGTCTCCTCACCGCATACTGTCATGTGCAAGCCCCGCGTTGATTGTCGCAGCATCGCGCAAGTTTAACATTTCAATCAGGAGATACGGAAGGTGCCATGCCACTTCTTCTGTATCCAGAGTTCCCAGTCTACCCGACCAATCACAACAAGTGGCCTGGCCCCCACTCTGCTTGAAGCGTGATCGCGTTCTGCCTGAGCCCGTAATCACGAGTTGACGCTGTTAGTTTCCGTTGCGTGCAGGCAGTGGCGAACCGTGAATGAGAAGACGTGCAGAATCGCCGAGCAAACATGCTCCGCAGCCTCTGAACAGGATGTGCAGCATTTTTGAGATAGGATTCCTCCGCCCCTGCAGAGGCTATCATAACATGCAGTGTTACAGCGTTGTGTGTCGCGGCTGGCGGGACGGGCCAAAGAAACAGGTCTAAAGTTCCACAGGATAATCGAATGAACAGGACAGGTTATTTATTGACCGCATTCATAATGATTGTCGCAACAACGGCCAGAGAGGTGGCGAAAAACGAAGTCCTCTCGAAACACTTCGCTCCAGATGTGCACGTCCTCTGCCGCTCACATCATTTCGGATGGGCGACGGTAGGCTGGGTGACGTTGAGGGATGAATCGATACTGATCGATTGCCCGCATCCGACTATTTGCCCCAAGATCTTAGCCAGGATCGAGATTCAGACGGGTAAACCGCTGAAACGGGTCGTCCTAGACGCACACTCGAGGCGGAAATCACAATTAGAGGCGGCACAGAAGCTCCTGGAACGCGGTATCGGGATTTACGCAGAACACCAAACGGCGTTGCTGTTGAAGCAGGCGTTGTTGAGCGATGACCCTGCCGCCCAGGCTGTCCAGAGAAGTCGATGAGATAGTGAAGATCCAGGACAACGGCGGACTGCTCGAGTTGCATCCCCTGGGACATGCGTCAGGACCGGGTAACCTCGCTGTGCTGGTACCTCACGGAAACATCCTCTTTGCGGGAGAGGTTTGCTCAAACGGTCCCGAGAAACGATATTCCAAGGGGTCACAACAAGTGCTGGATTGCACCCTTGGACAGCTCGAGCTGCTCAGCCGGAGCGTCGTTCCGCATTTGGCGACATTGGGGGCCCCGAGATTCTTCGGCGGCGGAAGAACTTCCTAGAATCAACTTGCGTCGCGTCTGGCTGTACTCATCACGCAGTCCAAGCCTCGTGGTTTCGTTGTTGGTACGCTCAAGATGCACGGCTTCGGAGCCTGCGTCTCGCCGCCGATCCTCTCGAATTGGTTCCCTTATGACATCCCCGAGGTGGCTGACATCGAGCATTTTGCTACGACGAGCTCACGGTGCCCATAAGCCCTACAGGAATGACCCGTTTGACGAAGAGGACAAACGTCCGCGAGCTCTGGCACTTATCGGCGACCGTGTTCACGACCCTGCGCAAATCGAAGAAGTTGACCCGTGCGTTTTCTGAAGCCGGTGTCGCGGTACGCTTCGCCTTTTCAACCGCTCCGCGTCCCCTTCAGAGAACCTAGAACGAGTCCCATATTTTCTGCATCTTGCGTGACGGTGTGCACTGGCCGGAGGGAATTGACGAACGCTCTGTATGGATGAGCCCTGACCAGGAAAAGGCCATCGTCGGCTTCGTAGAGAATGGCCGCGCACTTATCGAGTCTCACAACTGTCTGGACTTTATCCCGTTGGGAGGACCTTATCTCGAACTCCTCGAACACACGATCACGTTTTTCGTTTTTTTTTTTTTTTGGGGGTTTTTGAAGCTGGTGGGCGGCGACATGTGGACCATGTAGATAATGCTGGTGACAACGTTGTAATTGCCGGTCGCCAGGTGCAGATAGCGCCGCAGCCCGCCCGCCTCGCGGCGCACAACGAGCGTGATCTTGCTGTGCGTCTTCAGCCCCACCAAGCCGTAAACGACATGCACCCCCGCGCCTTCCAGCGCGCGGGCCCAGCCGATATTGCTCTCCTCGTCGAAACGCGCCTTCAGCTCCACCAGCACGGCCACCTGCTTGCCGTTGCGCTGCGCTTCCAACAGCGAGCGCACCACCGGTGCGTTGCTCCCCACCCGGTAAAGTGTTTGCTTGATGGCCAGCACATCGGGATCGACCGCCGCGGCGTTGATGAAATCCAGCACCGGTTTGAAGGAGTCGTACGGATGATGCAGCAGGATGTCACCGCGGCGGATAGTGGCGAAGATGTCGTCCGAGCTCTTGACGTCGCGCAGTTGTGGCGGGACGGCAGGGATGAAAGGCGCGTCCTTCAGGTCCGGGCGATTCAGACCGTGTAGAGCCCACAAGTCACCCATCGATAGCGGCGGCTGAAGCGGGTAGACGTCGCCCGATGCCACATCCAGGTTCTCCATCAGGAGCTGCACCATCTCATCGGGCATCGCCTCATCCACGGCCAGGCGCACCACCGGCCCAAACTGGCGTTGGCGCAACCCTTGCTCGATGGTCTCCAGCAGATCCGGCGCTTCATCCTCCTGGATTTCCATATCAGTGTCACGCAAAACCTGAAAACTGAAGGCGTCCTCGATCTCGTGGCCGGGGAACAGCACCGCCAGATTACCGGCGATGACGTCTTCCAGCCAGACGTAGCGGCGCCCTTCCTCCAGCGGCACCAATCGGGGCAACGAGGTGGGCATTTTGACGCGCGCGAAACGTTGCCCCCCATCCGGGTTGCGCACCCACACCCCCAGGTTCAGGCTCAGGTTGGAGATGTGCGGAAAGGGCCGGCCGGGGTCGAACGCCAGCGGCGTCAACACGGGCAGCATCTCGGCCTCGAAATAGGCGCGCAATCGATCCTGCTCCGCGGGGCTGAGCTGAGCATAATGCACGATGTGGATGCCCGCGGCGTCCAGCGTCGGCATGATTTCGTCGTAGAAGTAACGCCGCTGCTGTTGGAGCATCGGCAGGGTGCGAGCACGGATCGCGGCAAGCTGCTCGGCGGGCGTCATGCCATCGGCGGGGACGGCGGTCACGCCCGCAGCGATCTGGTCCTTCAGCCCGGAAACCCGGATCATGAAGAACTCATCCAGGTTGGAGCTGAAGATCGCCAGGAACTTCACGCGCTCAAGCAGCGGATGCCGGGTGTCGGCCGCCTCATCCAGCACGCGGCGGTTGAACTCCAGCCAGCTCAGCTCCCGGTTGAGGTAGAGCGAGGGGTTCTTAAGATCGATGGCCGGCGAAGACGCGGCCGATAGATCGGTCTCAGTTTGGGATGATGCATGAGTCACTACTTTTATCTCCGAAACGATATGGCATCGTAGCCGATGAGCCTGCGATGCCATGATTGTACCGCAAAGCCCATACGCTGGCAATAGTTCGAAAAGCCGCTTGCGAGGATTCGCGGCCCTGATAGTGGCCGGTCAAGGTTCCAGATTCCAAAAAATGCTTGACAATCGCGCGCAATAGGACTATGATGATTTCGCATTGCAGCCTCATCACCTCCTCAAGGACCATCGATCTGGCGCTATACCGCAACCTGCAACGAGTACGCGCCGATCTACCGCCATTTCTGTGTGATCACAGCGACCGGCAATTCAGCCACCGGCCCGTGAGACAGGTATCTGTCTCACTTGACGATCTGTTCCCCCCTACACCCAGCCTCAAGGAGGAAGCTATGTTCCCGACAAAGAAGATCCTCACCATCACCATGGCCCTTGCGTTGGTCATGGCCATCCTCTTCGCAGGATTGGGCGCAGCCAAGACCGCACATGCTGCGCCACTGATCCAGGAGAAAGCCCCGCAAAGTGCTACGATCCCGTATGCGGGCCAGCTAAGCAGCGCGGCCGGACAGCCGGTCGCCGATGGGGTCTATGACTTCACTTTCAGCCTGTACGACGCCCCGGAAGGGGGCAACCTGCTCTGGACCGACACACAATCCGGGGTGCAGGTGCTGGGAGGAGACTTCTCGGCTTCCCTCGGCGGTCAGGGAGGGCTGCCGAAGAGCGTTCTTGACCGTAAGGAGGTGTTGGCTGGCCGTGGGCGTGCGCGGGCCAGGTGAGGCCGGATTCACGGCGCTGGAGCCGCGCCAACTCCTGCCGACTGACGGGCCCACCGCGGTGAGCGCGTTGAGCTGCCCGCACAGCCACTTCACTGATAGCTGGTCCGGCTCAAACACTCAGTGGGGCCTCTACCTCAGTAACTCGGGCGCTGGCGATGGCCTGCGGGCCTATAGCAAAGCCACCGTGTGGAACTTCGCTGCCGTCTTTGGAGCCAATACGGCCACCACGGGTTCCGGCACGGGCGTGTACGGCTTCAGCGAGAAGGGTCTCGGCATGCGCGCGGAAAGTAGGGGGAGCGACGGCCTTGAGGCTGTAACCAGCGTCTCGAACAAGAGCGCCGTCTACGCGCACTCGGCGAATGGCTTTGGCGTCACTGGCCGCAGCACCACTAACTTCGGCGTACAGGCCGGCGGCGGCGGCGATGCCAGTCACACCGATCTCTTGGGCGATCTGTACCTGGAAGGCGCTCGCGGCGAGGTGTTTACCGGTGGCGACCGGCTGTATCTATACAGCAACGGCTACATCTCGTTCTTCCTGGACAAAAACAACAATGGATCCAATCAACTGGAGGTCTTTAACGGCGCCACTAATCTAGTATTCAAGGTGGACGAAAGCGGCAACACCGTCGCATCGGGCACCAAATCGGCCAAGGTTCAGACCGCCAATTACGGCCAGCGCTTGATGTACACCATCGAGAGCCCTGAAGTATGGTTCGAGGATGTCGGCACGGCCCAATTGGTCGAAGGCGCAGCGACCGTGAAATTCGAGCCGATCTTTGCCGAAACTGCAAACCTGGAATCCGACTATCATGTGTTCGTCACGCCGGTCTGCAAAGAACCGGCTGTGCTGTTTGTGACCGACAAGGCGGCGACCGGCTTCACCGTGCAGGGCGTGACGATAAACAGCGAGCCAAGCAGTTGCGCCTTCGACTATCGCGTGGTTGCCAAGCGTCTGGGCTATGAGGGCACCCGCTTAACCCCAGTTGAGACGAGCGCTAGCAGCCTGAGCACGAGGTGAGGTGATGAAAATGCGACGTATGATAAGGAGTCGCCCATGAAAACGCGAACTTTGCTGCTGTTTCTGATCGTGGCGGCGGCTTTGGTGACGGCCTCTGCTGCGGCTCACTCCGACGCGCGCGCGACGGTCGTGTCGGGCCTGATGTCTGGCGGCGAATACGTGTTGACGATCCCATCGCCGGTACTAACACCGCCCACTGGCTACCGATTAGCGGATGCGGCGACGTCGATCAGTCAACGCGCGGTCATAGGGACCGGTGGTGACTACCAACTGCTGGCGTCCAATCAACCCGACTGCCGCCGGCAGCGGCTGTTGCTGTCATTGCTATCTGCCGCTCACAAGAAAGAAGTAGCCTATTGCAACCGTTGCCAAATTACGCCACAGTGCCCGCTTGAAGCTTCCGGCGGGCACTGCATTTCCCTGACCGCACCCCGGCATCGCGGCAACAAATACACTTAACATCGGAGCGCGAGCATACTTCGTGTGCAGAGAAGTCCACATTTTCCGCGGCCGCAATCGAAGGACTTCGTCGTGAGCTCAGTCGCACGCTGCGGCCTTACCCATGACCGCTGCGCGCCCTTCGACTGCGACAGGCTCCCCATATCCGCACCCTTTACCACAAGGTAAAACGCGCCCGTCCAACCCCACGCTGTCCTGACTCGACGCTATCATGTATAATCGCTGTTGCGCAAGGTATTCCTGCGTTCTCTGGATCGGCCTGCGCAAGGAGATGTCAATGATTCGTACCGTCCCCGAAACTACTGGCGAAGGCATCGATCTGTATATTCGCACCTACTACTCGCTCCTTCGGAGCTCAGGCGACATCCGTATCCGCTCGCTGGAGGAGACGCACGAGGGGATGCTTTCGAGCCTGCACCTGAAGGCTGAGTCGGCGGATTTCGATGCGTCAGCCTTCACCTACGCGGCGTTTCGCCTGCCGGACTGCCTTCACCAGGTATGCCGCGTGGTGATGGGCCAGTCCGACGAGGTCTTCATCCGGCACGGCCTGCGCGACATCGCGACGTGGCAGCGGGTGGATGCGGCCGCGCGGCGGCGGCGGATCCTGATTCGACGGGCAGGAGACGCTGGCCGCGTTCGTGTCCAGCGTTTCCGACATCGACGATCTGATCCCATGCCTGGCCGCCTTTCAGATCGAGTGGAACAAGCTGCACTGGCGGCTGGTCGGCACCCAATTGGGCAACGACCTCGCGGCCGGTCGCGCGCTGGCATCGGCGGACACTGCGGCGCTGGCCGCGACGCTGGGGATCACCGGTGAGGATATGCAGCGGCTGCGCCAGGTGTGGGAGGAACACTGGGATGACCGCATCCGCGCGGTGGCGACACAGCCGCTGGATCTGCGGCTGCGCTCGCTGGCCAGCGGCTTCAACGATTACCGCAAAGCCGTAGAGGTGTGGTGGGATGACCTGGCGCGCACGATAGGTGCGGTCGCGGTGGAGTCACAGCCGATCTATTTTGTGTCCAGCAACCCGCACAGCCTGCCGAACCTCTTCTCCGGCCACGCGTTGAGCGAGCGCGACGCGCTGGTCGCGTTCGCCCGGCAGGAGAACCCGGAGGGATTGGCGGATGAGTGGGATGCGTTGGTCGTGCGCGGCGACGTCGGCGAGCAGGCCAACTTCCTCTACTACATCCAGCGCGCCTACCGCAAACGAGATGCGGCCGCGCAGCACGCTTGGGCGCAGGCCGATGCGGACGCGGGCATCCATCGCTTCGACGAGCCGCACACGTTGGACATCAGCGCGCAGGTGATCGAGATCTGCCGGGTCGATCCGGCGAAGATCGACCCGCGGCTGGCCATGCCCGGGCTGGCGGCGCTGGCTGACAGCGACGCGTTGATCGTCAACGTTGATTACCCGCTGGGCTTCGCGGCCTACCATCTCTTCTCGCAGATCTGCACCAGCGCGGCGGACGTGCTGGGCGTGTACGTCATGGGCAAGGCGGCCACGCTGGTGGGGCGGGTGGGCGACGTGATGATCCCTAACGTGGTCTACGACGAGCACTCGCGCAACACCTTCCTGTTCAAGAACTGTTTCCTGTCCCAGCATGTCGCGCCGTATCTGCGCCACGGCACGGTGTTAGACAACCAAAAGGCCGTCACCGTCCGCGGCACCTTCCTCCAGAACCGGGAGTTTATGGATGTCTTCTACCGGGAAGGTTACACCGACCTGGAGATGGAGTCTGGTCCCTACCTGAGCGCGGTCTACGAGGACATCTACCCGCAGCGTTTTCCTGTCAACGAGATCGTCAACCTGTTCATCAACGCGCCGTACGACATCGGCCTGCTGCATTACGCGTCGGACACGCCGTACAGCCGCCGGCAGAGCCTGTTGAGCAAGAGCCTGAGCTATTTCGGCGTGGACGCGACGTATGCGTGCAGCGTGGCGGTATTGCGGCGGATTCTGGAGGCGGAGGTGGCGAGGCGCGGCGTGAAGACGTGATGACGTGAAAACGTGAAACGAAGGACCGTGTGCAGCGTCGTCACCCCGCTGGGCGCAGTCCAGCATTGCGTAACACGCCATCCGCCCAAATCGCATCATCGCCTTCAAGTGGCGGCGTCGCGTCCCCGCGGTAGTTGAGGCGCAGGTCGTAGCCAGCGCGCTCGTACAAGTCGTGCAGGATGCGGTTCAGCTCAACCAGCGGCTCGGCATCGTCCGGTTGCAGCGGAAGTGGAAAGTCGGGGATGGGCTGACGCACGCTGAAGGGGTAGAGTTCGCCACTGGGCCGCTGGCGCGCCCGGCTGACCAGGATGCGGTAATGGCTGCCGTGTCCATTGCCCCACATGCGCATCGGTTCCCCCGCGCGTAGCAGATCAATTTCAACCAGGTTGGTCCGCGTGCCGAAGATCGACAATCGTTTCTGTTCGTATTGCCTGCGTCCTTCGCCGGGGCGCTTGTTCGTGGGCGAGAGGATCTCCAACACTGTGACGACTTCATCGCTGCCGACCTGGCGAATCTCCAGATAGGCCTCGCGCACGTGATCGGGGATCGGCAGTTCAACTCGCACGGCCCTGGCCACCGGCTCGCCAGACCATGAGGCGTGCGGCTCCTGGAGCAGCGGACCGATCACACTCAGGTCTGGGCGTCCGATGAAGGTCGCGCGATCCGGCGCGTTCAGATAGGTACGCTCCTCGGTGGCGACATAGTAGCGCGGTCGCAGCCGCGGCGCCAAGTCGAGGGCAACCGCCGCGATCAGGCTGTTGTGAAAGCCTTGCCAGGACTCCGGTTGCTCCAGGTACGGATCCATCCCCGGAAACGGTGTGCGCATCGTGAGATCCAATGAGAAGTAGACGATGCTGCTCAGCCCAAGGCATCCCGCATCGCCGCGATGTGCGCCGGCGTACTCCCGCAGCACGCGCCGATGTAGTTGATGCCAAGCGCCTTCATCTTCAGCGTGTACTCGGCCATCACCGCCGGCGTCCCATCGTAGTGAATCTGCTTGGTCGCGGTATCGTATTGCGGCAGGCCCGCGTTGGACTGGGCGATCAGGAAGACGTCGGCCGGTTTGACCGCCACCATCTCGCCGATCACGCGCTCGATCTCGCCCGGGCCGTTGCCGCAGTTGGCGCCCAGGACGCGCACGCCCATATCGTAGAGCGCCTTCACCGCCTGCACCGGCTTGATGCCCATCATGGTGCGGAAGTGGGTGTCGAAGGTCATGGTGACCGCGATCGGCAGACTCGACGCCGCCCGGATCCCTTCGACCGCGGCCTCGACTTCCTCCACCGCGCTCATGGTCTCGATCAGGAAGAAATCCACCCCGCCCTCGGCCAGCGCGGCCGCCTGCTCGGCGAACGCGTCGCGCACTTCATCCGGCATTCGCGTGCCGAGCGGGAAGAGGATCTCGCCCGTCGGGCCCATGTCGCCCGCGATCAGCACTTCGTGATCCGCCGCCGCGGCCACCTCGCGCGCCGTCTTGACGGCCGCCAGGTTGAACTCAGCCACGCGATCCTCGAAATTGTGCAGCCCCAGGCGGAAGCGGTTGCAGCCGAAAGTGTTGGTCGTGATCACCTGCGCGCCGGCATCCGTGTAGGCCTGGTAGATGCCCTTGAGCACCTCCGGTCGGGTGACGTTCCACTCCTCCGGCGATCCGCCGGACGTGAGTCCTGCAGCTTGCAGCATCGTCCCCATCGCGCCGTCACCGAGGACGATCGGATGTGCGCTGAGAAACTGAATCAACTTATCCATTTTTGCCTCCTGGTCACCGTGCTACGTGCTGCGTGCCTCGCGACACCCATACGCATGACGCTCTCACGCACCACGCATCACGCATCACGCACCACGCATCACGCATCACGCACCACGCATCACGATCACGTATCACGATCACGTATCACGCATCCCGCATCACGCATCCCGCCCCACCATCGCACGCGCCGCTGTGACTGCCTCGGCCGCGTCCTTACAATAGCGGTCGGCGCGGACATCCTCGGCGAAGGCCGGGTTCAGCGGCGCGCCGCCCACCAGCACCTTGACGCGCTCCCGCAGCCCTTCTTCCTCCAGCCGCTCGATGACCTTCAGCATGTAGGGCATCGTCGTCGTCAGCAGCGCCGACATGCCGAGCAGCGTCGCGTTGTGCTGGTGAATCGCGGCAAGGAACTTGTCAGCATCCACGTTGACGCCCAGGTTGATCACCTCGAACCCGGCGCCCTCCCACATCATGCCCACCAGGTTCTTGCCGATGTCGTGGATGTCGCCCTTCACGGTGCCGATGACCGCGGTGCCGACCTTCGGCACGCCGGTCTCGACGAGCAGCGGGCGCAGGATTTCCATCGCGGCCTTCATCGCGTTGGCCGCGCGCAGGACCTCGGGCACGAACAGGATGCCCGCGCCGAAATCCTTGCCCACCGCATCCATGCCGGCGACCAGGCCATGCGCCAGAATGTTGGCCGGGGATTGCCCCCAGGCCAACGCCTGGTTGGTTGCCTCGACCACCTTGGGCGTCAGGCCATCGTAGAGATCATCCTGCATGTTGCGGTAGTGCGTCTGAAGTTCGGCGGTTAGGCCAGCAAACGGATCTTCCATCGGTACTCCAATCAGTTGGGTGTGTTCCGAATCAAGGTAAGGGCAGGTTTCTCCGCTGTCAACGGGACACTCTACTGCTGCCGATATCGCCACATCAGGCAGAGCTAAATCAACCCTGCAAAACCTGCCCCTACGTTCCGAACTAATCCCGTTCAATTCAACGATTTGCTGCGAGCAGATCGGTCAGGCGCCCAATCTCGACCTCGTCGTGTCCCAGCAACGCTTCCACCTGGTCACGCAACGTCGTTGGGCCGGTGTCTGCATGGACAGCCGGACGCACGATCGCGGCCGGCGGCAGTTGCCCCAGATAGGCGACGGTCCCGGCGCGCAGATCGCTGAAGGTATCCAGCAGGATCGCGGCCGGCGTGTCCAGATCGTAGCCGCCGGTCATGTTATCGGCGATGGCGGCGACACTGGGGTTGTCTTGCAGCGTGATGCGAACCAGCCGGGCGCGAAACGGCGACTCAACGGCGCACAGATGCGCCATGACTTCGCTCGCCGCGCGGGCGTCCGACTCATACAAGCGGACATCTTGCGCGGTCGCCTCGGTTACGAGATCGCGCAGGCGCGCTGGCGTGGCTCGCAGACCATCCAGCAGGGTCGTCCAGGTGTGGGATGAGGATGCGGTCATGTCAATTCACCTCTTTCCGTGAGCGATCAGCTTTCCACCGGCGGCTGACGCCGGCGGTTCGGCGCGCGCACCGCATCCGAGACGCCGCCGCGCGCGGCGCAGCGCAGCGGCCTCCGCCAGCACTTCAGCCAGATGTGGGAAGCCATCCACCGCGTGCGGCAGCGGGATCGCTTCGACAAACGCCTCCTGGAAGCGCGGCTCCAGGGCGATGCCGATGTAGTTCGTCCAACGCGCCAGCCGCCGCGGCGTCCTCCCGCTCAGTCTTGTTCAGCAGCGCGATGCGTGCGCCGTCGCCGGCCGAGTTGCCCACCGTGGTCACCCTGGCCAGATCGCAGTCGGGGATCATGCCGAGTGCCATAGCGTGTCGCGCGTCGATGTAGCTGCCGAACGCGCCGGCCAACATCACCCGATCGACCCGCTCAACGCCCATGCGCTCCATCAACAACCGCGCGCCCGAGTAGAGCGCCGCCTTGCCGAGCTGGATGTTGCGCACGTCGTCGCTGGTCAGCACGATCGGCTGGCCAGTGCTGGTTTCGTGCGGCCAAGCCAGGACAAACTCCGCCTTGGCGCCCTGCCAGCTCAGCCGGGGGGAACTGATCTCCGGCGCAAACCGGCCGCCGGGGGTCAGCACGCCGGCCATGAACAACTCCGCGACCGCCTCGATGATGCCGGACCCGCAAATCCCCGCCGCCAGGATTGGCCCTTCACCCAGCAGCGCAGCCCGCTTCCTCCGCCTACGTTCCTCAGCGGTCTCCTCGTCTCCGTGTCCCCCGCCCTCCGTGTCTCCGTCCCTCCGTGGTTCCACATCCCACGCGTCGTTCCACGCATCTCGTCCGATGATCTTGATGCGGACGTCCAACGTCTCGCGATCGACGCGCACCCGCTCGATCGCACCGGGCGCGGCGCGCATCCCGTGGCGGATCTGCGCGCCCTCGAACGCGGGGCCGGTCGGGCTGGAGGCCGAGAAAAGCTGATCCCGGTTGCCCAGCAGGAGCTCACCGTTGGTGCCCACATCGACGATCAGCCACACCTCGTCGGCCGGCGCCTTGTCCGGCTCCTCGGCCAGGATCACCCCCACGTTGTCCGAGCCGACGTGACCCGCTTCCACCGGCAGCACATGCGCCTGTGCGCCCGGCGCCAGCTTCAGGCCGAGATCGCGCGCCTTAATGTCCACGGCGTCGCTGATGGCCGGACCAAAGGGCGACTGTCCGAGCTCGCGCTGGCGGCACGTTCAGCAGGATATGGTGCATCACCGTGTTGCCGACCAGCACGATGTCGGTGATGGCGTCCGGCGTGATGCCGGCGTCGGCCGCGGCCTGGGCCGCCAACTCGTTGAGCGTCGCGATGATCGCACCGTGGAGCGTCGCCAGCCCATCGGGCCGGTCGTCGCAGTAACTCACCCGGCTCATCAGGTCTTCGCCGTACGCGACCTGTGGGTTCATCCGGCTGGCGGTCGCCAGGATTGCGCCGGTGCGCAGGTCACACAGGTGCATGGCGACGGTGGTGCTGCCGATGTCCACGGCCAGGCCGAACGCCTCTTCGACGTAGCCCGGCTGCACGCGCACAGCCTCGCGATCCTGCCAGACCGTGACCGTGACCTTCCATTTCCCCTGGCGCACGATCGGCTGCAGGCTGCCCAGCAGCACGGGGTCCAACCGCACATCCTTCAACCCAAAGCGCGCTTCGAGCTCGGCTGCGATGCGGTCCCAGTCGCCCAATTGATGCTCCAGCGTCGGCGGCACTATCTCGACGTAGTAGAGCCGGATCGCCGGATCGATGATAATCGCCCGCTCGGTGGCCGCCTTGCGCACGATCTGTTTGCGCGCCTGGCTTTCCTCGGGCACGAACACGACCAGGTCGCCCAGCACCTCGCAGCCGCAAGCCATGCGGCGGCCGTCGGTGCGCGGGTGTTTCTCCCAATAGTACGTTTCGCGGCTGTCGGGCGGCGTCAGATGGTCGGCGGCCGAGGTGATGCCGTGCTTGGCGAAGACCCCTTCTTCGACGGCCACCTGGCATTTGCCGCACGTTTGCTTCCCGCTGCAAATGGCCTCGATCTCGACGCCGAGCATGCGTGCGGCATCGAGCAAATTGGTGCCGGCCGGGACATCCCCCTGGCGGCCAGAAGGTTGAAAGACGATTCGGCAGGTTGATGGGTTGGTTTGCTGGCTCATAGGCTCGTTGTATGATTCCGATCTGAGGGCGTGATGATAACGTGTCGATTGTACGTCAAGTGGGGCGAGATGACAAACGCTGCACGCGTCATTTGCTTGAAGTAAGCTCGCAGGGTAAGATGGACAGGTCTTGATTATTTGGTAGTACAATCCTTGACACAACGAGTGTAGCGCGTCGCTGCCACTCGGAAAGGGCGTACTTTGGGACAGAAGCCGACATCACGCAACTCGCCCGCACTCGCTCCTGCTACAAGTGAAGACTTGACCTCACTGCGCGAGGCGGCCACGCGTCTCGCAACCGATGTCACGGCCGCAGCCAGGTCGGCTCGCAATGAGGCTAGTTTGCGGCACGCCATCGAAACAAGTTTGGAACGAGAATGTTCCAAACTCGAGATTCCCTGGGCACCCAATCAGCTTGAGCGCGCCCTTCGAAATAATGTTGGGAGTATCGGCTTTGCAGATGCAGTGCATGGCGCGATCCTTATCGAGTACGAACCGCCGCAGTCTTTCAGTGGTCAAGCGGTGGCAAAACTCGATCATGCCAAGCAACAAGTCGAAGACTATGCCCTGCGTATCGCTCGCGAAGAGGGAAGACCTGCTGATGACTATATCCTCGTCGTCTGGGATGGAACGCAGATTGCATTCGGGGCGCTTGCCCGACTTCTTCCAACATGGCAGCCGTTGGAAAACTTCACGACCGGCTCCGCCGAGCGGTTGCTACGTCTACTGCGTGAACAAGGCCGTCCCTTGGTTCACCCCGCCATTTTGCGTGCGCTGGTCAGCCCAGACTCACCAATCGGCGCCGCCTTGATCCCGCGATTTTTCGATGCGATTGTCAAGGCGGATGTGCCACCGACCAGCGATGTTAGACAGACCAAAACCGGGCTTCTGCTCACCGAATGGAAACGATTGTTCGGACAGGCTGTTGGTATCGAAACAGAACGTCTCGACGAATTTCTCGACTCTCAGGTACTCACGCATGGCGCTCGGTATCGCGAAAATGTTCCCGCCTATCTCTTCGCCCTGCACTCCTACATCGCACTAGTAGCAAAACTGGTCGCAGCGTTGGCCTTGCCGCGAGCATCCGAAGACGTATCCGACCCCACAGTGGCATTGCAGCGACGATTGCGCGCACTGGAATCCGGACAGGTTTTCATTGACGCGGGCGTGACCAACATGCTGGCGGGGGATTTCTTCTCCTGGTATGTTGACGATGAGCAATGGTTGACACTGGAGAGCCCTATCGAGTCCCTCATCAATCGTCTGCGCGGTATCTCATTTGACATGCCTCGCAAAACGCCAGACTCGGTACGCGATCTTTTCAAGGGCATCTATCAGGTGTTTGTGCCCCGCGAACTTCGCCATGCGTTGGGAGAGGTGTATACGCCAGATTGGCTTGCTGAGCATGCTCTGGACTGCATCAAGTGGCAACCAAGTGATGATCTCCTAGATCCAACGTGCGGTACCGGCACATTCTTGCTGGAAGCCATCAAACGACGCTTACGTGCCGCAGAGCAGCAAGGGCGACATCCCACAGGGAGCGAATTACTGAATGGAATCTATGGGATTGACCTAAATCCGCTTGCCGTTCTGGCAGCGAAGGCTTCGTTGGTCGTTGTGCTGGCGCCCTACCTATCGCCTACCCTTCCACTCTCACTGCCTGTTTATCTGGCCGATGCGATTAACTCCACCGAACCGACTTCAAATGATACCTTTGTCCATGTTTTGCAGACGGAACTAGGCGACAAACGCTTTGAATTACCTGGCGCAGTAGCGCGTAGCCCCGAGCTACATGGGCTATTCGACCGGCTGCGCATGCTCATCAATGCGAATACCAGCGTCCCTGACATTATGCAGGCATTGCAGCCCATGCTTGCCCTTTTCGCTCTTTCGCCGGATGCTTCGCAGAGCCTGGGTTTCACTATCCAGACCCTGGTTGAAATGCATCACCAGGGATGGGACGGCATCTGGTGCGTGATTCTTGCCGACCGCTTTGCAGCCGGCGCGATTGGAAAGGTTAGTCACCTCGCCGGTAATCCGCCGTGGGTAAAATGGAGTCATCTCCCACCCGAATACGCGACATTCATCAAACCACAATGCCTGGAAATGAATGTCTTCAGTTCCGCACGCTACGTTGGTGGCATTGAAAGTGATATCTCAACCATTATCACGTTCAAAGCCATCCGCCGGTGGTTGGCGCCACAAGGCCGACTGGCGTTTTTCATCACAGCGACGGTGTTCAGCAACGAATCCAGCCAGGGATTCCGGCGGTTTGAGTACAACGATGGTTCCCCTATGGCGACGGTGCTGGGGGTCGAAGATTATAAAGCCATCGCGCCTTTTGAAGGCGCTACCAACCACCCAGCGTTGCTGCTCATCGAAAACGGCGGGCGCACCCGATATCCGGTGCCTTACCGAGTTTGGCAACCGGGCACCGGCCAGCGAGTCGGTCAGCGCTTTGCCGACGCGGAGGAATTCCGCGCCACTTCCACACATCGCGATCTTTTAGCGCAACCCGTACCTGGCACCGATGCCGGTCCCTGGTTGAAGGGCACAGCAGCCGAGCATGATGTGTGGCAGACTCTGTTCGATGCCTCGCGGGTCGCGGCATATCAGGCACGCAAGGGCGTTACAACGGATCTGAACGGTGTTTTCTTTGTTCGGGTGGAAGCAGCGGATGCGGGCTATGTGTGGGTGAGTAACGATCCTTCCATCGGGCGGACAAGGGGGGTCTCAACGGTTCGCAGGCTCATTGAACGCGAGCATGTCTTCCCGCTGATGCGCGGACGTGGCTTGAAACCATTTCAGGCAACGTTGGACCCTGAGTTCAAAATCATCGTTCCCCAACGCGGTATGCACGGCGACCCATCGCTCCCTCTTTCGGCGCAACGCGTACCCATCAGTATTTGGCAGTCTTTGAAGATCACCTGCGAGTTCGCGGCAGCTACCGCCGGTATCAGCAGGGCCAGCCTTTCTGGTCCACATGGAGCACCGGCCCCTACACGTTCAGCCCGTACAAAGTCTTATGGCAGGAGATGAGCGGACGTCGCTTCTGCGCCGCCTACCTTGAACCGGTGCGAGACCCGCTCCTTGGGGAACGCATTGTTGTGCCGGATCATAAGCTATACTTCGTGCCGGTCGCAACCCTTACCGAAGCCCGTTATCTCACCGGCATCTTGAACGCCCCCACGATTGCCTCAGCGATCTCAGCGTATGCCGCACAGCTCAGCCTTGGCGTCAGTGTCGTCGAGAACCTGAAAATCCCCGCATTCATCGCTGATGACGACCGCCATCTTGAGTTGGCGCGGATCGCCGGCGAAATAACCGACCGCGGCGGCGATGCTACAAGCTCAGAATTGGGCATGTTAGATAGGCTTGGCCGGGAGGTAGTAAGTGGTCAATAACGCTACCTCCAAGAAACGACACAATGAGCTGATTTGCGCCGTTGTGGGAAAATTCCTCCCTGCGTTTTCGTCAGGCGGAACGGTTCTCTACAGAAAAGATCGGAGCGAAAACCAAGTCGGCCTTGATGATGTAGCGTTCGGCGGACTTGGCCTCTCAGATCTCAAGTCCGATGGAACACCTGATGTTATCATCCACGATGTGGCCAAGAACCGATTGTTCTTGTTCGATACAGTGCCCGGACACGGGCCGATCAACGCCAAACGCCGCGATGAATTGACTCACATCTTCAAGGATGCCAAGCCTGGCCTGGTATATGTGACCGCCTTTCTGAATCGCAGTGACATGACCAAATACGTCGGCGAAATCTCCTGGGCGACGGAAGTTTGGGTCGCCGATGCGGAGTCGCATCTCATCCACATTTAACGGCGAACGTTTCCTGGGACCATACGATAATGCAAAAAGGACCAGCCAATAATGCAGAACAACCTCAAATCGATCTGGGCCGCCGGGCGCACGGCGACCAACGCCTGGCTGACCATCCCCAGCCCGTGGACCGCCGAGGTGGTGGCCGCGGCCGGGTTCGACTCGGTCACTATCGATCTCCAACACGGCCTGATCGTCTACGAGACCGCGTTGGTGCTTCTTGTCGAAGCAGTGACCAGTCATGGCCCTGTGGATGCTAAACGTCGGAATGAACTTGCCCACCTCTTCAAGAATGCCAAGCCTGGCCTGGTATATGTGACCGCCTTTCTGAATCGCAGTGACATGACCAAATACGTCGGCGAAATCTCCTGGGCGACGGAGGTTTGGGTCGCCGATGCGGAGTCACATCTCATCCATTTCAACGGCGAACGTTTCCTGGGACCATACGATGATGCAAAAAGGACCAGCCAATGATGCAGAACAACCTCAAATCGATCTGGGCCGCCGGGCGCGCGGCGACCAACGCCTGGCTGACCATCCCCAGCCCGTGGACCGCCGAGGTGGTGGCCGCGGCCGGGTTCGACTCGGTCACTATCGATCTCCAACACGGCCTGATCGGCTACGAGGCCGCGGTGGCGATGCTCCAGGCCATGTCCGGGAGTGAAAGTGTCCCGCTGGCGCGGCTGGAGTGGAACGACCCCGCGACAATCATGCGGATGCTCGACGCGGGCGCGCTCGGCCTGATCTGTCCGCTGATCAACACAGCCGTCGAGTGCGCCGCGTTCGTCGGCGCGTGCCGCTATCCGCCGGTGGGCTACCGCAGCTATGGGCCGATCCGCGCCGGCCTGCGCTGGGGGGCCGACTATTTCGCCCAGGCCAATACAGAGCGTGATCGCGCTGGCGATGATCGAGACCGCGCAGGGGCTGGCGAACGTGGCGGAGATCGCGGCCACGCCTGGCCTCGACGGGCTCTATGTCGGCCCGTTCGATCTGAGCATCAGCCTGGGGCTGGCGAAGCCGGCGGACTTCACCGACCCGGCCCTCCTCGCCGCGCTCGATACCGTGCTTGCCGCCGCGGCGCGTCACGATCTCGTGACGGGGATCTACGCCGGTTCGCCGGAGAACGCGCTCATGCTGGCGCGGCGCGGCTTCCGCTTGGTCACCGCGGCGCAAGATACGGCGCTGCTGCAAACGGCGGTGGCTGCTGCACACGCGCAATTGCGAGCGGGATAATCCTAACCCGGACAAGCCGGAACCGACATTGACTTTCACCACAAAGCCACGAAGTCACGAAGTACACAAAGACCACTGAACACTTGGTGCATCTTCGTGTCTTGGTTTCTTGGTGGTGAAAGTCGCGCTTCCTGCGCCGGAATCCGCCTGTTAAGACAACCGGACTTGATCTTGAAAAGGAGCTCACATGGGACAGATTGCACTGAAATGGACCGGCGATGACAGCCACCTGTTCGTCGGCCGCGATAGCCGCGGCGGCACCGTGGTGGCGGGGACGTGGCCCAGGGCCGAGGATGAAGGCTGGGTGGACTGGCGCGGGGCCAAGGCCTCTGACCTGCTCGTGATCAGCCTGTGCGGGTGCTCGGCTTACGATGTGGTGGACATCCTGAGGAAACAGCGCCAGGGGCTGACCGGCCTCCTGGTAACCGCCGATCCCACCCAGGCCCCCGAGCCGCCATGGGCGTTCACCCATATCCACCTGCACTACGTCGCCACCGGCCGCGACCTGGACCCGGCCAAGGTGGAGCGCGCCATCAAGCTATCGCAGGACAAGTACTGCTCAGTGGCGGCCACCATCCGGGGCGTCACCGAGATCACGTTCGATTTCGAGGTCCGCAGCGAAGCGTGAGTATCCGGGTTAACTGCACTCAAAATCACCACGGAGACACGGAGAGTGCCGGATAGGTTCCGTGTCCTCTGTGCCTCCGTGGTTCAATCTTTACCGGCCGCGGCGTCAAACCCGGCATGAACAACTATCCAAAGTGGATTCCATGCGTGAACTTATCATCCTGAAGACCGGCAGCACGCTGCCAACCTT
Organism: uncultured Chloroflexia bacterium; assembly: GCA_963841825.1. Classification (GTDB taxonomy): domain Bacteria; phylum Chloroflexota; class Anaerolineae; order CG2-30-64-16; family CG2-30-64-16; genus CAWJEL01. Next base: position 23,152 of record CAWJEL010000033.1, read on the forward strand.
GCTCGCCCGCAAGGGCGATTTCACCGACTGGATCGTCGCCGGGCTGGATGCCGGGACGCTGCCGATCCATATCGTCGATGCGCGGAACGGCTGCGAGCTGCCGGCGTATGACGAAGTTGCGGGGGTGGTCATCACCGGCTCGCACGACATGGTGACTGAGCGCCAGCCGTGGAGCGAGCGGACCGCGGCCTGGCTGCCAGGGCTGATCGCGCGCGGCATCCCGACCCTCGGCATCTGCTACGGCCACCAACTGCTGGCCCACGCGCTGGGTGGCGAGGTCGGCGATAACCCGAACGGCCGGGAGTTCGGCACGGTCATTGTCGAGCTTGAGGCAGAGGCCGCGGACGATCCCCTGCTGGGCGGCCTCCCCGCGCGACTGCCGGCGCAGGTGTGCCACACACAGTCGGCGCTGACCTTGCCCGCGGGCGCGCGGCGGCTGGCGCAGGGCGATCGTGAGGCCAACCAGGCGTTCGTCGTGGGTGAATCGGCCTGGGGCGTACAGTTTCACCCGGAGTTCGACGCCGAGGTCGTGGCGACGTACATCGAGCACTACGCCGAACGCCTGCGCGCCGAGGGCCAGGATCCGGCTGCGCTGATCGCCGGCTGCCGAGACACGCCCGCCGCGCACGCCGTCCTCCGCCGGTTCGGCGAGATCGTCGCGGCGCGAGTCCCCCGATGATCGAACAACCTGGCGGCGCAACCGGCCGCGCGCCGTTGCCCGACAGCGGGGGCGACACTTCGCTCGTAGTCGCTGACCGGGCGCTGGAGATCGATCTCCGCGACGATATCGTGCGGGAGATGCTCATCGCCGTCGGCCGCGCGCCGGGCGGCGTGGCGCTCCGACTGTTGGGGCCGCTCCTGCGTATCCCGGCCACCCGGTTCGCCCGGCTGATGGCGCATACCGACGCGCTCATCGGGCAATCCACCATGAGCGCTGGCTCCCAGTGGTTGCTGTCGCAATTGGTCACCGGGGTGACAGTGCGCGGCGCGGCGGCGATCCCGACGACCGGTCCGCTGATCGCTGTCTCCAACCATCCCGGCGCGTACGATTCGGTTGCCCTCATCGCCAGCCTGCCGCCACGGACTGATCTGATGATCGTGGCGAGCGACGTCCCCTTCCTGCGCCGCCTGCCCGCCATCGGCGCGCACACGATCTACGTGTCGCCCGATCCGCACGCTCGCATGGGCGTCATCCGGGCGATGATCCGCCACCTGGAAGCGGGCGGCGCGCTGATGACCTTCGGCAGCGGCCTGGTAGATCCCGACCCCGACCTGCTGCCGGGCGCGGCCGAGGCGTTGGAAACCTGGTACGATAGCCTCGCCATTGTGCTCCGCCGCGTCCCGGCGACGCAGTTGGTGCTGAGCATTGTCAGCAGCGTGATCGCGGCGCAATACCTGCGCAGCCCCCTCACCCGGCTGAAGCAAGATGGCTGGGAGCGACGCAAACTGGCCGAATTCCTGCAAATCGGCTCGCAGCTCATGTTCTCGCAAAAAGCGACGGTTACACCGCGCGTTTCGTTCAGCCGGCCGATCCGGGCCGCCGACCTGCCCGCGGAACCGGGCCAGCCGATCACCATGCGGCCGATCATCGACCGCGCGAAGGCGCTGCTGGCGGAGCACATGGCAGCCGCGCCGAGGAAAGAAGCGCAATGAGCGCCCGGCAACTGAGCATCCCCGGCCGGCCGAAACCGTACGTCATGGCGCACCGCGGCAACTCGGCGGCCTGCCCCGAGAACACGCTGGCCGCGTTCCGCCGCGCGCTGGCCGACGGCGCAGACATCATCGAGACCGACCTGCACCTGACCGCGGACGGCGTCTTCGTCTGCATCCACGATGGCGACGTGAACCGCACCACCGACGGGCATGGCCCGGTGGCAGCGATGACCCTGGCGCAGATCAAGACGCTGAGCGCGGCCTACGGTCGCCCGGAGTTTGCGGCCGAGCGTGTGCCGGCCCTGGCCGAGTTGTGTGCGATCTTGCCGGCGGACGTCGTGTTGGCGTTGGAGCTGAAAACCGACCGCTTCCTGGAGCCGGATGTCTGTCGCAGGCTGGCGGAGGAGTTGGCGGCTGCAGGCGTGCTTGATCGGACGGTCGTGCTCTCCTTCTCGCTGGCGCGCGTCCAGACGGTAGCGACGGCCGCGCCCGACATGCCCACGGGTTTCATCACGATGTCCAAGCTGACGCCGCGCGGGGTGGATGCGCAACTCATCGGTGCGTTCTGGCCGGTCTACTTTCTCAACCCGTTCTACGTCCGCCAGGCGCATGCGGCGGGGCAGATCACCTGCCCGCTGGACCCGACGCCGGAAGGCCGGCTGTGGTACTATCGCTGGCTCGGGTGCGATGCAGTGCTGGCGAACGACCCTGGCGCGACGATCCGCAAATTAGGGCGCGGGAACGCATGAAGCTCGCCGTCAACTACAGCGACGCGACCGCCGATCTGCTGCGCCGCGGCCGCGTCGACTTCGACTATTTCAAGACCCCCGCCTGGCCCGACCTGATCGCGACCGCTGCGGCGCTGCGCCCCGTCAACGTGCATTTCCCCCTGCTCGTCGGCTACGGCAGCGGCGCGCTGAACGGCGAGACCCGGCAGCCGCCGGACTGGGGCAAGATCGAGACGCACCTGGCCCGTACGGGCACCCCGCTGGTCAACGTCCACTTGATGGCGCCGCCAACCGCCTATCCGGGTGTGCCGCTCGACACCGCTGATCCGGCGCACAGCGATCTGATCACCGAGCGGTTGATCGCCGATGTGTCCGCGGTCGTGCGCCGCTTCGGCGCCGAACGCGTCATCGCGGAGAACAACCCGCCCAACGCCGACGAGTGCCTGCGTCCCGCCTACCGGGCGGAGGTCATCAGCGATGTCGTGCGCGAGACCGGCTGTGGCCTGCTGCTCGATCTGGCGCACGCGCGGCTTGCGGCGAACGCACTCGGTCTGGATGCGCGAGCGTATGTCGCGGCATTGCCCGTCGAGCGCATCTACGAGATTCACGTCACCGGTGTCCAACGGGTCGAGGGCCGCTGGCTCGAACAGATGCAGCAGCACGGGATCGCGCCGGCAGAGATCCAGCGCCTGGCAGGCCGGCTGGTCGATCACCTGCCGATGACAGACGCGGACTGGTCCTTGTGCGAGTGGGCCATGGCCCAGATCGGGGCTGGGTGTTGGCGCCGCCCCTGGATCGTCACTTTCGAGTACGGCGGCGTGGGACCGCTGTGGGAGGCCGTCACCGACGTGGACATCCTGCACGATCAAGTGCCTCGTTTGTACATGCTTGTGGCAAAAGAGTGAGCGCCGAAGCGATTGCAACGCTGAGTCGACGCCGAACAAAGCTTGAGCGCAAGGCCGGCCCATCACCTTCCGCCTATGCACGCAAACCGAGCCAGCAGGCTTTGGTGATCATGTCGCTTGGCGATATAATAACCGTCAGCCGTGGCCCCTCCGTGGTCAACTTACCATCGGCGGTCGCGAATCGAATACCGATCCAGGACTTATCATCAGCAGGAGCCATCTCTCAATGCAAACTATTCTTCGTTCCAAAACCGGTGTAGAAACCATCATCAGCCCGGACGCGCCGTTTGTCGTCATCGGCGAGCGCATCAACCCCACGGGGCGCAAGGCGCTGGCCGCCGAACTGCTCGCAGGTAATTTCGAGCGCGTCATGGCGGATGCAATCGCCCAGGTCAAGGCCGGCGCGCCTGTGCTGGACGTCAACGCCGGTCTCGGCGTCGCGAACGCACACGAGCTGGAGCCCGAGGTGATGGTAAAAGCGATCGCCGCGGTGCAGTCAGTCGTGGACGTCCCGCTCAGCATCGACTCGTCGGTCGTCGGCGCGTTGCGTACGGGGCTTCAGGCCGCGGGCGGCAAGCCGCTCATCAACTCCGTCACCGGCGAGAGCGAGCGCATGGAGATCGTCTTCCCGCTCGTCGCGGAGTACAAGTGCGCGGTGATCGCGATCTCCAACGACGAAACCGGCATCAGCATGGACCCGGATGTGCGCTTCGAGGTGGCCAAGAAGATCGTCCAGCGCGCCGAGTCGTACGGCATCCCACGCGAAGACATCCTGATCGACCCGCTGGTAATGCCCGCCGGTGCGATACGCGGCTCCGGCGGCGCGGTCGTCCGGCTGGTGCGCCGCATCGCCGATGAGTTGGGGTGCAACACTACCTGTGGCGCCAGCAACGTCTCCTTCGGCCTGCCCGATCGCGAGGCGATCAACGCCAACTTCCTGGCGATGCTGATCGCGGCCGGCATGCCGAGCGCTATCACCAACCCACTCAAGCCTGAGCTGAAGAAATCGATCCTGGCCGCCGACATGCTGATGGGCCACGACGAGGACTGCATGCGCTGGCTGAAGTATCAGCGTATGCTCGCCAAGGAAGCGGCCGCGGCGGCCGGCGGAACGGTTGCCGTGGACGATAGAGCAGCACGTCGCGCCTCGCGTGAGGGATAAGGTGCGGGGTAGACGATAGACCATTGATCGTTGACCATTCATGATAGACCTCTGACCAAAAGTTATGGTCCATCGTCCATCGTCCATCGTCCATCGTCCGGCTCACAAGGAGCAACCACATGAACCCTGTCATCATCGATATCGGCCCATTTCAGGTCCACTGGTACGGGCTGTTGATCGTGTTCGGCGCATTGGTGGCCGCCTGGATTTCGACCCTCGAAGCCAAGCGCCGCGGCGAGGATCCAGAGCACGTCTGGAACCTGCTGATCTGGGTGCTCATCCTGGGCATCATCGGCGCCCGGCTGTATCATGTCTTCTCGACGCCCACCGGTAACTTCGCGGGCTGGGCCTACTACCGCGAGCACCCGATCGACATCATCGCCTTCTGGAACGGCGGCTTTCGCGGGCTGGGCATCTACGGCGCGGTGCTGGGCGGCATCCTCGGCGTGATCATCTACGTGCGCATCGCCAAGGATCGGGACGGCAAACCGGCGCACCTGAAGCTGCTGCGCTGGCTCGATATCCTGATCCCCGGCTTGCTCCTGGCGCAGGCCATCGGCCGGATGGGCAACCGCATCAACCAGGAGCTCTACGGTCCGGCCTCCACCCTCCCCTGGGCATTCAAAATCAACCCGAACTACCCCTGCCAGGAGCCGGTCGGATCACCGATGGCGTGCGGCCTGCCCGATCGCCTCACCGACGTTCGCGCGGCAGTGGTACGCCGAGAACGGCTTCCACCCGACCTTCTACTATGAGGCGCTTTGGAACCTGATCGGCTTTGCGCTCGTGATGATCCTCGGCCGGAAACTGGTGAAGTGGCTGCGCGACGGCGATGTCTTCTTCTTCTACCTGATGTGGTATCCGTTGGGCCGCTTCTGGGTGGAAATGTTCCGCCCCGATGCCTGGCGCATGGGCACGCTGGCAACGGCGCAGTGGATCGCCATCGGCGCGTTCGTCGTGGGGCTCGCCGCGTTGATCGTGAACCACGTGCGGCCGGTTAAGGCTGAGGTTGAGGTCGAGGTTGAGAGTCCTGTGCAGGACTGATGCGCGACCAGAGGGTCATCGCTTCGCAAAGGGGATGGCATCATGGCAACTGACTCAAAACCTGCTCGCCGACCGATCGGCGAGATCTGGAAGGCCGGCCTGATCGGCGCCGGCGTCGCGGCGCTCATTAACGTCGTACTGTATCTGCTCGGCCGAGCGCTGGGATCATTCCCGTCCACCGCCCTGACTCCGATGGGCCGGCCGGTGGATGCGCTGGGGGCAGCCGTGCTCTCGGTGTTCGGTGTGCTGGCCGGCGCGGTGGTTTACACCATCCTTTCCCGCTTGATGGACACGCCCCGGGCCAACCGCTGGTTTCTGATCATCGCCATCGTCGTGTTGGTGCTGATGGTGCTGAGTCCCCTGGGCATCCTGGGCGCCCCGGTCAGCCAGATCGTGATCATGGAGATCATGCACCTGGTAGCCGGTATCTCCGCCATCTATTTCCTGACCCGCTGGAAGCAGTAAGATTTGGGTGTATTCAAAGTTAGTTATGGAAGCATCCTGAGCGGAGCACGGCGCACGAGAACCACAGCGTTCCGTGACCCACAGCCTGCGCCGTGCGTAGTCGAAGGGTGCGATTCTGGCTGATAGGCCATTCCACGCGCTTCTGACACAGGTGTATTCAGAATTAGCTATCAGCCGCGACACGCTCTGACTACCATACCGCCCCGGGGCCATGGGATTGGAAGTCCGGCTTACTGAACCTGGGCACGTTCGGTGCGATACTCTGATGGTCTATCATCCAATCTTTTGGAGGCAACCATGTCAACTACCGTAACCCTGAACATCCCCGCCATTTCCTGCGGCCATTGCGTCGCGACCATTCAGCGCGAGACGAAAGAGGTGCCAGGCGTCCTGGCCGTCGCAGCCGATGAGCAGGCCAAGACCGCGACCTTCACCCTGGCCAACGAGGCCGCGTTGACCGATGTCAAGGCGACGCTGGTGGAGATCGGCTATCCGGCGGCGAACTGAGGACGGGAAGCTAGAAGCTGGTTGCTGATTTCCAGTTCCCAGTTTCCAGCTTCCAGTTTCCAGTTTCCAATTGCAGTGTGACCTAAGTCGTTGACACGCTTCTTCTATAATGTTATACTTCCGCTCAAATGAGCCAGCGTAATTGACTTTGATGGAGCGCGAATGACAACCAATTCCCCTATCCTGAAAGACAACGTGTCGTCCAACCGGACGAACAAAAAGATCAAATTCATCATCGGCGGCGCAGTGATCGTCGCGTTGATCGGTTACCTGATCCTCTCGTCGATTTCCAGCGAGGGCGCCTATTTCCGCGAGGTGGGCGAGGTTCTGAACCAGCAGACAGCGCTCACGGGCAAGAACCTGCGCGTCAGCGGCAAGGTCGTCACCGAGAGCGTTGTGTATGATGCGCCGAACCTCGATCTCAAGTTCAACATCTCGGACCCGACCGACGTCAGCAAGCAAATCCCCATCCATTTCCACGGCGTCCAGCCCGATCAGATCGGCCGCGAGAATACCGAGGCCATCGTCGAGGGCAGCCTGGGAGCAAATGGCACGGTCGAGGCGAACAATCTCCTGCTCAAGTGTCCCTCCCGCTACGAGGAAGGGATTCCTAAGGACTACGAAGAGATCAAGGTCGAGTCCGTGAAGTAAGGCGGACGGACGATAGACCATTGACCATTGACGATTGATCATGCACACGATATGAACGGTCGCCTGCCGGGCGGGTGACCGTTTTTGTGTCAGGGATCCAAGTCTGGGGTATCGATCATCTGAACAAGGGAGTGGGTACAAGCTCCATGCGCACAGCACGCTTTTTAGTCTTCGGCATCGCCATCGTCCTTCTCTTTACCGCCTGCATGGTAGCAGTCGCCCCACTTTCAGCCGCACCTCTGGCCCAGGACGCCACACCGGCGCCACCAAGCCCACTGACCGGCCAGGCACTCTACGCCGAGAACTGCGCGCCCTGCCACGGCGCAACCGGCAATGGCGACGGCCCCTCGGCGTCCGGGTTGAGCGTGCCACCCATTGCCTTCGCCGATCCGAACACCGTCGCCGGGAAGTCGTTGGCCGAGCTGTTCGACATCACCAAAAACGGCAACATGCAGCGCATGATGCCGCCGTGGAAAAACCGTCTGAATGACACCCAGATCTGGGATGCGGTGGCCTATGCGTGGACGCTCCATACCACACCCACGCAACTCGACATGGGCAAGGCGGTCTACGAGGCAAACTGTGCGTCGTGTCACGGGACCGATGGCAAGGGTACCTCTACCGGACCGAGCCTCGCCGACTTCGCCGCCACATCCGTGGTCAGCCAGGCAGCCTGGGCGCAAGCGGTCGCCGGCGGCAAGGGCAACATGCCCGCGTTCAGGGGCAAGCTCAGCGAGCCCGAGCAGGCCGCGGGGCTCGAATACGTCCGCAGCCTCTCTTTTGGCGGCCCCATGTTCCGCGGCCCACTGCCCAAGGGCACGGGCGTGATCAGCGGCACGGTACTACAACGGCACCACCGGCGCGCCGGTGCCCGACCTGACCATCGAGTTGGGCATCTTCGATCAGACGTCTATGCTGGAGCAACGCTCAGCCAAGACAGACGCCGCGGGCCTGTTCCGCTTCACCGAGCTGCCCACCGATGCCGGCCTGGCATTCGCCGCGCGCGGCGAGTATCCGCAGGGGATCCCGTTCGGCTCGGACTTCATCTCCTTTGAGCCGGGCGAGAGCGAGCTCAACCTCCCGCTTTCCGTCTTCGAAACCACGACCGATCCCAGCGGCGTGCGCGCCGACCGCGTACACTTCATCCTGGACTTTGGCCCCGGCCAGGCGCAGGTCGCCGAGCTGATGGTCTTCAGCCTGGATGGTGACCGCGCGTATGTGGGCGACGGCGACGGCGTGCTTCGCTTCACCCTGCCGGCCGGCGCGCAGGGATTGGAGATCGACGGCGACACGCAAGATGGCCGCTACCAGGTGACTGCCGACGGTTTTGTGGATCGGTTGCCGCTGCAGCCGGGCCAAAGCACCCGCCAGATCTTGTATCGCTATGCCCTCCCCTACACCGGGGACAAGCTGGACTTCGCCCGCACGCTGCCATATGCGGCGGCCAACGTCAACGCGCTGGTCACAGACATCGGCCAGGAGCTGACCAGCGAGCAGTTGATCAACCAGGGCGTGCGCCAGACGCAGCAGGGCGATTTCTACAACCTGGTGGGCCAAAACCTGCCCGCGGGCCAGCCGGTGACAATTCAGATGACTGGGCTGGCGGCGGCCGCAGGCGCGGGCATGGCTGCGGCGACAACGAGCGGTGGAAACGCGACCGGCCGCATCCTCCTCTGGGTGTTGATCGGGCTGGCAGCCACGGCAGCCGTGCTGTTGGTGGCCCTGCCGCTGCTGCGCCGGCGCGGCGCTGAAGCCAAGGGGGCTGTCACCCGGGATGAGGTGGTGGATGCGCTGGCGCGCCTGGATATGGCGCATGAGGCCGGCGAAGTGTCGGACACGGCCTACCGCGACGAACGGTTACGGTTGAAGGCGCAGTTGCGGGATCTGACGCAGTGACGAGCGCGCCGGCCTCCCGGGGCATAGCGGAGACTGACCCTGCGGCCGCGACATCGCGACGTCGCGATGATCGAGCTCCGCAAGCTCACCAAATCTTTCGGCAGCAAGTACGCGCTGCGCGGGGTCAACCTGCGCGTCATGCCGGGTGAGTCGCTGGTCATCTTCGGGCCGAACGGCGCGGGCAAAAGCACGCTGATCCGCATCCTGTCCAGCCTGAGCCGGCCGACCAGCGGAACCGTACACATCGGCGGGCTCGACCTGGCCACACACGCTGACGGCATCCGCCGCCACCTGGGCGTCGTGTCGCACGCGCCGCTGCTCTACGACAGCCTGACGGCCGAGGAGAACCTGCGTTTCTTTGCCGGGCTGTACGGGATGTCGCAGCCGGAGCCGCGCATCGCTATGCTGCTGGCGCAGGTCGGGCTGACCACCCGCCGCGGCGACCTGGTCCGCACCTTCTCGCGCGGCATGGTGCAACGGCTGGCGATCGCCCGGGCGCTGTTGCACGATCCGCAGGTGTTGCTGCTGGACGAGCCGGACACCGGCCTCGACCCGCAGGCCGCGGAGATGCTGCACGACTTGCTGGTGCAGGTGAGCCGGGGCACGGAGGGGCAGGGGGGCAAGGGAGCGGGGGAGCAGAGCGGCTTGCCCACGCCTCCCCAGCGCACCCTGGTCACCGTGACCCACAGCCTGGAGCGCGGCCTGGCCATCGCCGATCGCATGGTGATCCTGGCGAACGGCCGGCTGGTCTTCGAGGCCGATGCCCGGGGCATGACCGCCGCCGATTTCCGGCCGCTGTACGACCAGTATGTCGGGGGTGGCCGATGAGGTTCTGGAAGGCCGTCGGCGCCATCATCTGGAAGGACGTCCGGGCGGAGCTGCGCACCAAGGACATCTTCAGCAGCATGTTCGTGTTTGCGCTGCTGTCGGTGATCATCTTCAATTTCGCGTTCGAGCTACGCGTGCCGTCGATGAAGATGGTGGTGCCGGGCATCGTCTGGGTGGCGATCACCTTCGCCGGCATCCTGGGACTCAACCGGGCGTTCGTGATCGAACAGGACAAGGGCAGTTTCGCCGGCCTGCTGCTGGCGCCGGTGGACCGTTCGGCCATCTACTTCGGCAAGATGCTGGGCAATCTGCTCTTCATCCTGGCCGTCGAAGTCATCCTGCTGCCGCTGGTGCTGGTCCTGTTCAACATTTCGCTGCTGTCGTGGCAGCACCTGCTGGTGATCTTCCTGGGCACCTACGGGTTCGCCGCGGTGGGCACCATCTTCTCGGCCATCGCGGTCAACACGCGGGCGCGCGAAGTCATGTTACCGATCCTGCTCTTCCCGGTTCTGCTGCCGGTGTTGGTGGCCGGGGTGAAGATGACAGGCGCCCTCGTGGACGGCGAGACGTTGAGCAGCATGAGCAACTGGGTCCGGCTCGTGGCCCTGTATGACGTGGGCTTCACCGTGCTGGCGTACTTGACCTTTGGCTTCGTGGTGGAAGAATAGCAACGGGCAGATGGCAAAAATAGCAGACGAGGGACGGTCGTCATTCGTCATTCGTCATTCGTCATTTGGGGGTCATCTATGAACCGATCCGATCGTGTCCTGACTGTGCTGACTGCCATCACCGCGCTGGCGATCCTGGGGGCGGCGGTCATGGCGCTGTGGGTTGCGCCTGACGCTGTCGGGTTGACGTCCGACAACACGTATGCCCAGCGCATCATCTACTTCCACGTGCCCAGCGCGTGGCTGAGCATGTTGGCGTTCGGCGTGACGATGGTCGCCAGCATCATCTATCTGATCACGAGCAAGCGCAAATGGGACAGCCTGGCGCTCTCGTCGGCTGAGCTCGGGCTGATATTCACCCTGGCGGCGATGGCCAGCGGCTCGATCTGGGCACGGCCGGCCTGGAACACCTGGTGGACGTGGGACCCGCGGCTCACGACATACACCATCATGTTCCTGCTGTTCGTCGCCTACTTCATGCTGCGCAGCGCGATGGAGGATCCGGCCCGCCGGGCGCGCTTTGCCGCGGTGTACGGTATCTTTGCGTTCCTCAGCGTGCCCATCACCTTTATGTCGATCCGCTGGTGGCGCACCATTCACCCGGTGCTGATCGACCCGACCGAAGGGTTTGGGCTGTCGCCGAGCATGATGAGCGCGTTCTTCTTCTCATTGGCCGCCTTCACCCTGCTCTACGTGGTGCTGCTGTGGCACCGCGTCCGGCTGGAGGGGTCGCGGGAACAACTGGAAGTCTTGAAGGAACAACTGGACCGCTGAATGTGAGTAGGCGGGGAAACAGGGAAACAAGTAGATAAGGAAACAGGGAAACAAGGAGTTTACCGATGACATACATGGTTGCGGCTTACCTGGTGATCTGGTTCGCCACTTTCGCGTTCGTTTTCAGCATCAGCCACCGGCAGACCAACCTCCGCAAGGAATTGGCCGCGCTGCAGGAAGTGGTGAACGAGAACCAGAGCCAGCAATAGTGTTCGGCAAATTGGATTCTGGTACAGCGAGCAAGGCTTTCACCACGAAGACACCAAGACACAAAGCGGCACAAAGAGATTCAGGTGTTTTTGTGTCCTGGGTGGCTTGGTGCCTCTATGATGAGCGTTTGGCTCCGGCTTGTCAGGTTGGGGGAATGGGAGACTTTGATGAAAATCAGTAGTCGCTGGCAGACCTTCTTTCACGCGCTCGCGTTCGTGCTCGGCTTTACCCTCATCTTCGTGCTGCTCGGCGCGTCGGTGGCGTTCGTGGGTTATACGCTGAACACCTGGATGCCCACGATCGCCAAGATCGGCGGGGTCGTCTTGATCCTGTTCGGCCTGTACGTGGTCGGCGTCTTTCCCTGGCTGGCCGACCGGCTGCGCGCCAGCGGCGGCGCCAAGAACGCGCTCGGCCGCGGCTTCATCGCCTTCACGGATGGCTTGAGCCGCGTCATGTACACCGAGGGCCGCGTCCAGGTGAAAGCTGACCGGCGCTGGGGCTTCTTCGCGTCCTTCATGATGGGCATCTTCTTCTCGGCCGGCTGGATCCCGTGCATTGGGCCGGTGCTGGCGGGCATCCTGCTGCTGGCCGGCGACACGCAGACCGTGGCTCAGGGCGCGTTCCTGCTGCTGGCCTACTCGATCGGGCTCGGCATCCCGTTCCTGATCACCGGCGCCGCGCTGGCCACCGTGACCCCCTGGCTGCGCAAGATGAACCGCTACATGGGCATCGTCTCGAAAATCACGGGCGTTTTCCTGATCCTGATCGGTCTGCTGCTGCTGACGGATCGACTCACCTTGATTGCCGGCAGGTTCGTGGCGCTTTTCGGTATGGGATTGGCCAGCCTCGAAATCGGCGCCACGTCGGCGGTGACGCTGCCTATCGCCTTCATCGCGGGGCTGCTCTCGTTCCTGTCGCCGTGCGTCCTGCCGCTCATCCCGGCCTATATCGGCTATCTGAGCGGGACGGTCGTGGCGGACGGCACGACGACAGCAACTTAAGGCTGCAACAACCGCTTGCGAGAAGAGACCAACATGAGCGTAGACGTGCGGCCCCCGCAAGGGGGTGCGGAGGCCAAGGTTTCGGCGGCCATCAACCGGCTGGCGGCCTGGTTAGCGCGGCATTGGCTGGCGCTGTTCAATTGCACCGTTGCGGTGTTCATCGGCCTGCCCTTCCTCGCGCCGATCCTGATGGAAGCTAGGCCTGACCGGCCCCGCGCGGGCCATCTATTTGATCTACGCGCCCACGTGTCACCAGTTGCCCGAGCGATCCTTCTTCCTCTTCGGCCCGCACATCACACCGAGCGTGGCTGAACTGGAAGAAAGCCAGGCGATACCGGCCGGGTTGACCATCATCCAACGCCTGGCGCTGCGCTTCCCCGGCACGCCGGCCACGGGCTACAAGGTCGCCATCTGCGAGCGCGACACGGCGATTTACGGCGCGATCCTGCTCAATGGACTGCTGTTCGGCGCGCTGCGTCCCACCCTGCGGCGCCGCGGCCGCATGCCGAAGATGCCGCTGTGGCTGTTCGCGCTCTTTGTGCTTCCCGCAGCCGTGGATGGCTTTACGCAGCTTTTCGGGTTGCGCGAGAGCACGTGGTATCTGAGGCTGATCACGGGGTTCATATTCGGGACTGGGCTGGTCTGGCTGGCCTACCCGTTCGTCGAAGAGGCGATGAACGACGTCGTGCGCACGTCGTCACCGTCACGCGAGGTTGCGAACGCTGGCCAGGAATTCCAAAAGTAACCGCGAATTAGCCACAGAGGACACCGAGCACATCGAGATGAAAGACCATGCGGCCCTTGATCAGCACCTCTGAGGCCTCTGTGATCTCTGTGGCCGGCAATAGCGGCGCTACATTTGGAATTTCTGAACACTGGCCCCCAAACTGGACAAAAAGCGCCGCCTGGGGTATAGTTGCCGTCTGTGGCCGGCTAACGGAGCAATCCAGCCGACGACTGTTATCATCAGCAAGAGACCTGAACTGATTGTAGTAAAATTGTCGGAGGCTTTACGTGCCAAATCTGAAGAAGAACCCATCCGCCCTGAAGTGTGTCCGCCGGGATGCGCGCAAGACCGTCTATCGCGGCATCGTCCGCACCACCACCCGCACGCACATCAAGAAGGCCCGTGCCTTGTTGGCGGCCGGCAAGGTTGGCGAGGCCGAGCAGGCGATGCAAACGGCTCTCAAGTCGTTGGACAAGGCGGCTGAGAAGGGCGTGATCCACAAGAACAACGCAGCGCGACGCAAGTCACGGTTGATGCGGGCGCTCAACAACGCCAAAACTGCCTGAGATACGCCTCCTGCGTTGAGACTCGCTGATCGGCGCCTTCGTGTGCCGATTTTGCGTTTAATTCCCCGGCAGCTTCAACGCCCCTAGTCGTCCACATCGGGTGCATCGTCCGGCGACGTCTCAGCCCCAGGCACGCTCAAGACATAGCCGACACCGCGCTTGGTGATCAGGAGATCGGGCCGGTCGGGATCCAGCTCGATTTTTTCGCGCAACCACCGGATATGCACATCCAGCGTTCGGGTATCTCCCAGGTAGCCGGTCTTCCAGATCTGCTCCATCAGCTCGCGGCGGGAGATAACCTGGTTGGGGCGCTGCATAAACAGCGCCAGCAACTCACATTGCTTGGGGGTCAGGTGATGGCGGCCCTTCTGACCGCTGACCAAACGGGAGACTTGATCAAGCTCGATTGAGCCAGTCTTAAGGGTGTGTGGGATGGACGTTTCAAGCATCCCGCGCACGGTCTCTCGCAGCTTACGGGCGGTGAACGGTTTGGCAAGCCGCTGCTCGCAGGCGATAGCTTCCCCCTCGCCGCGCTCGACGATCACCAACCTTTGCGTGCCGGGCAGCCGGCGCCCCAACACTTTGCAAAGGTATACGCCGGAAAAATGCCCGTTGGCCGTGTTCACCACGATGATATTAGGCCTGATCTCGCGCACCATTTGAAGACCCAGGCTTTGGGTTCCGGCAGAGGCGAAGTTGACACCATCACTCTCGAGCCCCTGCCATACCTTCTCAAAGTTGGGATCAGATCGGCCAATATACAGGATTTGCACCGGCTTCGCACTGGTATTTCGGCCCATGGTATCCCCCCTTTTCGATATTCAACTGTCCTGGAAGCATTATACAGCAGCTTAAGCTGGATGGCAACCTTCCGGTTTCTTTGACCTTTCCTGTCCACCGTGGTAGAATCGCTTCTGTTATGCCTTCAGCGCAGCTCAACAGTGTTTCCGCACCAGTGAAGACCGTCGTCGTCATCCCCACTTACAACGAAGCCGAGAATCTGCCCGCCCTGATCGCGGAGTTGCGTGCGCTGGCAGTGCCCGACTTAACGGTGTTGATTGTAGACGACAATTCCCCCGACGGGACGGGCCGCGTGGCTGACGCCTTAGCGGAACGGCTGCCAGGGATCATCACCGTGCGCCATCGCACGGCTAAGGATGGTCTGGGCCGCGCTTATATCGACGGCTTCTCCCAGGCCTTGGCGATGGGCGCTGATCTCATTATCCAGATGGACGCGGACTTCTCTCATCCGCTGAGCGCTATCCCGACCATGCTTGATGTGATCAAAGACTGCGATGTGGTCATTGGTTCGCGTTACGTCAGCGGAGGGCAGTTGGATGCGCATTGGAGCTGGTGGCGGCGATTTCTGAGTTGGTGGGCCAACGAGGTGTGGTCGCGCAAGCTCTTAGGTTTGCAGACCCATGATATCACGGCGGGTTTCAAATGCTGGCGGCGTGCCACGCTGCTGGGCATCGGACTGGAGCGTGTGATCTCAAACGGCTATGCATTTCAGGTCGAAATGGCATACCTGACCGAACGTCTCGACTATCGCGTCAAAGAGGTCCCGATTTACTTCGAAGATCGCCGCATCGGCAAATCAAAGATGAGCGTGCCGGTCAAACTCCAAGGCGCGGTGGACGTTATCAGGATCTGGTTCCGACATCGGAAGGCAAAACGCATCGCGCCAGGTCACGATCCTTTCTCCGGCCAGTCCCAGTAGCCGGCGCTAACTTCTCTATCAGCATCCAGCTCGCGCCCTGGGATTCGCGCTTTCGCTTGGAGAAACCGCTTGAAGTCTGTACGTCGGCCCGACGTTCTGATCGCCCTCCTCCTGCTTCTGCTGCCACTGCTTTGGTTCGCCCCGCAGACGCTCGGCGGCAAGACACTCCTGCCGGCCGATAATCTGTTTGCCGTTCGAACCGTGGAAGAGCTTTGCCACTGAGCAGGGTGTCGGGCGGCCCCACAACCTGCTGATCAGCGACCTGATCCTGGAAAACCGGCCGTGGAAAGCGCTGATCACCGAGGCGCTGCACTCAGGCAGCCTGACCGACGTCCTCTGGAACCCGCGCAACTTTGCGGGCGTACCCTTCCTGGCGGCAGGCCAGCACTCCGCGCTCTATCCCCTCAGCGTCATCTTCTACACCCTGCCGCTCTGGCAAGCCTACGGCGTCTTCACCTGGCTGCAACTGGGGCTGGCAGCGCTGGGCATGTACGTCTTCGCCCGCGTCCTGCGGCTGCGCCGCGCGCCTGCAGCCCTGGCGGCGGTGATTTACGTCTTCTCCGGGTTCTATCTTGTCAGCGTGGCCTTCACTATGATCATCGCCGCGGCCGCGTGGTTGCCGCTGATCCTGGCGGTGATCGAGGTCGTGGCGCGCAAACAGGAGGAAAAGGGCGGCGGCGCCTACTCACCCATACCGTACATCGTCCTGGGTGCGGCCTTCCTGGGGCTACAAGTCCTCGCGGGCCACGTCGAGATCACCTATTATACCTTGATGGTCATGGGATTCTATGCTGCCTGGCGGCTGATCGCGCTGGGGCTGCGGCTTCGCCGGTGGCGACCCGCGCTGCGGCTGGCCGTCTGGCTGACACTCATGACCGTCCTGGGCCTGGCGCTCGGCGCGGCGCAGCTCATCCCCCTGTACGAGCTGGTCAGCCAGAGCTTCCGCGAGGGCGCCGCCAGCCTCCAGCAGATACGCGACTGGGCCTGGCCCTCCCGCCAGATCATCACCTTCCTGCTGCCCGACTTCTTCGGCAACCCCACGGCGCACAGCTACTTCGACATCTGGCAGCGCGCCTGGGTGCCGGTGACGCAGAACGCGCTGGGCGAACCGCTGAACACGATCGACTGGGGCGTCAAGAACTACGTCGAGGGCGGCAACTACCTGGGCGTGCTGACGTGGCTGCTGGCCGGCATCGGCGTGATCAGCGCCGCCCTGGCTGCGTGGACACGGCGGCGAACGAAGCCGGCAGTCTTCGATCAAACGTCAGATGTGCCTGTCGAGCCTGTGCCTGGTTCCAGCCGCGTGCTGATTTTCGTCGTCCTGGCGGTGCTCTCGCTGCTCTTTGCCTTCGGCACGCCGCTCTATGCGCTGCTCTATTATCTGCTGCCCGGTTACAGCCAGCTCCACTCGGCGTTTCGCTGGGTCTTCCCGTTCACGTTGAGCATGGCGGTGCTGGCAGGGTACGGGCTGGATGCGGTGGTGGCAAATGGCAAATGGCAAATAGCAAATAGCAGAGAGCGAAGGACAGATGGCAGGCCACGCTATACGATTTGCAATTTGCAATTTGCAGTTCGCATCCTGGCCTGGCTCGCCGTCCTGGGCGGGGTCGCTGCGCTGCTGGTTGTGCTGGTCAGCATCTTTGTGCCGGGGCCGTTCGTGGCGCTGGGCGATCGGCTGTTGGCAGGGTCGGACCTGGCCCGCACGCGCGGGTTCGCCGATGGCGCGATGGCGTGGAGCTACGAGGCGGTCGGGATCGCGCGCCTGGGGCTGATGGCGTTGCTGGCGGGCGTCGCGCTGGTGTGGACATCGAGGAAACAGGGAAACAAGGAAACAGGTAGACAAGGAGACAGGGAAACAAGTAGACAAGGAGACAGGGAAACAGGGAGACAAGGAGACAGGGAAACAGGGAGACAAGGAAACAGGGAGACAGGGAAGCAAGGGGATCGACCGGCGTCCCGGAGGCCCCTTGTCTTTCCACCCGTCTACCTGTCTACTTGTCTACTTATTTACCCGCCATCCTCATCGCGCTCCTCGTCCTCGACCTCTGGCTGTTCGGCCACGGATTCAACAGCGCCGCTGATCCGAAGCTGCTCGACTTCAAGCCGCCGGTGGTGCAGTGGCTGCAGGATCAGCAGGACCCGGCGCAGCCGTGGCGGCTGACCAGCTTCGACGCGCCGGACGAGAAGCTGCTCAACGCCAACTCCCCCATGCCGTACGGGCTGGAGGACGTGCGCGGCTACGACTCGATCATCCCGAAAAGCTACGCGGCCTACATGCAGCGCATCCAGCCGCAGGGCGATCTGCTCTACAACCGCATCGCGCCGATCTACACGACGGTGGACGGCCAGCCGAACTACGACGCGCTGGACAGCCGGCTGCTCGACCTGTTGGGCACACGTTATGTCGTCACGACGCACGCCATCCCCAACGCCGGCTACGAACTGGCCTACGATCAGGAAGTCAAGGTCTACCGGAACAAGGACGCGCTGCCGCGAGCGTTCATCGTCGGCGAGGCGGTCGCTGCAGCCGATCAGACCGCCGCGCTGGACGTTCCTGGAAACCCTCGACCCAGCCCAGAAGGTCGTGATCGAGGGGATCGCGCCGGGAGAGCTGCCGCCGCCTGCCTCACCCCAGTTGCGCGAGGCGCGCATCGCCCACCGCACCAACCGCGAAGTGTTCGTGGATGTGAACGTCAGCGACCGGGGATGGCTGGTGCTGGCCGACGGCTACTTCGACGGGTGGAAGGCCTACCTGCGGCCGTTCGGCGTCGAGGGCGAGGGGATGACAGCCAGCGGCGAGTCTATCGAGGAACAATTGCCGCTCTACCGGGCGGACGGCGCATTCCGGGCGGTGTATCTGCCCGCGGCGGGCCAGTGGACCGTGCGCTTCGTCTACTCGCCGCGCAGCTTGCTGCTGGGGGTCTACGCCAGCTTCCTGGCCGCGATCACGCTGCTGCTGCTGCTCAGTTATTGGGCCTGGGGCCGCTACTATCGCGGCGAGCGCACTGAGGTCGGCACGGTCGCCAAGAACAGCGCCGTGCAGATGGGCATGTCGCTGCTGAGCCGGGCCATCGACTTCGCGTTTGCCATGCTGCGGCTGCGGGTGCTCAGCCCGACCGGCGAGGGCAGCTACGCGTTCGCCATCAGCTTCTACGGCATCTTCGAAATCATCACGCGCTACGGCCTCGGCACCCTCGTCATGCGCGACGTGGCCGTCGATCGCACCCGCGCCCGGAAATATCTGACCAACACAGTGACGCTGCGCATCGGCCTGTGGCTGGCAACACTGCCGGTGATGGCGCTGGTGTGCTGGTTCTATTGGGCGGTCCTCGGCAAACTCGACGTGGCCACCGCGCAGGCGATCGCCCTGTTTGCGGCCGCGCTGCTCTTCGCCAACGTCAGCGATGCGATCAGCGCGATCTTCAACGCGTTCGAGAAGATGGAGTACCCCGCCGGCATCTCCACCGCGGTCGCGGTCGCCAAGGTGGCGCTCGGCGCGCTGGTGCTGCTGCCGCCGCTCGAGTGGGGCTTCGTCGGCCTGGCCGGCATCTCGCTCGTGATGAACATCGTCCAGATGATCTGGCTCTACATCGTTCTGCGCCAGAAGATCCTCCTGCCTGAGGAGAAGAGCCGCTACGCGGAAGCAGAGGGGCGGAGGAGCGGAAGAGCAGCGGGCCGCCGGAGGGCGCTCAACCTCAACCTTAACCTTAACCTCGACCTCAGCCTCCAGCGCTACATGCTCCGCGAATCGGGCCCGCTGATGCTCAATAACCTGCTGGCGACCGTCTTTTGGCGCATCAGCCAGTGGGTGCTGTATGGGGCACGCAATCCGGCGGCGTTGGGCATCTTTTCCGCCGGCGTGAAATATCTGGACGGGCTCAATATGATCCCGGCCTACTTCACGCTGGCCATCTTCCCGCTGATGAGCCGGTACGCGGCCTCGGGCAGCGAGTCGCTGCTCAAGGGCTACCGGCTGGCCGTGCAATTGCTCTATATCGTCGCGCTGCCCATCGCCGTGTTCGTGTCGTTCGCCGCCACGCCGCTGATCCGCCTGCTCGGCGGCCCGGCTTATCTGCCCGGCGGCGCCATCGCGCTGTCGATCATGATCTGGTCGATCCCCATCGGCTTCATCAACTCGGTGACGCAGTATGTACTGATCGCGGTCAATCAACAGCGTTTCCTGACCAAGGCGTTTCTGATCGGGGTCGCCTTCACGACCGCGGCCAACCTGCTGCTGGTGCCCAAGTACGGCTACATCGCTGCGGCGCTCATCCAGATCCCGGCCGAGTTGTCGTTGTTCATCCCGTTCTACTGGGCCGTGCGCCGCTACGTCGCGCCGATGCCGTGGCTCAAGATGTTGGGCGGCCCGTCGCTCGCGGCCGGCGTCGACGCGGCCGTCGTGTGGGGGCTGGGTTACGCCGGCGTGCCGTTGCTCCTGGCGCTGGCGGCCGGATTCCTCGCCTACGCCGGTGTGCTTGCGCTGCTGGGGACGTTCCGCAGCGACGATTTCGCGGTGATCCGCACGCGCCTGCCGCGCTGGTTGGGCGGCAGCCGGGCATAGTCTCGCTTAAGGTTGGATTCTGGACAATGATTCACGACTTCACCACAAGGACACCAAGACACGAAGCAATTCACACAGAAATCGAGATGCTTCGTGTGCTTGCGTGACTTCCTCGCAATGACTTTGCTGGTTTGGGGAGCGGTTTGGTTCCAGCTCGTCGGGGTTAGGAGGACTCATATGCGCATCGGCGTACTTTGCAGCGGCGGCGATTCGCCGGGGATGAACCCCGCGATCCGGGCGGTGACGCGCTGCGCCCTGGATCGGGGCATCGAAGTCATCGGCATCCACGAGGGCTGGCAGGGCGTGGTGGACGGCGGCGCCAAGTTCGAGAAATTCAACTGGCGCAGCGTGGGCGGCATCCTGCAGATGGGCGGCACCATCCTGGGCACGGCGCGCTCCGACGCGTTCCGCACCGTGCCGGGGCGGCGTCAGGCGGCCCGCAACCTGGTCAACGCCGGCATCGACGGGCTGGTCGTCATCGGCGGCGACGGCTCACTGACCGGCGCGCTGATCCTGTGCCAGGAGTGGGACTCGCACCTCGCGGCGCTGGCCGCCGAGGGGTTGATCCCGGCCGAGAAGGCGGAGAACCCCGCCCCGCTGCGCATCGCCGGGCTGCCGGGGTCGATCGACAACGACCAATACGGCACCGACATGAGCATCGGCGCGGACACGGCGCTGCACACCATCGTCGAGGCGGTCGACAAGCTCAAGTCCACGGCCGACTCGCACCAGCGCACCTTCGTCGTCGAGGTGATGGGCCGGCGCTGCGGCTATCTCGCGCTGATGGGCGCGGTGGCGACCGGGGCCGACTGGGTGTTGATCCCCGAGGAGGAGATGGACGCCCGCTGGCACTTCCGCATGGCCGAGGCGCTCAAGCGCGGCCGGGCCGCGGGCCGGCGCCACGACGTCATCCTCTTCGCCGAAGGCGCGCGCCACAGCGATGGACTGCCCATCCGGGCCGAGACGATCACAGAGATCCTGAAGAATCGCTCAGGTCTCGAAGCGCGCGTCACCGTGCTGGGCCACGTGCAGCGCGGCGGCTCGCCGACGCCGTTCGATCGGATCCTCGCCTCGCGGCTGGGCGAGGCGGCGGTCGCGTACCTGGCCGGCCCGGATCCCACACCGGCGATGATCGGCCTGATCCACAATGCGCCCAAGGCCACCCCGCTGACCGAGATGGTCGCCAAAAGCCAGGCGATCAACGCCGAGATCGAGCACGGCCACTTCGAGCAGGCGTTGGCGCTGCGGGGCCGCAGTTTCCTGGATTCGCTGCAACTGCTCAAGACGATGACGCGCGCTGAGCCGAAGCAGGAGTTGGCCAACCGCGGCCGCATCGCCCTGCTGACCGGCGGGCCGGACGCGCCCGGCATGAACGCGGTGCTGCGTACTGCCTTGCGGATGGCGATGAACGACGGCCAGGACGTGGTGGGTGTGCGCTACGGCTTCGGCGGCCTGGCACGCGGCGATGTCTGGGACCTGCAGTGGATGGATGTGCAGAACTGGATCACGGTGGGCGGCAGCGAGCTCGGGGCGATCCGCCACGAGCTGACCGACGAGGAGATCAGCCAGATTGCCGCGCAGATCAAGCAGTGGGACATCCGCGGCTTCATCGCCGTGGGCGGCATCGCCACCTATCAGCAAGTCGCGAAGCTGGTGGAAGCACAGAAACGTTATCGGGAGCTGCGCATCCCGATGATCTGCGTGCCGGCGACCATCGACAACAACCTGCCTGGCACTGAAACGACCATCGGCGCGGACACCGCGCTGAACAACATCGTGGAAGCGGTCGACAAGATCAAGGACACGGCCGGCGCGGCGCACCGCGCCTTCATCATCGAAGTGATGGGCCGGCGCTGCGGCTATCTGGGCCTGGCAGCCGGCATCGCCAGCGGCGCGGAGATGGAGCTGCTGCCCGAGGACGGCATCACCCTGGATGCGTTGCGCCGCGACATCGACATCCTGCGCCGCGGTTTCGAGGCGGGCAAAAAACTGGGCATCGTGATCATGTCCGAGGAAGCCTCGCCGCATTACGACACCGACTTCGTCCGCCGGATCATGGAAGCTGAGGCGGACGGCGCGTTCGACGTGCGACCGTCCATCCTGGGCTATCTCCAGCGCGGCGGGGTGCCCACCGCGTTCGACCGCATCCAGGGCAGCCGGCTGGGCGCGCACGCCGCGCAGCAGATCATGGCCGACATCACCGCCGGCCGCGCCGACGTCAGCGTGATCGGCATCCTGGAGCGCGGGGTGGTCATCACGCCGTTCAGCGAAGCGATGGAGGCCATGGACTGGGAAAACGAACGGCCCAGGGAGCAGGCGTTCATGCAATGGCGCACGCTGGCGGATACGCTGGCGAAACCCGAACCAAACGGAAGCAGATAGTCGGTACCCGATAATGCGAAGCGCGTCGGTTGATTGCCGGCGCTTGGGCTGCTCCCCCCAGAATGGACACAGATTGCACGGATAGGCAATACTTCCCCCAGACCAGAGACCCGATTCCCCCGACCAACCGATCGATCTGCGCTGAGGTATATCATTTGGGTGTATTCAATGAGTTGAGGCGGGGGCGGGTTTTCCGTCGTCAACACGAGCTTGCCTTTACGATGGTAATGTTGTGAAGATCAACTCTCCATTGATGTGGAGAAACCCGCCCCTACAATTGATTTTGAATGCACCCATATCATTTGGGTGTATTCAAAGTTAGTTATGCAGCATCCTGAGCGGAGCACGGCGCACGGCATCCCCAGCGTTCCGTGACCCACAGCCTGCGCCGTGCGTAGAGGACGCGATTCGCATAGACGCTCCGCACCCTTCGACTACGGGCTGCGGCCCTCCGCTCAGGATGCTCCGCTCGGCTGGCTAACTGATTTTGAATACACCCATATCATTTCAAAGATTGGCGCTCACGTAGAGGTAATGCTGACTAACGAGGCCCCAATTCGAGTGGGGTGACATCGCTCAACGTACCAGGCAGCATCTTCAACAGGTCTGTAATGCTCAAGCATTGGCCGGGCTCAACCTGACCATCGGCCAGATGCACGTGGTGAGGAAAACCGGGTAGCCCAGAATGGTGCTCGACGTTATCCCATCGTTTGCGCATCTGCTGGCGAGTGGCGTCCATCCACTGGTAGCGATAACGCACCGGGATACACTCCCGACCTGAAACCACAAAATACTCAGCGAGTTCCAGGAAATCTCCGTTCATCAGCCAGGCGCGAACCCGAATGTAACCCCCATCAGGGGCCACCCACTGCTCCACGATATCGAACGAGGCTACCGAACTACTGGCAGCCAAGTCGGACAGGATGGAAGCAAGGTACTCTGCCGGTGTCATGGCGCCTGCTTCACCAAGCCGGCCAGCCGTTTTTCGGTGGCCTGGTACATATCCCAAAATATGCTCCACTCCACCAAATCCATGTCATCCCCTAACTCGCCGTTTCGGAATCGCCGGTAGAATTCATCCGAGGTCATGTGGTATTGTTGCTCATAAGCAGACAAACGGGCAGCAAGACGCTGCAACTCGGTTCGGCATTGCGATCTCGAGCGCAATGAGTTTGCCGACCGTCTGATCCACCACAGGACTGTGATATCCGCTGCGATAGAGATCCAGCAAACTCTGTAAGCGGCCTACCGTTGAGACTTGAACTGTCATCAACATGCTCCCGTAACACTCACGATTTCGAGATAGAGCTCTATGTTTCGCTTGCACCCGCAGTATACGATGACGCCCCAGGGCTGTCAAGGTGTTGTGCATCCTCCTCAGTCGGAATTTTGCTCGCCGGGCGCCAACCGGAGATACCCCTCCCGCAAGAACGCATTCGCCATCGCCGCCTGCCACAACACGGGAACTTGTCCGCGCCGCTCGGCCAGGTAACGTCCCCATCCCAACGTCTGCAACGACAGGTTCCAGGATCCCTTCAACTGGTTCCACACGACCCCGCCGGAATCACAAGTTGCGCCTGCCGGGAACATCAGGCTTTCCACGTTGTTCAGCGGCGAGAGATGCCCATAGGTGATCAGCCAATCCCACATCCTGATCGCCTCGTCCGGCCGGAGAGAAGCGATCAACCCTGCGGAGTGTGGGGTCACAACCGGCGCGCCCAACAACGCGGAACCATCGTTGGCGCACGGGGCACGGCCTCCACCCCGAAAGCCTGGTAGATGCTGGCCGGAGGTATAAGTGAAGGATCCGGCACTTCGGCAGCCGATAGGCCGAACAGACCAAGGCGGGCGAAGCAGGATGTAGGATAATCTGCTGGGTAGTAGCGGATTTGCCTGTCCGCGGCCGCCCGGCGATACGCCATCCAATCCGTTCCCCAGTAGTCCGCTCTGGACGGCGGCGGTGCTAAGAGCCACGCCAGCTCATCGATGAAGCCTGAGCCGTTGGCCGTGGGCGGCGACGGGTACGCCAAAGGCGCCACTGAGCCGGTAGCGCTGGCGTAGGCCAACTCAACCAGCCAGCCCTCGCCGCCGAAGGTATCCCAGGCCCAAGGGATCCTCTTGCCCTCGTAGGTGTAACCCATCGAGATCATGCCGTCGGGCTTCGTCAGATCGTCCCAATCGATGTCGCGTAACACCTGCTCCGTGCCACCCGTGTCCAGCTCAAGCGCTTGTTGCGCGGTGAGCAGCCCGATCGCCGCGATGATCGTGTCTATGGAAGACCACTCCGTGCCCCACGTGATCGTAGGCTTGCCTTCAGGAGAAGTCGTGGTCCAGATGCGGCCACAGGCCGTGAAAACGCGGCAGGTCAAGCAGCAAGGTGTCACTGATGGTATTCACGATCTGGATCGCGTCGTCATGAGAGACGACGCCGAGCTGTTCGCCGATCGCGGTCGCAGCGGCCAGGCTACCGGTCGCCTGGATGGCATCGAATTCGCCGCTGGCGTCCTTGGCCTTGTCGCGCACCAGTCCTGTTTCGGGGTTCCAGTTGTTCAAGAGCTGGCCGTAGCTCCACACGAATGCGGCCGTGGCCGTGTCGGTGATCTGGGTCGTGGCGGTGAACGCCAGGCTGTCGAGGACGACGTTGTCGCCGGGCGCGGCGTGATCCAGAACCCAGACCAGTTCATTGACGTTGCCCAGGGCGGGCAGCTCGAAACTGGCGACCTGCTCTCCGCCGTTCAAGGATGATCTCATCGGTCCAGCGAATTGCGCCGTGATCCTTGAGCTCCAGCCGGAAGGTCCTGCCCGGCGTGCCGCGCACGATCCGAGCGGTGATGCCGGTGATCTGGCTCTGGTATTCCGGCAAGATCTGCGCCGGCAGGATCGCTGAGAAGTTGATGGGCAGGCCTTCACGGATCGGATGATTCAGGCTCATCCACCCGCCGCCCCATGTTTGTCCCGCGGCGATGGTGGTGGTGACCTGCCCGCGGCCCCAGATCAGGACGCTATTGTTGACGGCCCCACGATCGCCTTCGAGGCGATTGAAGAAATAGATGACTTGTCCCTGGTAGGGTTGTGGGCTGAAATCATCCACCAGGATGCTGATCGGCCGCACGGCGCGGGTCGGTGTTGGCTCGTACGGGAGGTATCGGTGCCCTGGTAGGTTGTCGTGTGATGGAAGGCGCGGCTGGTCTGGCCGGCGCGGTGGGCTGACAACCGTCGGTCTAGGGCGCGCGTCGATGCAGTCGGCCGTGCCGGTGCGCTGACTGGCGCTGGCGGCTTGGGGGGCATCACCTGGACAATCCGCAGGTAGAGAAACACGCAAACCGCGGCTTCCGCGATCAGTATCCCCACCATGACAAGGGCCAGTGTGACCGTTTCATGTTCATGATCCTCTTCCTCGCGACCGTGTAGATCGTCACAACGCCGTATGCGATCAAGCCAAGCAGGATAAGCACGGGGCCAGATAAGCAGCGAATGCCTCCGAGCAAATAAAGAGGAGCCAGTATTGTTTCCGAGCAACCCGTCGCCGTGTCTGCGCTGCCGGCTTCGTCTTCCTCATCGTACCAGTCCTTCGATCGAGGCTCGTACATGAAACACATGATGATACCCTCCTGTTCAGGACCGACGTCCACCATCTGGCTTACGGAGAGGAGTTTAGCTGACGAACCTTACCGGAGCATTACCAGGTTGGAGTTTGTGGGGGTTCTGACCACCAAAAACCGGGGCGACCGCAGAGTAGCATGAGGGCCAATGCCTGCCAGCCCGTGACCCCAGCCCGCCTGCTCGCGGCGACCGGGGTCACGGGCTGACGTCGATCATGGTACGAAAGTCAGGTTGTCCAGGAACACCACGCCTTGAGGGCCTGACTTGGCGGCCTCGAAGGTGAAGACCAACTCCTCTACGCCTTGCCATGACGAGATCGGCGCGCCGTAGCCCGCAGGGCCGAAGTCGGCCAACTTCACGCTGACGGTCTTCCAGTCGGCCTCGATGCCCGAGACGTAAAGGATGCTGACCTCGCCGCCACGCTTCAGCTCCAGCTTCATCTGCCGGGGGATCCCTGCCTGTGGATCGGCTCGCACGTCAAAGACCAGCTTGCTGTACGGCCTCAGGTCGGCGCCCTGCAGCTTGAGCCAAAAGGCGGACCAGCCGGCGATCTTGTACTCCAGCCGGGCCACGCACCCGCGATTCGGCTCCTGCGGGTAGCTCTCCTTGAGGCTGTCGGGCGGATTGTAGGCCGCGCCCATCGCGCCGCCCAGATCGTTCGTGCCCGTGCAGTTGTCGAAGCTGGCCGCTACCAGGGGCGGGACGTTCGATGGTGATACTGATGCCGGGGCCGGAGCAGCTTCCGGCGGCGATGTTGGCGGCGGGGCGGGTGTCGGTGATACCCGCCCGCCGCACCCGGCTGCCGACAGGCCAGCTATCAGCAGTACGACGAGGGGGCTGAGGATCAAGGTTCTGGGTAGCATCGTCTTGCGCAACATGGTGGATCTCCTTTCCTGTCTATGGCATTGTCGCCATTCCACCTGACGATACAACCGTAACCTTACCCTCAGCTTACCGGCCGCAACGCCGGCTCTTCGGGGACCGGAGCGAACCGTACCAAATCCCTATTTGGGGTCGATGCCGAACTGGTTCAGCCACTGAGCCGCCTCAGCCTGCGTCATGGTGTAGTAATTGATGTCGTAAGCCTTGTAGAACTGTTCCTTCGCCGGCTGGGACACCATCGGAATCTTGCCCGCCGCCACGTCCATGATCAGGTCGATACGACCTTGACCCGTCTCAATCGGCGGCAGCCCCATCGAGAACTTCAGCGAGCTGTTCGGATCGTACATCTGCTTGTACTCGATCTCGTCGAAGTCCGCGCTCGCCACGATCTCGGTCAGCGGCTTGCCGTTCTCGATCTTGCCGCGGCCGGCTTCCGCAAGCCCCGCCATCGTCCCCACCGTCAGGTTCGACGCCTCGGAGTAGTCAGGTTCACTTCCGGATGTAGCCTCGCCAAGTCCTTGATGATCTGCTTGGCTGCTTCGGGGCCCATGCTCTCGCGTTCTGGCAGCCCAAATCCTTCGCCGTCGGGTCAACAGAAAGCACACCCTTCACGAATGGATCGGTACGCCCCGACTTCACCTCGGTGTGGTTCGGCCAACCCAACTCCACCATCACGATCGGCTTGTCGGGATTCGCAGCTTTCCACTGCTTCGCCATCTCGGCGCCCATCGCAAACGACACACCCGCCTCGTCACTGCGCGCCACCGGGATACCGCTGCCACCCAGCGGGCTGAAGAACGACGTCAGGACAATACCCTTCCCTAGTGCTTCCCGCACCGTTGGCTTCACTGCCTCATAGTCCCAGATGTGCAGCGATGCCGCATCCATGTCCTGCACCAGAATTTGCTTCACGTTCTCCGCCATCGTCGCCGAATCCGACTTACCGATCGAAGACAAACACTTCAGCGCCGTACTTGTCCTTGGCGTACTTCTGCGCCTCGGTCGCCTGTCGCTGATGGAATGGGTTCGTCCAGATCGGAGACAGGGAATGCAATTTTCTTGGGCTTGTCCGTCCTCGGTTTTATGGGGGGACAGGGTCGGATACGGATACGCAACTGGGTGTATAGCCACTGGGCAGCCTCACCCTGCGTCATTGACCAGAAAGAGATGTTATATGCCTTGTAGAACTGCTCCTTGGCCGGCTGCGAAAGGTTCTCGGAATCTTACCCGCGCCACATCGATGATCAGATCAATGCGACCGCGGCCAGTCTCGATCGGCGGCAAACCCAAGGAGTAGCTTCAGCGAGCTGTTCGGATCGTACACCTGCCAGTACTCGGACTCGTCGAAGTCCGCGCTCGCCGACGAGTTCGGTCAGCGGCTTGCCGTTAGCCATCTGCCGCGGCCCACTTCCGTCAGCCCCGCCATTGTCCCCACCGTCAGATTCGCCGCCTCGGAGTAGATCAAGTTCACCTCGACAGGGTGCTGCGTCATCAAGTCCTTGATGATCAGCCTGGCCGCGTCCGCGCCCTTGCTCGCATCCTGGCAGCCGAGGTCCTTCGCCGTCGGATCCGACTGAAAGCACGCCCTTCACGAACGGATCGGTACGGCCCGACTTCACCTCGGAGTGGTTCGGCCAGCCCAACTGCACCATCACGATCGGCTGTCGGGGTTGGCTGCCTTCCACTGCTTCGCCATCGCCACGCCGATCGCAACCGACACGGTTGCTTCGTCGCTGCGCGCGACCGGGATGCC
>CAWJEL010000034.1:0-193827 GCA_963841825.1 uncultured Chloroflexia bacterium
ACGCCTCGATATTGGCCTTGAGCCTGGCTATATCGCCTTCCAGCACTTCGATTGCGGCCTGTCTATTTCCAGCAGCAAGCATCACCCAGATATTCTTGTTAGATTGCCGATAGCTCATGGCCGAATCTCCGTCTCGTAGCTGTTCCAGCCGAGCGGGTAAGCGGGGTCTGGTTCATCGTCTTCCTGTTCGGCGCAGTCATCACAGAACCAGCCGCTATCCGTGGCGTTCATGCGTTCGCCTCTCGTAAATGTCCCGCCGTGCTTGCAGTGCCGAGGCTCGCAACCGATGATTGCATCGTCATGTATACCCGCATTGATGTTTCCTCCGCTGCGAGATAGCGCCGTCTAACTTGTTTGTAGACGGAAACTATCCGCCTATCTCGCCGCACGAGCGGCCATTACGGATTTTCTGTGTACCGCCCCGCTCGGGCCTCCCGGGCCGTGGTCTCGATTTTCGCCAGTTCGTCGCTGACGATGGCGATCTTGGCGAGCAGCAGCGGGTCCTGAGTGCGCTGCGCCCGGTCGAGAACGATGCGCCAGGCGGAGCGGGCGTTGACGCAGACGGCGATGATGTCCTCCAGCGCCCACCCGGTCTTGTTAGCGAGCCGGGTCGGTGTGGGCACGGGCGGCCTCCAGTTGTTCCCGGTGATCCTGCCATTCGTTCGCCAGCGAGCGGCCGATGATGCCGACGGATGAGGCGCCGACGATGGCGCAGACCTGGAGCCAGACGGTGACGGGCAGGATCGCCAGCAGGATGAGCAGGTCGACGCCGAAGCCGATGACGACGGCGAGCCAGGTGCGGCGGACGGCGATGAAGCGGCCCCAGGCGGTGTGTTGAAGGATGACCGCCCAAATTGCTCCCCAAACCGCCGCCAAAATGCACGCCATGATGATCATCGGTGTAGGCTCCGTGTGTAGGGATAAGCAGTTGTTATCGTTAGATCCTTCGACTTCGCACTGCGGGCTGCGGGCGGGGCGCCCGCGCCTCGGTCAGGATGACAGGGCGGGATGTCAGATGCCCATGGCCAACTGGAGGGCCTGGGAGTAGTCGTCTACCGGGGCTTCGAGGGAGTCCAGGTAGAGTTGGGTGACGGCGATAGATGAGTGGTGCATCAGTTTCGAGATTTTCAGCACGTCGAAGCCGGCCTTGCGCATGCTGTGGGCGAAGGTGTGGCGCAGGCTGTGGACGTGGTAGGTTTGGGCGCGTGCGGCGGCTTCCTCCCGGGTGAGGCCGGTTTTGGCGCAGGGCGCGGCGCAGGTGTTTGCGCAGGATGTTGTTGGCCTGGGTGGCGCTGATGTGACGCTCCCTCGACCGCCTGCCCCTCTCCCGTTCGACGGGCGAGGGGTGACGTTGGGGAAGTTCTGCGTGCCGTGGTCGCGCAAAGGCTGCCAGATGTGGTCGGCGGGCTGGATGTGGGCGGGGTGGCCGGGCAGCCAGCGGCCGGCGCGTTTGAGGTAGGCGACGATGGCATGGTAGCAGGGCGCGGGAAAGGCGTCGTCCTGCGACTTCGAGCCTTTGCCCTGCCAGGCGAAGATGAACTCGCCGTCCCGGTCGTCGTTGGGGCGGATGTCGCCCCAGGTCATGGTGAGGACTTCGGTTGAACGCCAGCCGGTGAGCAGGAAGCATTTGAGCAGGGCGTAGTCGCGGGCGCCGTCCAGGGTCTTGACGGCGATGTCGTTCATCATGAGGACGACGACGGCCTTGGAGAGCGGCCGACTTTTGCCTTTGCGGTTGACGGCGATGCGTTCGAGGTTGCCGACTTTGAACGGGTTGGCACGGGTGCGGCCCTGGGCGTCGAAGAAGAGGCAGCGCTCGATGCCGTCGGCGCCGAGGCGCTGCTCGCGCAGGACGTAGGAGTAGAAGGACGAGACGGCGCTGAGCCGCTGGTTGATGGTGGCGCGGCTGAGGTCCAGGCTCTCCATGTGTTCCTGCCAGGCGCGCACGTGGTCGGAGGTGACGAGCCACCAGTCGAGGCCGGTGAAGGCGGCGAACTGGTTGGTGGCGGCTTCGTAGACGCGGCGGGTGAGCGGCGAGCTGGGCCGGCCGCGGCGGTTGGCGCTCAGCCAGCGGTCGCGCAGGTTGGACCAGGCCAGGCGGAGCTGGTGGAGGGCCTGGTTGGTGTAGGCGGCCTCGAAGATCGATTGGCCGGGCGGGAGTAGCTGAAGTCCGACGGCTTCCGGTTCAGGGGGTAGGACTTCTACGGTGTGGTAGTTCATGGCTGGCGGCCTCGATAACGATTAGGTTGACAAGTGCGGGTCAAGGACACGTTGTAAACGGCTTCCCTCGCCGGAGTGGGCTGTCCAGACCCACTCCGGCACACCCAAGGAGGAAGAACCGAACCGGTGATCACCAATCCCCCGGTCCGAGCCCGGGCTGATTACCTGCGTGAGCATTTCGCCCTTGTTTCCTCATTGCACATCATCGTATCAGGAATCAGTCCGGCCTCGCGCCGGGCGACTGTCGCCTCAGTCCGGGATCTCGCGCCAGTTGAATGTCAGCCGCGCACCAGTGGAGCGGGCGTTGGGTTTTCGGATGCGTTGATTTCCAGGAACGGCGCACCATGTCATCGATCCCGTTTGGCACCCCGAATGCCTCGGCCCAAGCCTGCGCCTCGGCTATGGTTGGATAGACGGACTCACGCTGCAGCACGAGGTAGAGGGTGCCGGCCTTGTGCGAGAGCTGGAGGTGTAGCGCCGGCTCAGGCTCTGCCGTGACGTAATCATCGGCGCTATGCTCCAATGCGAAGCGCAGGGCGGTGGCGATCGATGCGCGATCACTCATGGTGCGCCCCGTAGAGATCGAGCGAGGGTTGCGTTCGCGATCGCCGCAAGAATGCCTTGTAGAGGTAGCGCACGCGTGATGCGTTGATGCCGAAACGCCTGGCGAGCACGGGGGAGGTGTAGCCCTGGCTGCGCAGATCGCCGCCCTGTGCGATCTGCGCGGTTGTCAGTAGGGAATGTCCCTTGTGATGGCCGGCGGCGACGCGATCGGCGGCATCGTCGGCGCGTGTGCCGGGCGCCAGATGCTGCGGGTTGCAGCAGCACGGGTTATTGCAGAGATGGCGGCCGACCTGACCCTGTTCACACGGGCGGCCGTCGAGCTCGAGGGCGACGCGGTGGGCGCGGCTGCGGGCGCCATGCCAGCGCAGCCACCCGTAGCCGTTGGCGTCGCGGGCCCGGGTCCAGGGCCAACAGGCAGCCGGGCCGGCAGAGCGATCGACATAGGACCAGAAGGTTGCGGGGTTCATGTGTGCGATCCTTGGGCGTGAGACTATTTGCTGATGCGGATGGGCGCGTACAGCTCGCTGCCGCTGCCTTCGCAGCCATTGACGCGGACAGGCTGATCCAGGCGGAACGTGCGCTTTGTAGACACCCGGCTGAACCAGTAGCCGAAGTCGCAGGTGCCGCTCACAAAGCCGACGCCAGCGTCGGTCACAGTGCAGGAGATGCCGTAGCGCATGTTGCGATTGTTGTAGCCACAGCCTCCCTTATTCCCCGGTGCCGGCGCTGCCAGACCGGAGATTTTACCGGCGCGGCACCGGGACCGGGCCGCACAGGGTGGCCCGGTGCCAGGTGACACCTACACGCTCAAATACAATGCGGCAGGCGCAGGGCTGGCCGGACGAAAGGCTGCACGTCATCCAGTCCACGGCCTGCGCCGTGGCTGCGTACGCCGTGGCTGCGATGATCAGCAGCGCCACGGCGAGGGCGCAGAAGGTCAGGGCGACGATGAGGTAGTGTTGACGGCGGATGGAGCATGGCAGACTCCTCTCTCAGTGGGGCAGGGGGGATGTGTTCGGCGGTCATGCCGGCGTCTCCACTGGGGATAAGACATTCTTATCATCAGGAACGGCGGAGATCCTCGATCATTCCACCGACACCGAATACCGACTCCATCGCCGCCAGGCCGAACGCCTGGAAAAAGCGGAAGCGCAGCTTATCGTTGATCTCCGCTGCCCCGCAGAACAGTTTGTTCATGTAGGTGGGGGTGTAGTTGAGCAGCCGGGCCAGGTCGGCCTGGCTCATTTTCCGCTCGGCCAGAAAGGTGCGCAGGTGGGTGATCTCGGGGGCTTCAGTCATTGGCGGCTCCTGCGGCGGTGATCGTCGCCAGGTACTTCATGATCGTCGCGGTGGGGTCGGTGTGAAAGGCGGTGCGCAGCTCCTGCTGCTCCTCCTGGGCCATCACCGCCGCGGTATAAGGCGGTGATGGCCGGGTTGGCATAGTGGAAGATGCGCCGTGGCTTGGCGATTCGTTGGGTTCGCTTGGCTGCCGTGTCCATGATGTCCTCCGCTTCGTTCATTCTAAGTCTCAATCTATGCGATATTGTATCAAAAAGAGAATAGTAACGAATATGATCTTAATCATATTCGGAGCACCAATTATTCTTTTTTCTATATAGTCGTATTCACAGAGGGGGTATAGATTTCTCTATAGCAAAAAGGATATACTAAGGAACATGAAACGAGTGTTGAGGGAACGGGTAGACTTCCTACTGGATGAACGTGGAATCAAAACGCAGAGCGAATTGCATCTGCGTATCCAGGAGTTTCATCCTGGCTTTGCTTGGCGAACGCTATCTCAGGTCATCAACGGCAAGCACTCGCCGACTCTCGATACCATAGAATCTATCGCCCAGGGACTTGGTACCACCATCGCATACCTGATCGGTGAGGTGGACGATCCGGCGCCGGAGTTGGGCGCGAGCGATCCGCTGCCCGAAGTGCGCGCGTGGAGCGCAGTCGGCTCAGGGCGATGACGGCAGATCAGCGGGCGCGCACAGCTCGCACTTTGAGGGGGTTCTTGCGGTGGCGGAGGGGGGGCGTTAAGCGCGACCTTCACCAGTTGGCGCAAGGCGCGCCAGATCGACCGGCGCTGGGTGGGCGGGAGCTGCTTCAGCTTACGGAACGTGGACGGATAGCGGCGTTTCGTCGTCATGGCGTTTTCAAAACAGAACGGGTGTTCGTACATTCTAGCGACCATATCGCAGACCGTCAAGGGGTGGTATCCCCAAGTTTATCGCAATTTTGGCTTTCAATAATGCATAGTGCCGCTCGGGCTGAAATTTTACAGTTGATCGGCAGCCTCGGCCGGACCCCCACCGGCTGAGGGTATTGGGGGTGCGTCGTTCTCCCAGGCGCACCCCGGTTCTGACCAGGAGGAACAGGTGCCTGCAATGGTGCTGGTGCTCGTCATAGCCTTACTCGGCGGCGGATGGAGTCAGTACTTGCCGCTGGTGCTGCAGGGTGGCGTCGCGATGCCGACGGTTGCGCCGAAGGTGACGGTCACACGGACGAGCACGGCGACAGCTTCGTCAACTCCCACGGTGACTCCGACCACGACGCCGACGGCCACGGCAACGCCGACGAGAACGCCGACCAACACGCCCAGCGTCACGCCTGCGGCGACGGCTACGCCGACAGCCTCACGGACGAGCACGGTCACGCCGACACCCTCACGGACGGCCACACGGACGAGCACGGCAACGGTCACGCCTACAGAGACGGCGACGGCCACACCAACCGCCGCGGTCACACCGACAAGGACGCCGACGGCGACACAGACGAGTACACGGACGGTTACACCGACGCCTTCGCGAACACTGACACCGAGCGTGACGCCTACCTGGACGCCCACGCGCACACCGACGGCGACAGCGACATCAACGGCGATCCCGACGATGACGCTCACCTCGACAAGGACACCGACGGCCACGCGCACGAGCACGCCGCCGACCAGGACATCGACGCCACAGGTAAATTGCAGTCCGGCTTATCCGACGGTGTGCATTCCGCCACCGCCGCCGGATCTGGACTGTGGAGATATTCAGTATCGGAATTTTGTTGTTCTGCCGCCCGATCCACATCGGTTTGACACGGATCATGATGGGGTCGGGTGTGAGAGTTGACCTGGCCAGGATCGGCATGGGGAAGGCTTCCGCCATCCTGGCATCGTATCTCTATGAGCGGGAGGACATCCTTTTGCAGATCCCTGGTGACGTACCGCTGGATGTAGCCCGGCAGTATGAGGCAGCATTGATGGCGGCGAAGTAAGGGCTGTTCCTGAGGATAATAAAAGGTTATCCCCAGGATTCTGGAAACGGGCGGGTCGGACACCCGAGGTTTGTTGAGGGATCGCTCACATGGAGGGCGGTTCTAGCGTTTTCAAGTTACTCCCAATTATGCAGGGGTTTTGAGTGTTATCGTCAGGAAGACGGGGTGTGGGTGATGAGTTGGGGACCAGGATCGTTCACATGGCGGGCGGGAGGAGGGTTCACACGGTAGGCAGATTTGGACGAACATGCGGTTTCCTCTGGCCTGGTTAGTTCACATTGTTCGGGTCCGTGAGGTCGGAGGTTCAAATCCTCTCTCCCCGACCTCTGACCACACAGGTAGCGATTTAGACTGCCCGTGTGGTTTTTGTTTGGCAGGTCGCGCAAGCCGGGTCCCTCTGCCGGAAGTGGCGCTGCTTCCCCATACCTCGCTCGGCAGTCGCGGCTGATCTTGCAGCAAACCGATCGCTAAACGACACATCTACAGATTTAGTCTTAGATCCTGTCGAAGTCTACCCCGAGCAGGGTCGCGATCTTCTCCACTGTACCAGCCCAATGGCCGTAGGCCAGGGCCTGGTGATGCGAGCCGCCGGCCAGGCTGTAGCGCGTCAGGAAGTCAGCGAGCGGCGCGGTGGGCGCGAACTTGTAGTGCGGGCGGCCCATGTCGAGGACGTATGGGAAATCCACCACCTGACCCTCAGTCACCACCAATTTCAGCCTGCCTCCTGGCCCCGTGACCAGGCTGACCAGGGTGACGTCCCCCGGTTGCAGGCTGAAGGCCAGCAGCAATGGCGCGACACGCAGATCCACCAGGCCCAGGGTGCTCCGCAGCGCCCAGACCGGCTCGTCCTTGCGGGCCATCGTCCAGTTCCCCTCACCCATATGCATCATCAGGACCGCGTTGTGGGCGAAATCCATGGTGAACATCTCGGTGAAGTTGGCTGAGCCGGCCAACTCCCGCATCATGGCCACCGCAGCAGAGCTCGTCGCATCGCCTTCGCCGCCGAAACCGTAGCCCTCGCCCATCAGCTTGGCGGCGGCCAGGAAGGGCAGCGTGTCCAGCCAGCTCTCCTCGCCGACGGCCACAAAGTGAAAGGTGAAGCCCTGCAGTTGCCGCTCCTGCAGGATTTTGCGCAGGCCCCATTCCAGCCGGGAG
The DNA here is from genome assembly GCA_963841825.1 of uncultured Chloroflexia bacterium. Taxonomy (GTDB): domain Bacteria; phylum Chloroflexota; class Anaerolineae; order CG2-30-64-16; family CG2-30-64-16; genus CAWJEL01. The sequence continues at coordinate 7,207 of CAWJEL010000034.1, forward strand.
CTGGCCGCGTGCTCTTCTTCGGTGATGCCATCCTGGAAACGGAAGTTCTGCCGGTCGAACGCCATCTGGGCGGCGACTTCTTCCTGGGGCGCGGCTTTGGCGCGTTCGGCCAGGCTGCGCATGGCGATCCGCCGCACTTCCACGCCCATCTGGCTGAGGAACGCGGTGTCGTCCAGGCCAAAATCGCCCATCCCCTCCATGGGATAGCCGATCAGCCCGATCTGCATCTGGCGCAGGAAGCGGATCGTGCGCGCGGCGTCGCACCACGCTTTGACCTCGGCCTGGGTCGCCGCGTCCTGGTAATGGCCGGTGACGATTTGAAATGCGCGGCCGGCGCGCAGGAGCACGTTGGCCAGGTCCTGCACGCCGTGCATGCCGTGGTTAAAGGTGGTATCGTCCGATGACGTATCGGCTGTGACCCCCTCCAAGCGCTGGGTGTTGTAGAGCAGGATAGGCAGACGCGTGCGGACCAGCCCAGGCAGTGCGATGTGGCTGGGCGCATAGGTCAGCAGCACCACGATGATCAGGTCTTTCCCATCGCGCTCGAATCCGGCGATGGCTTCATCCACTGCCGCGCGGGTGTTACAGACGCCGGGGAAATCGACCTCGGCAAACGGCGCCAATGTCGTTGCCAGCTCCGAGGCGAAGCCGGCCATCTGCGGCTTCAGCTCAGGCCAACGATCGTAGAGTTCCAGCATCAGGCCCAACAGGCCGATCCGGGCCTTGGTTGTCTCAGCCATTTTGGCTATCCTCCTGAACAGGGTTTGGGGATTGGGGACCGGTGACTGGTCTGGCCGTCCGGTCGATCAACGCATGACTCAGTTCCCGGTAGGTTGTGAACAGGTCGTCGTAGAGCCGTCGCACCGCAGGGTCGGGCGTCAGGCTTGTCTCGGCGCCCTGGAAGGCGGCGAAACCGGCCTGCGGGTCGCCGAAGATTCCCGACGGCCGTCCCAGCCAGGATCGCGGCCCCGCGGCTGGCGGCCTGGCTCATGGCGGGGAGCACCACCGGGATGCGCGGTCACGTCGGCCACGATCTGCGGCCAGACGTTGCTCCGGGCCGCGCCGCCGACCATCCGCAGCTCGGCCACGTCGATGCCTGCCTGGCGCATTTCGCTGATGGCCCAGCGGAGCTCGAAGGCGATGCCCTCCATCACGGCCCGGGCCATCTCGTCCCGGGTGTGGGGCAACGACAGGCCGATGAAACCGCCGCGCGCCGGTCCGAAGCCGGCAGCATGTCCGCCGGCCAACGGATAGCATAGCAGCCCGCCGGCGCCCGGCGCCGCGCGCGCCACCCCGGCGTTGATGGCCGCGTAAAGATCGGCGCGGTCTTCGCCGGCCGCGCGCTCGCGCCAGACGTTGTCGATCAGCCATTCCAGGGACGAGCCAACCGCCCCGATGGAGCGCATGGCGCCCCAGATTCCGTCCAGCACGTGCCGGCCGATCGCGGTCCCGCTGCGCAGGCCCACCTCGAGGTCATCGACCACGGCCAACACCACCCAGGCCGTGCCGCACGAGAGCATCACCTTGCCGGGCTGCATGACGCCCGTGCCGACCGCTGCGCAATATTGATCGTGCGCGCCGTTGGCGACGGGCAACCCCACAGGCAGGCCGGTCGCAGCGGCAGCCTCGGCGTTCAACGTGCCCACCAGGTGGCCCGCCGGGTGCATGGGGGACAACTGGTCGCGCCGGACGCCCACCAGCGCCAACAGGCGTTCGTCCCAGTCGCCGGTGGCGATGCTGAAGAGTTGGGTGATGCCGGCGTCCGTTGGATTCATACACAGCCTGCCGGTCAGGCGCAGGCCGATGAAATCGTTGACGAACAGGTAGTGGCGCGCGGCCGCGTAGAGTTGGGGGGCGATTGTCTCTGAGCCAGCCGATGTGTTGGAGCGGCAGCGCATCCTGCAAGGGCCAGCCGGTCGTCGTGCGGATGAACTCGGCCCCGACCTGCGCTCGCACCGACCGCAGCCTGCGTGGCGCCCCGCGTATCCATCCAACTAATGGCGTTGTAAAGGGGGGTCCCGGCGGCATCGACCGGAATCGTCGTGCCCCCCTGCGATGACTGCGCCAGGCCCAGCACCCGGTCGTCCGGGTCAAGCTGGCCGGCAACGGCGCGCAGCACCTCCACGACGGCGCGCCACAACGCCTCAGGGTCTTGCTCCACCCAACCATACCCCGGCGTGATCAGGCCGTAGCCTGAGCTGGCCTCTGCGAGCGCAACGCCAGTCAGATCGAATGCCACGGCCTTGGTGGCCGTTGTGCCTACGTCGAGCCCGATCAGGATATCTGTCATAATAGCACGTTTTGCTTGTCAGGGTGCGGCAGAGGCAGGGCGCCGTGCCGTAAGAGCGCCTGCGAGATCGTGGAGAGGCTGCCGCGCCAGGCATTCTCAGGCATATCCTCTGTGATGCCGATCAGAAACCGGTCGCCGGGTGCTGCCTCGCTCAGAATACGGAGCGTCTCGGCCCGGACTATCTCTTCCGATTCCAGGTGGACCGACGAGGGGAAATTGATCCAGAGCACCTTGTCCGCCCAAGCGGCCCGCGCCTGGGCGATCGTCACGTCGCAGGTTGGCACAGGCGTGAACGCTTCGACAACGTCCAGCCGGCAGCGGCCGACAGCCTCGACCAGCGTGCTCATGTTGGCGTCCAGATGGCAGGCCGCCAGCTTGCCGCTCTCGTGGACCGCGTCAGCAAACGCATTCAAACAGGGCACGTAGTACTGCTCAAAGCGCTTCAGTCCGACCACGTCCTGGTGGATATTGCCGCCGTAGATCAGCAGTTCGGCCGGGGAGGCCGCGGCCACCCGGTACATCTCGCGCTGGCTCGCGACCAGCAGCTCGTAGAGCCCAAGCAGGCGGTCGGGCTGACGCCGTAGGTCCAGGCTGAAACGCTCGATGCCCAGCCACTCGATGAGCAGTTTGTTCATGGAGGTATACCCGGTGTTGCCGATCACGTAACCGTCCTCGCCCAAGCCGCTCTTCGGCGAGGCGAAAGGCCTCATAATTGGGCACGTACCGGGTGTCGCGCACCATGAACTCCAGCACGCGGTAGTCGTCCGGTTCCTTGAGGTAGAACTCCTTGGTGAACCAACTGGTGCCGTAACTGGGATCGAGCGCTTTGACCGCGTGTACCTCGCCGACGGGGGTCCGCACCGTCTCGGCCAGCATGCGCATGCCCGCGCAGTAGTATTCCCGGGTGACGACCTCCACGTTCGGCATCTCGACCCGGTAGACCGGGACGCGTTCGACGACGGCCACGCCTTCGTTGCGCAGGCGGCGCTCCACGTCGCCGCGCGGGAACATGAGCCAGTAGACGCTGAACGGCACCCGGTCGGCCCACTCCCCGTGCAGGGCCGCGCGAATCCTGGCTCGCGGCGTCAGCATGGTCAAGAGGCTCCGTGCGGCAGCATGTTGGCCAGCGGCGTCCGCCGCGAGGCCAGGCAAGGGCGAAAGACCTCGGCGTACGCCACGCCGGCGCGCGCGCCCACCTCGCGGCAGTGATTTCGATGTTCCTCGGCCCAGTCCCCGCCGAAATGGCGCATGATGGCCATCTGGCTCTCGTGAAGGTTGATCACGCGCACCTTTTCGTCGACGATCGCCTCGCTCAACTCGACGAAGTGCGTGCCCTCGAAACCGAAGCCGGCGCCGGGGTCACAATGGAAAATCTTGGGCGTCACGGGCAGTGCCGGGTGCTCGGTCTTGATCGATGCAATCATCGTCAACATCGCGCACTGCAGGACAAGCTGGGCCGTGATGGTGTGATCGGCGTTGTATTCGTCGATCCAATCCGTGAAAATCAGGTCGGCCTTGCAGGCGCGCAGGGCGTCGATCAGCTTGAGGCGCACAGCCTTGGAGTCGAACAGGTACTCATCCGGCTCGCCCAGGCAAATGTAGCCGGCGTCCAGGCTGGCAGCCACGGCACGCATCTCGCGTTCTCGCACCGCGGCAACCACTTCGTAGGGCGTCTCGGTGTCGAACGTGAAGCCTTTGTCGCCGTTCGTGGTACAGATGAAGGTGATGCTGTGACCGCCTTCGCGGCGGTACCTGAGCAGGGTCCCGAGCGCGCGGGCCTCGTCATCCTGATGTGCGCCGACGTGGACGATGTTCACGGCTACTTCTCCATCAGATAGATCGCTTCGTGGAGCTTTTCGGCCATCTCCCTGGCTTGCGGCACTTCGAGGAAGATGAGGCCGGCGGTCACCAACCGCGGCATGAGATCCTCTGTGACCGGCGTCAGCCCTTGAACATAGCGGTAGTCACTCTTATGAACATAATATGGACAGCGGGTCGGGCAGTCGGGGTGCTTGTAGACGGTGGGAGCCCGGAAGAACTCGAACTCGTAGGGAGGGGTCTGGTTGAAGCCAAAACGCAGCCCGATTTTCAGCTCGTCGTTCAGCTTTCTGGAATCGTTCATAGCTCAGCCCATGCTTGTCGCCCTCCCAAGTGGAGGCCCACCAGTAGCCGGACACCTGCGAGCCGGGCAGCACGGCGCGTGTTTTGAGCCACGCGCAGTCCTTGATCGCCTCGTTTAGGATGCCGAGCGTGACGTTGTAGACATTGTCCAGGTACCCCTGGACGCGCTGAAGCTGGGCCAGGCCGATGGCCGCGGTGACTTCGTTCATGCGCCAGTTGAGGGTCATGAAGGCCGGGGATTCGCCGCTGAACCGCCAGACGTTGCGGATCTTCTCGGCGAGCGCTTCGTCGTTCGTGATGCTCATCCCGCCATCGCCGGTCGTGAGCTGCTTGTACTCCTGGAAGCTGAAGACGCCCATGTCGCCGAAAGTGCCGACGTGTTTGCCCTGGTAGTAGCAGCCCACGGCGTGGGCGCAGTCCTCGATCAGGAACAGGCCGTGCTCATCGCAGATTCGCCGGATCTCGTCGATCCGCGCCGGGTAGCCCCAGTGATGGGTGACAATGACGGCCCGCGAGAGATCGGTGATGTTGGCGCGCAACGACTCAGGATCCATGTTGTACGTGTCGTATTCGACATCCACGAAGCGCGGCACCGCGTTGAACCACACCGCAGCCAGCGCCCCGAAGTGGACGATGGGGTCGCACAAGACCTCGGTCGCGGTGCCGGCGCCGCTTACCGAGATTGCTTCGGCCAGGCCGTTCATGGCATTATTGCGCGACATAGCCACCTTGGCGCCGACGAATTCGGCGAATGCCTTCTCGAACTGCTCCTGCATGCCCCCAGGCGTGATCCAGCCGAGCTGCCCGCGCTGCAGGACCTCCCTGACGTAGCCCAGCTCCAGGTCGTCGTAGGTACGAATCATGGTGTTGCTCCTCCAGTATCCGGGTAAATGGGGCGCATTATCACAGCGGAAGCGTCACAACGCACTTCTCGCGGGCGGCCAGGGTGGCAGCGAAGCAGGCTTCGCTGGTCCGATAGGCGCTATCCACATCGTTGAGCGTGGGCATATCGTTGGCCACTGCCTCGATGAAGTGGTCCAGGCACTTGTTCCAGGGCTCGCCGATGCCGCCCTGCACGTTATCCGGGATCCAACTCTCGGGCAGCTTGACGTAATCTTTTTCGTGCCCCGGCTCAGAGAACTCGGGGGCCGAATCGAGCCAGACCCGGTTGTTGATCATGCTGCCCTTCGTGCCGTAGAGGGCGAAGTTGAATGTGAATGGCAGGATCGGGCCGGCGCAGAACATCACCTTGCCCATCATGCCGTTTCTAAAGCGGAACGTGGCGATAGCGGTGTCCTCGGTTTCGATTTGCGTCGTGCGGGGCAGACAGATGTCCTTGAAGCAGGAGACTTCTGCGATGTCGCCGCCGAAGAAGCGGATCAGGTCCACGTTGTGCCCGGAGCCGGCGTGGAAGAGCGAGCCGGCGATCGCCTCGTTGCCGAGCCAGCTCCAGATGTCCCAGTCACCGGGGATGTGGTGCAGGTAATCGGACTCGACGAAAAAGACGTTGCCGAAGTAGCCCTGGGCAATCAGTTTACGGGCATGTTGGTAAAGGGGATTGAAGCGCCGGTGATAGCCGATCAGGAACTTGACACCGGCCTCATGAACCGCGGTCTGGATCCGCTTGCAATCTGCCAGCGTGAGCGCCATCGGCTTTTCCAGGTAGATGTGCTTGCCCGCCTGGGCCGCCGCGACGGCCTGCTCGGCGTGGGCGCCGTTCGGGGACGCGATGATGACGGCGTCGATGTCATCCTGCCGCAGCAGTTCTTCGGGATCGCAGTAGCAGCGTGGCGAGACTTGCTCCTGCGCCATAAACCGCTCGACTTTTTCCCGGTCGCAGTCGGGGTTAGCCAGCGCCACAAGTTCGGCCTGGGGGTTCTTGATGACATTGTGCCCGTGGTGGCTGCCGATCCAGCCCACACCGATGAGACCGATCCTCACTTTATCCATTGTGAACTTACCTCCTTGACGATGCCCGGGTAGGAGGCAGGCGCTGACTTAACCGCAATACCGCAAAAGTCACACCAAGTGCTTCGACCGATTGTCACGGCTTTGCCGTGAGCGTGGTCCCTTCTCGTTACGGTGTGACGCCAGCGAAGAATCTCCTTGCCGCAACGAGACCCTTCGCTGGATTGCCGCGGCAACGCACTTCACGGGACCAACCCGCTCAGGGTGACAATAGCGAGTTTCGCCCTATGGCTTTCAATCCACTTTCATGCGCGGATCGAGTGCTGTGCGCAAGCCATCACCGATCAGGTTGAACCCTATGACGGTTATCAGAATGGCCATGCCGGGAAAAATCGTGACCCAGGGGGCCATGCGCATGAATCCCTTGGTTTCATAAAGCATCAAGCCCCACTCGGGGGTGGGTGGTTGGGCGCCCATTCCCAAAAAGCTCAGTGCGGCCGTATTGCGGATTGCCACACCGACACAGAGCGTGAGCACGACGATGACAGGAGCAACCACATTGGGCAGGATGTGCCGCCACATGATGCGTTCGTCGCGTACGCCGATCAGCCTGGCGGCTTCGATGTAGGGCAGCTCTCGCGCGGAGAGCACGGAGCCGCGAATCAGGCGGGCGTACATGGGGATCCACACGATGGCGATGGCGATCATCACCCAGGTCAGGCTCCGTTGGCCGATCAGGCCAATAATGGAGAGTGCCAGCAGCGTCGCGGGGAACGCGAAGATCATGTCCATAAAGCGCATGATGATGCTATCGAACGCGCCGCCGTAATACCCCGCAGCCAGGCCGATGATCATGCCGAGGATAACCGAAAAGAGATTGGCGAGGATGCCGACCTGCAGGGAGATGCGTGAGCCGTAGATGACGCGGCTGAAAATATCGCGGCCGTAGTGATCTGTGCCCATCCAATACTGCGCGCTGGGAGGAGCAAGCGATCCTTAGGGTGCATCTCAATGGGACTGTAAGGCGCCAGCAGGGGTGCAAGAATGGCTACGAGCACGACAAGCAGCACAAGCACAGCGCCGATCGTGGCCCCTCGGTTTCTTAGGAACTGCCGGAGGACGATCTGCCGCCAACTCGTCGGTTTACGTGTCGAGGACTACCGAATTGTTGAGGGTTTGACTGGTGGAAATGGATGTCATGGCGGTTCAATAGTCTCCTGGTTTCGTCCAGGGCCCCTGATATCAGCTACCGGAGGAAATTCGAATACGCGGATCCATCACGGCGTAGAGCACATCGACAAACAGATTGACCAAGATAAAGACCAGCGACCCGAGCAGCACCACGCCTTGAACAACCGGCATATCGGCGGTTAGCACGCTATCCACCACCAACCGGCCGATGCCTTCTCGGGCGAAGACGATTTCGACCACAACCACGCCGCCCAGCACAGCGCCCAGATTGATGCCGATAATGGTGACGGTGGGGATCAAGGCGTTGCGCATGGCGTGACGGGCGATGATCGTCCGCTCCCGGAGACCTTTGGCCCGGGCGGTGCGGATATAGTCTTCGTGAATCACCTCCAGCAAACTCGATCGCACCGTACGAGCGATGACACCGGCCTCGGTCAGGCCGACGACGATCGTCGGCATGATCAGGTGTTTGAGATCGCCCTGGCCGAGGATCGGCAGCCAGTGCAGTTCGAGAGCGAAAAGATAGATCATAATCAGGGCCAGCCAGAAATCGGGCATGGCACTGCCCAGCAGCGCCAGGATCATTGCCCCAGTGTCCCAGATGGAGTTTTCCTTGAGCGCTGCCATAATGCCCGTAACGAGGCCGATGATGATTGCGACCAGCATGCCGGCCAATGCGAGTTCCAGGGTTGTTCCCAGCCGCGCCCCGATCATACTAAGCACAGGTAGCCGCTGGACATAGGATGAACCCAGGTCGCCAACGGCCAGGTGCGCGAACCAGTTGCCCAACTGCACAAAGAAAGGCTGATCCAGTCCCATCTCCAGGCGCAAATTTTGGATCTGCTCGGCGTTGAGATGATACATGTTGCCCATATTTTCGGCAGGGTCGTAGGGCGAAAAATACATGAGGCAGAATACGATCACTGCCACCCCAAAGGCCGTGGGGATCGCGGATAGCAGGCGTTGTCCGATGTAGCGGGTCATGGCGTCTCCTCTGCCGCGGAAGCGCTGCAGGGTAGGGAGGACGGACGGTGTGTCGCCGGCCCCCCTGATTGAATCACCAGTCAGACCTTCGAGGAGGATCTCGAAGGTCTGACTGCGAGCTCTCGCCCTGGGATCAGTCTGGGCGAGTGGTCAGGCGTCTACCGCTGCCAGTTGGCGTCGTAGAAGTAGTAGTAGAAGCCGCTGCCGTCGGTCTTGATGTCCTTCAGCGAGCTGAGACTGCCTGCGTGCCAGTACAGCTCGTAGATAGGCGCCTCGAGCGCGTTCTCCATAATGTACTTCTGAAGCTTGCCCAGGGCGGCCTTGCGTTCGTCCATCGTCTGGGCTTGGGCGGCCTCTTCGAGTGCCGCATCGATCGGCGGCTGGAGGTCGGTGTCACAGGTGCAACCGAAGTTCATGGCGCCACCCGTGCATTGATCCTTGTTCCAGTCGCGGGTCATGCCCACCAGGGAATCGATAAACACGTCGCCGTTGGCGGGCAACTGGTTGACGCAGCCGCTCCAATCATCGCCGCTGGAGCTGGCCATCATGATGATGCTTGTCTTGAAGCCGACCGCGCTCAGTTGCTTCTGCCAGACCTCGCTGTACTGCTGCCAGGAGCGGCCGCGGACGATGCGAGCCTCAAGCAGCGTGCCGTCCTCTACGCCCTTGACACCGTGGGCTTCGGCGATGCCATCGCCGTTCTCGTCCCACCAGCCCGCCTCTTTCAGGAGCGCCTTGGCCTTCTCCTGGTCAAAGGGATACATCTCCTCGACCTCGGCATTATACTCAACGTTGGCTTTGGAGAGGGGGCCGTAGGCCGGTTCGGCGGTGTCGAAGTAAACGAGCGAATTGATCTCATCCTTGTTCGTTGCATGGAGGATTGCCTGGCGCACCCGCAGATCATCCGTCGGCGGGATGGTAACGTTGATGTAGTTCATCTGCGGCATGCCGGGCACCAGCTTGGAGACGATGTTGAAATTGGAATCTTGCTTCAGCCGGGCCACGTGCGCATCGGGCACCAGGGTGATGAAGTGGCTCTCACCCGTTTCCAGGCTGGCCAGCCGGGCGTCGGTGTCGGCCGCGTTGCGGATGCGCAATTCCTTGATCTTGGATGGCCCGGTGTTCTTGAAGTAAGAAGATGGCCAGTTGTAATCCTGATTGGCTTCCAGCATCAGGTCGCGTTGGCCCAGCCATTCCTTGATTTTGAACGGGCCGGTGCCGGCGATTTGGCGCAGCCGGTCGGCGTCCGGCAGGTCGATAGTTTTGGGGGAGTAGATCAGGCCGGCCGGGCTCTCGGCCAGGTTGCTCAGGAAGAAGGGGCGGGGGCCCTTCAAGACGAACCGGATAGTGTTCTCGTCGACGACCTCGACCTTGTCCACCGCCTCGCGCAGGGTGGCCGCGACCGGGCTCGGTGGATCGCTGAGGAAGAAGTCGAAGTGCTTCTTAACAGCCTCGGCGTTGAGTGGGTCGCCGTCCTGGAACTTGACCCCTTGCTTCAGGGTGAAGGTGTAGGCCGAGCTATCGGCGTTGGCTTCCCATTTCTCGGCCAACGCATCACGGATCTCCAGCTTGTCATCGAGGAGGATGAGGGGCTCCAGGATCTGGAGCTGAACGAAGTAGGCGGATGCATCAGGGTAGCCCTGGCGCAGGTCCAGCTTGTCAAAGCCGTCCTGGTTATGGGCTACCACCACGACATCATCGGCAGGGGTGAACGGGTTCGTGGCCGCCGCCTCAGCGGGCGCTTCGGCCGTCACGATCACCTCGACGGGCACTTCTTTCTCGACGACGACCGTCACCTGTTTTTCGACAACTTGCGCCGCCGGAGCGGCACAGGCAGCCAGGAGCGTGGTTAGCACCATCACTAAGGCCACTACGACCAACATCGGTGTTCGAGTCTTCACGTTCGTCCTCCTTTTTGGGATTGCTAGTTGTCTGGCGTTTTGATTCGGCCGCGATAGCTGTTACCTTGCTTTCGCAATACATTGGATGGCAGGTCACCTCCCTTCATAGTACAGGAAGAAGGATAGCTTTTCGCCTTCCTCAGGCGTGACTTCTCGCATATGCGAGTCGTCCCTGACATCCCCGTAAGGCCCAGGGGTGTCAGCGTTGATCAACGGCTTTGGCTTCGAAATAGCACGACGCTTTTCTCTAAACCAGGATAACATCGATCCCCATTTGGCGCAGGCGCGCGACGAAATCGGCCGGCGCGTCCGTATCCGTGATCAGCTTGTGGATGCCGTTCAGTGGCATGATCGTGGCGAGGCCAATGCCCCCTATCTTGCTCGAATCGGCCACCACGATCACCTCCGTTGCCGCCCGGACCATCGCCCGGTCAACCTCAGCCTCCAGGACATTGGCTGTGGTGATGCCCTGCGAAAAGGTTAGCCCGTCGGTGCCCAGGAATATTTTGTCGGCGTGCAGGCCCTTCAAGGCTTCAATCGTTTGGGGACCGACCATGAGTTCATAATCCGGGACGTAGATGCCGCCCAACACGATCAGATGGAAGCCCTTGCGGGCGCCGAGCTGGCGCACGATAGGTAGGGAAGCGGTGATGACCGTCAGATGGCCGGTGGCAAGAGGATGGGTGGGGAGATGCGCAGCCACCTGCAGCGTGGTCGTGCCTGAATCGAGGATCAGCCGATCACCCGGCGCGACCAGCGCTGCGGCAGCCCGGCCGATGCGTTGTTTTTGTTCGGACCGGGGGTCCCTGGCAGCCGTGGCCGGCCCGGCAGCGCGGCCGTTGGCAACGGCGATGGCGCCGCCATGAACGCGCTCCAGCGCCCCAAGCTCCTCCAGATGCCGCATATCACGGCGGATGGAGACCTCAGAGACGCCAAAGCACTTGCTGAGCTCCGCCACCTTGACCACCTCGTGGCGCTGGAGTTCCTCAACAATCGACGCGCGTCGCTTCTCAGTGATTGAATCCATGCTGCCCCCTGCGGCCGGTTGGACTCAAATGTATCCTGGAGAATGATCAGTGCTTTCGATTAGACGTTCACTATGTTTCGGATTGAGCGTAACCAAAAGTCTATCACCTCTTCCGTGGCCTGTCAAAGGTTTCAGATTCGTGGAACAACCGGCAGAAGCGCTGTTTTGTCAGGATCGGGCTTCGCTCAGACTCTCGCCCATCCGGGCCACGAACTGATCGACCATGCGATACGATGAGATGATCGGGATCTTGGTCAGGAGGGTGGGCGGGCAGTTGGCTTTATAGGTCTGCGCGCTCACGTCGTAGCCGGCCGCGTTCATATGTTTCATGAGCGCGACCGCGTTGTCGGCCTGGTAGAAGCGGATAGCGCTGAGATGGCGTTGGCCTTCGATAGACTCGATAGCCTCCGGGAACTCGGTCGCAAGCTCGCACAGTTTATCGTTGTAGTAGTCGCCCAACCCGGCCACGTAGGCGCTGTTAGCTTCGACGAAGGCCATCGTGATGAGATAGGCGAGCGACGCAAGCTCTTCCTGGCCGTTCGTCACCAGCGCGCCGAACTGATGCAAGAGGTCATACTCAGCCGTTGTCAGGATGCGCGACGCGGGGTACTGCCCGCCGGGGAATCCCTTGCCGACCGAGACAAAGTCAGGGTTGAGGCCGTACTCCCGGAAGATGAAGAGATCGGGCGACCAGATGCAGGATTGGATTTCGTCAACCAGGATCGGCACATCGCGGCCGCGGCAGAGGGCGTAAGCTGCGTGCAGGAATTCGGGGTGCAGCCGGATCGCGCCGTAGTTCATGAGCACGATTTCGTGGAAGAAGCCTGCGACCTTGTAAGGCGCCACGTCCCATTGTGCCAGCGTGGCCTCAAAATCGGCGATATCATTGATTTTAACTGGCCGCACGACGTATGCGCCGTGCTCTGCCAGCTTGGCGCCGAGCTCGGGCCACATATCGCGCATCATTTGGGTAAGCATCGTGGTGCCGTGGTAGTTGGCCTTTCTGCCGCCCTCCTGGTCGGCGATGACCAGGAAGACCGGAGTACGACCGGCATACTGGGGGTGCGGCAGGTTGTCCTCGAGACGGTAAAAGCGCGCCATCATGCACTTCAGGGCCGCTTCGACGGCCAGGCTGCCCGTTTCCAGGTTGAGCACGCGGTTGATTACATGCGGCTCGGCGGAGGCGCAGATGCGATCGAGGGCTGCCACATCGCCCCTGGAGACGCCGTTCGCCACGCGCACCAGCTCGCGTTCGAGCAGACGGGTGATGTGGCCCCGCGTATTGTTGTGCGTAGCATTGCAGATGCCGAGCCGCTCGGCATTGAGCAGCAAGCGGTAGCCTGGGAAGTCGTGGCCCAGCGCGGCGTGGTAGTGCTCCGATTTGGTGATGAGGTACAGCCGGCCATCCTCGCCGATGCGATAGAAGCCCATGCCGCCGAGTGGGGCCATGTCCTGATTGGTGGCCTTGCTCATCGGGATCGTGGTTGCGCCGGGCGAGGACGCGGCGAACCCTGGCGTGACGCGCTGGCCGACGGCTGTCAGCAGGCCGTCGAGACGTGCCGCGTAGGCCTCCGGGAAAAAGTCGATCTTCTCTTCCGCCAGCGCTCGGTAGGTGGCGATGTCCCCGCCATCGAGAAACGCTCTCGCCTCGCACAGCGCGTCGGTGTACTCGGCGCCTACCAGATCGGCGAGCGATAGACTGATGTTTTTAAGTTCACTGCGCTTAGCTGCCACTTTGGCTCCTTGCCTGCCGGGTGACAGGCGACTTAGTGAGGTTTCGAATCGTCAATCAGTAACGTTTCGGTTTGAACTACTTTACCGCATTCTTCGAAGCGTGTCAATACTTCAGCGCGATTTCTGTGAAAACTTGGTCATCAAAAGGAACGCTCGAAACCGGTGTGAGGCGGCGTGGAACCGATTTACTTTGTGTCGAGGCCCAGCAGGAACTCGCAATAGATGCGGCCGGTCAGCTCGAGATCATTGAACCGGCTGTTGAGCTGCGGTAGGATCACCAATTGGGCAGAAGGCAGCAGTGCGGCCATCCGGCGGGCCAAAGCGATGGGATGAACCGGGTCGTTCTCCCAGGCGATGATTTGGACGGGACAGTGCAGGGTCGAGAACGGCGCGAGATCCAGGATCCAGTCGGCGACCGCGTCGCAGGCTACGGCAATGCTTTCGTCCTGGTGCGAATGCAGCATCGCCGCTAAGGTTGTTTTGGCGTCTTCACTGAGGCCCATCTCTGGCCATTCGTTGGCGGCCGCCTCGACGATGATGCCCCCCGCGCCACGATCAGCAAACGCCTGCCCCAGCGCCTTAAGCCGATCCCGTCCCGGATTCGGGGTGTCACCCAGGGCCGGGCCGGTAAGCAGGAGGCTCTCCACCCGCTCCGGCCAGCCGAACGCAAAGAGGAGGGCGGTCGCTGCGCCCATCGATTCCCCGCCGATGACCGCCCGTTCGATCTCGAAAGCATCCAGGATGCGCGCCATGTCACCGGCCATGCGCTCCGGGGTGTAGAGGGCGGGGTCGGTGACGGGGGTGGAATCGCCGTGACCCCGCTGGTCGTACGTAACGATGCGATAGCGGTCGGCGAGCGGCAGCAGTTGTCTGCGGATGTAGCCCCGGTTATCGGTCAGGCCCGGCGCGAAGACCAGCGGCCTGCCTTCGCCGAAGGTCTCGGCTGCCAGCAACAGCCCATCGGACGCGACAAGGTGTGGTCGTTCCATGATGGTTTTCCTTACAGCCTGGTGATGGACGCCAGGATTGGCGTTTGTCCAGCGCCGTTCAGGCGTAGTCGCGGTAACGCTCGACGCGCACCTGGGCGGTGAGCGCGTGGGCCAGCATACGCTCGACCTGGCACTGGCGGTCGGTCACCTCGCCGATGAGCCGGCTGGCCGCCGGGGTCATGCGCTGGTAGGTCACCGTCTTGAGAAACTTGCCGACCCACAGGCCGCCCGTGTAGCGCGCCGAGCGACTGGTGGGCAGGATGTGATTGGTGCCTATCGTCTTGTCGCCATACGCCACCGTGGTTTCCTCGCCGATGAACAGCGAGCCGTAGTTGCGCAGCCGGTCCAAATATCCGTCGGGTTCCTGGACATGGAGTTCCAGGTGCTCGGGCGCCCAGTCGTCGCTGATCGTGATGGCCTCGGCGCGATCCCGGGCGATGTAGATCCGGCCGTTATCGCGCCACGATAGGGCAGCGGTTTCGCGCGTGGGGAGCACCGCCAGTTGGCGCTCAAGCGCCGCGTGCGCGGCTTGGGCAAATGCCTCGCTGAAGCACACCAACGCGATCCCGCTGTTCGGGTCATGTTCGGCCTGGCCGAGGAGGTCGCAGGCTACCAGCATGGGATCGGCCAGATCGTCGGCGATCACCAGGATTTCCGTGGGCCCGGCCAGAAGATCGATGCCGCAGCGTCCGTAGAGCTGGCGTTTGGCCTCCGCCACGTATTTATTGCCCGCGCCGCAGATGATATCGACCGGCTCGAAGACGCCCATGCCGAAGGCCATCATCGCCAGCGCCGGCACGCCGCCCAGGACGAAGATGCGATCGGCGCCGGCCCGATGCATGGCATTAATGGTGGCGCCGTAGTAGCCCTCGCCCCTGATCGGCGGCGTGAACGCGTAGATGTTGTCGACGCCGGCGACCCGCGCCGGGATGATGCTCATTTGGGCCGAACCAAACATCGGGTAGCGCCCGCCCGGGATGTAGCTTCCCACCGACTGCACAGGGATGTGCTTGTGGCCGAGGATCACGCCCGGTTGGGACTCGATCTCCAGCGGCAGCATGGTCCCAAGCTGGGCTTGTGCGAACCGGCGGACGTTTGCCTGGCAGAACGCCGTATCGGCGATCAGTTGCGGATCGAGCCGGGCGATGGCTGCGTCGATCTGGCCGGGGCTGAGCTCGAATTCGGGCGGATTCCAGTCATCGAATTGCGCGCTGTACCTGCGTACGGCGTCCAGGCCGTGCGCCTCCAGGTCAAGGAGCATCTCCGACACGATGCGCGCCGTTTCAGGATCTTTTTCGAAGAGCCGGTGGCCGCCCTGTTTGTATAGATGCATACGATGATTTCCCCTTCCTATTGGTCCATCAGCGCCATTCGCCCGGGCCGGAAGATACGATCGTCCATCAGCGCAAGCTGGCTGCTAATGAGCGGCCGGAACGCCATCCTGGCCAGAACGTCGCGCTGGAGGTCGATGCCCGGCGCGATCTCGATCAGTTCCAAGCCAGCGCGTGTCAACCGGAACACGCAGCGCTCGGTCACGTACAGGACGGGCTGGCCGGCCTGCGCGGCCATCGTGCCGCTGAACGTGACATGATCGACGTGATCGACGAACTTGGGCGCCCCAGTATCCTGTTCGATCATCAGCTTGCCGTCTGCAACCCAGATCTGAGAGTCGCCCACCATGAACGTACCCACGAACACGACCCGCTTGGCGTTTTGGCTGATGTTGATGAAGCCGCCCGCGCCGGCCAGCCGCGGCCCAAACTTGCTCACGTTCAGGTTCCCGTGCCGGTCGGCCTGGGCCAGGCCCAGCACGGCCAGGTCCAGCCCGCCGCCGTCGTAGAAGTCGAACTGGGCTGGCTGGTCGATCAACGCGTCCATATTCGTAGATGCGCCGAAGTTCAGCCCACCAGCCGGGATGCCGCCGATCGTGCCCGGCTCGGTGGTGAGCGTCACGGCATCCAGGATGCCCTCTTCATTGGCGATGCCGGCCACCAACTCGGGCACGCCGATGCCCAGGTTTACGACCATGCCCGGCCGTAGCTCCAGCGCCGCGCGGCGGGCGATGATCGTGCGCATCTCCAGCGGCAGCGGGGCCAGGCTGGCCGCCGGCACCCTGATCTCGCAACTGAAGGCCGGGTCATAGTCGGTCGCAAAGGTTTGGCAGTGATTCTCCGGCCGGGCGACGACGACGCAATCGACCAGGATGCCGGGGATCTTTACCTGGCGAGGGGGCAGCGTGCCGGGTTCTGCTAAGCGTTCCACCTGGACGATGGTGCGGCCGCCGGAATTTCTTGCGGCCATGGCCAGCGCCAGCACCTCCAGCGTCAGCGCCTCCCGCTCCATGGTGATGTTGCCGCGAGGATCCGCAGTCGTGCCGCGCAACAGAGCGATGTCGATCGTCAAGGGCTTGTAGGCCAGGTACTCGCGGCCGTCGAATGCGATCAGCTCGACGATATCCTCGGTCGTGCTCGCGTTGAGCTTGCCGCCGCCGTTGCGCGGGTCCACGAACGTGCCCAGCCCCACGTGCGTGATGGTGCGCGGCTTGCCCGCAGCCGCGTCCCGGAACATGTGTGTGATCACGCCCTGGGGTAGGTTGTAGGCCAGGATCTTATTTGCCAGGGCCAGCCTCTGCAGTTCGGGAACCAGCCCCCAGTGGCCGCCGATCACCCGCCGCACCAGCCCTTCGTGCGCCAAGTGGTTCAATCCGCGGCCCTTGCCGTCCCCCTGGCCGGCCGCGTAGATCAGCGTCAGATCGCGCGGGGTTCCGGTCGCCAGGAAACGCTCCTCCAGCCTGATGGCAAGCTCTTCGGCGAAGCCGATGCCGACGAACCCGCCCGTGGCGACCGTGTCGCGGTCACGGATCAGGCCCACGGCCTCCTCGGCCGAGACAACCTTGCCGCGGCCACGCGGGGCTGCCCGGGCGACAGCCCCGGTGGGTTCGCTCATCGCGTCAGTCATGGATGGTTGCCTCCCCAATCTGCGTTCCTCCGCGTTGGTCCGTGTCCCCTCTCCTGTTTGCGGGCCGCACAAAGCGGTGCTGGTGAACCGCATCCCGCATGGCGTAGAAGTTCTCCACCGGGATCAGTTGGTGCAGATCGTGGCTGGAGGCGCAAATATAGCCTCCGCCACCTGCCAGCCGGTCGATATGATCCTGGACCTCGCGGGTAATCTCTTCCCGCGAGCCGTGCAGCAGAACGCCGTCCACATCGATATTCCCGCACAGGGCGATACGATCCCCGTACTTCTCCTTGATTTCGTAAATGTCCTGTAACCCGGCGCACGGTTCGAGGGGATTAAGGACGTTGATACCCATCCGAATGAAGTCCGGGATCATACGGGTGATGTTGCCGTCGACATGATGGAACACCAGTCTCCCGTGCGCTTTGGCCATTTGGACTTGCTGGCGCAGGTAACGTGTTTCCAGCCGCTCCAGCATCGCCGGGCTGCACATCGGTCCGGTTTTGGTCACAAACGCCGATCCTATCTTGATGACCTCCACCGGAAAGTGCAGGAAGGTTTCCAGTTCCCGCAGACACCAGTCCTGGATGATATGGATAAACTCCTCGACGAACTCGGGACGCCACTTGGCGTTTAGCCAGAAATCTTCATATCCCATCGCCGTGGCCGTCACGAAAGGAGCCGACTGGGTATTGCACACGACGCCTATTCCCGTGCCCTGCAGCCGATTCAGCAGTTCCTCCAGGCGGCGCTGCTGCAAGTCCAGGTCGGGAAACCAGATATCCTTCAGATCATCCGGCGTCTTAATCATCCCGTCGATATAGTGGAGACGCCCCTCAGCGTCCACCCGCTGCTTTCGGCCCAGCCGCCAGATGTGGGAAAAAAAGATCATATCGTTGCCCATGCGCCGGTTGAGCTCGATGTAGTCGGGGATGGGTAACTCAAAAACCAGCCGATCCATGGGGAGAGCTATGCCCAGGATCTGCCGTGCCAGGGCCATATCGGGCCCGATCTCAAACAGGGGAATCTCCTGCGTTTCGATGTGCCGGGCGGCATCCAGAAACCGCCTTTTGTCCGGATTTCTCATGCGCGGCTTCCCTTCATACATCTCCGCCTTGAGCCCGCGCTCATGATCAGGCAGGTTTTCCCGCGCCCGCGCCGGCGATCAGCCGCGCCGCGTTGTTGTACATCACATCCGCGATGTCCTCGGCGCTCAGCCCGACCAGTTCCGCGGCCTGGCGAAAGGCCAACAGCTCCTCGTACATGAAGAATGAGAGCTGGGAACCTTCCTCCTCGCTCACCTCGCGCATGTGTGTGTCGTCGCTGACGTCACCGTAGAGGCCGGGCGGCACTAAATTGACATAACTTCCACTTTCACAGATACGGCGCATCCGCATCCGCACGATCGGCAGGTCGCTGCCGAAGACCACGCGCTTGGGCCCGACCGCCCGCAGAAGCTGCTCCATCGCATAGGCGCTCGTGTTGGCGCAGAAGTCAAAGTGCATCCGCCGCGCATCCTTGAGGATGTCGAACGCGTCCCCCACGTCCTCCGGGCAGTAGGCGCGGCCGATATGCGCGATCACTAACCGGACGTTGGGGTAACGGTGCTCGATCTCCAGCATCATCTCCAGGTTGAGCGGATCGCGCAGCCGGCCGCGCCGCGGGATGTGCAGCATCACGATCCAACCGTGCGCATCCGCCACTTCGAGGTGGTAGCGGGGCAGGAAGTCGAAGATCGAGATGTCATCCGACGGGATGTGTGGCGGCGCCCATTCCAGGTAAGGTTTCAGCCCCAGGAAGCCGCCTTCGACCACGCGTGCCTCCAGTTCCTGGGCCGTCCACGCAGGGGTCGTCACCAGGAAGCTCGATAACCCCTGCTGCGCGGCTGCCTGGCTTACGTACTGGTTGCTGCGGTCCAGGTCATACTCCTGGGTAGCGGGGCCGAAGATGACCGGGGTGACTGTCTGCCGAGGGAACATCCGACGGTAAGTCTCCAGCAAGTCCGCGATCGGGTTTTCGGCCGCGACGCGGCCCGGCCATGTTGGGCCGCGCCTGGCGACCGTAGAGATTTGACGGTGGGCGCCAAGCCAAATGTGGGTGTGGATATCAATGATCCTGGGGGGCAAGTAGTCCAGATGTTTCTCGTAAAATAACCTGTCTACAGGTTTGATCTCTAGTTCCATGGGATGATACCTCCTGGGATTCCACTACAGCCGCACTTGTCCTCAGGCGCGGGCGCTGCGGCCTCATATCTGAGCTAGGTCGAAGCGCCGCGCTCACTCTTGCGCATCCCCGCCTTTCGATCGCGAAGCACTCAAGGTGCGTTGGGGGGAAGTGCGGTTGTAGTACTAACCAGCCTCGCCGTCCAGCACGCCGTCCAGCTCTTCGCTGCACCGTTTGAGCACGTTCATCAGCGCGAAATCGCCGCCCCAGGGCACGATCTGCGCGCCCAGCTTACGGTAGCGGGCCAGGTCCTCTATGCTGCCGGCCGTGATGCCCCACGCGATCCCATTTCGCTGCGCGACTGCGGCAACGCGTGAAACCACGTCCGGGATGGACAGCGGGCTGCTGCTGGTGCGCAGACGTAGCCCCAGATCCCCTGGGCCGATGAAGATACAGTCGATGCCCGGCACGGCCGCGATTGCCTCAAGATTCTCGACGGCTTCGGGAGTCTCGATCTGGGCGACGATGAACGTCTCGCGGTTTGCGTCCTCGAAGTAGGTCGTGTTCGGTACCCATACTTCGATGCCATAGTCGCCGTCCAGACCGGCGCCATCTACCCCGCGGTTGCCCAGGGGTGGGAACTTGACCGCCTCGACTACCCAGCGAGCGATCTCCGGCGTCGAGACAAACGGAACCATGAAACCGGCCGCGCCTTCTTCCAGGTAGTGATAGAGATGCGATCGCCCGGTGGTCTGCGGCCGCACCATGCAGTCGATGTCGTTGTGGTAGCAGGCCGCGATGATCGCCTGGACCTCGCGATCGTTCATGGTGCGGTGTTCCAGGTCGAGCCAGATGCCGTCATAGCCGAAGTGGGCGGCATGGCGGATGAAGAAGGGCAGATAGTGCCCGGTCCCGCAGATGCGGGCAAACTGCCCGCTGCGGAGTTTGGCCAGGACCTTGCTTTTTCTCACGGATGACTCCTTGAAGTGGGTTGATTGAAATGTCGTGCAGACTGCACGAACCACGTTACCTTGCCCGGCGGGGTGTCGAGTGTAAACGGGCTGCCCTGGCACAGGACGAACCCTTTAGCACGCTGTCCCAGCGTGAGCTGTCGGTGAACTTCGGCCTGAATCGTTTCCCTGGCTCCGTCGAGCATTACCTGGACCGCATCGACGTTGCCAAACACGCAGCAGGCGCCGTCTACCCCTGCGATCACATCGGCGATGTCCACCGAGAAGCCCTTCTTGCTCTCCTCGACGGCCAGCGCGTCCATGCCGAGCCGTCTAAGCCAGGGCAGCCGCGGGATCACATCACCGCAGTAGTAGAGAATGACCGTCAGGCCGAGTCGCTTTGCCTCCGCAATGTACGGGCCAGCCGTCGCGTAGGCGAAACGTTCGTAGTCCCGGGGCGAGATCAGGTCGGCGGATGAGAGACACTCTTCCAGCCACAGGTAGCGAACGCCTGCCGCGGCCTGGCCGGCCAACAATGCCATGCGCTGGCGGCCGCGACGCTCCATGAGATAGGTGAAGAGCTCGGGCTTTTCGCGCATCATCACCATCATTCCCTGGAACCCCACCAGCCCATACGTTGACCAGAATGGGGTGGGCGCGATGCAGGACAGCGGCACCCGGTCGCCGATGCGTTCGGCCAGGATCTTCGTTACCTCGAAGACACCTTGCGCGGCCAATTCGTCGGTGGATCGGATAGGCACGAGCGCGTCAACATCGGCGCGGGTGTCCAGCCCGGCCGACTCATCCCAAACATCGGCGGTTGCGGTTCGGGCAGGGTAAGCGTAGCGGGTTGCGGTGGGCAACATCAGCCGGCCGGGCTCGTCCATGTCCAGGGTTTCGCCGCTCTCCTTGTCCACGTAGAGCCAGCGGCCCTCGGTGAAGCGCATCTCCCCGCGCTCGGCCCACTCGCGCGTCTCGGCCGGGTGGGTGTGGATCCAGTCGGGCTGCTCCTCGAGGCTTTCATAGGCGCCGAGAATGGCCTCGGCGCGCAAGCGTGCGTCCTCAGCGTAGTCGATGCTCACAGCCCCGCACTCCGGGGCGGCGAACTGCGCGGAGAGCTTGCGTTCGTAGGCCAGCGCGATAGAGGCGCTGGGTCTGCGCATCCAGGTAGAGGCTGAGGTAGGCGGGCGCGACTGCGGGCACATCGGTGGGTTGGCCCGCGATGGCTTTTTGTAGACGTTCCCTGGCATTCATCCGCAACGATTCCTCTTTATTCGCCGAACAGAAACGCCAGCGCGTTGGCGTTGTTCTGCGTCCGTTGTGCCGGCGAGAGCGCGTCCAGCGCGGCCTTCTCCTGCTCGTAGGTTCCCTTGAGTCGGAACTCGGCGTAGATCCCCTCGCCCTGCAAGCGCCGCGTGATGTAGCTGTGGTACGGCGAGTCGGTCCCCCAGATAATCGTCCTGGGGAAGCGTTCGACCAGGGCCCGCATGACCTCGACGTGGTTCGAAAAGTCGCCTGCGATGCGGTCCGGCGGCAGCGCCATGAGTGGGCTGTCCTGGTAGGCGAGCTCGACCTGGATCTTGAGGGCAGAGGTGTCCACCCAGACGTTGGGCAGCGCGTCGGCCCGTTCCAGGAGCTCCCCATGAAAGCCGATGCAGTGGGCCAGACAGTAGCGCAGCTCCGGGTGGCGCTCGATGATGTCCAGGGTGTCGGCCGCCTGGGAATACTCCTCGCCCCGACTGACGGCCACGTGGAACAGGATCGGCCAGTTCCGCTCAGCGAAGAAATTGAAGAACGCTTCACCCGGGTCGAGCAGCTCCGTGACCTTGGTTTGGGTCGAAACCGGCGCGATTTTGACACCGTAGATCGGGAACTCCGCCTCCAGCCCGCGCAGGATCGCGATCTGCTCGGCGACCAGCCGGCCCGGATCCACCGAGATGAAGGGCAGGAAGCGGCCGCTATGTTCGGGACAGAAGTGGAAGACGTCGGTGAGCAGGAGAAGGTTCTCGCGCTCGTAGGGTGCTCGCGAGATGGGGCTGGCTGCGGGCTCTTTGCGGCCTGTCTCGATGAGGAGTTGCAGGTCGAAGAACAGATCCGGCCCGGTGGGGAAGACGACCGATACGTCCACGCCGTTGGCCCGCTGGCGATAGGCCAGGTCCTCGACGCTTGAGCAGTAAGGGAAGCTGATTTGTGCGGCCTCCCGGATCTGGATGCCGGCGTGGGAGTGGATGTCGATAGTTTTTCCGATTAGGTCTGCGCGACAGATGTGTTTTTCAATCATCACCCCTCTCCGCTACCGCCACTTGGCCACGTGGTCGAAGATCGTCAAGATATTCTCCCAGGGCGCGTCCCCGTGAATATAATGACTGGGCGCCAGGATGAAGCCGCCGCCCTGGCCCAGCGTCTCCACCAGTTCGTCAAGGTGCCGGCGAACATCCTCCGTCGTACCATGCACGAGGACGTCCTGCACGTCGATCCCGCCATGGAAACACAGATCCTTTCCGTACTCCCGCTTGAGCCGCCGCGGATCCATGCCGGCCGCGGTGGTCTGGATGGGATCCAGGATGTCCACGCCAATATCGATGAAGTCCGGGATGAAGTTGAACACCGCGCCGCAGGAATGCTGCATCACGCGTGCGCCGTGCCGTTTGGCCACCTCAAAAATCCGCCGATGATACGGCTTGTAGAACCGGCGATACATCTCCAGGCTGATCAGGTTACCGCGCTGCGTGCCGAAATCGTCCTGCACGCAGATGATGTCGATGCGACCCCCGGCGGCCTGGAGCGTCCGGTCGGTCAGCTCCGCAAAGAACGCTCCGATCGCCCCGTGGCAGTACTCCACCAGCTCCGGATGAAGCGCCATCTCCGTGAGAACCCGCTCGAAGCCCAGCAGGTTGGCGACCTGGCCGAGGCCGCCGGCCAGGAAGAGAATGGCGTAATCGTCCGCGTCAGCGCATTGCCGGGCGACGGTGGCGTAGTCGAACGCGTCGGCCTTGGGCCAGTTGTATCTTTGAAGATCAGCCAGCGACTCGGCATGCGCCAGCGGGTGATCGATGACCTCGTCGTTGTGCCCCCCGGCGCACGCCACCCAGCGCCGTCGATAACCATAGATGGTGTCCCACGTGCCATCGGGGCGGATGGCGGGATAGAGCACGCGCGTCGCGTCGCCGCGATACACGGGATAGACCCCGTGCAGGCAGTTGTTGAAAATGCCGTAGGTATCCACCGGCAAGGCGCGGACCAATGCTTGCACGTCGGCCGCGCCGAAATGGGTCTGCAGCCGGCGCAGCACATCGTCCGATGCCTTGAAGCCCACCGGCAGGATGTCGCTGGGCCGCCGTTCAACTGCGGCCAGAACGCGCTCCCTGTGATTCATTCACTTCCTCGGAACCGGCGTCGCTCACGCCATCCGTTCATGCCTCGCCGAACAAGAAACGGATAGTGTTCGTATTGACTTGCGCGCGTTGCCCGGGCGACAGCCGGTCCAGCGCGGCCTTCTCCTCTTCGTAGGTGCCCTTCAGCCGGAACTCACGATATACCCCTTCCCCCTGGAGGCGGCGCGTGATGTAGCTGTGATACGGCGAATCGCTGGCCCACAGCATGGTGGTGGGGTATCGCTCGACCAGTTGCTGAAACAAGCGCGTGTGATCATCGTAGTCCAGGTCCAGCATCTGGGCCGACCAGTCGTCCCGCGCGCCTTATCCTCCCGAAAGATCTCTACCTGGATCTTGAGCGCCGCGGTATCGACATACATGTTCGGCAATTCGGCCGCGCGCTCGAAAGAAGGGCGATGACAGCCGATGCAGTGCGCCATGCAGAAACGCATCTCGGGATGGCGTTCGGCGACCTGAAGGATGTCGGCGACCTGTGAGAAAGGATCGGTCGGATCGAGCGTGGCGTGGAACAGGACTGGCCAGTCCCGCTCGGCGAAGAACGCCAGCAGCGGCGCGCCTACGTCCAGCAACGCCAGCGCCTTCGACTGCGCCATCAGCGGGTGGATTTTGACGCCGTAGATGGGAAACTCCTGCTCGAGATCCTCCAGGCTCGCGATTTGCTCAGGAATCAGCCGGCCCGGGTCCACCGAGATGAACGGCAGGAAGCGTCCGCTGTGCTCCGGGCAGAACCGGTAGACGTCGGTTAGCAGCAGCCGGTTCTCGCGCTCGTAGGGCACATGCGAGATCGGCCGGGCCGCGGGCCGCAGCTCCCCGGTTTCGATCAGGGTCGGCAGGTCGTAGTGCAGCGCCGGCGAAATGGGGAAGACCACACCGAAATCCACCCCATTGGCCTTCTGCCGGTAGGCCAGGTCCTCGGCGCTGGAGCAGTAGGGGAAGTTGATCTGCGCGGCCTCGCGCAGCGCGATTCCAATATGAGAATGCGCGTCGATCACCTTTCCGGCCAGATCTTCGCGGCGCAGGTGGCGTTCGATTCCGTGGTGATGCATCTCTGTCATTTTATCCCCTTCGGCTGCGCGTATGACGAGCCGTGCATTCTTAGTCTGGACTGGTGCTGTCAAAGCCCAATCCGCACCCAGTGAATCCCCATCGCCGTCTCGTCCCCGGCGTAGTACGCGACCATGACATCGCCGCCCGGAAGCAGCAGCGGCTCAGGATGGCCGAACGTCCAGATGCTCATATCGGCCCAGTAGTCGGTGAAGTCGCGCGAGACACCCATGCCCGATTCATCACCTCGCGCTTTGTCGTAGAACACTAACTCCTCGGCCGCGGTCCAGGTCCGGCCGAAATCATCGCTCAGGATCGCGCGCAGGCTCGGCGGATGATGCCGATGCACGTAGGCCGCGAAAACCCAACCACCACCCAGCGCCAGTGGCGCGCAGATTTGCCCCGCGATGCCGGTGCTTGCCGGCGCGGTCCACTGCCGGACGTCCGCGGCGCCCCATGTGATATGGATGTCGAGGTCCCGCCCGGCGCGCTGATCGTGGGTCCACAACATCGCGATCAACTCCCCTGTGTCGGGCGCGACGGTCAGGCGCTGGTCCCAGTACAGGACCTCCCCCTCGGGGTCATGCGCGACGATGGCCAGCTCCGGCCACTGGCCCGGCCATGCCGCTGGATCCTCCGAGGTGCGCAGGCCTCCCGGGCCGGTGAGGCGCAGCGCGGCGTGATGCCGGCCGGGAGATGTGTCCCCCCACGCCTTCCACGCCTCGTAGGGCAGCGCCATCCGGCCGTCCCGGAGGGGCAGGATCGCGCCGGTGATGGCGTTGCCCGTGTGGGGCGCCAGCGGCGCCTCGCCGAGCACCGCCCAGCCCTCGCCCGCGTCTTCCGATGCAGCCAGGAGCGTGCGTGTCGGCAGGATCCCCTCGGTTTGCGGGTCGAAGAGCGGCAGCGCCGGGTCGCTGCGGTCAACGCACGTCAGGCACGCCACCAGGCGGTCCCCGCCGATGGGGGCCAGCCCCGCGGCGCGGATGCGGCCCCGGCCTGGCGGCAGGTCTCCGAAGCCCCGGCAGACCAGGCGCCAGGTCGCGGCGTTGTCATCACTGACCAGCACGAGGGTATCCTCGTCGGCCGCATCCTTCGAGCTGCCCACGCGCAAGGCCGCGACGAGCCGGCCGTTCTCCAGCCGCACCAGGCTGGGAACCGTGCAGAAGCGCCTCTCAGGCGGCGCGGCGGTGGCGTCGAAGATCGTTCCTCGGTCAAGGATGCGCACGTTTCACCTCACAGTCTCGGGCGGTTGGCTCGGTCGGCCCCACAGGGGCGCTTCGGGTTCGCAAAAGAATAAGTTCCACCGCTGTCATTCTGAGCGACTCTGTCCCGAATCGCTCGCGACGGCGTATCCCCAGCGAAGAATCTCTCGCACATGGCACACGAGACCCTTCGCTGGGGACGCGCTGCGGCGGGTTGTGTCTGACGGACCGCTGCTCATGAAGTACCAGGCCGAGATTCTTCACTGGTGTCTCGCCGCAACACAAATTGAGTCGTTAACCCGTTCACGGCGAAGCCGTGACAAACGGGAACCTCATTGGACTACCCGCAAGCCGCGCGGCTTGGCAGCACTCAGGGTGACATGTCCGGGAAGATATACTTTTACGAGCCCTGAGCGAAGACCGGCCAAAGCGGGGGCACTCCACCAGACACCCATCGGTCTATGCGTTACCTACCCGGATCGTAGTCCAGCAGCTTGATGTCGGTGTGCCACGCAAGATCCGTGACCACGCTCGGCTTGATGTCGGCAGCCAGGCTCTCGCTGATGAATAGCTCGCTCGGTCCCATCTGCAACATCGTCGACGGCACCAGCGGCGTCGGTTTGGCTGTGATCGCCAGGCGCATGGTGAAGCGCTGCCACGACACCTGCGAGGCGCCGCACATGAATCCGTTCCACGAGCTGCGCAGCCGTGCATCCATGTAGTCTTTCGGGCCTATCGTGGCGCCCTTAGGGGGCATAGACGACCAGTCGCCGCTGATCCCCGTGTCCCCGAGAAGGCAGTTCTGCAAGATGGTGAACGGGGTCAGCGTCACAATGCGCGGCCCGATCTTGAGCCACTCCTCCATCGGCAGGGGCGGAAACGCGTCAGAGCCCGGCTCGATGTAGGCTACGTGACCGGACCAGCCGATGCCGCCGTAGCATATGTCGGCCCCACCCAGGTCCTCGATCATCTTGCCGTAATGCGCGAAGTTGGCATTGGTGGGACCCACGACCTGGCTCTCAGGCGGCCGCAGATCGGGGTCCAGTTTGGCGTAGAAGTTGCGTTTTATGTTGAACAGGAAGGAGTTTTCCCACGTTTCGGGCGCGATGTTGCCGTCCTGGTCGGCACATTCGTCCATGTTAAAGGTGTACAGATGGCGGCAGTTCACCCGGAACTTGTTGCACAGGAACGCCACCGAGGCGTAAAGCGGCTCCGGGTTCGGCAGGATAATCACGTGGCGCCGCCCCTCGTCCGCCGCCTGCTTGATCCGCCCAAAGATCGCCATCACCTGCTGAAAGGCGAACTCTTCGTCCTTCAGGATCGTGATCTTCAGGTTGGGATGCTGGAAACTCGCGAGATCGGCGTGCGTGACCGACCGCGCCTTCTCGCATGCTGCTTGATCCTGGAATGGAATCCAGGATGCCATCTTGAAATCGAGACCCTTGAACATGTTGCCTCCCTTTGAGTCGCTCGTGTGTGGTTCTGCCCTAACTCGGACGAGCCAGAACCACGCCTTCACCACAAAGGCTCAAAGGCACGAAGTCCACAAAGGTAGAATTCTGAGTGATCTTGGTGTCTTGGCGTCTTTGTGGTGAGATTCTTGTTTTGTATGCCGGAATCCGATTGGTAAGGGCCTAAAGGATCCTGCGCGATGCCGGTGGTGGAAATCCAGATTTATCTTTGCCCCCTGCCTAGTACCTGCCGTGCTTCTCCACCAGATCGCGCATGATCTCGATCCGTTCTTCGACCGCGTGCGGCGGGACCTGGTCGCCGGCGTTGGCGATGAGGCGTGGGCCGTGTTTCATCAGCGCCAGCCAGTCCAGGACCGACTGTTTGAAGACCTCGACAGGGACCTCCGGCAGCCACAGGTTGGGTGGCACGCCGCCGGAGAGAATGAAGTTGGGCCCGCCCTCTGCGCGACACTGGGCTGGGGTCAGATCCCCCATGGGCGTGGGGGTGATCGCGTCGCCGCAGTCCGCGCCCGTGTCGCGGATCATACCGATGGCCCCGCGCAGCCTGCCGTCGATATGCACGGCGACGTACTTCTTCGGCCGCGTGTAACCGACGGATCGCCTCGACGTAGTAGGGCCGCGACCATCTCCCGAAAATGTGGGGCGGCTGGAGATCACTGGAGAAGTTGTCGCCCAGGATGATGATCTCGGCGGGCGACGCCGCCAGCAGGTCGATCAGCTTGAGGTTGTTGTCGTTGATCTGATCGACGACCTCGCGCAGGGTTACAGGCCAGTCCGCGGCTGCGTAGGCCGTGCCGCTAACGCCGAGCCAATAGTTGAGCAGGTGCCCCATCGCGCTGTAGCCTGCTGACAGGTAGACCACGCCCATGTTGCCGACCTCGTCAACCCAGGCCCGGTAGCGATCCCACAACGGCGCGTAGGCGCGCGAGCCCAGCGCATAGCCCAGCACGCGCAGGTCTTGTTCGGTCTGCACCCCCCACCGGGTGATCGCCCACGAGTAGGACACCTCCTCCCACATGCGCCGGCGCTCGATGCTGCCAAACGGGGTGGTCAACCGCCAAGCAATCTCGGGCACGCCATCGTGGTCCACCTTCGAGACGTCCGACTGCACGTCATTGCCGTAGGCCGCACTGTAGAACGAGCCAAGGTTGGGCATGTAGAAGCCAGCGCCGGCCCGTTTGTGATATGCGATCAGGTCGTACTCCGGCTGGTCGTAGGCGGCGCTCAGATCCCACGGCATCCGGTTCTTGTGGTAGAACCAGTGCGAGAGATCCAGCATGTACGGCGCCACGTCCGGCGCCTCGCCACGGTAGACCGTGAGGATGCGCTCGCGCATTGTCATTGTCATGGATTTAATTCCTCAAGTTCGTCATGCATCCTCGGACGCCCCATATTTGCGGCCACGGCAACCTTGGTGATCCGCCAGCATGGATACTCGCCCTTTTGCATCAGGTCCTGAGTTCAGCTTCTCGCCCCCCAGGCACGCGCACCTGCACCAGCACCAGCGCCGCCAACAGCGACAACACGGTTCCCAGGACAAAGATCGCCGTCTGGCTCACCCCCAGATTCATCAGACCGACACCGATGAACGGCCCGACAACCCCCCGCGCGCCGATCAGTGCGGCTTGGGCTGCAGCGTACTCTGACACACGGCCGAACGGCGCCAATTGAATGATCGCCGTGATAAAGCCGAGATCGATGGCGGAACTGGCGATCCCCATCGCGATGAAGGAAGGCAGCAAGATCCAGCCGCCAGCCTGTCCTGCGCCCTGGGTCGTGGCGATGGCGTAGGGGGCGAGCACCAGCATATTGATGGCGAAGGCCGCCTGCATACAGCGCACGCCGCCCCAGCGATCGGTCATCCGGCCCCAGAAGACGTAGCTGACTGTGCGGCTCACCGCCATACTCAGGTTCAGCCAACCGATAGCTGAGTACGAGAGATGCAGCCGGTCCACCTGTACGATCGGCACGATCGCCACCGGGATGAGGCTGCCGAGGCCGAACAGCAGCACGCCCAGTAGATACAGGGCGAAGCGGTGGTCCTGGGCAAACAGACGCCGCAGGCCGGTCGGGGCGCCTGAGACGCGCACCTGCAGGGCGGTCTCGTCAACATGCAGGCGAGAGAAGATCAGGGCGCCCAACACGCCCACCAGACCGGCCAGCGGAAAGAGCACCCGGTAGCCCGCAGAATCCAGCAGCCAGCCGGCCACGGGGCCCAGCGCAAGCATCGGCAGGGCCATCGCGACGCGCGTGACAGACATGACCCTGCCGCGGTCTGCGATCGGATAGACGCGCTGCACAATCGCAGTGTAGGCCGGCGTTGGCAGCCCTTCGAGCAACCAGAACACGGCCACCAGCAGGAGCAGCCCGGGATAGCCGGAGACCAGCGCCACCAAGATCAACAGGCCCCGACCGATCGCCCACACGGCGGTCATACGGCGCTTCACCTGGCCCGGACGAAAGAGCGCCAGTCCCGCCCACGAGGCCACGTTACCAAAATAGGTGGATGAGGTGTAAAACGCCAACCACCCCGCGGGCGCGCCGAGCTGCCGCAACACCACCGGCACGAACGCGAGCGCGGTGGCAAATACTCCGTACGCCGCCGCCCAACCGATCTCAACGCGGATGTTGTGGCGCGCGTCCGGGTGCAGGGGGCCCACCAACCAGCTTTCCAGACTAAGCAGGACCCGCTCAAACACCGTCACGAAATGCCCAACGAAGTGGGGCATGGTTTTATTGCTATTCCGTTTCGGGAGATTTGGGCTAGTTCCCGAAGTAAGAGATCGTCCGCACCAGGACATCGGCCTGACGCTCGGCGGCGGACACGTCCCAGTAGTTGGTTTTGAACTGGAGCAGCTTGGGCTGCAACGACTCGGCTACGGGGCAGAGGCCCGGACCGTATGTCTGGACATCGGCCAGCCCTCCAGAACTCGGCGCGTGGAAGTGCTTGCCCCGAAAAGCGGGCTCCAGGTAAGTGAGCTGCCAGGCGGCATAGATGCCGTCGCCGCCCAGTTCGCGATACTTGGCCCGGAAGTCGTGCCAGGTGAAAGCGCCCTCATTCTCCAGCTTCAGGACGTACGTCCAGTAGGCGTGGCCGTAGCCATCAGGCACCGCCTGCGGCGCAAGCCATGCGCAGCCGTGGGCCACCTCGGCGTACAGGCGCGCGGCCCGAATGCGCGCCGCGACCAGTTCCTGCAACCGCTCGGTCTGCGCCAACGCGACGGCAGCGCACAGCTCCGGCAGCCGGTAGTTCCAACCCACGGACGCGTGCCGCTCGTAAGCCGGATCCTGGATCGTCTCCCGGGTGATCTTGCCTTTGCCGGCCGCCGCACCCACGGCCGCGTACCCCAGGCTGTTGAAGCGGCGGATCCGCTCGGCCAGCCCAGCGTCGTTGGTCGTGACCATCCCACCCTCGCCGCTGGTCATATGTTTGGAGCTCTGGAAGCTGAAACTGGCCGCGTGGCCAATACTTCCGACGATGCGGCCCTGGTAGGTCCCCAGAAAGCATTGGGCGTCATCTTCCAGCACGAAGAGGTCATAGCGGGCGGCCAGCGCCATCAGAGGATCCATGTCCGGCGACAGCCCGTAGATCGCAACGGGGATGATGCCGCGTGTGCGCGGCGTGATCGCAGCGGCGACTGACGCCGGGGCAAGAGTCCATGTGTCCGGGGCGACGTCGGCGAACACTGGGGCCGCGCCGGCGTGCAGCACGGCGAAGGCGGTGCTGGCCATCGTCAGCGGCGGCACGATCACCTCATCGCCTGGACCGATGCCGGCCGCAGCCAGCGCCGCATGCATCGTCGCTGTGCCGTTAATGAACGAGATCGCGTAACGGCAGCCGAAGATGGCGGCGAACCGTTCCTCCAGCCGGCGGGTCATCGAGCTCCCGGCAGAGGTGCGGAACTGGCCGTCCAGCACCTCCAGCACATATTGGCGCTCCAGATCAGTGATGCGTTCCATCGCTTCCGCTCTTTGAAATCGGGTAAATAGTCGCAAGCTGTCCGCAATTCTACACCCAGGCCGACAGCCTGTCAACACACAAACGTTCAATGCAACGCAGAAAAGTTACGTTTGACATTCTAAAAGAAACACGATATATTTCTAATGAAATCTCTTCTCGCGTGTTTGCCCGATCGGGCAGGACATATTTTTGGCCCAA
This sequence comes from uncultured Chloroflexia bacterium, assembly GCA_963841825.1. Taxonomy (GTDB): domain Bacteria; phylum Chloroflexota; class Anaerolineae; order CG2-30-64-16; family CG2-30-64-16; genus CAWJEL01. Next base: position 38,695 of record CAWJEL010000034.1, read on the forward strand.
GTTCAAGAACGGCTGATACTATGCCTCGAACCCCCGCTGCTGACTCCAGAAAAGACCGGGATGCACAGATTCTGCAGGAGGTCCTGCGCAGGACCTTTGTTAGCACGACAGATCTGGCGCGGCAGTTTGGCGTGTCCACGGTAGCGATCCGTCGCAACCTCGCCGATCTTGAGCAAGCGGGTCTGGTCAAGCGCGTCCACGGCGGCGCGCAAGCCTCAACACGCCCCGGCCAGGTTGCGCAGTACAATGCTCGACTCTTTGAAAGCGTCGCGACTAAGCGCGTCATCGGCCAGGCCGCGGCTCGCCTGATTCGATCCGGCGACACCTTGCTTCTTGATTCCGGCACGACGGTGCTCGAAGTGGCAAGGGCCATCCCTGCCTCGCTCCTGGAGAACGGCAATCTGACGGTGGTTACGCGCTCCCTGGTCATTGCCGCTGAGTTGCGCCACCAACGGCAGGTGCGCTTGATGGTACTGGGGGGCATCTACGTACACGATCTCGATGATTTCGTCGGCGCTCAAGTCGAATTCGGGCTGCAAGGTCTGCACGTGAACACGTGCTTTATTGGCACCGACGGCTTCTCAGTCGAACGCGGCATTACGACCGACAACGTGCTCGAGGCTCAGCTCTATCGCCTGATCGCGCGCGTCGCTGATCAGGTTGTGGTCGTCGCGGATTCCAGCAAGATCGGCAATCAGAAGCTGCAGACCATCCTCCCCTTCGCAGAGATCCACACGTTGGTCACAGATACGTGCGCCCCAACGGATTTTGTCCAATCGCTTCGCGACAAGGGCGTCAATATCATCCTGGCCCCCGCGCCGGCCCCGGAATCGTGCTCGTGAGCAGGTCTTCGTTCTCTGTGTTTCAGCCACGCATGTGCATTACTTGGCCGCACTCTCTTCCGACAGGAGGTCGCAATTAGATGGGCAAATTGCTCGGCACGCTGGACCCCTGGAAGCCTGAGGATCTGGAGAAGATTCACCAGGCCAGCCTGGACATCCTTGAGAGTGTCGGCGTAAGGGTCGACAGCGACGATGTGCTAAATATTCTCGAGGGTTCGGATGCTCGGATCGACAGAGATCGCAGGATCGTCAAGTTTCCCGCGGCGATGGTGCAGGAGAGGATGCGGAATGCACCTGGTTGCTGGGACAGGGTAGCCGGGAGTCCGACCGAGTTCTCGGTGAGCGTTGACTGCGGCGCGTACAACGTCTGGGATTATGCAACTCGCCGCGCCAGGCCAACGTCGATCCGGGATTACATCGACGTGCCTCGGCTGGTGCAATCGCTCGAACACATAGACGCCGCAGGCAACCTCATCTACTCTGCCGATGTTCCTTCTGCCGTGGGTGACATGATCGCATATCGGCACATGTGGACCCACACGCAGAAAAAGGGCGGGGGAGGTTTGGGCCGATCTCCCAGTTGTTGCCACGCACTCCTTCCGAAGTCGTTCGATTATCTTTGCCGGATGCTGGAGATCAAGATCGGCAAAGAGAAAATGCAGACCGATCCCGAGTTCAGCTTTTTCATGGGGTCAGCCAGTCCGCTACGCTTCGGACGGGATGTCCTTGAGATGGCGATGCATGCCATCAGACGGGGACAGATAGTCGGCATCGGAGGCAACTGCAATTGTGGCGTGCAGTCGCCGATCACCGCTGCGTCCAACATCGCCATTGATCATGCCGAGCGGCTTGCGGGCATGTGCATCGTCACCTCGATTCACCCGGACGCGAAGTTCTATTTCTGTAATCACACCTATTTTCTCGACATGCGGAGTGCTGATATCGCGAGCGGCTCACCGGAGCAGACGCTTCTGGCGCTTCTTGGCAAGAAGGTGCTCGAACATTGTGGCTTCCAGTTGGTGGTCAATCATCCGATCATGGATGTCGGGGCGCATTCGCCGGATGGGCAGGCTGCCGCGGAGAAGATGATGTATGCGCTGTTGACGGCCCTGGGCGGCACGCAAGGGATCGGCGGCGCGGGTCAACTCAAGGAAGATTTCTGCTACGAACAACTGGTCATCGACAACGAGATAGCGGGATACGTAAAACACCTGGTCAAGGGCGCTGAGATTAGCGATGAAACCATTGCGCTGGACACCATCAAGGAGCACGGCATCGGAGCTCATTTCCTGGACTGCGAGACCACGCTGCTTCACCTGCGAGAATCGTATTATGCGCCGACGCTCTTCTACAGGAAGCGAAAGTCGGAGTGGCTCGGAGAGGGGGCCGAAGAATCTGCTCGTACCAGCGCGCACGAAAAAGTCGAAGAATTGCTGTCTCGTGACACGCCGGTCTTCCTCACGGATGCCCAATTGGCTTTGATGGATGAGATTATCGTGGAAGCCTGTGCGGAGCTGACCGATGGTTGGGATCCGAGGCCTTATCTGTGCTGAAGAGCACCACGGGGACCTGGTTGACTGACGAAACGCGATTAGCCGCGGATCGACGCGGATTTTCACGGATCAATCGCGATAAATCTGTGCAAATCCGCGTAAATCCGCGGCATTTTTCAACTCGGAGCGTTAGTTTTCACCGGCGTCCACGTTCTGTGAGTCATTCAGCCATGGGGACACAGAGAGCACGGAGATTTCGGAAGATGCTCAGTGCGCTTCGTGCCTCCGTGGTTCGTCTGCCGCGGCGCCGCCCGCTGCATATCCATCTGTCCTGAATGTGAGGGAAGGCGTGCTACTTATCGAGCCATTCGATCCCGGCGCAGCCACATTCGCCGCCAGACGCGGCACCATCCACGATCTGATCGTCCAGCCGGCCGCGCCTGGTTCTCGGATGTCGAGCGGCGGCACCTGGAGGGCGCACTCAGCGGGGAGTTCGCAGGCGCGCCGGCGTGCGACCGCTTCTGGATCGCCCGAATCGGCGCGGAGCCGGTCGCCAACGCTTACTTCGGCAGCGCGGCCGGTGCTCCCGAGATCGGTCTGCTTGGCTTCGCGATCACCGCCCCGGCATATCGCGGCCGCGGATCGCGGGATCGCTGCTCCGCGAGGCGCTGGCCGATTTCGTGGCCAGGGGCGGCGCCTGTATGCATCTTGCCACCGACGACCCGGCAGCCCACCGCGTCTATGAGCGCTGCGGCTTCCGGGATTATCAGGGACACGTTATGCGCTTCCTGGCGGCGGCGACTGCGGAAGATTTCGATCGCCGCTATTTTGCGAACGTCGGGCCTGCCCAAAGCCGGCAGGCGCATTGGGGCGATCTCGCCGGGTCACTATGCTATACGTGGCGCCGCATCGCTGGTTCGTGCGCGACTACGCCGAGCGGTTGTACAACCACCCGGCCATCATGCAGACCCGCTGCGCATCCATTTTGCCCGCTCTGATGATAAGTACAACCGAGCGTCCGGCCCGCGCAAACCTTGCTGTCGGAGGGTTGTGGGTGCTGGAGAACCCGGCCCGGCGCCTGGTGGGGGCGGTGACGGTGACGCCGCCGGACCTCAGCGCCCAGGTGCATGCGCCCATTATGGATTTCCTGGTCGCGCCTGCCTACCTGGGTCAGGCGGCGGACTTGTTGGGGGTCGCGCTGGACGCCAGCCGGTCGGGAGAGGCGGAGGGCGTGCGCTGCTGCGTGGCGGCCTGCGATCATGAGAAGATCGAGATCCTGCGGCAGGTCGGGTTTCGCCGCGAGGCGACGTTGTCCGGGCAGCTCAAAGCTGGCCACGATCGGTTTGACTTGCACGTGTACGGTTATTCACTGTCCTGAGAAGTACAACAAGGAACATGGGGGTCGATCGATGGCAACCCGCGTCGATGACCGAAAGGAGGTCAGCCAGATGTCTGCGGGCGATTTCTATTATGCCATCAATGCCACTTTCCGCCACATCCACGACACCTACGGCAAGGATATCCTGATCGATTACTGGACAGCGATGGCGCACGAATACCACGCCGATGTCGCTGCGCGTTTCCGCGAAGGCGGCCTCGATGAGGTGCAGCGTTACTGGGCCGACTATTTTGACCACGAGCCGGGCGGCGATGTGCAGGTTTGCCTGGTCGGTGCGGAGGTTGTGATCGATGTTCGCGATTGCCCTGCCATCCGATGGCTCAAAGAGGGCGGCCGCGCGATCGTCCCCTACTACTGCGAACACTGCCATCACGTCTCCACGGCGATCGCTGAGCAGGCGGATATGCGGTTTGTCCTGACGGGCGGGGGCGGAACATGCAACCAGGTCTTCAGCTTGGAAGGAGGGCCGACATGATCGGTGTGCAGGATTTCATCGGCTACTATGACTGGACCTTCGAGTACCTGCGGCGTAACTTCGGCGAGCAGGCCGTGCGTGACTATTGGGTGCGCGCCATCTCACAGGATTCGCAGATCCACGCCAGGGAACTGATCGTCGGTAAGGGCTTCGACGGTATGCACGAGTACTGGGCGCACACCCTCGAGATGGAGGAGGCCGGGTACACCTTCGACCGGGGCGACGACTACTTCCGCATCGACATGGTCGACTGCCCGTCCAAGGGCCATCTGATCAACGCGGGTTGGCTGCCTATCATGATTATTGCGAGCACTGCATGGGCTGGATCAAACCGCTGATGGACGACGCCGGCTTCGTCATCGACCATGAACACAATCATGCCGGGAAGTGCTGGTGGGAGATGCGCCGGGCGGCGGAACGCCTGACGGCGCCTCCCCCGAATCGCGGCCCCGACGATGTGCGGAACCTGTCAAGCTGGCAGCAAGCGCAGCATGATCTCTTTCTGAACAGCGAGCGCCAGGAAGACGATGCCGGCGATGTGATTTAGCCCGTGCGGGACGAGGGAGATGGACAGGTCAAGTTGAGCCATCCAGGAGGCTGAGCATGAGGTTTCTTCAAATTGGGCTGGGTTCGATGGGCAAGCGTCGCGTGCGCTGCATCCACACGCTGCCGCGCGGGCGAGACGATCGGTTTCGACCTGCGCGCCGACCGGCGGGCGGAGGCGGAAGGCCTGTACGGCATCCGCACGGTAGCCAGCTTTGAAGATGGAATGGACAGCGATCCGGATGCGATCCTCATCTCGACACCGCCCGACCAACACGTAGCATACTGCCTGGCTGCGATCGCGGCCGGGAAGCCCTTCTTCGCCGAAGAGACGGTGATGCTGGACCCGGAGGGGGTAACGCCGGTGCTGGCCGCGCTCAAACAGCGGCCGGTGCTGGCCGCGTCAAGCTGCACGATGCGCTTTCACCCTGCCATACAGCAGATACGAGCGGTGCTGCAAAGCGGCGAAATCGGCCGGCCGCTGGCCTTCACCGCGTTGAGCTTGAGCTACTTGCCCGACTGGCACCCGTGGGAGCAGGTGCAGGATTTCTATGTCGCCAGCCGGGTCAGTGGTGGCGGCCGCGAGATGGCGATCTTCGATCTGGATTGGATCGAGTGGCTTTTCGGCAACATGACCACGGTGATGGCAGAGGTGAGCAAGGTCTCGCAGATTCCGGCTGATATCGACGACGTGTTCCACCTGTTGGGGCGTTTCGGCGGCGGGCTGCCGGGGTCTTTCACCTCCAGCGTCGCTTTTCCCGTGTCGGGCCGCACCCTTGAGGTGGCTTGTGAGAACGGCCAGATCATCTGGGATAGCCGCGCGCACCGGGTCATGGTTTACAGCGCGGCCGATGGTAAATGGCAGCACTACATGGAGACCGCGTCCCGCGAGCACTCCTATGATCGTATGTACATCGACGAGATCGAGCATTTTCTACAGGCCATGCGGGGCGAGGTGACCTACATGCGTGATTTCCATGACGTGAAGCGTATGCTCGAGGTGCTCTGCGCAATTGAGCGGAGCGCGATCGATGGCCAGCGCATCGGGCTGGCATGAACGGCGGGAGGTGAAGGGATAGCGGAAACAAATCCCGGTTCTGAACGCCGATCCTCTCAACCAGATCCATCCCGCCATAAACTTTGGATCGCTACATCCACCAGGGCCTGCAGGTTCGCCAGGGGCGTGTCGGGCGGCACCATATCGCCGGCGGCCAGGATGTAGCCGTGCGGCCCACCCTCGCGACATTTGCGGATGGCCTCAACTTGCACCTCTTCCGGCGTGCCGTTGGCGAGGGTGAGCGTGTTGACTCCGCCCATCAGTGCAACCCGCCCACCGATGCGGCGCTTCGCGTCGGCCACGTGGACACCGCCCAGCGGATCTAACGGCTCGACGACGTTTGCGCCGGTGTCCGCCAGCATCTCCAGGATCGGCCTCGAATTGCCACAAATGTGAATGTAGATCAAGGTGTCACGGTCCCGGAAATGAGCGCAGAACTTCTGGTACGCGGGCAGGCAGAACCGCTCGAAGTGCTTGGGGCTGATTAGGCTGGCGCTGGCGGCCGGGTCTCCGATGTACAGACAATCGATCCCAGTTGCCAGCAGCCGCTCGGCCCGCTCGATCATGACGTCGGCTTGCATGTCCATGGCCGCCTGGACGAAGTCGGGCCGTTCGTAGAAGTCGATCATCGCCTGTTCGCGGCCACGGAACGCGGTGTAGGTGTTCATCGTGATGCCGCCCGGCGACGAGGCCACGAACAGGCCCGGGACCCGTGCCCGTGCGGATCGCAGCAGGTCCATCTTCTCGTCACTGAACTCGCGCCGCATCGCATCGAGCCTGACCCGATACTCGGCCAACGTCTCACTCACGGCCGGCTTGCGATCGGGGACCAGCGCGCCGCCGCCGTACGTGTCGATGCGGCCGATGCGGTCCCCCGTCTCCCGAGCCAGCACGATCAGCTCGTCATCCTGGCGCACCACGCGCATCGGCTCGGGTTTGACGAAGAGCCGCAGGCCGTCGCAGCCGACTTGCTGGACGATCCGGATGACCAGGTCGTAAATGACGGCCGGGTCTTCGATGCACCGCTGCATACCGTCGAGCCAGTCCCCGCCGGGCGCCGGAAACGCCCCCGCGTAAATGCGCACGGGCAGATCGTGGCAGATCTGCGGCATCGTAGGTATGCGCCCGTCGGGGGTCGGCTCACGACGCATGGCCGCGATCATCAGTTCGCGCGAGTTCATGTGGGCTGCTCCATCGCTAATTCATAAGGGTGCATTCAAAATCAGTTGTAGGGGCGGGTTTCTCCACACCAATGGCGAGCTGATCTTCACAACATTGCTGGCGTAGACGGCCAGCCCGTGTTGACGACGCAAAACCCGCCCCTACGCCGCAACCACATTTGAACACACCCAATTCATAACCTCTCAGTTGAGACGCGCGAAGCCGGTGTGTTGAATCGGTCCCTGCAGCATCTCGCGCACCGTGCCGCGATCCAGCGCCTGCACGATCACGCCGAAGGCGTCCTCAGCGGCTTGGAGGTATTCCTCGATGACCTGATCCTGATGCGCAAAGGTCGTGTTGAAAGCCTTGGTCGCCAGGAAGCCTTTCTCCAGCATGAGTTGCGTGAAAAGGGTGGACGCGGCCTGCGCGTCCGGATGCTGGATGGCGAAGCTGCTCATTGGCACGAGGCCGCCGATGGTGATCGGCAGGCCGGCCCGCTCGGCCGCGATCCGCCAGCCGTCGCGCACCATCTGGCCGATGCGTTGCAGATGCTGCGGCACGTTCTCGCGGCGGTGCTTGCGGATGGTCGCCAGGGCCGCGGCCGGGCCGATCCGTTCGGTCCAATAGGTGCTGCTGATGAAGGTGCTCTGCGCCGATTGCATGACATCCCGGTTGCCGATGATCGCGGCCATCGGATAACCGTTGCTGATCGCCTTTGCGAACACCGCGATGTCCGGCTGCAGGCCGTAGACCAGGTGCGCGCCGCCCGTATTCAGCCGCCAGCCCACCGAGACCTCATCCACCACCAGCACCGCGCCGATGCGGTCGCAGATGGCGCGCACTTGAGGCAGGAATTCCGGCACAGGGTCGAGGTTGCGGATCGGTTCCATCACCACGACGCCGATCTCGTTGCTGTGTTTTGCCACGAGCGCCTCAAGCTCTTCGGCATGGTTGTAGCGGAACGGCAGCGCCGTGCCCATCAACGCACGCGGCACGCCGGCGGGATCGAGGCCGGGGAGGAGATGCCCGTCCAGGGCATGATCCTCTGCCAGGTTGGCAGCCAGGTACCAGTCGTGCCAGCCGTGGTAGCCGCAGAAGGCTACCCGGTCGCGGCCGCTGTGGGTGCGCGCGATACGCACGGCGATCGCCATCGCCTCACCGCCACAGCGCCCATATCGCACCATGTCAGCCCAGGGATGCAGCTCACATAGCAGGTCGGCCAGTTCCACCTCCTCCGGCGCGTTGAGCGTCGACATCGAGCCGGCTCTGACCGCCGCGATGACGGCCTCCTCCACCTCCGGATCGGCCGCACCCAGGATGCAGGCGGCGATGCCGTTATAGCTCATGTCGTAATACATGTTGCCATCGAGGTCCCACACCTGGCTGCCCTTGGCCTGGCTGTAATAGGCCGGCCAGTTCTCGGGCAGGAACATCTCCGGCCGCTTGGAGAGCAGTTGGGTGCCGCCGGGAATGCGCGTCTTGGCTTTGCGGTACAGCTCCTGGCCTGTTCGTTGGTTCATGTTCGTGTTCTCCTCCTGCGCTGGTTGCTGGAAGGCAGGGGGGCGTTCGGTTTGACTTCGGCCATTGATGAAAATGTCATGCTGAGCGGGTTAACGAGTCAACCTTGGTCACGGCGAGACCCCAGCGAAGCATCTCGTACCGCCAATGAGACCCTTGACTGGCGATTCGTCGCACCGTGCTTCGTGTTGTTAACCCGTTCAGGGTGACAGAAATGGCCCATCTCGCGCCCAACGACCCACTGGTTACTGATCACTGATTACTCGTCACTCGCGCCACCGATAATCCCGCGCCGCCTGACACATAGCCACTACGTTCTCCGGCGGGGTGTCACCCTGCACGTTGTGCGCGGCGGCCACCACATAGCCGCCGTTACGGCCCAAGATGTCGATGATGCGCGTCGTCTCCCGATAGACCTGTTCCGGCGTCCCGTGGGGCAGCAGCTCCTGCTCGTCGATGCCGCCGTGAAATGAGAGCCGATCACCGAACGCCTCGAAAAGGGCTTCCGGGTTCATGCCGGCCGCCTGGGGCTGGATCGGGTCCAGTAGATCCAGCCCGACCTCGATCAGGTCGGGGATGACGGGCACGAGCGAGCCGCATGAATGATAAAAAGTCTTGAACCCGAGCGACTTAAAGGTGCCGATAAGCCGCCCGGTGTAGGGCTTGATGTGCCGGCGCCAGAGGGTGGGGTTGAGCATCATGCCGCGCTGGGTGCCGATGTCCCCGCCGGTACCGATGATGTCGATACGGTCGCCCGCCACATCCAGCACGCGCAGCGCGCGCAGCCGATAGTATTCTTCGACGTGCCGGCAGATGGCTTCGGCGATCTCCGGCTGCTGGCGCAGGTCGATGAGGAACTGTTCCAACCCCCGCAGGTACCACGGCGTTTCGAAGGCGCCCCCGGCGAAGAACATGATCGCCCGGCGGCCGGCCGCGTGCTCCTTCTCGATCAGCCGCGGCATGGCCGAGTAATCCCACCACTCCAGGCTCGGCCAATCGTACGCCTCGATATCCGCCACCGTCTTGCAGTCGGCCAGCGGATGGCCGTCCCACTCGTAGTAGGTGTTGAACTCGGTCTCCACTTTGCGGATGCGGCAGCCCCAGAAGTCGACCCCTTCGCTGCCCAAGGGAGCCGCTGACCGCCCGGCCGGGCCGATGAACGGCAGGCCGACCCGGCGCATATCGACATCCAGCAAGTCCAGCACGGCGCTGTCGGAGGTCGCGCCGAGGTAGGCCCGCAGCGCGGCCATTGCTTCCGGGGTGCATGTCAGATCGAGCGCCGGACGGTCGGGCCGTCGCCGCTCCGTCGCGGCGAGAACTCGTTCACGACTATTCATGGATGGCCTCCTCCCTTCGGGAAGCTTGAAGTTGGAAGCTGCTCAAAGCTGGATGCGAACCCAGCGAACGCTCAGAGATTGTGAGTCGCCGGCATAGAACGCGGCAAAGACCGTGCCATCCGGGAGCAGGCCCGGCTCGACGTGCCCGAAGTTCCAGAGTCCCATGTCGGCGTAGTAATCAGTGAAGCCGCGCTTGCCGTCCACGCCGGCCTGAGTCCCTGCCGCGTGCTCGTAAAAGACCAACTCGTCCGCCACATCCCAGCTCTTCCCGAAATCGAGGCTGAGCACAGCCCGCAGAGAAGGCGGCCAGTGCCGGTGGACGTAGACACACAGGACACGATCACCAGGAAGGATGAGCGGCCGCGGGATCTGCCCGGCAAAACCGGCGTCGGTCGGATACGTCCACATCTTGCCGTCCGGTGTCCCCCAGGCGATGTGCGCGTTCACGTCCTGCTGCGCCGCGCGATCGTGCGTCCAGAACATGCCGACCAGCCGGCCGCTACCCGGGTCGACGGCCAGGCGTTCGTCCCAGAATAACAGCCGGTTCGCGGGGTCATGGGCTACGACAATGGATGGCTCGAAGGTATGGCCGCCATCGTGCGAGATGGAGAGGATGGCGGAGTGCTCACCCACGCTCGTGTCGTCGTAGCTCTTCCAGGCCTCGCTCACCACGGCGATCGTATGCTCCGCTTTTCCGGGCATACTGCCGTCAGCCAAGAGCAGGGGCGCGCCCATCAGCGCGACGGACGGGAACGGCCGCGTGTCCACCTCCCGCCGGTTGGCCCACGTGCGGCCATCGTCGAACGAGTCCATCAGGAAGATGCGGTTCGGCAGCGTGCCCGTCGTTTCGGGGTTGATCATGGGCTTGCCCGCTGAACGGTCGAGCCACCAGAACGCGCCGAGCAGATGCCCCGGCGCCAGCTCCGTCACACGGCCGTGGTGCCACGATCCCAGCTTGCCATCGATCGTCAATGGCTCCAACCCGTCGAGGATGGTTTTCCAGGTGCGGCCGCTGTCCGCACTGAGGCGCATAAGCACGTTCTCGTCCGGAGCCTCCTTGGCGCTGCCCGCGTGGAACGCCACCAGGATGCGGCCGTCAGACAGAACCGTCGTGTTCGTGAAAGCGCAGAACCGCCGATAGGGCGGCGCCGATGCCGCATCGTAGATGATGCCCTGATCCAGGATCCTCACAGCTCTCCCCTCCTCACGCATCACGTATCACGTATCACGTATCACGCATCACGTATCACGCATCACGTATCACGCATCACGTATCACGTTTCACGCATCACGTATCACGTATCACGCATCACGTATCACCCTCTCCAGCAGAAAGACGACCGGTCGATAGCCATCCGTGCAGCAGGTGACGAACATCTCCTGCCCGCCTCTGGCGATGCCGTACACCAGCTTTTGGATGTCGGCCCACGCCCAGCCGCAGAAGCCCTCCGGCATGGCCCACGGCGCGTCGCCTGACACCTCGAATCGCTGGCCGATCTCGAAATGCTTGCACTCCGTCCAGATGTCAGGGTTAGCCGCGTATTTGGCGACGAACTCCTGGTGGAAGTGTTTCTTGAGCACGGTGATGCGCACGGGATGTTTCTCGACGGTGAAGTTTTCGCTCATGACCGCTGCCTTTTCTGGAATTCAAATGGCCGCTACGCGCCCAACTTCCGGTACTCGCCGGCAAAATAACGCCGGATTCGCTCCTGAACCGCCTCGCTGTGCGGCGACCGGGCGCTTGCCGCGATCTGCTCGGCGCGCTGGTGGGCGCGCGTCAGGAGCGAGGGCGGATTCGCCTCGCTGCCGCCGGTGTAGTCAAGCAGCTCGTGCGCGAAGAACTCGTCCGACCGCAGGAAGCGCAGGGTCAGGTCGTCTATCAGGAAGTTGCCGCCGGGGCCGGCGCGCTCGATGTTCTCCACGCCCAGCCGCAGCTCATCCATGCGGATCCCGCGCTGCAGATATTGTGCCGACGCCAGCCAGGCGGTGTGGATCAGCATCATCTCGGCCGACATGCCGATGGCGTTGTAGGTCGAGCCGATGCCGGCCAGCAGGTGGGCGCCGGAATTGAGCGCGCTCAGCATGAAAAGCATCCCCTCAGCCCCGTTCTGCTGATCGTAGCGGTGGGTCATGGTGCCGCCGCATTCGGCGGCCACCGGCATGCGGTACGCCTTGCCGAGCTGGACCGCGGCGGTCTTCCACAGCACCTTGTCCAACGTGTAATACATGTCGTGGGTGGATCGCATGTGCCCCACCGAGAGGCCCGACGCATATAGGTAGGGATTGCCGCGCCGCGCCGCCTGCGTCAACGCAGCCATGCCGATGACCTCCACATTGCTCTGGAGCAATGTGCCAGCCATACTGTACGGGCTGGTCATGCCTGCGATCGGGCAGACCGTGGGGACGACGGGGAAGCCGCGGCTGCACGCGTCCAGCAGGAAGGCGACATTCAAATCGGAGCAGGCCAGCGGGCTGAGCGATCCCACGGCGACCGTCATCGACGCGCCGCCGGGATCGCGGCCGTCGAACATGATTTCGGCGAGCGCCAGGTAGTGGCGATAGCGGATCATGTCGGTGGCCATGTTGTAGAAGTGCTTGGCGTGTCCCAGCGCCCACGCCTCCATGGCCCGCAGGCTGGAGATGGGCTCCGGCACATCGGTCAGCGGAAAGTCCATCAGGCTGCTGGCGACCACCATGGGCAGCGCCTGGACGATCGTGGTGTGCCGGCGCAGATCATCGAGGCATGGCCGGCGCGGCTCGCCGGTTTCGTAATCGATGATCCACGGATCGGTGACGATGGCCAGGCAACCGGGCGGCGCGGCGTTGTCGCCCACCACATGCCGCAGGCCGCCGGCGCCCGCGATGGTGTAGGTCGCGGGCACCGCCGCCAGCAACTCCCGCAGCACGGGCCGCGGGAAGCGGACGCGGCCCTCGGCCTCGTCCACCCGAGCGCCGGCCGCGCGACAGCGCGCCAGGAGTTCCGGGTGCGTCACGCCCAGGCCGGTCCGTTCGAGGATCTCCTCGGTCTTCTCCATGATCAGGGCAACCTGGCCTTCGGTAAGCGCTTCGGACAGAATCATGCGTGTGTCTCCTTTGGGTGTTGGTAGATTGGTAGATTGGTAGGTTGGTAGGTTGGTAGGTTGGTGCATCGGAAACCGAGTCTACCCGTTTACCAATCCACCAGTTTACCAATCCACCAGTTTACCAATCTACCAGTTTACCAATCACCAGATACCGCGAGAAAGCCGGGCCTACACTTCAACGATCCGTCATCCCCAGCAACCGCCGAATGTTGTGGCAGAAGATGTCCTCCACCTGGCTGTCGGTGAGCCGGCAGTGCCAGGCGGCCTGCTTGAGCACGCGCAGCGACTCCAGACCGACGAAGACCGGCTGCAACGGCTGAAACGAGGCGGTCTTCCAGTCCAACGTATCGTCGTAGAGCCAGATGAACCCGTCGCCGATCGCCACGCAGCGGCCGCGCAGGTGGCTCACCGGGAAATCGGTGCCGTAGAGCAGCTTGTCGTGCCCCAGGATTTCGATGATCGCCTCGCACGCGCCGATGTCGGCCACGGCGGACATGTCACACCAGAGGTTTGGCAGTCCGCCCAGGGCAGTCAAACCTTTGATGGTGTGATACGGATTGAACCCGCGCGCCGCGTGGGCCAGGATGAGTTGCATGTCCGGGTAGGTCTCGCAGTAGTGGCGGATCCAATGCTGGTTGGAGGGATCCGCAACCGCCCGTGCCTTGACCATGTGCAGGGTGATGCAGAGCCCCTCCTCGTGCGCTACTTTAACCTGTGCTTCCGGCAGATAATCAGGAATGTCGGCCTCCCACGATGGCATCCTGCTGCTCTGCACGTGATAACACTTCAGCCCCGCCAGGCCGAGACGGCGAACCTCGCCGCGCACGTATTCGGGGTCCATAGCGGGCGAGATCAGCATGGCGCCGCGCCAGCCGGGGTTGGCGGCGGCCTCGGCCGCGGTGAACGCGTTCTGGGCCTCGACCTGCTCACCGAGCGCGCCGACCGCGCCGGGCAGGATCAGGCCGCCAGCGACGCGACGACCGGGCAACAGCTCGGCCACGCGCTGCTGGTAGGCTGACAGGTCGATGACATCTTCCTCCAACTGCTGGAACGCGTCGTAGCCTGTCGGGGGCAGGTGCGACTTCGCCCAGAGGTGCATGTGGGCGTCACAGATAGTGTCGGGAACGAAGCTGTCCAGCTCGCGCCGGAAAAGCTCGAGATCGGCCTCAGTGGCGTGTGAAACGATAGGCATGATTCCTCCAGAGGACGATGGACGATGGACCATTGACGATGGACCATTGACCATGGACCATCGTCGGTCGTCCATCGTCCATCGTCAGTCGTCAACACCCTACTTCGTCGGCCCCTGCCACTCCCCCATGTCCGCCGGCCACGTACCGGGGTTGAGCTGATTGTGGTCGCTCACCGTGACCTGCCGGATGGCCGTGATCAGCGCCGGCGTCAATGGTCCGCCATTGGCGAAAGCCAGGGCGGCTTCCAATTCCTCGCTGCGGGCCGTGCCAACCAACGCGGTCGTCACGGCGGGATGCGTCAGGACGAAACGGTAGGCCATTTCGGGCAGGCTGCACCCTTCCCCATCCGCCAGGCGGCTCAGTTGTGCGATCGCCGACCGCAGCTCGGCCAACTGCTCCGGGAGGAGGGCGAAGCGATGTGTCAACACCCCCCGCAGCAACACAGAGCGCACGATGACGCCCACGTCCTGCTGCTGTGCCCGCGGCAGCACAAGTTCCTCCAGTGACCTGTCGGCCAGGTTGTACGCGATCTGGAGGGTATCGTAGCCGCCGTCCTCCAGAGCAGCGAGCGGCGCCGTCTTCGCCGTAAGTTGACGCGCCGATGAACCGCACCTGGCCGGCCCGTTGGACCTCCCGGGCCGCCGCCAGCACCCGGCCGCTTGTGATCACATCGGCCGGCGCCCAGTGAAGCTGAAGCAGGTCAATGACATCCGTTTGCAGCATCCGCAGGCTCTCGGCAATGGAAGCCTTAACTTGTTCGCGCAGCTCCCCATCCGACTGGCCCTCTTCGCGGATCGGTGCGAGCTTGCTGGCCAGGATATACGCATTCCGTCTGCCCTTGAGCGCCCGGCCGATAACCTCTTCGCTGGCGCCGTACGCGCGGGCGGTGTCGATGAAATTGACGCCGAGGTCGAGCGCCCGGTTGAGCAGCCGCGCAGCGTGCTCTTCCGGTGGCCGTAGGTGCTCGCCGGCGACCGGCACCCCATAGTCCAGGCCGATCTCCACCGTGCCGAGCGAGATTTCTGAGACTTCCAGTTCCGTGCGACCCAAACGACGATAATTCATATGTTAGGCCTTCTCTTGGGCGCTGGCAAACGCGCAAAGGGCTAACCCTCGCGGGTCAAGGGCGGCGAGGAACTCCGCCAGTTCGGTGTCGTCCAGCTCCCCGGTGATGACCAGGCTCTTCCCCTGGAGCTGGACCCGGTGACAACAGGCGAGCACGCCCGCTTTGTCCCATACACCGGTCTCCCGGTCCAGGTTGATCTGGATTGCCCGCGTCTCGGGCAGGGCCAGCAGGGCATCTAACTGGTGCAGGCCGGTCGCGTGCAGATGTGTGACCGAGTAGGGGAACGTGCTCAGCACCCGCCGATCATAAGCCAGGAAATGCTCTCGGTACATGCGCGGGGAGAACAGGTTCGATGCATCGATCTGGTAGTCAAGCAACGGACCGGCCGCGTAAACGCGCCAGGTGGAGACATAGCCTCCGTGCCACAATCTGCGCCGTGCCAAGTCCCGACGTGCAATCGCGATGTAGAGCTCGGTGAACCGATCTGCCAGCGCGGCGAGTTCATCCGGATAATCGTGGACTGCCAGGCACAGCCGGGCCTCGCCCAGGTACGCGGCGAGCATGTCGATCACCCCGCGCAAATGCAACTGCTGCACGGGGTGCGCGTCGCCCGCGGCCGCCACGGCCCGGTCCAGAACCGCGTCCATCACGCTGAGCCAGGGGGAGCCGAGTGCCGCCTGAACCGAAAAGGCCGCCGCGGCCTCAGGCATAACCATGCTGACCGGCCTGGCGACGACGCTGGTGTCTGAGGCCAGGATGGGACAACCCAGCAGGCTCTCCATCCAGGCCTGCGGATAGACACAGCCGGCGGATAAAAGGAGGTCGCCCACGGTCAGCTCGGGCGGCGGTCTGTCCAATCCCAGCAGCCGCTCGATATCCACATCCGCCGGTGTGAGTGGGGACGGGCCTACCACGTTCTCACCGGAGCTGATGGGGTAGGGTTTCCTGGCCCACTGGTGGGGCGGCAGACGAGCCAGCAGCGGCCGGTCGGCCGGCCCTCGTTCCCAGAAGTGGCTGTGCCGGTCGAGCAGGGCATCCAGACCCGGATCGGATTCCCCTGCATGTAACACTTGTTTCGTGATGATTCCTTTGTGGATGATTTGCGGGCATACCGGGCGTGGTCTAGGCCAGGATGACCTGGATGCCCAGGCGGCGCATTTGCTCCAGGAAGCCCTCAGGGGCTCCCGGGTCAGTTACGAGCACATGGACCTTATCGAGCGGGATGATGGTCGTGAGGCCCGCGCAACCGATCTTGCTCGAATCGGCAACGACAATGATTTTGGCGGCCGCCCTGACCATCGCTCGATCCACTTCGGCCTCCAGCACATTGGCGGTCGTCAACCCGTGGTCGAACGTCAAGCCATCGGTGCCGAGGAACATCTTGTCGGCATGCAGGCCGCGCAGATTCTCGACAGCCTGCGGACCCACGACGACGCGATATTCGGGAAGATAGATGCCGCCGAGCAGTAGCAGGTGTGCCCAGGGGCGATGACCGAGTTCCTGGACAATCGGGAGGGAAGATGTGATCGCGGTCAGGTTGATTGTGTCAGCCTGGTCACCGTTGAGGGCGCGAGCGACCTCAAGCACCGTCGTCCCGGAGTCAAAAATCACACGCTCGCCGGGGCGCACAAGCGCCGCGGCGACGCGCCCGATGCGGCGCTTGTCGTCCACGTGAGCGGTTGTGGTCGACGCCAGCTCCCCGGCGCTGCTGCCGACGGCAACCGCCACTGCGCCGCCATGTACCCTCTGGAGCAACCCCTCGCGCTCCAAGCGTTCCAGGTCACGGCGGATGGAGACCTCGGAGATGCCGAATTGCCGGCTGAGTTCGACAACATGCACGACGTTTTCTCGTGCAAGCTGCTGCGTAATGCTTTCGCGTCGTTTGTCAGCATTCGAGAGAACAGTCATTGCACACGCTCCGTGATTTGAGCTTCAGCGACCTTGTACTACAACCGCACTTCATACTTGCACGGGCGCTGAGCGTGTCGAAGCACAAGCGCTGACCTTGCTGGCGACCGCCTTTCGACGGACTCAAGGCTCGTTTGTAGGAAATGCGGTTGTGGTACTAGCCGAGCCGCAGCAAGCGGCGTGCATTATCGCCGATGATCTGGCGTTTGGCCGCGTCTGAAATCGCGGCCGTGATAATCTTGCCCAGTTGTGCGCGTGGATCCATCAGCGGGATATCCGAGCCAAAGATGACCCGATCCGCACCTGCCTCCTTCACCAGTTGTTCGATCACGCCCGGGGTGCGAAAGGTGGAGGCGGTTTCCAGGTAGACGTTGGGATGGGCCTGCGCCGCGGCAATCGCCTGGCCGTGCTCGACGGGGGTGTTGCCGGCGTGCCCCATCACGAAATGGGCGCGCGGGTAGTGAGGCGCAATCTCGCCGATCAGCTTGGGTAATGACTGGGGTTCAGCACCCGTGTGGAAGATTACGGCCAGGCCGCGCGCGTCGGCAAAGCGATAGATCGGTTCCCAGGGCAGCTCGTTCAGCGGCCAGGGTGTATAGGGTGGATAAAGTTTGATCGCAGCGAAGCCCAGTACGTCAAATGCCCGGCTCAGTTCGGGCAGCATGCGCTCCGGCATCAACGGCGAGACATAGGCGAAGCCGATGAAACGCTGCGGGTGTTGCGCCACGAAGCGGGCCGTCAAGTCGTTTCCGGTCGTTCCATCAGGGTGAAAGATGTTGAAAACGCAGGCCCGATCGATGCCGGCCGCGTCCATGGCGTGCAGCATGCGCGCCGGTTCATCGAGCATGCCGTAGCGGTCCCACCGGCCGACATGGCCGTGAAAGTCGATGACTTGAACGCCATCGATCATGCCATCACCTTCCCTTCGATCCTTCGATCCTTCGACCCCGCTCAGGACAGGCTTCGCTCAGGACAGGCTCCGCGCTGGAGAGGCTTCGCTCAGGGCAGGCGCCAGGATCCGCTCCAGATTGCCCGCGCAGACCAACGCCAGCTCAGCTTCGTTCAGATCAGTATGGTGCAGGTAAAACAACACCGGTCCCATGGCGTACTGCGAGTACCACGAGCCATAAATCAGCCGGCTGGCGCCGAATTCGTCACGCAATGCCTCGATCTCACCGATCGGCTCGTAACGACTCAATTCCAGGTGGGCGTTGGGCAAGCGGGCCAACAGCGGGCGCACCTGGAGATGATGGACATAATGTGCACCGACCAACACCGTCACCAGATCAGGATGGCCCTGCAAGGTCGTCACCAACTCATCGGCGTCCGCACTGGGCAGCGGGATCCAGACCGGGATGTGTTGCGCGTCCAGCCAGGCCAGGAGCGGGTCGTAGGCCCAGGGGCGGAAGGGCAAGCCCGCCATGCGCGTATCGTGCAAGCGCACGGATGTCACGCGGCCCTGCCGATGCAGTGCTTGCAGTTGCGCCAGCGAGGCCGCCGTGGGCAGGACCGACCATTGCGGAACCAGGCGGGCATCGCATGCCCCGTTTTTTAGGGCATCCATCTCCAACCAGGATTCCAACAGGACGTTACCTTCGACCGGGCTGACCTCTTCTGTGAGGGCGTGGTAGATGACCGCCCGCTCGACGCCGTGCCGGTCCATTTCGGACAGCAATGCTGCCCGATCGTGGCAGGGCGCTGGTTGCTCGGGCAGGTCGCCGACGCGGACGTTGGCATCAAAGACCGGGACGCGCTGGCTGGAAGGTCATCGATCTCATGACATATCCCGAAGTTCAGGGTACGCCAGCCACTCCGGGAAGCGTTCATGCAGGATGCGTTTGCAGGCCTGGTATTGTTCCTCTCTGAAGCATTGATAGGGAGAAAGCAGGCGCAGCGGCATTTCCTCCAGGCCGCTCAGGCGGACCAACATCTTGTCATACGCGCCATCGATCCGTTCTTCCGCGAGGACGGGACCAAACACGCCATACAGCATGTCATGAAATTCTTTCTGCAGGGTGAACAAAGCGTCCATGTCGCCCTTGCGCCCGGCATCGAACAGCGCCTTGGTCTTGTGGGGAGACATCGCCCCGAAGGATGCGAGCAGTGAGCACTCGCCGTACAGACACCCGTGTGGGAAGTTCGCCTCGCCGAAGAAGTGCTGCAATTCCGGCGCCTGGGTCATGAGCGAGGCGGCCCTGTCCATGCCGCCGCCGGTGTTCTTTGTGGCGACCAGGTTTGGCACGGCATCGATCAGTCGGCGATAATCCGGGCCCATCAACACGCGCTTGGCGCGCGGCAGGTTGTAGTGGAGGAATTGCGCATCGGGAAATGCCCCGCAGACATCGCTGAAGAAGGTCATGACCTCTCTGTCATTGAGAGCGCCCCAGGAGGGCAGGGTGACCTGGAACACGCGAAAACCCACCCGGTGCGCGGTACGCGACACGCTCGACGATATTGGCGGTCGAGAGCCCGATCACGCCGACCATGGGATGGATGTTTGCCCCTCGCGTTTCCTCGTAAAAGATGCGCACGATCTGTTGGAAACGCGCCGTGTCCACCGCATAGCCTTCACCCGCCGTGCCGAACACGTAGATATGGTCGAAGTGTTGGCGCGCGCCACGCACCTCGCAGCGGAACACATCCTCCAGCAGTTGTTCGTCGTCATCCCAGGGAATTTCACAGGAAACCAGGATTGCTTGTGGATAGCGAGCCATCGCGACCTCTTCTGTGGACGGGTTGATGCACCGTCAATGTAGCATGAGTTTCGATTCGTGTCAATAGGGTATTAGTAAGACGCACATCCTGTGGCTGGAAGTGATCGCTATCGAAACATCAGTCTCGCGTATCGAATCCCCTGCCCTGCCGGCTGCACGCACCAGAGGACCATAAGCAGAGTATTGTCGGGTAACAACACCACGGCTGGCTCGCCGAACGAAAAGTCCGTCCACGCGGTGTGTTCGCCCGAGCTTCCGCCCTGTGTGCGCGTCTGCGCGCGCCAGGCGATCTCGTTTGACTCGACACCGAAATCGCGCTCTGTGGGTCTCACCACCGCGACCCACACGCCTGGCTCATCATGCTTGCGCTGGTTGTAGATGAACAAGGCGCGGCCGTCGGGCAGCGCGGTGAGGCTCGTCGATTGCCCCATGATGCCGGTCGAACGGGTTGGCTGCCACGTGTCGCCACTGTCGAGCGAAATGGCGTAGGCGTTCGGGTGGTCCGATCCATCCTGCTGGTTGAGATGCCATGTCGTGCCGAGCAAGCGGCCGTCAGCGAGTTCGATCACCCACGCTTCGGCGCCGGTCGAGTGTTCGCTATCGAAGCGGATCATGGCGTTGTACTGCCAGGTTTTGCCCTGGTCATCGCTGCGCAGAGCGACGATCTGGTTGCGATCGACGACGAGCTGCGGGTCGAATGTGTTATACGGCGCGTAACAGCAGATCATACGACCTGAGCGCATGGCTGTCAGCGCGCCGGGGGCTTCGGCGGCGCCCGGGATCGGCATCGGGATAACCTCCGGCTCGACCCACGTCCTGCCGCTGTCGGTGGAACGGGACCAAATCAGTTCGTTGGCCTTCAACCCTTGCGTCGCATCCGACCAGAACGTCTCGCCCGGCGTTTCGATGGGGTAGCGCGATCCGAAGTAGAACAGGCCCCCATCGGGCGCACGGCTGATGGAACCGAAGATCGAGTAGCGGTCCTGGAGGTGCGGCCAGAGCAACTGCCCCTCTGACCAGGTCTGGCCGCCATCCCTCGAGCGCGCAAGCATCGGCTTGAAATCGTTGATGCCGAGCTTCGACTGCACCATGAAGGAGCAGACGACGTCACCCTCGTTCGTAACCGCGCACCGTGGCCCGGCCGCGATAGCGGTAGGTGTCCCCGGCTGACGCTGTGTAACCCAACCTTCGGAGATCGTTTCAAACGTCATGATTTTGCCTCCATCAAGCATCACCGCTTCACGCCCAGGGTCATTCAATTCTCCACTATAGTCATGCTGAGTGCTGCCAAGCCGCACGGCAGCATGCGGGTAGTCAAAAGAAGTGCCGCTTGTCATGTTGAGTATAGCCATGGCATCCGCTTGGCGTCATGCGGGTAGGCCAAGAAGCACAGCTTGTCATTCTGAGCGGGTTAACCACCCAACACTCGTTACGGTCAGACATCAGCGAAGAATCTCGTGCTGGTACTTCATGAGCAGCGAGTTTGCGACGCAATCCGCGTTGCAGCAAAACGCCAGCGAAGCATCTCGCGCACCGGAACGAGACCCTTCGCTATTTATTTGGCGTATCAACGTCTCTTCGTTGAACTCGCTCAGGGTGACAATCTCTGAGAATTGAATGACCCTGCTTCACGCCAATTCAATACCCGGAAAACCGGGGTATACTATCCGCACTTCGTCCAGATACACGTATCCTTCGGGAAGGCGCGAGCGCCAGACCGGATAGTCCTTCTCCGGTCGCAGGCGGTGGGGATCGCCCTCAAGCGGGCCCATCGGCGCGACGTCGAGCGGATGCAGCACCAGCAGAATGTCGGTGTTCACGTCGCGCAGCACGTCCACCAGCGGGATCTCCCCGTAGAAGTCCGTCCGGTCGTGCCGCGATCCCAGGCAGGTCCACTGCGCCGGATCGGGGACGGCGGTGACGGTCTGCTCGCTCCAGTCGGGCGTCACGCGAAACGGCTGGCCGGTGAGCAACCAGCCGGAGCAGAGTCCGCCCTGCACAGCCTGACACAAAAGTAGAAGTTGCGCGTCCCTGGCCTCCACTTCGCCCCGAAGGCGCAGCGTGATGCGAGCATCGATGAAGTCGGTGGGGAAGCCGCCCCGGACGAAACGGTTCTCCCCTTCCACCTCGCGCTGATGCTCGCCGGGCTTGCCGCGGGTATTCAGCATGTACAGCAGATGCAGATACCCCGCGCCGGGCGGGGCGTGGTTGTAGTCGATCCACCACGGGCTGCGGCTGAGCGCGCAGCCGTCCCGGATCTCCAGCGGTTTGGGGCCGGCTGAATTGCTGAGCCAGCCATACCAGCCGCCCGGTCCGTCATCGAAGGTTTCAACGTATCGCATAGCGCAACTCCTCTGGAAACTGTGTGTCCTGGCGCCGAGGCCGCGCGTCCCCTCAACCGACCGACAGCTTGTACCACCGGATGACGGATACGCAGTCCTCGTAGCACCAGAAGGCTACGAAGATCGTGCCGTCGGTAAGACGAACCACGCAGGGCGCGCCGAAACGCAGCACCTGGAAGTTCTGCACCATGTTGCTGGAATCGCCGGTCAAGCCTTGGGCTGCCGCGCCCCAGATCGGTGTCTCGTCATCGTTGACCCACCGATCCCCCTCCAGGTGCGACAGGTTGGCCCATAACCCTGGCCGATCGATGCGGCGGTAGATAAGGAGCACGCGACCATCGTCCAGGACATAGGGAGTCGGCGTCTGTCCTCGCAGGCCGGTGGACTGCGGGGCCGACCAGCTATTGCCACCATCCGCGCTGAGCGCGTAGTGGTTCGGCAGATCAGACCCGGCAACCTGGTCGTAGACCCATGCCACCGCCAACAGCCGTCCGTCGGGCAGCTCGCAGATCTTGGATTCCCAATAGATGATCTTTTGCTCCGAGTCCCACATTACATCTCGATACTCGGGCCAACTTTGCCCACCATCTCGCGAGATGAAGGCCACCATCTTTGTGCCGTTAGGACAATCGCCATCCCAACTCCGCCAGGTGGAGGTGGGCAGGAACCAACGGCCATCGCGCAGCGGGAGGATCGGGCAGCACAGCTCAAAGGATGGGCCCACCAGCGGTGGGGCCAGTGGCTCGGGTGATCCCCACGTGTGACCCGCATCCGCCGACCAGAGGAGCAGGGTTTCGGTGGGCACGAAGCCCATGTTTTCCGGGTTGGCCAGGCCCTCGTCGGGGTGGGCGGTGCGGTCGGAGCGCACCATGAACGCCACGACGCCGCCGTCGGGCAGCGCCGTGAGACGGGCCGCGTCCGAGGTGAGCCGATCCGTCGTGCCGGGGTAAATCGGCCCCTGGAGATGCCACGACTGCCCGAGGTCCGTGGAACGGGCCAGGTAAGTATGGCAGTTGGCCGACTCGAACGCCTCGCCCAGCACCAGCGAGCAGAGCAGTTCGCCGTTTGCAAGCTGCACAACTGAGGGGAAGTAGGCATGGATGGCGTGGACATGCGGTTTCGGGTTTCGGTAGATCAAACCCGTTCCAAGAACAGCAATCTCAGACATGGGAGCTCCTTCTATGCGTAGGACACACTGACCTTATGCACCCGCGGCGTGCGAGCCGCGTTGATGGCCCCGAGGGCCAGCCGATATTGAATCCAGGGACCGCTGAACCGGTCTGTAGACGTGCGATCACCGTTCTCGAACCAGCTCCCGGCAACCAGCGCGCCCTGCCACGGCGCCGCGGCAAGGGCGTCCTCGCTCGCGGCCGAGCGTAACTGCGCCCGCACCCAGGTTTTGGCTGGCACGTCGGCCAGCCAAGCGATCCGCGTGACCCGGCTGCCTTCCGGCAGCACGTGGGGGGGCGATAAGTAGTATTCAGCGTCGCCGCCGTCAGAGGTGTTGCGCGGTTCTACCGAGATCATCCCGTGCGGTCCGAACGTGGGGAGTCTGGTCACCCGCCTCTCGTCAAACCCGTCGGGTCCGTTCCACCACACGGTCGAGTAGCCCACATGGTCACCCCAAACCTTGTGATACGCGATCGCCAGATCCACCCAACCATCTTCGTTGAAGTCCGCGGCCACAACGCCCGAAGCCGAATGGGTTAAGAGGCAGGTGCGGTCCGTCGCCGAGAACCCGCGACCGGCCCGGTTCCAGTAGATGTATGAAGCGATGTCGCGCTCCTTGGTCCCGTGGTAAGAACCTACAAAGAGATCGAGCTGGCCGTCGTTGTCAAAGTCGGCCAACGTCATGGCGTTGACGGCATTGGCCGGCAGCAGCGCGCGATTGTCTTCGCGCAAGCCGTCGGGCCCGTTCCAATAGATGTACACGAAGGAGTCGTGCGGGCCGTCCAGCGAAGGCTGATGGCCGCCGATCAGAAGATCGAGATAGCCATTCCCAGTGAGATCGGCCGTGCGAGCACAACAGGCATGCCGCACCGAAAGGAGCTGGCATCGGTCCAGGCTGAAACCATCAGGTCCGCCCCACAGGATCAGGCTCCGATCCGAGACGATGTCCGGGATAAACAGGTCCAGCCAGCCGTTGTTGTTCAGGTCGGCCACGTGCAGCGTGCGCGGCTCCGAAAGCAAATGCCCATCCCGAAGGTCCAGGCGAATGCGGACTGGAGCGACGGCCGCGAGTCCGTCAGGGCCGCCGTAGAAAATCAACAGTTCTGGGTTCATGAAACCACAGAAGACCAGGTCCAGGTAGCCGTCCTGGTCGAGGTCCGCACAGGCCACGCTCATGGACCTCGCCGTCGGCAGGATCCAGTCCGGCTTGTCCCGCAATCCGCGCTGGCCCGTTGAGATAGATGTACGAGCCCGGATCGCGCCAGACCGAGTTCTCAGAGGCGTTGGCCACGACGAGATCAGCGTATCCGTTGTCGTTGAGATCGCAATAGAGCGCATCGACTGCCCCCCAGGCCGGCGGGCTCCAGCAGCGCTCTGGGGTGAAGCCGTCGGGACCGCCGAGGTAGATGGTTACGGGCAGGTTGCCCAGGCGGACACGGCTGGCCGCGTTGACGAAGACGATGTGGGGCTGTTTGCCCGGGCCCGGACGCACCACCAATATCCGGCGCGCGTCGTGCGTGACAGGCCGCGCCGCCTCCGTGATATACCTTCCCGGCGGCACGCGACACACCAGCGAGTGGGTGGTGTACGACTCGGCGTCGTGGTGCTGGCACAGGAGGATCTTCATCCCGGCCATTGCCATCGAGGTCGACAAGGGCGACATCGCACGCGCGCTGGCTGGGGAGCCGCGTGCGGCTTGCCTCGCTGAACCCATCCGGGCCGCCCCAGTAAACCCAAGAGCACTCGCCGTCGTATGCCCCGCCGTTCTTCTGGGCATCGCCCTCCGGCTGCCGGCAGGCCAGGACGAGATCCGGATACCCGTCCCCGTCGGCGTCGCCGGCCGCGGCCGAGAGCGGGCGATGGACGGCGAAGATGATGGGTGAGTCGAAGGCCCGGCTGCGAAGCACCGGCACCAGGCAGGCCGCCTCGCTGCGGGCCACGAACAGATGCGGTGTTCTGCCGAGCTGCAGCACCTTCACGAGCGGCCGTGCGTCCTCCATCGGCTCCTCAAAGGTGAGGTACGAGGTCTCGGACGTGGTTTTTGGCCCCGACGGGGACTCCTCCGCCGCGATGGGAACCACCGATGCCGTGCCCGGCGTGATACCCGCCGGCCCACCCCAGTAAACGATCACTTGCCCGTCCGGCTGCCGCACCACCAGGTCGGCATAGCCGTCACCGTCCAGGTCGTGCGCCGCCAAATCCTCGCCCGCGATCTCCAGGTCGATGAATCCCTTGGGCTCAAAGGCCGGGAGGGTCTGATAGAAGACAGCGGCACCTTGCCGGCGCACAGGAACGCCAGGTCGGGCCGTCCATCGCCATCAAAATCGCCGGCTGCGACCGCACTACACTGGGGGGCGGGCAGGAGCTGTCGCCGCGTCTCGGCCAGCCCTTGTGGGGAGCCATAATAGATATAAGCGTTGAGATCCTTCCTGGCGCCGTTGTAGAACATGCCCAGCACCAGGTCATCGTAGCCATCCCCGTTGAGGTCCGCCACGACTCCGGAAAGCGCGCCCTCGGTGGGCAGCTCCACCGGTTCGGCCGCGGCGAGAGGGTCGCGGTAGACGTAGGCCGGCGGCGTCTCCCAATGTTCCTGACTGTTGCAAAAAGGCAGATCCACGTAGCCATCGCCGTTGAGGTCGAAGCAGTGGATGCGCTGCAGAACGCCCGCGCGGGAGACGTACAGGTTCTTTCCGGCGTCGCCGAAACTGCCCCGTCGGAAGGCCTCAAACCCATGTGTAATCCAATCACCAGGCATAGGAGCTACACCTTCGGTCTTTCCGGAAATCCGTCGGGCGTGACCCTTTCAAGGTGATGCTGATATCAATCAAGAACATCAGCCGAGCATTCACGCGCTGCTCCCGGTTCCAATGCGTGTCGGGATTATGATTTCGTTTTCAGCCCGCCCACTTGAAGAACGATATTTCCTCCAGCATCTCGTGCAGCCGGCCGCGTTGATCATCGGTCAGCGCCAGGAGCGGCGGCCGAGGATTGCCGAGCTCGAAACCCAGGAGCCGCATGATCTCCTTGACCGCCCCGAGGGGCGGGAGGGATAGGAAGGCGTTCACGGTCCAGTTGATCCTGGCCTGCAATCCCTCCGCGGTCTTCACATCGCCGGCCCGAAAAGCCGTATAGGCGTCCACAAATACGCGCGGCAGGAAATTTTCCGTCGTGCCGATGGCGCCGTCTGCCCCCATCGCTTGCGCGGCCACCATGACCTCGTCCGCGCCGGAAAGCACGTTGAAGCGCCCTTCATCCAGTTCGACGAGCTTGCGCATGCTGTACATGTCGGACGCGGTGTACTTCATGCCGCGCAGGTTGGGAACTGTGGCGATCAGATCCCGCACGATGTCCACGGCCACGTTCACCCCGGTGGTGCCGGGGATATTGTAGATGTAGAAGGGAAGGCCGGAGGCCGCGGCGACCTGGATGTAGTACTGCTTCACCCCTTCGGGACCAACGTTGTGATAGAAGGGCGGGATGGAACTGGTCGCATCCGCGCCGATTTCGGCCGCGTGCGCGGCCAGGGCACAGGCCGTCCGTGTGGTTAACGCGCCCACATGCACCACGACCGGCACGCGGCCCTTGACCTGCCGGACAACGGCCTCCGCAACCGAGCAGCGCTCGGCCTCCGACATCAGCAGGCCCTCCCCGCTGGAACCGAGGATGTAGAAGCCGGTGAGACCGCGCGCCAGTTGCCACTCCAGCATATCGGCCAAAACGGTGTAGTTGACGTTGCCGTCCGTGTCGAAAGGGGTCAGCAGCGCTGACATCATGCCGGTGAGTTGGAACATGAGGCGACTCCTGAAAGGGATGATCTAGCGGACGAACCAGCGCATGGCAAACTGGCCGGCCCGGCGCCGCACCTTCAAAGTGTAGGGATCGTACAACAACATGGCGGCCCGCCCATCGGTGCGCGGCATGAGCCACCCGAAGTCCCAAGCCTGGCTCATGTAGCGCAGAGGGATGCCGGGCCTCACCCGGACGAGGGGATGCGTGCCGGCGATGAACAGCTTGTGGCCGGTGTAGTAATAGCCCGGCCCGACTTGGATGAAGACCTCATGCTCGACCAGCCGGTCCGGTTGCGCGGCCAGATCGGCGCAGAGGTTGCGGATCGCCACCTTGACTTCCGCGCCCGCCTCGAATGCGCCGGCCAGCAGATCGATGGAGCCTGCTTGTACGCGACCTGTGGCATCGTGGGCGAGCACTTCCTGCCAGTCGTCGCATACGAAGTAGCGGAAGGCCTCGAAATCGTAGATGAAATTGCTGCTGGGCGCGTTGGTCCCGGCATCCCATCCGTCCTGCTGGTGGTACTTCGGGTACGCGCCCCAATCGTCCAGCGCCGCCGGCCCGCGCGTGCCGTTTGGGGGAACACCATCCAGGTAGGGCCGGGCGATGGCCTGCTGCCCGTCCTGGTTGTACATGAAGAAAGACATCGAGGCGCGCGGGCCAAACCCATCGGGCAAAGCGATCGGCTGGCGTAACGTCATGATGCCGGCACACCAACGATCCTCCAGCAGGTAGGTGGCCCGAAACTCCGATACCTCGCGGATGAGCTCGTCGCTGGCGGAGGCCGGATCGATGTGCTGGTTGTGAATGAACTCGGTGTAGATCCGGAGATCGGCCGCGCGGCGGATGGCGGCACAGAGTGCGTCCGGGCTGCCGCCCGTCACCTCGCGGCGGTTGTCTAACTCAAGCACAGGTCGCCACCTGGTCATGCATACCTCCGAAAGCAACAGAAATCAGGCCCCGGCCAACAGCCTGCGCGGCGCGTCCACCAGCAGCGTGCTGATTTCGGACTCGGCCACGCCGAGTGCGGCCAGACGGGGCAGGAAGGAGGTCCAAAGGAAATCGAGCCCGCGGCCGCCGTTGGCGCGCAGTTGGGAGCGGCGACACGTGTCGCTGCCAAGCACGATTTGGCGGGCGTAACCGAGCCGGGCCAGCATCGCGATCCGCTCGGCGCGCACTTCGTCCGGCGCCAGCTCGCACCAGCCGATCAGGTCGAAGCTGCAGAATGCACCTTGCGCCAGGATCGGCAGATAGTACTCCAGATCCCGTTCGGGATTCGCGTGCCAATGCGCGTCGCAGTGGCCGATGGCCACCCGGCCCAGGTCGGCCCCGGCTTGCTCCAGCACCGTCAACTGGGCGTGGCCTCCCCGGCCCAAGGCGGCGTGGGTCGTGATGGCCACGCCGGTGCGCTGCTGAGCCTGGGCTGCTGCCCGGAACATGTGCGTTTCCGCCTCGGTCAGCCGATATGCGGCGGGATCCGGACGCTCCGCGTTGTGGCTGGCCAGCTCGCCGATCAGCCCGGCGCGCACACCGTCCCGGCCCTCTTCGATCTCACGCACGAAATAGTCGGCGATCTCGGTCTCAGTGGCGCTGCGGACCCAGGCGGGATAGGTCTCCTCGGTGTAGAAGGCGATGCCGCTCACGACCTGGACGCCGCTGCCTTCGCTGATGGCTCTCAGCATGGCCGGGTTGCGGCCGATCCCTTCCGGGGTTACATCGACCACGGTGCGGCCGCCCGCGCGCCGCAGATACGCGAGCTCGGCCACCATGGTAGGGGCGTCGGTGAGGAC
This sequence comes from uncultured Chloroflexia bacterium, assembly GCA_963841825.1. Classification (GTDB taxonomy): domain Bacteria; phylum Chloroflexota; class Anaerolineae; order CG2-30-64-16; family CG2-30-64-16; genus CAWJEL01. The sequence goes on from CAWJEL010000034.1 coordinate 67,572, forward strand.
GTTGTCTTCCCGGCCGGAGTGGACAGAGATGTCACAGTACAGGTGCTCATGCACCGCTGTGGGGCCCAATAACTCGCCGGGCACCTGGCCAGTCACCGTCGTGACGCCGGCAGGCCGCGTCACATTCCCGTAGAACGCCATTTCCTGCATCACCGGCTCCGTTCCTTGTCAGCGCGACGCCAGGACTTGCTGTTCATGCTTCCCCCAAGCGTTTTATCGCAATACCGCAAAACTCGCGATTGTCACCCTGAGTGCCGCCATGCCACCCGATGGGTGTCATGCAGGTAGAACAAGAAGTGCCGATTGTCATGCTGAGCGAGTTTGCGGCACAAGATCCGGTGCGACATATCGCCAGCGAAGCATCTCGCGCGGCACTTCATGAGCAGCGGGTCAACCCCGTGAGGTTCGTCACGGTGAGATTCTAGCGAAGGGTCTCGTTGCGGCATGAGATTCTTCGCTGAATTTTCGCCATTACGGGCGTTCAGGGGCGGACTCGCTCAAAATGACAGGCGTCGGGTAGTGACTTTTGCGGTATTGCGTTTTATCAGGCCGCAAGAGCTATAGCGTCACCCGCCGGCCCTCGCGCCATGAACGCAGCGCCGCATCGGCGATCTCCATGCTGACGATCGCCTCGGACGCGGGGCTGGCGGGCTCGCGCAGACCGGCCGCGGCGTCCAGGAAGAACTGGTGTTCCGTCCGGTAGAGGTCGTCTCGTTCCAGCGCGAGCTTCTCTTCCCGCTCCGATCCGTCGGCGCGCAGGCCGATGCGCAGCGTCTGCTTCTCGATCTCCGCCAGCGCCCAGCCGGCATCTCCGATGATCTCGCACGCACTGCGCTGCGGCATCTGCGCGTAGTTCAGGTGGATCGTCGTCAGCAGCGGCCGGGCGTAGTCGCAGGTGAGCGCCAGCATGTTGGGCGTGGAAGTGTGTTCGAACTGCCCGCCCTGCACTGCCGCCGTGTAGACACCCTGCGGTTTTTCGCCGAGCAGCCAGTAGATTACATCGGGCTGGTGCGCGTAGTCTAACAGCAACGCTCCTTTCAAGCTTGCCTGATAGCGGGAGCTGGCGTTGACCAGCGTAATGTAGGAGCCGACGCTGTAGTGTACCTGCAGGATCGTCCCCAGCGCCCCCGCCGTGATGAGCTGCTTCAGCCGCACCATCAGCGGGTGGAAGTGCAGCATAAAGCCGATGCTGAGCACGGCGCCCGACCGCTGCCGAGCCCGCTCAGCGGCCACCCGCATTATGCACGCGTCCTCCAGCCGGTCGCTCATCGGCTTCTCGCATAGGACGTGGATGCCCTGCTCCAGCGCCCGTATTGTTTGCTCGCAGTGCAGGCCGTGGGGCGTGGCGATCACCACCATTTGCGGGCATGTGCGAAGCGCCTCGGCGTAGGTGTGGTGCGTTGGCAGCCGCCCCACCTCGTTGTAGGCCAGCGCCAGGTTTGAGGGCTCCGGCTCGCACAATTCCACGGCCAAGTCGCCGCGTGCGTTCAGCAAACGGGCGTGACGGCGGCCGATGGACCCGAGACCAACTACAACAACACGGCGCGTCGGCGTCAGTGGCATCAGTGCCAAAGGACGAACCCCCCATCGAGAACCAGGTTGTGGCCGGTGACGTAGTCGGAGGCGGCGGAGGCGAGAAAGAGCGCGGCCGCCTTGATGTCGATCCCGTCACGTCCCATGCGCCCCAGCGCTGTGCGTTCGCTGTAGGCCTGGATGAAGGCGGGCGGCTGGCCGCGCTCGAAGCCGCCCGGGGAGATGCAGTTGACGTAAACCCCGAATGGGGCCAGGTATGCGGCCATGTCGAGGGTCAGGCCAATGACCCCAGCCTTCGCCGCCGCGTAGTCCACCGGCTGTTGGGGCAAGCCGGTGCGGTGATACATCTGGCGATCCCGACCCACCAGCCCGGCGATGGAGGCAATGTTGATGATTTTGCCGCTCCGCTGCTCGGCCATGATCCGGCCGACCTCCTGGCAGCAATAGAGCGCGCCCGTCAAGTTGGCGCCGATGAGCGCCTCGATGTCCTCCGGGGAGCGCTGGAAGATGTCGGTGGACCCGCCGCCGCCACCGCCGCCGGCGTTGTTGATCAGGACGTTGACATGGCCCTTCCAGGCGCGCGTCTGTACGGCCACTGCCGCCACTTCGCTATGCTTGCGGACGTCCAGCGCCAGTGGGAGGACGGCGACGCCGCGTGTCGCGTGCAACCGCTCGGCGGCCTCCTCGGCGTGCGCCAGGTCGCGCGACGTGATCGCCAGGTCGGCGCCTGCATCAGCCAGCGCGTCGGCCATATCGTAGCCCAGGTTGCGCGCGCCCCCTGTGATGAGCGCTACCTTGCCACGGAGTGAAAACGAATCGAGGATGGACATGCGCTTCCTCACCTCTGGGCACCGTATTTCCCTGTTGTATTGACGCGTTTCTCTGGGGATGGATGTCGGGAGCGTAACATGAGTTTCGCCTCTTGTCAATAGGATATCCGAAAGTCGCGCTTTTTTGGTCCAGATGATCGGAATCGAAACACCAGGATACTGACTGGGTACGTCCAGCGGGGTGCATTTGACGACACGCAGCAGGTATGCTAGGATCAGACACGCTTGGTAGGACACTCTATGAAAGAGGAGTAGCAGACCAAATGCCATGACCAAGTATATTATTCAACGTATCCTCGTTTCGATCCCCGTTTTTCTCGGCATCACTTTGCTCGTGTATGGATTGTATTCGCTGTCGCCAGGCGACCCAGTGGTCAACATCGTCGGCATTGAGCAATTCACGCGCATGACGCCCGAACAGAGAGAGCAAGTCCGCGCGCAATATGGCTTCGACAAGCCGTGGACGATCCGCTACGTGCGGTGGCTCGGCAAATTACTTCAGGGTGATCTCGGTTATCCGCTGAAGGGAGCTAAGCCGGTGGCGATGCAGATCGGAGAGCGCATCCCGTCAACGCTGCTCCTGATGGCGACTGCCCTCCTCTTGGCGCTGCTGATTGGCGTGCCGATCGGTATTATCATGGCGCTAAAACAATATAGCCTGATGGACATGGGTCTTACGGTTTTCGTGTTCGCGCTACTATCTATTCCTTCTTTTTTTGTTGGCCTGGGGGCCATCTACATCTTTTCGCTTAAGCTCGACATACTGCCCACCTACGGGATGCAGACGATCGGTGCGCCCTTCTCAGTGATCGATCGTGCCCGGCATTTGATCATGCCGGCTGCCATCCTCGGGTTGGCCACCGCCGGCACCTTTGCGCGCTACACGCGTGCCAGCATGTTGGACGTGATGCGCTCCGAGTACGTGACCACGGCGCGGGCAAAGGGCTTGAAGGAACGCGTCGTCGTGGTGCGCCACGTCTTTCGCAACGCGCTCCTGCCGATTGTTACGATCGTGGCGGCTGACTTGCCCGCGCTGCTGGGAGGCGCGATCATCACGGAGCAGATTTTTCAATGGCCCGGCATCGGCATGTTGACGGTGAAGCGCACCTCCGAGCGTGACTATCCCGTTCTCATGGGGATCACCGTGCTTACCGCGATCATGATCCTGTTCAGCAATTTGCTGGCCGATATCCTCTACGCGGCCGTTGATCCCAGAATCCGTTACGACAAAGCAAAATAGGAAAGCCGACGGACCATGAATGCACTCCCAACACCACCTGAGCAAGCGCAGCAAGAACCGATCGCAGCATCGGGAGCCACTCTGACCGGCAGCAGCTTGACCAACCCGAGGATTGACACCCCCGGACGGCGTACCTGGCGGAGGTTCAAGAAGCACCGCCTGGCCGTCGCCGGTTCGATCTTCATGCTGGTTCTCGCTCTGACCGCGATTTTTGCTGATGTCATCTCCCCTTACGAGTACCAGGCGCAGGATTTGGAAAGGTATCGGGAGGGTCCCAGCAGTGCGCATTGGCTGGGCACCGACTCGTACGGACGCGATGTCCTGAGCCGGCTTATCTACGGCGGACGCGTGTCGTTGAGCGTCGGCCTGGTCGCCGTGATTATCGCCCAGGGCATCGCGGTCGTTCTCGGCTCGATCGCCGGCTACTACGGCGGCCGCTCCGATTGGATCGTCATGCGCCTGGTGGATGTGGTGATGGCCTTTCCCTGGCTGATTATGGTCATCATGATGGTTTCGCTGTTGGGGCCAAGCGTTTTCAATGCCATGCTTGCCATCGGCATCCTCGGTTGGACGATCCCGACCCGTCTGGTGCGCGGGCAGATTCTGGCGATCCGTGAGATGGACTACGTGCTGGCGGCGCAATCGGTGGGCGCACAAGGACGCCGCATCATCTCCCACCATATCCTGCCTGGCGTCGTGGGGCCGATGGTTGTCAATGCTACTTTCATGGTGGCCAGTGCCATCCTGCTGGAGGCCGGCCTGTCATTTCTGGGCTTGGGCGTCCAACCGCCGATCGCCAGTTGGGGCAATATGATGTTCGCCGCCATGGAGTTGACTATCCTGGAAGACATGCCGTGGCTCTGGGTGCCGCCGGGATTGGCGGTGGCCTTCTCTGTCCTCGCCATCAACTTCATCGGCGATGGCTTGCGCGACGCCCTCGATCCGAAAGGCATGCTGGAAAAATCATAGACTTTGTCCTGATCATCTTTAATGAATGAGCCAGACGCCGCAAGCGTCTGGCTCATTGTTTTTACAGTGAAATCGAGCGTTATCAGGAGGCTACTGCTGCCAGAGCCACATGTCGCCCGGCCGATACATTTGCATCCACAAGCCCAGGCTGGCGCCGTTTTCCCAGTCCACACCCTGCAGCCGCGGGCTCTTGCTCAGGATGAATGAGGGTGCGGCGGTCGTGAAGAAGGGGATCTCCTGGTTCAGGATGCAGTCGATCTCCTGGAAGTACTGGGTGCGTTTCTCCGGATCGGTTTCCTTGGCAGTCAACGCGAACAGCTCCGAGACGCGTTCGTTCTCATAGATATAGCACGTCTTCAGTTTTTCTTCCTCTGGGATTTCAGGATTCCAGCTATCCGGGCAGCCCCAACGGCCAGAGTTAGTCGTGGAGGTCGGGTCGGCCAGGAAGGCCATGCCTTGCGGGTCGGCAGCCGGACCCCAGAGAAGCACATGGGTGTCCCAGTCCTTGTCGCGCGGGCCGTTCCCACTGAGGTAATCGGTGATGAGGGAGTTGTCGATCAGGTCGACGTTAGCCTTGAAGCCCATCTTGCGCACGGCTTCCTGGAGGATCGGCAGGTAGTCGAGACGAGGCTTGTTGCCGAGCCAGGACATGAAGTCCATAACCCACTCGCCGCGTTTTTCCTTGGGCCAGCCCGCCTCGGTCCACAGCTTATCTGCCGCTTCCGGGTCGTAGCTCCAGTCGATCATGGTGGGGCAGGCATACGCCGAGCCATCAAACGGGCTGTTACGCACCGCGCCGTAGCCTTGTAGGATCGTGTTGACGTAGGCCTGGCGATCGACCGACTTCAGCAGGGCCTGCTTGACCTTCGGATCGCGCCAGGCGCCATCCATGGTCATGTAGTTGGGCACCAAACCGAAGAACTGCGCGCCGTTCTTCGCCTCGATCAACTCGACATCGGGGTTGGCCTGCAGGCGTTTGACTTCGCCCAGGTTGGTCGGGTACATGTAGTCGAGTTCGCCCTTCTCCAGGGCGATCATGGCAACTTCGGGGGACATGATCTTCATGAAGAGGCGCTCAGGCCCCACTTGGCCGCCCCACCATTCGTCATTGCGGGCGTATTCGATGTACTGATCCTCCGCGTACTGCACGAACTTATAAGGGCCGGTGCCGACCGGGTTCGTGTACCAGTAAGGATCATTGTTGTTGAACCGCGTCTCTTCGGGTAACGCTTCGACCATGTGTTTCGGCAGGATCGGGATCTGGTTGCCGACCAGGAAGGTGCGTGGGAAGGACGCATCGGGGGTATCGAGGGTGTATTCGATGGTCAGAGGATCGATCACCTTGATGCCGGTGATGTCCTCGGCCTGGCCCACGTTGAAAGCTTTGTAGTCCTTGATCGTCAGGCCGGTATAGAGCCAGCCCAGTGGCTTCAGATTGGGATTGGCATGCATCCAGTGTGTGTAGCGCACATCTTCCGCTGTGAAGGGCGTGCCGTCGTGCCATTTGACGCCCTCGCGCAGCTTGACGGTGTAGACAAGGCCGTCATCCGAGACGGTGTAGCTCTCGGCGAGCATCGGCTCCAGCGTGCCGTCCGGCTTCGGCCAGAACAGGCCCTCCGCCATCGGGCTGACGGCGAATGTGCTTTCCCAGTTGGTCAGATAGGGCCAGGCCTTGTCGGGCCAACCGTTGGGCAGCCAGACGTTGAGCGTGCCGCCCATTTGCTTCTCTGTGGGCGCCTGGGGCACCGCGGTCGGTGGGACGTCCGTGGCGACCACGACCTTCTCCACCACTTTCTCTTTCTCGACGACGACCGTCTGCTGCACGATTTTCTCCGCCTCGACGACGACCGTCTCTTTGACGGTCACCACTTGCGGGGTGGGCGCGGCGCAGGCCGATAACAGCGCGCCGGCGAGCATCGTGACGATCACGAAGATGGGTAGATAGCGTTTCATGCTTGCATCCTCCTGGTGTGGTGCAATGGGCTGAACAACATCGTCCGATTAGGGGGGCCATGAACTGTCATGCCCTTGACCCGATAGCATTCGTGGGCTGTCTCCACCTCCTCCCCGCTCTCTCTTTGCTGACCAACTGGCCCGTTGAGCGGCGTGCAAGCCTCCACCCCAGTCGGGGATTTTCGACAGGTTTACGCTTCGCTTGCCGGCAGGATCATCGGATCCAAAGCCTCGCGCAGTCCGTCGACGATAAAGTTAACGCACAGCACCGCTAAAATGTCGGACCGGATAGCAATGATGCTGACGACGATCAGGACCACCTTCAGCGAGACGAGTGCGCCGCAGATACGCCGCCTCAAACCCTGCGGAAGGTGCGTACAGTACGTCGGCGCAGACGCTCTCGAGGCCGGCGCTCTCGGGGCCGGCCCCGACACGCGGATGATGTCTCTCTGTAGATTGATTAAGGTCAGTGTAGCACGAGTTTCGACTGGTGTCAACACGTATTAAAGAGGCTTCTTTCGCGAAAACGAATGATCAAAAACGAAACACCAAGGCCGATCGCGACGCTCCCTTAACCCTGCCAGTCGAAAACTACCCCCAGCATCGACTTCTCACGCCGGTAGGCCATCTCATAGGCCTGCGCCATCTCACTGTAATGAAAGCGGTGGGTGATCAGCCGCTTCGGTTCGAGCCGTCCATCAGCCATCAGGGAGAGCACGTGGGCGGCGCCGCGATCGGCGGCGTAGTGGTCTTCGGTCCACAGGGGGCTGCTGGTGGCGTTCGGATAGAGATAGCCGGCCGGGCCGGAGACAGCGATCAGCGAGATGCCTTTGATGTAGAAATTCTGCATGGAGAGTGGGTTGAAGTCAAGGGCGACCTCGCCGCGTCCCAACAGGCTCACGATCGACACCCGGCCATTCGGGCGCACAATCTCCACCGCGGTGCGGTAGGCAGGCCAGGGATTGGCCGTCAGTACCACCAGATCGATGCCGGCGCCCGCCGTAAACGCATCCAATTTCGCATGGAGATCGGGGTCATTGTTGAGCACGGCAGCGTGGGCGCCCATGCGCCGGGCCAGGTCCAGGCGGAAGGCGTCGTTGCCGATCGCGACCACGCGACCGCCGAAGAGTGGGCCGATGGCCACCGCGCCCAACCCCAACGTGCCCAAGCCCACCACAGCCACGTTCTCACCTGGTTTGAAGTGCGCTTTGTGATAGCAGTGCGCGCTGAGCGCGTAGAGATGGGCGAAGACCGCATCTTCATCGGTGACATTTACGGGCACTTTGACCCTGCTCGCATCGTCGGTAGTAATGTATTCGGACTGATGCGCCTGCCGGGTTACGATGCGATCCCCCACCTGTACCCGGGTGACAGCATTGCCGACCCCGCGCACGATGCCGAGGTTGCTGTCGCCCACCCAGCGGGGGTAGTCGGGCGCGCCCGGCACACGCTCGGCTCCCTCATAGTTGCCGCGATCGGTGCCGATCTTCAACGCGGAGATGCGCGTCTCCACCCAGATTTCGTTGGGCAGGAGGTTGCTGGTGTCCAAGGGTTGCTCTTCGATGCGCAGATCGCGCGGGCCGTGTAGAATGGCGATTTTCATGGCGTTGCTCCTGGAATTCATGCCTAACCCGGACGAGCCGGAACCAAGCCTTCACCACAAAGGCTCAAAGGCACGAAGTCCACAAAGGCCGAATTCTTAGTGATCCTGGTGTCTTGGTGTCTTTGTGGTGAGATTCTTGTTTTTATGCTGGAATCCGATTGGTAAGCGCCTAAACCTTCGCGTAACTGCTACCTGATTCTATCCGACGATGATCTCTCTGAGTGATCGTTTGGGCACGTGATGGATTCCTTGTTCGTCTCGCCAGTATTTGATATCCCCTCCAGCCCCCATGGCCTCAAGCACGACTTTCTCCTGCGGCTTCCCAAGCGCTATCACAAGCAAGATCTCGTACTCGGCCGGTGTGGCCAATACTTGGGCAAGCTCGGGCTTCCGGATAGAACCGATCATGCAGCCCCCCAACCCCGTCTCGACCGCGCCGAGGAGGATGCTCTGCGCCGCGATCCCATGATCGCATCCGAAGGACTGAGAGATCGTCTTGTCGCCCAGGATGATGATATAGGCGGCTGGCCTTTCACCTTCCGCAGGCCCCGACCAATCTTTTATGTAGCCAGCCCACGCCAGGTTTTCGAAGATGAGCGCATTCATCTGCGGATCACACGACAGGACGTACTTCAAGGGTTGCCTGTTGGAAGATGATGCAGATTGCCGCGCAAGGTCGACGAGTTCCCGGAGAGTTGCAAGGCTGACCGGTATTTCTTGGTGGAAACGCCGGTAGCTTCTGTTTTTGAGGACCAGGTCTCTGATCATGATGGATCGATTTCCTTTCTGAAGTCAGCGCATCCTGTCTGCCAGGCGTCCGGTTCATCCTCGCTGCGCGGCCTTGATCTGTTCAAGCACCTGCCAGCCCTTGAGCTGCATCCGGGGCAGATGAAACGGACCCTTCCACAGATTCCCCTTGAGCCGCGTTGAGATCCGGCCGTCTCGGTGCAGGTACCCGAACCACTCGCCGTATTCAGGGTCGGGGAAATGATCGTACGCCCAGTCGTGCGCCATCCGGTGCCAGGCTGCGTACTTCTCGTCCCCGGTCATCTGGTAGGCCATCAGCGTGGCGACGATGGCCTCGTTGTGCGGCCACCAGAACTTCATGTCCTGCCAGTACTCGGCTACCGGCAGTCCCTTGACGTCACGGTAGTAGAGGAGGCCGCCGTACTCCTCGTCCCAGCCCCGTTTCCACATCCAATCCAGGATCGTCGTGCCGAGCTTGATCAGCCGGGGATCACCCTGCCCGGGACGCGGGAGGCCCGGGCCGCCGCGGTGTTGGGCTTCCTGCAGGATGAACCAGGCCGCCTCGATGGCATGGCCCGGGCAGAGCATGCGGCCGTCGAAGTGATCCAGAAACTCGCCGTTCGGGCCGACCGTCTCCAGCACCGCCTCGAACTCCGGTTTCATGAAGTGGTTCTCGATCTCGGAGATGCTCCGATCGATCCATTGGTCGCAGAGCGCCAGGTCGGGAGCGGCCTCGCGCAGGATCTGGGCCGTCACGATCATGATCATCGGGATCGCCAGCCCCTTCATGGCTCGCGTCTCAGGGTTGACCTTCGGCGGCAGGAGGTCGGGCGTGGTGAGGTAACGCGCGATCATTTCGAAGATCGAGACCGCCTGATCCCGCGCCTCCGGGTCGCCCGCTGCTGAGGCATAGGCGGCCAGCCCGGCGACTGCGAACGTCTCCGCGAAGAGATAGCGGCGCTTGCGCAGCGGCCGGCCGTCACGCGTCAGGTGGAAGAACATCCGGCCGTCGCTGTCAAACGCATAGCGCCGGAGGAAGTCGATGCCGTGGCGGGCCAGCGCCAGCCATTCGGGGCGTTGCTCGACCCGCTTGTACACGGTGGACAGCAGCCAGATGAAACGTCCGTGAATCCACGTCGACTTATCGGTGTCGATCACGGTGCCGTCTTGATCCAGACAAGATAGGAAGCCGCCATATTCCCGATCCACTGCGTGCCTGATCCAGAAAGGCAGGGTGTCGTGCAGCAACCCATCTCGATAGGTCGCGATCAACGCGTCAACCCGTTCAGGAGACATCAAACTTGGTTTGCTTGGCATTGTGTTCCTCACAAGGCGCTCAGCTCAGCCCGCAGCTCGGGCGTCATCCCCAGCGCGTCAGCCTTCAGCGCCTGGTCGACCTGTTCCGGCGCGCGTGCGCCGATCAACACAGAAGTGATGTTGGGGTGCGTCATCGCCCAGGCGAGGGCCAGGAGTGGGGCGGTCGTTCCTAACTGCGCGGCCTTGCCCTCCAGCCCGGCGAGGATGCGGAAACCGGCCTCATGCATGTAAATGGGCTGCATCCCGGGCACCACATCGAGGCGAGCGCCGGCCGGCGCCGCAGCGTGGCGCGCGTACTTGCCGGTGAGAAAGCCGCCTCCCAGCGGGCTGTAGGTGATCACGCCCAGGTCTTGATCGGCGCACAGCGGCAGCAGCTCGCCTTCGATGTCGCGTACAATCAGGTTGTAGTTCGGCTGCACCGCCTCCATGCGCGCCAAAACCTGCACGTCCTGGCGCCACAAGGCCTTGCAGAGTTGCCAGGCCGCGACATTGGAGCAGCCGACCGCCCGCGCCTTGCCCTGCCGGACCAGTTTATCCAGGGCTGCGAGCGTTTCGTCGAGCGGCGCGGACGCGTCCCAACTATGTAACAGGAACAGGTCAACGGTATCGGTACGCAGCCGGCGCAGGCTGGCCTCGGCGGATTCCAGCACGCGGGCCCCATCCAGTGGCGGTCGTACCTTGGTCGCCAACACGATCTCGTTTCGCACCCCCCGCTGAGCCAGCCACTGGCCGACAATCTCCTCAGAGCGGCCGCCGGCATAGGCTTCGGCCGTATCGAGCAGGGTGACGCCGAGCTCCAAAGCCCGATCCAGCACCGCAAAGGAGGCGGCCGCGTCGATCTCCCGGCCGAAGGTGACACAGCCGAGCCCGATCGAGCTGACGCACAAGCCGGACTTGCCGAGCGCGCGGTATTTCATGTCTCCGCCTCATTCTTAAGACAAAGTGTGTGAGAATGTGTGAAAGGACTATACCCCTGATCAACCGTATGCATACGCGGCGTCCAGCATGGCGATGACGTTCTCGACCGGCACGTTGGTTTGGATGTTATGTACCTGGTTGAACACATATCCGCCGCCCGGCTTGAAGATGGCCAGCCGTTCCCGGACATGCTCGTGGATCTCGTCCGGCGTGGCCGTGGGCAGAATCTGCTGGGTATCGCACCCGCCGCCCCAGAAGACAACCTTGCCGCCGAACTCTTTCTTCAGCCGCTCAGGCTGCATGTTGGCCGCGGAGGTCTGGAGGGGGTTCAGGATGTCGACGCCGGCTTCGATCATGTGCGGTATCAAATGGTAGATCGATCCGCAACAGTGCAGGAACGTCTTCCACTTCGTATTGCGGTGAATCCAGGCGCACAACCTGGTGTAGTGGGGCTTGATCATCTCCGCCCACAGGTCGGGGCGGATGAATTCGCCGCGCTGCGTGCCGCTGTCGTCGGCCGCGATACCCCAGGCGAAACATCTGTCGCCGACCGCGTCGTGCAACTGCGTGAGGCATTGGATCGACGCATCCACGGAGCGGGCCATCATCTCGTGGCAGGTTTCCTTTTCGGTCATGAGCATCATCATCCACTCGGAGGGCAGCCCCATGGTGACATTGCTCATCCGATCGGTGATCAGGCTCAACCCCAGGAAGCAGACGCCGCCGCCCCAGCCGAGCATGGCATACTCGGTGTTCTCATACAGGAATTTAGCCCGCGCCTCAATGGCTCGGAGGTGTTCATCAGGGAATCCGGTTGCCGGCCGGAACGCCGCCGGATTAATCGTCGCGCCGGGCGTGTTGAAGGCGACATCATCAAAGTAGAAGCCATCGCGCGGCATGCGCAGGGATGTGGGGTTGCCAGCAGGATCCAGCAGCACCCAGCGCCCATCAGAATCCGTGCCTACGGCGCTATGCGGGGGCAGAAGACCCTCGGCGCCCTGATAGAGGGTTTGCAGGGTCCATTCGCTGTCCGGCGTCATATCCTGCACAGCCGAAGAAATATCCAGTGGGACGACATCCAGATGGAATCTCTGCATGATCGCCTCTTCCACAGAGGCGATCATGAACTTGGGGTCCCAAATACGCGTTGGAGTGCGGAGGTCGAGCTGGGACTTGAGCTGGTTGTAAGCGCGCACGGTGATGCCAGTCGCTTTCATGCCGCCCAGGTCGATGGGCACCCGATCGGTCTCCTGGAAGTTGATGGTTCGTAGGACCCGTTCTCTGGAAGTCATGGCGACCATTGTCTCTCCTTTCTGAGCGCATCAGCACCTTACGAGGTCCAAGCACCATCACCACAAAGGCTCAAAGGGCAGACTTTAAGCGGTTGCGCCCTGGTGCATGGCCAGGGAGGTGTCCACCAACACGCGTCCTGCCGCCGGGGCGAACAACGCATTCGTCACCTCATAGCCACCTTCCACTGCGGCCTCCTCGGTAGCGATATACCCCTGCAACTCCCCGTTTGCCAACGAGACCACAAACGTGTCCGGCGCTTGTGCCTTCAGCGCGAGCGCGTGCTCCACGAAAACTTCCCCCGGCCAAGCGACGAACGACCACGGGCCGAGTTGGATGATCTGGATTTCAGCGGGCATACAGGCGGCAGCGGCGGTTTCCAGCCGGCCATCGGCCGCGGCGCGGGCCAGGGTGACGGTTTCCTCGGCGCCAAACCAGTCAACCTCGGCCCGGCGCACCTCCTGCGGGGACGCGCCGACTCTGTGCAGTTCCGCTAATCGGGCCGCGGCAATCACCAGGTCGGCCTCTGCCTGTGCGGCAGTCGGCATCGCACGACGGGGCAATTCCACGAAACGTTGCCCGACCTGGAGCGACAGATCGGCCCGGCAAATGATGGATGGGATCACGCGTGCGATGGCATCCCCCAGCAGCCCGCCCAACCGTTCGACCTCGTTGAGGTTGTTACCGCGCAGCACGTGGCGCGGGCTCTGATCGCCGGCCGGCCCGGTGTGGTAGAGGATGGGACAACCGGCGGGCAGCACGGTTCGCTGCAAGGCGCGGCGCGCGGCGCCGGGGAAGTCAGCGCTGACCACGAAGGAGTTCTCGCGTAACACGGTGGGGTGCATCGAGTAGACCACCATGCAAGCGATTACTGCCTGAGCGTCGGCAGTTTTCACCAGCAGCACCGGCACCTGCGGATCGGCCGGACCGGACACCTTGCGGCGGTTCGTCCCGACGCCGGTGCCGTCGGCAACGGCCAGACCTGCGCAAGCCGGCCGCGCATCTCTGACGGCCGCACAGGCCGCGGCGATCATCCGCTCCTCGAAGAAGCGCAGGTAACCCGCATCCACCGACGGGACAAGCGGGTCGTCCGCGTTGCTCAGGTACTCGACCGTTTTCGGCGCCGAGTGGGTGTGGGTGGCGGTGAGCATGATGTGCGCCGCCGGCACCCCCGTGGCAGAGTTGATCGCCGCACGCACACGCCCCGCGCTCTCCCGCGGCACGAAGATTGCGTCGTTGGCGACAAAGACCGCCTGTGTCACACCGTCCGAGAGATAGAGCGCCGTGCTCAGCAGAGGGTCGTTGACGCCGGTGCTGTACCGGTTGACATGCGGATAGCCGAACAAGAACTGCGAGTCGGCAGGTGTGATGTCGGCGATCGCAGCGCCGGCGTGTAGCCCAGCCATAGATTGGTACCTCTTTGTCTCAGTTTCGGTTTACGCGTCCGCGGGCCGAGTTCGACCGGCTGCAGGCCCGGGATGAACTTGCATGCCTGCAGCAGCGCATCGGCGTGATGGCCGTAGCCCATGGCGCAGTGATGGATATAGGGCCCTTCGATGAGGGTGCGCTCCCAGCGCGGCCAGTTGTCCACGTGCATCCAAAGATAGTTATTGAGGGTGCGCGGCCCGTCCACCGTGCGGCCCTCGCCCACGGCGAGCCGGTAGTCCCCGAAATCGCCGTCAAACCGGGCCACGGTGATCGGCCCGTCCTTAAGTCGGAAGTGCAACATCCCGGAAAGCGGGCTGGGCAGGATCCAGTGATGGCCGAAGCGCACGTGTTCGTCAGGGTGGCGCATCGAGACGGGCGCGCCCGCGTGCCAGATGAGCACAGCGTTGTCGTCGGTGGGGTGCCGGGTGGTAAACTCGGCGGGGAAGACCGCGTCGCGGTTATAGTTGGCGCGGCGCATCAGCACGCTGCTGATCGCACCGTGGATGTCGCTCTCCAGCGCAAAGCCCAGCTTCTCGGCCACTTGACTTTCGGCATACACGCAATACGCGCCCATCGCGTTGATCACGGAGTTGAAGGTCTGGAATGCCATGCCCTCCAGCCCGTAGTTATCGGCGAGGGCGAGCATCTGGTCGCGCACGGCCAGGACGTTGATGAACGCGTCGTCGCTGATGCCGTCGACGATCCACGCGTCGCGCAGGCCGCGTACTTCGCGTTCGTATGCGGCGCGGCCGCGGCGCGCACGGTCCTGACTGGCCTCGATAAACTCCACCATATCGAAGGGCTGCACCTCGACGTTGAACTTCTGCAGCAACTCGCCCTCGTTCACGATGGTCGTCCAGAAGAAGTCGATGCGCGACCCCACCAGGCCCACGCGAAAGCCTCGCCGGAACGCGTCCGCCACGCTGACCGCGCGCAGGAAGGTGTCGACGCCCTGCTGCAGCGGCGGATCGTCCACCCGGCAATTCTCGATGTACATGGTGGGCACACCGAGCTTGTAGAGCACCTTGCTCGACGCAAAGAGGCCGCAGAGCGAATCGCGCAGGCGTGTGCCGTCGGGCTGCGGCGCCTCGTCGCGCGGCCCCCATAACAGGACCGGCACGCCCAGTTTCTTGCCGATCATCCCGACCGCGCCCTCGGTGCCGAAGTTGCAGTGGGGCATGAACAAGCAGTCCACGCCCGCCTGGCGGAAATGTTCGATCGCCCGGTCAACATGGCTCTGATCTTTTACCAACCCATCTTCGAGCACGCCCTCCAGGTCAACATACGGCACACCCCACGCCTGGAGCTTCTCTTGTACCGCCACCTTCTGGCGGATCGCGTCCTCGTTGCTGAAAACGAACTTGCCGATGGGGCACAACCCCAGCAGCGATCGGTTGCCTTTCATCTGTTCACTCCGCTATGACTACATTATATCTCGGCGCAGCCGCGCCTGTCACGTGCGCGCCGATCCCAGCGCGGCCAGTACATGCGGCATTGTCATTTCCCACGCGGGCGGGATCTCCTCGCTGATCATCAAGCAGTAGCGCGTCGGTCCGGCCGCGGAGACCATCTCCCGCACGCGACACGCCAACCCCTCTGCGTCGAGGCTGTACCACGTCAGCGAGGGGTGGCACCACAGGAACTTGTCGGGCCACAGGCGCCGAGCCTCCGCGGTGGTCAGGTCCCCTTCTGGCAGCGGTGTCAGCGAATCCAGCCCATCGAAAGGCAGATCCTGGATATCCTGTGCGATGGTGCGCAGCTTGCCATCATAATGGACTTGAAGACGCTTGCCCGCGCCCTCCAGAACGTCGAAGATCTGCCGGTACAACGGGACGAGTTGCCGCCGGAAATGGTGCGGCCCCATCGTTTCGATCGACAGGTTCTCCCACAGCTTGATGTGTTCGGCCGCACTGTACCGCGCCAGCCGGAACTCGGCCAGCTTGATCGCGTTCATCTGCTCGATCAGGGCAAAGAGTTGGGGCAGTCGCTCCGCCAGATCGATGGAGAAGCGTTCCAGCCCCGCGTAATCGATCTGGATCTTCTGGAACGGTGTCCGGTCAAGTTGCGCGACGGTGATGCCGTTGGCGCCGACTTCGGCTTCGGACGCGCGGAACGCGACGTCCGTCAGCGTCAATTCGATGTCCTCCCACGCGCGGGCCATGATCGTGTAGTCGGCGGTCGACTTGATGAGATATTCCTGCCGCCACTCACCCCAGTACCATTCATGCAGTTCCCCGCGGTCTGTTACCCAGCGCACATCCCGGCGAGGTCCTTGGGGCGTGTCCGACCACGTCTCGGTGATTTCGGCGTGCGGCCGGCGGTACGCAATGATGTCGGCGTGATTGATCTGACCCAGGCCACGCGCAAACAACCCGGTCCAGTCGATCTGAGGCCGATTTCTCACGAACCAGTCGTACACCGCGAAGACCGGGTGCGTCACCGGATCGCCGTTCACCGCGCGGTTCAACCGCTCGCGCACAGAAAGACCGCTCATCCATCCCTCCTCAATAGCCGCGCTTCACCGGCGCAGTAATCGGCGTACAATTCCGCGTATTCCTTTGCGGCGCGACTGTCAGGCTCCCGCCGCTGTGTGATCGACACCATCCGGTTGCGTGCCGTATCCGGTGTGGCGAAGATTCCGCACCCCACACCCGCCAGCATGGCCGCGCCGAGGCTCGCGGTCTCTACGTTCGGTGTCCAGGCCAGCGGCAACCCCAACACATCGCCGATGATCGCGCGCCAGAGTGGGCTTTTTGCGCCGCCGCCGAAGACGATGGCCTCATCCACGCGGCCCGCGAGATCCTGGGTGATTTCGAGGTTAGCGCGCATCT
Organism: uncultured Chloroflexia bacterium; assembly: GCA_963841825.1. GTDB lineage: Bacteria > Chloroflexota > Anaerolineae > CG2-30-64-16 > CG2-30-64-16 > CAWJEL01. The sequence goes on from CAWJEL010000034.1 coordinate 84,231, forward strand.
CGTATGCGACACCTTCGAGCAGCGCGCGCGTCAGATGGCCGCGCGTGCTTGCTAGGCTCAATCCCTCGAAGGCGGCGCGTACTTCGGGCCGCCAGTGCGGGCTGGCCGCACCGGTGAGATGTGGATAGAATTGCACACCCTCGGAGCCGCGGGGGACCGCCGCGGCTTCGGCGTCGAGTTCGGTGTACGTCGTCCCCGCTGCAAGGGTGTCGCGGTGCCAGCGGAGGCTTCCTGCTCCCGTGGAAATGACGCCCTCCAGCACCCAACGCCCGCGCTGGAGGAAAGTAAACGTGGGGATGCGCATCTGAGGGTCGGTATGCGGCGCGTTCATCACCTGGACGATGGCGGACGCGGTGCCCAATGAGAGGGTAGCAACCCCGTCTCGGATGCCCGCGCCCAAGGCCGCGCATTTTTGGTCCTGCCCGCCGGTGACAACTACGACGTCGGGTGACAGCCCCAACTCCAGGGCCACATCGGGCAGTAACGCGCCCACCGCCGTGCCGGCCCACCGCAGTTCGGGAAGCCATGCGCGGGGAATCTCGAACGTATCGAGCAGCGCCGATGACCAGTCGAGGGCCTGCAAGTCATACAGCAGCGTCCCGCCAGCCATCGAGTGATCGGTGATACGCGCGCCGGACAGCCGATAGAGGAGATAGTCGTGCCCCATCAGCACGGTGCGCGTGCGGGCCCATGTGTCTGGTCGGTGCTTGCGTAGCCACAGGAGTTTGGGCAGCACGTAAAACGGCGCGGCGCGTTTGCCGGTGAGGGCGAAGAGCATCCCTGCGTCGAAGCGCGCCAGGATCGCTTCGCACTCCGCAGTGGCCCGGCCGTCAAGCCAGTTGATCGCGTTTCCCAGCGGCCGACCCGCTTCATCCAGGCAGACGAATGAGATGCCCTGCGAGCTGACCGCGATGGCGGCGACCTCGCTGCGGTTGACTTCCGCCGCGTCGAGTGCCAGACCGATGGCGCGGCAGGTGAGACGCCACCAAGCCTCGGGATCCTGTTCGATCATCGTCGGCGAGAGGGTGATAAGTCCGTATTCCAGATAGCCTTCGCCGCGTAGCGCGCCCCGTTCGTCGTATACGGCCGCCTTACACCCCGTCGTGCCCAGATCGATGCCGACAAGTAATGTCATGAGGTCATCTCAGGCGTTGTGCGCATAAAACTCATGGAGAAAATCCCGGTAGGTGGACACGATCTCGTCGAAGAGCGCCTTGCCTGTTTCCGCCGTGGCAGCGGTTGGATCGCCGTAGACGCCGGTCTTCGACTCGATCACGCCCCAGGTTGACCAGTAGAGGCCGCCGACCCGATCGGGAAGGTCCGAGTAGATGTCGCCGGGGAAGAAACGCGTCCGGTAGCGCACGATATCTTCGCCGGTCGCGCGTTCCATGTGCACCAACTCCGGGGCCAGGTGCAGGACCAGGGCGGTCTCCTCCTCGCCGGCATGGCCCCCGCAGCCGCCCATCTCGGATTTGCGCACCTTCGGGCCGATGCCCTTGCTCATAGCCAGCACGTACGTGACCGCGGGGAAGACGTTGAAGTCGCTCCCGATCTTCCGACACGCCAGCTCCAGGATCGCCGGGTTGTTGCCGTGTGCGTTGACGATGACGATCTTACGGAAACCGCCGCGGATCAGCGACGCCATGATGTCGTACATCATGGTGATCATCGGCTCGGGCTCGCGGAAAGTGATCAGCCCGGGCCAGCGCGCCACCTGCTGCACCGAGTAGGCGGTCCACACGGTGGGCAGGATGAGCACCGGGATGTCACCCTGAACCGCCTCGGCCGCGGCGCGCGCGGCCGAGGTGGCGATGATGCAGTCGGTCTCGACCGGCAAGTGCGGGCCATGCTCCTCAACCTGGCCGACGGGGATCAGGATCAGGGTGTCCCGCTCAGCCGCGGCCTTGATCTCGGGAGAGGTGAGGTGTTGGTAAAAGAGAGACATTCTTTCAGGTCTCCTGAAGATGTTCAATCGAGACGTTTGCTCGTTTCAGGGCTGAAAAGGTGCGCCTTGTTCGGGTTGAAGGCGATGCAGGCCGTGTCACCGGAGCGCGCCTCGAAAGCGGTCTCCATCGTGGCGATCAGCCGGGTGCCCGCGACGCTGACGTAGATGATGTTGATCGACCCCATATGTTCGACAACTTCGACCGTGCATGGGGCACAGGTATCTTCAGCCAACTGCCCCTTGGGCGCCACGGTGATGTCTTCCGGCCGCACCCCCAACACCGCACCATCACCTTTCAGGGCCCCCAGGTCAACGGTTGTCGGCAGGCTGAAGGGCCAACGCACATCCCCGGTGTATAGGTTCACCCGCTCCCCGTCGCGCGCCAATGTGCAGTTGACAAAGTTCATGGTCGGGCTGCCCAGGAAGCCGGCGACGAAGATGTTGGCCGGTTGGTCGTAGAGCTCCAGCGGCGCGCCGACCTGTTGCACCACGCCGTCCTTCATGACGACCACGCGGTCGCTGAGCGTCATCGCCTCGGCCTGGTCGTGCGTGACGTAGACGACGGTGCCGCCGAGCCGGTTGAACAGCAGTTTGAGGTCGGCGCGCATCTGGGTGCGCAGCTTGGCATCGAGGTTGCTCAGCGGCTCGTCCAGCAGGAACACCTTGGGGTCACGCGTGATCGCGCGGCCGAGCGCCACGCGCTGCCGTTGGCCGCCGCTCAACTCGCGCGGCCGGCGGTTCAGCAGCGCCTCGATGCCCAGGATCTGGGCCGCGTCGCCGACGCGGTGGTCGATCTCAGCTTTCTTCATCCCGCGCACTTTCAGACCAAAGCCCATGTTGTCCCGCACGTTCATGTGTGGGTACAGCGCGTAGCTTTGGAAAACCATGGCGATGTCGCGCTTGCCGGAGGGCACGTCGTTGACGACTTTGTTGTCGATATAGACGAGGCCTGCGGACGGATCCTCGAGGCCGGCGAGAATGTTGAGGGTGGTGGATTTGCCGCACCCGCTCGGGCCGACGAGCGTGACGAACTCGCCGTCGTTGATTTGCAGGTTGAGGTCATTCAGCGCGATGACCGGCCCGAATTTCTTGGTGACATTCTCAAAACGAATCTCTGTCATGACATGTTACCCCTTGACTGCGCCGAAGGTGAGGCCGCGGACGAGATACTTCTGCGTGGCCAATGCGAAGATCATCACGGGGATGATCATCATGCTGCCCATAGCCGACATTTCGCCCCAACGCAGATACTGGTCGGAGATGAAGGTGGAGATGACCACCGGCAGGGTTTTCGCCGTGAACGACGTCAGGATCGATGCATAGAGAAACTCATTCCAGGAATAAATAAACGCAAAGATCGCGGTGACGGCCAGGCCGGGCAACGTGAGCGGCAGCACGACCTGGCGGAACCGTTGCCACATGGAGCAGCCGTCCACAATCGCGGCCTTCTCAATGTCGGCCGGGAGGTCCTGGAAAAAGCCAAGCATCAGCCAAATGACGAATGGCAGGCCATAGGCCACGTAGGTGATGATCAGCGCCGCGTAAGTGTCGGCCAAACCCAGGTTTTTGATGATCACGTAATAGGGGATCGCCGTGGTGATCGGCGGGAAGATACGCGTGACCAGGATCCAGAGCATGAGGGCGCGCCGGATCCAAAACGCGAAATAGGTTTTGGATAGGGCGTAGGCGGCCATCGCGCCCATGAGGGTGGTGAGGAATGTGCTCGCCACCGCCACGATCAAGCTGTTTTTCAGGAACTCGATGTTCTCGCTCTTGAGCACAGCGACGTAGTTGTCGAACACCAGCCGCGATGGGATATAGGTCGGCGGATAGGTTGACGACTCAATGCCTGGTTTGAGCGAAGTCGAGATCAGCCAATAAACCGGGAAGGCGATGATCACCAGCGCGATGGCGATCAAGAGGTACAGGAAAACGGTGGAAATCTGTTTCTGCAAACGGTAGTTAGTCAGCATACGCTATCTCCCTCACGACTCCCCGCGCTGGAGCTCGCGGATAAAGAAGAATGACATGATGAAGATGAAGCCCAGGAAGAGCCACGACATGGCGCTGGCCTGGCCGACCTGTAGGAACTTAAGGCCGGTCTTATAAATCAGCATTGAGAGCACCTCGGTGCGCTGGCCGGGGCCGCCGTAGGTCAGCATGAAGACGATGTCGAAGACCTTGAACGCGTCCATGATGCGCAGCAGGAGGACCACGATGATCACGGGCTTGAGCAGCGGCAGGGTGATCATACGAAACGTCTGCCAACGCGAGGCGCCATCGACGGCCGCGGCCTTGTACATATCCACCGGCAGCGAGGCGAGGCCCGCTGCCAGCACAAAGGCCGCCACCGGCAGTTGCTGCCAGATTTCCACCATGATGACTGCCGGGAGCGCCTGATTTGGGTTGCCCAGCCAGGTTTGCGCTGGAATCCCGACGATCCCCAGTAGATGGTTGATTACGCCATACTGGGAATGGAACAGATTACGCCAGAGCACGCCTGCCACCACCGGGGTCATCATCAAAGGAAAGAGCAGGATTGTGCGGATCGGCCCCATGGCGTGGACGCTCGAACGTCGCCAGCAGGGCCAGCACCATGCCCAGGATCAACTCGATAGTGACTGCCGCGACCACGTAGATCAGCGTTACTTTGACGGCATTCCAGAACTGCGGATCATCGAGCAGGCGCGAGTAATTTCCCAGCCCAAACCACTTCGGCTCGGAAAACGGAATCATCATATTCCAGCTATAAAAGCTGAGCCGCAGCGCGTTGAGCAGCGGGTACACCGAAGTGAGCAGCAAAAAGAGCACCGACGGGGCCAGGAACAGGGCCAGCACCCCACGTTCTCGGCGGTAGCTCTGCTTGAGCACAGGCACCCGGGCGGGCGTCCTCGGTGTGGCGGCCTCGGGGGGCTGCATGGCTGGAAATTCAGCGGATGCGGTCAAATGACGCCTCCTCATCTATCAGGTCTGACATCAGGTCAGGCCTTCGGGGTCTGGCCAGACCCCGAAGGCCTGAAAGACCCTATTCTTGATACGGGAAATCCGGTTTGGCCTGATTGATGGCCTCGGTCCACTTCTTCGCAGTGGCATCCAATGCCACCTGCGGCGTAGCTTGTTCGGACATGGCCGACGAGAGACCTTCGGCCAGCGCGATGAAGAGCTCCAGCCACTGTGCCAAGCCCGGCGTGAACGGCTTGCCCACGGCGTACTGCTTGGCGACCTCAGGCAGGTAAGGCGCAGTCTTCAGCACCTCTGGGTCGCCCCAGGTCACCTCGCGCGGCGACTCTTCCTTGAATTCCAGCATGAGGCGCTTCGAGGTCTCGAGACCGGTACAGTAGGCGATGTACTCGAAGGCGGCATCCACGTTCTTGCTCGCCTTGAAGATGTCCATATTATGCTGCGTCAGGTTGCCGGTCCCGTCCTCCGGGAACTGAGCCACCGACCACTTACCCATTACCTTGGACTTGGTCGGGTCTTCGAGGCTCGGCAGGATAAAGCTGGCCCACCCTTCGAGCACCGCGACGTCACCGTTGAGGAAGGCATTGGACGCGTCCGGGTTGTCCCAACCGAGCATCCCGGGTGGCGCGTAATTCTCGAGCGCGTCCAGCATCATATCGACGGCCTTGACGCCCTTCTCGCTGTTGATCAGCGGTGTCCAGTCCGGCGTCATCAGCGGGTCGCCCATCGACCAGTAGCGGGCCAGGAAGATCTTGACAAGCTGGGCCGCCACGCCCGCGAAGGCCACACCGTACTTGCCGCCCGTGGTCTGCTCGGCCAATAGCTTGTAGTATGCGTCCCAGGTCGTCGGAAATTCCTGAATAAGGTCGGTGCGGTAGAAGACCCAGCATGCGCCGATGCGGATCGGCAACCCGAACCGCTGACCCTTCAGACCACCGGCCACCCCCTCACCGAACTTGTAGACCGGTTCAAAGAAACCGTTCATGTCATAGTTGTACTTCTCGATCAGCGGATTCAAATTCTGCAACGCCGGGTAGGTCGAGTATTGGAATTCGATGTCGCCGTAGAAGAAGTCGTAGGTGGGCTGACCGGCTGCAAGTTCTGCCTGCAGCTTGGGCATCAATTGCTCCCACGGCTGGTCGTCGAACTCGACTTTGGCGCCAGTGGCAGCCTCGAAATCACTGGCGAACGCCACGAGCGCTGGGTTGTAGGCGGTACCACCCTGGCCGAGGCCGCGGAGCGTCACGCCTGCGTACTTCTTTGCAGCTTCCGCTGGAACAGCAGTTGCGGCCGCCGCCGGGACGGCAGTCGCGGCGGGCGCGGCTGGGGCCGGCGCGGCCGGCGCGCACCCCGCCATCAGCGCGGCGCCACCGGCTACACTTGCCCAGCGCAGGAACTCGCGGCGGGAGAGGATCTTGCCGTTGCTTTCGTCAGACATCTCGAACTCCTTTCAAGAACTGAGGTGACAGTGAAACGATGGTGTTGATACGATCAAGTGATCGACGGATCAGGTTCGCGCACTGTTCTTCGATCTCCTCCCCTCCTTTCACGCCTGGATGGGGTAGCCTCCGTGCTCCCGCGTGGCGCGATAATACGCATCGATGTTGGCGAGCGGCGTGCCGGGCTGGACGCGGTGGGCGGAGCAGAGGATCAACCCGCCCCCCGGCGCCACCGTCCGTAGCCGCTCCCGTACTTCGTTCGCCACATCCTGGGGCGTGCCGAACGGAAATGTGTGTTGCACGTCCACCGTGCCCCAGAAGGTCAACGCTTTGCCGTACTTCCGTTTGATTTCCGCCGGGTCCAGCGCCAGCGGTTGGATCGGGTTGAGGATGTCCAGCCCGATTTCGATCAGGTCCGGAATGATCGGATCGAAATAGCCGTCGCAGTGGTAGGCGATCTTCAGGGCCGGATTCTGCGCCTTGAAGGCCGCGATCAGGCGGGCGTAGCGCTCCTTGATGAACTTCCGCCACATCTTCGGCGAGATCAGCATGCCCCGCTGGGTGCCGAAATCGTCGCCCAACCATAGCACGTCGATCCCTTGCGCCACCATCTCCCTTCCCGCCACGAGGGAGTAATCCGTAAGTCGCTCAAACAGCTCATGGGCAAAATCCTGGTTGGAGGTCATGTCTGAGAGCAGGTTGGCCATGCCTCGCAGCAGCCAGGCTGCCTCGAAAACGGTCTGGTACAGGCTGCCGAAGATGGCGTGCGTTCCCCCGTAGCGCCGCACCAAATCCCGGGCTTCGGCGTAGATCGGCCGCATTGCCGGCCCCAGCGGATCGGGCATGCGGTAGCCGGTCAGATCTTCTGCCTCTGCCAACGGATGCCCGACGGCTTCCGTGTAGCGGCCGCCCTCCGGATTTGTCACCCACTGCCAGCGGACGCCCCAATCGCACACATACTCCGGCCCTGTTCCAGGTAACTCGTAGCTGGCCCCAATATTAGGGGATGAAGTCATCAGCAGATCGTGGCCGAGCGCCACCCGCAACTCCGGGCCGCGCAGATCACCATGTCCCGCAGACAGGGTCGCTTCCACTTCCGACGTGAACCACAGGTCAACCGGCACGCGGTCTGGCTCTGCGTGATTGAGCGCGGTCAGCATCCGTTCCCGACTTTTCAAACACCTTCCTCCTAACCCAGACGAGCCGGAACCACGCCTTCACCACAAAGGCTCAAAGGCACGAAGTCCACAAAGGTAGAATTCTGAGTGATCTTGGTGTCTTGGTGTCTTTGTGGTGAGATGCTTGTTTTTATGCCGGAATCCGATTGGTAAGGGCCTAAGATCCGAAGGCCGTCGCCGCCGGTTCTCGCTCCCCTGGTTCTGCCACCCCATCGTCCAGCGGTTCCGCCAGGACAACCCGAAGGCCCGATTGGCGCAGCGCTGCCACCACATCCTGGGGTGCGCGCGTGTCGGTGATAATCGTACGGAAGCGGGTGAGCGGCGCCACGAGGACGCCGTTGGCGCGGCCGAACTTGGTGGAATCGATCAATAGGATCGACTCCCCGGCGATCTCTATCAGCGTGCGCTTGATCTCGGCCTGGAACAGGCCCGCATTGAAGATGCCTGCCTCGGGATCCACGCCCGATGCAGAGATGAACGAGCGGCGAGGGCGAAACGCCCGCAGCGCGGACACGGTCATCGGCCCGGCGAAGCTGACTTCGCCCGCGCCTTTGTCTTCGATCGCGAGGATGCCGCCAGGGGAAATCGCCACCACGCCAGGGGCGTTACACAGCCGCTCCAACACCTGATGCGAGTTGCTGATGACTGTGAGGTTTTCGGTGCCGCGCACCGCCTCGGCCAACATCGTTATCGTTGTGCCGGAATCCAGGGCGATGGTGTCCCCCGCCTGGATGAAGGCGAGCGCGGCCTGCGCGATGCCGCGTTTCTCACGCGCCTGCACTTGCACGCGTGAGAAGTAAGAGGGATAGGCAAAGGTGCGGTTTTCCGGCGGACGCATGCTCATCGCGCCGCCGCGAACGCGGTGACATGCGCCGCGCGCCGCCAGCGCATCCAGATCGCGACGGATCGTCATCTCTGAAGTCGCGAACAGCACAGCCAGTTCGGCCAGCGTGACCACTGACTTCTGGACGAGCAAGTCCTGAATCCGAGAGCGGCGTTCTTCGGCAAGCATACTCGCCTCGTGAAGGGAGCAAGGAGGAGGTGTAAGATATTGGTGGAAATCTTACACTTTCATCCTAACACCTCCCGCACTGCTTGTCAAGATGTGAAACAAGATGTGATAATGTGTAATATCGAGAAACCGTTAGCTGCCCTGGTGGCTGACTATTCCGCCCACCACCGTCGCCTGCACATTCAACTCCGCGTCCAGCAGCACCAGGTCCGCATCCATCCCCGCGGCCAGGTACCCTTTGCGCCGCTCGCCCAGCACTGCCGCGGGCGTCGCCGAGCAGAGAGCCGATGCCTCCCCGATGGAGCGGCCGAAACGCTGCATCGCATTGCGGAACGCCTGTGCCATCGTCAGCGCGCTGCCGGAGAGCGCATCGTCTCCGACGCGGCGCACCCCGCGGTCCGCGGTCACCTCCACCTCCGCGCCGGGATACAATCCCGAGTAGATCCCGGGCGGGCTGCCCGCGCCGCGTACGCTATCGGTCACAAACGCCACGCGCGTCAAGCCCTTGCAGCGCAGCGTCTTCTCCACCAGAAACGGGTGAACATGCACGCCATCGGGGATGATTTCCGCCACGAGCCGGTCCTCGATTTGGATGTAGTCCGTCAGGCCAGTCGGGAACACGCCACCGTCGGTCTGCGGGGGCACGTCGAATGTGTCGTAGAAGTGGGTGACGAGGGATAGGCCTGCATCGACCGCCGCGCGCGCTTCCTGCCACGTGGCATGCGTGTGCGCCATGCTGGTGATAATGCCTTGCGCAGCGGCCCAGCGGATGAACTGGAGCGCGCCCGGTAGCTCGGGCGACACATCCCACAGGCGCACCTTGCCGCCGCTGGCCTCCCACATGGCTGCGGTCGCGGCGTCGGTGATGGCGACCAGATCGGAGGCCTGCCCCGCACCGGGCTTGGCGAGATAGGGCATCTCCAATCGGAAGCCGAGCAGATTTGGTGTGTCCCGCAGATCCGCAGTTTCAGCGCGGCCGCGCTGCATCGCTTCCGCCACCACCGCGGGCGGGCCGAAGAGGGTTGGCAGGCAGCCGGTCACGCCCTGTTCAAGTTGCAGCGCCGCATACTCGCGCCAGCCACCCTCCTGCACATGCACGTGACGCAGCCCGTGCGTGTGCAGGTCAATGAAGCCGGGCAACACGTAGCACCCTGTTGCGTCCACGGTGTGTTCGTCCTGGGCATGCAGCCCCCTGCCAATCTTCGCGATCACGGAGCCGTCGATCAGCACGTCTGCGCCGCGCTCCAGCCGGTTGGTGTGCAACACTGTCCCGTTTCGGATGATCATGCCCTCACTCTCCTCAAATGACCCCATCGTCTCCGATGCCCCGGTCCGCGAAGAAGTTGTCATTCCGGCGGCTCGGCATGGAGACCTCCAGCAGCAGCGCCGGTCCCACTCCCGTGAAGGAATGACGCTGTCCGGGTGGCATGACCAACGTGTCGCCCTCGCGCAGCACCTTCTCCTCACCGTCGATCACCATCCGCACTGCCCCTTTCATCACGAAAAATGTTTCGTGCTTCAGGTCATGGCGGTGGTAGGGGCAGGTCTGGTTATCATCTACGAACAGAAATTTGCCGCAGTAGCCGGCCATCTCCTCGTTCGCCACCCAGAACTCGATTTCGCCGATCTCGCTGAACCGGCCGAGCCCGAAATCGAGCGCCAACGGCTCCACTGCGGGCATCGTCAAACCCCAGCTCGCAATGACAGACCGGCAGCGCGCCAGCGCCTCATGCCGCGCCGCGCCGTGTACTTGAAAGGGGAACGTCTCTTCAGTCATGAATGCCTCCGTGGGGATGTCGTGCGTCAGATACAGATTCAACATAGCACAACCTTCAGCAGAAAGCAAGATTTTCACAGTAAATAGGGGCAAATGATCCATTGGTGTGATTCTTTGACAGATATATAGCCGTATGATATGCTCATATTGCACTTAAAGCATGATCATTTCTTGCCAATCTTCTCATGACAAGCTTCCATCACAGCACGACCGAACGCCACGGCGCGCTGCTGGAGTATCTCTCGCGCGGCGGGGAGGCCAGCATCGCCGATCTGAGCCGGAACCTGGGGGTTTCGGAGGTATCTATCCGCCGCGACTTGGAGCATCTTGCCGCACTGAACTTGCTGCGGCGCACCCGCGGCGGCGCACACTCCGTTACTCAGCCCGGCCAGACTTCGGTCTTCGATGCCCGTTTGCGCACCAACCTGCCTGGCAAGGCCGCGATCGGCGCGCTGGCGGCGGCCCTCGTCGAGCCCGGCGACACCATTTTGCTCGACTCCGGCACGACGGTACTCGAAGTGGCCCGCCACCTCCCTGCAGCGCTGGTCAACGAGCGCGGGCTCACGGTGGTGACGCGCTCGCTCGCCATCGCGGCGGAGTTTCGCCAGCGCGCGCGTGTCCGGCTGTTCGTGCTGGGCGGCATGTATCTTCATGAGTTCGACACCTTTGTCGGTGAACAGGTGGAGCACGCGCTGCGGAACCTGCACGTCGGCGCGTTTTTCATGGGGACGGATGGTGTGAGCGCCGCCCGCGGTCTGACCACCGACAATGCACTCGAGGCTGCGCTCTACCGCACCATGGTGGGCATTGCGGACCGGGTCATTGTCGTGGCCGACAGCAGCAAGATCGGCGTGGAGAAACTTCAGGCGACCGTGCCGTTAGAGGCCATCCACACCTTCGTCACCGACGAGGCCGCGCCCGCTGAATTCATCGATGTAATCCGCAGCCGCGGCGTTGACGTCCTGACCGCCGCGCCGCGCTGAGTCGTAATCATACAGGAGGAAGCATCATGTACGATTCGAACTGGTCGCACGTCGAGGTAGCGAGTGTCCCGCATATGGTGACCCAGTCCCCGGGGCCGCGCTCGCAGGAAATGCACGCCCGGACGGCCAAGTACATGAAGGGGCTGTCCAGCCAGGTGCAGCTATTTCCGGTCGCGTTTGAGTCCGGCAAAGGGTGTACGCTCACCGATGTGGATGGCAACGTCTACATCGACTTTTCTTCCGGCATTTACGTCACAGGCCTGGGCCACTGCCACCCGAAAGTCACTGAGGCGGTGCAGCGGGCGGCCGGTGAGTTGATGAACGCCCACGACTTCACCACGCCGATCAAGATGCGGCTGCTGGAAAAGCTGGCCGAGATCACGCCGGGCGAAGGGGCCAAGAAGCTCACCGGGATGCAGCTCTACGACTCGGGCACCACGGCGGTGGAGGCGGGGTTGCGCCTGATGCGCGCGGCAACCGGTAAATCCGAGTTCATCTCCTTCCACAAAGATTTCCATGGCAAGACGATGGGTGCGGTCGGCCTGGCGCGGCTGGATATGAGCCAGGGGCTGCGCGCGCCGGGCTACTTCCTGGTACCGCGCGGCAACTGTTACCGCTGCGAGTTCCGGCAGAAGTATCCGGACTGCGATCTCATGTGCGTCGACTATATCCGCACCGTCATCCGGGAGGAGACCGCGGGCCGCGTGGCCGGCATCGTGTTCGAGCCGGTCCAGGGTTGGGCGGGCAGCGTCGTGCCGCCGGACGGCTGGATCCAAAAGATCCGCGCGTTGTGCGACGAGTACGGCATCCTGATGATGGCCGACGAGGTGTTGACCTGCATGGGCCGCACCGGCAAGATGTTTGCGATGGAGAACTGGGACACCGTGCCGGACGTAATGACCCTGGGCAAGGGTTTCGGCAATGGTTTCCCCGTCACCGCGATGCTGGTGGCAGAAAAATACAAGGATGTGATCGAGAAGATCAGCGCCAGCACATCCTACGGCGGCAACCCGATGGCGTGCGCAGCCGCGCTGGCCAGCATCGAGGTGATCCAGGAGGAGAACCTGTGCGCCCGAGCGACCCATCTCGGCGAGATCCTACTGGCACGCATGAAGCAGATCGAAGCGAGCTCGCCCATCGTCGGCGAGGCGCGCGGGCTGGGCTGTCTGTTGGGCCTCGAGCTGGTCAAGGACAAGGCCACCCGCGAGCCGTTCGATCAGGCCGGCAAGCTGGTCTATCAGAAAGCGTTCCGCAAAGGGCTGGCGTGGATCCCGGCCGGTCACATCCTGCGCATGTCGCCACCGCTGATCATGGAGGATGACGTGGCGCTGAAGGCGATGGATATTATTGAAGAGAGTATTGTTGAGACTCAGAGGGAGTTGGGGTACGGGGCGTGATGCGCGAAACGTGACCCGTAACCCGTGAAATGTGATGTGTGGGTTTTCTCCCGGAACAAGTGGTCACGCAGCACGCAGCACGTTTCCCCAAGGAGAGCACAGGAAATGACTGAGAAAACCATCCGTTTCGGCGTTATCGGCTGCGGGCTGATGGCGCGTGAGTTTGCCAGCGCGACGCAGCGGTGGGCGCATCTGACGAGCACGGACGTGCGCCCCCGGCTGGTGGCGGTCGCTGATGCCAAAGACGCGTGCCTGTGCTGGTTCACCGATAACATGTGTGACATCACGACGGCGGTCACCGACTACCGGGAGCTGCTGGCGAACCCTGAGGTCGACGCGGTCTACTGTGCCGTGCCGCACCACCTCCACACGCAAATCTACGGCGACATCATCCGCGCCGGCAAACATCTGCTGGGCGAAAAACCGTTCGGTATCGACCTGGCGGCCAACGAGCAGATCCTTGCCGTGCTGCGCGAGCATCCACAGGTTTTCGCCCGCTGCTCGTCCGAGTTTCCCTTCTATCCCGGCGCGTACCAGATCGTCAACTACATCCGGGAGGGGCGTTTCGGTAAGATCATCGAGGTGGAAAGCGGCCTGTGGCATTCGAGCGATCTCGATCCCAACAAGCCGATCAACTGGAAGCGCATGCTGCAATTCAACGGCGAGTACGGCTGTTTGGGCGACTTAGGGATGCACCCGCTGCATATCCCGCTGCGGTTCGGCTGGCTGCCGGCCAACGTGCGCGCGCTGCTGTCAAAGATCGTCACCGAGCGGCCCGACGGCAAGGGCGGCATGGCGCCGTGCGAGACGTGGGATAACGCCATCCTGGCCTGCGAGGTTCAGACCGCTGAGCAGCACTTCCCGATGCTCATCAGCACCAAGCGGATCGCGCCCGGCGAGGGCAACACCTGGTTCATCAAGGTGCATGGCACGGAGTTTTCGGCCGAGTTCAGCACGAAATATCCGAAGACGCTGCGGACGATGACCTACCGGTCGGGCCGGCCGCAGAGCTGGGAAACGCAGGACATCGGCTACGCCAGCGCCTACCCGACCATCACCGGGGGCATCTTCGAGTTCGGTTTCTCCGACAGCATCCTGCAGATGTACGCGGCGTTTTGTGATGAGCTGGTCAATGGCGCTGATGGGATGCGCCAACCCTTCGGTTGCGCCACACCTGAAGAGACCGCGTTGCACCATCGCGTGCTAACCGCCGCTTTGGAGTCGGGGAGGTTGGGACAGGTGGTACACCTGTCGAGAGCGGCATGAGATCCGGCGCGGTGTAGATCGACGCCCACCTCCACGCGGGATCGTCCAGATACACAAAACCGTCCCTCCCGGATCAACCGGGGAGGGACGGTTTTGTGTATCTGAAATGTTTTTTTCGACAGTGTCTGACGCGTCAGACGCTGTTAGGCGGCCAAATCCAACTCGTCGGTGAAGTCGGAGTTCTCCTCGTTTTCACCGAGTATCTCGCTCAGAGCGAGGATATCCTCGCTCTCGAAGAGCAGATCTTCATCGGCCAACTCGACTTCTTCCTCAAACTCTTCCTCGTATTCATCAAGGGCCTCGCCGTGGGTGGCTTCGATGGCGCGGCGCCGGGTCTCGAAACCAGTGCCGACCGGGATCAGCTTGCCGATGATGACGTTTTCCTTCAGGCCGCGCAGGCCGTCCTTGGCCCCGCGCACCGCGGCGTCGGTCAGCACCCGGGTGGTCTCCTGGAAGGAGGCCGCGGCCAGGAAGCTGTCGGTGTTTAGCGACGCCTTGGTCACGCCGAGCAGCACCGGCTCACCGCGGGCCGGTTCGCCGGCCGCGGCGATCATCGCCTCGTTGGCTTCCTCAAACTCGAACCGATCGATCAGCTCGCCGATCAGCATGTCGGTGTCACCGCTGCGAAGCACGCGCACTCGGCGCAGCAGTTGGCGGATGATCACCTCGATGTGCTTGTCGTGGATGCTCACACCTTGCGACCGGTAGACCTTCTGCACTTCGTCCAGCAGGTACATCTGCGCGGTCTCGCGGCCCTGGATGCGTAGCACCTCGCGCGGATTTTTGGAACCCTCGGTGAGCTGCGTACCTACTTCAACACGGTCCCCTTTATCCACCCGCAAGCGGGCCGAGGCCGGAATGTCGGCCACCCACTCTTCCACATCCTCGCGGCGGATGACGACCTTGTAACCTGCTTCCGGCTCAGGCTCGATGTAGATGTTGCCATCCATCGCGGCCAGGAATTCCTGTGGATCGGTGTCCGGGGCATACGCCCGGGCGATCACGGTGTTCGCCTGCACCCGATCGTCGCTACGGACCAACATCTCGTAGCCCGCGGGGATCATGTGCGTCTTGCGGCGCAGGCGTGCGTTGGTCACCTTGAGCTTTTTGACGTCCCCTTCCCAGTACACGTCCACGATGCCGCCGATCTCGCTGATGACGGCTTCGCCCTTGGGCGTACGGGCCTCGAACAACTCCTCGACACGGGGCAGACCCTGCGTAATATCATCGCCGCCTGCCACACCGCCGGTGTGGAACGTGCGCAGCGTGAGCTGCGTGCCAGGCTCGCCGATCGATTGCGCTGCGATGATACCCACCGCCTCGCCCATCCGTGCCATGCCGCCGCGGCCCAGATCCGTGCCGTAGCACAGCTTGCACAGGCCGAAACGATTCTCACACGTCAGCGGCGAGCGGACGAACACTTTCTCGATTTTCGCGCGCTGGATGACGCCCTGCGCCATCTCGTCAATGACCTGCCCGCGCTCCAATAGCAGCTCGCCGGTTCCCGGATCGACGACGTTCCCCGCCAGGATGCGGCCGGCGATGCGCTCGATGAGCTTTTCACCGGTGATCGGCTCGCTGGCCTTGCTGAACCAGATGCCCGCCTCGGTGAGGCAGTCATCGGATGTGATGATCACATCCTGCGCCACATCCACCAGGCGGCGGGTCAGGTAGCCCGCGTCGGCCGTGCGCAGCGCGGTGTCGGCCAAACCTTTGCGCGCGCCATGTGTGCTCAGGAAGTACTCCAGCGCGGTCAACCCCTCGCGGAAGTTGGACCGGATGGGCAGGGCGATGATGCGGCCCGAAGGGTCGGCCATCAGGCCGCGCATGCCCGCGAGCTGGCGGATAGGCTGGATGCCGCCCTTGGTCGCGCCCGATGTCGCCATCGCGCCCAGCCCTTGCATCGGGTCGAGCAGGTCCTTCACCGCCTGGGTGATCTCGTCGGTGGCCCGGCTCCAGAGTTCGACCACCTTGTTGTACTGCTCTTCTTCGGTGATCAGGCCGCGGCGGTATTGGCGCTCGGTCTCCTCGACTTTAGCCGTCGTTTCATCCATCACCGCCTGCTTGCTTGGCGGGACCGTGATGTCGCTGACTGCGATCGTCATGCCGGAGATCGTGGCGTAGGTGAAGCCCAGCCGCTTGATCTCGTCCACGACTTCGGCGGTCACTCTCGATCCCATCAACTCGTAGCAGACACCCACGAAGTCGCTGAGGCGCTTCTTGTCCATCACGTCGTTGACGAACTGCAACGGCCTCGGCAGGGAGTTGTTGAACAGGACCCGGCCGGCCGTCGTTTCGATCATCCCGGTTTGCGGCAGTTTGTCGGGCCGCACATGGTTGGCCAGCAGCCTGCTGCGGATGTCTTCCAGCGTACGCACGCTGAATGCCAGATCCTCGACCAGCAGCTTGCGGTTGTTTTGCAGTGCCCGCACAATGTCACCCGCGGTGCGGATTTTCGCCTTTTCCAGCGCGGCGGTAACTTCAGGCTCGAGCTCCAAATCAGTCAGCGACACTTCGTCGGCCCAGTCGATGAAACGCACCCGGACCGGCGCCCGCAGATCGATGACGCCCAGGTCGTACGCCAGGCGCACTTCATCGGCATCCGAGAAGGCCTTGCCCGCGCCCTTAGCGTTCGGTGCGGCCACAGTCAGATAGTAGCAGCCCAGCACCATGTCCTTCGACGCGCCCACGATGGGTTCGCCGGACGACGGCTTGAGCAGATTGACCGAACTGAGCATGAGTTCCCGCGCCTCGGTAACGGCCGCATCCGACAGGGGCACATGCACGGCCATCTGATCGCCGTCGAAGTCCGCGTTGAACGCTGCGCACACCAACGGGTGAATCTGGATGGCGCTGCCTTCGATCAGGATCACTTCGAACGCCTGGATGCCGAGGCGGTGCAGGGTAGGCGCACGATTGAGCAGCACAGGCCGCTCCTTGGTCACCTCTTCGAGCACGTCCCAAACCTCGGGGCTCTCACGGTCGACCAGGCGCTTGGCGCTCTTGATGTTGTGTGCGTAGTTGTATTCCACCAGCCGGCGCATGACAAACGGCTTGAACAGTTCGAGCGCCATCTTCTTGGGCAGGCCACACTGGTCCAGCTTCAGGTCGGGGCCGATGACGATGACGGAGCGGCCCGAGTAGTCGACGCGCTTGCCCAGCAGGTTGCGGCGGAAGCGGCCCTGCTTGCCCTTCAGCAGATCGGACAGGCTCTTCAGCTTACGCTTGCCGCTGCGGCTGACTGCGCGGCCACGGCGGCCGTTGTCGATCAGGCTGTCGACGGCTTCCTGCAGCATGCGCTTCTCGTTACGCACGATCACGTCCGGCGCGCCCAGCTCCAGCAGCCGCTTGAGGCGGTTGTTGCGGTTGATCACGCGGCGGTAGAGGTCATTCAGATCGGATGTGGCGAAGCGGCCGCCGTCCAACTGCACCATCGGCCGCAGCTCGGGCGGCAGCACTGGCAGCAGCGTCAGGACCATCCACTCCGGGTGGTTGCCGCTTTTGCGGAACGACTCGGCGACGCGCAGTCGTTTCGCGGCTTTCCGCTTGCGCTGCTTGGACTGCGTGGTGTTGATCTCGACGCGCAGCTCTTTGACCAGCGCTTCCAGATCGATCTTAGCGACCAGATCACGGATCGCTTCGGCGCCCATCGCGGCCTTGAAGCAATTGCCCCAGCGCTCGGTCAGGTCCCGGTACTCGCTTTCGCTCAGTAGATCGCGCTCGCGCAGCCCCTTCAGCTCTTCCAGCGATTGGCTCTGGCCGGTGCGCAGGCGTTGTTTTTCCACTTCGACCGCCTGGCGATGCCCGTCAATCGCCTGTTCGGCCTCGCGGCGGACCAGGTCGCGCCGCGCCGCGATCATGTTGCGAACCGCGTCCTGCTCGCGATTGATGGTATCTTCGATTTCGCTCAGGCGGCCCTGGATCGCGTCGTTGAGCGCAGACAGGTGTTCGCGCGTCACCGCGACGCCCGCCTGAACGAGTGGTTCTTCGGTCTCCCGCCACGGCAGCAGCACGGCCTCGGCGGCCGGCTTGCCCTGCACCTTCTCCAGGCTGGCCTGCAGTTTTTGTCCTGGGGTGATGACCTCGCTTGTCTCCGCAGCCAGCCGTTCGGCCAGCGCCGCGAGTTGCGTTTCTTCCTGGCTGTCGAGCACGGCCAGCCGCGCAGCACGTTCGATTTCCACCAGGTCGATCTTCGACTGCACTTCGCCCTCGATACGGGCGGCGCGCATGTTCAGATCTTTTTCCTGGCGGGTGATGGTGCGGTTGCGCGCGTCTTCATCGATGTGGGTGATGATATAGGTGGCGAAGTAGATCACCCGTTCCAGGTTGCGCGGGCTGACGTTCAACAGCAGCCCCAGCCGGCTCGGTACGCCCTTGACGTACCAGATGTGGCTGACCGGGCTGGCCAGCTTGATGTGACCCATGCGCTCGCGGCGGACGCGGCTATGCGCCACCTCGACGCCGCACTTGTCGCAGATGATGCCCTTGTAGCGGGTGCGTTTGTATTTGCCGCACGCGCATTCCCAGTCCCGCTGCGGGCCGAAGATGCGCTCGCAGAAAAGGCCGTCGCGTTCGGGGCGGAGCGTGCGGTAGTTAATTGTTTCAGGCTTTGTAACTTCGCCGTGCGACCATTCCATGATCTGGTCGGGCGAAGCCAGCGAGATACGGATGGCATCAAATTCATTGACTTCCATTTAGCGGCTCCTATTGACCATGGACTATTGACCATTGGATCATAGACGACGACTTACCTTCCATCGTCTATGGTCTATCGTCCATCGTCCGTCGTCATTCTATTCCCTTGCTCATCGGCCCGGGCAAGCTCAGGCTGAAGCCCAGGTTGGGCAACTTCTCTTCCGTATCCTCGCGGCCGAACTGGATGATCTCTTCCTTTGCATCCACCACTTCCACCGCCAGACCCAGCGATTGGAGCTCTTTCACCAGCACGCGGAAGCTCTCAGGCACGCCGGGCGCCTCGATGGCCTCGCCCTTGACGATGGCTTCGTAGGTTTTCACGCGGCCCGTCACATCATCCGATTTGACCGTCAGCATCTCTTGGAGGGTGTGGGCCGCGCCGTAGGCTTCCAGCGCCCATACTTCCATCTCACCGAAGCGCTGGCCGCCGAACTGCGCCTTGCCGCCCAGCGGCTGCTGCGTCACCAGGCTGTACGGGCCGGTGGAGCGGGCATGCACCTTGTCCTCGACCAGATGATGCAGTTTCATCATGTGGATGATGCCGACCGTCACCGGATAATCGAACGTGTCGCCGGTCTTGCCGTTGTGGAGCACGGTCTTGCCCCAGGTCGGCAGCGGCTTGCCGGTCTCGCGGCTGATCCGCAGCGCTTCGACGACAACTTCCGCATCGGTCAGGGTCGAGATGCGTTCCATCTCGGCGTACATGGCCGCGCGTTCTTCCGGGGTCTCGGCTTCTTCCTCGTAGTCGATCGTCCCGTCTTCGTTTTCTGCGCCCTTCAGCCGGGTGAGGCGCATGCGTTCGCGCTCGACCCACTTCAGCCATTCGCGCTGGCAGACCATGCGGGCCATTTCATCGGCGCTTTCGCGCAGGGCCAAATCGCGCTGATCCGCGGCGAACCAGAGCAACTGATCAGGATGATAGCCCTGCGGCTCCTCAGCCAACCACTCCCGCAACATCGCGCTGCGGGCGTAGCCATCGTCGCTGTAAGCTTGTTCGGGGTCGTAGCCGCGTTCGCCCAGCCATTCGGCCAGGTAGAGCGCCCGCACCTCGTCGTCGTCCTGGAAATCAGCCTCGGTGTAGCCCGATTTGAGAGCCCAATCCCAGGCCCGGCGGGTGGCTTTTTCCCAGGCGCGATCCGCCAGCCAGGCGCGCGCCAACTCGGCCTCGATTTCCTGTTCCGTGGCGCCGTCGAAAACCGGCGTTACGGCGCGGAAGCCCAGGCGGTCGGCGGCCCAGCCCAGGTGCGTCTCCAGCACCTGGCCGATGTTCATACGGGCGGGCACGCCCAATGGGTTCAGGATGATGTCGACCGGCGTGCCATCGGGCAGGAAGGGCATGTCCTCGACCGGCACGATCTTGGAGATGACGCCCTTGTTGCCGTGGCGGCCGGCCATTTTGTCGCCTTCCGTCAGTTTACGGCGCTGCGCCACGCTGACGCGCACCATCCGTTCGACGCCCGCCGGCAGATCACGGTGCTCATCGCGGGAGAACTCCTTGATGTCGACCACTTTGCCGTACTCGCCGTGGGGCAGCCGCAGGCTCGAATCCTTCACCTCGCGGGCTTTCTCGCCGAAGATGGCTCGCAGGAGCTTTTCCTCGGGGCTCAACTCGGTCTCACCCTTCGGCGTGATCTTGCCCACCAGGATGTCGCCGGGCGCGACCACCGCGCCGATGCGCACGACACCGAACTCGTCCAGATCCTTCGAGCGCGTCCTCGCCCACGTTGGGGATGTCGCGGGTGATTTCTTCCGCGCCCAGCTTGGTGTCGCGCGCTTCGACCTCGTGCTTCTCGATGTGGATGGAGGTGAACTTGTCCTGCTGGACCAGCCGCTCGCTGATCAGGATAGCGTCTTCATAGTTGCCGCCTTCCCAGCTCAGGAAGGCCACCAGCACGTTCTGGCCCAGCGCCATCTCGCCCATGTCAGTCGAACTGGAATCGGCCAGCACCTGGCCCTTTTCGACCCGGTCGCCTTTCTGGACGACGGGGCGCTGGTCGATACACGTGCTCTGGTTGGAACGCTGATACTTGCGCAGCCGATAGACGCGGCGGGTGCCGTCGTCCTCCAGCACGCTGATCTACGTCGCTGGTCAGCGCTGACCACTTCGCCGGGATGTGCGGCGACGGCCACCTGGCCGGAGTCCACCGCGGCCTGCCGCTCGATGCCGGTGCCGACGATGGGCGCATCGGGCCGCAGCAGCGGGACCGCCTGGCGCTGCATGTTGGAACCCATCAGCGCGCGGTTCGCATCATCGTGCTCCAGGAATGGGATCAGCGCGGCCGAAACCGAGACGATCTGTTTCGGCGAGACGTCCATGTACTCGATATGGTCGGGCGCCTCGAACAGGAACTTCTGGTTACGCCGCACCGACACGCGCGATTCCGTGAAGTGTCCCAGCGCCGTCGGTCGCCGCATTGGCCTGCGCGATGGCGTAGCGGTCTTCCTCGTCGGCCGACAGGAACTTGATCTCGTCGGTGATCTCCGGCTGGATGCGCACTTCGGGCAGCACATCGCTGAGCTTCACGATCTGGTCGGCCAGCTTCGCATCGACCACCGCGTCGGCCTTGGCGACCACCGTGCCATCGGGCGCGGTGATACGTTCGCGCAGGATCTTGCCGATCAGCGCCTCGGGCTGGTTGGGCACGCGGTTGAGCACCTTGCGGTACGGCGTCTCGATGAAGCCGTACTCGTTGATCTTGCCGTAGGACGCCAGCGAGCCGATCAGACCGATGTTCGGGCCTTCCGGGGTCTCGATGGGGCAGATGCGGCCGTAGTGGCTGTTGTGAACGTCGCGCACATCGAAGCCGGCGCGCTCGCGGCGCAGACCACCGGGGCCCAGGGCGCTCAAGCGGCGTTTGTGCGTCAGCTCGGCCAAGCGGGTTGGTCTGATCCATGAACTGGCTGAGCTGCGACCCGCCGAAGAACTCACGGATCGCCGCCACCACCGGGCGGATGTTGATCAACGCCAGGGGCGTCGTCTGTTCGGTGTCGCGGATCGACATGCGCTCCCGGACCACGCGCTCCATGCGCAGCAGGCCCACGCGGAGCTGGTTCTGGATCAGCTCGCCCACGGTCTTGACGCGGCGGTTGCCCAGGTGATCGATATCGTCCTCGCCCTCGATGCCGTTGTTGATGTGGATCATGCGGCGCAGCACCGCGACCAGGTCATCGTTGGTCAGCGTGCGATGGTTCAGCGGCACATCCAGGTTCAGGCGGCGGTCGAGCTTGTAGCGGCCGACCTTGCCCAGGTCATAGCGTCGCGGGGCGAAGATCAGGTTCTGCATGAAGCTCTTGGCGTTGTCCAGCGTCGGCGGATCGCCAGGGCGCAGCTTCTTGTAGAACTCCAACAGCGCGCCATCCACGCCCTTGGCCGAGTCCGAACGGTTGGCCGTGCGGGTAGGGTCGCGTTCCAGGGTGGTTGCGATGTAGCTGTGATCGGGATCGTTGTCAACTTCGGCGAACAGCTCCAGGATTTCCTCGTCTGCGCCATAGCCGATGGCGCGCAGCAGCACGGTGACGGGCAGCTTGCGCTTGCGATCCACCTTCACGGAAATGATGTCGCGCTTGCTGGTCTCGAACTCCAGCCACGCGCCGCGGTTCGGGATCAGCTTGGCATAGCAGAGGCGCCGATCGGTGACGCGATCTTCCTCGACGGTGAAATAGACGCCAGGGGAACGGATCAACTGGCTGACGACGACACGCTCGGCCCCGTTAATAATGAAGGTGCCGTTTTCCGTCATCAACGGGAAATCGCCCATGAAGACGTTCTGGGCGGAAACTTCGCCGGTTTCGCGGTTGACCAGCTTGACGCGTACCCACAGCGGGGCGGCGAAGGTCATGTCGCGGTCCCGGCACTCGGGCTCGCGTGTACTTGGGCTCGCCGAACCAGAATCCGTCCGGCCCCGGTATCGGAGCTGAAGTGCAGCTCCAGGTTCTTGTTGAAGCTCACGATCGGCGAGACCTCCTCGAAGAGCTCCTGCAGACCTTCCGTCTGGAACCAACGGAACGAGTCCAACTGCACCTCAATCAGGCGCGGCAACTCGTACACATCACGGATGCGAGCGTACGACTTGCGCGGGGCAAGGGTGCCATTGCGGAGATGCGCCATGAAGCATCCACTCCTTCTAGGAAAGCAAAAAGCCAAGTCCCCTTCCGACTTGGTTCGTCTCGGTCGCTGAGAGGCGAGGGGGAAAAATCTCTATGTCAAACTGTCGTTGGCCCTCAGACAGCAATCGCTAATGTTAGCACGGGTAGTGATTTCTGTCAAATAAAAACTGGTTGGTTTTGCAATCTCAGAATATGGGTGCGCCAACGCTTACCCCGCTCCCTGATCGCCAGCCGATCTTGACCAATGGGGCAAATGCGTGCATGATTAGAGTGTGCCCAGCGTTTACCTCGGCCGGGGCCACCAGTCGGCCTGCACATAGCGTAGCGAATTGGGCATCATGTTGTGGTCATGACTTGCTTATCCCTCGGCGCAAGAACGGTCTTTGCGGTGGGATATTGACGTTGAGGAGTGCGTAGTGGATATTCGAAAGGTAGTGCTTAGTCTATCCGGTCCGCGAAGGACGGATCCTGGGACGCGCATCGGGCGCGCCGTACACGTTGATGCGCCTGGCATCGCTGGTGCCGGATGACATCCCGGTGGAGATCTGGGATGAGAGCCTTGAGCCACTGGACGCTAAACTGCGCACGCTCGGGCCGAACGATCTGCTGGGAATCACCGCCAAGACGTTGGTCATTGAATCGGCCGAGCGCGTGGCCTGCATTGCCCACGCCGCCGGCGTGCGAACCGTGGTGGTCGGCGGGACGCATGCGACCTTGCTGCCCGAGGACGTGGCCCGCTGGGCCGATGTGGTCGTCACCGGCGAGGCCTACCGGACGTGGCCCCAGATCATTCAGGACACGCTCAACGACACCTTGAAGCCGCGCTACGACGACATCGAATGGGCGGACCTGGCCGAGATGGCGCCTATCACCGATCGGGTCCTCCAGATGGTGGATGAGCACCGCAATTACTGGACGCCGATGATGGAGATCACGCGCGGCTGCCCGCGTAATTGCTCGTTTTGCACTGCCATCCGCGTCAGCGGCCAGCGCATGCGGTTTCGCCCGGTGGAAGAGGTGGTCGAGGAAATCCGCCGCCGGCGTCTGCGGCGCTTCTTCCTGACAGACGACAACTTCGGCCTGGCGTTCCGCACCAACCCGGAATACATCGAGTCGCTTTTCAAGGCGCTGATCCCCTTGCCGCTGCAAGGTTGGACCGTGCAGGGTGAGATGCTGGCCAGCGAACACCCGGACCTGCTGGCGCTGGGCCGGCGCGCGCATCTGGACAAGATGTTCATCGGCTTCGAGTCGATCAACCCCGAGAATCGGCGTTCGCTGGGCGGTAAGGCCAAAGGCGCGAGCAACGATTACGGGCGGGCGATCAAGGCCATTCACGCACACGGCATGGGTGTGGTCGGCCTGTTCGTCTTCGGCTTCGATCACGATACCCCCCAGACGTTGGTCGACACATGGGATTTTCTGCGCTCCAGCGATCTGGACGGTATCAGCATGACGTGTCTTACACCGTTCCCCGGCACCCCCTTCCGCGCCCAGTTGGAAGCCGAGGGCCGGTTGATACCGGAGCGGACTTGGCGTTACTATGATACAGCGCACGTGACGTATCATCCCAAGCTGATGACGGTCGAGGAAATGGAGAAAAGTTACGACTGGTTCTGCCGCCAGGCGTACAGCGCATCGAATATCGCGTGGCGTGGTTTCCGGTCGCTGTATCGTTACCCGATCAAGGATATGCCGCGCAAGCTCTTCGGCAGCTTCAGCACCGACTTCGGATACCGCACGTCATATGATTGGCGTCGCGTCGGGGGCGATCGCTTGCTGAGCGCCTGGGATGTCTCACCGTGCCCGTCGCCGAGCGCTTGAGGGGAGACGATCCTGCGCATTAGTTGGTCACCACATTTAGCCAAGGGTAGCGGAACAAAAACGACCATCACCACGAAGGCGCGAAGTCACCAAGCACACAAAGTTTTTCGATTCTTTTGTGCATCTTCGTGTCTTGGTGTCTTTGTGGTTGAGGCCGTGTTCGTTATGCTAAATTTCAGATGACTGAATATCAATAATGCAACCGCCGCACTGGCTCGCCGGTGCGGCGGTTGCTATCTCGCTCCGTGGGGGTGTCTCGCCGGGGAGGGGCTACTTGCTCGCCTTGAGCAGGTCGCGAATCTCGGTCAGCAGCGTTTCCTCGGCCGTGGGGCCGGGCGGAGGTGCGGCCGCCTCTTGCTTCTTCAGCTTGACCATTGCCCGCATGACCAGGAATATGACGAAGGCGATGATCAGGAAATTGACAATGGCCTGGATGAATTTGCCATACAACACCGTCGCGCTCCCAACCTGGATCGACAGGGAGGCGAAGTCGATGCCGCCGAGGATGATCCCTACCAGCGGCATGATGATGTCGTTGACCAACGAGGTAACGATAGCCCCGAACGCCGCGCCTAAAACGACGGCGATGGCCAGGTCCATGACGTTACCCTTTAGAACAAACGCCTTGAAATCCTTCCACATGATGTTCCTCCTGATGCGATGGGATGGGCGGCACCGATAGACTGGTGACAATTATAGCGAAGTCCGCCAGAAATGCAAGAGCGGTTTGACCGTCCTTGTAACCTCCCAGCCCATCCGGCATCTCAATTCATAGCTAACCCAAACGAGGTGGAATCATGAGTTACTACTTCAGCAAGACCCTAAACCTACCGTTTGACGACGCCGTCGTCCGCGTCACCGAGGAACTCAAGCAGGAAGGCTTCGGCGTCCTGACCGACATCGATGTGCGCGCGACGCTGAAAAAGAAGCTGGACGTCGACTTCCGCAACTATCGCATCCTGGGCGCATGCAACCCGCCGTTTGCCCACCAGGCGCTGGTGGCCGAGGACAAGATCGGCACGATGCTGCCGTGCAACGTCATCGTCCAGGAGCTTGATCTCGGAGTGGTAGAGGTGGCGGCGATCGATCCCGTGGCGTCCATGTCGGCTGTTGACAACCCACAGCTCGGTGCGGTCGGCATGGAAGTGCGCGCCAAACTCCAGCGGGTCGTGGAGCGCCTGTAGGAAAGCCTTCCCCTGGCGTCACTTGGAGAACTGCACAGGTAATCGCACGGAGACGCGGAGAGCACGGAGAGTACTAAACTGATCTCTGTGTACTTCGTGTCTCCGTGGTTTTCTAAACCTTGATCAGCGCCCATTTGCCGCTGCGGAAGCGCAGCAGCATCCCCAGCCCGCGCAGATTGAGATCAACCCCCATCGCGATCCAGGCGCCGACCAGGCCCAGGGACGGTGTCAGGAGGAAAGCCAGCGGCACCCGCACCAGCCACAGCCCCGCGGCCGTGATGCCGAGGGTCGCGCGTGTGTCGCCTGCCCCCCGCAACGCACCGGCCATCACCATCATCGTGGCCAGCATCGGCTGCGAGAATGCCACCAGCCGCAGCGGCCAGACGCCGAGCCGGATCACCGCGGGGTCGTCGATGAAGATGCCCATGATCTGCGCGGGGAACAGGAAGAAGACTACCCCCATCAGCGACATCAGCACCAGCGCCACGCGATAGGCCTGGTACGCGTCGGCCTTGGCGCGGACCGGATCGCCCGCGCCCAATCCCTGTCCCACCAGGGTCGTAGCGGCCACGGCAAACCCGAAGCCCGGCATATACGACAGCGACTCGGCCTGCAGCGCGATCTGGTGCGCGGCGTAGGCGGCCGTGCCCAGCGCAGCGACGGTCGTCGCGTAGGTGATCATCCCCAGCCGCATCATCAACTGCTCGGCGCCCGCGGGCAGGCCGATGTTGAGGATGCGCTGCATCGGGATGGCGTCGGGGCGCAGCAGCCGCGGCCGCAAGCGCAGCCTCTCTACGCCAGCCGCCGATCCGCTCATGGTTTCCGAGACGGACACGGCCCCCAGTTCGGCTGCACCGGCTGAAGTCGATCGGCGGCGTATCACGCGTCCGCGCAGCAGCAGCCACGTCACCAGCAGACCGCCGACGCCCCGTCCGGCCGCCGCGCCCAGCGCGGAACCCGCCACACCGAGCTGCGGGAATGGTCCCGCCCCGTAGATGAAGACGTAAGCCACCGCGATGTTGACCACGTTGACCGCCAGCATCACCAGCATCGGCGAGCGCGTGTCGCCGGACCCGCGCAGCGCCGCGTTGCCGATGAACATCCAGGCCGCCAGCACGAACGTGGTCGAGACGATGCTCAGATATTGCGCGCCCGGCTCCACTACGTCGGCGGGGGCGCGGAGCGCGACCATGATCGGTTCGGCCAGCGCCAGGCTCAGCACCGTCCCCAGGAGACCCAGCGCCGCGCCGAGCAGGTAACCCTGGCCCAGGATGCCCTCGGCGGCCCCGCCATCCCGCGCCCCGATGTGCCGGGCCACCAGCGCGGTCACGCCAGTGGCGGTGGCGGCGAAGAACGTGGTGACCAGCATGACCGCCTGGTTCGACAGCCCCACCGCGGCGACCGCGCTCGCGCCGAGGTGGCCGACCATGAAGGTGTCGGCCAGCCCCACCAGCATGTTCAGCATCTGCTCGCCGACAGCCGGCAGCGCCAGGTTCAGCACGTTGTGGGTGCGCTCGTCGGTCAGGCGTGTCTTCAGGGCGTGCGCCAGGGCAAGGGTCGAGGACATGGAATGACGATGCTTCCTTTGATTCAGGCTCCCAGTAAGGTGTCCAGAGGCGTCGGCATTATAGACGTGTCACGCGGGAAGGGCAAAGAATGGTTCAGTATATGACCGGGATCATTCTTCAGGCCACCCTGGTAGGATAGTATATGCAGGAAAGTGAATATACAGAGGTCTGCATATGGAATTATATCGCGAGCGCGCAAATCTGTTGAAAGTGCTGGCCCATCCGGTGCGGCTGCAGATCCTTGACGAGCTGCGCGGCGATGCCGAGTGCGTCTGCCATCTTTCCGCCTTGCTGAGCAAGCCGCAGCCGTATGTGTCGCAGCAGCTTGCCTTGCTGCGCACTGCCGGGCTGATCGAAGATGAGAAAGAGGGGACCAACGTCTACTACAAGTTGGTCGACGCGCGGGCGGCACTTCTCGTGGCCGCCACGCTGGGCCGGGTGGATGATAGTCCGGGACACATGGTGAGAGACGGATGTGCCTGCCCGAAATGCCGCACCGAGGGGCGACGATGTGGGACCACAGAGGAAGGATAAAGCTGCTATGTCCGACGAGTTTTTGCAGGTCACGGTGGGGAAGTTCATCTTCCGGGTTAAGTCGGGGTGTTTGTATACCGAGGCCGGCGTCTGGGCCGCATTGGATGATGTGTCCGGCGCGGTGCGCATGGGTCTGACCGACTTCCGCCAGCAATCCAGCGGTGATGTCGTTTTTGTGGAGCTTCCAGAGCCGGGCATTCACATGGTTGCCAGCGATGATCTTGCGAACATCGAGACGATCAAGGTGGACCTGGCGGTCCCGGCGCCGCTGGCGGGCGAAGTGACAGCCGTGAATGAGGCTTTGATCGAAGCGCCTGAGCTGATCAACCAGGATCCTTACGGCGCGGGCTGGCTGGTTGCGTTGAAGCCGGTGGCCTGGCCGGCGCCGGGCCTCATCGACGCTGAGACATACCTGGCGCTGATGACGGCCCAGGCTGAGGAGGCGAACCAGTGAGCGAGCACGAGACTCAGGCCGCACGACCGATTTGTGTCGTGCCATGCAGCGGCATCGGCAAAAGCTACGGCAGCGTGACGCGCGAGGCGGCCTACGTCGTGGAGGAGTTGCGCCCCGAGACCACACAGATCGTCCCCCTGGCACTGCTGGTCTTGGGCGACGAAGGCGCGCAGGCGGCGGTGCGCGCGGCGCAGGTGATCACGCTGGACGGCTGCAAGCTGGCGTGCGCATCGGTCAACGTGCGCCAGGCGGGCGGCGCGGTGGCGCGGGAGTACGACGTGTTGAACTTCTACCGACAGCACCGCGATCTGAAACCACAGGGCATCGCCGAACTCAACGAGGGCGGCCTGGCCCTGGCCCACGCCCTGGCGGAAGAAGTCGCCGAGGTCAGCGACACGCTTACGGAAGGAACCGGCAACCATGCCTAACTTACCGCAGCGCAAAGTCGGCATCGTCGCCTGTTCGGGCGAGGAGCTGGCGGAGGGAACCGTCACCCGGCTGGCGGCCTTGAAGGTGCTCGAACAGTTGCGCCCGGCGCAGACGGTCACGATCTGTCTGCCGCTCTTCCTGGCCGGCGGCGAAGGGGATCGCGCGTTCGCCAAGTTCTACCCCACCATCGCGGTGGACGGCTGCGAGAAACGTTGTGCGGCACGCGCCACTGAGCTTTACAGCAATAAGCCGGCAGCCAGTCTGCTGGTCGGTGAGGTGCTGTCGGGCCGCGGCCTGCCGCCGCCCCAGGGCGTGCGCCGGTTGACACCGGAGAGCCGCGCCGGCGTGGACGCGCTGGCCGAGGAAATCGCGGCCGAGGTGGATCATCTGATGTCCGTTCGCTGGAGCCGCACCGATGGCGCCATCCTGGAGGGGCCGGCGACTGCGGCTGCTGTCAGCACCAGCGCGTGCGCCTGCGGTTCGGGCATCCCTGTCACCACCGTAGAGATTAACGGACAATCCATCCAGATCATGGCGCTCGTCCCGATCATGGAACTGGCTTACGGACAGGATCTGCGCGCCGGGCAGGGCTTGCCGGAGCAGATCATGGCCACGGTGCGGGTCTACAACGAGATCCCGGCGGGCGAAGATCCGCGGTGGGCGCAGGCGGTCGACCTGGCCTGGCGGGCCTTCTGCGATGAGCAGACCGCGCCGTTGGGTTCAGCGGTCAAGGACAGCGCTGCATGACAAACACTGCCACTTATACCACTGAGGTGACTTGGAAGGGCGAGCACCTGGGCCGGGTAGTGATGGGCAATGGGCCGGAGATGGATTTTTCGGCGCCGCCCGACGCGTACGGCCTGGCGGGTGTCCTGACGCCCGAAGACGCCTTCGTCGCCGCGGCCAACACCTGTATCATGCTGATGTTCCTGTGGGCCTGCGAACGTTTCAAGCTCGACCTGGTAAGCTATCGCTGCCGGGGGGATGGCACGAAACGGGTCGAGATCGACCGCACGGAAACCTTCACCCATCTGCGCTTCTGGCCTGAGATCGTCGTGCGCTCGGCGCCCGGTGAAGATCCCGCCCGGACCGAGGCACGCATCCGCAAAGCGCTGGCCGCGGCGCAAAAATATAGCCTGGTGGCCAATTCCGTCAAGAGCGAGATTGTCATAGAACCTGCGATCGTGGTTCTGTGACACGGTGACACGGTGACACGGTGACACGGTGACACGGGGATACGATGAGATGACGAATGACAGACTACGCAATACGCATCACCCAACTCTATCCCACCCAAAGGAGCCTATTTCATGACCCTCCACATCAAAGTCCTCGGCGGCGGGTGCGAAAACTGCGCCAACCTGGAGCAGAACGCGGCTGCCGCAGCCGCCGGCCTGGGTATCGACGCCCAGATCGAGCACGTCTCTGATCCCGCGGAGTACGCCCGTTACGGGCTGCTTTACACGCCCGGCCTCGTGATCAATGACAAGCTGGCCAGCGCGGGTCGCGTGCCCTCGATCGCCGAGATCACGACGCTGCTGACGAATGTGTTGGCGGACGAGGGGTAGACAGGAAGCCGGTATACAGGAAGGGAAACAGGAACGGGGAAACGAAGGGAAACAGGAGGGAGGACTCATGGCACATGTTGCTGCTGCGCCTGCAGGCGCGCCGAAACGTCTTTCGACCCTCGACCGCTACCTGACGTTGTGGATCTTCCTGGCGATGGCGGTCGGCGTCGCGCTCGGTTATTTCATCCCTGGGGTTGAGAAGGTCATCAATAGTTTCCAGGTCGGGACGACCAATGTCCTGATCGCGGTCGGCCTGATCCTGATGATGTATCCACCTTTCGCCAAGGTGAAGTATGAGCGTCTCCCCGAAGTCTTCCGGGACATCAAGGTACTGAGCCTATCGTTGCTGGAAAACTGGATCATCGGTCCGATCCTGATGTTTGTGCTGGCCGTCCTCTTCCTGCACAACTACCCGGAGTACATGATCGGCCTGATTCTGATCGGGCTGGCGCGCTGCATCGCCATGGTGATCGTGTGGAACCAACTGGCCCGAGGCGATACCGAGTACGCGGCGGGCTTGGTGGCGTTCAACAGCGTTTTCCAGGTGCTCTTCTACAGCGTTTACGCCTACATCTTTATCACCGTGCTGCCGGGCGCGATGGGTTTGCAGAGCGCGACGGTGAAGATTAGCATCGGCGAGCTGGCGCAGACCGTCTTCATCTACCTGGGCATCCCGATGATCGCCGGCTTCGCCACCCGGTTCATCCTGCTGCGGGCCAAGGGGCAGGAATGGTACGAGACGAAGTTCATCCCGCGCATCAGCCCCATCACGCTGATCGCCTTGCTCTTCACGATCCTGGTGATGTTCAGCCTCAAGGGCGAACTGATCGTGCAGCTACCGCTGGACGTAGTGCGTATCGCGATCCCGCTGGTGCTTTACTTTGTGATCATGTTCCTGTTGAGCTTCTGGATCGGACGCAAGGCCGGCGCCGACTACTCTAAGACGACGACGATGGCCTTCACCGCGGCCAGCAACAACTTCGAGCTGGCGATTGCCGTCGCCATTGCGGTGTTCGGCATCGGTTCGGGCGTGGCCTTCGCCGCGGTGATCGGGCCGCTGATCGAGGTGCCGGTGATGATCATGTTGGTCAACGTTGCGCTGCGCTTCCAGCGCCGCTACTTCGGACACGAACTTCAGCCGGCGCCGGCCGGCATGGTGGCTGCGGCCGAAGCAGCTTGTCCGCCGCCGGTGAAGGCGGAGTAGTGTGATATGGGCATGAACTTGCCTGGCACTCCCGAAGTGCCAGGCAAGTGAGCGGATCGTTCATGAAGGGAAAAACATGCTTATCCCGACCTACGATTTGGAGATCTTCACCCCGCCCTGTGATCCGGGGACTGAGCGGTACTCCGCGGTCGCACACCTGCCGGCCGACATCCGCGACGCACTACCCTACCTGAACGCCACACTGCGCGGGGCGGTGTACACCGAACCAGCCCATAGCCTCACGTGGAAGAAGGTCGGTCACAATGTCGCCTTCCACGCCGACCGGATCGCGGTCAGCAACGTGGCGGACCGGCAGGAAGCCATTGAGGAGTTGGACGAGCTGGTTAAGCTGGTCAACCGCACGTGGGAGCGGCGGGCTGAGATCGCGCCCGACCACACGAGCCGCCAGCGGCCGACCGCGATGGCGGTGTACAAGCTGCTGCCGGGTGGCAACTGCCGCCAATGCGGTCAACCCACTTGCTGGAACTTCGCGGTTAAGCTGGCTGCGGCCCAGGTCGAGCTGGCCGCGTGTCCGCGCTCGGCGAGCTGGCCTACGCCGAACGACTGGTCGCGTTGGAAGCGCTGCTCGTGCCGCTGCCGGCCATCGGATCGCGGGACTGATATACTACGAGCGGGTGCAAATTGCGCTTTTTCCTCTGTTCATGCTGCGAGCATCCTGAGCGGAACGGAGCGGCGTTAGCGGAGTGTAGTCGAAGGATGTGGCCTTCAGCCGTGCCCGCTGCGCATCCTTCGACTACGCCGGGGCCCCTACCCCAGCTCCGCTCAGGATGCTCCGCTAAACAAAAACGCAGTTAATGCCCGTCCGCAGTATAGAAGAAAGAGAGAGGTATTTCCATGAATGATCGTGACATTCTGTTGGATGCGTTGAAATTCCACGGCCATCGCTGCTGGGCCAGCGTGGCGGGCGTGCGCTGCGGCCTGGCCGCGCTGCGGACGCTGGACGTGAAGCGTTCCGGCGGCACGCAGCTCTATGCCATCCTGGAGACCGGCGAGGAGCACGGCGGCATGTGCTTCGGCGACGGCGTGCAGTACACCACCGGTTGCACCTTTGGCAAGGGCAATATCAGCAAGCACCCGCTGGGGAAGCTGGCCGTGACGTTGATCGACAAGGACAGCAACCGCGCCGTGCGGGTCAGCTACAAGCCGACGCTCCAGAAGCAGATCGCGGCGTCCGCCTTCATGCAACAGCGTGCAGCCGGCTATCAGCCCGACGAGATCCCCGAAGCCGATCAGATGGAGTTGGTGAATCTGGTATGGGATGCGCCGGAAGCCGACATCCTGACGCTGGGTGAGGTGTTCGCGTACGACAAAAACTGGCTGCCGGAGGTCATGGGCTTCACCAAGTGTGAGTCATGCGGCGAACTGATGGCGCACGCCTACGTTCGGTTGGTGGGTGATCGTAAGGTGTGCATCCCGTGCTCGGGGTACGATCGCTAACATGAGTCTGACCATCTACATCATCAGCGCCGTGCTGGTTTTCGTCTTCTCCGGCCTGCTGGCCATGGCCGGTCTGGGCGCAGCGTTCCTGTTCGTGCCGCTCTTCTACTACCTGGGCGTGCCGCTGGCTGAGGCGACGCCGACCGCGCTCCTGCTGAACGTCGTCAGTCTGCTTTTCGCCACGATCAACTACTGGCGCGGCAAGCTGATCAACTTCCGGGTCGGGCTGCCGGTGCTGATCGTCGCCGTGATCCTGTCGCCGTTCGGCGCGCGGCTGACGCCGCAGGTGGACAAGCGGCTGCTGCTCGCCATGTTCGCGGCCTTCCTGGTGTTTGCCGGGGCCATGATGCTGTTCTACCAGGCGAAGAAACGGGAGCGCGAACTGAGCCGGAGGGTCGAGGTGGCTGCCGGGGCGGGGGTGGGCGGTGTCGCCGGCTTTCTGGGCGGCTTGCTGGGGGTCGGCGGCGGCAACTTCATCCTGCCGGTGCTTAACTGGCTGGGACTGGACGCCAAGGTGGCCGCCGGGACGACCGCGCTGATCGTGGTCTTCTCGTCGCTGTCGGGCTTCCTGGGTCACGCCAGCTTGGGCGGGCTGGACCCGCTCTTCATTGGCGTCATGGCGATCATGGCGGCCAGCGGCTCGATCGTCGGCTCGCAACTGATGAAAACGAGACTGTCCAGCGCGCAACTGAAGAAGTTCATCGGCGTGCTGCTCTGGTTCATCGCGGCCAAGATGATCTACGATCTTGTGAAATAAACACTTTCAGCGAGACGTTCGTGGTCTCGGAGACTTTGAACGGTTGCAACCTAATCCGGACAAGCCGGAACCAAACCAATCTTAACCACAACGGGAAACTACACCGCATATGAGGCACGAAGTCACCACGTACACAAGGGGCTTTGATTTTTCTTTGTGCATCTTCGTGTCTTGGTGTCTTTGTGGCTGAAATCCTTGCTCGTTGTACAAGAATCCAACTGGTAAGGGCCTAACAAGGAGACAACTCATGGATCACAATGACGAATTGTACAAGGCCGGCCTGTTGTTGCACGGCCACAAGTGTCCCGCTATGCCGATGGGGCTGCGCGCCGGCCTGGCCGCGCTGGAGGCATTGGGCGTGCCGCGCGCGGCCGACGGCCAATTGACGGCGCTGATCGAGATCGACAGCGAGCACTGCGCCACCTGCTACGCCGACGGCATCCAGATGGCGACCGGCTGCACCTTCGGCAAGGGCAACATCCGCAAGCTGGGCTACGGCAAGTTCGTGCTGACCCTCGTGGACAACAAGACCGGCCGCAGCGTGCGCGTCGCCACCCACAACGAGGTGATCAAGCGCAACCAGGAATCGGACTTCATCCAGTATCGCAAGCAGGGTGTGCCCGCCTCCAAGATTGACCCCGCGCTGGTGGAACCATACGTTGCGTTTATCCTGGCGGCATCGAACGAGGACTTGTTCAAGATCGGGCCGGTCACCGAGATTAAGCTGCCCGCCGGCCGGCCGCATGACTTCAACACCATCATCTGCGCCGAATGCGGCGAGGTGGCGGTCGAGCGCTACGGCCGTGTCAAGAACGGGCAGATCGTCTGTATGCCGTGCGCGGAGAAAAATTAAGATGAAGATCGCAGCAGTCACCGAGGACGGCGTGACCATCAGCCAGCACTTTGGCCGCGCCCCTTACTACGTCGTTTTGACGGTCGAGGATGGACAGGTCGTGGGTCGCGAGCAGCGTGAGAAGGTCGCCCACGGCCGGGGCGCCGGCGGGCACGTTCATGTTGAGGGGCAAGCCCACGGTTTCGATGCGGCCTCCCAGGATACCCACGGCCGCATGGCGGCCCCGATCGCCGACTGCCAGGTGTTGCTGGCGCGCGGTATGGGGATGGGCGCGTTCCAGAGCTTGACGCAGGCCGGTATCCAGCCGGTCATCACCGACATCGCAGCGGTTGACGAAGCCGTCGCGGCTTACCTGGCCGGCACACTCACGAATCATATCGAGCGCTTGCATTGAGCAAGCCTTGCTCTTACCTCTAACCAGGTATCATCGATGAAACACAAAGTCCTCTTTCTCTGCACCGGCAATTCCTGTCGCAGCCAGATGGCCGAGGCCATCGTCAATGCGCGGCTGGGTGATTCCTGGGTGGGTTACAGCGCGGGTACCCAACCCACCGGTTACGTGCATCCGCTGGCGATCCGTGCCCTGGCAGAGATCGGTATCACGCATGAGGGCCGCTCCAAGCACGCTGACGAATACCGTGCCGTGCCCTTCGATCTGGTCGTGACGGTGTGCGACGACGCGGCGGAGAACTGCCCCGTTTGGCTCGGCCAGGGCAGGCGTGTTCACCTCGGATTCCCCGATCCGGCAAAGGCGACGGGCACGACGGACGAAGTCCTGGCTGCGTTCCGGCGGGTGCGCGACGCCATTGCACAGCAGTTATCTGCCCTGCTGAATAGTTTTGCCTCCACGTGACCTTCCTGTCAGGCGGGGATATGATCGCGGCTATTCTGGCATAACGGAGTTCACTGCATGCAGCTTGCGCTTGGTATTGATACGGGCGGCACCTACACCGACGCCGTCCTGATGAACCACGAGACGGGCGTCCTGCTGGCGGGCGCGATGGGTCTCCAGAGCGCCATGGTAAAGATCAGCATCGGCCGAGCTGGCGCAGACCGTTTCACCTATAGCTCATCAGATGAAGATTACTCCAAGACGACGACCATGGCCTTTGCCGCAGTCATCGGTCCATTAATTTCTCTCCTGGTATCGCAGCAACCGCAAAGCATTTGCCACAACGACCAGCGTACTGCCTTCGTGGAAGATGATAGCAACACCGATGCTGATGATGCCCGTCAAGGAAGTAACGATGAGCAGCCCGATTACGCCCAGCGCGATCACCAGGTTCTGGACGATGATAGCGCGCGTGGCCCGGCCCAGGCCGACCGCGAACGGCAACTTGCCGAGATCGTCGGCCATCAGTGCCACATCCGCAGTTTCCAGCGCCACATCCGTGCCCGCGCCCCCCATGGCGATGCCGACCGTGGCGTGCGCGAGCGCGGGCGCATCATTCACGCCGTCCCCCACCATCCCGACTGAGCCGTATTGCTGGAGTAAGCCTTTCAACGCATCCAGTTTATCTTCCGGCATCAGGTCGGCGCGCACCTCCTGCAAGCCCGCCTGCCGCGCAATGGCTGCGGCCGCGCGCGCGTTATCGCCTGTGAGCATGATCGTGTGGCTGATGCCCGCCCGCGTGAGCTGCGCCATCACCTCACGCACACCCGATCGCAGCGTATCGGCCACCGCCAATGCGCCCACGGCCTGGCCGCTCAACGCGGCAAACATGACCGTCTTGCCCTCGCCCTGCCACGCGTTCGCCTGAACTGCAAGCTCGTCGGGCAGTGGCACCCCCGCGTCGGCCAGTAACGCCGCGTTGCTGAGGAGCGCCGGCTGCCCGTCCAGCGTCCCTTG
Organism: uncultured Chloroflexia bacterium; assembly: GCA_963841825.1. Lineage (GTDB taxonomy): Bacteria > Chloroflexota > Anaerolineae > CG2-30-64-16 > CG2-30-64-16 > CAWJEL01. Next base: position 120,670 of record CAWJEL010000034.1, read on the forward strand.
CAGCCCGCGGCCGGTGATGGCCGCAACATCGGCCACCTCCGGCAGCGCCAGCCCTTGCGCCTGAGCCGCGCGAACCACTGCCTGCGCCAGCGGATGGCTCGAGCGGCTCTCCAGCGCCGCGGCCAGCGCCAACACGCCAGCCGTATCCAGGCCGTTGTCCAGCGCGGCGATATTCGTCAGCTCTGGCCGGCCGTTCGTCACGGTGCCGGTCTTGTCGAAGGCGATGGCTTTGAGCCGACCCAGGTTCTCCAGGTGTGCGCCGCCCTTGACCAGCACGCCGTTACGCGCTGGCCTGCGCGACCCCAGCCAGGATCGTGGCCGGGGCGCCGAGGGCCAGCGCGCACGGCGATGCGGCCACCAGCAACGTCATCGCCCGCAGGAACGATTCGTCGATTGGCACGCCGAACAGTGGCGGCACGAAGATCACCAGCAGCGCGCTCGATCAGCACCGCGGGTACGAAAACTCGCTCGAAGCGTTCAACGGTCTGCTGTGTCGGTGACTTCTGGGCCTGCGCCTCTTCCACCATCTGCATCACGCGTGCCAGTGTGCTGTCCTTAGCCAGCCGTGTCACCCGCACTTCCAACGCGCCCTCGCCGTTGATCGTCCCAGCAAAAACTGGGTCGCCCGGCGCTTTGTCCACCGGCAGGCTCTCCCCAGTCACCGGCGCCTGATTCACCGCGGAGCGGCCCCCAGCCACTACGCCATCGGCGGGCAACCGCACCCCAGGCTTGATGATGACAATGTCATCGAGCAGCAATTGCTCGACCGGCGTCTCCACTTCTGCATCGTTCCGCCGCACCAACGCGGTTTTCGGCGTCAGGTCCGCCAACGCCTCGATGGCGTTCCGGGCGCGCGCCAGCGCACGCTCTTCCAGGGCGTGCCCCAGGCTGAACAGGAACAGCAACAGCGCGCCTTCGGCGAAGTTGCCCAGCACGGCCGCGCCCAGCGCAGCGATCACCATCAGGAGATCAGTGTCGAAATGGCGCTCGCGTAGAGCGTGGTAGGCGTGGCGGGAGGCATCCCACCCGCCCAGGACGTAGGCGCCGATGTAGAGCGCCAGGCTGATCGGCTGAGGCAGGCCCAGGAAGCGGGCGCCTGCCCAGCCGACCAACACAAGCAACCCCGCGGTCAGGCTGCGGATCAGCTCCCGATTTTCCTGGAACCAGCTCCGCAAGCCAGTGGCTGGAATGGTGTAGCCCAGCGAACGTACGCGGCGTTCGATAGCCGCCCGATTGACCTTCTGGCCGTCGAATTCTACGCGCATGTTCCCGGCCGCGTAGTTGACACTCACCGCCAACACACCGTCCAGGCGACCGATCGCGTGTTCCAACACCATCACGCAGTCAGAGCAGTCCATCCCCTCGATTGGTAGATACGCGTGACGGAAGCGATTCGTGATTTGCGCGCCGGCCCGCTGCGCCAGACGCTGCACCCCTTCCGGCGTTACCAGGTTAGGGTCATAGTGCAGGCAGATCAGCGCCTGGCCATTCATGCGTTCCACATGCGCCTGGCCGATCCCCTTCTGCGCCGCCAGTTGCTCGTTCAAGCGCCGCACACAACTATCGCGTTCATCAGTAACCCTGGGTAGCAAGACGGGAATTTCAAGTTGAAGCGTCGATTCAGTCATAAGGCATCGGTTCCGTATTAAGATCGCCCCTGGCATCAGCCGTGGGTGACGTGCTCCAATCCCTGGGCAAGCAGCCCGCGCACGTGATCGTCATCCAGCCGATAGAAAACGTGCTTGCCGTCGCGGCGGGTCGCTACCAGGTTTAGCTCCCGTAAGTATCTGAGCTGGTGCGAGACCGCCGACTGACTCATCTCCAGCGCGTCGGCCAGGTCACCAACGCACACCTCTGCGTCATGCAGCGCCGAGAGGATGCGCACGCGCGTCGGGTCGCCGAGCGCCTTGAAGAGCTCGGCCAGATCGCGGTGTAACCGCTTCGGCGACCATCCGATTGCGGGTCGTGCTTACGCTGATCGCATCCGGTTCGGTGCAGGCGCAACTCTCGGAGCGCAGCGACAAGTCGTCTGCCGACATGCTCAGGATTCCTATCATATGAGAAGATACTCATATGATAATCGCGTGCATCTGGCTTGTCAAATCGAAAGCAGTGCAGGCGGCTGTCAATATGATATAGGAATCCTTTATTGCCCTTGCATGAGCCGGATGTGGTATCATGGATTGCAACATATCAAGAGGAGATCGGACCGAATGCAGCTTGCGTTAGGCATCGACACCGGCGGCACCTACACCGATGCTGTCCTGGTGAACCACGAGACGGGCGCCGTTCTGGCGGGCGCCAAGGCGTTGACGACACGCCATGATCTGTCGATCGGCATCGGGGGCGCGATCCGCGCCGTGTTCGCCGCCGCGGCGGCCCAGCGTACGCCCTTTGCGCCGGAGGAGGTGACGCTCGTCGCGCTCTCCACAACCCTGGCGACCAACGCGCTGGCTGAAGGTCATGGCGGTGCGGTCTGCCTCCTGCTCATCGGCTATGATCCCGGCTTGATCCAGAAATGGGGATTCCAACACGATCTGGCAGCCGACGACGTCGTCTACCTGGATGGCGGCCACGACGGGGTGGGTGACGAGGTCACGCCGCTGGACGAAGCGGCCGCCCGCGCCGCGATCCTGGCCCGCCGCGACACGGTGGAGGCGTTCGCCATCTCAGGCTATTTCGGCGTGCGCAATCCAGCGCACGAGCTGCGGGTGCGCGGCCTGGTCGAGGAGCTGACGGGCAAACCGGTGACCTGCGGCCACGAGCTGACCAGTCAGCTTAACGCCGTGCGGCGCGCGACCACCGTCGCACTCAACGCCCACCTGATCCTGCCGCTGCGCGAGCTGATGACGCACGTTCAGGACACGCTGGCGGGCCTCGGCATCGCAGCGCCGCTGATGGTCGTGCGCGGCGATGGCTCATTGGTGCGCGCCGAATGGGCGATGCAGCGGCCGATCGAGACGATCCTTTCGGGGCCGGCTGCCAGTCCGCGGTGGGCGCCTGGCACCTCATCCAGGGCAACGGCAGCGGGCCCGCTCAGCGGGACATCTGGGCTGTGGACGTGGGCGGCACTACCACTGACATCGCGGCGCTGCGCGACGGCTGGCCCATCCTCAACGCCAGGGGCGCGAGCGTCGGTGGCTGGCGGACGATGATCGAGGCGGTGGACGTCCACACCACGGGCCTGGGCGGTGACAGCCACGTGCGGTTGGATCGCGAAGGGCGGCTGGTGATCGGTCCTCGCCGCGCGGTGCCGCTCTCGCTGCTGGCCAGCGAGCATCCCGCGGTCGTCAGCGAGCTGCGGGTGCGGGTCGCCACCCCGCGCACCCATCGCGATGATGAGATCGCGGATTTCATCGTGCCCGGCCGCCAGCCGGGCAGCCGGCTGGCTGAAGCGGAGAGCGAGATTCTCGACCAGCTCGCGCACGGGCCGCGCTCGGTGGCGCAGGTTGCCGGCGGGGCGCGCATCGGCGCGCTGGCGCGGCGGCGGATTGAGGAGTTGGAGCGGCGGGGCCTGGTGCGGCGTGCAGGTTTCACGCCGACCGATGCCTTGCACGTGTTGGGCCGTTTCCGCCAATGGGATGCCGAGGCCGCCCGGCTGGGCGCGACGCTTCTGGCCGAGCAAGCGGGCCAGACGGTCGAAGCTTTCTGTGAGGAAATCGTCCGCCGTTTCTCGATCAAAGTCGCCACCGAGCTCGTGTCCAAAGTATTGGAGGATGAGGTTGGTCAGCCGAACTGGGAGGGCGAGCCCACGGCCGCGGCGCTGTTGCGACGCGCTCTTGATAACCATCCCGGCGGGGATAACGCTCAGCCCTCGGATCTGGGTTATACCCTGACGCTGCACCGGCCGCTGGTCGCGATCGGCGCGCCGGTGGCGGCCTACCTGCCGCAAGTCGCGGACGCGCTGCACACTGAGCTGGTTATCCCGGCGCATGCCGAGGTGGCCAACGCGGTGGGCGCGGTCTCCGGCGGCATCATCCAGCGGCTGCAAATCCTCATCAGTCCCCTGGACGGCGAAAGCGCCGTGCGGCTGCATCTGACCGACGGCGTGCGCGACTTCCACAGCCCGGAGTTGGCCGTGGTTCACGCGCAGCAGATCGTCGGCGCGCAGATCGAGGCGATGGCCCGTCAGGCGGGCGCCGACCAGGTCGAGGTGCGGATGACCCGGATCGACCAGTGGGCGCCGGTGGCCATCGGCCTTAACCAGCAGATCTATCTGGGAACGGAGTTGCAGTTCACCGCCGCGGGACGCCCCAGCCCGGCCCGCCGTTGAGAAGGGTTGAGGATTCAGCGCGCGTTCATCGGTTCCCGGTTTTTTAACGAAGGAAGGAGCGGCCAACCGTTGACGCGTGCCGACTGGTATGCGGACAGCGTCCCCGCGTAACCCGACTTTGGTAGATTTGACATTCCTGATTCTATATCGTAATATAACGATATAAGGACGGTGATGTCGATGCGTGCTCGAAACAACAGGGGCGCCAAGTTGACGCCCGATGCCGAACGCCTTGCCACCATGTTGAAGGCGCTGGGCAACCCCATCCGTTTCCAGATCATGCAGACGCTGGCCGAGCGCCAGGCTTGCATCACGGGTGAAATCGTGGAGACGACGCCGTTGGCCCAGTCCACGGTCAGCCAACACCTGAAGGTGTTGCGCGAAGCCGGATTGATTCGCGGGGAGATCGAAGGGCCGGCGACGTGTTATTGCGTTGACCCGGAAGGGGTGCGCTGGCTCAAAGATCGCATTGAGAGTTGGCTGCCCGGATGCTGTGGCGGGATCCCGGACCTGACGCTTGAGTTTCCACCAAAGAGCCAATAGACGAGCGGTACCTTTAGAAGGTAGGGAGCGGGCCTTCACCGGCCCGCTCCCTTTAGCGGTAAATCATCGTAAAAATACGATTTTGTGTGGAGGACGACATGAGTATGACACAAGCTTCAGCGGCCTACTTCGAGCGCGTGGCCGGCGACTGGGATGCGCTCCGGGCGAGTTACTTTTCCGAGTCAGTGCGTGAGGCGGCCATCGCCCACGCCTACCTGCGTCCCGAGATGACGGTGGCGGATGTTGGCAGCGGGACCGGCTTTATGGCGGCCGGGCTGGCGCCGTTGGTCAGCCAGGTTTACGTCCTGGATGGCTCGGCCGCGATGTTGGACCGGGCACGAAGCAACCTGGCCGATCTCACCAACGTGGAGTTCCGGCAGACCGACGGCCACACTCTCCCGCTGCCCGACGCCAGCATGGACGCGGTCTTCGCCAACATGTACCTTCACCACTGCCCTGATCCGATCGCCGCGCTCCGGGAGATGGCACGCGTGTTGAAGCCCGGCGGCCGGTTGGTCATCACCGACATGGCTGCTCACAGCCACGAGTGGATGCGCGAAGAAATGGCGGACGAGTGGCTGGGATTCGACCGCAGCCAAATCAAGTCCTGGCTGCGCGAGCTCGATCTCGTCAACGTGCTGGTGGACTGCACGAGCCAGTGCTGCGCGGCCTCACTGATCGACCCGGAGCAGGACGCTCGGATAGATGTCTTTGTGGCGACCGGCAGCAAACGGGTGGCCGGCGCGCGCGAGGTCGTCCAGGCGAGCTACGGCGCGGTTGCAAGCGGCGAGGTGACGTCCGCCAGCAATTGCTGCGCGCCGAGCTCGCCTTACGAATCAATCGCTTTGGTCGGAACGCCGGTCGCAAATAATTGCTGCTCGCCGATCGCACCGGCCAACGCCATGCCCGAGATCGCCAGCGCGCCCGGGCAAGAGGTCTTTCTCTGGGAAACGGGCTACACGCCGCGACCAACTGGCTGCCGTCCCGGCGGAGGCGGCGCAGGTTTCGCTGGGCTGCGGTAATCCCGCGGCGCTGGCCTCACTCCAGCCCGGTGAGGTGGTGTTGGACATCGGCAGCGGCGGTGGGATCGACGCCTTTTTCGCGGCCAGCCGCGTGGGACCAACCGGCCGCGTCATCGGCCTCGATATGACCCCCGCGATGATCGAGCGGGCGCGGCGGTCGGCTGCGGAAGCGGGCCGGACCAACGTCGAATTCCGGCTCGGCCCGGCGGAGGCCATGCCGGTCGAGAATGAAACGGTTGACGTAATCATGTCGAATTGCGTCATCAACCTATGTGAGGACAAGGGCAGGGTTTTTGAAGAAGCCTATCGCGTCCTGCGGGAGGGCGGCCGGCTGGCCATCAGCGACATGGTGACCGCCGGCCCGTTGCCGATGAGCGTGCGGGGCGACGCCGAACGGTGGTCCGGCTGCGTTCACGGCGCGCTGCCGGAAGGGGAGTACCTCGATTTGACCCGCGCCGCGGGGTTCACCGATGTCCGCGCGAGCCGCAGCCTGAGCGGCGGCGTCATCGAGGGTGTGCCGATCTACAGCGTGTCGGTGTCGGCGCGCAAGGGCGGACAGGCAGAGCTGGCGGCCGCGGGCGTGCGGACAGCGGCGGCTGTGACCTGCGGCTGCTCTGGAGCGTGATCCTCATACTTACACAGGCGCCTGGTTGACTGACAAAACGCGATTAGCCGCGGATCAACGCGGATTTTCACGGATCAATCGCGGTAAATCTGTGCAAACACTGCACCTGCACTGCGTTTGGTGCAGTGCAGGTGTCCGCGTAAATCCGCGGCATTTTTCAACTCGGAGCGTTAGTTTTCACCGGCGTCCACGTTTTGTCAGTCATTCAGCGCTGGCGCACAAATTACGACCCAGAAGGCGGACGCTCCCGGAGCGTCCGCCTTCTGGGTCGTAGAATCTCCACAGACCTCTTCGCTGACTTGACGAGTAGCTTTTCCTCGATTATCATCCTCACGCTATTCAGACTCTAACTAGACCCTATTGAACGTCGCAAACCCATGCAATCATCCTGGCCTGCCGAAAACGTCCTGCTTGGCCTCCTGTGCGACCGGCCCATGCACGGTTATGAGATCGCGCAGGTCGTCCAAGGCGACGAGGCTTTGCGCGCCATCTGGCGCATCGAGCGCAGCGAGATCTACTTTTTGCTGGGCAAGCTCGCGAAAGGCGGACTGATCATGGAGCGCGCGGGCTGAGCGGGCAGGCGGCCCGGTGCGGGTGATCTATGCGCCAACCGAAGCCGGCCATGCGCAGTTCCACCAATGGCTGCGGACGCCGGAGGCGAAGCCTCGCAATCTGAGGACTGCGCTCCTGGCGCGCGTGTATATGGCGCTCCGCCACGACCCGGGCATCGCTGTCGGGCTGATCGACGCGCAAAAACGGGTTCTGGATGAATGGTTGGCGCGTGAAGGACAACTGCGCAGCGAGAATGAGGTGGTGGCCCTGGTTCATCGACTCCGCAGAGCCCAGGTGAACGCAACCTTGGAGGCGCTGGACGATCTACGGGCATTGGCACTCTCCCGATGGCAGGCATCGTCGCATGACCGATCACAGGCGGATACCTCCCAGTCTGGAGGAAAGCCATGAAACGATCCTGGTGTTTGCTCACCCCGGTTATTATGACGTTGGTGGTGTTGGTCGCGTGTGCGGCCCCAATGACGTCGCGGTGTGACACAAGCACCGACCACCAAGACGAGCGGGCCAGCGCCGGTCACGTTGACCGTCTCGGCCGCAGCCAACCTGTCCGCAGCCTTCACGGAGATCGGCAAGCTCTACGAGGCACAGACGGGGGATACCGTCCTCTTCAACTTCGGGTCCTCCGGGCAGTTGGCGCAGCAGATCGAGCAGGGGGCGCCGGTCGATCTGTTCGCGTCAGCCAATATCGCCTTCGTCGATGAGTTGGCGCAGAAGGGTCTGGTGATACCGGAAACTGTACAGAAATACGCGCGCGGCCAGATCGTGTTGTGGACACGCGCCGACAGCCCGCTGAAGCTCGATCGGATCGAAGACTTAACGCAGCCGGAAGTCAGCAAGGTGGCGATCGCCAACCCGGACCGCGCTCCCTATGGCTTAGCGGCGCGGGAAGCGCTCAAGGCGGCCGGGGCTTGGGAGGCGCTACAGCCGAAGCTCGTCATTGCCGAAAACATCCAGCAGACGCATCAGTATGCCGAGACGGGCAACGTGGATGCGGCCATTGGGGCACTGTCGTTGAGCGTGCCCGCGGCCGCGGGTGACCAGCCTGGCCGATATGTGGTTGTGCCCCAAGCGCTTTATGCACCGCTCGATCAGGAGTTGGCAGTGATCAAGGAGACAAAGCACGAGGCTGCCGCGCGCGGATTCGCGACGTTCATCACCGGGCCTGAGGGCCGCGGTATCCTACAGAAGTATGGATTCACCGTACCGGGCGGTGACCAGTGACCCAAGCAGCGATCAGGATCTTCGACAGGAGGAACGGGTGAACTGGGCGGCGCTCATCCTCTCGCTGAGAGTCACGGCGGTGGCCACGACTTTGATCTTCACGGTTGGGTTGGCGTTGGCCCTGCTGTTTGCGCGCCGGCAATTTCGTGGCAAGACATTTGCCGAAACCCTCGTCAACCTCCCCCTGGTCCTCCCGCCCACGGTGGTGGGCTATTACCTGCTGCTGGTATTGGGTCGAGGCGGTCCTCTGGTTGCGTGGCTCGACGTTCACCTGCTCTTCACCTGGGGAGCCGCGGTCATCGCTTCAGCGATCGTCGGCCTGCCGCTGATGGTGGGCGCCGCGCGTGCGTCCATCGCCGAAGTTGATCCCGCGCTGGAGAACGCCGCGCGCACCCTCGGCTCGTCGGAGCCGGAAGTGCTGTGGCGCGTGACTTTGCCGCTGGCCCGCCGCGGGATCCTGGCCGGACTGGTGCTGGGCGCGACGCGTGCACTCGGGCGAGTTCGGCGCGACACTGATGATCGCCGGCAACATCCCCGGCCGCACCCAGACGCTGCCGCTGGCGATCTACGACGCGGTGCAAAACCGCCAATACGGTCAGGCCAACGCCATGGTGGTGCTGATGACTGTGTTGGCGTTCCTCAGCCTGTGGGCCGTGCGGAAGTTCGAGAATCCAGCGCACATCACGGGCAGGAGATGAGCTGGATGCCCGAGTCTCCAGGTGCCACGCCAGCCAGCGCTCCCCGTCTGGTGATCGACATCGAGCGGCAACTGCCGGAGTTCCGGCTGACGGTGCGTTTGCAGGTGGGCACCGAGATCTGCGTGCTGTTTGGCCCGTCGGGCGTGGGCAAGACGACGACGCTGAACACCATCGCGGGGCTGGTCGTGCCCGACGCGGGCGAGATCATACTGGACGGCCGCCCGCTTTACCGCCGGGGACGGCCCGGTGCGGCCTGCAATGTGCCTGCCCGGCGTCGCAACATCGGCTATGTGTTTCAGGGTTACGCGCTCTTTCCCCATCTCACCGCACTGGAGAATGTGGCCTACCCATTGCGGCGGCAACGCGATGCACGCTCCCGCGCTGCTGTTCTGTTGGAGCGTATGCACCTGGCCCATTTGGCCGACCGCTACCCGGCCGAGATCTCCGGCGGCCAACAGCAGCGCGTGGCCATCGCCCGCGCCCTGGCCGCCGATCCGCAGGTCTTGCTGTTGGATGAGCCGTTCTCGGCGCTGGACGCGGGGGTGCGCGAGAAGTTGCAGCGTGACCTGGCTGCCTTGCAGGCCGAACTGCACCTTGTGGTGATCTATGTGACGCACCAGTTGGAAGACGCGTTCGCGATGGGCCACACGTTGGCAGTGTTGGGGGAGGGCCGGGTGGTCCAGGTTGGTCCCATTGAGGAGGTGTTCCGCCGCCCGGTCAACGCCGGCGTCGCCGAGATCATGGGGATGCGCAACCTCTTCCGGGCCAAAGTGATCAGCGCGGGGCCGGAAGGCCTGACGCTGGACTGGGATGGGCTCCGGTTGGAGGCTCCTCCACAAGCCGCGATGGCCGATGCCATCCTGACCAGCTACATCCGGCCTGAGGAGATCAAGGTGCTGTACCCCGATCGGCCGTTGACTGGCGCGGTCGCACATAACCAGGTGGCCGGCCGCATTGTCGAGAGCCGCCCCAGCACCACTTATCGCGTGCTGCGTGTCGCGCTGGAAAACGGCCACGATCTGGAGGTGCGATTTCCACGGCATGCGTATGCCGGGCTATCTCTGCGGGAGGGAGAGACGGTGAGCCTGTCCCTGCGGCGGGAGGCGCTCATCGGGCTGGAGAAAACGTAAGGTTGAGGGCGAGGCTGAGGTTGAGGCGATCAGCGCCGGGGCGCCTGCGCCAACCTGGTGTTTCAATAAGAAGGCGAAACCCTTCGAGATCTCGCAGACCGCGAAGGGGTGGCCTGGGCATTACTGGGTGATCGGTTCTGATTTGCTCGCCTTCTTTGGCTTGGGTTTGGGCTTGGTCGTCGTCGTCGGTTTGGGTTTGACCGCAGGTTTGGTTGTCGTCTTTGGCTTAGGTTTGGGCTTGACCGCGGGCTTGGTCGTTGTCGCCGGCTTGGGTTTGGCCGCAGGTTTGGTTGTCGTCTTCGGCTTGGGTTTGGGTTTCGCCGCAGGTTTGGTTGTCGTCTTCGGCTTGGGTTTAGGTTTCGCTGCGGGTTTGGCTGTCGTCTTCGGCTTGGGTTTGGGCTTGGCCGCGGGCTTCTTCGGCTTGACGCCCTGGCCGCTCAGCATTTCCTTGAGCACCGGGCCGAGACGTTTCATCAACTCGGCGGGTGAGATACCCAGCGATTCTGCCAGTTTGCCCAACAGCGCCGCGGGATCTTCCTTCTTCCCGGCCGCGGTCTGCGCGGCCGCTGGCTTCGGCTTGGTTTGACTGCTCGCCGCGATCACCGTCCCCAGCAGGCTACCGAGATCGATCCCCCGCTCGGCACCCTGCGAGGATAGGCCGGCGAGTTCTTCTTCTGATAGAGTCACCTCGTCTGCGGGATCGGCGTCGCTGCTCAGGTCACCCGATAGGGAGGCGGCGAGAGCATCTGGGAGCGTCATCGCCGCGCGCGTGTTGGATTCAGGGGAGAGACTTGCGTCGGCCCCTGGTTCTTCCGCTTTGTTGATGTTGGGTTGATCAGACATCATGGCTTCCTTGATTTGTTGTGCCGTGGGCCGGTGGGTTGTGCTTCCGCCTGATTATAGCTGAGCCGACAAAATCGTGAAAGTTGCATCGGGTCACGTAACGCCGGCGCCAGTGTTGGGCGCCGGGCCATCGTTCTGATGAACGATCTTAAAATTAGCATTAAACGCTTGACAAGCGTATCGTTCCATGCTACACTAGCGCCCAGGCTAGACGACTGTCGTCCGACAACTTGTCGCAGCCATTTCCTCGCCGTCATTACCGTAAATCTCACACTAAGTTAAGCTGGATCCTGTTCCGGCATTCCTGAACTCTGCACATAAGGAAACAGGCATGGTCCGCAGGGCCGCCTCACTGGCGCAGCAGGTTGCTCAAGAAATCCTGTCGGAGATCGAGGCCGGCACGCTGGCGCGCGAAGGCGGGCTGCTGCCGTCGGAGACCGACTTGAGCCGTCGCTTCGGCGTCAGCCGGGCCACTGTGCGCGAGGCGTTGTCGCGTCTGGATCTCGCCGGGGTGGTGGTCCGCCGGCAGGGGGTGGGCACCTTCGTCAACGGTCGACGGGGTGGGGTGGCATCGGTGCGAGGCTGGTTCGACGACGCCACCGCGCTCATGGATTTCGTCCGCGGTTCCGACACCGGCGCGCGGGCCCAGGTGATCGAGTGCGGTGTCCGGACCGCCAACGGGGTCGCTTGCCACCTCGACATCCCATCGACGGCGCCCGTCTTGACCATTGAAAAGCTCTTCTATGCAGGCGATAATGCCGTCATTTACTGTGTCAACGTTGTCCCAGTCAGTTTGCTAGACGTGAGTGCCGCTACGAACGCATGCGGGCAGTTCGAGTCTGTCGAGTCCACCTACCAATTCTTGGACCAGTGCTGTCATCGACGTGTGCATCACCAGCAGAGCGAGATCCGAGCGGTGCCAGCGGATGCGCAATTGGCGCGCCTGTTATGTTGCGAAGTCGGGGCGGCGCTGCTGCGTGTCGAAGAGGTGGGCTATAGTTCCGAGCTGCAACCTGTCTTTTATGGGATCAACCACTTCCGAGGTGATCTCGTCACCTTTCGGCAAGTACGCCATCCTGCCCTGTCGATCGGCCCTTTCCCTGCGGCTCCAGGCTGTGAGGATGCAGCCTAGATCTATTGCGTAACACAAGGAGGTGAACCTGTGACACCGGACATAGTTGCCAGCACGTCTCGTCCGCGCCGCGGGCGAGCAATTGACTGGAAACTGGCCCTCATCCGGGCCGCGCCGCTGCTGCTGGCGATGGGAGCCGCGCTGCTGATCGGCGCAGTGCTGCTGTTGTTGCTGGGCGTCAATCCCATCGAGGCCTATGCCTCCATCATCACCGGCGTGTTCGGCAGCACGTCGGGGTTCACGCAGTCGATCGTCAAGGCCACGCCACTGCTGCTGGTGGGGCTGGGCATCTGTATCGCGTTCCGGGCGAGCGTGATCAACATCGGCGGCGAAGGACAGATCATCCTCGGCGCGCTGATGGCGACCTGGTTCTCGCTGCAGTTCCGCACCTGGCCCGGGCTGCTGCTCATTCCGGCGACACTCATCATGGGCTTCTTGGCGGGTGCGGCCTGGGGGTTCGTGCCCGGCATCCTCAAGGCACGTCTGGGGGTCAACGAGATCCTGACCACCGTGATGCTGAACGTGATCGCGCTGCAGTTGATGAATCTGCTGCTCCGCGGCCCGCTCATGGATCCGGAGGGCGTCGCTACCGGTACTTTTCTGGCGGAATCCGAACGCCTCCCGGAAGCCGTGTGGCTGACCCGCCTGGTCCCGCAAACTCTCCTCCACACGGGAGCCATTCTCGCCGTCATCCTGGCGTTCGTCGTCTACATCTTCCTCTGGCGCACCTCCATCGGTTATCGAATTCGGGCGGTGGGGCTTAACCCCGATGCCTCGCGCTACGCAGGCATCCCGGTTGGGTTCTATCAGGCGTTGGCGTTGACGCTGGCCGGCGGGTTCGCCGGGCTGGCCGGGGTGGTTGAAGTGATCGGTGTGCAGCACCGGTTGCTGGAGGGCATCACCAGCGGCTACGGTTTCTCCGGCATCGTGGCAGCCCTGTTCGGCGGGCTGCATCCGCTCGGCACCATCCCGGCGTCATGGCTCTTCGGCGCGCTGTTGGTGGGCGCGGACAAGATGCAGCGGGCGGTGCAGGTGCCGTCCGCCCTGATCGACACGCTCCTGGGGCTGGTCGTCCTGTTCATGGTCGGGTCCCAAATGTTGTCGCGCAAATGGGCGCGGCGCCACCAGATATCTTTGGAGGCCGCGCGAGCGGAGGCTGTCCCGGTCACAGCGGACCAACCCAGCGCGGAGGTGCAATCATGAGCGAGGTCTTTTCGGTCGCGGTGTTGGTCGGTATCCTGACGTCGGCGATCCGGTTGGCGACTCCCTATCTGTATGCGGCCATCGGCGAGACGATCGGGCAGACTTCCGGCGTGCTGAACCTGGGTGTGGAAGGCGTCATGTTGGTCAGCGGTTACGCTGCCTTCTTCGTCGTCCTGATGACCGGCAGCATCTGGCTGGGCCTGTTGGTCGCCATTGTGGTGGGCGTGTTGATGGGCCTGCTGATGTCAGTGATCAGTGTCACGCTCAAGGCTGAGCAGGGCATCAGCGGCATCGGCCTGTTCATGTTCGGGTTGGGCTTGTCGTCGCTGCTGTTCAAGACAACAATCGGCACGGTCAAGACGGTCGCCGGCTTCCCGCCGCTCGATATCCCGTTTTTGAGCCAGATCCCGATCATCGGCCCAATCTTCTTTCAGCAGAGCCTGCTGGTGTACGGCGCGTTCCTGTTGGTGCCGTTGGCCACCTGGCTGCTCAACAAAACCACCCTGGGGTTGAAAATCCGGGCAGTCGGGCAAAACCCGGCCGCGGCGGACTCGCTGGGGGTGGATGTCAACCGGGTGCGCTACTTCAGCGTTTGTTTGGGATCGGCGTTGGCTGGCGTCGCCGGCGCGTCGCTTTCCATTTCGCTGCTCAACCTGTTCCAGGAGAACATGACCGCCGGCATGGGGTTCATCGCGGTCGCGCTGGTCTACTTCGGCGGGTGGCGGCCGTTAGGCATCATGTGGGGTGCGCTGCTCTTCAGCACTGTGAACTCGATCCAGTTGTGGATGCAGGTGTTGGGGATCAATATTTCAGCCAGCGTAGCCGTCATGCTGCCGTATCTGCTGACCATCGGCGCATTAGTATTCTCGGCCAAACGCACGCGCCAGCCCGCGGCGCTCAATGTGCCGTTTGAGCGCGGCACAAGTTAGTTTGTCGCAGGCCTGACAGGCACTCGAAAACCTATCAGGCCTTGATCAAAACTTTTCATAGTCTCTAGGAGGAAACGAATGAAAGCTCGAAGTCTGTTGTTCGCTGTTCTGCTGATCGTCGTCCTGGTGGTCGCCGGATGTGGTGGCGGGGCTGCCACGACCGGTGGCACCGCCGCCGACAAACCGCTCCGCGTCGCCGTGATCATGCCCAGCGCGACCACCGACATGGCGTTCAGCCAGTCCATGTTCTCGGCGCTCAAGGCGGTCCAGGCCGAGATGGGCGGCGAAAAGGCCATGGAAATCAAGTACTCGGAGAACATGTTCAAGGTGCCGGATGCTGCGGCCGCGCTGCGTGACTACGCCAGCCAGGGCTTCGACATCGTGATCGGCCACGGTTCGCAGTATGGCTCGTCGGTCCAGGAGGTCGCTAAGGACTTCCCGAAGACCGTTTTTGCGTGGGGCACCCATGTCGACACCTTTGGACTGCCCAACGTGTATGCCTACACCGCGGCTGCTGAAGAAGGCGGCTACGTCAATGGCGTGCTCGCGGCCATGCTCAGCAAGAGCAAGCAGATCGGCGTGACCGGGCCGGTGGAAGTGGGTGACGCAAAGACCTACGTCGACGGCTTCACCCAGGGCGTGGCTGCGACCGACCCCAACATCAAGCTCTCCAAGACGTGGACCGGCTCCTTCTCGGACGTGGCGCTGATGACTGAGGCCGCAAAAACTCACATCGCCTCGGGCGCGGATGCGCTGACCGGCTCGTCCCAGTCGGTGGTCGGCTCCATCGGCGCGGCGAAGGAGAAGGGCGACGTACTCTGGTTCGGCACGCAGCAGGATCAGGCCGCGTTGGCCCCCGCGCTGGTCGTTGCCAGCCAGCAGTATGACTGGACCGGCATCCTGAAAGAGATCATCGCGAACCGCAAGAATGGCAAGCTGGGCGGCGACCAGTTCGTCCTGGGGCTCAAGAACGGCGGCCTGAAGATGATCTACAATCCCGAGTATAAGCTGTCAGCCGAGGTGAAGGCTGCCGGCGACAAGGCGATCGAGGACATCAAGTCCGGGGCGATCAAGGTTAATCCGTAATCACTGGAAACTAGAAGCTGGAAGCCGGCCAACTGGAAACCAGTAGCTGGCTTTCAGCTTCCATAAGATTATCTGAACATCCATAGCTTCCAGCTTCGAGCGTCCAGCCCTCAAGGTGAATCTCATGCTAACTACACCACCTTCCACACTGCAACACCGTATCAACCACGTCGAAATGCGTGGCATCACCAAGCGGTTTCCCGGCGTCCTGGCCAACGCCGGTGTGAACCTCGACGTGTATGCCGGTGAAGTGCATTCCCTGCTCGGTGAGAACGGCGCGGGCAAGAGCACGCTCATGCGCCAGTTGTATGGCATGTACCAGCCGGACGAGGGCCAGATCCTGATTGACGATGTGCCGCATGTTTTCAACTCGCCGGCCGACGCCATCAAGGCCGGGATCGGCATGATCCATCAGCATTTCATGCTCGTGCCGACGCTGACGGTGGCGGAGAACGTGGCGCTGGGCTTGAAGTCGTCGCGCGGGGTGCAGCTTGACCTGGACAAAGTCGCCGCGCGCGTGACAGAGCTGTCGAAAGCCTACGGCTTGAAGGTCTTCCCCGGGGACTATGTCTGGCAGCTTTCGGTGGGCGAGCAGCAGCGCGTCGAGATCATCAAGGCGCTCTACCGCGGGGCCAGCGTCATCGTGCTCGACGAGCCGACCGCGGTGCTCACGCCGCAGGAAGTGTGCGATCTGTTCATTATCCTGAAACGCATGGTGAGCGAGGGGCACGCGCTCGTCTTTATCTCACACAAGATGCACGAGGTGATGGAGATCAGTAACCGCGTGACCGTGTTGCGCGACGGCCAGTTGATCGGCACGCGCCCCGCGGCTGGCGCCACCCGCGACGAGTTGGTCGCGATGATGGTCGGCCGGGACGTCAAACCGTTGGCGCCGCAGCCGGTCAATGCCGGAGCCGCGCTCCTCAAGGTCACGGGGCTGCGTGCCATTGGCGACCGCGGCACCGAGGCGTTGGCCGGCGTGGATTTGGAGCTACGGGGTGGCGAGATCCTGGGGTTGGCGGGTGTTTCCGGCAACGGGCAGCGCGAGCTCTGTCAGTGCCTGGCCGGGCTGCGGCCCACGACCGCGGGGACCATCATCATCGATGGTAAGGATATGACCCATGCGTCGCTGCACGATCGAATGGAAGCGGGCCAGGCCTACATCCCCGAAGAGCGGATGCGTGACGGCGCGATTCGTGAATTTTCGGTGGAAGAGAACATCTTCCTGCACGAGCACAACTCACCGAAGTACACCCGCGGCCCCTTTCTGGATTTCGCCAAGATGGCGGCCCATGCGCAGAAACTGGTCACCCAGTACGCCGTCAAGACACCGGGACTCAAGACGCCGATCAAGAATCTATCGGGCGGTAATATCCAGAAAGTGATCATGGCGCGCGAGCTCTCCCGCAACCCCGAAGATCCTGATCGCGGCCCAGCCGACGCGCGGCGTCGACATCGGCGCCAGCGAGTACATCCACCAGCGCCTGTTGGAACAGCGCGCGGCCGGCATGGGGATCCTGTTGATCTCAGAAGACCTGGATGAAACCCGCGCCCTGTCCGATCGCATCGCGGTGATTTACGAGGGCAAGATCATGGGGATCGTGAACCGCGGCGAGGCCACCGTCGAGGAGATCGGCCTGATGATGGCCGGCGAGCCGATGGATCACGCCGTAGGTCGCGAGCCGTGCCCATAGCCACGATGATAGTTGATGATATGAAGATGTACAACCCCCCTCATCCCGGTGAGATCATCAAGGGTTTGTGGCTTGATCCGTCAGATGTAAGCATCACCGAGGCTGCACAGGCGATGGGGGTGAGTCGGAAGACCTTGTCCAAGATTGTGAATGGCCGTGGGCGTGTGACGCCTGAGATTGCGCTGCGGCTGTCTGTCGCGTTGGGGAGCAGCGCAGAAAGCTGGTTGGGACATCAGGCGGCCTACGATCTTTGGGAGATCGAACAACATAGAGACGATTTTCGGATTGTGCCGCTTTTCGCGTCAACCTTGACTGCACCCACCCTCGCCTGACTGCGCCACCCTCTGCCACGGCCTGCACCAGTCAGGACGCGTGATAGGTTTTCTTGAAATCTCAGAATAGGAGCAATGTAGCTTATGTCCGAAATTATGCAAATCCAACCCTTTGCGACTCAGCTTCGCCGCGTACTGATGGAATACGAGCTCAAGGGCTCGATCTTCGATATCCATAGCTCGTTGTTCCACACGCCCAAAGTGGACGCACCCTTCGCCGTGTCTGACTTTCGCGGGGCAGGCAACTACCTGGCGACCCCCGTCGGGCCGTCCGCGGGCCCGCACACCCAGCTCAGCCAGAACATCATCTCGGCATGGTTGTGCGGCGGCCGGTTCATTGAACTGAAGACCGTACAGATCATGGACGAGCTGGTGATCCCGCGGCCGTGTATCGACATGACCGACGAGGGGTACAACGTCGAGTGGTCGCAGGAGCTCAAGCTGGAGCAGTCGGCGCACGAGTACGTCGTGGCCTGGGCCATCCTCCACATCCTCCGCCGCGTGTTGGGCTGGGAGGAGACGCCGTTCGGCACGATCTTCGACATGAGCATCGGCTATAACCTCGAGGGGATCAAGACGCCCCGC
This sequence comes from uncultured Chloroflexia bacterium, assembly GCA_963841825.1. Lineage (GTDB taxonomy): Bacteria > Chloroflexota > Anaerolineae > CG2-30-64-16 > CG2-30-64-16 > CAWJEL01. The sequence goes on from CAWJEL010000034.1 coordinate 138,559, forward strand.
ATGACGAAGTTCATGGACACGATGGCCGACGCGTCGGAGCAGCTCGGCCAGATCAAGGAGATCATCGCCCGCGAGTTCCCGCAGTTTGCCGATGTCGAGATCCCGACGCAGTTGACCGACAGCGTCACCCTCTCCACCATGCACGGCTGCCCGCCCGACGAGATCGAGCGCATCGCCCGCTACACCCTGGAGGAGCGCGGGCTGCACACGATTGTCAAGATGAACCCCACGCTCCTGGGCAAGGAGCGCGTGCTGGACATCCTGAATAACCGGTTGGGCTTCGCCGAGATCGTGATCCCCGACGCGGTCTTCGAGCATGACCTGAAGTACGAAAAGGCGGTGGATCTGATTACCGCGCTGAAACAGGTCGCGGTCCAACAGGATCTCGCCTTCGGGGTCAAGCTGAGCAACACGCTGGCGATGCACAACCACACCGGGCGCATGCCGGGCGACGAGATGTACATGTCGGGCCGGGCGCTCTATCCGGTCACGATGAATCTGTACGACAAGCTGCTGCACGAGTTCAACGGCGATCTCAACGTCTCCTACTCCGCGGGCGCGGACGCGATGAACATCGCAACCATTCTATCGTGCGGCGCGCTGCCGGTCACCGGCTGCTCCGACCTGTTGAAACCGGGCGGCTATGCGCGCATGACGCAGTGGCTGGAGAACCTGGGCGCGGCGATGGCCGAACAGGGCGCCGCCAGCCTGGCCGAACTGTCGCAGGATAAGCTGGCGAACGTCGAGGCCGCGGCCGCCGATGCGCTGGTGAATCCGCGCTACAACAAACATCAGTCCCGCTATGGCCTGCCGAAGGTGAAGTCAGGGCTGGGCCTCTGGGATTGCGTCGTCGCGCCGTGCGTCGAGGCGTGCGCGGTGGAGCAGGATGTGCCGGAGTACGCCTGGCTGATCGCCCAGGGCGAGTACGATCGGGCGTTGGAAGTGATCCTGGCGCGCAACCCGATGCCGGGCGTCACGGGCTACGTCTGTACGCACCTCTGCCAGACCCGGTGTACCCGCAACGACTACGAGGAAAGTGTGGCGATCCGGGCGCTGAAGCGTATCGCGGAGGAGCGCGGCAGCGCCGACTATATCGCCAAACAGCAGCCGCAGACGGGACGCAAGGCCGCGATCATCGGCAGCGGGCCGTCGGGCCTGGCCGCGGCCGCGTACCTGGCGTTGAACGGTGTGCAGGCGACGATCTTCGAGGCGAAGGATGTGCCGGGCGGCATGATGCGCGCGGTGCCGCCGTTCCGCCTGCCGTGGGAGATCATCCAACGCGACATCGACCGGATTGCGGCGCTGGGCGTGGACATCAAACTCAACGCCCGCATCACCGTGCCGCCGGAGGAGCTGCTCGAACAGGGCTTCGACGCGGTCTACCTGGCCAGCGGCTTCCAGCGCGACACGCCGTTGCGCGTGCCGGGCGTCGAGGGGCCGGGTGTGATGCCCGCGCTGCACCTGCTCGAGCGTTCGCGCCGCGGGGAAGTGGTCGATCTGGGCAAAAAGGCGGTGGTCATCGGCGGCGGCGACACGGCGATGGACGCGGTGCGCACCTCACAACGCTTCACCGGCAACCCGGTCACGATCCTCTACCGCCGCACGCGGCACGAGATGCCCGCGGCCGAGGAGGAGCTGGAGGGCGCGCTGGAGGAAGGCAACAGCCTTGAGGAGCTGGTCGCACCGGTGGAGGTGCTGCGGGACGGCGGCAAGGTCATCGGTATCAAGGTGATCCGCTGCGAGCTGGGCGAGCCCGGCCCGGATGGCCGCCGCTCACCGGTCGAGGTTCCTGGCAGCGAGTTTGTCGTGCCGTGCGATACGGTGATCGTATCCGTGGGCCAATTGCCCGAGCTGGCGTTCCTCGACGGCAGCCAGGTCGCCCGGCACAAGGGCGGCGGCGTGCTGGTGGACGAGGCGACCCGCTGCGCCGGGCCGGACGGCGTCTACGCGGGCGGCGACGTGGTGATCAAGCCTGACAGCATCATCGCGGCGTGCGCCGACGGACGCGCGGCCGCCGAGGCGATCTGCGAGCATCTGTGCGTGCCGTTCGCGCAGCCGTCGAGCCGCCCCGCAACCCTCACCGAGCAGGAGATCATCGAGGTGAAGGCCGTGCGGGCGCGCAAGATCGACCAGGTGAAGCCTGCGATGCTGCCGGTGGAACTGCGCGGCGAACTTTAACCTGATCGAATCCACCTTTACTGAAGAAGAAGCGCGCATCGAGGGGCTGCGTTGCGTGCAGTGCACGGCCTTCTGTGACAAGTGCGTCGAGGTGTGCCCGAACCGGGCCAACTACACCTTCGGGATGGAACCGGTCCGCTGGACGCTGCCGGTGCTCGCCCCATGTGATAGCACGCCCCGCACTTCTGGGCGCTGCGGGCTAAGTGTCGCGAGTGCTGAGGACTTTGTGATCGTGCAGAACCGGCAGATCCTCCACATCGACGACTTCTGCAACGAGTGCGATGACTGCCAGACCTTCTGTGTCCACCAGGGCAAGCCGTACTGGGACAAGCCGCGCTTGTTCCTCAATGAGACCGTGTTCGGTGAGGAGCAGGACAACGCCTTCTTCATCGCCGGCGACACGATCCGGCGCCGCGAAGGCGGCCGGGAGTGCAGCCTGACCCTGCACAACGGCACGCTCGTCTACGAAGATGCGCTGGTGCGTGTCAAGCTGACGCGGGACTGGCAGATCCAGGAGATGGCGGCGAAGGAAGCGTTTGAGGGTAACCTCTCGCTGCGCCCCGCAGCCGAGATGGCGGTGCTCTACAACGGCATTCGCGAATCGCTGCCGTTTTTGCTGGTGAAGTAGTAGAATCTCACCACCAAGACACCAAGTCACCAAGTGCACAAAGATGACGTAATCGTCTTTGTGCTCCTTTGTGACTTGGTGTCTTTGTGGTGACAGGTTCGGTTCCCTTCTGTTTGGGTTAGGAGAAAGCCGCATGGATTCGTCCCCGATTCTTGCAGTAAATCACGTCACCAAGACCTATCCGAAAACCGGCATCGTGGCTTTGGATGACGTTTCGTTGACGGTGCGGCGGGGCGAGATCCATGGCGTGGTGGGCGAGCTTGGCGCGGGCAAGACCACGCTGATGAAGATTCTCGGCGGCCTCTATCCGACCGGCGCCTTCCAGGGGGAGATCCTGTTTGAGGGCAGCCCTTTGGTCGCACGTTCGACGTCGGACGCGATCCGGCGGGGGATCGGCGTGGTGCCGCGGCCGCTGAGTATCTTCCCGAAGCTCAGCGTGGCCGAGAACATCGTTTTGGGCGGGTGGCAATCCGAGAAGCAGTTCTTCGTCTCGAAGCAGTCGACTGAGCAGCGAGCGGAGGCCGTGATGAGCCGCTGGGGGATCAACTTTGGCGGCGCCACCAGCGCGGCCGAGCTTTCACCCAGCCAGCAACGGCTGCTCATGGTTCTGAGGGTGCTCGCGGCCGAACCCAAGCTGGTCGTCATGGATGAATTGACCCACGGCATTAAGTCACCGCAGGGCCTCAGCCAACTGCTCCACATGGTCCGGCGCCTGGCCGAGCACGAGGTAACCTGTCTCTATCTGGCACGCCGGCCCGGGGACGCCTTTCAGCTCGCCGATCGCGTCACGGTGCTGCGCGATGGCGTCGTGGCCGGCCAGTGGGAGCGGGCGAACTTCGATGAGGTCGCGGTGACCCAGGCGATGGCGAGCCAGCGCGATGGCGAGCCTATCGAGTATGATGATCTGAATGAGTCCGGGTCAGGCGGCATTATGGGATCGCTTAACTCATTTTTCGATCGCCTGTTGCGTCCGGGTTCTTGATCGCGTTGGTTCTGAAGGTAACCGCGGAGAGTACGGAGAAATAGAAAAACCTCCGTGCTTTCTTGGTTGACTGACAAGATACGATGGGGTTCTCTGTGGCCGGGCAGTTCGATCTCTACAAAACTTCCGTCGCGGTGGCAGTTTGTTCCCCAAATCCCGGCCGCCCGGCCAACTTGCCTCGCAGTAACAGGAATCCCGCCGCGGCCGCCAGCCCCACGGCCAGGGCAAAGAGCCAGATCGCCCGCGGCGCCACGTTGTCGTTGAGATAACCCGCGATCACCGGGCCGATCCCGAAGGCGACACCCCACGTGATGCCGTAAAGCCCCATGTACCGGCCGCGCATGTCCGGCGGCGCCAGGTTGGCGGCCACGGCAGTTCCCGTCGGCGCGATCAGCAGCTCGCCGCACGTCAGGATCACCATGCTGAGCCAGAACCCCCAGAAGCCGGCTCCCAACGCAACGCTGCCTGCGCCGAGCGCATAGAAGAGCGCGCCTAACGCCAGCACGCGCAGCGGCGGATACGCCTGGCTCCGCCGCGTCACCGCGTATTGGAACAGCACGACCATGGCGGCGTTGGTGGCCATGATGAAGCCGTATTGGCGCTCGGGCACGCCGAAGTTTTCCTTGGCGTACACGGCCAGCAGCATCATCATGATGGCAGCGGGCATGGTGGCGAGCACGAACACGCCGCACAGCGCCACGAACGACCGATCGCGCAGCACCGGGCCGTAGCCGCCCTTACGCTTCGGGACCTCATCTTGCGAGCCGGCATCCGTTGTTGCTCCCGGGAGCGCGGGGGTCGCGCGGCGTGGCAGCGTCTCGCGCACGAAGAACACGATCAGAGTCACGAAGAGCAGGTTCGCCGTGGCCGCGATGTAGAACGCGAGGCCGTAAGACACGCCAGCCACGAACCCGCCGATGGCCGGGCCGATGGCGATGCCCAGATTGTTGATCATCCGCAGCAGCGCGTACGCGCCGGCGCGGCGGGCGGACGGGATCAGGTCGGCCACCATCGCGTCGCTGCCGACGCGGTAGAATGGGTTGAAAAGCCCCTGCAGCAGCATTAACAGCGCCCAGACCGGGAGCGTCTGGGCCGTGCTCATGGCGAGCAAGATCAGGCCACCCGAGACCAACCCGAGGATCATCGCAAAGCGCCGGCCGAAACGATCTACTGCCGGGCCGGCGATCGACATCGCGACCAGCCCCGCGGCCGAGTTCAGGGTGAAGAGCAGCGTGATGGTGGTCAAGGGGACCGCCAAACGCTCACGCATGTAGATGGTGAGGAACGGCCACCACAGCCCGCCGCCGATGCTGCTGATCAGCAGGCCCCAGAATAGCACCCAGTACTGGCGCGGGTAACCGGCGGTGGTCGAACGAAAACGTGTGATCACGGCGCCACTTGGCCCAAGCCGCGCCGGCTGTCCCGCATGGCCGCGGCGCTTGGGGTGAGACTACTCGGTTGGCGCTGCTGTGGCGTTGGCATCTTCGCGCGTCCTTTGCGGCATCCCGCGCTGGTTTTCTTCCACCTGCATGATGGCAGGCACGGTGAACGCAACCACCCCGATGATGATGCAGAGCACGCCGCCAACCACATACCAGACACGCACACCCAGCGCGTCGGCGAGCGGGCCGGCGATCAGCAGGCTGAGCGGCATCATGGCCATCGATGCGCTCTGGATCAGCGAGAAGACGCGGCCCTGCATCTCGGGCGCCACGGCTGTTTGCATCACGGCCATGAAGGGGCCGTTGACGATGGGGTTCATGAAGCCCGCCACGAGCATACCGGCTAATGCCACGGTAAACGCGCCGGCCGGCGAGAGCCCGACGATCAGGGTGCCGATGCCTAAGCCGATGATGCCGAGCAGCGAGGTGACGACGCGGCGCTTGAACCCGCCCCACACGCTCAACACCAGGCCACCTACCACCACGCCGATCCCCCAGACCGACTCCAGCCAGCCCAGTTGGAGGGCGCCGAGGCCGAAGTATTTTGTCACCAGGATCGGCATCAGCGAGAACGCCGGGTTGACGACGAAGTTGATCGCCATCGCCATGATCAGGATCGCCAGCAGGCCGGGCCACCTCGCCACGTACCGGAAACCGGCGCGCAGGTCAGCCCAGACCGAGGCGCGCGCGGCGCCGGGGGCCGCCTGGCTTGCGCTTCGCTCAGGCTGCGGGATGGTGATGAAGAGGAGTGGTAGTACGGCCAACCCCGCGGTCACGACATCGACCGCCAGCACCTTGCCCAGCGACAGGACGCTCAACAGCAGCGCGCCCAGCGGCGGCGAGATGATGTTCATGACCCCCATCATCGTCTGGTTGATGCCGGCGACGCGCGCCAGGTGCTCCTTGGGGACCATCAACGAGGTGGAGGATTGCATGGCCGGCCAGTGGAAGCCGCCCAGCGCGGCCCGCAGGAACATGGCGACGTAGACTTGCCATACCTGCATCCGGCCGGTCGCGTAGAGGAAGATCAGCCCCAGGGTGACCAGCGCGATCAGGCTGTCGGCAGCGATCATGATGAGCCGCCGGTTCCAGCGATCCACCAGCGCGCCCGCAAGCGGCCCGATGACGATGCCGGGCAGCACTGCGACCAGGGTCGCGGTGGCCAGCACGGTCGCCGAGCCGGTGGTCTGCGTCAGCCACCAGACCAGCGCAAACTGCACGAGCATGGAACCCAGCAGGGAGAACGCCTGCCCGGTCCAGATGGCGAAGAAACGAGGCGCCCAACGCGCGGGGCGCGGTTCGGTTGACGAGTCAGTCATGGCGGAGAATCCTCACGCCCATATACGTGTTGCGCTACGCCAGGGTTTCTCTTCGGACGCGCGCCAGGATCGCCGCCACCACCTCATAGTTGATCGTGCCGAGCCGGCCGGCGATCTCCTCGGCGGTGATCCGGTCGGCGCCCTGGCGGCCGATCAACACGACCTCATCCCCTTGCCGGACGTCGGGGATGTGCGTCACGTTGATCATGGTTTGATCCATGCAGACCCGGCCCGTGATCGGCGCACGGCGGCCGCGCACCAACACTTCGCCCCAGTGGTGCGGCGCGCGGCGGAAGCCGTCCGCATAGCCCACGGGGATCACGGCGATGCGCTCGAAGTCCGCCGTGCGGTAGGTGGCGCCGTACCCGACGAAGCTGCCCGGCGGCAACTCCTTCACCTGGGCGACCTGGGTCTTCCAGGCCAGCGCGGGGCGGAAGTCCGGCGGGCAGGGCACATCGGGCGATGGATCGAGGCCGTAGACGGCGATGCCGGGGCGGACGAGCTGGAAGGTGGAAGCTGGAAGCTGGATTGCTGCAATGCAGGCGTGGAAGCTGGATTGTAGGTGCAGGCGTTGATGGTTGCGCCGGCTTCGAATCGCCAGTCACCATGTGCTCCGTGTCTCCGTGTCCCCGCAGCAGCGCGGCGCTGTTGGCGGCATGCGTCAATGGGATGTGGATGCCGGCTGCGGTGAGTTCGGCCAATACCCGGTCGAAGGCGGCAAGCTGTTCGGCGCTGTATGCCCGTTCCCAGTCACTCGTTCCATCCGCTACGGAGAGATGCGTGAAGATGCCTTCGAGGACCAGACCCGGAAGCTGGTGCAGTGCGTGAACAAACGCCAACGCTTGACCCGGGAAGATGCCCAGCCGGCCCATGCCGGTGTCCACCTTGACGTGGATACGCGCGGGACGGTCCAGGGTCAGCGCCGCGCGGGAGAACGCGCGGGCCACATCGAGATCGAAGACGGTGGCGGTCAGATCGTGTCGCAGGACGTCGCGCGCCTGCCAGGCCGGGGTGTAACCGAGCACCAGGATCGGCGCCCGGATGCCAGCTTGACGTAACGCAACGCCTTCGCCGAAGCAGGCGACCCCCAGCCAGGTCGCACCGTTCAGCAGGGCGGTCTGCGCCACCTGGATCGCGCCGTGACCGTACGCGTCCGCCTTGAGCGAGATCATGAGTTGCGCCTCGCCGGCGATCTGTTTCAGCCGGCGCACGTTGTGGGCGATGGCGCCCAGGTCGATCTCCAGCCAGGTCGGCCGGTCCGGCGAGACGTCACGATCTGTTGCCACGCCGCGTCCTGCCGCACCAGCAGGTCAGCGGCGAGGTGCGGCTCGTCCATCAGCAGCCGGACGATCTGCTCCATGCGGGTGGCGAGCGAGCCTTTGACCAGCGCCACGTCGCCCGGCGCCAGCCGCTCCAGTACGGCGCGCGCGGCATCCTCGGCGGTGTAGGTGACGATGATCTGATCAGCGGACATGCCGGCCGCGCGCGCCGCGTCGGCGATGCGCCGGGCGCGATTGCCCTTGGTCACGAGCAGATCGAGGACGCCAGCGGCGCGTGTACCTACGCGCTCGTGGCCGGCCGCTTCATAGTCGCCGAGTTCCAGCATGTCGCCCAACACGGCGATGCGGTGACGGGCGTCCAGCGCAGCCAGGGTTTCGAGCGCGGCCTCGACCGCAGCCGGGCTGGCGCTGTATGAATCGTCCAGGAGCAGGCTGCCGCGGCGGCCGGGCAGCGGATTGAGCCGGCCCGGCACGCGCGGCAGCTCGGCCAGCCGGCCGGCGATGGTGTCAAGCTCGACCCCGCACGCCAATCCCACGGCGATCGCGGCCAGCGCGGCATAAACCTGGTGCCGGCCCAGGAGGGGGATATCGACCTTGCGGCTGCCGACCGGCGTTTTCACCGTAAAGCTCGTGCCTTCGCGTGAGATCAGGATGTCGGTGGCATAGATGTCGGGGCAGAGGAGCATGCCGCTGGCGTCACCAGAGTGTATAGGAAAGTCATCCTGAGCGGGTTGACCAGTCAAGATCGGTTGTGATGAAATCCTAGCGAAGGATCTCGGCGCGGCTGACGAGCCCCTTGCCCTGAAAATAGCCCCAACTGTCACTCTGAGCGGGTCGGCCCCGTGAAGTGCGTGGCGGTGAGAGTCCAGCGAAGAGTCTCTTGCGGCGCGAGATGCTTTGCTGGACCCTCGCCGCGGCGAACGTTGACTCGTTAACCCGCTCGGCATGACATTTTCATCGGCCGTGGCGCCACCCGCGACATGTGAACTTCGCTGGTCTGGCGCTGTCGCAGCAGTCTTGTTGTTAACCCGCTCAGGATGAAAGTCGAAGAGATTCTCAACGCAGGTGCCGAACGTGATCACGCGGGCGCTCGTCCGTTCGGCCATCGCCAGCACGCGGGGATCGTCGGCGTTGAGCACCGCCAGGCCGGCGGGGGGCAGCGCGGCGACCAGATCGCCCTTCTCGCGGGCGATGGCTTCCAGCGACCCAAACGCCTCCAGGTGCGCCGGCTCGACGGTCGTCACCACCGCGATGCTCGGCGGCGCGATCTGCGCCAGGCGGCCGATCTCGCCGAGGTGATCCGCTGCCATCTCCAGCACCGCGATACGCTGCTCGGGGCGCAGCTCACCCAGCGCGATGGGCAGCCCGTAGAGGCCGTTGTAGTTGGCCTGATTTTTGAACACAGCGGACTGTGAGGCGGGCGTGGTGAGCGCGCCGAGCACCGCAGCGATGGCCTCCTTGGCTGTGGTCTTGCCCACGCTGCCGGTGATGCCGATGACATCTACCCCTTGCTTTGCCAGGATGTAACGCGCCCAATCCTGGATCGCCTGGCGGGTATCCGGCACGACGATGCAGGTGACGCGCACATCCGCCGCGTGCTGGCAGAGGATGCCGGCTGCCCCGCCGGCGCAGGCCGCGTCGATGTAGTCATGGCCGTCCGCCCGCTCGGTTTTGACCGCAAGGAAAAGTTGCCCCGGCTGGATCACGCGCGAATCGAAGCAGAACGACTCAAATGTCGTCGCCCCCACCGCGGTCGGCCCGATCGGGCCGTGTACCTGGCCGCCGGTTGCGGCGAGGAGATCATCGAGCAGGATCATGCGTTTTCCAACTCAGTACACTTCCAACCCATGTGCTTCCAACAGGGCCACATCGCTGAGTATCTCCGGCGTTGCCCCATCCGCGACGATGGCGCCGTTGTCCATGATGACGGTGCGGGGCAGGAGCTCCTGTACCATGCGCAGGTCATGCGATGCGACGAGCATCGCCTGGGGCAGCTCGCGCAGCAGGTGGATCAGCCCGCGGCGCGCGCGCGGATCGAGCCCGGCGGTCGGTTCGTCGAGCACCAGGATCGCCGGCTCCATCGCCAGCACCGTCGCCAGCGCGATGCGCTTTTTCTCGCCGGTGCTGAGATGATGCGAGACGCGCTCGGCCATGTGGCCCATGTGGACCGCTTCCAGCGCAGAGGACACCCGTTCACGCACCTGCGCGGGCGGCAGCCCCTGATAAATCGGCCCGAACGCCACATCGTCGAACACCCGCGGCGAGAAGAGCTGATCATCGGGATCCTGGAAGACCAGCCCGACCGCCCCGCGCACGCGCGGCAGATTGCTGCCCTGCACATCCAGCCCTACGATGCGGACAGCGCCCGACGCGGGGTGCAAAATGCCGTTGAGATGCAACATCAGCGTGGATTTGCCCGCGCCGTTTGGTCCCACCAGCGCAACCTTTTCCCCCGGCGCGACGGATAGCGAGACATCATGCAACGCCTGGCGGCCGTCCGGATAGGCGAAAGAGAGATCTGTGACCTGAATGATTGGCTCCATGCGCGCTTTCAACCCCAAAACAGATACCCGAATAAGGTCAGGAACGCCAGCAGGCTCACGCCTCCCAGCAGGATGCCCCATGATAGGAGCGAGACCGGCGGCAGCGGGAAGGCTCGCACCTCACCGTCGTACCCGCGGGCGGCCATCGCCGCGTAGATGCGGTCGGAACGCTCGAAGGAGCGCAGAAACAGGCTGCCCGCCATGCCCCCGGTGACGCGCGCCCGCCACGCGATGCTCCCGCCGATCTTGCCGGCGCTGCGGTCGAGGTCCGGCAGCGTGGAAGATCGAACCACGGAGACAGCGCGAAGCCTCCCTGTGGGACGGGGAACACGGAGATTGTCAAATAGACTCCGTGCCCTCTGTGTCTCCGTGGTTAGCCTCAGGTCAGATGGCTGGTAGGTCAGCCCGCTGCGCGCCGAGCGCGCGCGCAGCAGCCGCAAAGCCTCGTCGGCGAGCACGAACAGATAGCGCCACATCAGCCCGAACACCGCCACCAGCAGCCGCGGGATGCGAATCGCCCGCATCGCCATCAGCAGCTCGGGGAACGATGTGCTGGCGGCCAGTACGATCGCCATTTGAACGGAGATCCACGATTTCAGCAGGATGCTGACGAAGCGCTCCAGCCCTGGCCCGGTGATCGTCAGGTCCCACGGCCCGATCGGTAGCGTCAGCAGCGCCGGTCCCGGCACGGTGAACAGCACGGGCAGGGCCGCCAGGGCAAACGGCAGCGGCGATCATGGCGCGGCGCAACACATAACCGACCCCCAACTCCGACAGGACCTCGACGGCGATGACCAGCGCAAAAAGCAGGACATAGACCGGCCACGCGCCGGGCGGGGCCAACGCCGTCGTCAGGATGAACGCCAGCGCCAGCACCAGCTTGACGCGTGCATCCAGGCGATGGACGAGGCTGGGCCGCGGCCGGTACGGGTCAAGGAAGCTGATGTGCATGATCGGCCTTATCCTGCGTCAGGGTGTCGGGAGCGCCGCGTGTAGGCCACGCCCAGCGCGACCCCGCCCACGATGACGGCGCCGATCATGCCCGCGAGGATAGTGGCCGTCGCCTGATTCGACACGCCGGGCAGCAGGTAGTCCGGGATGATTTTGAAGACCGGCGCCTGGGCCGCGTCGAGAAATCCTTGTTGTCCGGCGACCCATTCCAGGCCATCAGGGTGGGCTGAGGCCAGCGGCGAGGCGACGGCCAGTCCCAGTGCGACGATCAGTCCGCCGACCCATACCGCTCGCCCGCCGAGCGCGGCCTGCGCCTGCCCCTGGTGCAGCAGGTCGGGACGCGCGGCCGTGATGACCGCTAACGCGCCTGCGGTGATCAACCCTTCGCCGATGCCGATCAGCGCATGGATACCGGCCATCGTTGGGACGGCGATATTCGCCGGCGAGGTGCCCGACAGCGCCAGCTCCAGCGCGGTCGCCAGGGCGGCGATGAATACGGACAACCACCCCGCAGCAAATCCGCTCACCGGCACGCTCCAGCGGTGATTTCCGAGCAAGCGTTGCGCACTGCGATAGGCGAAGTGCGCAACGAACACGGCGATTACCGCCATGTTGAAGATGTTGGCGCCCAGCGCCAGCAGCCCGCCATCCTGGAAGATCAACGCCTGGACGCCGACCACCGTGGTGAGGACGAGGACAGCCGCCCACGGGCCGAGCAGGATGGCCGCCAGGGCCGCGCCCAGCAGATGGCCCGACGTGCCGCCCGCGACCGCGAAGTTCAACATCTGACCGGCAAAGATGCAGGCTGCCAGGACGCCCATGAGCGGCACCTGGCGTTCATCCAGGTCCCGGCTGACACGCTTCAGAGCAACCGCAATTACAACGATCGAGACGAGCCATATGGCGATGGCGACGGGCACGGAAAGGAACCCATCGGGGATGTGCATCGGTTTAGGAGCGTATAGCATGTTCTACCTCTTGTTCTTCTCTGTGTGGGCAACACACGCCGCACAGAGGCCGTTGATGTAGAGATGACTCAATTCCGCCCGGAAGCCGCTGCGCCGGGCGATCTCGGTCCTGAGCGCGTCGATCGGGTCGGCCTCCAGGGGCAGCTCGGCACCGCATCCCCGGCAGTGTAAATGGTGGTGCTGCGGTCCGCTATCCTGCACCAGCTCGAACCGATTGATCCCCTCGGGCCCGCTGCTCGCCGTCAGCACACCGGCGTCGCGCAGGAATTCCAGGGTGCGATAGACCGTGGCGCGGTTCAGCCCCGGCAGGCTCTGGCTGACGCGGCCGAAGATCGCATCGGCGGTGCAATGCCCGGGGTGGTGGTACAAGTCTTCGAGGATCAGGGCGCGCTGGGCGGTCAGGCGCACGCCGTGTTCGCGCAAATCAGTCAGAATCGGGGTGTGACAGCTCATTGCAGTTGCATCTCCTTGCAGATGCAACGATTATAACACACCTGACAGAGCCGACAAGGAAGAAAGCTCACTGTTTGTGGTAGAATGCTGCGAGATCATCAGGAGGCAGGGCATTGGTGCGAGGACAAGGACTGACGGTGCTGATCCTGGCCGGGGGACGCAGCCGGCGTATGGGCCAGGACAAGATTTGGCGGCCGCTGGGAGCGGGCGCGGTTCCGCTGATCGAGCGGGTGGTGGCGCGCATCCGGCCCCTGGCCGACGGAGTTTCTCTTCAGCGCGAACGCGCCGGAACCCTTCGCTGCGCTGGTTGACTCTTTGCGTGACCAAGGCGTCCCGGCGCAGGTCGTACCCGACCGCTATCCCGGCGCCGGTCCGTTGGCTGGCCTGCACGCGGGGTTAAGCGCGGCGCGCTGCGATCTGCTGCTGGCGGTGGCGGGCGACATGCCGTTCATCAACCCGGCGCTGGTGGCGCATCTGGCCGCGCTGATGCCCGGCTTCGACGTGGTGATCCCCGAGCTGCCCCATCCGCGCACAGGTGAGCCGGTCAAGGAGCCGCTGCATGCCATCTATCGGCGGAGCTGTTTGGTGGCTGTTTCGGCGCGCCTGGCCGCAGGCGAGCGGCAGATGGTGGGCTTTCTCCCCGACGTGCGCGTCCGCATCGTCTCCCCGGATGAGATCCGCGACTTTGATCCTGATTTCCGGTCTTTCTTCAACGTGAACACGCCGGAGGACTGGGCCGCGGCCGAGAAGATGTTGGCCGGAGAACTGTCCTGGAGAGATCGGACTTTGATCCTGAATTCAGACTCTTTCTCCAGCGCGAGCACGCCGGAGGACAGGGCCGACGGCCGAGAAGATGTTGGCCGGAGAACTGTCCGCGGGGAAAACTAAAGGCTGAATGCCAGATGTCGCAGAGGGAGAACAGACAGGGGGATGTCGCGGACAGCGCCGCAACATCCCCTTGCGTCTTACTGCGCTACTTGTTCCACGAGGATTTCGACGTTGTCGGTGGGCGCCCCGCGTGTCAGGACCGGGGTCTGAGTCGTGGAAATCCACGTCAGCACGCCGTCCACGGTGATGCGGGCGGAGACCGTGTAGGTGTACCGATCGTCGATCTGCGCCGGGTCGTAGTGCAGGAGGAACGGGATCGGCATCTGCCGCCCGGCGGACGGGATTTTCACGGCGTCGAGCACTTCAGCCGGCACGTCCATCTTCGATACATCCTGCAGGCTTACTTCGATGATGGCGTTGGGCGGCAGGGCGATGCGCTGGAGATAGGCGACCGTGCCGTTCAAGTCCGCCTGGCTCTGCATGCCCGCGCTGCCCCCGACCGACTCGACCACGATTTCGACATCAGTGATCGGCGCGCCGCGCGTCAGGACAGGATAGCTCTGGGTGTTGATCCAGCGCAGCTTGCCGTCCACGGTGATGCGGGCTGCGATCGCATAGGTGCGCTCGGGGGTAATCCCCGCGGGGTCGTAGGTCAGCTCGAACGGGAAGGGCACCTGGCGCCCCTCGGCGATGTAGCGCTCGGAGGCGATCACCGTGGCCGGCACATCCTGCAACGAGACATCCTGCAACTGCACATCGATCACGGCGTTGGGCGGCAGGGCGATGCGCTGGAGATAGGTGATCGTCCCGGTCAGCACGCCGGTGAGCGCGGGCAGCGTCGCAGAGTCCGGCGTGGCGACCGGGCTGGCCTGCGGCACCTGCTCGACGATGATCTCGACGTCATCGACCGGCGCACCGCGTGTGAGCACGGGATACCGTTGCGTGCTGGTCCAGGTGAGCTTGCCGCCCTCGGTGATGGTCGCGCGCACGGCGTAGGTGTTCCGTTCTACGATTTGCGCTGGATCGTATTGCAGCGCGTACGGGATGGGCGCCTGCGCGCCCTGGGTCTCGATAGTCTGCGTGCTGATCACCTCGGCCGGCGCATCCGCCTTGGAGACATCCTGTAGCGAGACCTCCACGATCGCATCCGGCGCCAGCGCGATGCGCTGAAGATAAGCGACCGTGCCGGACAGCGTACCGGAAAGATTCGCTGAAGTGGCCGTTTCGGGTGTTGCCGGCTCAGGGGCGGGCTCGGTCGCCGGGGGCGCATAGGTGCATCCAGCCACCGCGATCATAAGTCCAGCCAGGACGACGTAGGTGAGCGTGTGCCAGGCTGGCTGCTCGTGTTTGCGCTTCATGGCTACCTCCAATTGTTCGACTTCAGAGCGCCTTAGATTTTTTGCCGATGTAACCTTCCCCATGTAGCAGAAGGGACGGGGTTAGCCCGTCCCTTCGCGTTCTCATGTGCCGGTTCGCTTAGTTTCCGAACCAGCCGGCCAGGGTCTTGGAGCAGTTATACGACTGCGGTTGATTGTTCGGATTCATGAACGTGTTCGTCGTATCGGCAACGCAGATGTTCCAGCTTGTGATCTGCGGTTCCATCTGGATGGAGCCGAGGTTTGGTGAATCCCACGCGCCATCCGAAACGAAGCAGTTGGCCTGGTGGATGTTCTGCTGGATGCAGGGCGTGTAGTCGCCGTACTGCGTCACTACTTTGTCAGACGACGGCGGTACCGGTGGGTAGCTTGGCTCTGTCGGTGGCGGCGGCGTGACCTCGCCGCTCAGATACATCCAGCTCAGGTAAACGTACGCCGACTGCGTGTACTCGCGATAGAGCACCTCGATGCGGTGGTTGCCCTGCCACATCGGGACGTTGAAGGCGAACGATTTGCCGGATTGGCCCTGACCGCGCGTGTCAAGGTAGGTCACGCCGTCGATGATCACCGTGATCTCGTCATCAGCCACGGCCGAGAACTGATAGGTCCCCGCGTAGAAGAAGGCGTCGGTGGTCATGCGCGCCGAGAAGTTGTCGACCGGCACCGCGGGGCTGGGGGAGCCGTAGCCCCAGTTGAACGAGATGTAGGGGCTGTACTGGGTCATCACCGGGGACCCGGCCCAGTCCGTATTGTTGAAGTAGTTGATGGTCCACGTATTGCCGCTCTGGGCCTCCGCGGGCAACACGCCGACCAGGGCGGCCAGGCACATCGCCACGAGGGCGGCGGTCAGAAGAATGCGTTTCATGATGTTGCTCCTCGCTCCTTTGCTCTACTTCTGGGCCGGCGCCGGCTCGGCGTTCACAGCCGCGCTGATCGTCAGCGTGCCCTTGACTGGCTTCGCGGGATCGAGCCGGCCGACATACACCGCGTAGGTGCCTTCCGCCGGGTTCGTCAACTTCACCTGGGGGTTGATGTTCTGGCCGGGTTCGGCGTCATCGTTGCATTCAACCGTCTTCAGGTCATTCCCGATGACCAACAGGGTGCTGTCGGCGTCGCCGTCAAAGTAGACGTTCACCTGCGGAAGCTGGCCGACGACGTTGAATACGTAGCTGGGCTTGGCAGCCACCAGGCCGCCACACGTCTTGGTCAGCGGGAACTGGAAGAGCGGGATGTCGCCCTCCGCGGTCACGTCGGCTTTCAAGGACGCGCCGGGTTTGAGCACAGGCGCGGTCTTGGCCGCGGCCTCGAGGTCCTTCTTCACCGCGTCGGCCGCGACCTGCGGGGCAGGCTTCGCCAGGTTGACCGGGATGGTCGGCCGGCGGACCAGCT
This sequence comes from uncultured Chloroflexia bacterium, assembly GCA_963841825.1. Lineage (GTDB taxonomy): Bacteria > Chloroflexota > Anaerolineae > CG2-30-64-16 > CG2-30-64-16 > CAWJEL01. Next base: position 154,896 of record CAWJEL010000034.1, read on the forward strand.
TGGCCAGCTCAAAGGTGTCGAGATTGACGTCTCGGCTGGGTGGTCAGGACCAGGACGCCCGGGATGCGCTGCCGGTCGGCTGCGCTACCCACCCAGATGCGGTACTTGCCGGGGACCGGGTTCTTGATGTCCAGGACCGGGTCGAGCAGTTGCTCGTTGGCGTTGTCGTTGCAGATTAGCTTGCCGTCCGGCGTCAGCACGACCAGGGTCGAGTCGCTGTCGCTGTAGAAGAAGGCGCGCAGGAGGTCCGCTTCGCCGCTCCAGTTGACCGTGACGACCGGGTTCCGGTTGATGTACCCCTTGCAGTCCGGGCCAAGAAGGCTGGCGTCCACTTCGCCGCCGCCGTTCACGCTCATGAAGGTCGGATCGAGCGGGAAGCCGGCTGCCAGATCGAGGGTCACCAGCGACGGGCCAACCTTGCGGGCGACGTCCGCGGCCAGATTCAACTTCAGGCCCTCGGCGCCGAATACTGCTTTGTCGTATGCCACCGCGTTCAGGAAAGTGCCTTCACGCTGGAACTTGACGACGGTCGGCGTCGCCATCTCCTTCCCGTCTACATTCGTCAGGGTGACGGTCAGGGTGTCGTCGCCGTTGTCCTCCCAGGCGCCGGTCTGCACGATCGGCGCTTGATCGGTGTAGCTGGAATTCAGCTCGGCCACGCCCTCCGGTTTGAGCTGCAGGGCCAGGGTCGTGAGCCCGCCATCCGCAGCGGGACGGAGCGTCAGGTAGGTGCCCTGGGGGTCTTGCGCAGTTGGCGCCGGAACCGCTGCGGACGCGGGGGCCGGCGCAGGAGCCGCTGCCGGAACAGCGGTCGCCGCGGGTTGGGGTTCGGTTGCGGCCTGCTGAGTGTAGTCAGCCGCAAGCGCGCCATCGGCGGTGCGCAACTCGAGTCTCGCACCGTCGACCTTGTAGATGGCGGCCGTCTGGATCGCGGCCAGGTACAGCATCTCCTGGTCCATGATCGGCTGCGGGCACGCCTTGCGGGTGGTGACTGCCGGACCGATCTTGATCTTGGCGCCATCCACGGTATACGGCGCGTTGTAGGTGTTGCAGCCGGCCGAGCCGCTGAGCTGACCGTCCGCGCCGAAATCGCGGTCACTTCGGTGTCCGCCGACGCGGAGACCACGGCCTGCTTGCCGTTGTTGTACCCGATCATCACCCAGGTGGGGCCGACGAGTGGTGAGGCGACCTGTTGGGTGAAGGAGGCGGCCAGCGCGCCGTCGGCTGTGCGCAGTTCCAGCTTTTCGCTTTCGATTTTGTAGGTGGCGGCGGTTTGCAGCGCGGCCAGATATGCTGATTCCTGATCCATGATCGGCTGCGCACATGCCATCATGGTGGACATCCCGGGGCCGATCTTGATCGTGGCGCCGTCCACGGTGTATGGCGCGTTGTAAGTGTTGCAGCCGGCCGAGCCGCTGAGCTTGCCGGTCTCGCCGAAGACTGCGGTCACTTCGGTGTCCGCCAGCGCGGAGACCACGCCGCCCTTGCCGTTGTTGTACGAAGTCATCACCCACGTCGGGCCGACGAGCGAGACACCCTGCTCGGCCTTCAGCACGTAGCTGGCGAGGAGCGCATTGGTGGCGTCGCGCAGCTCGAGCTTCGCACCCTCGATCTTGTAGGTGGCGGCGGTCTGGATGGCGGCCAGGTATTGCTGTTCCTGGTCCATGATCGACTGCTCGCACGCCATCAGGGTGGTGATTGCCATGCCGATCTTGATCTTGTTGCCATCGACGGTGTACGGCGCGTTGTAGCGATTGCAGCCGGCCGAGCCGCTGAGCTGGCCGTCGGCGCCGAAGATCGCGGTCACTTCGGTGTCCGCCGACGCGGAGACCACGGCCTGCTTGCCGTTATTGTACCCGGTCATCACCCAGGTGCCGCCCGTCAGGCTGATGGGTGTCTCGGCCTTGTAGGTGAGCACGGTGGCGCCCTTGGCGTTGGCGATGGTGAGCGTGCCGTCCGCGATCTTGTAGGTCGCCGCGGCCTGGATGTTCGCCAGGTAGGCGGATTCCTGGTCCATGATGGGCGGCGGACACATCTTCATGGTGGTGGCGGTCACGCCGACCGTCAACTTGCCGTCCTTAGCTTCGTACGGCGCTTCGTAGTTGTTGCAGCCGGTCGTGCCGTGGACATTGCCTTTTTCGAACTGGGCGGTGGCCTCGGCGCCGGGGATCGCCTGAACCGTCTTACCGTCCTTGGCTCGCGTAGGAGACCAGGACCCAGCGCGGGCCTTCCAGTGTACCGGCGGTTTGGGCGGCTGCGCGAACGGCCGGTTGATCTGCCGCCACGAGTGTAGCGGAGCCGACCAGGACCAGTAGGAGCACCAAGGCTCCGGTCAGGTAGAGGTGTTTCTTCATCGTCGCGTTTACCTCCTGGGGTGAAAGGGAATGGTGGGAAATCGATCTTGCGTGGTTCCCATTGTACGTTGAGAGATGACGTCGAAAATGTAGCCGACGTTCCCGCTTGGATGCAACTATACCATATTACTTTGCGCAAACCAAAGCTCGATCATGTCCGAACCATGTTCTTGCCGGCTGCAATGGGCTTGCCGTAGCGTTCGGTGTAGACATAAGTAAATCTGGCGCCGAACAGCACGATCATCGCCGAGTAGTAAACCCACAGCAGAAAAACGATCGCTGACGCAATCACCCCGTGGATCGAGGCGGCGAAGATCACCGCGATGTAGATCTTGATGACGAAATTTCCCAGCCAGAAGAGCAGCGTGGTGAGCAAGGCGCCGGCTGGGAGGTCCCGCCACCGGATTTTGCCCTGCGGCAGCAGCTTGAAGGTCAGCGCGAAGATGCAGAAATAGAGCAGGAACGAGATCCAGGGGGCCGTCGGCGATGCCAGCTCACGGAGTCGGGGCGGCAGGTTCTCCAGATACACCGCATACAAAGTTGTTGCGAAAGTGTTGATGAGCAGCAGAGCAAAGAGGCAGAAGCCGATCGCCAGCACGACCCCCATCGAGATCAGCCGGCCGGTCAGGGTGGCCCAGAGGGTCGTCTTGACGTTCGGGGCCTCGACGGGCGTGAGATCCCACATCGTGTTGATGGCGGTGCGTAGACGCAGCACCATGCCGGAGGCGCCCCATGCCAACACCCCTGCGGTAATGATCGTCACGACCGGACCGGCGGGCGTGCGCTGCATGCCCGTCAGCATGTCGGTGACCAGCTCGGCGAGGGCGGGGCCGCCCCAACTATCGACCAGGGTGACGATTTGCTCAGTGGCCTGCGCACGGTACTGCGCGCCGGTGATCGTGATGATCAACAGCAACAGCGGCGCTAGGGAGAAGAGCGTGTTATAGGCCAGCGCCGCCGACAGCAGGTCCGGGTTGCGACGGCTCCAGCCCCGGAAGCTCTCGGCAAAAAGCGTGGAGACGCCGCGCACGATTCGGGCAAGCATATGAGCACACTGAGTTGCAGGTCCGCAGCGCCGGTGATATCGCCGGCGCGTTCATGCTGCGCGAGGCGTGCGGTGACTCAGCCCGGCCGAGAAAGCTGGCTGAGGACGACTGCTGTTATAACGCGGGTGGGCCTGCCACGCACCGAACACACCCGCGTTGTACCTGAATGACTGACAAAACGTGGACGCCGGTGAAAAGTAAAGCTCCGAGTTGAAAAATGCCGCGGATTTACGCGGACACCTGCACTGCACCAAACGCAGTGCAGGTGCAGTGTTTGCACAGATTTATCGCGATTGATCCGTGAAAATCCGCGTTGATCCGCGGTTAATCGCGTTTTGTCAGTCAACCAGTCCGCGCTGCCCGTTTTACGCCGCGCCTTCGGTCACCGGATCCATGACTTCGGGCGTGCTGGCCGCCTCGGCCAGGGCTTCACCGGACACCTTGTACGTCCGCACCGTGCCCTTCGCCCCTTCCATGTACTCCGTCACCATCGGGATTTCGAAATCATCGCACGTCACGACGACTGCCACGCGGCCACTGTCCAGCTCCTGGCCGATCGCCGCAATCTCCTCCTGGGTGAGGCCAGCGGACTTCTTGAAGAAGTGCCCCAGCGCGCCACCCAGCGCGCCGGCGCCGACTGCTGTGATGATCAGCGACGCGCCGCCGGTCAGCACCGCGGCGATGACCCCTACGACTGCGCCCACCTTCGCGCCCTTGCCGGTCTTGCGGCCCACGTCGGTCTTGATCTTGTCGCCTTCCTTGCGGATGGTGCCGATGTTGCCCAACTCGAAGTGATCATTGATGCGATCCCAATTCTTGATGCCTTCAATGGCGCTCTCGGCCGCGGCCTGGTCGGCGAAGAAGGCGATCACCACATTGTCGTTCTCGTTTTTCAGTTTTTCTTCGTGTGACATTTTCAGACTCCTGTTTACCAGTGATCGAACTGGATATTTGACGATTGCTATTGTACCACAATCGCCCCCACAACGTCCAGCAGTCGCGCTTTCACTGATCACTGCCCATCGGTTTGAGGGTAATTGCTTGAAAAAGCGCCCACACGCGTCGGGATGACGCGAAGTTTGACGAGGACAGCGTGATTGAGCGCAGTGGCAAGCTCGTTGGCCAGGTCCTGGGTTGGCGGCGTCTCACCCAAGGTTTCTATCGTCACATTCACAAGCCGGCCGTTAGCGTTAACAGCAACAACCTGACTGGGGGTGCCCGCCAGCCACTCCTGGACGACCGCTGTCGCTTTGTTGTCGTCCAATGTGTCGGTCACTGCTCGATAGGCGGTGAGGGTCAAAGGTACGGCTACAAGCAGAGTGCCGATGACGATGAGCACAAACGCACGGCGTCGCACCCGCGTATGCGCATCAGTATTGGCCAGCCTGCCCAAGCCCGCAAGGACGAAGACCACGCCGCCAGCTAGCAGGATCGCCAGGAAGTTGGTCAGGAAGAGCAGCATGGCGCCGCCGGCGGCTGTCCACTCTCCCTGGGACAGGGCGATGCCGACCACACACAGTGGCGGTACCAGCGAAATCGCGATCGCCACCCCGCCCATCGAGTCGGCAATCTCCGCCCGACCCATGATGTAGGCGCCCGCCGCACCGGCTGCCAGGGCAGTCAGCAGCGCATAGAGGCCCGGGGAAATACGCGAGGCGATCTCCCCATTTTCGGTGAAGGAGATCGTTACATCGGGGACGACCGAGGTCAGCACGATGGAGAGCAGGATCACGGACGCAACGCCGGCTGCAACCAGGCCCAGCGCTCGCAGCGCACGGCGGCTGGAGCCCATGACCACGGCGGCTGCGGTGGCCATGATCGGGCCCATCAGCGGGGCCACGATCATGGCGCCGATTACGGTTGCCGTTGAACCGGATAGCACCCCGTAGGTGGCGATGACCGTCGCCAGCAGCAGCAGGACGAAGAAGTTGCTCAGTCGCCGGGCCGTCTGCGGGCCTTCGATGAACATCTTGGTCTCAAACGCTTCCAGGTAGCCCGGATCGAAGCTGACTTTGCGTGCAATGCTTTGTGTATCAGAACTGGGTTGCATGTTAGCTTCCTGTGTCAACAAAGAGGTGGGCGCAGCAGCACGACAAAGCATCCGCGTTTGGTCGGCGGATGCTTCGTCGCCTCGGCGATGCAGACGGCAGGTTCCATGGCTGTGGGTATTTCCACCGATCCGGCCGGGACCTGAAGCGCTTCAGCGGCGGGCATCCCACCCGTCCGTTGATCCGCTTCGGCTAGCGCGTGAGCCTGGCTTCGCCAAGGGCACACTTCGCGCCGGGCAAATCCTATCAGAGGCCGAGGATCTGCTTTTTCTTGGCCGTGAACTCCTCTTCGGTGAGCAAGCCTTGGTCTTTCATTACCGAGAGCTTCTGAATTTGTATCAGTTGGTCATCCAGGCTGCTCCCGGCCGGGGCAGCGGGCGCCGGCTGTGTCGCCGCCGCTTGTTGTTGCGCCAGCGCTTCCTGCTGCGCTGCAAGCTGGGCTTGTTGCGCTTGCAGATCCGTTACCTGCTGCTGCTGTGCCGCTTGCTGTTGGGCTGCGGCCTGCTGCTGCGCCCCCTTTTTCTGCATACTACTCGAGACCACCGCGGTCGTGCCTCCAACTACAACGGCTGTTGCCAACAGGCCTGGTCCTCTTCGTCCAACTGCTACTGGTCTTCGTCTCATAGGTAGTTCCTCCTGAACAGAATAGATGAATGGTGATCGTTAGCTCGCCCTCGCTGCTCCATAACGGCTAGCGCAGACCGCTCAGCTTGGCGGCGGCTTCTACGGCCGGCGCAACCGCTTGCCAGTACATGTCCGGTCGAAACCCAGCAAGTGCCTGGCGATCAATTCGCGCCTAGCGCGGCTGTCATGGCAGCTTCGACGATGGCAGCGGGGATGCGGTCGTTGTCAACCAATCGCCCGCCGGAGTTGACGACGGCATCGCGCAGGCGGGTGGCCCAGACGTGCTTAAAGACCAGGAGCGCTGTGGAGCTGTTGGGCTGGAGCTTCTCCGCGGCGATCTGGATATCTTCCTCGTTCAGCAAGTCATCGATCTCGCCGTCAAGATCATCGAACGGGGCAGCCTCTACCGCAGGCAAATCGCTCAGCTCCACCGAGGTCACGTTGCCTTGTGCGTCCTTTTTTGATGAAGAGCAGATCGATGACCCGGATGGTATCGTTCTGCGTCAGCTCGGTGAGCGCCGGAACGACATCACCGTTGAACTTGTTGCCGGGGAACTCGACAACCAAATACTCGACAGGTCCCATAAAACCCGAGTTCAGAGCGTATCTAGGACCCGCCGCGCCGCACTCGGGACGGTCGCGCTGGGTTCGATCCCGTCCAAGGCGGCCAGCACTGGCGCCGTCCCATCGGCTGCCCCTATCTTGCCGAGACCGTGCAGCACGTGACGGGCGCCGGCCCGCAGCCACACCGAGTCGGGCCGCTCTGTCAGGGCGTGCAGGAGGGGTTTCAGGCAGGCTCTTCGCATTCTGATTAGACCTTCCGCGGCCAGCCAGCGTACCCCGGCATCGTGGTCTTCGAGGCTGTTCACCAACGCCTCCGCCGCGGCGGGGTCGCCGATGTCGGCCAGCGATTTGGCGGCTTCCCAGCGCACGTGGTCGTGCCGATCGTCCAGCAACGAGATCAGCGCACCGACGGCCGGGTGGCCCAGGCTGACCAGCGTCTCGCGCGCTGTCAGGCGCGTCACGCGATCCGGGCTGGCGAGCGCCGCCACCAGGCTGTCGATGTCGGGATTGTGGACGTTTCCTGCGTCCTCTATGGGGTTTGCGTTCTGGGACATTTCTGCATTCCTCCACTGCGCTGTATAGGGTTGCCGAGCGGGAAAGAGTAACGATCAGCGTGAAGATTGTATGCCAGGTTAGCAGCGGTGTCAACAGGGCAAAATTATGTTGCCGCCGGTCGGACATCGGTTGAAGCCGGTGCATTCCAGCACCAGGGCGCCCATGTTCGGGTGCTGGCGGACGAAATCCACTCCAACGCCCACGAACTCGGCTTCAGCCTTGGCATAAACAGCCGCCGGCGGATCGCTGCGCAGGCCGCCGGTCCACAGGTATGTAATGCGGTTTCGTTCCTTGTTTCCGCCTCTGGCTCCTATTTCTTTCGGAAGGAGCGTTCGGAGTCGTGCCGTGTCCTGATGACAGTTGGTCTGCTGCCGGCCTACTTCTTGCCGACGCTGGGGTCATTCATTGGTGTGAATGTGGTGGGCCGCGAGGGCTTGGGCGGGCGGTGGAACCCTGTTGATCTTGCCGCAGGGCAATCGCCAGTCTGATTGCTGGAATCGCCCCAAGGTTGACCTCGAAGCCCGCTTTGAAGGGAGGCAGGGCGTTTTGGAATGCCGTTTCGCGGCAGGTCCGCCGGCGCCTATCGTGAGATCTTGCCGTTGGGGATAAAGAGCGCCTCGCTCGCGACAAAACCGGTGGGACGCAGCAACCGCAGGGTGAGCCGGTAGTCGGTTTGGGCAGACCACTCGATGCGGCCCGTCCATTCGTCAGCAGGCGCCAGGGCTGGCAACGGTAACTCGCCCTGTGCAAAGATGGTCGCGGTATCCGGAGAGGTCACGCTCCAGGCGAGACGATAGCCGGTCAGAGTGTAAGCCGGCAGGTCACTTTCTACCGGACCGCGAGCGCGTAGGCGCACCGCGACGTCCTGTGTGCCGGACGGGGTGGTCGTGGGTGTCACCGCGACAAACTGCGCGGGTGCATACTCCTCGTGCAACACCTGCCACGAGCCGCGGCGCTGGCGTTGCCTGTCTACTACCCCCATATTGAACCTGTTCGGAGTCCGGTAGTCCTGATACGTCCAGAAGATCGCGCCCACCACGAACGGCTTTGTGCGCAGGACCGCCATCTGTTCGGCGATCAGGCGTTGGCGCACGGCATCCGCAGCCTCGGCATCTCCCAGCGCCTCATCCGGCACAAAGTAGTACCGGGCCGGGTCCAATGTTGCGGTGGGAGGACCCCACTTCCGGTTCCAACTCGGCTCAAAGCCGTACTCGGAGACGATCACTGCTTTGTCCGGCCAGGTCTGGTGGATCCAGTCCAGCGCGGGTCCGAGTCCCTGCTTGGGACCACCCCAGGTGCCGAAGTATTGGTTCATCAACACGATATCGGCCAGGTCGGTCGCGTCCTCCTGGGGTCGGCGGTAGAGCCGATTAGAGGTGAACCCCACCGGCCGCGTCGGATCGAGTTCCTTGACGTACGCGATCATCTCGCTTACGAAAGCGTGACCCGCCTGCGCGTCCGATTCGATCTCGTTGCCGACGCTCCACGCCCAGATGGAAGGATGATTGAACCCTACCTCGATCATCTCGCGGAGCTGTTGCTTCTCCAGCTCGCGCATCGCCGGGTCTGCCATCTGCTGGGCAGTGAGCTGCCACGCTGGCACCTCGGGGATGAGCAGGATACCGTTGCGATTGCAATAGTCCAGGATGAATTCGTGTTGAGGGTAGTGTACGGGCCGCGAGAGCACCTCGTTAAGAGTCTTGAGGTCCGCGTAGTCCGCGGCCATGACCGTCGTCGTCTCGGCCAGGCCGTACTCCGGCGAATCGGCGTGGCGGGACAGGCCGACCAGGCGCACCGGTTCGCCGTTGAGCAACAGCCGCGCTTCCTTCAACTCGATCGTGCGGATGCCAAATGTGACTTCAGCCGCATGCAGCTCGGTCCCATCCGGCATCTGGAGCGACGTCGACCAGCGGTAGAGGTTGGGATGATCGAAGTGCCATAGCCGTGGCTGCGGGATCGTCACGGCGACCTGGGCTGTGGCGCTCTGACCGGCGTCGGCATGAACTACAGTAATGACCGGCGCTGACAGGACGGGGCGGCCCGCAGAATCTCGGATGTCGGCAACGATCATGCCGTCGAGGGCCACGGCCGTGGTGTTGCTGATCAAAACAGTCGCGGTCACGACCGCCGAGGCTGCCTCGCCCACGCCGCTGAGCCGTGGAACCGCCTCGATCTGCTGGCCGGCGACAAACGCGGGGCTGGTGCTGAGCAGCGCGACGTCGCGGACGATGCCGCCGTAGTTCCACCAGTCGAACGACCAATCAGGCCCCATGGTGGCGGGAATACGGTCTGTGGCCCGGCGGTTGTCCACCTGTACGGCGATCACGTTTTCTGTATTCGGACGGCCGATGCCGCGTCACGTCGAACTCGAAGGGGGTGTAGCCACCGTCATGCGTGCCGAGCCGCTCGCCGTTGAGCCAGACGGTCGCCCGATAGAAGACTGCGTCGAAGCGGAGGCGCAGGTGCGCGTCGCGTGCCGACGCGGAGATGATAAACTTGCGTCGATACCAGGCCAGGCCATCGTAGTTCGAATGTTCCGGCACGACGTTCCACGTGTGCGGGACCGTCACGGTGGTCCATGCCGCGTCATCGAATCCAGGACCGGCCCAACCGGTTTGCTCGCCGCGGCCTTCGGGGTCCACGGCGAAACGCCACTCGCCGGACAGCGCAATCGCGGCCGATGGGATGGGATGAAGGGATGGCATCGTGGGTATCGCCTCCGGGGTGGGCATGGGCGGCGGCGGAGCACAGCAGCCTGCCAGCAGGCGCAGCATGAGCGCGGTCAGGCTGCGGGTGATGAAACGTTGAGAGCGCAGTGGCGCACATGACGCCGAATCCTATGCCTGCGGGGCAGACTCGACCAGCACCGCTACTTCGCCGCGGCGCCAGAGTGATGGCTTCGTCTGCAATCGCTGCACCGGTCAGCAGATCGGTGAAACGCCCTGGCAAGCCGACCGACTGAGCTTGCTCGGTGTGGTTGAGCACGAAGATCAGCCGGCGCGCGCCCTGGCGGCGCTCGACGATTTCGATCCCGGCGGCCGCGACCGGCGGGCGAGGCAAGCCAGCCAGGCGCACCGCCCATTCGACCAGGGGGCCGTACAGGTCGCCGCGGCCGAGGGCGCCGACGTAGATGACATATCCCTCCCCGTAGCGGTTGATCGTGACGGCGGGCAGACCGGCGTAGTAGTCGCGGCGATAGGTCGCAACGACCGCGGCCGTCGTCGGGTGCAATATTTCGTACAGTACGCCGACCTCAGCGTCGGGCGTCCCCGTCAGCTCGGGCGCGATGAACTCGACCGTGTTGCTGACCTCGGCCGGCAGCGCGTCGCACTCCTCCACCTCGACGCCGCACAGCTCGGCCAGGAGGCCAGGCGGTCGGCGATCAGTCACCAGGTTAGTTTCGTCCTTCACGCCGGCGCGCTGGGTGAGAATCAGGACGCCACCTGCCGCCACGAATCGCACCAGGTTCTCCGCGATGGCCGGCGTCACCACATGAAGCGCCGGCGCGACGACGATCCGATAGCTCGTCAGGTCTGCTGTCGGCGCGACGACGTCGGTGGCCATGTTGCGGCGATGAAACGTGCGGTAGAGCTCCTGGAAGTGGCTGGTGTAGCTGAACTGCGGATGGTGCGGCTGAATCTGAAACGCGAAACGCGAATCATACGAGAGCATAAGGGCCACGCTTGGTTCCGCGCTGGAGCCGGCTATCGTTGCGCCCAAGGCCGCGATCTCGGCGCCCATGCGCTTGGCTTCGGCGTAGCGGCGGCTGGGCCGGGCATCGTGGTCGAGCAGTCCGAACCAGTACTGCTCGGTGCCGGCGCGCGCCGTGCGCCAGCGGAAGAAGATGACCGCGTCCGCGCCGTGGGCGATGGATTGGTACGCCCACAGGCGCAGTTCGCCGGGCCGCGGGGCCGCGCTGAGCATCTCCCAGCCGCCCTGGCCGGCTTGCTGTTCCGTCACCCAGAAGTTCTGGCGCTTGAGGCCGCGCATCGTGTCGAGGGCCAGGGCCGAGTGCGCAGGGTCCACTACCGCCGACAGGTCCCATTGGTTGCGCGGGTAGTAGTTGAGGCTGACCAGGTCGAGCTCACGCACGAGGTCGAAGTAATTGATCTGATCGTAATTGAAGCCCATCAGGTTGTGCGTGACCGGTTGGCGCGGGCACCGGGCGTGTAAGATCTCCAGTTGCAGGCGTTGGTAGGCGACATAAGAATCGGACATAAAGCGGGCGTAGTCGAGCGCCAGGCCGGGGTTGGGCGAGCCGCCGGTCGCGGCCGGCGCCGGGATCTGATCCCAGTCGCTGTAAGTGTGACTCCAGAAGACCGTGCCCCAGGCGTGATTCAGCGCGTCCAGCGAGTCGTAGCGCTGGCGCAGCCACGCCTGGAAGGCAGCGATGCAGGTGGGGCAATAGCAGCGGTCGCCGAACTCGTTGTCGATCTGCCAGGCGATGACCGCCGGATGGTCGGCATAGCGCGCGGCCATGGCGGCTACGATGCGCCGCGTGGTCGCGTGGTAGTCGGGATGGTTGGGGCAATACTCGCGGCGGTTGCCGAAGGTGACGCGTTGGCCGTCGTGACGCACCCGGAACAGCTCCGGCCGGCCGGCCATCAGCCACGGCGGCGGCGAGGCGGTCGGTGTGCCCAGCATGACCTTCATGCCGCGTTCGGCCAGCAGGGCGATGGCCCGATCGAGCCAGGCGAAATCGAACCGTCCCGCCTCCGGCTCCATCGTGGCCCAGGCGAACTCGGCGAGGCGCACGATGTTGAAACCGGCCTCGGCCATCAGCCGGCCGTCTTCCGCCCAACGCGCCTCGGGCCATTGTTCAGGGTAGTAATCCACGCCAAAGTAGAACATTGCGCACCTGTTAGCCTTTTACCGAACCTGCGGTGATGCCTTCGACAAAGCGGCGTTGCAAAGCCAGGAAGATGATCAGCAGCGGCACGACGCTGATGATCGCGACCCCCATCCACTCGCGATAGGCCGAATAGCCGGGCGGGCCGGACATTTGCATCATGAACAAGGGCAGCGTGAACTTGCTGGGGCTTTTCAGGTAGATCAGCGGACCCAGGTAGTTGTTCCAGGAACCCAGGAAGAAGATGAGGCCCAGGGTGATGATGCCGGGCGAGGCGACGGGTACGACGATGCGCCAAGAAGATGCCGAACTCGCCGGCCCCATCGATACGGGCCGCGTCCAGCAGCTCATCGGAGATGGCGCTGATGTACTGGCGCATGAAGAAGATGCCGAAAGCATTGGCCGCACCGGGAATGATTAACGGGAGATAGGTGTCAATCCACCCGAAGCGGAGCATCATGATGTAAGTGGGCACCATCGTGACCGCGCTGGGGATGATCATGGTCCCCAGCAGGAAGGCGAACAGTAGGTCTCGGCCCGGAAAACGGTACTTGGCGAAGCCGTAGCCGCCCAGGGAGCAGAAAAAGAGGGAGAGCGACGTAAATGCGACGGAGACCACAAAGGTGTTGAGCAACGCCCGCACGACACCCAGGTCGATGATGTAGCGATAGCCATCCAGGCTCATGTTGGGAGACACCAGCACCGGCGGTCGAACGAAGATTTCAGCCTGGGATTTGAATGAAGTGCTCAGCATCCAGATGAAAGGCAGCATCGTGAAGAGCGCTGTGAAGGTCAACAGCACGTAAAGCAACGTATTCTCGCCCAGCAGCCGTGCGCGCCTGCGCAACGTGGTCATGGCATCCTCCTGATCAGTCCTCTTCGCGACGATCGGATCTGAACTGGAAATAGGTCAGTGCGAAGATTAAGGCGAAGTAGACGTAGGACTGCGCCGAAGCGCGGCCGAACTGGAAGTCTCGGAAGCCGATGCCGTACAGATAGACCAACGGAGTGAGGGTCGCCCGCATCGGCCCGCCGCCGGTGAGCGCCATCACCTCATTGAACAGGCCAAAACTGCCCATCGTGGACAAAACGACCGAAAAGAGGATCACCGGGCGGAGCAGCGGGATGGTAACGCGGAAAAGTGCCTGGGTCGGTGTGGCGCCATCAATCAGAGCGGCCTCATTCAGCTCGCGTGGGATGGCCTGCAAGCCTGCCAGCATGAGCACCATGTTATAGCCCAGCCATCCCCACATAATCAGGAGGCTGAGAGAAATGCGCGCCCACCAGATGTCTTCCAGCCATGGCACGCCCGACACGCCAAAGCTGCCCAGAGCGATGTTGAAGAGGCCCCCATTCTTGGCGAGCAACAGCTTGAAGGTGAAACCGGCCGCGACCATCGAGGTCACGTAAGGTGCGAAGATCGCAGTGCGATAGGCCTGGAAGAAGCGCGTGCGCTTCGAGTTCAGCAACACGGCCAGCACGATCGCCAGGAACGTCATGATCGGGACGTAGATCAAGAAGAGGAGCACGCCATTGAGGATGGACTGCCAGAACTGTTTGCCTCCCACCCCGGCCAGGAACAGGTAGTTCTTGAGGCCCACGAACTGCATCGGCCCAAGTCCCTTCCAGGAGTGAAAGCTCAGGTAGACCGAAAACAAGATCGGGAAGAGGCCGAAGATCAGGAATGAGATGTAGAAAGGCGAGATGAACAGGTAGCCCCAGCGGCCGCGGCGAATCTGGCGCCAGAGTTCACCTCCGCGAGTCGTCGTGCCTGTTGGCTCGGCAGCACCGGGCGCCGTTGAGGCTGTCATGGTATACTCTCCGTTACTTCGAAAATCGCCCTCTGTCACAAGCTGGACTCAAGGCCGCGCGCCAGTCCACTTCAGGGGCAGCCGGTCATTGCCGCGAGAACCAGAGCGGCCAAACTCTCGATTCCAGGTTGTCGCGGTCTTCTCGCCCAGGCACATCCTGCCGCGCCTGGGCGAGAAGGATAATCCAGACATGTCCAGGCCGCCGTTATTGCAGATTGGCCTTGATCTCGTCGGCCGCGTCCTTGAGCGCGTCGGCTGCCGACATGCTGCCTGTGGCGAACTTCTGGATCGCGGTTGCGACGGAACTGTTTATCATTCGGTAGTCGGGTCCGTAGACGGTGGCGGATGGGATCTTGCCGTTTACGTCTGCGTAGGTCTGGCGCACTTGCTCGCCGGCGAAGTAAGAATCGCCCTCCAGGAACATCGGATCGTTGTAAGCGGACTTCAGCGACGGCATGAAGCCGCTTAGCGCCAGGCTGCCCAGTTGATACTTCTCGTTATTGAGCATGGCGAATTCGACGAAGGCCTTGGCCGCCTCCGCGTTCTTGGTCTGGGCGGGGATGACGAAGGCCGAACCGCCGTCGTTCGCTGCCCGTGGCTCTCCGGCCTTGAATGCCGGCATCTCCGCGACGCCCCACTTGCCGGCCGTGCCGGGCGCGATCCAGCTCTTCAGGAAGACGTCCATCCAGGATGCCTCAACCAGGCTGGCGACAGGCTTATCCAGCGAAGCCATCTCGGCGTACCAATCGTCGGTCCACTCCAGTGTGTCGGAGACCAGGTTATCCTTCCAGAACTTCCCGAGCATTTCCAGGGTGGCGATGTTTTCCGGGCTATCGACCGTGACATCACCGGTCTTCGCATCGTAGTAGCCCAGGCCCTGCTGCCAGAGCATCATCTCGTACAGGCGGCCGTAGTTATTGGCCTTGTTGTTCGCGAAGCAGGAGAGGCCCGTCTTCTCCTTGATCGTCTGGCAGGCCTTGAGATAGTCGTCCCAGGTGGCGATGGCCGCGCTCACTTCTTTCGGATCGGTGGGCAGACCGGCTTTCTCGAAGACATCCCGGCGATAGTACATCACCACCGGACCGCCATCCCACGGCACACAGTAGTCCTTGCCGTCCTTCTGGCAGTCGTTCAGCTTGTACTCGACGATGTTGTCCTTGTAGGGCTTGATCAGGTCGGTCAAATCGAGTAGCCCGCCCTGGTACACGTACTCGGCGATGTGGCTGTTTTCTACCACGCTGACATCGGGCGCACCCTGGCCGGCCGCGATCGCGAGCGGAAGATTGGTGTAGACATCCGCCGGGGGGTAGTACACGATCTCGACGTCGATATCGGGGTACGCCTTCTTGAAGTCCTCAATGAGGCCCGTCTTCTCCAGGGTATCGCGGAAGGCTGCGGTCCAGCCCCAGAGCACGATCTTGCCCTTGGGTTTCGGCGCGGCAGTCGCCTCAGGTGCAGGCGTGGCGGTCACGACGACGTTCTTCTCCACCACTTTCTCCACCGGCTTTTCCACGATCTTCTCTACCTGTTTTTCGACAACGACGGTTTCTTTGACGATCTGTGGGGCGGGCGCTGGGGCCGGAGCGCACGCGCCCAGCACCAGGATGCTCACGATCAGAATCGCCGCAAGGGATGCGAAGACGAAGTTGCGAGACATGGTTGACTTCTCCTTTACTCTGAGTATTTGAGGATACGACGCCGAATGATACTGTGGCGGACTCTCGCGTGTTGCACCTCCTTACATTTAGCTCCTCACCTGCGTCAGGATGGCCAGGAAATCCTCATACATGACCGGCTTGAGCAAGCAGCCGTCGGCCTCATGCTCCCACTCGTGCAGCGCCTCTTCACTGGCGGAGCACAGATAAAGTCGAATGCCGCGCGTCGTATGGTCGGCTTTGAGCGCGGTCAGCACCTCGCGGCTATCGTCGGCACATAGCATCACGTCGAGCAAGATCAGGTCGGGGCGTTCCTGCTGCGCCAACTCCAGGGTCGCGCTGGCAGGATCGGCGTGGAGGAAGTGGCAGCCGCTGCTGGCGGCGTAGCGCCGCATCAGGTAGACGAATTGCGGATCGTCTTCGACGAGCATGACTTTGGGGACAGGCATGCGACATCACCTTTAACAGGCTTGAGCGGCATCAATAGGCTTGAGCGGCATCGGGCAATCCCTTCCATGAGGTGGTCACCGGTGCTGGCTCGATCATACAACTCTCCAACCTCGCTGTCTTGCACGCAACGACTGTTTTCTTGGATTTTTCGCCAGACCTTAAACGACCCAGGCCCAGCACCCGCTGGACCTGGGCAAAAAAAGGCCAGAAGGGCGGCGCGTCTCAGGTGGGCCGACGACCACGCCGATAGGCCCCGGGGGGCACGCCGACCTCTCGTTGAAATACACGGCCAAAATAGGCCGAATCCGCGAAGCCCACCGCCATGGCGACCTCGGTGACGTTCAGTTCGCCGGCCGCCAGTAGCTCGCGGGCTTGCCTGAATGCGATAGCGGATCAGATACGTCATCGGGCTGATCCCCAACTCCTGGTGGAAACAACTCGCCAGGTAGCTCTCGCTGGCATTCACGTGGTGAGCCACTTGCTCGCGCGTCACCGGTTCCGCATAGTGGTCATGCAGATAGGCCATCGCTTTGCGCACCAACCGCCGCACCGCGCCGGCTGACCCATCCGTACGGGCCAATGCGCCAACGACGCGCGCCAACACTTCATCGGCGCTGAAGACGCCCTTCTCGAGGACACCGACCACGCCCTGGTTGAGTCGGACCATGTCGGCTTCAGTCAGTACCTGCGCGGTGAGCACTACCACCGGAATGTCGCGCGTCGTCTCACGACTCCGCAGCGCATCCAGCACCCCGAAGCCATTCAACTCGGGCATCATCAAGTCCAAGAGGATCAGATCAGGCCGGTCGGCTGCGACCAGAGACAACGCCTCGCGACCGTTGCTCGCCTGCAACACACGCACCGCAGGCGCTTGGCGGGCGATCAGCCGGGTGTGCAGATCCAACACGGCCGGGTCGTCGTCCACCACCAGGACAGTCTGCGGCTGCGGCGCAACGGCCGCCTGGGGGGGCAAAAGCCGCGCCAACTGATCCTGTCCCAGCGGTTTGAGCCGATAGTCGAACGCCAGGAATGCGGCCCCCTGCTCGGTAGCCGGCAGGCTGTAGAACACGACCGGCACATCGGCTGTGGCCGGACTATCTTGCAGCGCACGCACAATCTGCCAGCCCCACTCCGCCACCAGGCTGCGATCGAGCAGGACCGAACTGGGCGCGCTCTCACGAATGCGCCGCCGCCAGTCCACGTCCTCGGAGATGCTCTGCGTGACGACATCGTAGCCCTGACCGCGCAGGTGAGCTGCCACGGCCGCGCCGGCCGCTATCGGAGTTGTGCCGTCCCCACGGTCGTCGGTCAACAGCAGGGCCGGCCCAAGCAGCGGCGCTGCTGCCGGCTCGACTGGCTGCTGTGGTTCAGCCATGACGGGCAGCGCAAAGTAGAAGGCAGCGCCTTCCCCCTCCACGCCGGACGAACGCACGCCGATCTCGCCACCGTGCAGCTCGATCAGATGCCGGCTGATCGCCAGGCCCAGGCCCAGGCCGCCGCAGCCGCGCGTCGCGGTGCGCTCCGACTGCCGGAACTCATCGAAGATGGTCGCTTGTTCCTCGGCCGGGAATCCCCAGAGCCCGTGTCGCGACCGAGACGATCACGCGGCCCTCGTCCATCTCGATAGCCAGCGTGATCGTGCCGTGCGGGGTGAATTTGACCGCGTTGCTGACAAAGTTGAGCACTACCTGCCGTAAGCGGGTGCGATCGCCCCTCACAAGCGGCGTCCGCGCCGCCATCTCCACGCGCCAGATCAAGCCGGCATCGCGCGCCAGTTGTTCGCCGGTCGCCACGATGGGCTGCAGGACCTCCACCAAGTCGAGCGGTTCCCGATTGAGCCTGAGCTGCCCCGCGTCGCTGCTCGCCAGATCGAGCACGTCGCGGATCAATAAACCCAGGTGTTGGGCGCTGGCGAAGATGCGCTCCACGTCTGGACGCGCCAGCTCGGCGTCCTGGGTCTGCTCGCGCAGTAGCAGCTCACTCAAACCGACGATTACGTTCAGGGGCGTGCGCAGCTCGTGGCTCACGGTGGAGAGAAAGCGGCTCTTGAGCCGATTGGCCTTCCTCGGCCAGGCGGCGGCCATCGGCGGCGTCGCGGTAGAGCTGGCTGCTGCGCAGCGCGGCCGCCACGTTGCGCATGATGATCGCACACGGTTCAAGTGCCGAGGCCTCGAAGGCCACGAAACCCACGTTCTGATCCTGGATCAGGAGCGGCAGCACGGCCAGATGGTGCGGCTCGCCCGCTGGGTACAGGTCGGGTGGTGGAAAGCGGCGGGTGATGAACCGCACGAGCATCGGGCGCATCGCAGCCGCAACCGCAGTTCAGCGCCAACCGGCTGGCGGTGTACGGGTCTTGCTCATCCGGCTCGTAGAGTCCGACCATCACGTGCCTGATGCCGACGCCCGCCAGGTGAGCCGCCAGCGTGGCGGCGATCTGGTCCGGCTCCAGCGCGGCCAACAGCCGCGCCGTCATCAGCCCCAGATGGTCGGCCATGTCCGCACGGCGGAGCAGGGCAGCCGTGACCTGGCGCCGCGACTCCTCGCTGATGGCCAGGTGGCCGCGATCGAGCCACTGCTCTACCCGCCGCACCGAGTCCGGTTCAAGCGCCAACTGTTGCAGGCACGTCTGTAGCTCGGAGAGGGCGGCGTGCCAGATGTGTGCGTCCTCGTCGAGCGCTTCCATGCGCGCCAGGACCTTGGCCAGCCCGCGCTCGAACGGGGTCGCGTCCGCGGCGGCGGCGCCGGCAGTTAACGTCGTGAGTAAGCCGCCGCTCAGGCGAGCCAGCTCCTCGACGCCGCACACGCGCGCCTCGGTCGCGGCGGCGTGCGCCATCCGCTGCACCAGCGTGGCATCCAAGGGGTCTGTCTCAGGGTGCGCTGCCTCGGGGATGCTGACGGCAAGGGATTGCCCCGTCCGGCATCCACACGACTGCCGCACGACCAATTGCGTGGGGATGCGCACGGCCTCCCGGCCATCCCGCGTGCCTTCCATCAGGTCGAGCAGCACGCTCAAGGACCGGTAGCCAAGGTCGAATGTCGGGTGGCGTACGGTGGTCAAGGGGGGCGACTGGACGCGGGCGTGCAGTCGGTCGTCGAAGCCAATCACGGCGACGTCATCGGGTACGCGCAGGCCGGCTGCTCGCAGCGCCTCCATCGCGCCAATCGCATAGAAGTCGTTGTAGGTGAGCAGAGCCTCGGGAGCGGCGCCGCTCGCCAGGATGCTCGTCATCGCCCGGTGGCCGCTCTCGACATCGCCGGTCTGGTCACCATAGGCGATCAGGCGCACATCCGAGGAGAGGCCGTGGCGGACCACCGCGGCCTGATACGCTTTCAACCGCTCGATGCTGTCCCCTGGACGGCTCACGTTGCCGGCAATGAAGGCGATCCGGCGCCTGCCGTGCGCGACCAGGTGAGCTATCGCCTGCGTGATGCCCGTCGCATCGTCGACCACGATGGCAGGGCGAAGCTCAGGCGCACCTGCGAAGATGATAGGGTAGCCGCTGGCGATCAATTCGTGTACGTAGCTCAGCCGCTCAGCAGAGAGGGTATTGGGCACGACGATCAGGCCGTCGCAGTTCCACGGGCCGACCGGGACAAACTGCGCGTCGGGCATGGGGACCGGCCAGGCGGCGGTCATCACGCGTGGGGGCGGCGGCGGGGCCACACCGCAGGCGAGCAGGAGATGGCACCCGCGTGCCAGCGCCGCGGTCCGCACGCCCTGCAACAGGGTATGCAGGTAGTCATCTATCGCGGCGCCTTCGTAAACGTGCCAGGCCGCCAGGACGCCAATGGTACGAATACCGGACTTGCTCATCGTGGAAGCCACCGATCGATCAAAAGCGTGATTGGGAAGGCCTGGTGACGGACATCCTTTCGGGAGACGTGAGCCAGGCTCGATGGAGATTGTACCTTCACTCCGTGGAACGCGCAACGGGCAGCCGCATTCAAGGTGTGGTATCGAGTCTTGCAGCGGGGAGGAGAGAAGGCATCAAGCGCGGGTCTTCGTTGAGGGCGCGGCCACAGGTGAGCAGATTATCCATCGCGGACGTGGGCGATTGGGAGAGGGGCACAGGGGTGCTATTCAGACAGCCATCGATAGGGTTTGAACCCCCGGGTGCAGTTCAATTCTCCGCGCCAGCGACTCTGATGATTTTATCTGCGGCCATCTGCGTCATCTGCGGTCAGGAGGTTTTGCAAACGCGTGGACCATGCAGATTTACGTAGATTATATGACCAGAGGAAACTCAAACGGCACGATTTTGGATGTTTACTACACGTGCCCGTAATAATCCCGATGGACGGCCACCGAGTAGGCGTAGTCGAGCAGTGTGCCCCAACTGAACACGGGCATCTCGATCTCCCGCTGGAGGGCGCGGGCGAAGGGCGGGAAGCCGGTGCATTCCAGCACCAGGGCGCCCATGTTCGGGTGCTGGCGGACGAAATCCACTCCAACGCCCACGAACTCGGCCTCGGCCTTGGCATAGACAGCGGCCGGCGGATCACTGCGCAGGCCGCCGGTCCACAGATGGTTGAATTCCACGCACCGGCCGCCGTCCAGCGCGCCGCCCACCACGTAGTTGCTGCCTGCGGCAATGCCCACCGAACGCAGATG
This sequence comes from uncultured Chloroflexia bacterium, assembly GCA_963841825.1. Taxonomy (GTDB): domain Bacteria; phylum Chloroflexota; class Anaerolineae; order CG2-30-64-16; family CG2-30-64-16; genus CAWJEL01. The sequence continues at coordinate 175,464 of CAWJEL010000034.1, forward strand.
ATGCTCGGTGAGATAACATTCCTCGGCCATCAGGATGCCCACCACCCGGTCGGGGCCGATCAACTGCTGGGCAAACGGCACCTGTAAAAGGCTCGACATAAAGACAGGGACGCGCACGCTCGCCGCGATCTCGCGCTGGAAGTAGGCGAAGTAGCCGCACTCGGCCGCGATGGCCCGGCAGCCCATCTCCTCCAGGTGTTGGGCCGCGCGGCGCACCGGTTCGAGGCACGGGCTCTTGTCCTCTTCGACCACCAGCTTGTGGATATCGACGTCCCGGGCGATCTCGTACTGGATGGGGAAGGGGTAGCCGCTGGCGTTGCGCACGTCGCCGGGGAAGCCGGGGTAGACATCGTCCAGCAGGATGATGCCCAGCCCCATGCCGTAGGCGCGGCGGTTAGGCCGGGCACGGATGGTGGTGATGGTGGGGTCGTGAGAGAAGTAGACCATAGCAACCTCTGGCTGTCTGTTGTTTCGTGAAACGTGAAACGTGATGACGTGATACGTGCTGCGTGAAACGTAGGTTGAGGTTGTTCCGCGATTCGCGCCTTGCGAATCTCGTCATCCCGTAGTCACGTATCACGCAATCACGCAATCACGCTTTCCCCAACGCCTGCTCCAAATCAGCGATAATATCCTCGGGATTCTCCAGCCCGACCGACAGCCGGATCAGGCCGTCGTCGATGCCCGCGACGTCGCGTTCTTCCTGCGTCATGTGCTCGTGCGTGATGGTGCGCGGGTGCATGCAGACAGTGCGGCTGGTGCCGAAGGTTACGGCGTGGATGATCAGCTTGAAGCTGTCCATCACGCGCGCCGCGGCCGGGATGCCGCCGGGCACGACGAACGACATCAGCCCGCCGCCGGCCCGCATCTGCCGCTGCGCCAGGGCGTGCTGCGGATGCGCCGGGAGGCCGGTGTAGTTCACCAGGCTGACCTTGGGATGGCCCGTTAGGTACTCGGCCACCGCCTGGGCGTTGCTGCTGTGCCGCAGCATCCGCATGGACAGCGTTTCCAGGTATTGCAGCGTCAGCCACGAGTCGAACGGCGGCATGATCGCGCCGACGAACTCGGTGGTGTTCCAGCGAATATCCTCGGTCAGCGCCTCCGGCCCGACGATCGCGCCGCCGATCACGGTGGCGTTGCCGGCCAGGAACTTGGTGATGGAGAGCAACACAATGTCCGCGCCGAGCGCCATCGGCTGCTGGAGCGCCGCGGTGGCGGTGGTGTTGTCCACCAGCAGCGGGACGCCGCGCGCGTGCGCTACGTCGGCCACCGCCCGGATGTCGGTCACGAAGAGGCATGGGTTGCTGGGGGTCTCCACCCAGACCAGCTTCGTGCGGCTGTCGATTTCCGCGTCCCAACTGCGCGGGTCGGCGGGATCCTTGACGAAGCGAAACTGGACACCGCATCGCTCCGGAAAGATGACCGCAGCCTGCTTGTACCCTTCGCCGAAGATGTTGAGCGAAGTGACGACGTTATCGCCGGGCCGCGCGATGGTGAAGAGCAGGTTGAAGAGCGCCTGCGAGCCAGAGCCGGCCGTCACGCACCCTTCGCCGCCTTCCAGAGCCGCCAGCCGTTCTTCGAGTACCGCGGCGGTGGGGGTCTTGGTGCGGCCGTAGACCGGGTACGGGATTTTGTCGAAGCGCTCGTAGGGGTAGGTCATCGACGCGATGATGGGCGCGGTGAAGGTGTTGAATTCACCCGCGCCGACGAGCGGGCGGAACCCGGCATGGAGCGCCTGGGTGTCGAAGCCCAGATCGTCAGCCGCACGCGCGGGACGCTTGAAGGTGGGATCGTACCGCCACGGTTCGCGCATGAAAAAGAGTTCTTCGGTAGTCATGGGATTCTCCGAACCACTGAGGCACCGAGAGTACGGAGTCTTTATGCGCAGTACCGCAAAACTCGCCATTGTCACCCTGAGCGGGTTCGTCCTGTGAAGTGCGTTGCGGCGAAAACCCAGCGAAGGGTCTCGTCTTGGCAGGAGATTCCCTTCGACCCGGCTCAGGGCATGCTTTGCTGGTGTCATGCCGTAACGAGACTTAAGACACCAACCCGCTCCCAAGAAACTCCCAAATGGATCCTTCGGCCTGACGACCTAAGTCGCTAACCGAGGTCAGGGACTCGGCCTCACGGCATGGCCGTGACAGCGCGAGTTTCTTGTTCAGAACATGCGGCCTTGGCGCATGCGGGTCTCAGAATGACAATGCTCGATAGCGGCTTTTGTGGTACTGCCTTTATGCGATTCTCCGTGTCCTCCGTGTCTCCGTGGTGATTTCTAAGGTATCACTTCTGCCCGTCGATCCACGCCTGCTCGCGGTCGACGATAGCCTGGATGCCGACCTGAACCTCGGCCGACAGCGGCTGGGTCTTGTGCGTCGCCAGGATTTTATCCACCATCACCGCGGCGCGCTGCTCCATCGTGGTTGCGCCTTTGTCGGCCCATGATGAATATGGGCCCTTGTCCGCCAGCTTGGAATAGAACGGCTCCTTGTAGTGCCGGATCGTGTGATCGTGGCCCAGGAAGCTGCCGGTCGGTCCCAGCTCGTCGATCACGTCAAGCGCCAGCGTCTCATCGTCCACCGCCACACCCGCGGTCGCCGCGCGCAGGAAGCCGATGGTGTCGTTGCACATCACCTGGAGCTGGAGCGACCCCTGCAGGCCGGCGTCCATGAAGCCGACGTCGTGGACGATGTTTGCGCCGTGGAGGAGCGCCGTCATCAGGCTGACGGTGGCCTCCATGCCGGTCTGGTGATCGAGCACCTTCGAGTCGGTCGAGCCGCCCAGGCCGAAAACGGGGAGGTCGTAGAACTTGCCCATCGAGGTCGGCACGCCCTGTTCGTCGGCCAGGACGTAGTTGCCGACCATGGTCTTGAGGTTGTACGGGCCGCCGTTCCAGCCGGGCACCGCAATCGGCGCGCCGGGCCGCACGAGCTGTGAGAGGACGACGCCGAGCATGATGCCGGCGTTCATCGATGCCATGCAGCCGGCGGTCGTCACCGGCGAGTTGACGCCGCCCGCATTGAGCGGGATGTAGAGCTGGGGCAACCCCTTCTCCGCCAGGTACATGCACTTTCGCAGCGCTTCTTCGTTGGCGATCAGGCCGGAGGTGACATTGATGTAGCAGGTGGCGAAGGGCCGCTGCTGGAAGGCTTCAGCGCCACCGGCCACAACCTCGCACATCTCCACCGCGGCCACGCACCCCTCGAAATCGGGCGAGACGAACACGATCGGCTTGGTCGTGGTGTTGAGCATCACCTGCATCTGGTAGCGGTCGTAGATGCGCTGGTCGACGTCCTCCGGCAGGAAGAGCGACATCACGAAGTCGAGCTCGGGCAGCGCGTCCATCACGGTGGCGGCCTCCACGACATCCGTCAGGACGGGCTTCCGCCGTTGGCCGGTGCGATGGTCGAGGATGTTCAGGCAGTCCGAACCGCCGCCGTAGTAGGTGTTGTACCCACCGGCGCGCAAGGCAACCTTGCCGTTGCGATCATAGAGCGTGATGCGTTGCGGCGCGGTGGCGAGCGCCCTGGCGACCATGAAGGCCGGGATGCGGACCCGGATGCCGTCAGCTTTCGCCCCGCCCGCGACGAGGATCTGAAGGGCCTTTTCATCGTGGACATCCACGCCGGTGCGCTCCAGGATTTCCAGCGTGGCCTCGTGGACCTTTGCGCACTCCTGTTGGCCCATCCGGGCGTAGTGCGCGCTGGTTGTGCTCAGGCCATGAGTTGCGATCATAGCTATCTCCTCAGGAAGTTGGATGGTTGAACGATGGGCAATAAGTGAATCCATTATAGAGCTAATCTATCAGAAGTCAATATCTGAAATATCAACTTATCTTAAAAAGGTATCAATTTTGAAAATTAACATTTTAGGTATTGCAAACTAATACATTATGTGGTATGATCCCTGCAACCGATCGTCTAAGGTGAGGTTCCCCGATGCCGCCCATACACGACGAGAACACCTCGAAGAACAAGGCCTATAGGGAGTTGCGTCGCTCTATCATCATGGGGCATCGCAAACCTGGCGAGCGTTTGAGCCTGGCCGAGATCACCCATTCATACAATACCAGCATCACGCCCGTGCGGGATGCCCTCCAGATGCTCAGCCAGGAAGGGCTGGTTACGATTAAGCCTCGATCCGGTTATTTTGTCAGCAACATCACCCTGCGGGAATTGCAAGATCTGTTCGAGGTGCGCGAAGTTCTGGAACTGGCAGCCATCGAGCGCGCCGCCCCCCACGTCACGGAAAAATTTTTGCAGCAATTGGAACACGTTCACGCCGGCTACACCGGCGATGATGACGAATCCTATGATCGGTATACCGACGAAAACCGGCGTTTCCACTTCCTGATCGCCGAAGCGTCCGGCAACCACGAGCTTGCCGAGATGCTCGGCCACCTGCACGACCGGCTGGCGCGCTTCATGGTTCTGCGCGGCGCCGGGCTAACCCAGCAATATACCCACGAGCACATTGTGGCAGCGCTGCGTGCACGGGATGCCGCGGCGGCCCGCCAGGCGATGCTTGGCGAAATCACGGAGACGCGCAACGCGATCCTGGATCGCGTCATCCGGGCAGAGGGCGCAGGCTGGCTGCTGGGCGCCTGAGCGGCTCTGCTATTGAAGCAAAAGGCGGGTAGAGCGCAAAACCGTCGGTGAACCACGCACCCTGAGCTTGTCGAAGGGTGGCGCTTCGACAGGCTCAGCGACCGTGTGACACTTTTGCGGTGTACCCCGTAAAAGGAGGTGTCGTTGCCTGTTGGGCCGATTTGTGATAACCTGTTGCCTGCAAGATGCGATTCGCGTAGTTTCAAAGCCATCCGCAAGTTCATATCAAAGGAGAAGTGAGCAATGGACATCATCAAGAAGAAGCCGAGCAACGGCCTGCATCCCTGGGTGCCAGAATTGCAGGACCAACTGCGCCAGGGCAAGATCAGCCGCCGCGAGTTCCTGCGCTATGCGACGCTGTTGGGCGTCTCGGTAGGTGGCGCGTCTGTCCTGGCGGCCTGTGGCGCGCAACCGGCCCCTGCGCCGGCGCCGACCACCGCGCCGGCTGCGGCTGCTCCCACGGCGATTCCCGCGACTGCGGTAGCCGTCGCGACCGCGGCCCCGGCAGCCGCGGCCGGTCCGCTGCGCGGCGGCACCTTCACCATCGCGTCGCGCGTCCAGCGCATCGACCACCCGGCCCGCCTGTCGTGGATTGAAGGCGTCAACCAGTGGCGGCAGGTCTGCGAGTATCTGACCTACTCCGGCCCCGACAACATCACCGTCCCCTGGCTGCTCGAGAAGTGGAGCGTGGACGACCTTCTCAAGACCTGGACACTCAACCTCAAGCAAGGCATCAAATTCAACGACGGCCAGGAACTGACGGCTGACGATGTCGTGTTCAATCTCCAGCAGTGGCTTGACCCGGAGATCGGTTCCTCGATGCTTGGGCTGATGAGCTACCTCCAACCGACCGGCATCGAGAAGGTGGACGACTACACCGTCAGGCTGAACCTCGACGCAGGCGAGCTCGCTGTGCCGGAGCATCTGTTCCACTATCCGGCCATGATTCGTGCCCAAGACGTTCGAAGGTGACATCACCAAGCAGCCGATCGGCACCGGCCCGTTCCTGATGGACAAGTACGTGGAGACGGAACGCGCCGAGCTTTCAGCGCGCAAGGATTACTGGGGGATCGCACCGGATGGCAAGCCGCTCCCGTATCTGGACAAGTTGATCTACCTTGACCTGGGCCAGGACAGCGCAGCACAGATCGCGGCGTTGCGCAGCGGTCAGGTCGATGACATCTTCAACCCGTCGGCCGAGATCTGGCAGGCGGTCAAGGATGTGCCCGGGATCGCCGTCTACTCGGTCGATACCGGCCAGACCTTCGTGATCCGTATGCGGGCCGATGCCAAGCCGTGGGACGATGTCAAGGTACGCCAGGCGCTCAAGAAGTGTCTCGACCGCCAGAAGATGCTCGATCTGGCGTGGTTCGGCGAGGGCGTGCTGGGGATCGATGCGCACGTCGCACCGGTGCACCCGGAATATTGTCCGAAAGACATCCCGGCTTACGATCCGGAAGGTTCCAAGAAACTGCTCGCCGAGGCGGGCTATCCTGACGGCCTCGAAGTCGAGCTGACGACGCAGGAAGCGCGCGCCGAGCCGGCGATGGCGCAGGCGCTCAAGGAGAGCGCGATCGCGGGCGGCTTCAACATTAAGCTGAATATCGTCCCGTCGGCGGACTACTGGAACGTCTGGACCGAGGTGCCGCTCGGCATCACCATCTGGGCGCACCGCCCGCTGGGCACGATGATCCTGTCACTGGGCTACACGGCCGACGCCGATGGCAAGCCGGTTGCCTGGAACGAGTCGCACTGGGTCGACGAGGAGTTCAACACCTTGCTGGCGGAGGCGAACAAGACCATCGATGTCGCCAAGCGCAGGGAGATCTTCTGCCAGCTTGAAGACATCCAGATGACGCGCGGCACGGCAGGCATCGCTTTCTGGACCAAGCTGTGGCACATCGCAAGCCAGAAGTTCCAAGGCGTGTTCTGCCATCCTGGCACCTACGACATCTTCAACGAAGTCTGGTACGATCCGAACGCCGCCTGAACTTCTCGTGTTCAGACCTGTCAGGTCTCCCCGGCCTGGCAGGTCTTCTTTTTACGCGGACGAATTGGCTCGGAGATCTGTCAGGTCTCCCAAACCTGACAGATCTTTTTCTGATGCACCGACGAGGAGAGACCTATGTCCCGTTACGTCATCCGTCGCCTCGGCTTCACCCTGCTAACGATGCTGCTCGTCACGCTCGCGATTTTCTTCATCTCCGAGGTGGCGCCCGGCGATGTGGCGCGCCATATCCTGGGGCAGTTCGCCACGGAAGAGCAGGTCACGCTGCTGCGGGAACAGATGGGGCTGAACCAGCCCATCATGACCCGTTTCGCTGATTGGCTGATCGGCTCCGACTGGCGCGTCTCCCGGCTGGTAGGTAAACCTCTCAAGCAGATCACTTTGCCGGGGCAGGAGGACGCCTCCTGGTGGGCGATCGACGCGGACGGCACGCCCAAACAGTGGAAGATGAAGAACAAGGTGCTCACCGAGCTTCAGCTCCAGCCGGACGGCAAGAAGGTGGAAGTCCCCTTCGACGGCTGGCAGACGGACGAGGATGGTACGAAGTTCTTTTGGGGCGTGGATACCGCCGCCCACGTGGTTCTGTGGCGGGAGGGCGGCAGCGAGCGGAAAGCGGGAGCCGCATCGGCCGGCCGCACCGCGGTCCTGAGCAGCGGTGAGGAGTATTATCCCATTGGCAAGGGCTTGCTGCGCGGCGACGCCGGTATCTCGCTGCGCACCAACCGCCCGGTCTGGCCGACCCTCACCCGGCGGATCGGGAACTCCATCGTCCTGGCGCTGCTGGCGTTTGCGTTCATCATGCCCATCGCGCTCTTCCTGGGCATCTGGGCCGGCTTGCGGGAAGGGCGTCCGACGGATCGCGCCATTTCCCTGTTTGGCCTGATTACCACCTCGGTGCCGGAGTTTGCCAGCGGCGTCTTTTTGATCCTGGTGTTTGCCTTTTGGCTCAAAGTTTTGCCGGGCGCCGCGGTGTACAAAAGCGACATCGCTCCCTGGCAGGACCCCAAGCTGCTGATCCTGCCGGTGTTGACGCTTACCCTCGTGGAAATCGGCTATATCGCCCGCATCACACGCGCCAGCATGATCGAAGTGATGAATGCGCCGTACATCCGCACGGCGTATCTCAAAGGGCTGCCCTACAAGCGCATCGTGACGAAGCACGCGCTGCGTAACGCGCTCATGGCCCCGATCACGGTGATCATGTTGCACGTCAACTGGCTCATCGGCGGCATCGTCGTGGTTGAATCGGTGTACGGCTACCCGGGCCTGGGGATGTATTTGCTGGATTCCTCCTTGTTTAAGGATGTCAACGCCATCATGGCCGGCGCACTTTTCATGGTGATGCTGGCCGTGGCGACGCAATGGATCGCGGACATCATTTACACGTTCCTGAACCCGCGCATCCGGTATTCGTGAGGGGAGCCATCGCATGACAACCATTCAAACGACCACCGGTCAGCGGGCGCCGCGGCGCTTTAACCCCTTCCGGCGCGTGTGGGGCGGGCTCTCGACCATCTTCCGGTCCCGTATCGCCACCATCGGTCTGGCGATCGTGGTGTTCTGGATTCTGGTCGCGATCCTCGCACCGCTGATCGCGCCGCACAACCCCATGGCGCAGGATGCGAAGGCGATCAACCAGGGCCCCTCCGCGACTTATCCGCTGGGGACCGACAAGTTGGGGCGTGATGTGATGTCCCGGCTGGTGTTCGGCGCACGCGTCATCCTGATTCTGGCACCGATCTCAGTGTTCCTGTCCGTGCTGGTGGGCACGGCGATGGGGCTATTCGGCGCCTACTTCGGCGGCGTGGCGGATGAGACGGTGATGCGCCTGCTCGACGCGATCATGGCGTTCCCGACGATCCTTCTGTATTTGATCATCATTTCGGCCATCGGGCCTTCGCCGGCAAATGTCGTGATCGCCATCACCTTCGTCGGCGCGCCGGGCGTGGCGCGCCTGGTGCGCAGCCTGGCGCTCGATGTTCGCACGCGCGATTACATCCAGGCGGCCAAAACCCGGGGCGAGAGCTCGCTCTACATCATGTGGGTCGAGATCCTGCCCAACGCGCGCGGCCCGCTCATTATCGATGCCATGCTCCGGGTCGGGTACGCTATCTTCGCCATCGGCACGCTCGGTTTCCTGGGCCTGGGGCTGCCCCCGCCCACGCCCGACTGGGGCGGCATGATCAACGATGCGCGCAAATATATCTGGACCAACCCGCTGGGCGTCCTGTGGCCTGCCCTGGCGATCGCCAGCCTGGTGGTCGGGCTCAACCTGCTCGCCGACGGCCTGCGCGAAGAGTCGACGCGGTATCAGTAGAGGGATCAGGGGTTAGGAAACAGGAGTCAGGAGTCAGGAGTCAGGGGGCAGGAAAGCGCAAGTCGGCTCCCAGTTTTTGGTCGTCGCTTTCTGATCCCTGGCCCTCAAAGGAAGACTAGGCATGATACCAAATTACCGCCCGCATGTTCCGATCCTGGATGTCCAAGACCTGGCGATTTCGTACCAGACGCTTCAAGGGGACGTCCCCGCCGTGCGCAGCGTCAGTTTCGACATCCAGCGCAGCGAGACCCTCGGCATCGTGGGTGAGTCGGGCTGCGGCAAAAGCACCATCGCCTTCGGGATCGTGAACTTCCTGGGCCGCAACGGCAAGATCGTCAAGGGCAATATCGTGTTCCAGGGACAAGACTTGGTGGGCCGCTCGGAAGAGGATCTGCGCAAGATTCGCGGCGACCGCATCGCCATGGTCTACCAGGACCCGATGCAGGCGCTCAACCCGTCCATGCTCCTCGGCGACCAAATGTCCGAGGTGCTGATCGTGCACCGGGGCTTGAGCCAGGCGGCCGCGGAGGCCAAGTGCATCCAGATGCTCGACCGGGTCTACATGCCCGATGCGGCCAACGTCATGAAACGCTACCCGCATCAGATTTCGGGCGGCCAGCAGCAGCGCGTGGTGATCGCGATGGCGCTGCTCAACGACCCGGCGCTGCTGATCATGGACGAGCCGACGACCGCCCTGGATGTGACGGTGGAGGCCGCGGTGCTCGACCTGATCGGCGACCTGCAGTCCGAGTTCGACACCGCGATCATGTACATCAGCCACAACCTCGGCGTGGTGGCGCGCGTGTCCGACCGGGTGGCCGTGATGTATGCGGGTGAGATGGTCGAGCGAGCCTCAGTGACGGATATTTATTTGCAGCCCTACCATCCATACACGCGGGGGTTGATGCGTTGCGTGCCCAAACTCGGCGAGGACAAGCGGAGCAGTATGCTCTATCCGATCCCGGGCCGGGTGCCTTCACCGAAGAACCTGCCGCCCGGCTGTATCTTCGAGCCGCGCTGCGCCTTTGCGCGACCCGCATGCAGCCAGGAACGGCCGGGGTTGCGTGAGGTCCTGGACGGCCACTGGGTGCGCTGCCTGTTCGCCGAAGAAGTGGTCAGGCAACCCCTGGAACTCCCCAAAGATTCGTTCCCTGGTGTTGCGCTGCCCGCCGCGCAGGCTGACGCACACGAGCCGATCCTGACGATCGAGCACGCCCGGACCTACTACCGGGCGCCGTCCAAGAAGATGTTCAGCCGGTCAAAACAGCTTGTCAGGGCAGTCGATGACGTGGATCTCGAGGTCAGGCGCGGGTTGACGTTGGGCGTCGTCGGCGAGTCCGGCTGCGGAAAGAGCACCCTCGTCAAAACGATCATCGGCCTGGAGCCGTTGACCACCGGCAAAATGGAGTTCATCGGTGTGGACATCAATGCGCCGGTCTCAAAACGCAGCCTGGACACGATCAAGAACATGCAGATGGTGTTCCAGAACCCGGACTCGACCCTCAACCCCTCCTTCAGTGTGGGCTACCAGATCGGGCGCACGTTGCAGCGGTTCCAGGTGGTGCCGGGCGATCAGGTGCGCGACGAGGTGATCCGGCTGCTGGACATGATGAAGCTGGGCGAGCGCTACTACGACCGATTGCCCCGGCAGCTCAGCGGCGGCGAGAAGCAGCGCGTCGGCATCGCCCGCGCCATTGCCGGCCGCCCGGAGCTGGTGTTGTGCGACGAGCCGGTGTCCGCGCTGGATGTGTCGGTGCAGGCGGCCGTGCTCAACCTGCTGCTGGAGATCCAGAAGGAAATCAACACCACCTTCGTCTTCATCGCCCACGACCTGAGCGTGGTGCGCTATCTGTGCGACATGATCGCCGTGATGTACCTGGGCCAGGTCGTCGAAGTCGGCCCGGCCGAGGCGATCTATGCGCCGCCCTATCACCCGTACACCGAGGCGCTGCTCTCCGCGGTGCCGATCCCCGACCCTCGGATCGAACAGTCGCACATCCGTCTCAGCGGCGCGGTGCCAAGCGCGCTGAACCCGCCAAGCGGCTGCCGGTTTCACACCCGCTGCCCGCATTTTATCGGCGACATCTGTAAGACCGAGCAGCCGCGGTGGCTGGATTCGGGAACCGGCAAGCGCATCCTCTGCCACCTGCCGATGGAGGAACTCGCCCAGATGCGTTCGGTCATCACGCTCAAGGAGGCCCCCGATGTTCGTTAGAGACTACATGACCCGGCACCCCCTGCTGACCGATCCGAGTATGCCGGCGGTCGAGGCCCAGCGGTACATGGTGCAGGCCAACGTGCGCCGGTTACCCGTCGTCGGAGATGGCAAGCGCCTGGTGGGTTTGGTGACCCGCCAGACGTTGATGGTTGATCCCGGCAAGATGGGCAGCCTGAATGTCTGGGAGATCGCCAGCTATCTCTCGCGGCTGACCGTGAAGGATGTCATGATCAAGGCCGGCGATGTCGTCACCGTCGGCCCGGACCTCACCATCGAGGAAGCCGCGCGCATCATGGTCGAGAAAAAGATCGGCTGCCTGCCGGTGGTGGCGGATGGCGTGGTCATCGGCATCATCACCGAGACCGACCTGCTGGCGCAATTGGCGTCCATGATGGACTTGCGTTCTCCCGGCGTGCGCGCCACCGTCCGTATGCCGACCGATCTCAGGGGCGGCCTGGCCCGGCTCGTCGACGCGGTGGCCGCCAAGGGTTGGGGCATCAATGCGCTGGGCGGCAGCGTCTATCCGAAGGATCCGGCCAGGTGGGACGCGGTGATTAAAATCGAGGGTGTGACGAAAGAGGAGATGATCGCCGTGCTCCAACAGGTCGAGGGCGAAGCGATCATCGATGTGAGAGAAGTTTAGGTCGAAGGTGGAACGTCACCACGAAGGCACGAAGTCACCAAGCACACAAAGAATTCTGATTCCTTTGTGGTTCTTCGAGTCTTGGTGTCTTTGTGGTGAACGCTATGGATGGGCAAACAACTTCAAAGGCTAATTGGCTCCATGGACGCGAACTACTCTGCTTTGCAAACCCCACAATTCCGGGTCCTTTCCGACCGCCAGATCGAGCGGGTCTACCAGGCCACGCTGGAATGCCTGAACCGCACCGGCGTGAACGTGCATAACGCCGAGGCGCGCGACCTGCTCGTCCGCGCCGGCGCGCGGGTGGATGGCGCTCGCGCCGGCAGCGCCGTATGCGGATTCCGCCGCACATCCTCCAGGATGCGATCGCGGCGACCCCCCGCTCGTTCACCCTCTGGGGCCGCGACGGGCAGCACCGGATCCAGGTCGTGCCCGACAAGGTCCACTACGGCCCCGGCCCCACCTGCACCTACTTCATGGACCCGGAGACGGGCGAGCGACGCATGACCCGCCGCGGTGATCCGGGCCTGACGGCCAAAGTGAGCGACGCGCTGGACAACATCGACTACGTCATGTCGCTGGGGCTGATCGACGATGTGCCCGCGCATCTCGCGCCGGTCTACGAGTTCGCCGAGATGGTCGCCAACACCGGGAAGCCTGTGCTGGCCTGGGGCTATGCGCCCGACAACGTGCAGGACATTTACCGGATCGCGCTGGCGGTGGCGGGGAGCGAGGACGCGCTGCGCGAGCGGCCGTTCTTCGGGTTCTTCGCGACGTACCAGTCGCCCCTGGTGCATACCGAGGAAGACCTCGCCAACGTGCTGTGGGCGGTCGAGCACGACATCCCGGTGATCTACATCGGCGGCGGGTGCGCGGGCACCACCGCGCCCATCACCGGCGCGGGCGGCCTGGTGATCTACCTGGCCGGCGCGCTGAGCGGGCTGGCGATCATGCAGCTCAAGAAGCGCGGCGCGGCCGTCTGCATCGGCGGCGTGCCTGAGGCGATGGATCTGAAGACGGGCCGGCCCCGTACGGCAGCCCGGAGATGAGCCTCTTCAGCGCGGCCAGCGCGGACATCAGCCGCTACCTGGGGCTGGCGTTCATGGGCACCTCGGGCGCGTCGGAAGCGAAGACGCTCGACCTGCAAGCCGCCATCGAGAGCACCGTGCAGACCGTGTTTTCCGGCCTGAGCGGCGCGACGCTGGTACACGACGTCGGCTTCCTGGATTGCGCGCAGATCGGCTCGTTGGAGATGTTGGTGATGAACGACGAGATCATCGCCATGACCCGGCGCATCATGCGCGGGATCGAAGTCAGCGACGACGCGCTGATGCTGGACCTGATCGACCAGGTCGGGCCGGGCGGCGAGTTTATGTCGCAGGAGGTCACGGCCAAGCGCTGTCGCGCCGAGATCTGGAACCCGACGCTGCTGGACCGCCAGCCGTGGGACGTGTGGGAGGCGGCGGGAAGCAAAACGACCACCGATCGCATCCAGGCCAAGTTGAAGAAGATCCTGGCGCGGCACACGCCGCCACCGCTGCCGGACGGCGCGGCTGAGAAGATCGCGGCGATTTTGCGGGAAGCGGAGGCGCGCAGCGCCAAGTGATGAACGCGTGATGAACCCTGGAGACAGCAAGCGCCGCTCAACTCGAAGTTGAGCGGCGCTTGCGCGTTGCGATGAGGGCCGGCGGCGTAGAGTCGACCGCCTGTAAGTGTAGGGAATCGATGCCCCTGCTGCCCGATTCTATTCCTCGACTTCCATCAGCAGGTCAATCAGACTCATCGCAGTACTGCTCCACCTGCGCATCGTCGCCCTCGGCCACGGCGTGACGGATGTCGGCGACGACGCCGGCGATGTCATCCGCGAGCTCGGCATCGAGATCGGACTCGTCCAGCGCTCTTCTGCGCCCGATCGAGCAGCGCGGCCACGCCGGGATCCAGGGCGGCCTCGGCGGCGGCGGCTTCCATCTCGGTGTAGGCGGCGGCCAACTTCGCCTGGCTTTGCGCGATATCGTCGGGACTGAGCCGCTGACGGCTGGCCTTGAGCCGCTCGCTGAACGCGTTTCCCGCTCTTGCGCTCCACTACGGTGACATCCAGGATGCCGTTGATGTCGAGTTGAAAGTTGACCGTCACATCGCTCAAACCGTCAGGCCGATTGGGCTTGAGTTCCTCGACCATGAAATCGCCCAGGAGGACGTTCTGCGAGGCCACCGGGTTTTCGCCCTGGTAGACTTTGATGTGAATCTGCTCCTGGCCCGGGAAGATCGTCGTGAACACCTGGCTCTTCTGCACCGGGACGGTGGTGTTGCGCCGCACCAGGGGAGTGAAGAGGTCGGCGTGCATCCGGCCGCCGTAGCCGATCTGAGCTGTCTCGATGCCCAGCGAATATGGCGTCACGTCCACCAGGATCGCGTCGATCTCCTCGCCCGCGATGATGCCGGCCTGCACGGCTGCGCCCAGCGCGACCGCCGCGTCCGGATCGATCTCGATGTGCGGCTCCTGGCCCATCTGGACGGTGATCAGGTCCCAGACGGCAGGGATGCGCGTGGATCCGCCGACCAGCAGCACGCGCTCGATCTCATCCGGTCGCAGCTTGGCGTCCACCAACGCCTTGCGCACCAGCTCCATCGTGCGCCCCAGCAGATCGGCGATCAGCTCCACGAACTCGGAACGCGCCACTTCCCGCTCGATGTGCAGCGGATTTCCCTTCCGGTCTTTGGCGATGTACTCCAGCTTGATCTCGGCATAGGGCGCCGATGAGAGCTCGATCTTGGCCTCCTCGGCTGCGCGCAGCAGGCGCGCCCACGCCTGGTGATGCTCGCGCAGGTCGATGTGGTGCTCTTCGTCGAACTCATCGGCGATCATGGCCGCCAGCCGCTCGTCGAAGTCATCGCCGCCCAGTAAGTTGTCGCCGGTGGTCGCCAGCACGTCCACGACGCCGGAGTGCAGCTCGATGATCGAGACATCGAAGGTGCCGCCGCCCAGGTCGTAGACCAGCACCCTCAAGTGCTGATCGTTCGCCAAGCCATAGCCGTAGGCCAGGGCCGAGGCGGTCGGCTCGTTGATGATGCGCTCGACGATCAGCCCGGCGATCTCGCCGGCCTCCAGTGTCGCCTGGCGCTGCGTCTCGTTGAAGTAGGCTGGCACGGTGATGACCGCACGCCGGATGCCTTCGCCCAGCGCGTCCTGGGCCGCTTCCTGCATGCTCGTCAGGATGAAAGCTGAAATCTCCTGAGGCGTGTACGACTTGCCGGCCATGCCCACCGTCTCAGCCTTGCCCATCTTGCGCTTGATCGAGCGGACGGTACGGTCGGGCGCAACGACCCACTGGTTGCGCGCCGAAGTGCCCACCAGCACGTCACCGTTCGGCGCGATGCCGACGACCGACGGTAGGAGGCGATCGCCGTTGACCGGCAGCAGCACCGGCGCGCCATCTTGGATGACCGCCAGCACCGAGTTGGTGGTGCCCAGGTCGATACCGATGATCTTGTCTGATTGGTTCATATCTCGCTGCCTTCAGTGATGTGTTGTTGCCCGCTGCCAGATGATCTTCTCGCGGCGCAGGCCCCATGTCGCCAGGTGCGCCACCCGTGGAGAAGTCTGCTTCAGGGTCGGCCGCGTAATTGACGGCCACTTCGGCGTACCGGAGCACTCGACCGCGCTGGCGGTAGCCCTTGCGCAGCACTGCGACCACCGTTCCGTCTGGAGGCCGCGGCGCGACTCGGTCTCCATCGCCAGGTGCAGGCGCGGGTCAAAGGGTTGTCCTTCAGCCTGGATGGGATAGATGTCGGCCGTTGCCAGCAGCCCCAGGAACCGCGTGCGGACAAGTCTCCAGCCCTTGCAGCCAGGCTGTCTACCGTGTCGGCCATCTCGTCCCGTTAGGCGGAGTCGTGGGCGGCGCGCTGGACGGGAGCGACTCCCGGCGGCAGCCCACGCCCCCACAGCGCCCACGCCAACCGCTGCCACAAGCTGGCCCGCACGGGCGGCGGTTCGGCGATCGCGCTCTGCGCCTGGGCATTGCGCGCCGCTTCGACCTGCTGCTGGCGACGGCGTTCGAGCAGGTCGCGACCACTTTGCAGCGCCATCTCCAGACCGTCCAGGGCCGGCAGCAGATCGGCGGCAAACTCGCCGCGCGCTTCGACGCGCAGGGAGGCCAGGCGTTCCTGTTCGTACCGCAGTACGCTCCTCTTGCATCTGTTCCCGCCGGGTCGGCGACATCTTGCAGCGTGCCCAGCGCGGTCGCCACCTGCTGGTCCTTCATCTCGGCCAGGGTGTTGGACTTGAACTGCGTGCGATTGAGCTTCGCCACCGTCTGGGCCAGGTCGTTCAGGCCGCTCGCGAGGGTCTGCCATTGCTCCTGTCCCGCCTCCTGGCCGGCGAGCAAGCCCGCCAGATGCTCATCGAACGTCTGGCCGACAGCCGGATCGGTCAAGTGGCGCAACAACGCCTCGACCTGGCTGCCACTGGCCTGGGTTTCTGCCAGTACATCGTCCAGGCTGGCCTGCAGACGATCCATCTGGTCGGTCAGTCGTACCCAATACCCTTGCGCGAGGCGGCTGGGAAGCCGGCGAAGCGGTGTTACTGCTTGGGAAGTTGAGGCTCATGAAAATCCTCTTGGAGGGACAGTCCCGCCAATCCTAATTCAAGGGCTAACGCGATCATGTCATCCGGGTGTACGTCAAGGTCATACGAGAGCTTGCGCCGACGAGGCAGGGATGGCGGAGGCTGCAACAGAAAGAGATCTGTCTGCGAACGGGCCTCGGTGGTGCGCACCTGGTCATATGCCACGCGGAGTTCCTGAAACTTCTCCGGCTCTCGTTCAGGCGGGTACTCGCGCACCAGGCGGAAATAGGCGCGTTTGATCGCCGCCTCGTCACTCGTGCGGTCTACACCGAGCACGGCATAGGGATCCTGGGGTGGCTTAGAAACGGTCTTGGCCGCCATGCTGCTCCTCACTCACACGTTTCAGTACTCACATACCAGCAGGAAAGAGATCGCGGAGGATACGTTGGATATCGAATCCGAAGCGGCCCGCCCTTGAGCACCAGTTCGATCGCCTCAGCCCGGCGCAGGACACCCGTGTCGTTGGCCCTCCGCGCGGCGCGGAGCGCTTCGTGGATGAGCCGCGTCGCGCCGCGCACATCATTCTTTTCGATATGTAGACCGATAGGCTTCGAGATACTGCACGGCGCCGCTGGCCGGGACCTCCTCGCGGATGCGTTTCTCCAGCAAGGCAAGCAAGTCGGTGGTCTCGCCTTCATGAGCGATTTCGTAGGCTTCCAGCAACAGCCCCGCGCGGGTGTCGTCGACCCATGGCTGGTCGCCCAGCTTCAAAGCTTCCTCGATGAAGAAGTCCGCCCACTCCTCGCCGAACTCGCAGTCCAGCGCCATGGTCGCCTGATCGAACCAGAAGGCCGGCAGCAAGCGTGGAAGCTGGCGGACAGCAGGCACGAGACCTTCAATCGCATCGCCGGCCTCCGCGTGCAGCAGCTCGTGGAGGACGGAGCTGACAATCCGTGTGTCCTGAGGCGCGGCCTGGTAGGCTTGCATCAGCGATTCACGGGCCTGTTTGAGCTGGTGCGCGCGCGCCTGGGCGATGCCCAGCGCCACCAGTAGCATCGGATGGCCGGGCAACTCGCTGTAGGCCGATCTCCAGGACTTCGATGTGGCTCTTGCCGGGATACTGCAATCGAGAAACGGTAGGCGGCAAAGGGCGACTGATCGTTGACCATCTTGACGTAATCGTTCGGCCAACGCCTCGCGGGCCTCAGGATGCGTTGGGTTGATGGCCAGCACTTGGCGCCAGATCGGCATCGGCTCGCGATCCCACCATTCCTCGTAGAGCCGGCCCAGACGCACCAACGCCTCGACGTGCTGGGGGTCCAGCGTCGTGATCTCCAGAAGTTGCGTCTCGGCTGCGTCGCCTCGCTGCTGATCCAACAGGGTATCAGCCAGGCGCAACCGCAGCACTGTATCGTCCGGCGCGTATTTGAGCGCGTTGCGCAGACAGGTCTCGACCTCGCCCTCCAGTTCGGTGTGCTCGTAGCAGTCGGCCGCATGATTCCACAGCGCAGCCACCTGAGCATCGGTCAGGTAGTCGGGGTGATCTGCCTTGCGCGGCCGCCGGCGCACCATCTCGCGCCAGGCTTCGGCGGCATTGAGCCAGTTCTCCAGCGCTTCCTCGGCCAGCGCCAGGTTCTGAGACAGGTAGCGGTTGGCGTCCAGTTCATTGGCCTTGCGCCAGTGCTGGACCGCGATGGACCACTTGCCCGCCTGCGCCGCTTCATAGCCCAGGTGATAGTAGGCCAGGCTGCCGGTCTCGGCCACGATGCGATCGGCGCCAGCATCGGAGGCCGGCAGTCGACTGATCAAATTGACCAGGTCCTGCCAACGGCCTTCCTGGGCCAGCTCGACCGCCTCCCCGCGCAAGAGGGCGGTCAGGTTCTCGGTGAGGCCGGGGCTGGTAAACCCAGTGCTTTGGGCATGCAGCCAGGCCGCGCGGGCCGTGTCACGGTTGCCTGCGCGCATCGCGGCCACGCCTTTGTAGTAGTGCAGGATGCGGGCGACCGGTTT
>CAWJEL010000035.1:0-75274 GCA_963841825.1 uncultured Chloroflexia bacterium
CGCCCACCTCCATAACCGCGTCTGCTGGCAGCCACCGCTCAACTTCAGCCCTGATTTCCGTGCCTTGTTGCGTCGTGATCAGTACCACCACCTGCGGTCCCAGCCCGGCGATGAACGGCGGCAGTCCCTCGGACGTGATCGCATCATCAACGATGAGCAACAGACGGCGCTCACCGGCACCGGCCCAACGTCGCCAGCATTCCGCCCAGCGTTCTCCTGGCTCGCGTTCCAGGCTGAAGCCCAGGCACAGCCGCATCACCTCTTCCTCCGGATCCCGGCCGTCTACCCAGGCGATGCCATCGTGGAAGGCGTGTTTGACCTGGGTCGTCGTCCGCCAACGCCCGGTGCGAGGACGGTCTTGCCGATCCCGGCCATGCCGTAGAGGATGACCGAGCGCCAGCGCGCCTGGTGATAGCCGCGGAAGGTTGCAAGGCTGGCTATCAGGTCACGCTCGACGGCGCGCCGCATGCGGGTCACCGGCCCAGGCGGCAGAAAGCAGCGTCGCTGGGCCGGCCGCGGACGCTCCCACCAGGTCTGGATGGCTTCAGTATCCCCCCCTTCTGGAAGTGCCGAGCGCACACTTCTTGAATCGTGAACCATTCATATCCCAGGCACGCGATGGCATCCAGCGCTTCCAGCGGATCCCACCCGACACGGAACCAGCCTTTGAAGTGCGCCAGCAGCTTGACCAGCCGACTGGACATCTGGACGTTTTTGACCCTGCACCCAGTTGGTTACGGTGCTGGGATTGACCTGAAGGAAATGAGCCAGCTCCTTCTGGCTGCGGTCGACGCGGAGGAGCCAATCCTTCAGGGCGATGCCGAAGCCCGTATAGGAGGTCGGCGTGAGCGGCCGCGTCCGCGGGGCGGCCTGCGTTGTAGGCTGCGCAGTCAATTCTTGGACCCCTGGAGATGGATTCTGACCCCTTGCGGGGCAAACTGCGGGATGATACCCTACACGTGCAGGAATGCGCAAGGAATGGAATCCAGAGGATTTGCGCAGCAGCCAGTGTCCTGCCGCCGCAGCTACGGCAGTGTAGCGCAGGGAGCCTTCATTGCCTCATTCTGCGGCGCAAGGCCTTCAGTGCACTGATTTGACACCCCAAGAGAGCGCAAAAACACCCGCCGGCGGGCCATCTAACCCTAGGCGGCCCGATGGGCCAAAAAAGCGGTCTGAAACCCGATGTAGCGATCCGCCGTGAGTGGTTGCGCAAGGTCAAGGAGATGTGGGAGAAGCGCAAGCGGCGGAAACGCGAGCAAAGAGTGAGGTTCGGGGCAGGGCGAGGCGCCACCTGCCCCTGTGATGGATCTCGGGTCACCCTGTTCCGGGCGATTTACGGGGGTGCGCGGGGCTGGGGTATAATCGGCCTGTTTACCCGTGTGGAGGTAATTTATGGCTTCTGCTGCCCGCAAAGGTCACCCGGCCACAAGCTACCGCGACAAGAAACTGGCGGTCGAGCGTTTCGCGGCGACGCGGCGCCTCCACCGAGATGCAGGCCGAGGAAGGCCTTTCGATCACGGCCCAACTGAACGAAATCCGCGAGTACGCCACGGCTCGCAGTGATCGTGGTCACCGAGTTCGTGGACGCCGGCATCACCGGCCAGACCCTCGACCGGCGGGCTTGCAGAATACGCTCACCGCGGGCTGAGCAGGGCGCGTTCGACGTCGTGATCGTCCACGAACTCTCCCGGCTGTCGCGTTCCTCGGTCTACGATACCTTCTCCATCTTCGATGGCTGGGCCGCTGCAAGGTCGGTTTCACCTCGGTCAAGGAGCCGGAGTTTGACCTTTCCAGCCCGACCGGCCGCTTCTTGCTGACCACGATCGCGGCGATCAACGAGTACTATATCGACATCTTGCGCATGCACACTAAGAAGGCCAAGCGGGAGGGGCGCGCGAAGGACTCTACAACGTCTCCGTCACCCCTTACGGTGACGCGTTCGGCGACTCGGCGCGGGTGGCGCCGGTGGTCGCACCCGCCGAGGCCGAGGCGGTGCGCTTCATGTTCGAGCGCTACGTGACCGGCCGCTTCTCCTTCGCGGAGATCGCCGACATGGTCAACGATCGCGGCTGGCGCACGCGGGCCGGCCGGCGGTTCTCCAAGGACACGGTCACCGATATGCTGCGCAACCCGTTCTACGCCGGCAAGGTGATCTACAAGGCCGGACAGCGCGCGCGGGCGTCGGCGAGGTGTTCCAGGGTCAGCATGAGGCGATCATCTCGGAGGAAATGTGGGACGCCAGCGTGCGCGTGCGCCAGCGCCATCAGCACCGCTCGCGGGATCCTGAACACTGTATCACGGCCCTATCTGCTGAGCCAGCTCGCCCGTTGCCACCTGTGCGGCCGCGACCTGCGCGCGCAGGCCTCGGACACCGGCGGCTACTACCGCGAGATGTCCTATGACCGGGGCTACGACGACTGTCCCAACGCCCGGCTGGGCACCCGCATCGAGCCGCTGCACACGCAGATCGGCGTCATCTTGCGGCTCTTGCAGTTGCCGCCGGACTGGCAGGCTGAGTTGGCGCAGATGATCGGCGAAGGGGACGAGGTCGCCACCCTGGCCAACCAGCGCGACCGGCTCAAGGCCGAGCGGCGGCGGCTCCTTGAGGGTTTCGTGCGGGGCGATTTCGCCGAGAACGAGGACATCTATCGCCGCGAGCTGGAGCGCCTGCGCCGCGAGCTGGAAGGGTTGCCCGGCGAAGAAGACCTGGAGCAGGTGAAGCAGGCGGCCGAGCTCCTGGACTCTCTCTCCGAAGTGTGGGACGATGCCGAGGTCGGTGATCGGCGCGATCTGACGCAGCTGATGCTCGCGAGGCGCGCGTCGACGTGGCCCAGGGCCGCTTGCAGCTCATCTATCCGACCGCGCCCTTCGTGCCGCTCTTCCGCAAGATCCCGCTGCTGGCCGAGCGCGAGGTGGGCAGCTTCGTGCCGATCTGGCCGCCGGACATGGCCGAGGTCGTGACCATCCCCAGCCTGCCGCCGCTGACGACGTTGCCCGAGCAGCCGGTTGCGCTGCCGTTCCTGCCGACCTGGCCCTGGCCCGCCAATCCGAGCGCCCGCATCAGCCCGGTCCTGAGCGATCGTCCGGAAAGGGCGGCGTCAGGGCGCGCATGAGGGGCGTGCGGTCGTGGCCATCCCTCGCGGCCGCGTGCCCGAGCTTGTCGTTGACCCTCGCAAGTCGCCGGATGTCATCCTGCGCACCCTGTCCCTGCCCGAGACCTTGGCGCTGCCTGCAGGATCGCTGGCGTGCCTGGACACACCGCTGGCACTGGCGAGCCAGGCCGAGTTCGCGGGCTTCCGCCCCAGGTCCAGGTGCTCCTGAGCCAGGCGGTTATTGGCGCTTCGTCGACCTGATGCCGCCCACGTGCCCGCGCACTCGGTTTTCACCTACTTTCCGGACGCCTGGGTCTACGTGCGCGACACACTGTGGACCAGCTACAAGTTCAGCACTGCCTGCACGAGGCGGGTTTCGGCGTCAAGCTCAAGGAGCACAGCTTCTACCAGCCGATCAGCCTGGGCGCGGCCCACGCCATCGCCGAACAGCGGCCCGGCCTCCTGGCGACTTGTCGGACGATGCCTTTCAGAAGGGTCTGGCGCGGCTGACCGCGAGGTCCGCAGAGCGCGGCGAGCGACGCTGATCGGCTCGGAGTTCACCCTGGTCGAGGTCCTGGCGGTCAAGGCGAGCAGCCGAAGCCCGAAGCGGCGCAGGCCGTCTTTTCGCAAGCCTGGCGAAGAGGCGGCGGAGGTGGCAGGTGAGTGAGGTTCGCTAATCAAGGCTCGCTCATTGTGCGGTCGGCCAGGAGCATGATCGATCGGCCGCGATCATGCAAACTTGAGGATCTGATCTTGCAATGACGAATTGGGCGACAGAGTAGTGGAGTGAGAGAATCCGGTCGGTCGCTGCGTCTCCTGAGCGGCCACGGACTTTGACGTTTGGCAGCAGGAGGGCTTACATCATATTGGATATCCCGCAACTAACAGACGAACGACTCAGGTCAGCGCTAAATGGTAACCAACCCAGTCGTGAGCGCATGTGTCTTGGCGTACTTGCTCTTGACCGGAACTATTCGGATATTCGGCCGCGTCGTCCCGAAGGTGGTCCTGACGGAGGGGCGAGATCCAATGCAGACGTCTCGGCGAGAAATGCTTCGGGGCTGTGGGCTTCAAGAATAACGTAAGCGACTCG
Source organism: uncultured Chloroflexia bacterium (assembly GCA_963841825.1). Lineage (GTDB taxonomy): Bacteria > Chloroflexota > Anaerolineae > CG2-30-64-16 > CG2-30-64-16 > CAWJEL01. The sequence continues at coordinate 4,186 of CAWJEL010000035.1, forward strand.
CCGCAAGACAAGAAAGAAATCCAAGGCAAATTTCGGGATGTATGTTAGGGCTGCACGGCAGGCCGACCGCGATGTCAAAGCGTTTGTTTTCTTCTGCAATGTGGATTTCGCGCCGAGCGAGATCGAGAAGCTTGGGACATTTGCACACGAACATGGCTTCTCTCATGTTGACATCTATTGGCGTGAGCGACTTCGGCATGCTCTTGACGGTGTTGACGGTTTGGCCCTCCGTTTTCAGTACTTGGGCATCAAGCTCTCTGATGCCGAGCAGGCGGCGTTCTTTGCACGTTTCGGGAAAGAACTAGAAGATCTTCTTCACGGTCGGTTTGATCGCATTGAGCAAAAGCTCGACGAACTTGAATTCGCTCGCTGGAAAGCGGGGCACATTCATTCGTGGAATTGGAGTTGCGTTTCAAGAGCTACGTTGAATCGAAACACAAACATCCCGAGCATTTTCGCATTGCGCTCGAATTGCAGGGGGTCGTGCATGAGAAGTGCAGTATTATTCTCGGTGGGCGTGATGATTCTGGCCAGCGAATGATGACACCTTCTACTTTGGGACGAAGACATTTTTCTGGCGCGAACAAGTCGGGGTAAGATCGAGGACTCCTGGATCAAGGCTCAAACGCGGTGTAGGGGGTGGCGTTGTCGGCGGAATCACGCTCGGTCTTCAGCGGCGTCCGGTTTCACCAATCCTCGCCGCCGAATTCGAAGGGTTGGCCCACATCTTCATTTTACGGAAAACCTGGTGAGTCGACTCGACAGGGTACGGTTCACCATAGATGATTACGTTTTCCTTGACTGGAAGTTTTCTCCCGATGATCTGGAGCCGTGCAGGCCCAGTCTCGGTTGGCCCGATGAACTGACGGATAGGAATTGAGTGTCGGGTGGTTGGACAAAGATTATGGCACATTTCTTCGACCGAGCTCCCCAAAAAAGGACCTGACCGGTAGCGTGTATCGAAAAGCAGATGAGATGGACGCAATGAGTAGATGGCCCAAACTGGACACCAGAGAAGCTACCAGTGAGGCGCTGCAGCACGGCATCCAGACCGAGTTGAAGGATTCGCCCGGCGCAGCCACAGGTGAACTCCAGATTGTTGAGCTGCCGATCGGCACCCAAGCTATTGGCTGCTGATCTGGCCGCACCGAAGTCTGGGTCACGGCTTTACGTCTCAGAAGGAATCACGTGCCCGGATCGCCGGTGCGAATAATTCGGAAGGGGGGAAGGAGAGGAAAAGCGCGGAAACAGTGATTTGACAACCTACACGAAAGTAAGTAAGATAGCAACAGACATCTGAATTGCACCTTAGCAAACAAGGCGTGGATGCCTGGCGCTTCAACCGGCGAGAGCCATCCCATCGAATTGCTTGGCGGCATTCGGGATGGCTCTCACAAGACGGCGTCTGCATCAGGCGATCAAGCCTGTATATGCAGAGTTACTCCGTGCGGGGACGACGGGGCTCGAACCCGCGATCTTCGGCTTGACAGGCCGACATGTTAACCACTACACTACGTCCCCAATTGCCCCGACGCACTGTGAAGCACGCTCAGGACAAGACTATTTTTACCATACTCTGGGTTCCTCGTCAAATCTGACCCCCTCCCAACTTCACGGGTTTTACTGTTTCTCTGGTATACTGTCCGGCTGTCGCGTTTGACACAAGCGACGGCGCTCCCGGGCGCAGATGGGTGGGAATTTGGACATAAAATACCTCGGTGAATTGGCCGCGCTCGGCGCGGCGATGTGCTGGTCGATTTCGTCGATCTTCTTCACAATCGCGGGACAGCGGGTTGGAGCGTTGGTGATCAACCGCGCCCGACTGGTAATGGCTGTGCTATTGGTCGGCGCGACGCACTGGCTGCTCTACGGCCGACCGTTTCCCGTCGACGCCGGCGCAACGCGCTATCTATGGCTTACGGTCTCAGCGATCGTCGGGCTGGTGATCGGCGATTCGCTGTTGTTTCAGGCGTATATCCTGATCGGCCCGCGGCTCGGGATTTTGCTCCTCTCGCTTTCGCCGCTGTGGGGCACGCTGTTGGCCTGGATCCTATTGGGTGAGCAGTTGACGCTGCCGGAGTTGGCTGCAATGGCGGTGGCGTTGGCCGGCGTGGCCTGGGTGGTGCTGGAGCGCGGCCGGGCAAGCTCGCCCAGCGCACCCCGCGGCGAGGGCTTTACGCGGGGAATTCTTTTTGGTTTGGGCGCCGGGTTGTGCCAGGCGGCGGGCCTGGTGCTGTCGAAACCCGCGCTGGGCGACGGCTTCCCGGCGCTGTCCGCCGTGATGATCCGCATGACGGTGGGAATGGTCGTCATGTGGACTTGGGCCGCGGTGCGCGGTGAAGCCGGGCCGACCATTCGCAGGCTGCGCGCCGACCGCCGCGCCAGCACCGCCGTGTTCGGCGGCGCATTCGCCGGCCCCTTCATCGGCGTCTGGCTGTCGCTGGTGGCCGTGCAGACGGCACGCGTGGGCATCGCCGCGACCCTGATGGCGATGAGCCCGGTGCTGTCGCTGCCGCTGGTACATTGGTTTTTTGGCGAACGGATCTCGCCACGTGCGATCATGGGCACGCTGGTCGCGATGAGCGGCGTGGTGTTGATCATTTTGGTTTGACGGGTCTGCATAATTTACACTTTCCGGGGGGCTTCATGGACGACAAGGCAAGGAATCGGGTATTGCTGGTGCTGTTCGTCGGCGTGCTCATGGGCGCGCTGGATATCGCGATTGTCGCGCCAGCGCTGCCCACCATCCGCGACTATTTCGGTGTGGATGATCGTGCGGCGGCGTGGATTTTCTCGATCTACGTGCTCTTTAACCTGGTGAGCACGCCGCTGATGGCTAAGCTGTCGGATTCGTTTGGCCGGCGCACGATCTACGTCATGGATGTGGCCATTTTCGCCGCCGGTTCGTTGATGGTTGCATTAGCGCCGGCCTTCGTCTTCGTGCTCATCGGCCGGGCCATCCAGGGGCTGGGCGCGGGTGGCATCTTCCCTGTGGCGTCGGCCGTGATCGGCGACACCTTTCCGCCGGAGAAGCGCGGCCGCGCGCTGGGGCTGATCGGCGCGGTGTTCGGTTTGGCGTTTATCATTGGCCCCATTCTGGGCGGCGTGCTGCTGATGGCCGGCTGGCGCTGGTTGTTCCTGATCAACTTGCCCGTCGCGGCGGTGGTGATCGTGATGGCGCTGCGCGTGCTGCCCACCGCCCGCCGTTCCGAACGACTGCGGTTTGACTGGCTCGGCATGTTGACGCTGGGCGTGGCGCTGGCCTCGCTGGCCTTTGGCCTCAACCGCATCGATACCAAGGCGTTCGGGACGAGCATCACGACGGTTCAGGCGTGGCCATTCCTTTTGCTCGCGTTGATCCTGTTCGGCGCGTTCTACTTCATCGAGCATCGGGCGGTCGATCCGATCGTGCGTCCGCACTTGCTGGGCAACGGCCAACTGCGGTTGGCCAACGTGATGTCGGCAGGCGCCGGGTTGGGGGAGTCGGGCCTGGTCTTTATCCCTGCGCTCGCCATCGCCGCTTTTGGGATGTCGAACTCGACTTCCAGCTTCATGTTGATGCCGGTCGTGCTGGCAATGGCGGTCGGTTCACCGCTGGCGGGCCGTTATTTGGATAAGGTGGGATCGAAGGCCGTGATCACGGTAGGCACGACGGTGTTGGCGGTCGGTATGCTGTTGCTGAGCCGTTCCGCAGCCAGCCTGCCGCTTTTTATCATCTCTGGGGCGCTGATCGGTCTGGGGTTATCAGCGCTGCTGGGCGCGCCGATGCGCTACATCGTGCTGAACGAAGCTCCGGCTGAGGATCGCGGCTCAGCGCAAGGCGTGCTGACTGTGTTCACCGGGGTCGGGCAATTGGTCAGCGGCGCGTTGATCGGTGCAGCGGCAGCATCGGCGGGCGGCGGTGTCGAGGGTTACAGCTCCGCCTATCTGATCATTGCGCTCGTTTCGGTCGTGTTGATTGGGTTGTCGTTCGGCCTGAAGGGGCGGGCGGCGGAGCTGGCGACTGTCAAGGCGAACATGGCGCGGGCTGATGCGAACGGGAGCTGAAGTTCAGATGGTTTCGGGCCTTAGGGAGCCGTTATCTGCGTGCATCGGCGTGATCTGCGGTTAACGATCCTCGGAGCATCAAAACAGCTCGATGGTGTAGTCGATAAGCTCGGCGTCCAGTCGCCATGCGCCGACGCACTCGGCCACACGGGTGAGCAGGCCATGCACGTAGTCCGGGCTGGGTGAGACGGCGGCGACCGCAAGCACGGCGTGGCCGAGCTGATCCTGCGCTTCGACCTCCGCCACCGAGACGTTGAACTCATGGCGCAAACGGGCAACGAGGGGCTTCACCACCCCTCGTTTTTCTTTCAGCGAGGTGATGCCGGGGACGTAGATCTCCAGGGTGAGCAGGCCGACAGTAGTCATAGGCTGGAAACTGGTTGCTAGCAGCCTGTCGGAGAGTAGCGACTTTCCGCCAGGCCAGATTGTGATACACTAACAGTCATGAGCAGACGATTCACAACCATTGACTACGAAGCCACGCTTGATCAGACCGTGAGCCTGCGCGAGGCCCTGCCAGCCAGTCATCTGGCCCGTTTTGTCGTCGACTTGGTGGCGCAACTCGACTTGAGTCTCATTTATGCGGGCTATGCCGAGCGGGGCGGCCTGGCGTATGCGCCCGAGATTTTGTTGGCGCTGCTGTTCTATGGCTACGCCACGGGCGTCTTCAGTTCGCGGCGCATCGAGAAGGCCAGCTACGAGATGTTGCCTTTCCGGTTTATTGCCGGTAGCCTGCATCCAGATCACGATACGCTGGCCAATTTTCGCAAGACCTTTTTGCCCGTGATCAAGGAGCTGTTTGTGCAGATGCTGTTGCTGGCCCAGGCAGCTGGCTATTTTGAGTTGGGCAACATCAGCATGGATGGCAGCAAAGTGCATGCGAACGCCTCCAAGAGCAAAGCCGTCAGTTACAAGCGTTTAGTCGCACTGGAAGTGCAACTGCGGGCGGAAGTCGACGAATTGTTTCACCTGGCCGAGCAGGCCGACCACCCCGTACCGGCTGGTATGGTCATCGCCGACGAGATCGCCATCCGGCAGGAGCGGCTGACGCGCCTGGCGACCGCCAAAACGGTCCTGGAGACCCGCGCTCAGGAACGCTACACGGCCGAAAAGGCCGCATACGACGCCAAACTGCGCAGCCGGACTGAAAAGACTGAACTCACGGGACGTAAACCCGGCGGACGTGCGCCGGCGCCGCCGGTGGCCGGCCCACACGACACTGACCAGTACAACTTCACCGATCCCGAATCGCGTACACCTGCACTGCGCCGAAGCGCAGCGAAGGTGCAAGTGTCATGAAGAATGCTAACAACGCCGGCTTCGAACAAGCCTACAATGCCCAAGCCGCCGTGGATCAAGCCAGTCTGTTGATTGTCGCCTGTTCGCTGTCCAACCATGCCAATGACAAAGCTGAAGTTGCACCCACCTTGGCCGCCCTGGCCCCAGAGCTCGGTACGCCGCCGGCCGCCGCCCTGGATAACGGTTTCTGGAGCGAGCAGAACATCGCGGCCTTGGAGCAGCGCCAGATCGAGCCCTACATTGCGACGGGGCGTGAACCCCACCAGCAGAGCTGGCAAGCACGCTTTGCCGGTGAACCGGAACCTCCACCGGCTGAGGCCAGCGCGCAAGTCAAGATGGCCTACAAGTTGCACACTGCGGCCGGCCAAGCCATCTATCGCTTGCGCAAATGCACCGTCGAACCTGTTTTCGGCATCGTCAAAGCTGTGTTGGGCTTCCGACAGTTCTTGTTACGCGGCCTGGCCGCAGCCAGTGATGAATGGTGCTTGATGTGTCTGGCTTACAACATCAAACGCTACCACACCTTGAGCCTAGGCTAACCGCGCCCAGAACGCAACAAAGTGGCCGTCAACAGGCAATCTAACCCATGAAACCGCCTAAATCGGCGCCTTTGGGCTGGCCAACCACCCAAAGTACGCCCCGCTGACCGGCCAAACCGCTGCACAGGCGCCTTTGCCAGCCATCGCCATGGCGATGCTTGTCGGAGACCACGGTCTCTCCGACAGGCTGCTAGAAACTGGAAACTGGAAACTGGTTGCTAGAAGTTGGCTGCTGGGACAGCGGCCGCCTACCAACTTCTAGCTTCCAGCTTCCAGCTTTCTCGCCCGTGCGACGAACTCGCGTTCCGACGCGAAGGTGATCAGGGCTTCGGCCTCGGCCAGGGAGACGGCCCAGCGCGGCAGGAAGCGTGCTTCGTCGACGTTGGCGCTATCGAAGTGCGGCTCGCCCGGCGTGTTGTCGGTCAAGCGCATCAGATAGAAGTGCTCGTGGCGCAGCACGCGCTCGTCGGGCAGGATAAATTCGTTGAGGTATTCCCCCAGGTCGGCGATCACCGCGAGGCCGCAGTAGCCGGTCTCCTCGCAGGTCTCGCGCAGCGCGGCCTGTTCGTCGGTCTCTCCTTCCTCAACATGGCCTTTGGGCAGGCGGATTTCGAACGCTGGCTGCCCGTTGCGCAGCACCCAGCGTTCGATCAGCAGCACGCGGCCCGTATCGTCCAGGACAATGCCGCCGGCGGCGCGATATTCCCGTAGTCGAAGCGTCATGCTCCCTCTTAAGAACTTGTCTGAGAGTTCCACAGCCATGCCAGCCCGGGCTTGTTGGATGATAGGTATCTACATCAAGCGCATCCTTCGACGCGTTCAGGATGCGAGAGCGGCTTCTCAGGATGCGAGAGCGGCTTCTCGGTCAACTGAAGTCGGTGGATGTCAGGTGCGCGCCGTCCATTCCGCGTTGCCGTAGCGATCACGCACCAACTCAGCAGCCCAAGTGTGCTCGGCGTCGGTCAGCTCGCCGGGCACCAGATCGAGCGCCAGTGCTTCGCCGAACCCGGCGATCATTGCCGTCACCGCTTCCTCGTAGCTGATCGGCCGGTCGGCTAACTCCTCAGCAGTGGCCGCGTGGCCGTGCAACGAGCGCCGCAACGCTTCACGCTCGGCTTCATCTGCAAATGTCAGGCAATCTACGAGGCGGGTCAGGTCGCCCGTCAGCGGCAGCGAGCCGTGCTGCAGCACCGAACGGGCGCGGCGGGCCTGGGCGCTGCCGAGCACCTTGCGCGTCCCCGCGACGATCTCGTAGGCCGAAGGCACCTCGAAGCACGCGGCCGAGACATCCGGGCCTGGCCGGTTTGTCCCAGGGGCCGGCTCTGCCGCGATGCCCAGCCTTGCCAGCCCAGCCACCAGGCCCGCGCTCAGCCGCAGATAGCTGTCCAGCACCAGCCCGGCCATCAGCGGGTGAGCAGGCGAGGCGATGATGCTGTAGGTCAGCTCGTCGGTGTGGAGGATGGCGCGCCCGCCGGTGGGACGCCGCACGACGCCGTAGCCGCGCGCAGCGCAATGGGCGCTGTCCACCTCGGCGACTTTCTGGTTGCGGCCCATCGACACGCACGGCGGCTCCCATGCGTAGAAGCGCAGTGTCGGCGGGACCAGCCCTTCGGCGATCGCCATCGTGATCGCTTCGTCGATCGCCATGTTCTCCGCGCCGCTGGCCGGCCCGTGACGGAGGAGACGGAATCGGCTGCTATCAGCCGATTGAGGATTCTCGGTTACGCCCACGGAACCTGTCATACGCGATTTGCTATCTGCCATTTGCCATTCGCTATTTGCTATCCCCACAGCACATACTTTCCATCTTTGGCGAACAGCTCACCGTCCACCATGACCTCGCCGCCGTCGCGCAGGTCGCAGATCATGTCCCAGTGGATGGCCGAGCGGTTGGTTGAGCCGGTCTCGGGATAGCCGCCGCCCAGCGCCATATGCACCGTGCCGCCGATCTTTTCATCGAACAGGATGCTCTTGATGAAGCGTTGGATGCCGAAGTTGGTGCCGAAGGCGAATTCGCCGAGCCGCCGCGCGCCCTCATCCGTGTTCAACATTTGGTTGAGGAATTCCTCATTTTTCGCCGCCGAGCTTTTGACCACGACGCCATCTTCGAACCACAGCCGGATGCCGCTCACTTCGCGGCCCTGATAAATGGCGGGGAAGCTGAAGCAGACGTGGCCGTTAAACTTTGGTCTCTTCCGGACCGGTGAAGACCTCGCCGTCGGGCATATTCTTGTCGCCACAGCAGTTGACGAAGCTGCGACCTGCGATGCCGACGGTCAGGTCTGTATCGGGACCCATCAGGTGAACCTCCTGCTTGCCAGCCAGCCAGTCCACCAGGATCTGCTGCTTGCGCGCCACTTCCTGCCAGGCAGCAACGGGATCGGGCCGGTCACACAGGCACGCGCCGTAGACGAAGTCTTCGAACTCTTCCAGCGACATATCGGCGTCCTGCGCAAACGCTTCGGTGGGGAACAACGTCACGTTCCAGCGCAGCTCACCGCTGGCACTGCGATCCAGGAAGGTCTGCATGAGTGAGCGCCTGGCCGTGGCGCGTTGCGCCTGTTTGGCCGGATCGGCGTTGGCGAGCTCCCGCGTGTTGCTCTGGCTGTCGATCGCGAGCCGCACGTCGAAGGTCTCGATCACGTGCTTCATCACCGGCGGGATATAGCTCAACTGGTCATCGTTTGCATACTGATAGAAGATCGGGTTCATGCCGGGCAGATCGATGACCGGCGTCAGATGGGCGCCGCGCTGCATGATCAGCTTGTAGATTTCCTGGATCAGCGGCGTGGCCGGGGGCATGGCAGTCAGGAAGATTTGGTCGCCGGGCTTGATACCGACCGAGTAGTCCACGATAACTTGGCCAGGTTAGCGATGCGTGGGTCGGGCATGGGAGTTCCTTTCGATGGCAAATGGCAATGGCTGATGCGATCCATGTTTTGCGATTTTCAGTTCGCGATGCGCGAGTCGCCATTATAGCATCAACCTTCGCGCAGGGCGATTTCGAGGCGCAGCGTGTTGCAGGCGTGGGAACTGCTTTGGCGATGAAAACCGCACCTCAAAGGCGCGGCGGCGGACGTCCGTCTGCGTAGAACCGAGTCACTAAGTGCGGCGCGCCGGCCTTGCCTGAAACCAAACCCTGATAGGTGCGTAGAGTTGGTTGGCACAACCGTAATGATTATGAACAAGGAGCGCGGTCATGGAAGATAATCGCACACGCGGCCTGGCAATTGCCATCCTCGGCCTGGGGCTGATTGGACTGGGCGTCTTCTTCCTGCTGGTGCAGGTTTTCCACCTGGATATTTGGGGCTTTTTGTGGCCGTTCTTTATCATCGTGCCGGGCTTGCTTTTCTTCGTCGGGATGTTCGCGTTGGGGAAGAACGGCGCGGCGCTCGCCGTCCCCGGCAGCGTCGTCACGATGGTCGGGATGATTCTGTTCTATCAGAATGTGACCGGGCATTGGGCAAGTTGGGCCTATGCCTGGCTGCTGATCTTTCCCACCGCGGTCGGCCTGGGCATCGCGATCGCCGGCTTTTGGAGCGACGAGCCGAAGACGGTGCGCAGCGGCGCCAGGATGTCCGGCATCGGCCTGCTGATCTTTATGCTCGGCGCCATCTTCTTTGAGGTGCTGTTGAACATCAGCGGATTCCGCAGTGGCTTGTTCGGCCAGATACTCTTCCCGCTACTGATCTTTGGCGCGGGGATCGCGGTGCTCTATATGGCGCTGTCAGCCAGACGGCGGGCCGGAGAAGACTGATCACCCGGCAGGTGAGTAAGCAAAAGCGGCGGGGAGTGCGCAGCATTTCATGTGCATCCCGCGCCGCTTTTGTTTGATCTGGGTAGTCAGTTACCCGTGATGCCCGTGCCCCTCGCCGTGAATGTGGCCGTGGTCCAGCTCCTCGGCGGTCGCGGGCCGCAGGTCGATGACCTTGACCTGAAAGTGCAGCGTTTCGCCGGCCAGCGGGTGGTTGAAGTCCAACACGATGGTATCGTCGCGTACCTCGGAAACGAACGCCTGGTACATCTCGCCCGACTCGTCCTGCACGCCGATCGGCATCCCGACTTCGATGCCGTCGTTCGCGGGAAACGCATCTACGGGCGCTTCCTCGAACGCTTCGGGATCGTAGTCGCCGTAGGCATCGTCCGGCGCCAGGGTGACGGCGGTCTCGTCATCCACGGCCAGCCCGAACAGCGCATCTTCCAGCGCGGGCAGGATCTCGTCGTGGCCGGCCAGGAAGCGCATCGGCATCCCTGCGTGGGTGTCCTCGACGACGTCGCCGTTATCGAGGGTGAGGATGTAATCCACGGTGACAACCATGTCGTTGTCGACGGTCAGGTTCGGTTCTCCCATGATGCTTCGTTCTCCTCAAGAAATGTAAGGTAGAATTCTTAGTGATCTTAGTGATCTTGGTGTCTTGGTGTCTTTGTGGTGAGATTCTTGGTTTTTATGCCGGAATCCGATTGGCGAGCGCCTACAGGAGGCTGCGCACAGCCTCGATTCCTGAAGATTATCTGAACCTCTGCTTCATCGCCTCAATGGCCGGTCGCAGCCGCCAGCGCCTCGGCCTCCGCAACCAGGCTCTCCAGGATGTCCAGGCCATTGGCCCAGAACGCCGGGTCTGTCAGATCGACGCCCAGCGGCTTGACGATCGCGTGCGGCCAGTCCGCGCCGCCCTTGCTCAACATGGCGATGTAGCGGTCGGCAAACCCGGCGCCGTCCGCCTGGTAGCGCGCGGTAGAGCGCCAGCACGAGCAGCTCACCGAAGGCGTAGGCGTAGACATAACCGGGCGTGCCGATGAAGTGCGGGATGTAGCTCCACCACAGCCCATAGTCGTCGGTCAGCGTGACGCTGTCGCCGAACATCGCCCGCTGCGTCTCGAGCCACAGCTCGCTGAAACGTTCAGTCGTCAACTCGCCTTCGTCGCGGCGGGCGGTGTGGATGGCGTGCTCGAAACGGTTCATGCTGATCTGGCGGAAGGCGGTGGCGAATGAGTCCTCGATCTTGCCCGTCAGCATGCCCAGGCGCACCGCGGGGTCGGTCTCCCGCGCCATCAGATCCTGGAAGACCAACATCTCCCCGAACACCGAGGCGGTCTCGGCGGTGGTGAGCGGTGTGTGGGCCTGGAGCATGCCCTGGACACCCGACAGCTTCTGATGCACGCCGTGGCCCAGCTCGTGCGCCAGCGTCATCACGTCGCGCGGCCGTCCCTCGTAGTTCATCAATACGTAGGGATGCACCGATGGCACCGTGCCCGCGCTGAATGCGCCGCCCATCTTGCCCGGCTTGACCGCGGCATCGATCCAGCGCCGCTCGAAGAACCAGCCGGCGATCTCAGCCAGGCGCGGGGCAAAGCGGGCGTAGGCGGTCAGCACCGTGGCGCGCGCTTCGTCCCACGTGTATTGCCGGTCGGCCGCGGGGAGGGGCGCGTAACGGTCATATTCGAACAGCTCATCCAGCCCAAGCAGCCGGCGTTTCAGCCGGTAGTAGCGCGCCACGATGTCGTAACGGGCGGTCACGGCCTCGACCAGCGCCGCCACAGTGCGATCGTCCACCTCGTTGGCCAGGTTGCGCGCGCTGATCCACGTCGGATAGTTGCGCAGCCGGTCATCCGACGCCTTATCGGCCAGGATGGTGTTGAAGATGTAGGTGTGGGTGCGCTGCGCATCCCGCAGCCCAGCGGTGACGGACGCGGCGGCGCGTTGGCGCAACGCCCGGTCGGGCGCGTAGAGCCGGTTGAGCACCTGGTCGCGCGTCAGCTTCTCGCCGTCAAGGTCGAAGCGCGCCGCGCCCAACGTCTCGTCGAAGAAGCGGTCCCAGGCGTTGCGGCCCGTCACGGCCTTCTCGGTCAGGATCTTCTCCTCCGGCTCGCTGAGCAGGTGGGGCCGGTACATCCGCACGACCTCCAGCCAGTGCCGCCAGCGGGCCACGGCGGGGTCGGCCAGCCAGGCTGCCGCAGCTTCATCCGGCGCGGCGGCCAGCTCCAGATCCACGAACACCAGCTTCTGGCTGAGCCGCGAGCCGCGCTCGGTGACGCGCTGCATCAGCGCGCCGCGGGCGGCGTCCTGCGTGTCCTGCGTCCAGTTGAGCGAGGCGAACGCGCCGACCTTGCTCCCGCGTTCCGCCAGCGCTTCGTAGCGCGCGATCAGCGCGGCCAACTCGGCCGCGGTCAGGCCGGCGATGCGGCCGCGGTACGCCGCGCCCAGCGCGTCCGCCTCGGCGTCGCACGCGTCCAGGTCGGCGTTGAGCTGCGGGTCGTCCATGCCGCCGTACAGGTCGGACAGATCCCAGACGATTTCCTCGGCGCCGGTGAGTTGAGGGGTTGTGTTTTCAGACATAGTTCAAATAGCTCCATTCCCAGCGTGCAACCGGTTAGGTTCACACGTTCTCGAAGTCTTCCTTCGCCACCCGGAGCTCTCGTAGAATCCGGGCGATCAGGCCTGGCCCGATGTCTTTGGTGCGGTGGTACGGGATCGGCGTCTGGGTCTGGGTCTCAGGGTTGCGCCAGATCTCGTGCGATCCTGCGCCGAACCGCGTCGGATAGCACCCCAACCGTTTGAGCTTACGAGCCAGTTCGGCGTATTTCATGCGGGCACAGCGATGTGAGAGACAAAACTGGAGAGTGAGATGGGGTGCAACGACTCCGGTAAGGGGTCGCCGGACGCTTTCAAGGAGGTGATCAGGGCGGATGCAACATCCGGAGCCAGAAGAAGCACTTCCTCGGCCGTATCGCCGACGACCAGCAGCCCCGGCAGATTGGGACTAGTGGCGACATAATGATAATCGCCGCCGTCCTTTAGTTTCTCTACTTTGACTTGGATATCATATAGGCTCATATTACCATCTCCGGTCATGTACATTCACCAGGTACCCGAGATTTCCAATCAACACAATTCAAGTGATTATATGACCGATTCCGGTGGTAATCAAATCCGAACCGCCGGCGCAAAAGGCGCTCTCTTTGCCAACGCCTCAACCGACCATCCGGGCCGATCGAATCGCCAACGCTGACTCGATCGGCCCGTCAGAACTTCTTGAACGAATTTCTACGCGGGCGCCACTCCCATCAGTTCCAGCGTCCCGTACTCCGCCGCGCGCTCCTGCCGGAACTGTTGCGTGTACAACTTGTAGTAGTGCCCGCGCGCCCGCAGCAGCTCAGCGTGCGTGCCCTGCTCGGCGATCCGGCCGTTCTCGACCACCAGGATGCGGCTGGCGCGCTTGATAGTGCTCAGCCGGTGGGCGATGACGAAGCTCGTCCGCCCGGCCATCACCCGTTCCATCCCGCGCTGGATCAGCGCTTCGGTGACGGTGTCCACCGAGCTGGTCGCCTCGTCCATCACCAGCACCTCGGGGTTCGCCAGCACCGCGCGCGCCAGACTGATGAGCTGTTTCTGACCGACCGAGAGCCGGCCGCCTCCCTCGCCGACCTCGGCGCCGTAGCCGCCATCCAGCGCGGCGATGAACTCGTGCGCACCGGCGATCTGCGCGGCCGCCTCGACCTCGGCGTCGGTGGCGTCCAGGCGGCCGTAGCGGATGTTCTCCCGCACCGGGCCGGAGAAGAGATGCGGCGTCTGCAACACCACGCCGATCCGGGAATGGATGCTGTGCAGCGTGTACTCGCAGTAGTCGTGCCCGCCGATGCGGATTGTGCCCGCCTTCGGCTCGTAGAACCGGCAGATCAGGTTCACGATCGTGGACTTGCCGCCGCCGGTCGGCCCGACCAGCGCGATCGTCTCCCCACGCTTGACGTTCAGGCTGAAGTCGGTCAGCACCGGCTTGTCGGCCTCGTAGTAAAAGTCCACGTGGTCGAACTCGATGTCACCGCGGATGGTGCCGGGATCGAACGCCGCGTCTTGATCGGCGATGTCGGGTTTGGCGTCCACCAGCGAGAAGACGCGCTCGGCCGAGGCGATGGCGTTTTGGAGCTCCGAATAGACGCGCGCCAGATCCTGGATCGGCCACAGCATGAAGGTGATGTAGCCGAAAAACGCCGCGATCGAGCCGATCGTCATCCCGCCGGCCGTAGCATCCAGCCCGGCATAGAGCACGACCGCGCCCACCGCAAACGAGCTGATGAGCTGCACCGCCGGCAGGAACAGCGCCGAAAGCCAGGCAGCCCGATAGGAGGCGCCGTACATCTCGTTCGTCAGCCCGGAGAAGTCGGCCAGGTTGGCCTCCTCGCGGCCCAGCGCCTTCACCACCCGCACGCCGGTGATGTTCTGGTTGTACTCGCCGGTGATCTTGGAGTTGATCTTGCGCACCACGCGGAACTGCACCAGGATGCGTTTCTTGAACTGGACCGCCACCCAGAACAGGATCGGGATGATCGCCAACACGATCAGCGCCAACTGCCAGTTGATCCAGAGCATGAAGATCATGGCGGTGGTGATGTTGAACACGGCCCACGTCACATCCACCATGCCCCAGGTGACGAGCTGGGCGATGCGCTCTGAGTCCGAGGTGACGCGCGACATGATCCAGCCCACCGGCGTCCGGCTGAAGTAACTGAACGACAGCTCCTGCAGGTGGTTGAACATCCGCTTGCGCAGGTCGTACTGCACGCGCTCACCTAACACGCCGGCCAGGTAGATAAAGCCCAGCACGCCCACCGCCTGCACCAGGATCAAGACGGCGTAGACCGGGATGATGTCGCGCAGCGCGGCCGGGTTCTGTGGGACGATGGCCTCGTCGATGATCCGTTTAGTCTGGTAGGTGAACACCGAGTCGAGCGCCGAAACCAGCGCGATCGAGACCATGAAGCCCGCGACCCAGCGCCAGTGCGGCTTCACCTGCTCCAGGATGCGCGCCAGCGTCCCACCGTTGAACTGGGTGGTAAATTCTTCTTCTTCGAATTCTTCGTAATTGTCCGCCATGGAAGTCCTCCAGGCTGAGGCCGAGGCTAAGGTTAAGGCTGAGGCTAAGGTTGAGGTACGGCGCTTCGCCTCAACCTTAACCTCAACCTTAACCTCAACCTCAACCTGTCAGTTCCTGCGTCAGTTCATCCTCGATGCGCGCCTGCAAGTCATAGATCTGCCGGTACATGCCTTCCTGCGCCATCAGCTCGGCGTGTGTGCCGTGCTGGATGACGCGGCCTTTGTCGAGCACCAGGATCAGATCGGCGTTCATCAGGCTCTGGATGCGGTGGGCGATGATGAACGTTGTGCGGCCCTGCATCAGCCGCTCCAGCGCGGTCCGGATTTCGGCCTCGGTTTCGGTGTCTACCGACGAGGTCGAGTCGTCCAGGATCAGGATGCGCGGGTCCTTGAGCAGGGTGCGGGCGATCGCCACCCGCTGCCGCTGGCCGCCTGAGAGGGTCACGCCCTTTTCGCCGACCAGCGTGTTGTAGCCGTCCGGGAAGGTCAGGATGACATCGTGGATCGCCGCGGCGCGCGCCGCGGCTTCCACCTCAGCCTCAGGCACATCGCGGCCCACGCCGTAGGTGATGTTCTCCCGAATGGAGCGCGAGAAGAGGAATGGTTCCTGCTCCACGATGCCGATCTCGCCGCGCAGGTAGTCTCTCGGATATTCCTTCAACTCAACGCCATCCAGGAGCAGGCTGCCCTGCGTGTACTCATAGAAACGCGGCAGCAGGTTGACCAGCGTGGTCTTGCCCGACCCGGTCGAACCCAGCAGCGCGATCGCCTGGCCCGGCTCGACGCGCAGATCGATGTCGTAGAGCACCGGCGCGCCCGATTCGTATTCGAAGCTCACCCCATCGAACACTACCTCGCCCCGCACATCGCCGGCCGGGCGGTGCGTCCCCTCGGTCAGCGGCTCGCGCTCCTGGCTGATGACATCCACGACGCGCTTGTACGATACCAGCCCGGTCGAGGTCTGCACGATCAGCCGGCCCAGGTTGCGCATCGGCCAGATAATCCAGGTGAGCAAGCCGATGTACGCCATGAAGGTGCCTACCGTGATGGTCCCGTTGATCGCCATCAGCGCGGCGACGGTGTAGCCGAAAATCATCTGCGTGGCGCATAGGATGTCCGAGGCGGGCCAGTAAAGCGAGTGCATGATCATCAGTTGCCGGCCGCGACGATACTTCGCCCAATTCTCGCGCTCGAATTTATCCCGTTCGTACGCCTGGCGAGCAAACGCCTTGACGACCCGCACGCCGCTGAGGTTCTCCTGAAGCACTGTCGAGAGGGTCGCCTCCTGCTCCTGGTATTTCTCGTATGCCTTCGACACCCGCTTGAAAAAAAAGTACGAGATGATGATCACCAGCGGGACGACGATCACGGAGAGCCAGGCCAGCGCGGCGTTCAGCCGCATCACCGCCAGGAAGTTGATGGTGAAGAGCAAGAAGATGCGGCCGATCCCGATCGCCTGGTCGGCGAAAAAACGGCGCAGCGCGTCCACATCCGAGGTGCTGCGCTGGATCAGCTCACCCGTCTGCGTGTGATCGTGGTAGCTGAAGGTCAGCCGCTGGATGTGGTCGTACAGATAGTTGCGCAGCCGGCGCGCGATTCCCTCGGCGGTCTGCGAGGCGAGCTTGCCGCTGAGGAAGGTGAAGATGCCCTCTACCAGCGCCAGCACCACGAAGCCGAGCGCGATCGCGGCCAGGATGCTGAGCTGCTGCGTCTGCCCCAGGATGTTGTCCACGAAGTAGCGCAGCAGCAAGGCTGTGGCTGTCTTGGCCAGCGCGCCGATCGCCAGCGACACGGTTGCACCCAGATAGGTCAGCCGGAAGCCGGTCGCCAGGCGCCAGAGGCCCTTCAGCCGGTTGGTCGAGATGGCGTCTTTGAGATCATAGGATGTCGGTAGTCCTGTTGCGGTCACGTCCGCCTCCCTTGTGGGAATAGCGCCGTTGGCAGGGGACGTCGCGCTCGCTGCTCCGGTCGGGTGAGTCGAGGGCGGCATCACATGGTAGGGCTGAGAAAATTCTGGTTGAATTCAAGTTGAAAGAAAAAGCCACGAGCAGTACGCACGCGGCGCAAGCTCGTGGCCTGGGGGAGCGGATGAGCAGATCGTCAGGTCTGCAGAACCGGAGCTGCCAGGAGCGAGCGCGCATGCCGCGTGCCATAAAGCATCTTAATCATGTCGCCCGCCTCCTTCCGTAAGATTCGCGCTCAGGGATTGAGCGCAGCCCCTTTATACCCGACCGGCGGGCAGTTGTCAAATAGCGATGAGAGTTGATTGCGGCATCGCTACGGACTTGACAGGCGGGCAAAACGCGGCCATGATTCCTTATAAATTTGTGATACGTGGAGCGACGCATAAGGTTGCGCTGTACGCAGGTGATGCGGAACTCGCGCCGTGAGAGCAGCGTTTGAGCAGCGTTGGGTGCTTGTGGGTTGGATGCTTGGACAACAGGAAAGCGTTCACCACGAAGCCCCCAAGACTCGAAGAATCACAAAGCATCTGGTTGACTGACAAATCGCGTTTGGCCGCGGATTAGCACGGATTTCCGCGGATCAAATACGAAAGATCTGTGCAAACACTTGCACCGCACTGCGTTT
This sequence comes from uncultured Chloroflexia bacterium, assembly GCA_963841825.1. GTDB lineage: Bacteria > Chloroflexota > Anaerolineae > CG2-30-64-16 > CG2-30-64-16 > CAWJEL01. The sequence continues at coordinate 21,532 of CAWJEL010000035.1, forward strand.
TGTTAGTCATTCAGCACAAAGCATACTGATTTCTTGTATACTTGGCGCCTTTGTGGTAAGGGATCTGATTCCGACTTGTACGGATTAGAGGAAACATGAAACCAGACATCGCCCGGATCAGGCCTTCGGTGCTCAGCCTTAACCTTGGCCTTAACCTTGGCCTCATCCTCATCCTCAGCCTCGTTTTGGCCGGCTGCACGGGTGACTCGGTGCTCAGCGCCTACCTGGAGACCAACCGGGCCAGGCTCGATCAACCGGCCAGCACAGACGCCAGCCCCACGCAGTTTGTCATCCAACCGGGCCAGCCGGCGCGCACCATCAGCGAGAACCTGGCGAACGTTGGCTTGATCACTGATGCCCGATTGTTCGAGGCCTACGTGCGCGTCAACGGTCTGGCGAATAGCCTTCAGGCCGGCGCCTATCAACTCAGCCCCAGCATGACCATCCCGGAGATCGCCCAGGCGTTGCAGCGCGCGGTCGCGCCGGAGATCGTCGTGCGCGTGGGTGAAGGGTGGCGCCTGGAGCAGACCGCCGACTATCTGACCCAGCAGACGCCGCTGGACGGCGCTGATTACCGCCGGCGAGCCGAGACCGGCGATCTGTCGGGCCTGGACGCGAGTAAGTATGACTTCCTCACTCTGCGCCCGGCCGGGGCCAGCCTGGAGGGCTTCCTTTACCCGGACACCTACCGGCTGCCGGCCGAGGGCGCGACCGCAGCGGACCTGATCGGGCGGCAGTTGGACAAGTTCACCGAGCAGGTGATGCCGTTCTGGCGCGAAGCGGAGGCCAAAGGTGCGACTGATCTCACCCTGCACCAGGTGTTGACGCTGGCGAGCATCATCGAGCGCGAGGCGATCGCCGACGATGAGCGGCCCATGATTGCGGGCGTGTATCTCAACCGGGTGGCGCGCAAGATGAAGCTCCAGGCCGACCCCACGGTACAGTACGCGATGGGCTATCAGCCAGACACCCAACGCTGGTGGAAGACGCCGATGAACCTCGATGAGTACGCCAGCGCCGACAGCCCCTACAACACTTACCTGTACCCAGGACTGCCGCCCGGCCCCATCGCCAGCCCAAGCCTGAAGAGCATCCTGGCAGTGCTGGAACCGGCCCAGCATGACTACATCTTCTTTGTCGCCGAGCCCGGCGGAACGGGCCGGCACACATTTGCTCGCACTTATGAAGAACATCTGCAAAACGTGGAGCGGTACCACCAGGGGCAGTAGGGTGGCTCCGCCCAGGCAACCTGAGCCTGTCGAAGATCACCTGCTTCGATTCGCCAGACCAAGCATGAACTGTCCCTTGCGTTGCTGAGTTACTGCCCGTTGCCGCGTCGGTTTTGCGAAGATGACGATTTGTAGTAATATCGCATATTAGTTGTGGAATCCGTGCGGTCCCACCCAGGCGAACTGATGGCTCGGCCCGCGCAAGTTTGCGGTCCGGCCATTCCGCACCTGATAGGAGGAAATCGATGTCCAAGTCCCAGCGTACCGTCCTGATTATGCTCGCGGTGGCTGCGCTGATCGCAGTGGCGGTTGCCGCAGTAGCAGCGGCCCCGGCCCCCGTCGCCGGCTTCTCAGCCCCAGCAGGCTGCCACGCCTGCCCCTACGGCGGGCGATTGGCAGAAGATCAAGGCGGCCGGTAAAATCGTCGTCGGCACTTCGGCAGATTACCCGCCTTTCGAGTACTACGACAAAAACTACAAGATGGACGGGTTCGACATCGCGCTGATGCAGGAGATCGGTAAGCAACTCGGTCTGAAGGTGCAGTTCCGCGATCTGGCCTTCGATGGCCTGGGGAACGCGTTGCAGCTTGGCCAGGTCGATGTTGCCATCGCCGCGATTTCGGTCACTCCCGACCGCGAGGTGGTCATCGATTTCTCCGATGTCTATTACGTGGGCGAGGACGCGGTCCTGGCGCCAAAGAATTCGCGCATCACCAAGATAACATCTCCTGAAGATGTCGTCAATCAGCGCGTCGGCGTGCAGAAGGCCTCGGTCTACGAAACCTGGCTGCGGGATAATCTGGTCGATACGGGCCAGATGAAACCTGAAGACCTGATGCTATACACCGACATCAGCCAGGCCGTGCGGGATCTGAAGGCGGGACGCATCGACCTGGTGGCGCTCGACGCCAAGCCCGCCCAAGACTACGTGGTGCAAGGCGGCGTGAAGATCGTGGAGCAGGGTAATTTCCGCCAGACGTACGCCATCGCCGTGCCGGCGGGCGCCAGCGCACTCCAGGATCAGCTCAACACCGCGTTGGGCAAGCTCCAGGATCAGGGCGTCGTGGAGAAGCTCGTACAGAAGTATCTCAAACTCGATCCGGATGAGATCCTGCCGCTGCCGACCCCCGATCCTGTCCAGCCGACGCCGGCGCCCACTGCGACGCCGGAACCTGAGGCCTGCACCGACGGCGCGTCGTACGTCGCAGACCTGAACTACGACGACAAGGGCATGACGGCCCCGCCCGTGATGCAGCCCGGCCAGCCGTTCACCAAGGGCTGGCGCCTGCGGAACAGCGGCACCTGCGTTTGGGATCAGACCTACACCTTCGCCTATTCCAGCGGCAACTCGCCGTTGGCGCAGATGGGAGGGCAACCGGTGCGCGTTAACGGCACGGTGGCCCCCGGCGCGACCTATGATTTCAAGGTTCCGCTTACCGCTCCGACGCAGCCAGGGACCTACCAGGCCTTCTGGACCATGGAAGATTGGCAGGGAAAGGCATTCGGTGATCGTGTCTGGGTAGGCATTACGGTTCCCGGCCCACCCACTCCTGTGCCGCAGCCAACCGTGCCGCCTCAGGCTGGCATCGCTTTCTGGGCGGACACTTACTACCTCACGCTCGGGCAATGCACCACGATCCACTGGGATGTGCAGAACGTGCGCGAGGTCTACTTCTACCAGCAGGGTCAGTCGTGGGAAGGCCACGGTGTAGGCGGGAAAGAGGATCGCCAGGTCTGTCCGGGCCAGACAACTACCTACTATCTGCGTGTTGTCAAGCAGGACGGCTCAGTCGAGACGCGCGAGTTACGGATCGATGTCGCGGCCCCGCCCTCCAGCGCTCCGGTGATCACCAAGTTCGCCTTGGATCCTTCGGGACAAATCCCGCTCGGCGCCTGCTTGCAGGTCGTTTGGGACAGCCAGGGTGATATCAACCGGGTCAGCATCTTTTACAATGGCGGGGTGATCTGGGATTACGCGCCGGTGCGCGGCAACATGGGGCACTGCCCGCCGAAGGCCGGCTCGGCCAATTACAGTATCACGGTCACGGGACCAGGCGGCACGGCTCAGGCGCAACAATACACCAATGTAGTCGGGGCGGCTGTAACACCGTATTGAGGCCTGGACGACTTGAGAAGGGTGAACCCATCAGCAGTGTAGGAGCACGGCGAACATGGCTTCAGCACAGACGTAGAGGTACTTGAAAGGAATCGAGGGTTCTGGCTACCGCACAGCGAACCAGAACCCTCGACCTGTCTGCCGAATCTGATCGCTGGAGGAACTTCACTCTGGGATGGGTCGTCCAAGAGGCAGAAACGAAGGCCACCCGCCGCCGCCTGGAGTCATCATGCCGAAGCTCATACGATCAATTGTCCTCTGCCTGTCGTTTGCTTTCCTCGCCGTTTTGCTTGCTGGCTGCCTTCCGCCTGCCACCAACCAGCTTGGCCCACGCCCGGCGCCTGACACCCTTGGCGCAGTCGAAGCCTACCTTCAGAAATATCAACCGGGCCCGCTCCCGCGCGTCTTCCAGACCTCCCGCCTCTATGACCGCCACGGCGTCTTGCTCGCCGAGCGCTGGTCGGATGGTCGGCGCACGTGGATTCCGCTGAGTCGTATCCCCAAGCACCTGATCGACGCGACGATCGCGACCGAGGATGCCACGTTCTACACCAATCCCGGCGTTGATCCGGCGCGCATCGCGGGCGCGGCGCTGGGCAATGCCCAGGAGGGAGATGTGGTTTCCGGCGCCAGCACCATCACGATGCAGCTTGCCCGCAACCTGTTCATGGGTGATGATGAGCGCTATGCGCAGAGTATGGATCGCAAGATGCTGGAAGCGGGGCTGGCGCAGGAGCTGACTACGCTGTTCAGCAAGGATGAGATCCTGGAGATGTATCTCAACCTGCTGAATTACGGCCACCTGGCCTACGGGCCGGAAGCCGCGGCCCAGGTCTACTTCGGCAAGCCCGCGACGGATCTCTCCCTGGCCGAGGCAACGCTCCTGGCCGGCATCCCGCAACAACCTGCCAACCTCGATCTGTTCACTAATTTCGACGCCGCAAAAGCCCGCCAGCGCGTCGTGCTCGACATGTTGGTGCGTCACGGCTTCCTCGCGCAGACCGATGCGGATACGATTCATGCCGAACCTGTGGCGCTGAATCCTGCGCCGGATCAAGAGTTGGCGAATGTGACGCCCCATTTCGCCCAGTATATTTGGGATGTGCTGGATAGCCGACTGGGTGAGGGGGCCGCGGTGAGAAGCGGGTTGGCGGTCACCACGACGCTGGATCTGAAGATGCAGGAACTTGCGCAGGGTGTGGTGGCCCGTAAGGTCAAGGAACTGAAACCAAAACACGATCTCAACAACGCAGCGCTGGTGGCGATGCGACCGGAGAGCGGGGAAATCCTGGCGATGGTGGGCAGCGCCGACTTCGCCGATGTGACCATCAACGGCCAAGTGAACGTCGCGGTCAGCCAGCGTCAGCCCGGTAGCGCCATTAAGCCAGTGCTGTATTCGACGGCCTTGAGCGACGATTTAATCAGCCCAGCCACGATCTTGTGGGATGTGCCTGTAACCTACACAGTGGGCAACGGCCAGACTTACAAGCCGGTGAACTACGACGCGAAGTTTCATGGCCCAGTCACAGTCCGTACTGCGTTGGCTAACAGTTACAACATCCCGGCTGTGAAATTGCTGGATGCGGTGACGATCGAGCGTATGCTTCAAGCCGCTGAAGCGTTCGGTATTCAGAGCTTGAATCGGGGCAAGGAGTGGTACGGTTTGAGCCTGACCCTCGGGGGTGGCGAGATGACGCTGCTTGAGCTGACATCGGCCTACGCCGCATTGGCCAGCGATGGCAAAATCGTCACGCCCGAGCCGATCCTGGCAGTCACGGACGCGCTGGGGCGGTCGGTCGAGCGCGCGCTGCCTCAGCGGGATGCGCCAGCACAAGTGGTTTCGCCCGCTGCCGCGTTTCAGGTGACCGACATCCTCAGCGATAATGTGGCGCGCACGCCCATGTTCGGCGCGGCCAGCCCACTTAAGCTCAGCCGGCCCGCCGCGGCCAAGACCGGCACCACGGACGATTTTCGGGATAACTGGACGGTCGGCTATCTGCGGCCCCTGGTGACAGGCGTCTGGGCCGGCAATACCGATGGCCACCCGATGAAAAAGGTGAGCGGCATCGCCGGCGCTGCGCCGATCTGGCATGATTTCATGGAAGGGGTGCTCGCCGACCCAGCATTGCGCCAGACGCTCGGCTTGGGTGATGACCCTGCCGCCTGGCAGTTCACCCCGCCAGCGGATGTGGAGCAGCGTGACGAATGTCCGCCTGGGGCGACGTGCCGGGAGGGCGGCGAATACTTCAGCCGGTCGTGGCTCGCCGCGGCGGGGGCAGCGGGACCATTGGCAGACTCTGTGGGCAAAGCATCATCAGCCCCGGTCTTCGCTACCTTGGGTGAGAACGGTCGATGGACGGCCTATTGCCGGTTTGAGCCAGCCGTGGTGCGACCGCTGTTGAAGTTACCTGGCCCACTTGGGCTGCCTGGATCGTCCGGCGCCATTAACCCTGCAGAATCCGCCCGGTTCGGTTTGGATGGACGCCATGCGATCGGCTGGAGTTTACGGCATCCGACACCGGTGGATCTGGGGACGTGCGACGCGTTAGCGAAGGTCGCTCGCGATGCCTTGGCCCTGGATCCACAGCCAGGCGATGAGGCGTTGGGGATCACGATCGATCTGTCCGCCGCCATGGATCCGAACGCCGGGCCGGTGCCGGGCGACACGACCTTGCCCGCGGTGGCAGCCTCCCCGGCGGACTTCGGCTATGCGCTGGCGCGACCGGTGGAAAACAACGCTGCGTGCCCCGGCAACTACATCTTCGGCCAGGTGCTGAACCGGCAGGGCGCGCCGGTGGCGGGGGTGCATATCGTGATGATCGATGAGTGGGGGAATCGCTCTGATGCGGTGAGCAAGAACGGGGAAGCCGATTACGGCAACTACGATTTTATGATCCATCCGTTTGCCAACCATTATACCTTGACGGTGTTGGATCCCGCCGGCAACATCGCCAGCCCGGCGGTCGTGGTGGAGCACCTGCAAGGCGCCGGTGGCGACGCGCCGTGTCACACGGTAGTATGGATTGGGGGATAATTCAAGACGCCGTAGGGGCGAGGTCACTTCGCCCCTACGCAAACCTCAGCAAATCCTCGGCAACTGTTCGCCGCTGAGCATGTCCACGATGCGTTGGCCGCCGATCCGGCTGCGCAGCACGACTCGGCCAGGGTGGTCCGCCACCACCTCGCCGATAATCGCCGCCTCTTGGCCGCGCGGGTGTGCTTTCAGGGCGGCGAGCACCTTGGCACCGGCCTCGCGCGCCACGATCAGCAGGCACTTCCCCTCGTTCGCCACGTAGAGCGGATCCAGCCCCAGGATTTCACACGCGCCGCGCACTTGCTCGTGGATCGGGATGCTGGTTTCGGTCAGCCGGACTCCCACCCGGGCCTGTCCCGCGATCTCGTTGAGCGTGCTGGAAAGGCCGCCGCGCGTGGGGTCGCGCAGGACGTGTATCTGCTCGCCAGCCGCGGCCAGGACCCCGGACACTAGCTCGTACAGTGACGCGGAATCGCTCTCGATGGTGGTCTCGAACGCCAGCCCCTCGCGTACCGACATAATGGCGATACCGTGCTGAGCGATCGGGCCGTTGATCAGCACCAGATCGCCCGGTTGGGCGCGGAGAGGCGAGATCGCGATGCCCGCCGGGATCACGCCGATCCCTGACGTGTTGATGTAGATGCCGTCCCCTTTGCCCCGCTCGACGACTTTTGTGTCGCCCGTGACCACGCTCACGCCAGCTTCGCGCGCAGCGCGAGCCAGCGAGCTGACGACCCGCCAGAGCTCGTCCATCGACAGGCCCTCTTCCAGGATGAAGCCGACTGAAAGCGCCAACGGCCGCGCTCCGCACATCGCCAGGTCGTTGACCGTGCCATGCACGGCCAGCGAACCGATGTCGCCGCCGGGGAAGAAGCGCGGGCTGACGACAAAGGAGTCGGTGGAGAAAGCGAGGCGACCTCCGACTCAGGCATTCGCCCGCGGCAGCAAAGTCCGAGAGTGAAAACATCGCGCCGTCGTGCCCGCCGCCCGGCTGCGCGCCGAAGGCCGGCACGAACATCCGGTCGATCAACATCTGCGTCAGCCGGCCGCCGCCGCCGTGCGCCAACGTGATGACCGGATAGTCGCTGATCGGGATCGGACATTGCAGATTGAAGCTGGACGGCCCGCTCTGCGGGCTTGGAAGCTGGTCGCTCATCCGGCCCTGCCATAGCTGTAATACGCCGCGCACGCGCCTTCCGACGAGACCATCGGCGCGCCCAGGGGATGTTCGGGGGTACATTGGAGCCCGAACGCGCTGCATTCGTGCGGCTTCTTCACCCCGCGCAGGATTTGTCCGGCGATGCACAGCGGCGATTCCTCGGCGTGGACATTCTCGACTCCAAAGCGCTGCTCGGCGTCGAACGCGGCGAACTCCGGGCGGAGACGGTAGCCGCTGGCTGGGATCGTGCCGATGCCGCGCCAGCCCCGGTCGCACACCTCGAAGACCTGGCTTAAGAGGCGTTGGGCGGGCAGGTTCCCGGCGCGCGTCACCAGGCGCGTATACTGATTCTCAACGCCCCAGCGGCCTTCCTCCAGCGCCTGGATCGTCATGTAGATGCCCTGGAGCAGGTCGAGCGGCTCGAAGCCGGTGACGACGATCGGCACGCGGTAGTGCGCCGCGATCGGCTCGTATTCCCAGTAGCCCATCACCGTGCAGACGTGGCCCGCAGCGAGGAAACTCTGCACCAGGTTGCCGGGCGCGCCCAGGATCGCTTCCATGGCCGGCGGTACCAGTACGTGCGAGCAGAGGATCGAGAAGTTTTTTAGTCCCAACTGCTGCGCCTGCCAGACGGCCATCGCGTTGCCGGGCGCCGTGGTCTCGAAACCGACGGCGAAGAAAACAACCTGGCGGTCAGGGTGAGCCTGCGCCAGCTTGACCGCATCCAGCGGCGAGTAGACCATCCGCACATCGCCGCCTTGCGCCCGCACCCCCAGCAGATCGATGCCCGAACCCGGCACGCGCAACATGTCGCCGAAGGAGGTCAGGATCACTTCCGGCCGGCGGGCAATGGCGATCGCCTTGTCGATCAACTCCAACGGGGTCACACACACCGGGCAGCCGGGACCATGCACCAGCGTGATCGCAGCCGGCAGCATCCGGTCGATCCCCGACTTGATCAGCGTGTGCGTCTGCCCGCCGCAGATCTCCATGATCGTCCAGGGCCGCGTCGTGACCTGTTCGATCGCGGCCAGGAATTTGCGAGCGTCGGTTTCGTTCCGGTATTCATCTATGAAACGCATAAAGCACTCCTGTCGATGGATCGTTGACCATTGACGATAGACCATGGACCATACGAGCGGGTCCATGGTCTATCGTCAATCGTCCATCGTCAGTCCGTCTATCTCGCCCATCTGCCGCAGCAACTCGAACACCTCGTTCGCCTCTTCTTCATTCAGGGTGTTGAGCGCGAACCCGGCATGGACGATGACAAAGTCGCCGGCCTGCGCTTCCGGCACATAGGCCAGGCATACTTCCTTGGCCACGCCGCCAAAGCTCACCTTGCCCATCATCATGCCGATCGCATTCGGCTCAAGACTTAGTATCTTACCCGGTACACCTAAACACATGGTTCCTCCGTTCAGGGATCAGGCGTCTCCTGTCTCCTGTCCCCTGTCCCCTATCCGTTCAGCCGCGCTGCCGCCACCGCCACTTGTCCCAGGCTGATGCCGCCATCGTTGGGCGGGACGAGCCGGTGCAGGAGCACCTCGAAGCCGGCGCGTTCGAGTTGGTCGGCTGTGCGCTCGGTCAGCAGCCGGTTTTGGAAGCAGCCGCCGGTCAGCGCCACGCGGGGCTCGACCCACCTGGCGTGCCACTGTCTCGATCGCGTTGATCAGCGCGCCGTGGAAACGCGCCACGATGATGCCCTGTGCGACGCCCGCGCGCAGGTCGGTCAGAATCGCTTCGATCATCGGCTGCCAGTCCAGCACCGAGGGTGCCTCCTGACCATTCGTTCTGCGTCTTGCATCGTTCGTCAAGACAAGCGGATACGCCCCATTCTCGCGCATATCCGCCCCGAACTCCAGCGCCATCGCGGCCTGACCTTCGAAGCTGACCTCTTGGTGCAGCCCGATCAGGGCAGCGACGCCGTCGAAGAGCCGGCCGGCGCTGGTGGTGACCGGCGCATTGACGCCGCGTGCCAGCATCCGGCTCAACAGGTGGCGCTCGGATACGCTGAAAGCGCGCACCGGAGCGAGATCGTCCATTTCCAGCGCGGCGTCGCCGTACATCTCGCACAACAACGCCAGGGCCACGCGCCGCGGCGCATAAACCGCCGCATCGCCGCCCAGGAGCCGGAAGGGGCGCAGGTGGGCTATGCGGGTGAACGCGGACGCATCGCCCAGCAGGAATTCGCCGCCCCAGATCGTGCCGTCACTGCCATAGCCGGTGCCGTCCCAGGTGACGCCCAGCGCCGCCCCGTCCGTCCCGTTCTCCGCCAGACAGGCAGCCAGGTGGGCATGGTGGTGCTGCACCGGGACGATGGACGATGGACGATGGACGCCGGACGATCCAGCATCGTCAATGGTCAATCGTCTATCGTCCGTTACTGCCCATTTCGTCGACAAATACTCCGGGTGCAGATCGTGCGCGATCACCGCCGGCGCAGCCTCATACATCTGCAAGAAATCAGCAATGACGCGCTCGAACGCCGCCATCGCCTCCGGTGTTTCCAGGTCGCCGATGTGCTGGCTGATGAAGACCTGCCGGCCGACGCTCAGCGCGACGGTGTTTTTCAGATGCGCGCCTACCGCCAGGATCGTCGGGGCTTCGTCGCGCAGCAGCACCGGCAGCGGCGCATAGCCGCGCGCCCGGCGTAGCAGACTCGGCGCGCCCTGCACGATCCAGGTCACACTGTCATCGACGTGGCGAGCGATGGGGCGGTCATGCACCAGGAAGGCGTCGGCGATGTGGCCCAGCCGCTGGAAAGCATCCTCTTCATCCGTGCAGATCGGCTCATCGGTCAGGTTGCCGCTGGTGGCAACGACGGGGAAGCCCAGCTCAGCCAGCAGCAGATGGTGCAACGGCGCGTAGGGCAGCATCACGCCCAGATAGGGATTGCCGGGCGCGACTTCATCCTCCTGTCCTCTGCCTCCTGCTCTCTTCTTCAACAAAACAATCGGAGCCTCGGCTGAGGTGAGTAGGGCGGAGGCTTCTGGATTTACTTCACATAACGAAGAAATTTGACTGAGATTAGACGCCATGATGGCGAATGGTTTTTCATGTCGATGCTTTCGTTCCCGCAGCCGCTTGATCGCCGCGCTGTTCGCGCGCGTCCACCATCAGATGAAAGCCGCCCAGGCCCTTCACCGCGACAATCAGGCCGGCGCGGATCGCCTCGGCCGCGGCGAGCAGGGCGTCGCCGTTCTGCGCGACGGCGACGAAAGGTGAAGGCCGAAGGAGGGCCGAGGCTGGGATATCGTTGTTTGGGCGCTCACCGTTGGACTTTCGTCCGAAAAGCGTGATCCGCGGCCCGCAAACCGGGCAGGCGTTCGGCTGCGCGTGAAACCGCCGATCCAGCGGGCTGTCGTACTCGGCCTGGCATGCGGGGCACATCGTGAACTCGCGCATGGTGGTGTTTGGCCGGTCATAGGGCAGCGCCTCGATGATGCTGAAGCGGGGGCCGCAGTTGGTGCAGTTGGTGAACGGATAGCGATAGCGGCGGTCAGCGGGGGCCGTCAGCTCGGCCAGGCAATCGGGACAGGTGGCAACATCCGGGAGGATGAGCGCTGTTTTGGCGCCGGTGTTGTCGCTGTGGCGGATCTCAAATCGTTCGTATCCTGCCGGGGTCAGCCACGCGCTGCTGAGACTTTGAACGACGGCGCGCGGGGCGTTTCGGTCGGGAGGCGATCCTGGAAGCTGGCAAGCGCGGTCTCGCCGCCCTCAACCTCGATGAACACGCCCTCGGTGTCGTTGATCACCCAGCCGTGCAGGCCGAGTTCCGTGGCCAGCCGGTACACAAACGGCCGGAAGCCGACTCCCTGTACCGCACCGTGGATTTCGACACGGAGGCAGCGGAGTTTCTCCGATGCGGCTTGAGGGTCCAGTTCGACAGCATCCTCAGGCTTCCAGTTTCTAGCTTCCAGCTTCAACCTGACACCTGCTCACCAACCAACTCACCCACTCATCCATCCCATCACCCGTCCGACACGAGGCCAGGAACAACGGCGCGCCCGGGTTGACCATCGCCAGCCCGCGGCGGAAGTAGTCCAGGTCGAAGTCGAAGTACGCCAGCAGGTCAGCCTTGTTCAACAGCACAGCATCAGCCGCGGCGAACATGCCCGGATACTTGTACGGCTTGTCGTGGCCTTCCGGCACGCTGGCGACCACCACGGCGAGCGCAGCGCCCAGGTCGAACTCGGCCGGGCAGACCAAGTTGCCGACGTTCTCGATGAACAAGACGCCGATCTCAGCCAGCGGCAGCCGGGGCAGCGCCGAGCGGATCATCGGCGCGTCCAGGTGGCAGTTCCCGCCCGTGTTGATCTGCACCGCGGGGATGCCGCGGGCGAGGAGGGCGTCGGTGTCGATGGATGAGGCCAGGTCGCCTTCGATCACCCCAGGCGGCAGCGTAGCGGGCAGGCGCTCGGCTGTGGCCGCGATCACGCTGGTCTTGCCCGCGCCGGGCGACGCCATGATGTTGACCGCTGTCACGCCGCGCGCGGCCAGCAGCGACCGGTTCTCGGCCGCGACCTGATCATTGGCGGCCAGGATGTCCCTAACGACCGGTATCTCCATCTTCGACCTCAATGCTCTCCACACGCAGTTCCCGCCCGCCGGAGATGGCCAGATGAACGCTCCCGCATTGCGAGCACTCAGGTATCAGCGGCGCCTTGACCCCGAACACGTGCCCGCAAGCGCTGCAAGTCGCGGTGGCCGGCAGGCGTTCAAAGTTGAGCACGGCGGATTCGGCGGGCGTCCCGCGGCTCAACATGTCGAAGTAGAACTGCACCGAGTCATCCACAAAGCTGCTCAGGTCACCGATCACCAGGTTGACGGCTTTGATCCGCCGGCCACCGGCCGCACCCAACGCGATAGATAGGATTCCCTCGGTGATCGAAAGCTCATGCATGTTGCATCGCGACCCCCCAGTCACGCAGTTCTTGTACTACAGAATCAACCAGCTTGTCAATTTGCGGCGCGATGTTGGGCGATAGCTCGTTTCCCCAACCGAGGATCTCCGGCTCCAGACCGTAGAGTACGACGCGCTGTGGCAGTGTCCCGCGGAACGCGCTGACGGCGAGCAAGTCCTGGAGCCCGGCCTGGTGCATGGACATCTTTTGCCCCAGGGCGGTGGGGATGGCGTCGCCCGCGAGGCGGATCGGGGTGCCGGGCGGTAAGCCCGCCCTGACAGCATCCACGATGAGCAGCGCGGTGATGCCTTCCAGGCGTGACAGGAGGTCGAGTCCCATCACGCCGCCGTCCAATACCTCCACCTCCGCGGGAAGCTCGTACTCGGCCATCAGGCGTTCGACCGCCCGGACGCCAAGCCCATCATCTTGAAGGAGGGTGTTGCCGAGCCCAAGAATCAGGATATTCGGTGGTTGCATGGTGGCTCAGTCTACGGCACGACTTGAATGCGAGTAACCTCGCTGCCTGCGGCGTCGACGACGTGTACCGCGCACGCCATACACGGATCAAACGAGTGGATAGTGCGCAGGATTTCGACGGGCCGCAGGGGGTCGGCCACAGGTGTACCGATCAATGATTGTTCCCAGGGGCCGCGTTGACCTGCTGCGTCACGCGGCGAGCCATTCCAAACCGTTGCGACGATCGCTTGATAGTTCGCGATCTTGCCGTTTTCGATCTGCACCCAATGCCCCAGGGCGCCGCGCGGCGCCTCGGTTGTGCCCCACCCGACCGCGTCGGCCGGCCACGAGGCGGGTTCCCACTTGGTCTTGTTGTGAATGGCCAGGTTGCCATTGTTCATGTTGGTTTCCAATTGACCGATCCAACCATTGAGCTGTTCGGCAACAGCCAGCGTCTCGATGCCGCGGGCCGCGACCCGGCCCAGCGTTGAGAAGAGCGCAGCTTCGGGCAGACCGAGTTTTCCCAGCAGCTCGTTCACCAGTTGCTTGATGCGCGGATGGCTGGCGGCGTAGGCGATCGCCACACGAGCCAGCGGACCGACCTCCATCGGTGCGTCGGAGTAGCGCGGCGCCTTCAGCCAGGAGTACTTGCCGTCGGTGTTTAGGAAGTCGTAATCGGACTGTGGGCCGGTGTAGTTGGGCGTGGTTTCCCCTTGAGCCGGGTGCAACCCGGCGCCATCGCCGGCGCGGTAGCTGTACCAAGAATGTGCTACATACTCCTTGATCTGGTTCTGATCCAACGCCTGTGGCGGCGTGTTCAGGTTGTTCCCCCACACAACACCGCCCGGCAGGTAAAGGGCTGAGGCACTGCCGCTGTTGTCGGTTGGGAAGTCACCAACGGACAAGTAGTTGCCGATGCTGCCGCCCATGTTGGCCCACTCCGGATAGAACGCTGCGATCAACTGGAGGTCGGGGTAGTAGACTCTTGACACGAAGTCCAGTCCCTGGGCTGCCAGGGTCTTGAGCTGGGCGATCCGGCTCGGGTTGATTGCAGCCGGGCTGGCCGGGTCGACCGGTGTTGCCATGCCGCCGACCAGGTAGGTCTGTGGATGGGGATTCTTGCCACCCAAAATCGCGTGCATCTTGATCACTTCACGCTGCCAGTCCAACGCTTCGAGGTAGTGGGCTACCGCCAGCAGATTGCCCTCCGGCGGTAGCTTGTAAGCCGGATGGCCCCAATAGCCGTTGGCGAAAATGCCGAGTTGCCTGCTGTTCACAAAGACCTGGAGCTTGCCCTGCACCGCGGCGAAGTAGGCCGCGCTTGAGTTGGGCCATGTCGAAATGGACTTCGCCAGGTTGCTGGTGGCGGCCGGATCCGCCGAAAGTGCGCTGACCACGTCCACCCAATCCAGTGCATGCAGATGGTAGAAGTGGATGACATGGTCCTGCAGGTATTGAATTCCTTCGAGCAGGTTGCGCATGATCCGAGCGTTGTCGGGGACAACGATCCCCAGGGCATTCTCAACTGCGCGCACGGATGCGATGGCATGTACGGTCGTGCAGACGCCGCAGATACGTTGGGTGAACGCCCACGCATCCCGTGGGTCGCGCCCCTGCAACACGAGTTCCATGCCCCGGAAACTGGTGCCCGAGCTCCAGGCATCGGTCACACGGCCGTTATCGATCTGCACTTCGATGCGCAGATGTCCTTCGATGCGGGTGATGGGGTCAATGGCGATCCGTTGCGATCCCGCTGGAACGGTGGTCGGTGAGGGCGTGCTAGTCGGAGACAGCGCAGTTGCCGTGGCTGTTGCGGTGGCAGTCGGTGTCGCTGCCCGGGTCACAGCGGGTGTCCTTGTCGGCGCAGGGGTCTTGCTCGGCGCGGGTGTCTTACTAGGTATCGGGGTCGAACTCGGTTTGGGCGTCTTGCTCGGCGCGGGCGTACGTGTGGGCGTGGCCGTTCGGCCCGGTGGTGGGGTTGCTGTGGGTGTCTTGCGATCGTGATCGTGGTCGCCATCGGTCGTGACGGCAGCACCCTGCGACGACACGAAAGGCAGGAAGGTTTTAGGCATCGTAAAGACTCCTGGTATTGAATTTTTCAGTCATCTCCGCCACCGGGGAGAGGTTGATAGAAGGGCGTCATCTTGTCCCAAAACTGGGAGCTGGCGCAGCCGATACACCCGTGTCCGGACGCGACCGGCCAGCTCGTGCCGCCGTTCCACTTTACCGATGGGCAGTTGTGCTTCGTCGCTGGGCCCTTGCAGCCCATTTTGAAGAGGCACCAGCCGTTACGGTGTCCCTGGTCGCCCCACTCCAGGACGAATCGGTCTTCTTCGTAGTGATCGTGCCGAGGGCATTCTTCGTGGATGCTTTCGCCGTAGGCGAAGCGCGGCACACCAGCGCTATTGGTCTGCGGCCATGTGCCGTACGTCAAGTATTGAACGAAGACGGCGGCAAGGTTTTCGACGTTCATGGGGCAACCCGGCATGTTGATGAGGTTGTTGATGCCCGGCACCGCGGTCTTGACGCCGATGGCGCCGGTGGGATTCGGCGCGGCCGCTGACCAACCACCCTCCCAGGCACAGGCGCCGATAGCGATGGTTTTCATCGCGGAGCCGCATACTTCGCGGATGATGCTCGTTGCCGGGCGCCCACCGACGGCGCAGTAGAAGCCGTTGGCCGCGGTTGATACGGCGCCCTCGATGACGGCGACGTATTGGTTGGGATACATTGCCAGTGTGTCTTTCAAGGACTTCTCGGCCATCTTGCCGCTTGGCGCCATAAGGGTCTCGTGATAGTTCAGCGAGATCAAATCCAACAGAATAGTGCTGACGGTTGGATTGGACGCGTGCAGGAACGACTCGGTGTCGCCCGTGCAGTCCTGGAACGCCAGCCAGACCACTGGTAGCCGGGTGGCAGTACCCAGCGCCCTGGCAATTTCGGGCGCGCGTGTGGCCGGCAGGGCCAGGGTGGCGGCCATCAGGCCACAGAACTTCAGGAACTGGCGGCGCGAAACGCCGAGCTTTTCAAGGCGTTCGACGCGGTCGGGTGTGGAGACGGTCATGCGTTTTACCTCCGGGGATGCCGATGCTCAAGCCATCGGTTTGTCTGCTGGGGCATGGGTTGACTGGAAAAGCAAACGCATGAGCCGGGGAAAAGATACGCTGGCGAGGAAGATGGCCCAGAATTTTCAGACGTGACGGGCGTTGCCTGCGGACGGCAGCTTAACTTGAACTTGGCAAGCAGCCGTCCGCAGCGGAGAGAAATTAAGATGTTTTGGGCGAGTTGTTCTTGTGCAGCCCTTCTACCGGCAAGCCTCAACACTTACGTCATCGAGGAACATCCACGTACGGCCGGCGGCGTTCGTGCTATCGTTGTACGTCTCGAAGTAGATCACCAGACTCTTGCCCCGGTAGGCCGCCAGATCGAACGAAGCCTCACGCCAGACTGTGCTGTTGAGTCGGGTACGCAGCAACTGCTTGAGCAGTCCGTAATCGTTGGAACGCAACAGCAGTACGCGCTGAAAGTCGGCGCCGTTCGCCCCATCCGCCCCGGGCTTGTACCAGAAGTGCAGCGTCGCCGTTGTCGCATCGGAGGGGATCGAGATGGTTTGATAGCCACTGGAGTAGGTCGCGCCCAGGATCCCCGCTTCGCCCAGCAGATTGTGCTCCACGCGGGCCGGCCCGTTGGGCTGTGCCGCGGCCACGACCGCGCCGGGCAGCAGCCCGAAGCGGGCCGAACGGGACCCATTGAATGCTTGAGCTGACGTGTAACCTGCTGTGCTGGCGGTTATCGGGAAGGTCCAGGCACGGCTGTCTTCGAAACCGCCGTTGGCCACCGCTTCGCTGCAGGAGCCCGACGCCCGGTAGTGATTCATGATCAGCGGTAGGTAGCTCAGCGCGTGGGTCGTCACCAGGATCGGCAGGGTTGCAGTGCGATCACCCCACATCGAGGTCCCGCGCACGTGCACCGTGTACGTGCCCGGCATCAGGAGTGCGTTGCCGGTCAGGTGTAGCGTACTGCGCCCGTGCGGCGGGATGTCCGCGGGATCGAACCGGTAGATTAGCCCAGCCGGCGCGGCTTCGAGGCTCAGGTGGATCGTCTCGGTCATGCCGTTCAGGGCGGATGCGAAGACGTTGACCGTCGTCGAGCTGTTCAGCCGCAGCAGCCCCGGGGTGGGCCGCGCTTCCAGAATGAAGTTCGGCGCCAGGATCATGGCCGGCATGTCCATCGTGCGGGTGACGCCCGCGCCGGCCGCCAAGATGGGCAGGACGTAGTTTCCCTCGGCCAGTGTCTTGCTCGTGCTGATCACCACCGAAACCCCCACGCCGGCGATCGTCGGCGTGATGACCTGCGGGATGAATGCCATCGCAAAGCCCGGTGGCAGCGCGCCCGCGCCCAGGCTGACCATCTCCGGGAACTCCGGCAGGGCGGTCGTCACGTGCAGCGATTCGGTCACGACTGCGCCGGCGAACGTGATCGTGGGCGGTGAGTCGCGCTCCAGGCTGTAGTTCGCAGTGGTCGTCGTGACGGTGATGACCGCCGAGTGGGCCGTGCGCGTCACGGTCTCACCTGCGTCCACGGCGTCGAGCCAGAGTTGATAGCTCTCGCCCGGGCTCAGGTTTGTCAGGGTATAGCTGGTGTTGCGGCCTACGTCCAAAGCCAACGTCTCAGTGAGCGGCACGGCATGGACGTAGAGCGTGTATCGGTCCACATCGGGGTTCGGATGTGCTTCCCACGCGACTTCCAGTCGTCGGAAGCCGGGGCTGGCACGCAGCCCGGCATTCCAGGCGTCCTCCCAGGCACGTGTGACGGTCACGGCATCGGCGGCGTAGACGCGCGCGGGAGGATTGACGCCATCATCGGCCATCGCCCAGAAGTGATACTTGCCGCTCGGTAGTCCCGCCAGATCTGCGGCGAAGGTCCGCGGCGAGCCATCCGACACGGGAGCCGGGTCCGTGTGCAGCAGGTAGCCGGTGAAGTCGGGCAGCGTCAACTGGCGGGGTGTCCCGGTGTCCGTCATCACCACCGTGGTTGTGATGGAGCCGGGGTTGGCGAATAGTGACACCGTCACCGGCGCCGTTGCCGTCAGGTTCCAGCCCAGTGTTGCGGCTTCCGACCCGGCAGCCGCGGCAGTCACCCCTGTCAGGCTGGGACCGCTTATCGCGCCGATGATGCCGAGGGCGTAGCCGTCCGCTGGGACGTTGCTCAGGACGGCTGTCCAGATGCCCGGCTGCGCGTTGCTCACCGTGTAGATCTCCTGGAACGGATACTCTCCGCCAACGTTTGTCAGGCTGTAGCCGACGGTGTCGCTCAATGTGACAGTGGACGTGATCACGATATTGTTCGGCGCTGGACTGATCAGACTCAACGTTGGCTGGGTTTCGAGTTGCTTGCTCAGCACGAACATGAGGTCGGTGGCCGCGGTGACGGTGGCCGTCACATACTCTGTGCCGTCCGGCAGCATGCTGATGCCGTCAGCCTCAAAGCGATCAGCACGTAAGCCTTTCGCCTGTGCAGCCAACCGTTGGGAATGGGCTGCGGCGAACTGCGCCGGCGGCATCAGTTGGTAGCTGTCCACGTTTCTCGAAGTGAAGTTGCCATCTTTGTCCACGAAGAAGCCAAAGCACGCTTTGAGGAAGCACATCCGGCCGCGGAAGCCCCACAGCCCGTTGGTGAACTCACCGACCGCCACATCCACGCTGCTGATATCCACATTCCAGGGCGGGACGACCAGCCACGGCGGCTTGTTGATGAAGACCCCCTTCTGCACGCCGACCGTCAGCGAGCCCTGCCCGGTGAAGTGGAAGCCTGCCGCGTTGCTCCAGGCGTTGATCGCCACCTGGCCGCGCAAGACGTAGAATTCGACATAAAGCTTGAAGCTGAGACTATTGCCCGTAACCACGAACTGAGTCTGGCTCATCGCTTTGCCGAACAGCGATACCGTGGCGGCGATGTCAAACATGAATGGCTGTGCGACCACCCGTGCGTAGCCGCTGGCCGAGACAACAGGCACATCTTTGAGCTTGAACTGGCTGGCTACATCCAGCCCAATCCGCACCTCGGTCAGTCCCGCGAACAGCTTCACTCGGCCGTTGATCCCGGTCACGTCGAGGCCGGTGTTGGGGATCGGGATGCGACATTTCGTCAGTGATAGACCTCCCTCGACCTCGAAACGGTAGTCCGTGTCCACTCCGTCCAGGCGGGCGGGGTTGTACGGCGTATCGGTCAGCGCAACGCGCTGGGTGACGACCGGTTGAGCCGCCGGTGCAATCTCGATCACCATCTCATTCAGTGGCGTCATCATGATCGTCGCATCAATGTAGATGCCCGCGCAGCCGACCGCCGCCCCGAGGCTCGGCATCTTGAAGGAGCCGTTCGCCTTGATCACGTAGGCGCCGTTGTTCTCCGCAAAGCTGGCGCGCAACGCCAGGGCAAAGCCACCTACCTTGATCTCTGGAAGGTCGAAGGTGCCGCCGGAGATCTTCACCCCGTCCGGACTGACGCCCAGTCCGTAGATGATCACCGATGCGCCCCCTAACCCGGAGGGCATCTTCAGCGAAGCGGTCTGGACGCTGAGGGTGCGATCATCAATCACCATGTTGGTGGCGTGAACTTCAAGGCCCGCGACCGAGAAATCGAGCTTCGGGACGTTGCCCTTGACCTTGCCCAGCGCGTCGATAGCGAGGGTGCCCTGCGCGAAGGCGCTGATCCCCTTGACCTTGACGGTGATCGTAGCATCCAGCAGAAGCAATGTGTAGACGTTCCCTTCGCGCTCGATCTTGATACGCTTGATCTCGACATCGAAGCCATCTTTGCCCAGCTTGAGTTTCTCCTTGTTGCTGGACATCTGGATGTTCTGAATATCCAGCCCGTCCTTCGAAATGACGACCGGGCCGATGGTGATGGTTACCGAACCCAGCGACTTCGGCAGAATCAACGTTGCGCCGGCGGCCTTTAGTACTTCGTCCTTCAGGGACAATGCGCCCAGTCCGAGTTTGACGCCTGCAATGTTGAGGCTCAGCCATTCGAATTCGGTGCTGATGCCGCTGCTCGGGCAGAACCAGACGTCCGTCGATGCACTCGCATCGTTCTGGGGAATCTCCACCCGGAGAGATGTATGGGCGACGAAACAGCCGCCGCGCTCGGTGGTGAACGACGCCGCATTCGCCGAGTCGATCCGGAGAGTCTTGCCCAGCCCGATGTCAAAGCTCGGGAAGTCCCAAGTGGCGTTGATGTTCAAGTCCCCATCCACAAGACTCAGTTCGAAAGACAAGGGGCCCTCGACGGACGTGTTCAACTGCAGGAATTTCATCTGCCCCAGGCCAGTGACTTTCCCGTTGATGACATCCACTGAATCGAGGAGGCTTGCATCCGGCAGCTCGAAGCCCGCAATCTTCTTCAACAGGCTTTTTGCTGTCTGTCCAAGCGTGGCCTTCCCGGTGCCAATGTCCAAACTGAACGGGCCCTGGAACAAATCGGTCACACTGGTGTTGCCGCGCAACTGCGCGTGGCCCTCGCCAGTCAGCTTGATGCCATCGAAGATCACCCAATCGTTGGTGTCCAGCAGGAAGGTGCGATCATTGATCACTATGCCACCCCAGGCCTTCCAGCCTCCGCCCGGGTTATCATCGAAGAAGGGTGCGGTGACCTTGATCTTGCCGGCCCACCGCGTCTGCTGTCCACCGGGCGTGCCTGGCGTCCAGGTCGGTGTTGGACTCCCGGTGGCGGTTGGGGTCGGAGTATACGTTGGGGTCGAGCCGCTGCTGGCCACGAAGTCGCGCACCGCGGTCTCGAGTCCAGACTCGTGTGTCCAGAAATACTGGGCCGGATCAAATGCGTAGCCTGCCAGGACGGGCCGTACGGTGATGCTCTCGCGTCCGGGGATATAGATCAGACCGGTGTCATAGTTGCCGTCTGCATTGGTGATCGCAGTGCGTTCGGGGTTTGGATAGGCGGCAAGGTATACCTTCACAGCGACGCCCGCCAGACCAGGTCCGCCCGCGCTGTCGCGGCGGACGTGGCCGCGGACGGTCAGCCCGACGGCGGAGGTCGGCGTGGATGTGGGGGTGAGCGTGGCAGTGGGGGTCGGCGTGCGCGTCGGCGTGCGCGTGGCAGTGGGCGTCGGCGTTGGGGTGCGGGGCGGCGGAGTCGGCGCACAGCCATCCAGCAGCACCGTCACCGAGTTGCTGTTGTAGTTGGAGATGAAAACAAGGTTGGTGCCAGCGTCCACGGCGACGCCATCACCGTCGCCGTTTCCTACCGTGGCTGCGCCGGAGTAGCCGTTGTCGCTCCCATCGATCCGGTGGACTTCTGTTCCGCGTGCGGCTGCGAAGATGGCGTTGCCGTTGGGGTTGACCGCCAGCGCATGCGGCTCGCCAGGCACGGCGACCTGCGCGATCTGGCCCGCCGTGCCTGCGTCAAAGACGTAGACTAGCCTGGCGTAGCTGGAGATGTAGAGGCGGTCGAGGGTAGGATTGAACGCCAATCCTACCAGGCCGGAGTCGGCCAGATGCAGCCAACGCTCGGCGGTGTTGTTGGAATTAATCTTGTAGACCTCGCCCAGGCTGGTGAGTGCGTAGGCGACGTTTCGTGCCTCGTCCACGGCGACGAAGGTGGGCTTGCTGTTGGTCAGCGACACGCGGGCCAGGACGATGTTGTTCAGCCCGTCCACGACGTCGACGCGGGCAGACTCGAAGCTGGCCACATAGACGCGATGGGTGGTCGGGTTGACCGCGACGCCGAAGGGCAGTAGGCCGACCGGCACCGTCGCCAGGACAACGTACGTCGCGCCATCCAGGACGGTGAGCGTGCTCTGGTCGCGATTCGTGAGGTAGATGCGGTTCAAGCCCGGATCAAAAGCGACCTGGTTGGGCGACGGGATGTCCGGTACCGTGTGCATAATTCGGCCAGAGGCGCTGTCGAGCACGACCAAGCTGTTGCCGGTGTAGCTGGCTGCGAAAACTCGACCCCCGGCCGGGTCAGCGGCGATGCCCTTCGGCCCGCTGATGTCGGCCACTGTGGTCTGTGGCGTCGGCGGACAAGCTGCCGTTGGCGCGCCAGGCCGCGGTGAAGCCTGGGTCGCGGCCTGATCGGCGCCTTGTCCGGGCCCGGTCGTCAGGATTTGTTCCAGGGTGCGCTCGAAGCCGTCCGATGCCTGATCTTCTGCCGACGCGGTGTTGATGTAGACGTTCAACGCCTGAAGCGCGGCGGCCTGGAAACGCTGCGGGTCGGCCTGGGCCACGCGGGCGAAAAACGCATCCCGGCTTTCGCTTGAACCGCGCACCCATACAGATGCCGCCACGGGGTCAGAGGCGACTGTTCCGGCCGGTTGCCGGAGCGCATCGGCTGCAACGGCGAGCGGCGTCAGGATCTGGACCGCAAGGACGATCAGTGTGACGCAAATGGGGATTGAGTGACGAAGATATCGGAAGCTCATATCTCGCTCCTTTGCGCTGTGCAGTGGAGGCCACCTACTTTAATAGACGTTGCAGGAGGAGAAAAGGGGCGCGAAGATGAGGTGAAATGCTAAAAATCGACCTTGCGGCGGTCCCGCTGCCCAAGAAATGGCGCAGGGCCTCAGCGTGCGCTTGGGGCCCTGCATCGAGAATATATCCGTGACCAGTCCCGCGTTTCAGCGGGCCGAGACCATCTCAGCGCATCTCCTGCCCGCCGGTCACGTTGATCGCCTGACCGGTCATGTAGCCGGATTGGTCGGACGCCAGAAAGACCACGACGTTGCAGATGTCCTCGTAGGTACACCCGCGCTTCATCGGCACCTGGTCGATGTATTTCTGCCGCACCTGCGCCTCGCTGATCCCCTGGTTGCGCGCATACTGCTTGAAGAGCGCGTTCGGCCCGTCGTTCCACAGCGGCGAATCGAGCAGGTTGCCGGGGCAGATGGCGTTGGCGCGCACGCCGTGCTCTGCCAGCTCCAGCGCGAGGCTCTGGGTGAGGCCGATGCCGCCGAACTTGCTGGCCGCGTAGGCCGAGTTCTTGTAGCTGCCCTTCTTGCCCGACTTGGAGTTGATCTGAATGATGGCGCCGCTGTGTTGCGCCTTCATGTACTTGGCTGCTTCTTTCGCAGCAAGGAAGTAACCGAACAGGTCGACGTTCATCACGGCGCGCCACTTTTCGGCGGGGAACTCGGTGATCTCGCCAGCGATCAGGATCCCGGCGTTGGCCACCAGGATGTCCACGCGGCCGAGTTCTTCAACCGTGCGGGCGAAGCCGGCCTGAACCGAAGCCTCATCCGTAACATCCATCAGCACGGCCAGGGCGCGGCGTCCGGTCTCCTGGACAACCAGATCAGCCGTGACTTGCGCCTGTTCCAGTTTGATATCGGCCACGGCGACAGCGCAGCCCTCCTGGGCCAGCCGCAAGCAGATCGCCTGCCCGAGCCCCTGTGCGCCGCCGGTGACGAGCGCGACACGGTTTAGAAGTGTGTTTGTGCCTGACATGGGGATCTCCGTGGCGTGTGGAGCGTGGAGCGTGAAGCGTGGAATGTTCTCGCTCCACGCTCTACACGCCACGCTCCACGTTTTCGTTTATTCCAGCATCAACCTCAGCAGCTCCGCCTCGGCTTCGTTCGTCCACTCGCGGCCATCCTTCAGCTTGGCGTAGACGGTCGGCAGCCTATCCTTCAGATCGGCGATCGCGGTCAGCGGCAAGCGGTTTGATGTGCGGATAGATGACGACTTTGCCGGGGTAGGTTGTGTCCATCAGCGCCTGCATCCCGTCGCGCGCCGCTTCCAGCGAGCCGATGGCGGCCACGGAGCGGTTGGGCGAGAGGGAGCCGGTCTCGGCCAGGAAGAGCATCTCGCGCAGGTCGTCGATGCTCGATGCCGAGTGGCCGATCACGCGCGTCTGCTTGAGGTATGCCTCGCCCAGGTCCAGCGGCGCCATCGTCCCGCGGCCGACACCGGCGAAGACGTTCATCACGCCCTGCGGGGCCAGCCAGGTCGCGCCGTCGGCGATTAGCGCCGGCACCGGGGCCAGCACGATGACGTCGTCGAAGCCGCCCTCGCGGAAGCGGGCCATGCCCTCGGCGTACGCTTCCTTGTTCATCGGGTTGAGACAGATGAACTCGATCCCCTTATCCGCCGCTTCCGCACCGTAGGAGTCCTGCAGATCCGCCAGGCGCAGGTCGCTGACGTCGGTGCAGACGATGACCGCCGGGGCACCGGCGACCTGGATGGCGCGCTGGACGTGCATCCGCCCCATCGGCCCGCCCGCGCCGATGAACCATGCGCTGCCGCCCAGCTTGAGCGCCGAGCGTGCGGGGAGATCAGAGTAGGCGCGCGCGACATCGGGGCCGGTCCCGCCGACGTAGACCCAGCGGTTGTAGTGCACGCGCCCCACATCGACGTTGACCTTACGCGCCAGCGGGCGCTCCCCGATCAGCGCGCAGACGCCGAAGTCCGCCAACTTCGGGCTGGCCGCCTCGATCAGCTCCGGGTCGGGTTCAAGGAGGATCAGATCATCCACCGGGACATCCACGGCCGCGGGGCCATCGACCGCCAGCACCTCGATGCCGAGGGCCGCGGCACGTTCACGCAGCCACGCCTCGAACGCGGCCGGGACCTGCGTCAGCAGCAGCCTGGCCGGGTGCGAGGCCGCGTCAAAGCCAGCGCCGATGGTGTATGATTTGTCCGCCGCGGCCGGATTCCCCACGATCCAGGCGACGCCGCCGTTCTTCAGCCCGGTGCGATATTGTAGGCCATAGGCCGCGGTGACGCAGGCCCACGGCTCGGTGAGCGCACTTTCAGCATAACCCGTATCCGGCTGCACCGGGATCAGGTAATTCCCGTCGTCGCCGTTCAGGATGCGCTGGTCGATCACGTTGTAGCCCGACAACCCGCCTTGCAGACGGTAGCCGTAGGCCATGTTGAAGCCCTTGACGTTGATCTCAGCCTGGACGATGAAGCGATCGCCGACCTTGTACTCGTCGCGCAGATTCTCGCCGACGCCTATCACCGTGAGCGAAACCTCGTGGCCCAACACCACCGGCTCCTTCACCATGTCGCGGCCGATGCGGGGGTGGTTGGGTCCCTGCTTGATCACTTTGATGTCAGAGAAGCAGAGGCCGATAGCATCGTGCCGGATGAGCAGCTCGTCGGGGCCGCAGGTCGGCGCGGGGACGTCGATGGGCTGGCCTTCCTGTCCCAGGTTCTCCAGGCCGGCCCCGTAAAGCGGCCACAGCCGGTTCGTGTTCCCAATGGGCGTCGTGCCCTCGTGGTATGCTTGCAGTTTGTCGGTCACCAGGTTTTCTCCTTGTAACAGGTTCTTGGACTTTATCTGAAAGAAGACCGAATGTCACCCTGAGTGTTGCCAGACCGCGCCTCGGCGTGCAGGTAGTCCAAAGAAGTTCCGCTTGTCATGTTGAGTGGGTCCGCGACACAAGATCCATTACAGCAAGTCGTCAGCGAAACATCTCGGTCTGGAACTTAATGGGCAGCGGGGTTGTCCCGTGTCCTGCGTCGCGGCGAACCTCCAGCGAAGGGTCTCGTGTAACGTGGACGAGATTCTTCGCTGACTTCACGCCGTAACGGAGGTCTGAGGGTCAGCCCGCTCAGAATGACTGTGCTCCGATGATTCTTGTTCAGTCGGCAATAAATCTGCCAATTGCTTCAACACATAAGTCGGTTTGATCGTCGAGGCGGCGAGCGCCTGCTCGTCGGTCGCGCCGGTCAGCACCAGCGCGCCGGCCATGCCGGCGTTGAGCGCCATCTGCACGTCGGTCTCCAACCGGTCGCCGGTCATGATACACCGGTCGGCCGTCAGCCCCAAACGATCCAGGATCGCCTCGATGGTGTAGATCGATGGCTTGCCGACGACCGCCTCGACCGTCGTGTTGGTGCAGGCCTCGATCGCCGCGATCATCGCGGCCGCGTCCGGCTCGCCGCCGCCGGGGACGGGGCAATAGCGGTCGCCGTTGGTGGCGAAGAAGCGCGCGCCGGCCCGGATGGCATCGAACGCGATCTGGAGCTTGCGATAGGCGAACGTGCGGTCGAAGCTGGCGATCACCGCATCGATCTGGCCCGGCTCTTCGTTCAGCGTGAAACCCGCCGCCTGCAGCTCGGTCTTCAGCGGCTCCTCGCCGACCACGAACAAGCGCGCGCCCGGCATCCGGCGCTGGAGAAAGTTCGCCATCACCAGCGATGAATGGATGATGTCCTCCGTAGTCACGGGCACGCCCAGCCGGTTCAGCTTGGCGACGTAGGTGGCGCGAGTGCGGGTGGGGTTGTTGGATAAGAACACCGTCCGCCGCCCCAGGTCGCGCAGCGCGGCGAGGGTCTCGCCCGCAGTGGGCAGCAGGGCATCGCCCAGGAAGACGGTGCCGTCGAGGTCGAAAATGTAGGCGTCGTAGAGTCTCATGTGGATATTGACATCACTTGCGATTTGTAGTATAGTGAAAGCAATCGTAAGTATTACATAGAATTCCGAAAATGTCAACGCCAGATACCCTCAAAGAAATGTATCCCGAGGAGCGCCGCAGCGAGATCCTCCGCCTGATCAATCAGAGCGGCCGGGTCTCCGTTACGGAGCTCAGCGGCCAGTTCGGCGTGTCCGAAGTAACGATCCGCGCCGATCTGCAGGCGTTGGCTGACCGCAGTTTGTTGGTCCGCACCCACGGCGGTGCAATCCCACCTCAGCGTGGTCTGTACGAGTTGTCGCTGACCACGCGCCGGCAGCAGCAGGTCGTGGAGAAGGAGCGCATCGGCGTTGCAGGCGCAGCGATGGTCACCGACGGTGACGCCATCTTTCTCGACAGCAGCAGCACCGCGCTGGCCATCGCACAATCGCTCAAGCAGCGCCGCTATCTGACGATCATCACCAACAGCCTGATCATCGCCCAGGAGTTACTTGACGCGCCCGGCGTGAACGTCGTTCTGCTCGGCGGCACCCTGCGCCGGGAAACGGCGTCGCTGGTCGGCGGCGGGCTGGATGTGCTGCGGCAGTTCAACATCCAGCGGGGCTTCTTCGGCGCACACGGCCTCAGCCTTTCTGAAGGGCTGACGGACGTCAGTCTGGAGGAGGCCGAGCTGAAGCGACCCCTGGTGGCGATGTGTCGTCGCGTCATTGCCACCCTGGACGATACGAAGTGGGGCCGCGTCGGTCTGGTTTCGTTCGCCGCCCTGGCCCAGATTCACACCGTCATTACGGACATCGCTGCCCCTGCCGCGCTGGTAGACCAGGTGCGCGCGGCCGGGGTGGAAGTGCTTCTGGTTTAAACTCGTTACTGGAAGCTATACTGCGGGCGGGCATTAACTGCGTTTTTGTTTAGCGGAGCATCCTGAGCGGAGCCGGGGTAGGGGCCCCGGCGTAGTCGAAGGATGCGCAGCGGGCACGGCTGAAGGCCACATCCTTCGACTACACTCCGCTAACGCCGCTCCGTTCCGCTCAGGATGCTCGCAGCATGAACAGAGGAAAAAGCGCAATTTGCACCCGCTCGTAGTATAGAAACTGGACTGTTTGCAAAGCAGACGTGGAAGCTGAAGATCACACCCTGAGCTCCAGTTTCCAGCTTCGAGCTTCTAGCTCAGATCAACCAAAGGAGTAGTTCATCACATGCCACCCATCAAACCGTTGACCGCCGAACAAGTATCGGCACTGATCGAAGAACAGGCCCTCTCGCGCGAGGATCTGTTGAACTCCTTGCGCCAGGTCATGGAGATCCGGGCGCTGGAAGACAACATTTCGAGCCTGCTGACCAAGGGCGTTCTCAAGGGCGCATCGCATCTTTACGCCGGCGAAGAGGCCGTGGCCGTGGGTGCGGTGGCCGCGCTGCGCGACGACGATCTGATCACCAGCACGCACCGTGGGCACGGCCACGCCCACGCGCACGGCGACAAGTTCGCCAAGACCCCCGAGGCCAAGCAGGAACACTACAACAAGATGATGGCCGAGGTCATGGGCAAGGCAACCGGCTACTGCAAGGGCAAGGGCGGCTCGATGCACATCGCCGACACGGAGCACGGCAACCTGGGCGCCACCGGCATCGTCGGCGGCAACTTGCCCGTGGCCGTGGGCGCGGCGCTGGCGCAGAAGCTTCAGGGCACGGATCGGGTCGTGGTCTGTTTCTTTGGCGACGGCGCTTCCAACGAGGGCAATTTCCACGAGGCGCTCAATATGGCCAGCGCCTTCAACCTGCCGGTCGTCTTCGTGGCCGAGAACAACATGTACGGCATGTCCGTGCCGTGGAATCACGTCACCAAGCTGCCCGACATCGCCGATCGCGCCTGCGCCTACGGCATTCCCGGCGAGGTGGTGGATGGCATGGACGCGCTGGTCGTGCGCGAAGCGGTCAGCCGGGCCGCCGAGCGGGCGCGCCGCGGCGATGGGCCGACGCTGATCGAGGCGAAGACGTACCGCTACTACGGGCACTCGCATTCCGATCCCCGCAAGTATCGCACCCGCGAAGAAGAGGCGGAGTGGAAGGAAGCCAACGATCCGATTGAACGGTTGAAGGCGGACATGGAGATGGTCGGCTGGTTGGCGGACGGCCAGTTCGTTGAGCTCGACCAGACTGTCAAGGACAAGATGGCCGCGGCGATGGAATTCGCCAATGCCTCGCCGGAGCCCGATGCCGCCGAGGCAACCACCGATGTCTACGCGCCCTCCAAGACCACCGCAGCCGATGTGGCTGCCGAGGCTGCGCTGCGCGAACGCGTGCGCAACTCCCCGGATATGCGGCAGATCACCTACGCGAATGCGCTGGTCGAGGCGGCTCGCGAGGAAATGACGCGTGACGCGAGCGTCTTCATCATGGGCGAGGACGTCGGCCTTTACGGCGGCGCCTACGGCGCCACCCGCGGCCTGTCCGGCGAATTCGGCGACTGGCGCGTGCTGGACACGCCGATCTCCGAGGCGACCATCGGCGGCGCGGCCGTCGGTGCGGCGATGGCGGGCATGCGGCCGATCGCTGAGATCATGTACGTCGACTTCACCCCGCTGGCGATGGACCAGGTGGCCAACGTGGGCGCCAAGAACCGCTACATGTTCGGCGGCAAGACCGCCGTCCCGATGGTGATCCGCACGGAAGGCGGCGCGGGCCGGGCCATCGCCGCGCACCATTCGCAGAGCCTCGAGGCGCTGTGGACGCATTTCCCCGGCATTTACGTGGTGATGCCCTCCACGCCGTACGACGCCAAGGGCCTGCTGAAGGCCGCGATCCGCGACGATAACCCGGTGATGTTCATCGAGCACAAGATGCTCTACGGCACCAAGGGTTCGGTCCCCGAGGAGGACTACACCATCCCGTTGGGCGTCGCCGACATCAAGCGCGCCGGCAAGGATGTCACGCTGATCACTTACTCCCGCATGGTGCTGCGCGCGCTGGAAGCGGCTGAAATCCTGGCGCAGGAAGGCATCGATGTCGAGGTTGTGGATCTGCGCTCGCTGAAGCCACTCGACACCGATGCGATCATCAGCTCGGTCAAGAAGACCGGCCGGGTGGTGGGCGTGACCGAGGCGTACGAGAATACCAGCTTCATCAACGAGGTCATGGCGGTGATCAACGACCTGGCCTTCGACTATCTGGATGCGCCGATGGTGCGTGTGGCCGCGCTGAACGTGCCGGTGCCGCGCGCCGAGGTGTTGGAAGATCAAGCCATCCCCAACGTGGCGCGCATCGTCGACGCGTGCCGAAAGGTGGTCAAATAATGGCGGTCGAAGTCTATATCCCCAAATTCGGCCAGACCGTGGAAGAGGTCAAGCTGCTCCAGTGGCTGGCCGAAGACGGCGCGACGATCAAGAAGGGCCAGGAAATCCTGGAGATCGAGACCGACAAGACGACCTTCTTCGTCGAGGCGGAAGGCGCTGGTACTCTGCACCGTGGGCCGTATCAGGTCGACCAGACGATCCCGGTGCTGACGGTGGTCGCGATCATCGGCGCGAAGGATGAGGTGTTCAAGGTTGAGGCTGAGGTTGAGGACGAGGTTGAGGTTGAGGTTGAGGTTGAGGACGACAGTGACGATAAGGAAAGTGTTCTGTGGGGTCTGAGTCATTCGGCCGCGGCGTCTACGGCAGATGCCGCTACTCCCCGACCTGCGGGATGGGTTCCCGTGCCCCCCAAGGCGCGAGAGCCGGGCGTTGAGACTGAAGCCGGTAATGCCGATGGCGAAGACGTTCACTGGGGCCTGAGTCATTCGGCCGCGGCGTCTATGGCGGGAGCCGGCGCCTCCGGGCCTGCGCGGTGGGCTGCCGTGTCTCCCAGGGCGCGCAAGCTGGCCGCGGAGAAGGGCATCGACCTGGCGACAGCCGGCATCGTCCCGACCGGCGGTGAAGGCGTGCGCATCGCCGAACGCGATGTGTTGGCTTATCTGGCATCCGCGCCCAAGGCAACGCCGGTCGCCCAGAAGCTGGCCGCCGAAACCGGTGTGGATCTCCGCGCGGTGACCGGTACGGGACCCGGTGGTCGCGTGACGAAGGAAGACGTGGAACTGGCTGTGGCGCAGAGGAGCAGAGGAGCGGAGGAGCAGAGGAGTGCTGCAGGAGGCACGCTGAAGCTTCCAGCTTCTAGCTTCCAGCAACCAGCTTCCACACCTGCTGTGCAGGCAGTCCAGCTTCCAGTTGCCGACGTCACCGAGCGCCTCCCGCTCAAGGGCGTGCGCGCCATCATCGCCGACCGGATGGGCACCAGCGTTCACACGACGGCCCGCGTAACCCTGGTGATGGAGGTCGACGCGACCGAGTTTGTGGCGCTGCGCGAGCGGCTGAAGGCCAAGGTCTCGGAAGAATGGGGCTTCGCTCCGGGCTACAACGACATTCTGGCGAAGATCGTAGCGAATGCGCTACGGAAGTTCCCCGCCATGAATGCTCGCCTTGCACCCGATGCGGTCGAACTGCTGGCCCACGTCAATATGGGAATGGCGGTGGACACCGAGCGCGGCCTGCTCGTCCCGGTGATCCGAGATGCCGACCGCAAGAGCCTGCATCAATTTGGCTCGGAGTTCCGCGAGATGGTGGACCGGGCGCGCAAGGGCCGCTCGCTGCCCGATGATCTGTCCGGAGGCACCTTCACCATCACGAACCTCGGCATGTACGACGTCGACGCGTTCACACCGGTGATCAACCTGCCCGAGGCTGCGATCCTGGGCCTGGGGCGCATCCAGCCGAAGTGGGTCTACAAACCTGAGTCGCCGGCCGCGCCGGTGCTGCGGCAGATGTGGACGTTGAGCCTGGTGTTCGACCACCGTCTGGTGGACGGCGCGCCGGCCGCACGCTTCTTGCAGTACATCAAGGGGCTGATCGAGGAGCCGTATCTGCTGCTGGCAGAGTAGGCGTTGGCGGTCGGTCAGAAATAGCGGGGACCCGACAATTTCGAAATTGTCGGGTCCCCGTTTGTTCTTATTCCTCCACAAAGCAGGCCGGTGTCAGATCATCTGGCATGCAACTCGTCTCTGGGGGTGGGTCGAAAAGTCTCCAGTTTGACCGGATGCGTGAGCAATGGCGTTTCCAGAAATCGATACATGACGTATGCGTCCACCAATCCCATTGCGGTGTGTTGGAACGACTTGGACAGCGTGCCGACGATCTCAAATCCGAGCTGCTGCCAGAGCTTAACGGCGGGCTCGTTGGTGCTGACCACGAAATTGAACTGCATGGCCAGGTAGCCGTCGCGCCGGGCCTCGTCCAGACAGTGCAACCCCATCGCTTTACCCACGCCGTGCCCCTGGAATTCAGGATCGACCATGAAGGAGGCATTGGACACATGCGCGCCGAGCCCAATGTTATTGGGCCGCAGCTTGTACATGCCGACGACCGCACCATCCAGGATGGCAACGAAAGTTTTGAAATCCGCTGACAGCCAGTACGCCCGCGCATCACCCTGTGTGGCGTCCATCGGGAAGACGTAGCTGTCCCCCTTGGCAACCACACGCTTGAAAATGCACCAGATGGCCTCGAAATCGGCTTTGTTGGCCGCCCGAATCGTGATCATCGGCGACTCACCTCAGCCTTAACCTTAGCCTTAGCCTGAACCTCAGCCTACGCCCCGCCGATCCCCAACATCCAGCTCAACTTGCCTACGCTGAACCGGTTGCGGTAGTAGTGCCCGCACGCGATGCCCTGGGCGATTTCGTCGTCGCTCAGGCCGATCTCCGCGCCCACCACCGGACCGCCGGCGCGGCGCAGCCACCCTTCGATTTCGCTGTCGGGCGGGACCGTGGCCGCGATCCGCTGGATGGCATCCCAGTTGGCCACGATATTCTCCGCCAGTCGCCTGTAGTCCGTAGCGGTCAGGGCCAGGAAGGGCGCCTGGATCGGGATGATCTGGTCGGCGATGGGGCCGTAGGCGTCGCGGATGATTTGCTCCTGCGCCGCGCGCGTCGGCGGCGTGAAACGGGCCAGCCGGTCCGCGGCCTCGGCGCGGGACATTGCCCGGATCGTGTCGTAGCGCTGCGCACTGATCCGCACGGCGACGCCGACCTTGGCGCCGTGGAGCACCGCGTGTCGGCCCTCACGCAGCAGCTTCATCTCCCAGAAGTGCGAGATGTGGTGCTCGTAACCCGACGCCGGCCGCGTCTCGCCGAAGTCGAGCATGCAGAAGCCGGACTCGATCAGCCCGTCGAACAGGTCGCGCACGCCATCTTCAGACGCGGCCGCGACCGCATCGGCGCGCGCCGCGGCGGCCAGGGCTGCAGCCCGTGAGCGTCGGGCGATCTCGGCGTCGTACGGTTCATCCCACAGCAGCGCGCCCAACTCCCAGTCGGCGATCGAGGTAAGCTTGGCGAGCAGGTCGCCGAAGCCGGCCGCGATGAGCGGCTGCGGCGCGGCGCACAGGGTCGGCAGGTCGCCGAAAACAGCGATGGGACCGTGGGCGTTGACCGTGATCTTGGCGCCGTCGATCACCGTCGGCGCGCCGATCGAGGTGAAGCCGTCCACCGAGGCGGCCGTCGGCAGCGAGATGAACTCCGAGCCGATGCGGTGGCTGATGACACGCGTCACATCGGTGATCGTCCCGGACCCCACCCCGATGAAGATGCGCGGGACGCGGTCGAGCGCCAGCAAGACCTGGAAGGCCGAGCGTGCGTCAGCGCCGATTTCTTCGCCCTTGAGCACGACGGTGAGCACGTCCCAGCCCTGGGCGCGCAGGGCTGACTCGGCCCGCGCACCGAGCGCGGCATAGGTGTTGTCGTCGGCGATAAGGGCGAAATGTGAAAGCTGGCGCTCCCGGCAGAAGCGCACCAGCTCGGGCAACGCATCGGGGCCGACGTAGACCGGCAGATGAGGGTGTGTCATGATGATTCCTTACGTGACGGATTTACTCGAATGTAGGGCGGGTTGTCAATCCGCCCTACGGCAAGCGTACGCCAGTTTAGCACGCCGCCATATTTGACGCAAAACGGCAGAGCGTTCGGGTGCGCTTCAAACCCGTTGGCCTAATCGATCAACCGCAGATGCCGCAGATGGCCGCAGAGTCGATTCCCCTGTGCCAGGTCGTTTCCATCGCGGCTTGCTCCACAAATCGACGGGATCGCGTTTCGGTAAGTCACCTCACAGCCGTCGGGCACGACACGCGATAAAGTTGACCTCAGCACAATGTTCGTGGCGATTTGCAAAAAAGCGAGGTGAAACGCATGTCCGATGAACTACAAGGCAGGGAAATTGCTACCCTGGCCGGCGGCTGTTTCTGGTGTCTGGAGGCCGTTTATGATCAGTTGCGCGGCGTGGATGACGTCGTGTCAGGCTACGCCGGCGGGCGCACCCGAAATCCGAGTTACAAAGAGGTCTGTGCGGGCACGACCGGTCACGCCGAGGTGGTGCAGTTGACCTTCGACCCCGCAACCATCAGCTTCCGGGAGATCCTGGAAGTGTTCTTCACCATCCACGACCCGACCACCCTGAACCGCCAGGGCGCGGATGTGGGCACGCAGTACCGGTCGGCGATCTTCTACCACAACCCTGAACAGAAAGCGACCGCCGAACAGGTCATCAGCGAGATCAACGCGGCGAAGATCTGGCCAGCGCCCATTGTGACCGAGGTCGCCCCGCTTCAGGAGTTCTACCCGGCGGAGGACTATCACCAGGAGTACTTCGCACGCAACCCGACGCAAGGTTACTGTAGCTTCGTCATTGCGCCCAAGGTGGCGAAGTTCAGGAAGCAGTACCTGAGCCGTCTTAAGAAGTAGTCAGGCAGATAACCGGGTGATACATACAAACAGATCAGATTGGATCAGGGAGGAAACATGACAGAGGATCAGAAGAAAAACGAGGCGGTGTTTCGTAGATTGATCGAGGAAGGGTATAACAAAGGCCACTTGGATGTTCTGTCCGAGATCTTCGCAGCCGACTTTGTCGAGCATCAGGCAGGGATTCTGCCCCCCAATGCCGATGGCGTGAGAGGTTCGATCGCCTTTCTGCGCGCTGCGTTTCCAGATCTGACATTGACCGTAGTAGACAGCGCAGTTCTTGACGACAAGACCTGGGCGCGCATAGTGGGACGTGGCACGCATACGGGGCCGTTTATGGGAATGCCGCCGAGCGGCAAGTCGTTTGAGATCACCGTCATCGATGTTTGTCGTTACAAAGATGCCAGGATCATCGAGCACTGGGGAGTGGCGGATCAGTTCTCGTTGATGCGGCAAATTGGCGCCTTGCCAATGCCGCCGCAGGGCAGAAAATAGACGGGTGTAGAATCATGCAGGAGGATTTGATGACTGAAACTCAGCAAACCCCGGCGAGTCTTCCGCCCATATTGCGCGTCGCAGCCGGCGAAGATCGCTTTGGAGAACATCGCGGGCTCGGCATCAGCACGATTAACTTCAAGGTGGCCCCTCAAGATAGCGGCGGTCTCTTGATCCTCGAGAACACCTTTCACGCCAAGGGTGGCCCGGCGCGGCACCTGCACTACGACCAGGACGAGTGGTTCTATGCCGTGGAAGGCGAGTTCATTCTCGAAGTCGGAGCTGAACGGATCAGACTGCAACCAGGCGATTCACTGCTCGCGCCCCGCAAGGTGCCGCATGTCTGGGCCTTCGTCGGAGACACACGCGGCAGGATGCTGATCGCCTTTGTGCCCGCCGGCAAGATGGAAGCATTCTTCCGCGAAGTGACGAAAGGTAATGCGATGCCGCCGCAGGACCCAGCGCTCTGGCGCGCGCATGGCATGGAGCTGCTCGGACCGCCCCTGTCAGTGGAGATCTGAGCCGGCTGAAGAAGGAGGCATGGGGTCACATGCGAGACGTAATCTACTTCGGCTCGATCTCCGTCGACGGCTACATCGACGCCGCGGACGGCGATTCGGGGTGGGTTGTGCCGGACCCAGAGCTTCACCGGCACTTCAACGAGCTGGAAAGTTCGGTCGGCACGCACCTCTACGGGCGGCGCATGTACGAGCTGATGGCGGAGTATTGGCCCACGGCGGACGCACAGTCTGCCGCGCCAGACTATATCGTTGAGTACGCACGAATCTGGCAGGCAATGCCCAAGCTCGTCTTCTCCAAGACGCTGGCTCGCGTCGACTGGAACGCTGAGTTGGTTCGTGGCGATGCCCTCGAAGAGGTGGCGAGGCTCAAGCGACAGCCGGGCAAGAGCATGAGCGTCGGCGGCTCAGTACTCGCCACCTGCCCTGGCGCAAGGCGGCCTGATCGACGAGTTCCGCTTCTATGTGATGCCCACCATCGTCGGATCAGGGACGCCCATCTTCCACACGCTGAGCAAACATATCGATCTCACCCCCGTCGAAGTCCGACAGTTCACGTCGGGGGCGGTTCTCCTGAGGTACCGCCGCATCGGAGCGAGCGGTGGCGCCTAACGCCTGAATTAAGCCGAGCCGCGAAGCGGCTTCGGCTTGAATGAATTGTTAGGCCACATTTGCCGCGCCATTTCAGTGTCGCCCTTAGGACTGCGGGTCGAACCCGAAGACGCGCAGTTCTTGGTCGCACCGACAGGCCTTGGCGATACGCGCCGCCCACGCGATGGCCTCCCCGCGCGAAGGCAGTTCCAACACGGTGAAGCCGCCATCGAGCGTGGGCGCCCAAGGATAGCCGCCCATTGCAACCGTGCCGTCAGCAGAGACGAGCACGGGCGGTACGTCTTCGTCGATTCCGCCGCCGAAGACGTAAACACCGGCGGCTTTCGCCTCATCAATCACAGCGTGTGCGTCGCGGCCTACCGCCTCCCACTCATCATCGGGCACAACCATCGCCGCGCTGGGAAAAGAGATTAGGTACTTGGCCATTTGGAGCTCCTTACTGAAGATTGATGGCAGTCGTGAAGCGTCCGCTTAACGTGGTGCGCATGAGCGGCGCTCAGACGCTTCCATCAGGATAGCGCGCTTGCGGCGTCCGCTCGATGCGCTTGTTCGAGAGGTACTGGCCCCTCACTAGCCCGCGGTGGCGACGAGTCGGGGGATGCCCGGCAGGCGGATGAATCGACCAAAAGATTGCGGAACACTAGACTAACCTTCGACGAAGGAGGTGCTTAGCCGATGGAGATCGGATCGGATCCGGACTGGACACCATGCACCTACGAAAGCTGCGAGCACATCAGCGGCCCCTTCTATCACGGCACTGCGGTGTCGCTGGAGCCTGGCGCACTGCTAGGTCCAGGTTTCGAGTCCAACTTCCAGAAGGGGCGAGTCTCCAATAACATCTACTTCACCGCGCTGCCTGCTCCCGCGGCAGGTCTGGCGGCGGAGCTTGCAGTCGCCCTGACAGGGGCCGAGCCCCCGGGGCACATCTACCTAGTTGAACCGACGGGGCCCTTCGAGGACGACCCGAACGTTACCAACAAGCGCTTCCCGGGGAATCCCACCAAGTCCTACCGAAGCATCCATCCGCTACGAATCATTGCAGAGATCGAGGACTGGGAGCCGAGCGACCCCGAGCTGGTCAAGGGGATGCTCGAGAACTTGGAAAAGCTCCGGAAGCAGGGGTTGCAGAACCTCATCGACGACTAGAAGGCCCTTGTGTCCCGATGCGGCTCCTGGCGCCATGGGAGCGCTTGCTCCAAGTCAGACGCCGCCGCACACTCTCTCGAATGGGCGCGAGCTGTGCCGCACCCCAAGCCGCCTAACTTCTCGCGCAGCTCGCGCCCATTAAGCGGACGCCGCGAGCGATAGACTGAAGTCAGCACGATACGCGCCGCTCATGCGCCAGGCGCTAAAGCAATTCCAGCGCGTTCCGTTTACCCGTCATCTCCAGAACCCGCACGCGGCCGACGGTGGTTTTGGTCAGCTTTGTCCGGGCCAGCAGCCGCTGCTCCAGCGGCCCCGGTTCCGGCTCCATCTGCCGGATCATGAGGGTCAGCGCCGCACGCTTTTCCTCCTCGTCCTGGAGAAAATCCACCTGACCGGCGAAGTGGACCGAACGGTAGGCGTGGTCGCACTTGCCGGTCACGTAACCCCGGTTTTCGATCACCTGGCCCCACACGTTCGGGTTGGCCCGGAGATAATCGAGCTTCTTCCCCTCGGGCGCGCAGTGGAAGTAGAAGCAGTTCGCCTCGGCGTCGAAGCCATAGTTCACGGTGATCAGATACGGCTGGCCATCCTTGGCCATCGCCAGCGTCATCAGCCGTTGGCCGGCGATGATCTCAAACAGCTCGGCCCGGTCGGTGAACATCTTCTCCGGGTGGTGGAAATGGTAATCGGTCATGATGAGGGCAACTCCTTCAGGCGGTCGTAGGCTTCGTCCCAGCCGCTCGGCTTCCCTGGTTCAAACGTCACCATCTCGAAAGAGTCGCGCACGATCGCGCGCGCTTCGCTCAGCGAACCGAGATGCCTCAGAGCGACCGCCTGCACCAGGATATTGCCCGCAGCCGTGGCTTCCACCGGGCCGGTGATCACGGTGCGTCCGGTCGCGTCCGCAGTGAAACGCGACAGCAGCCGGCTCTGCGCGCCACCGC
Source organism: uncultured Chloroflexia bacterium (assembly GCA_963841825.1). Taxonomy (GTDB): domain Bacteria; phylum Chloroflexota; class Anaerolineae; order CG2-30-64-16; family CG2-30-64-16; genus CAWJEL01. The sequence goes on from CAWJEL010000035.1 coordinate 59,281, forward strand.
CGACGATGTGGATCGGCTCCAAGCGACGACCCAGCATCTCCTCCAGCCGTTCCAACAGCAGTCGGTATTTGAGCGCGATCCCTTCCAGGATGCAGCGGACCAGCGCGCCCTTGTCGCTCGGAGTTTCCTGCCCCGTGCGCCGGCAGTACGCTCGGATCCGCTCCGGCATGTCGCCCGGTTTGAGGAAATCGCTGTCGTCCACATCGATGACCGCGCAGAACGGGCTGGCGCCGGCGGCCATCTCGGTCCATTCGGCGTAGGAGCGTGCCTCGCCCTGATTGGCCCAGATCCGCCGGCATTCCTGCAACAGCCACAGCCCCATGATGTTTTTGCAGAAGCGGAAGGTGTGCCCTGCGCCGCCCTCGTTGGTGAAGTCGTACGCCAGGCTTTGGTCGGTGATGAGCGGTTCGGCCAGCTCGGCGCCCATCACCGACCAGGTGCCCGAGCTGATCCAGGCGAAATCGCGGCCCACGGCGGGCACGGCTGCCACAGCGGATCCGGTATCGTGGCTGGCGGGCGCGATGATCGGGACGGGACCGACGCTAAGCTCCTTCGCCAGGGCCGTTTGCAGCGGCCCGAGCACCGTGCCGGCCGGGACGATCTCGGGGAAGATGCCTGTCGGAATCTCCATGGCCGCAAGCAGCGGCCTCGCCCAGCCGTACGCGTCGCGGGTCGTAGCACTGCGTCGTGGTCGCGATGCTGAACTCGCAGACTGCCCGGCCCGACAGCCAATAGCTGAACAGGCTCGGCGTGGGAAGGAAGGTTTCTGCCTCCGCCAGCTCGGGCGCGCCATCGAGCGCCATCGCCAACAACTGATAGAGCGAATTGATCTGCAGGAACTGGATGCCGGTCTGGTCGAAGATCTCCGCACGCGGCGCCCGGCGGAACGCCTCAGCCAACATGCCGTCGGTCCGGCCGTCGCGGTAGTGGTAGGGATTGCCGATCAGCCGCCCGTGCCGGTTCAGCAGACCGAAATCCACGCCCCAGGTGTCCACTCCGATGCCCGCCAGCGGCCCCTCGCGCCCCGCGAGCGCGATCCCCTGCTGGATCTCGTTCCACAGATGCAGGACATCCCAGTGCAGCGACACACGACCGGCCTTATCCGGCACCCGCACTGGGCCGTTGGCGAAACGGTGTACCTCGGAAAGCCTCAGCCGCCCGTCCGCCAGCCGCCCCAACATCGCGCGGCCGCTCTCCGCGCCGAGATCGAAGGCGAGGAAGTTGGTCGAGTTGGACATCGTTGTCCTCCTTCGAAGAACGTGGACCGTGACGCGTGGACATGTGGAGCGACGTAACCGTGCGGGTATGAGGCAGCGAAGATGGGTGATTCACGTACCACGCTCCACTCCTCACGCACTCACGCCTCACGCCATCAACAAATGCGGCTTCTCCACCAACTGCGCCACGCGCTGCAGAAAACGTGCGGCCGGGCCGCCGTCCACCAGGCGGTGGTCGAACGTCAGGCTCAGCCAGACCATCTCCCGCGGCTCAACATGATCGGCGACCCAGACCGGCTGTGTCTTGATGCGACCCACACCCAAGATGGCGCACTCCGGCAGGTTGATGATCGGCGTGAACGCGTCGATGCTGAACATGCCCAGGTTGGTCAGCGTGAAGGTGCTGCCGGTGAGTTCCTCCGGTGCGCAGCGACCAGCGCGGGCGCGCTCGGTCAGCGAGGCCGTCTCCGCGGCCAACTCGGCCAATCCCTTCCGATCCACCCCGCGCACCACCGGGGCCAGCAGGCCGCGGTCAGTGTCGACCGCCAGGGCGATGTCGATTTGCGGCCAGAGCTTGACCGTGTCCCCGTCCAGCGAAGCATTGAGCCTGGGATGCTCGGCCAGCGCCTTGGCCAGGACGGTCAGGAAGAGGTCGTTGTACGAGACCGCCACACCATCGGCGGCCAGTTGCCGGCGCAGTTCGACCAGGGCGGTCGCGTCCGCCTCGGTCGTCAGCGTCACAGGTGCGGTGCGGCTGTGGCCGGTGACCATCCGCTCGGCGATAAGGCCACGGATGCCGGACAACGGGAAGCTGGAAGCTGGAAGCTGAGGACTGGGGACTGGGGGCTGGGGATCAGGGATTAGGGATTGGGGCTTCCCTGCCGTTCCGCTTCCTTGCACCTGTTCGCTTCTGCTCTGCCGTGCGAGCGCCGCTTCCACGTCTTCCCGGCTGATCTGTCCGCGCGGACCGGTGCCGGCGACCGCCTGCCAATCGAGTCCGGCTTCCTCCGCGATCCGCCGAGCGATAGGGGTGATGTTTCCCACTGCCGATTGCGCCCCATCGTCACTGGCTGTCTGGCTCTTGTCTTCTGACCCCTGACCCCCGACCCCTGACCCGTGAAGGTACGCGCGCACGTCTCGCTCGACGATCGCGCCCTCCGGCCCGGTGGCTTTCACTTCGGCCAGCGGTACGCCCTCGGAATCAGCCAGCCGACGGGCACGGGGCGAAACGAAGAGGCGAGAGCTTGAGGTCGAGGCCGAGGTTGAGGCGGGCTCGACCCCGGCCTTGGAACCGGTCCGAAAGCCCAATCGCGCGTCCTGAGCTTGTCGAAGGACGCCCCCTTCGACAGGCTCAGGGAGCGTGCTCCGGGAATATCCGGATGAATCCTTCGCCACCGCCTCAGCCTTAGCCTCAATCACCGCAATGGCGCTCAGCACCTTCACGACGTCGCCAGGGCCGGCGGTCACCTGGCGCAGAGTGCCACTCGCCGGGGCCTCGACGTCCAGAGTTGCTTTGTCGGTCTCGACCGCGTACAGCGGCTCGCCCTGCACGACGGACTCGCCTTCCTGCTTGTACCAGCTCACGAGTGTGAGCGTATCAACCGTTTGCCCCAAGGGGGGAACGAGAACCTCTGTAGCCACACACGCCTCACTCTTGGTAAATTGGTAGCGTGGTACATTGGTAAATTGGGACTTGGTAGACTGGTCTGCCCTCGTTGTGGCGTCTGGTTGACTAATCTACTAATCTACCAATCTACCAACTGCCCCAGTCTACCACCTAGAACAACGCTTTCACCGCTGCGACCACCCGCGCAACCGACGGCACGTAGAACTGCTCCATCACCGGCGCGAATGGGGGCGGCACATCGGGCGCGGACACACGCTTGATCGGCGCGTCCAGCCAGAAGAAGGCCTCCTCGGCGGCGATCGCGGCCAAGGTCGCCGGCCCAGCCGCCGGTCAGGTTGTCCTCTTCGACGATCACGAGCCGGCCGGTCTTTTTGACTGACTCCAGCAGCAGCTCCTTGTCGAGCGGGACCAGGGTGCGGGGGTCGATCACCTCGGCGTCGATCCCATCCTTCGCCAGTTCGTCGGCCGCGGCCAGCGCACGGTACATCGTCAGCAGCTTGCCGACGATGGTCACATCCTTGCCGGGGCGCCGGATGATCCCCTTGCCGATGGGCACCAGATAATCTTCGTCCGGCACCTCGCCCACGGGACTGAGTGCGCCGCGCTCGGTGCGCGGGCCTTTGCTACCGTAGAGCAGCTTGTGCTCGAACACCATCACCGGATTGTCGTCGCGCACCGCGCTCTTGATCAGCCCTTTGGCGTCGTAGGCCGTCGCCGGCGCGACCACTTTCAGGCCGGGCACGTGGCAGAAGAACGCTTCCAGGCTTTGCGCGTGCTGCGAACCGCGGGCGGTCGCCCCGACGGGCGCGCGCATCACCATCGGCACCTTCGCCACGCCGCCCGACATGTAGGTCATCTTGGCTGCGTTGTTGACGAGCTGATCCATGGCGAGGAACAGGAAGTCGGAATACTGCACGTCGGCGATGGGGCGCAGGCCGGCCAGCGCCGCACCGACCGCGACGCCCGCCAGCCCCAGCTCGGAGATCGGAGTGTCGAGGATGCGCTCGTGACCGAACTCGTCCGACAGGCCCAGCGTGACGGTGAACGCGCCGCCGAAGCCGCCGGGGATGCCGATGTCCTCGCCGATGCAGAAAACCAGCGGGTCGCGCTGCATCTCTTCGCGGATGCCTTGGCGGATCGCCTCGGCTATGCTCATTTGGGTCATGGTGTTGTCCTCACGGGAAACGGGTACGCTGGTAAATTGGTAATTGGTACATTGGTAATTGGTACATTAGTATACTCGTGAGTCGGCAGATTGGGCGACTGATTAAGGTGCATCCCAGTCTGCCAAGGTCTGCTAATCAACCAATCTACCAATCTACCCAAAACACGTCCTCCAGCGCCTCTTCCGGCGCAGGCGATGGACTGCTCTCGGCGAAGGCGACCGCGTCATCGATCGCCGCGGTGACTTCCTGCTCGACCTGGGCAAGCGATTCATCGGTGGCAAGGCCGGCCGCCTTCAGGTGGGCCGCCATGCGCAAGATTCGCATCGCGCGTCGCCCACTCTGCCTCTTCTTCCTTGGATCGATAAGTCCGCGGGTCGCTGCGTGAGTGGCCGCACTGCCGGTACGTCTTGCACTCCAGCAGGGTTGGCCCCCCACGGCGCGCGCCCGGTCGATGGCGCGGCCCGCGGCTTCGTAGACCGCCAGCACGTCCATGCCGTCGCAGATGTCGCTCGCCATCCCGTAGCTGGCGGCGCGATCCGCGATATTCTCAATCTTGAAGGTCACGCCCATTGGCGTCGAAGCCGCGTAAAGGTTGTTTTCGACCACGAACAGCGCGGGGAGGTCCCAGATCGCAGCCATGTTAAGGCCCTCGTGGAACGCACCCTCGTTCGTGGCGCCATCTCCCATGAACGCCACCGCGACGCGGCCCTCGCCGCGGCGCTTGCACGCCAGCGCCAGACCCGTCGTCAGCGGGATATTGCCGCCGACGATGGCGATGGCGGGGACCATGCCGACGGTCATGTCGCCGACGTGCATCGAGCCGCCCTTGCCCTTGCAGCAGCCGGTGCGTTTGGCGTACAGCTCGGCCATGATCGAGCGGAGGCTGACCCCCTTGGCGATCGCGTGGCCGTGCGGCCGGTGCGTCGATGTGGCATAGTCGGCGTCGCTCAGATGCGCGCAGACGCCGGTCGCCACCGCCTCTTGCCCGATGTAGAGGTGCAAGGTCGAAGGAATCTTCCCCTGCATAAACAGATAGTTGCAGCGCTCCTCGAACCGCCGGATGGTGAGCATGGTGCGGTAGAGGGCGAGTTCGTTGATGGTTGATTCTGGCATGGCTGGATGGTCTCCATACGGGGGTAGATTGGTGACTTGGTAAATTGGTAAACTGGGGTCTGCTCATCCGAATCTACCAATCTACCAATCTACCAGTACCCCTCAAATCCCCTTCTCCGCAAACTTCGGATGGAATTGCTCGCCCGAAAAGCCCCAGCGCGTGACCGGGCGCTTGCGCAGGCCCCAGGTCTTGAGCGCGGCCATCAGTTCGGGCTTGTCCTGCGCGGCGACATCGAGCGGAATGCCGGCCAGGGCCGCGTCGATCGCCTGGCGGAATGCCATCGCGCCGGAGGTGTAGCCCATCGGATGGCCCAACATGCCGCCGCCGGCCATAAAGATCATGTCGGGGCCATTCTCTTCCAGCATCGGCGGCACCGCGCCGGGGTAGATGCCAGCGCCCGGCATCGGGAAGATCGGCTTGATGTGGTAGAACGGCGCGTGTAGGGTCTGCGAGACGCGCAGGCACTCCTCGGTGGACGCCACCGGGATGCTCGACCAGATGCTCGGCGTGAGCATCATGTCCGCGCCGCACAGCCGGCAGATCTTGGCCAGGGACGGGAAGTTCATCGTCGGCAGCATCGCCAGCAGATGCGAGACGTGCAGCAGGATCGGCGCCGTGATCTTCGGATCCTCGGCCAGCACGCGCAGCACCGATGGCCCGGCCGAGTAGGCCAGCAGCAGGCCGGTCGCGCCCATCTCGCACGCCTTGCGCGCCTTCTCCTGGACGCGGTCCGCCTCATCGGTGATGCTGACCATGTAAAGCGTCTTGTGGCCGGTCTTGTCCTCAGCCTTTTTGAGCGCCTTCAGCACCGCCTCCAGCCGCGCCTCGAAGGAGCAGTTGGCCAGTTCGGTACACATCTCATCGTCCTTGCACAGGTCGGCGCCGCCCAGCGCGCTCTGGTAAACCTGGTTGGCCGTCTCTTCGGGGGTCATGCCCATTTTCGGCTTGATGATCTGCAAGGTCAGCGGGCGGTCGTAGACGCCCAGGATCTCCCGCACGCCGGGGATGCCGAACTTCGGCCCCTTGAACTTTTGCGCCAGCTTCTCCGGGATGTAGATGTCGAGGAGGCGCATCTTGGTGGGGAAGGCGAAGCAGTTTCCGGCGATCGAGAGCAGCAGCATCGGCACGTTGACGTTGACGTCCCACGCCGCGGTCGGGAAGCCGAGCTGGATGACCGCCTTCTTGGTGCCCTTGGGCGCGGGGATCTCGTAGTAGCCGAGCACCTTGCTCATCAGCCGCTCGCGGACATCGTCGGTCAGCTCTTCTACATCCATCCAGCTTGAGGTCGAGCCCTCAGCCGCCAGCCGTTCCACCTGGCCCAGGTGGTCGATGAAGTCCTGATCTTCCAGCGTGTCCTCGATGTAGTAGGTCCCGACGATCATGTCGTCGCGCGGAATCACGCTTTCCCACATAAAGTCGAACATGTGCGGGTCGTAGAGTTGTTTGGTCACGATGTGCTCCTTGTAGCTTATGGCCTATAGCTTATGGCTAATGGCGTATGGCCTATAGCGTATGGCTAATGGCGTATGGCCTATGGTTTATTGAGGGTTTTGCGGAAGGCATTGATGCCTTTAGCCAGACGCTCGCCTTCGGTGTAAAGGCTTTTCTGTTCCTCCTCGTTGATATAGGCTCTATCGAGGGCTAGAAAGCTAGAGGCAACAACTTCGTAGGCTGAGCCGAGGGCGATTTCGAGATGGTAATCTAGCGCTTTGTCGCTGCTTCTGCCTGTGCCTTCGGCGATATTCAACCCGATGGAATTGACAGCACGGTTCAACTGCGACCGGAGGCCGTAGTCTTCGTGCCGCGGAAAGCGTGCAGTCAGAGCGTATACTTTTCCGGCATAGCTCCTCGCCATCCGCCAGATCTCAAGTGTCTCGAACCGAAACACCCTCTATTCCTCCTTGCTCAGCGACGTGCAGCAGTGACATCGCGACTACGCCAGTACCCAATGCGCCATATGCCAGATGCTATATGCCATACGCTATACGCTATACGCTATACGCCAATCAGCGCTTCGCGCAGCATCGCGCTCGCGTCCATCGCATCACCGCCCGCGATCACCTGGGCGATGCGGTCGCGGCCGATTTTGTCGAGCAGGCCGTGGAGGCCCTGGATCCACTTGATGCTCTCGCTGGCGGCGCGGATGCCGTTCTCACGATACGGGAAGATGTCGAGCGCGTACCAGCCGGTGTAGTCCAACCGGTCCAGCCAGTACAGCAGTTCCAGCAGCTCGATCGTATGCACCGAACCGACGGTCATGTCGTCGTCCCACAGCCGCCAGTTGTCATTGAAGTGCATGTAGAAGAGTTTGTCCCCGAAGTAGTGCAGCAGCGCGGCCGACTCGGCGACGTTCTCGTAGGCCATCAGGCTGTGGCCAATGTCGACCATCGCGCCGACGTTGGGGCGGTTGACCTTCTCGACCAGCAACAGCGTCTTACCGACGGTCGCAATGAAGCAGTGGGTGCGCGGTTCCTTGGGCTTGTACTCCAGCACCAGCTTGACGGCGGGCACGTGCTCGGCGCATTCGATGGTGCCGGCGATGATCCGATCCCACGCTGCCTGGTAGTCCGCCTGGAACGGGTAGTCGTAGCCGTCCTGGCCGAACCAGAGATCGACGACTTCGCATCCGAGCTGTTTGGCCCACTCCATCGACTTCTTGACTTCCTGGATCGCGTCGCGTCGGATTTGCGGGTCGTTGGCTGCAAAGGAGCCCCAACCCCACTTGCCCGAGGCCCAGATGTCGGGCGTGACACAAGTGATGACGAGGCCCGCGTCCGCCACCTGGCGGCGGATCTGCTCGACATTGCCATCGTTGACATGCCACATGCCGACCAGCTCAACGCCGGTGAGATCCGGTACCTGCGTCGCAGCCACGATGAGCTGCTCAGTCGTCAGCCGCTCGCCGTAACCGGACAATGCGTAGCGGTCGGCGCACGCGTTGAACGTGTTGATGTTGGCGGAGAAGCGCAGGGGGGTGGACATGGGACTGCTCCTTTCGCATGGGTAAACCAGGAAACAGGTAGACAAGGAAACAAGGAAACAGGTAGACAAGGAAACAGGTAGACAAGGCGTGGAGTCGGGCAAGTGTCACGCGCCGGCCAGTTTCCAGCTTCCAGCTCCCAGCTTCCAGCTTCCAGCCTCACGTCGGTCTTGTCAGCGTCACGGTAAAATCATACCGGTCCCCGCGCCAGACCGCTTCGAGATACTCGACGGGCGTCCCGCTGGCGGCGTAGGTGGTGCGCTCGGCGTACATCACGGGCGTCCCTTCACGGATGTCCAGCAGTTGCGCCTCGTGCGGCGTGGCCCCGCGGGCGCGCAGCACCTCGCGGCCGGTCCACAGACGCAGGCCATAGCGGCTTTCGAGCAGCCGATAGAGCGAGCCGGTCAGGTCGGCCTCTTCGAGCCTGGGGCAAAGCGCGACGGGCAGGAAGTTGGTCTGCACGCTGAGCGGCACATCGTCCACCACGCGCAGGCGACAGACGGCGTAGATCGGTGACTCCGGCGACAGCTCCAGCGCGCGCGCGACATGGTCAGCGGCAGGGGCCTGATCGACGCTGAGGACTCTGGTGACGAGCGGCCAGCCGCGCAGGCCCATTTCCTCGGAGGTGGAAACCAGCGCCGTCAGATCTTGCTCGATCCTCCGAACCGGTGCAAAGGAGCCGACCCCCTTCTGGCGATAGATCCAACCCTCGCGCTCCAACTCGTCCAGCGCGTGCCGCACCGTGGCCCGGCTGATGCCGTGGAGCTCGGCCAGTTCGTTCTCGGAGGGCAACTGCTGCAACTCCCCTGCAGCCTGTTTCGCACCGATCTCGCGGCGCAGCAGCTCGGCCAATTGTTCGTAGTAAGGAAGAGGGTTGCGTTTGTCGATGGTCGACACGGTGACATCCTGTCTGCTTGTCTACTTGTGCGTACAAGTGGATGGTAACACCGTTTGGCTGGGGTGTCAAACGACGCATCACCTTCAGCCGTTCAGCCTTCCCCCCAATAGGGCAGCAGGCCACGGGTGTAACGGGTTTTGCCGGCACGGGTCCACACGGTTACGCCGCCGCTGCCTAGCACCTCGTACTGCTCCCCGTTGCCGACCAGCGCGGTGTTCCCTTCGATGCCGAGCAGGGTGGTGCTTTTCCCCATCAGCGCGCGCATTGACTTGACCATGGCCTGGGGGATTTCATCGAAATGGGGGAGGATCGTGGCGCCTGGGAGAAAGTTGAAGCCGGGTTTCCAGCCCGGGAACCCGAAGAACTTCTCGCCCAGGACCATCGCACCGGCGCTGCACCCCGCCAGCAAACCGCCACCGGTCAACACCGCCTGGATGGCCTCCCACGCCAGGCTGCCCGCCAGCGTCCGATGCAGATAGTCGGGCTTGCCGCCGGACAGATAGATGAGGTTGGCCTCAGCGATCACGGTGGCCAGGGCAGGGTCGTCGGCGCTGGCCCGGTCGATAACGGGCACTGCCTCAGCCGCAACTCCGAGTCGGGTGAAGTGATCCACCCCCAGGCTCGACCAGTAGGCGATCCGCTCGGGGCCTTCCGTCCCAGCCGCAGTAGGCAGACAGACCACACGCGCCGGCGCTGGGAGGCGGCTGATGAGTTCGCGATCCAGCGATTCAATAGGAGGCAGATACTCTCCACTGCCGACGAGTGCAAACATGCCGGACGTCCTTTTGGGATCTCACAGGCGAGGTACGGCAGACTGTGGTGGGACCCGTTAGACGCCCGCGTCAGCGATGTGTGCCATCGCACAGGGGTTTGGTCTCCGAAAGCCCGCAACTGCAAAGCGTCACCCGATTGCGCGTCTCGAAGGGCTGCCCGTCCGACCGCACGACGGGAATGCCTCCGGTCACCCACAGCGGGCCGGCAATGGGACCCTCCGACGTGATCTCGGTCGTCACGGCGATTTGCCTGGGCAGGTCGGGTTCGATGTCAGGCTCTCCCTCAGCGGTTTTGTAGACATAAGCGCCGGAGGGGCAGCGTTCGACCATCGCCATCACCAGCGAACGCACCCGGGTGTCGTCGGTGCCCGGCACCATCTGATCGATCTTGGCGAACCGGTCGGCACAGAACCCCGACTCCATGCACAGGTGATCGTCGCGCTTGACGATCAGGTTCGTGCCGCCGGGGATGACCCGCTGGCGTTCCGCGGTCGAGCGGGTGTCGGCGGCCTCCGTGGCATCCCAGTCAGCGTAGCGGTGCGAGCAGTCGCAGAACGGCTTTTCCTCCGACTGTCCGCAGCGGCAGAGCTGGTAGTCGCCGCTGGTCTCGATGTCGCCTTCTTTCTGCCAGGTCAGGGGTTCGCCGTATTCCGACACCACCTGCGTCTTGCGCACCAGAGGCACCACGCCGTGAACGGTGTAGGGACCATCCGCTTCCACTTCGATCCATGCGCCGTCGCGCGGTGTGCTGTCGTTTATTGCTGCCATGAAGTCCCTCCGTGAAGGTATATCATCACCACAAAGACACCACGACACGAAGGCGCACAAAGAACTTAAACTTCTTTGTGGCCCTGGTGACTTCGTGCCTTGGTGGTAAGTGTCCGGTTCCGGCTTGGATCGGTCAGGATGTTGTCATAATCGCTGCGATGCCAAGTTGGACGATCTCTATGTCTTCTTGTTCCGGCAGCCCGCTGACCGCGACCGCGCCGACGACCGCGCCGTCGATGATGACCGGCACGCCGCCGCCCCAGCCGATGTAGCGCGGGTCGCCGAAGTAGGCCAGGTCGAAGCCGGTCTGCGGGTCGCGGGCGGCCTGACCGATCTCGCGGGTCGGTTTGCGCTCGCGTGCGGCCGTCCAGGCTTTGTTCGTCGCGATCAGGATGGACGGCAGGGGCGCGCCGTCGAGGCGCAGCAGGCTGATCAGCTCGCCGTGTGCGTCGGCTACCGCGATGACCGCGGCCTTGTCGCGGCGCAGTAGTTCGGCCTTGATGGCTTCGATGGCCCGTTCGGCCTCACTATGTCCCAGACTGGCTTGATGTTGCATGTCTTCCACCCTCCGTTACTACCAAGAGACTATCCGAAAACCCTATCGCGGGTCCTGAGCCTGCCGAAGGACGCCCCCTTCGACGGGCTCAGGGGGCGTGCAATGGAAGTTTTCGGACAGATACCAAGTCTTCCTCATCTCTGCGCGCGTCCTTCTGCGCGCCCTCCGCTTTGTGGGGATACGACTCCACGCTTTCCTGCTCGTTCGGGTCGTTGCGTGCCACCAGCGCATGCGCAGGCTCTGTGGCGCTCAGGTTAACGGGCTGATGTGGCACGTTGGCCGGGATAAAGATGAAGTCGCCGGCCTGGTGGATCACCGATTTGCGCAGCCCCTCCCCGTAGCGGGTTTCGACGCGCCCTTGCAACAGGTAGATCGCCGTCTCGTAGCCCCGATGAAGATGCGGCTCGGCAGCGCCGCCCGGGGGGATGATCACCATGTTCATCGAAATACCCCGGGCGCCTGCGGTCGTTCCAGAGACACCGACGAAGTTGGGCAACTGCTGCCGGGTCATAGTGGTGGCCGCCGGCCGGATCGTGACGATCTCCATCGGGTCGAATTCCATTGCGGGGATATCGGATTCGGCTGGCGTCGTTGCGGCGTTCAACGGTGGTGCAGGTGTTTGATTCTCGGGGGTCATGGGTTGTCCTTTGGTTTCAATACCATTTAAATGGCGAACTGGACTTGAGGCTTTAACCGGCAAGTGCCCGCCTGAAGGCTCGACTCCGCTCTTGCTTGAACGGTAGTGCCTTTAGCCTGATCAGGCGCGCGGAACTTCTGCATCGAGCCTTCAGAGCTTGACCTCGATGTCGTCCCCCAATTGACGGACCTCATAGGAGGTGACACCCTCTCCTGCCGGGCCCTCCAGCACCTCGCCGTTCGTCACGTCGAAGATCGCGCCGTGCAGGGGGCAGGTCAGCTCTTTGCCGATCAGGTCGCCCTCCGACAGCGATGCGCTGCGGTGGGGGCAGTTGTCGTCGATCACATAGTATACGCCGTCCACGTTGCAGAGCGCAATCTGTGCCCCGTTCACTGCAACCGCTTTGACCTGGCCCGGCCCCAGATCGCCACGCTGTGCTACTTTGACGAAGCTGCCAGTGACCCCAGCCACTTGCGCGGGTGCGTCGGCGATCGGTTGGCTTTCGTAGCCTGAGAACTCCTCGGCGAGGACGCGCGCCGGATCTGCGCCTGCTGCGCGCACGGTTTTGGTGGCGGCGACGACGAGTCCGGGCGGCCCCGCGAGATAGAAGATCGGCGCAGTCATATCCTCGATGTGGTCGTGCAGGAAATCCGCGTTGACCAGCCGCCGCTCGCCGTCCCAGGGCTGCGCTGACTTGTCCGCTTCCGTCATCGTCGGCACATAAGCGGAAGGCCGCATACGTCCCGGCCAGCCGCGCCAGCTCCGCGTGGAACGGCGCGCCCTCCGGCGTGCGGTTCGAGCAGATGAGCGTGATCGGGTGCGGCTGGCTGCGCGCCGCGGCATCGAACAACATGCTGCGAAACGGCGTGATGCCGATGCCGCCGGCAATGAACACCGCCGGGGTTGGGTTGGGGCCAAGGATGAAGTCACCCGCTGGGCCGAAGATGCTCACCGGGGTGCCGAGCGGCGCCTCGGCCAGGCTGCGCTTGAGCGCGCTGCCGGTCATGCGCGTGGCGATCACCAGGCGGTCGATATCCTGGGGTGGCGAGGCGATCGAGAAGGTGCGGCTGTTGCCCTTTTCGTCATTGTACAGCGGATCGGGCAGTGTGATGGTGAGGTATTGGCCGGCGATGAACTCGAAGCCGGTTGGCCGTTCGAACGCAAAGGCCAGTGTGCCGTCCGCCACTTCAGTGCGGTCGATGAGTCGGGTGGTGAATCTTGGCATAGTATCCTCTGATGATGAATTAGTTTTTCTTTCCCAACCGCTGTCCCAAGTCGAAGGCGCGTTCCAGCACCTTCGACTGGTTCTGAATCTCGTCCGGGTCCGAGGCTGCGCCGTAGACGATCCCGGCGAGATCAGCCTTGAGGTAGCGGCACATGTCCTGGAACGTCCGGATCGCGTTGATCGCGCCGGACGTGTAGGGATCATCGTCACCGTAGGTCAGGATCAGGCCGAATTGCTTGCCGGCCAGCGCGCTGCCGTCCGGCCCTTGCAGCGCGTACCAACGGTCGATGCACAGCTTGGCCTGTGCGCTGAGCGTGAACCAGTAGATGGGGCTGGCGACGACGATGGCATCCGCCGACCGTAGCTTCGGATACAGCATCTGCATGTCGTCGTTGATCACGCACTCCGCTGCGCCCTGGCAGAAATCGCAGGCGTCACAGGGCCGGATGTTCAGGCTGTGCAGGTCGAAGCTCTCGACCGCGGCGCCAGCCTCCCGTGCGCCGGCCGCGATCTGGTCGGCCAGGATCGAGCTGTTCGCCCGCTTGCGCGGGCTGCTCTTCAGGATCAAGATTTGTTTGGGATTCATTGCGACTCTTCCTCCCTGGCGAGTTTCGTCACCCCCGTTGGTCCCTTCCTTCGTTCGTCACCCGTGTCGACCCATCGGGCAGAGTACTATTTTGTCGTTACTATTCTACCGCAGGCAACGCCTGCGAGCAAGGTCAGAACCGGCCGCTGACCGCAAATTGCCTCGTTAGTTGAAGATTCCCTTTGATCTCAGCGGTCTCGCCCAGCCCGCCAGGGCATCCGTCCAGAAGGGGAAAGTCCGGGATCCACAAAATCAGCAGCCGACCTTTGGATAAATTTCATATGTGGTGTATAATAAATTAGTTACGGTTTATTGTAACTGCACGCTCATCTTGAGCGTGCGCGCTATCTGAAGAAGGAGAGTAACATGTTAAGGCAACGAAGTGGGTACAAAATGATGTTTCTGGCGCTCATCGCGGTCTTGTTGATGAGCCTACCTCTGGTGGCCGCCGCCGCGGAGATGACGAACGGCATCACCAGCCCGAAGGACGGGGCGACGGTGAGCGGCACGGTGGACGTGAAGGGTTACGCCAGCGATCCGAGCTTTATGAGGTGGCAGTTGGATGTGTTGCCGGGCGGGGATGCGAATGCCGCCATCTTCCTGGCGACGGGTGACACGCCGGGCGAGTTCAGCTACACCGCTGACACGACCGCCTTCCCGGACGGCGAGCATGCGCTGCGGCTGCGGGTAGTGCGGGCCGACAGCAACTACACCGAGTACGTCAACAAGTTCACCATCGCCAACGGCGAGGCGAAGCCGGCCGCAGCTACGCCTGCCGAGGCCGCGCCTGTTGCGACCTCGACTGCCGCAGCCCCAACTGCTGTGGCCACCGCCGAGCCTGCACCCGCCGCGGGATGACGAACGGCATCACCAGCCCGAAGGATGGGGCGACGGTGAGCGGCACGGTGGACGTGAAGGGTTATGCCAGCGATCCGAGTTTCATGAAGTGGCAGTTGGACGTGTTGCCGGGCGGGGATGCGAATGCTGCTATCTTCCTGGCGACGGGTGACATGCCGGGCGAGTTCAGCTACACTGTGGACACGACCGCCTTCCCGAACGGCGAGCATGCGCTGCGGCTGCGGGTAGTGCGGGCCGACAGCAACTACACCGAGTACGTCAACAAGTTCACCATCGCCAACGGCGAGGCGAAGCCGGCCGCCGTAGCCACGCCTGCCGTAACCACGACCGTCCAGGCCACGACTGCTATGACCACGACTGCTGCAGCCACCGCTGAGCCTGCCGCCGCGGAGATGACGAACGGCATCACCAGCCCGAAGGACGGGGCGACGGTGAGCGGCACGGTGGACGTGAAGGGTTACGCCAGCGATCCGAGCTTCATGAAGTGGCAGTTGGATGTGTTGCCGGGCGGGGATGCGAATGCCGCCATCTTCCTGGCGACTGGTGCAACGCCGGGCGAGTTCAGCTACACTATGGACACGACCGCCTTCCCGAACGGCGAGCATGCGCTGCGGCTGCGGGTAGTGCGAGCTGACAGCAACTACACCGAATACGTCACCAAGTTCACGGTCGCCAACCCCTAACCGAGCGAGCGGCCTGGGAAGTACCAGGTAGATTCGAGCGCAGCGAGCGTGCGTGGGCAACCACGTGCATTCGCTGCGCTTTTTATATGGTGCCCGTAGCTACGTCCGACTCGATAGCGTGGCTCGCTTGTAGGCACGAATTTCGTTCATGGTGCTCGATGCGCCAACTTCGGCCCTCTATTTCGTGCCTTCCAACCCCAATTGCAGCTTGCGGAAGTGCTCGTCCGGCCGGGTGTGGATGCGCGCTACGTCGTGCTCGGACATGAAGCGCGGGCCGCCGGCCGCATAAGTCCCCAGCAAGATGCGCGCCGTCTTCACCGCCATCGCCATCACATCGAGCACGTGCTGTGCGCTCCGGCCGAGGGTGATAATCCCGTGGTTCTGGATGAGGATGACTTTAGGTTGCTCGCCGTACTGATCGATGTGGCGCTGGACGCGTGTCCATACTTCTTTCGCCAGGGGGACGCCCGGATCGGTGTAGGGGACCAGCACCGGTGCGGGTCCGCACAGGACGATCTCATCCGGGAAGAGCCGGCCCGCGTAGGCCTGCTCGAACCCAACCGAGCAGGTGAGCATGTTGACCGCGCTGGCGTGCGTGTGGCCGATGAAGCTGACCCCCGGCAGTTGCAGACACAGCGTGTGCAGCAGCGTCTCCACCGAGGGATGCCCCGGGCTGGCTGGATCGACCTTGGCCGCGGTCAGCCCGGCTTTCACGTCCGCATCGGTGAGGTTCGGACGGTCCATCAGCGCCAGCACCCGGTCGAACGCAACCTGCACAAAGCCGGCCGCGGTGATGGTCCGCAGCTCAGTGCCGCTGGACTTCACCCAGAAGGATGCCGCCCCGCCGGTCGCATCATCCGCACGCGCCGAGGTGTTGCCCTCACCGAGGATGACATAATCTAATTC
>CAWJEL010000036.1:0-14408 GCA_963841825.1 uncultured Chloroflexia bacterium
CGACAGGCTCAGCGTCCGTACTGAGAAGAAGTGCGGTTGTGGTGTTAGTGATCGAACAGAATATGGGGCGCTGGCGCGTTGAAGTTGTGAATAGGCGCCATCATAGCAGGTTCCTTCAGAATGTCAATGGACTTTAGTGAGAATAACGCGGATGGAGGCAGTCGGTGCGCTTGTAACTGGCACCTGCTTTTTAGGGGGAGCCAGAAGGCGTTGTACGTGCGCGCGCCTGTTTTGACATGCAAACTGGTTTAGGTTAAGCTCAAATCGGTTCGAGTTAGTCAAATTCGCACCGCTTTATCTCCCTGGTCGATCACATCACAAAACTACGGGCCTGCTGGCCGAGTTCCTCGGCGGCCTGCGGCACCTAGTCGATGACGCCGGTACCAGTGTGAAGGAGTCTCTACATGACCAAGATCGTTTTTATCGGCGCAGGCAGTTTGGGGTTCACCCGTGGGCTGGTGCGCGATGTTGACCTTTCCGCTTTTGCAGGATGCCACGGCTGTCCCTCATGGACATTGACCCCGAGCGGCTTGATTTCGCGTACCAGTCGGTCAGCAAGATTATCAGCATGGGCAAGTACCCGGCCAAGGTCGAAGCCACTCTCGATCGGGCCGAGGCGTTGCGGGATGCCGACTTCGTGCTGGTCACCATCCTGGCCGGCGGCACCGAAGTCTGGCGGCATGACATCGAGATCCCCAAGCAACACGGCGTGGACATCAACGTCGGTGACACGGTGGGGCCTGCGGGCATCTTCCGCGCCCTGCGCACCATCCCTGTGATGTTGAGCATCGCGCGTGACATGGAACGTCTCTGCCCGAACGCGCGTGCTGCTCAACTATACTAACCCGATGGCCATGCTCTGCCGGGCGCTGCAGCGGGAGGCAACGATGCCCTTGCGGGTGACCGGCCTCTGTCACAGTGTCCAGGGCACGGCAGGATGCTGGCCCGCTGGATCGGCCGCGCCAGTTGAGATTACCTACACTTGCGCGGGGATCAATCATCTGGCGTGGTATCTCAAGTACAAATGGCAGGGGCAAGATGCTTACTCCCTGATCCGTCAGGCGATCACGCAACGGCCTGAAGTATACAACGAAGAGCAGGTTCGCAATGAGATGTTCCTGCACCTGGACTACTACGTCACCGAGTCCAGCGGACACAACTCGGAGTACAACGGGTGGTTTCGCAAGCGCCCCGACCTGATCGAAAAGTATTGCACCCATGGGACAGGTTGGAATCCGGGCGCATACCATACATCCTGAAGGAATACCAGAGAACTGAGAGGGTTTGGAAAAATGAGGCGCGGCAGTCGTTTGACGCGGAGACGCCGATCTCACTCGCACACGGGCATGGATACGCGGCGTACATTATGAACGCAATCTCCGGCGGCGAGCCGTTCCAATTCAACGGCAACGTATCGAACACAGGGATGGTGACAAACCTGCCGCCGAAGCATCGTCGAGGTACCGGTGTGGGCCAGCAAAAAAGGACTTGAGCCGGTGCATGTCGGCGCGTTGCCGGCCCAGTGCGCTATCCTGACCAACCTCAGCGCTCAGGTAGAGGAAATGGCTGTTGAAGCGGCGCTAACCGGCAATCCACGGCTGGTCTACCGGGCTATTGCCAACGACCCCCTGACTTCGGCTGTGCTTTCGCTGGCCGAGATTGAGCAGATGGTCAACCAGATGCTCGAACGAAGTCGGGCTTATATGCCCCAGTTTCGCCATTTTCGCGTGTAAGCACCTGCGTCCGCACTTGACGCGCTTTTACCCAGACCGCCTGCGGGAAAATCGGAGTCTGCAAGTGGACGGCATCTTCCCGGACCTGATCGAGTGCGGCGTGGATGTTTTCAACTCGTTCCAGCCTGAAGTCATGGACGTGTTCGCGGTCAAGCGGGCCTGCCAGCATCCCGGCTGATGCGAAGCCGGAAAACATTGCTGCGATGGTCAAGGTACTTCAAGATCAAGCTGTGTGATCAGGTCAAGAGCGAACGATAGACAATCAGAATCCGCTGCGCTGTTTGCGTGGCAAAATGGCTGGCAGGACACCACACATGAGTTATTCATTGCAACCCGAAGTTGTTCGCTATCAGCAGCCTTGCACAGCGGATGACTGGGCGTTGCGACGCTTCCTGGCCGATCTGATCCGCATCCGTTCCTACACCGGGCAGGAGAAGCCGGCGGTCGAGCGCACGCTGGCGGAGTTGCGCGCCGATCAGGTGCGACGAGGTGTGGCAGGATTCCGCGGGCAACGCGCTGGGGCGCATCGGTCGCGGGCCGCGGGTGATCCTCTACAACGCGCATCTGGACACCAACGAGGTGGCTGACGCCGCGAGTGGCCGCATCCGCCGCTGGAGCCGGTCGTCGAGGGCGACACGATGTTCGGCCTCGGTGCGTCCGACTGCAAGGGCGGCGTGGCGGCCATCGTGTACGGCGCGGCGATCTTCCGCGAGATCATATGCAACGGCGAGGTAGGGGCGTGGTCGCCCCGCCCTACGGGGTTGTCTCTCGCGGAAAAGACGGGCGGGGAAACCCCGCCCCTTGTACGCCTCGACGATTTCTCGCTCGTCATCATGGGCGCCACCCTGGAGGAGGATGCCGAGGGGTTCGCGCTGCGCTCGCTGGTCGAGCGCGACGGCTGCGCCCGGAGGTTGTGCTCCTGGCCGAGGCGACCGACCTGACCTTGCGCCGCGGCAGCGGGGGCGCTGCGAGGTGCGCGTCCGCACCGAGGGCCGGGCGGCTCACGCCAGCCAGCCGCACCTGGGTGAGAGCGCCATCCTCAAGATGCTGCCGGTGATCGCCGCGCTGGAAGCGATGAACGGCCACCTGCCGGTCGATCCCATCTTCGGCGTGGGCAACCAGGTGGTGACGCTGATCGAGGGGCCGCATACGCCGAACTCGGTGCCGTCGTGGTGCGAGGTGGCCGTGGATCGCCGTCTCGTTCCCGGCGAGTCAGCGGAGAGCGTGCTGGCGGGGATCCGGGCGATCGTCGAGCCGCTGGGCGCGACCGTGCACATACCGATCCAACCCGTGTTGACGCACACCGGTTTGCGTCTGGATGGGCCGAGCTTCTACCCCGGCTGGCTGCTGCCGGAGTCCGATCCTCTCCTGGCCGCCGGCAAGGCGACCGGCGCGGCGCTGTTCGGCGCGGAGCCTGGCGTCGGTGTCTGGCGTTTTTCCACCGATGGCACTTACTCCGCGGGCGCGGCAGGCATCCCCTCGTTCGGCTTCGGCCCGGAGGAGGAGCAGTACGTCCACACCGTACTCGACCAAGTCAATTTGACCAAGCTCCGCAAGGCCGCGGCGTTTTACGCACTGTTTCCCCTGATCTTGGGCCAGGTCTCTTAAAGTTTGACGGCAACCTATTGACATCGCGCGGCGATTGTGATACTGTACTGAGCAGACGACGGTCGTCATACCTCTCATAGCGAACTGCAAGTTTTTGAACACTTTGGGACGAGGGAGCCAGTCATGGAAATCGGCCCGCTTGGCACGATGGATCCGCTGAAGACCCGTTTGCACCGCGAGCTGAAGGAGCGGATCGCAAACGGCGACTATGCGCCCGGCAGCCAGCTCCCGTCCGAGGCCGAGTTGGTCGAGCAGTACGGGGTCAGCCGTTCCACGGTGCGGAGCGCGCTCAGCGCATTGGAGGCGGAAGGCCTGATCGTACGGCGCTGGGGCGTCGGCACCTTTGTCTGCGACCGCCAGCGCATCGCCAACCCTATCACCGAGGCCGTCGACTTTCGCGAACTCATCGGCGCCAGCGGCTTTACGCCGGGGGTCACGGTGGGCCGGGCCGAAGTTATCCCAGCCGGCAGCGACGACGCGGCGGCCCTCGCCGTTCCTGAAGGGAGCGCCCTGCTGCGGATCGAAAAGGTCTTCGTAGCCGACGAGCATCCTGTGATCTACGTGGTGAACCGCATCCCAGCGTGGGTTCTCGGCGAGCAGGGATTGCGCGACGCGGCCGCGCAGCCGGAGGTCACGGAGCCGATCTACTTGTTTCTCGAAGACCAGTGCCACCAACAGATCGACCATCACGTCGCCACCCTGCGGGCGCTACTGGTCAGAGATTGCGAAATCCCTGTGCCCGCCACCGATCCTCTGACACCGGTATTGACCATGTCCTCAATTGCTTACAACCGCGAGGGGCGGCCGGTGTTCGAATCGCGATCAACCTATCCCGATCAACGTGTACAACTCAAGCTGTTCCGGCGGCAAGGCCGGTAGAAGTTCAGCCTGGACGGCCAGACTTCAAAAGTCTCCGCCAGGAGAAGGAGAGCAGACGTATGAAACCACCCATCATTGATGCCTTGACGCACATCAGCACGGGGCCGGACGATGTGATCGGTTGGGGACCACGGTTCCTGGCCGAAGACTTGCTGGCGCTGATGGACACCCCCCGCCAATTGCTCGGCAAGACGGCGACCGTCGACAAGTCGATCGTTTTTCCCAGCCTGGGGCTGACCGTGCCAACCTCCACGTTGAGCTTCGAGGAGCAGCACGCCTACGTTGTGGAGAGCGTAGCGAAGTACCCCGATCGTCTGATCGGCGGCATCGCTTTGCACCCGCGACTGTGGAACGACCAGGTAGCCGCCACGGTGCGCGGGATGGTGCGCGACGGCGGCTTCAAGATGATTTACCTCAACCCCTCGCTCTACAAGTTCTGGCTGCCGATCAAGACGCCCAGCGAGAGCGCCGGCTCCCGCAAGCTGCTCTACCCGATCTTCGAGGCGGCGCGCGAGCTGGATATCCCGATCTACATCCACACGGGCGAGCAGCCCTATGCGCTCCCCGCCACAGCGGACTTTATCGCGGGCGCATTTCCCGATGTGAAGATCATCCTGGGACACCTGGGCACGCAGGGCGAGCTCTACACCATCGAGGCGCTGCTGGTGGCCGAGCGGCACCCGAACGTCTACCTGGAGACGAGCTGGGCCATGCCACACATGATCATCGAGGCGGTGCACGAGGCCGGCGCCGACCGGCTGATCTTCGGCAGCAACACGCCGCCGTTGGAGCAGACGCAGCAGATCATGAACGTGGAAGAGGCGATGTCCTTCGAGCCGCCCATCGGCATGGCCGCGGCCGAGGAAGACATTTATAAGGTGCTGGGCGGGAACCTGGCCCGGCTGCTGGGGCTGTAGGAGGACTGATATGACATACACGATCATTGACCCCCACGCGCACATCATCCCGCAGCGCGAACCCGTATGGGGCTGGGGCCCGAACTTCACTGTTGAGCGGCTGCTGGCGATGATGGATCGCGATTACGACATCATGGGTGAGACCAAACATGTGGCAAAGGCGGTTGTGATGACCGGCCTGGGCCTCACGTCGGTCGAGCACCGGAGCATGGCCGAGGCGCACAAGTATCCGTTGGCAAGCATCAAGCAGCACCCTGACCGGCTCTACCTTAACCCCGTCATCAACCCGCGCGCCTACGTGCCGGATCAGCTCTACCAGATTCGAGACTGGAAGACCGAGTACAACGTCCGCATGCTGAAGATCCACCCCAGCATGCACAACTACTATCTGCCGACCTACAGCCCGTTTCCTGGCGAGGTCAGCAAGAAGCTGGTCTATCCGATCTTTGAATTGGCTCGGGAGCTGGGCGTCCCAGTCATGGCGCACATGGGCGAGACCCCCTACTCGATTCCCAGCCAACTCGCGCCCGTGGCCGAGGCGTTCCCGGATGTGAATATCCTGGTCGCGCACTCCGGCGCCAACAACCTGCCCGGCCTGGCCAACGATGCGATCCTGCTGGCGCGCACTCACGCCAACATCTTCCTGGGTCTGAGCTGGGTTCAAGTGCCCGAGATCGTGCAGATGTACTTC
Source organism: uncultured Chloroflexia bacterium (assembly GCA_963841825.1). Taxonomy (GTDB): domain Bacteria; phylum Chloroflexota; class Anaerolineae; order CG2-30-64-16; family CG2-30-64-16; genus CAWJEL01. Next base: position 5,829 of record CAWJEL010000036.1, read on the forward strand.
GCCATCGGCGCCAGCAAGATGGTCTGGGAAAGCGACTGCTCGCCGCAGTCGATGGGCCAGTCGTTGCGCTTCGTCACCAATCTGCACCTGCCGCCGCCGCTGGGCGTAGGCGCCAGCGTGGATGAGGTCTATCGCATCCTGGGCGGCAACACGGCGGAGTTGTGCGGGATCGAGGCGTGATGCGTGGAGCGGAGAGCGTGAAGCGGAGAGCGAAAGAACCTGCTGTCTGCGCTCGACCTTTCGCTCCACTCTCCACTCACCACGCTCCACGCACTTCGCAACGCGAGAGGCAACCGGTCATGTCCACCGTTCCCGATTTACGCTCCTTCCTCGATGAAATCCGGCGCGAGGCGCCAGGGCTGCTCCTGACGATCCAGGACGAGGTGCCGCTCGACTACACGTCAACTGCGCTGACTCTGGAGCTCGAGCGCCGCGGGCAACGGCCGGTGCTGCTTTTCAACCGGGTGCAGGGTCAAGAAATGCGTCTGGCCGCCAATCTGTTCGCCTCCCGCGAGGTGATCGCGCGCGGGGTGCGGGCGACGCCCGAGACGCTGGTTGAAGTCCTGGGCGTAAAGCTGGATGAGCTGCTGTCTGCGCAGGTGGTTGCATCCGGCCCGGTGCAGGAGGTGGTCTGGACCGGGGACGACGCCGACCTGACCAAGCTGCCGATCCCGCGCCACTTCACGCAGGATGCCGGGCCGTACATCACCGCGGGGATGATCGCCGCGCGCGACCCTGACACCGGCGTGAGCAACCTGGCCTATGTCCGGTTACAGGAAACGGGGCCGCAACGGCTGGGCGCCAGCCTGCACAGCCGCCAGCACACCTGGGACTATCTCCGTCGCGCCGAGCTGAAGGGGCAAGACCTGGAAGTGGCCGTGGTGATCGGCGCGCACCCGGCCGTGATGCTGGCCGGCGCGGCGAAGCTGGGGATCGGCGAGGATGAATATGACCTGGCCGGCGCGCTGCTGGGCCAGCCGCTGCTGATCTGCCGCTGCCGCACGGTCGATGTGATGGTGCCGGTGCATGCCGAGATCGTGATCGAAGGCCGGCTGCTGGCGAATGTCCACGAGACCGAGGGCCCGTTCGGCGAGTATACCGGCTACGTTACCGGCCGCTCAACGCACAACGTCCTCGAGGTCACGGCCATCACCATGCGCCGCGATGCGATCTTCGTGGACATCGTGCCGGGCAATTCGACCGAACACCTGTCGTTGGGCCGCGTCTGCAAGGAAGCGTGGGTGCATAAGCGGATGCGGGAGGCGCTGCCCTTCTTCGTCGATTTCCACTATCCCAGTTCCGGCACGCACTTCCACTGCTTCGTCCGCATCGACAAATCGGCCGAGGGCCAAGCGCAACAGGCCGCGCAACTGTTGGTGGGGCTGGATCACTACGTCAAGCTCGTCGTGGTGGTCGACAGCGACATCGACCCGGCGGATGAGGATGCGGTCATGTGGGCGTTGGCTACGCGCATGCAGGCGGACCGTGATACAACCATATTGACGCATTCCATGTGCAATCGGCTCGACCCCTCGTCCGATGACGGACTGGGCGCAAAACTGTTGATCGACGCCACGCGGCCGCGCGGCTTCGATGCTGAGCCTGTTCATCTGCCCGACGATGCATGCCGGCTGGCCGCGGCACTGCTGGCAAGGGCGGGCATCTCCCAGAACTGAAACTCCGACAATTTTGGCCCCATTTGGGGTATTGACGGTGCAAACGGTCTGTGCTACCATGCTGACGAAACATTGTTTACTTCAGGTAAACTCTGTGCCTCAGCTACATCACTTCGGATGATCCGACGAGTATCTGATTCGCGCTGCGCGCGCTCGAACGCTGACCTCAGCGCCTGGGCCTGCCAGGAGGCGATCATGCATCGGTTTGAGTACTGTGCGCCCGTGAGCCTGGCTGAGGCGATTGCTTTGCTCGATCGCCACGGCAACTCGGCGCGGGTTATCGCGGGCGGCACGGACCTGCTGACGGCGCTGAAGGAACGGTGGGAGCGGCCGGCCTTCGTGATCGGCCTGGGCGCGATCCCCGACCTGGCCTACATCACCTACACGCCGGAGGTCGGGCTGAGGATCGGGGCAGCAACCACGGTGAGGGCGGTTGAAACATCTGTCGCGGTTCGCAGTAACTACCCTGTCCTTGCCTACGCGGCCTCGACCCTGGCTTCCATCCAGATTCGCAATCTTGCCACAGTGGCCGGCAATATCTGCCGCGCCTCACCTTCAGCCGATACGCCGCCTGCGCTGATTGTCCTCGGCGCCCAGGTTAAGCTCGCTGGCCCTGACGGAGCGCGCCTCGTTGCCCTGGATGACTTCTTCACGGGGCCGGGGCGAACGGTGCGCCGTCCGAACGAAATCCTCACTGAAATCAGCATCCCGCCGCCGCGGCCGCACAGCGGCGCCGCCTATCTCAAGCACAGCCCGCGCCCGCGCGATGGATCTGGCTGTGGTGGGGGTTGCCGCGGCTCTGGCGCTGCAGGACGGCCTGTGCCGTGATGTCCGCATCGCGTTGGGCGCCGTGGCTGCGACCCCGCGGCGGCGCGCGAAGCTGAGGCGGTGCTCGAAGGAGTTGAGCCGACCGCCGCGCGCCTGGAAGAGGCCGCACGGGTCGCCGCGACAGAATGTAGCCCCATCAGCGACGTGCGCGGCAGCGCCGACTACCGCCGCGAGATGGTCAGGGTGAACACGGCACGCGCGCTGGGGCAGGCGTTGGAGTCGGCCACATGAAACAGATCCTCCAGATCACAGTGAACGAAGAACCGCGCGAGCTTGCCGTTGAACCCTGGTGGACGCTGCTCGACGTGCTGCGCGATCAACTGGAGTTGACCGGCGCCAAGAAGGGCTGCGATCGCGGCGACTGCGGCGCATGCACGGTGCTCCTCGACGGCAAACCGATTGTCTCGTGTACGACGCTGGCGATCCAGGCGCACGGGCGACGCGTGACGACGATAGAAGGGCTGACGCACGAAGGGTCACCGCATCCGCTCCAGCAGGCGTTTGTCGATGTGGGCGCGGTGCAATGCGGCTTCTGCACGCCGGGCATGGTGTTGGCTGCGAAGGCGCTGCTGGACGAGAATCCGAGCCCAACGGAAGACGACGTGCGGGAGGCGATCGCCGGCAACCTGTGCCGGTGTACCGGGTACGCGAAGATCGTGGAAGCCGTGCTGTCGGTGGCGCACGCGTAGGAGATTGGCACTGTTACTCTGGAGTAGAGGCTTTAGCCGGGTTTCCGCTGGGGCGCAAGTAATGGCTTAGTCAGTCTGGTCGGAGCGCACACATGCATCATCCGCCACATATCTACCTCGATGACACATGGTATATGATCACCGGGGCGGTTCATGAAAATCGGCGTTTGCTCCAACCTGCAGGTTACAAGGGTCTTGTTCGAGACCAGCTCAAGGCATTGGCTGTTGAATTCAAGTTCACTTTGGGAGCGTGGGTCGTTCTTGACAACCACTATCACATCCTTGCCAGGAGTCATGAGGGGGCGACGCTGAGTCGTTTCATCGGTCGCCTTCATGGGCGTACTTCATTTGACATAAATGGCCATGATGGTGCGCGTGGACGTCGGATGTGGCACAACTATTTCGACACCTGTATCCGAACTGAGACCGATTACTGGACGCGGTTCAACTACATCCACAATAACCCGGTCAAGCACCGGTACGTCAAGCGACATGAGGATTGGCCTTTTTCCAGTTACCGATATTATCTGGAGCGTGAAGGCGTAACGTGGATGTTGGACGTGTTGGAACGATACCCGGTGATTGATTTCGTCGATTCGAGTGATTGTTACGATATTTGAACAATTGGTTGCCCGGCTGAAGCCTCTACTCCAGTAGCTCGGCCGGAGAGTTTTGAGATTGGGTCTCGGTTGGAGAGCGGCATGTCAAGTCCAACAACCATCGTCGGCAAGCGACTCCCCCGGGTGGATGGCATCGAAAAGGCCACCGGCGCAGCTAAGTACACGGCGGACATCCGTCTGCCGGGGATGTTGCACGCCAAGATCAAACGCAGCCCGCACGCCCACGCGAGGATCGTCAGCATCGATACCAGCGGGGCAGCGCGGCTGCCGGGGGTGAGGGCCATCCTCACGTCCGACGATGTGCCGCACGTGCTGCACGCCGGCCAGCCCGAGCCGCGTGCCGGGTCGCTGGTGCGCGATCAGTACATCCTGGCCGACAAGGTGCGCTTTGTCGGAGATGGGGTGGCCGTGGTCGCCGCGGTGAGCGAAGATGAGGCCGAGGAGGCGCTGGAGCTGATCGCGGTCGAGTATGAGGTGCTGCCGGCTGTCTTCGATCCCGAAGCGGCGATGCTGCCCGGGGCTCCCAGCATCCATGGCACCGAGCACAACCTAGTCATTCCGCCGGTGATCATCGAGTCGGGCGACGTGGCGGCCGGATTCGCCGAGGCCGACTTCATCTTCGAGGATCGCTACATCACCTCCCGCCACGTTCCCGCGTTCATGGAACCCTACGTTTGCGTCTGCCGGCCCGAGGCGGGTGGCAAGCTGACGGTCTGGAGCTCCACCCAGGCGCCGTTTATGGTGCCGCGGCACCCTCAGCGAGGTGCTCGGCATCCCGATGAGCCAGATTCGGGTCATCACCGAACACATGGGCGGCGGCTTCGGCGCCAAGCAGGATCTCTACCAGGCTGAGTATCTGTGCGCCCTGCTCGCCATCCAAACCGGCCGCCCGGTCAAGCTGGAGTACACCCGCGAGGAAACCTTCGTTGCCGGCCGCTCGCGGCATCCGGTGATCGTCGAGCTGAAGCAGGGCGTCAAGCGGGACGGCACGTTGACCGCCCGCCAGGCGCGCTACATCGCCAACTCCGGCGGCTACGGTTCGCACGGGCCGGGGATCACCTGGGTCGGCTCGGCGGCGCTCGGTTCGCTGCACAAGTGCCCCAACGTCCGCATCGAAGGATTATGCATCTACACCAACGCCCCCATCGCCGGCGCCTTTCGGGGCTACGGCGCACCGCAGGCCTACTTTGCCCTCGAAGCGCAGATGGACGTCATCGCCGAGGCGCTGGGCATGGATCCCATCGATTTGCGGCTGAAGAACGCGTTTGTGCCGGGCGACCTCGGCATGGCCGGGACCCCGTTCCTGAGCTGCGAGTTGGCGGCCTGCCTGGCAAAGGGGGGTGAGCTGATCGGCTGGGAGAACCGCCAACCGACTGGGAGTCAGCCTGGCACGGTGAAGCGCGGTCTGGGCGTGGCGACCGAACTCCACTCCGCCACCGCGTACCCCGAGCACGCGTGAGACGGCCAACGCCGTCGTGGTGATCAACGAGGATGGCACGGTGCAGCTCCGAATTGGCGCGGCGGATCTGGGCACGGGCGCCAAGACGGTCTGCGCGCAGGTCGCGGCCGAGGAACTGGGCGTCCGCTTCGAGGACATCCGCGTCATGGCGGGTGACACCGATGTCGTGCCGTACGATCTCGGCGCTTACGCCAGCCGCACCACCTTCCTCTCCGGGGGCGCGACGCAGCGCGCGGCCGCCGCGGCCAGGGCGCAGTTGTTCGCGCTGGCGGCTGCCAAGCTGGATGTCCCGCTCGAGGAGTTGGAAGCGTGCGGGGGCAAGATCTCTGTCAGAGGCGCGCCGGACAGGACGATCTCCTTTCGGGAGGTGGTGCAGCCTGCGCAGGGCCACCCGGCCCCGGTGATCATGGGGCAGGCAGGTTTTGCGCCGCGCAACGACTACTCCTTCGCCGCGCAGTTTGCCGAGGTTGAGGTGGACACCGAGACCGGGCAGACGCGCGTGCTGCGGATGGTGGCGGTACACGACATCGGCCGGGCCATCAACCCGGATGGCGCTGAGGGTCAGGTGGAGGGCGGGCTGCACCAGGGGATCGGCTATGCTCTCATCGAGGACATGGCGATCGATCCCCACACCGGGCGGACGCTCAATCCCAATTTCGTCGACTACAAACTTTTGACCGCGCAGGATATGCCGGAGATTCAGGTGGCCTTTATCGAAGCTGCCGATCCCTTGGGACCGTTTGGGGCGAAGGGGTTGGCCGAGGATGCCGTGTGTCCAACCGCACCAGCGGTGGTTAATGCGATCTACAATGCCGTAGGAGTGAGAATCAAGGAGTTGCCGGCGAGCGCCGAGAGAGTGCTCGCTGCGCTGCAGGAGAAGGCGGAGGTGCCCATCGGTCGATAAAACAGTCCTAACTTCTATGAGTCAGAACGAAACCGCTCACCACAAAGGCACAAAGCCACTACGAGCATAAGATCGCAGCCTCTTTGTGCGCTTCGTGTCCTGGTGTCTTCGTGGTGAAATCTTTCCTTGTTATATCAGTAGGCAATCGACAGACACAAGTCAGTGTCAGAAGGAGAAATCACCATGTTCAAGAAGCATCTCTTCATCGCCATTCTGATTCTCGTGGTTGCGGCGTTGGTCGCCGGTTGCGGCGCACCCGCCGCGCCCGCGCCGACCGCGGTTCCTGCGGCCGCGGAACCGCCGCAGGCCCCTGAGGCGCCTGCGGCGAAACCAGTGGAAGGCGCGTTCAAGATGGGGCTGTTGTTGCCCGGCAGCGTCGAACGATCAGGGCTGGAACACGATGGCGTACAACGCGCTGAAGCAGGTCGAGAAGGATCTGGGCGCCGAGGTATCGTACGTCGAGTTGAAGCAGGACCCGGCCTCGTATGAGAAGGCGTTCCGCGATTTCGCAGCGCAAGGCTACCAGCTCATCATGGGCCACGGCAACGAATTCGAGGATGCGGCGAAGGCGGCGGCCGTGGACTACCCGAACGTCCAGTTCTTCATCTCCTCCAGCCGTTTGAGCGACCCGACGGTCACCGGCCTGAACACGGCGTCCGACCAGCCGCTCTACCTGATGGGCGTGATCTCGGCCAAGATGTGCAAGGCGGCGGGCTTCGTCGGCGGCATGGAAATCCCGCCCATCTCGGAGGCGCTGACCGGCTTCATCAACGGCGCCAAGAGCGTGGACCCGAACTTCAAGGTCTACAGCACGTACATCGGCAACTTTGAAGATGCGGCGGCGGCGAAGGAAGCGACGCTGAGCATGATCGCTCAGGGTGCGGACTGCATCGTGCCGGACGCCGACGCGGCGGGGCAGGGGGTGTACCAGGCGGTCGTCGAGAAGAAGGATGCGGGCATCAAGACCTTCGGCGTGTTCGTGCCGGCGACCGACTCGGCGCCGGGCCAGGTGTTGGCGAACTACGTCTCGAACTACGGTCAGGGCGTGACCAATCTGGCGAAGCAGGTCCAGGAAGGGACATACAAGGGCGGCAAGCCCGTGGCGTTCGGCTTCGACATGCCCGACGTGATCATGTTGAACTACGATGAGACCGCCACGACCCCGGTGCCGGACGATATCCGCGCCGCGGTCGAGGCCGCCAAGCAGCAGCTCGCCGAGGGCAAGATCGACGCCCTCGCCGCCGAGTCGGAGGCCGCCGCACCGGTCGACGGCGCGTTCAAGATGGGTCTGTTGACTGCCCGGCAGTGTCGAACGATCAGGGCTGGAACACGATGGCGTACAACGCGCTCAAGCAGGTCGAGAAGGATCTGGGCGCCGAGGTTTCGTACGTCGAGCTGAAGCAGGACCCGGCGTCGTACGAAAAGGCCTTCCGCGATTTCGCGGCGCAGGGCTACCAGCTCGTCATCGGCCACGGCAACGAGTTCGAGGATGCGGCCAAGGCGGCGGCGGTGGACTACCCGAACGTCCACTTCTTCATCTCCTCGAGCCGGCTGAGTGAGCCGACGGTCACCGGTCTGAACACGGCGTCCGATCAGCCGCTCTATCTGATGGGCGTGATTTCGGCCAAGATGTGCAAGGCGGCGGGCTTCGTCGGCGGCATGGAAATCCCGCCGATCTCGGAGGCGCTGACCGGTTTCATCAACGGCGCCAAGAGCGTGGACCCGAACTTCAAGGTCTACAGCACGTACATCGGCAACTTCGACGATGCGGCGGCGGCGAAGGAAGCGGCGCTGAGCATGATCGCCCAGGGTGCGGACTGCATCGTGCCGGACGCCGACGCGGCGGGGCAGGGCGTGTACCAGGCCGTCGTCGAGAAGAAGGATGCGGGCGTCAAGACCTTCGGCGTCTTCGTGCCGGCGACCGACTCGGCGCCGGGCCAGGTGTTGGCTAACTACGTCTCGAACTACGGTCAGGGCGTGACCAACCTGGCGAAGCAGGTCCAGGAAGGGACGTATAAGGGCGGCAACGCCGTGGCGTTCGGCTTCGACATGCCCGATGTGATCATGTTGAACTACGATGAGACCGCCACGACCCCGGTGCCGGACGATATCCGCGCCGCGGTCGAGGCCGCCAAGCAGCAGCTCGCCGAGGGCAAGATCGACACACTTGCACCTGTGAAGTAAGGCTCAAAGGTCGGGGAGTCGAGGCTTCAGGTCCGGTCATGCTTGTTGCACAGTGAAACCGGCTGAAGCCTTTACTCCAGAGTGAACCCCCCAATCTCTATCTGATAAAATCACCCATCGAGGAGGCACCGAGCAAGCCATGACACAGCCAGCAACCCCCGCCAGGGATTTGCCCGTCTCGTCGCCCTCGTGGATGCGGCGAGCGCGTCGCGTTGCCAGC
>CAWJEL010000037.1:0-122652 GCA_963841825.1 uncultured Chloroflexia bacterium
TTCAAGCTGGCGGTGGCGGGCAACACCACCATGATGCACCTGCTGTTGGCGCTCCCGCCGGAAAGTATCCGTCTGGCACCGTACATCCCGGTAGTGAATCATGTGCCGACGCTATCCGCCGGCGCACTGGGCCTGGCTGCGCATCCGCAAGCGATCGTGGATTGCTTGCCGGGCGTCGCCAGTTACGTCGGGGCAGACATCAGCGCGGGCGTCCTCAGCGCCCACATGGACGAGACCGCCGATCTCACGCTGTTCATCGACGTGGGCACGAACGGCGAGACGGTGCTGGGCAACGCCGACTGGCTGGTGACCTGCGCCTGCTCAGCCGGCCCCGCGTTCGAGGGCGCGGGGGTCGAGCACGGGATGCGCGCCACGATTGGCGCCATCGAAGAGGTGTGGATCAACGGCGACACGCTGGAGCCAGCCTACCGCGTGATCGGCCGCGAGGGCGAGAAGCCGATGGGGGTCTGCGGCTCCGGCCTGCTGTCGCTGCTGGCCGAGATGTTCGTCACCGGCGTGGTGGATCGGGCGGGCAACCTGCGCGTCGGCGCGTCACCGCGGCTGCGCGAGGGCGAGCATGGCCCGGAGTATGTGATCGCCTGGGCGGCGGAGACCGCCACTGGCCGCGACATCGCCATCACCAAGGTGGACATCGACAACCTGATGCGCGCCAAGGCGGCGATCTACGCCGGGTTCACCGTCATGGCGCAGAGCGTCGGCGTGGACCTGGCCGACGTCTCGCAGATGTTGATCGGCGGCTCGTTCGGCCAGTATATCAACGTGGAGAAAGCCGTGCAGATCGGCCTGCTGCCCGACCTGCCCGCGCCCCCCGGCAGCGCGTCGCCGTGGGATCGCTTCCACTTCCTGGGCAATACATCCATCCGAGGCGCGTATATGGCGCTGCTACGCCGTGACGTCCGCACCCACCTGAGCGAGGTCGCCGGCATGATGACCTATCTCGAGCTGTCGGCCGACAACAGCTTCTACGACGCGTTCACGTCGGCGCTGTTCCTGCCGCACACCGACATGGGGCAATTTCCGTCGGTCGCGGCGGTGTTTGAGAAGGGGCGTTAGCCGTTCAAGCAGGGCCGCCGAATGAATTCGGCATCTGCTACGACCAAGTGTGCTGAAGCACACTGACGCAGACGGGCAATCTGCTCAAAGCAAGTTTGTGGTTGTGTCAGCCTACGGGTTTCAACCCTAGGTGTCGCCGCGGCGAAAAGATCGGTTTGACCGAATTACCGTTCGTCATCTCCGGGCTATCTGTCTAACTGGTGCTTCAACCAGCAGTCACAAAGGAGGATTGCATGGACACCACGAAGCCGTCCGCCGGGGTCGAACAACTGATGCTCTACCGGCATTTGGTCACGTTGCCGGATGGCCTGCGCGTCGTTCTGCGGCCCTTGACGCCGAAGGACCAAGACGCGCTCATCACCCTCTTCAGCGGGTTGCCCGCGGAAGAGACCCAATATTTCCGCAGCAACATCGCCGATCCGGCCGTGGTGGTGCGCTGGGTCGAGGAGCCGGACTACGCCAACGTCTTCCCACTGGTGGCTGTGGTGGGTGATCGGATCGTGGGCAACTCGACCCTGCACCTGGGGAAAGGCTTCACCCGGCACACCGCCGAAATCCGCATCTTCCTGGCGAAAGAGTTCCGTCGTCTGGGTGTCGGCGCGGCGATGATCAAGAGCCAGCTCGAGATCGCGCGGCGGCTGGGCCTGCATCAAGTGATCTGCGAGGTCGTTGAAAGCCGGCCGCAAGTCATCCACGCCTTCGAGCGGCTCGGCTTCGAGCACCAGTTCGCCTTCAAAGATCTCTTCATGACACCCGAGGGCGAAACGCTGGACATGATCGTGCTGGTGAATTACCTTAAGCGGCACGCGGAAGATTTTTGATGCGATACGTGCTACGTGCATCGTGATACGTGATGTCTTTTCGCGAGACATTCGCCGTAAAAATCACGCAGTACGTATCACGCATCAGGTAAATAACGCACGTTTGGGAGCATTGCATGACCATCACCATCGCCATCGCCGGCAAGGGCGGGACCGGCAAAACTACACTTTCGGGCCTGCTGGTCCGCTACCTGGTGCAACATCAGGGCGGCAAGATCCTCGCGATTGATGCCGACCCTTCGAGTAACCTGCACCTCGTCCTGGGGCTGCCGCTGACGCAGACCATCGGCGACATTCGCGAGGATTCGCGGACCGGGGTAACGCCCGGCCAAACCCGCCAGGACTGGCTCGGTTACGCCGTCCGCATGGCCGTCGAAGAAGGGGACGACTGCGACCTGCTGGCGATGGGCCGGCCCGAGGGGCAGGGCTGCTACTGCGCGGCCAACCACATGCTGCGCAGTATTATGGATGGGATCAACGTGGGCTATGACTATGTCGTGATGGACAACGAGGCCGGCATGGAGCACCTGAGCCGGCGCACCACGCGCGACCTGGATCACCTGCTGCTGGTAAGCGACGCCAGCCTGCGCGGCATGGCCGTGGCCGAGGCGATGCTGACGCTCAGCAAGGAGTTGGAGATCAACGTCCGCAACACCTACCTGGTGGTGAACCGCGTCGTCGGCGAGATGACGCCGGCGATCCGGGCGAAGGCCGAGGCGATGGGCGTCCCGCTGCTCGCCGCGGTGCCTGATGACCCGCAGCTCGTCGAGTTCGACGGCGCGGGCCGGCCGCTGGTCGAGCTGCCCGTGGACGCGGCGGTGAGCGTCGCGGTGGAAGGGATCGCGGCGAGATTGCTGGGCTAATAGTATCTCTTGACGATATTACCGCGACGTGATAATATAGTGACACGATGATTGAGTCTTTCGCCAGCTCCGAAGCCGAAAAAGTCTTCAAGGGCATCGTCTCGAAGAGGCTTCCCCAGGATATGCAGAAGACGGCGCGGCGCAAGCTGCTCTATCTGGAAGATGCCGAAGACCTGAGAGACCTGCTCGCGCCGCCCGGCAACAGACTCGAGGAGTTGCAAGGTGATCGCGCCGGTCAACACAGCATCCGCATCAACGACCAATGGCGCATCTGTTTTCGATGGGTCAACGGCAAGGCGAGAGATGTCGAGATCGTGGATTATCACAGGTGAGGCGGATATGGACAGGCTACCCCCCGTTCATCCCGGCGAGGTGTTGCTGGAAGATTTCATGAAGCCATTGGGGCTGACGCAGTACCGCGTCGCCAAGGATATCGGCGTTTCGCCGCTGCGGATCAGCCAGATTGTGCGCGGGCAACGTGCGATTTCTGCAGATACGGCCCTGCGCTTGGCCCGGTATTTTGGCACCAGCCCAGCCGTGTGGCTGCGCTTGCAGGCACGTTATGACCTGGAAGTCGCTGAGGAGTTGATGGCAGAGCGTATCCAGCGGGAAGTCAGGGTGTTGTCGGCAGACAGAATGCTCCCTGTTCAGCGGTGAGCCAGACGGCGGAACATGTCGCTGAATAGTTGTTCAATAGCAGGTGTTGACCCATGCGCTGTGATGATCCTCCCGGCCCTGTGCCGGCTCGACGAGAACCCGAACCCGCTCCACCTCGCCGAGCTGCCCGACCCCGAGCCGGGCTCCGGCGAGATTCTGGTGCGCGTGTCGGCTTGCGGGGTGTGCCACACGGAGCTGGATGAGATCGAGGGGCGCACACCGCCGCCCCGGCTGCCGGTCGTGTTGGGCCACCAGGTCGTGGGTCGGGTCGCGGCGCTGGGGCCGGATGCAAGCGCCTTTCGAGTCGGCGAGCGCGTGGGGGTGGGGTGGATTTACGCCGCGTGCGGCGTGTGTGAGTTCTGCCGGTCGGGCCGGGAGAATCTGTGCGCTGACTTTCGCGCCACGGGCCGCGATGCGAACGGCGGTTATGCCGAACTGATGGTCGTGCCTGAGCGCTTCGCCTATCGCATCCCGGACGTTTTTACTGATGCACAGGCTGCACCGCTGCTTTGCGCCGGCGCGATTGGCTACCGGTCGTTGCGGTTGACTGATTTACAGGACGGGCAGAGCCTCGGCCTGACGGGCTTCGGCGCATCAGCGCATCTGGTGCTGAAGATGGTCCGGCATCGCTATCCCAACAGCCGGGTTTTCGTGTTTTCCCGCACGGCTGCCGAACAGGACTTCGCCCGTGAGCTGGGCGCGGCCTGGGCGGGTGACACAACGGATACCGCGCCGGAACCGTTGCACTGCATCATCGACACGACGCCGGTCTGGCGGCCTGTCGTCGAGGCGTTGCGCAACCTGGCGCCCGGCGGCCGGCTGGTGATCAACGCGATCCGCAAAGAAGCGCACGACAAAGAGGCGCTGCTGGATCTCGACTACCCGGCACACCTGTGGCAGGAAAAGGAGATCAAAAGCGTCGCCAACGTGGCGCGGGCCGACATCAGCGAGTTCCTCGCCCTGGCCGCCGAGATCCCCATCATGCCCGAGGTGCAGGAATACGCGCTCGAGGACGCCAACCGGGCGCTCGTCGAGCTGAAAGCGCGCCAGATCAGAGGCGCGAAAGTAATAGCGATCAGTTGAGAAGATTCGCGTGAGCTTGCCCGGCTGAGGGAGATTGACATGGCGACGATCACAATGGATGAGAGTCAGGTCAAAGATTCTATTCAAACAAGCGCTGTTGGAATTGTTCGAGGAGCGACGAGATCTCTTCTATGGCCTCTGTGCGGAAATCCTTGAAGATGCAGGAATGATTAGCGCCATCCGGGAGGGCAAAGATCCCTACACCGTCAGTCGCGAGGAGGTTTTCGACATCCTGGAGGGTCGAAGTTGAAGATTGCTTTCGCTGCCAGTTTCGCGGCGCGACTTGAAGAAGATCAACAATCGTGAAACGCTGACCCGCGTGAAGGAAGTCATCCTGCTCGTGGAACAGGTGTCGAACCTCGACCAGATTCCGCATTTCAAGAAGCTGGTGGGCGGCGGCAGTTACTACCGAATCAGAGTCGGAGACTATCGAATTGGGTTGGAATTGGAAGGTGAGACTCTCCACCTCATCCGATTTCTTCATCGCAAGGATGTCTATCGCTATTTCCCGCCGATGGCCTTGCTTTAATTGACGCTGCGCCAGGCGTACAAGGAGCCAAATTCATGCAACCTGAAATGTTACAGACCATCTCGACCCTTCTCGCCAGCACCGACCCAAACGAAATTCGCGACGGGTTGGCGCTGGTCAAATCGCATTTGCCAGCGCTCAGCGAAGAGGAGGGGCAGTCCTTGCTGGAGATGATCTCCGCGCTCTTTTACATCGATCCGCTCGACCTGCCGGACCACGTGCCGGCGATCGAGGACGCCATTGCTTTGGTCGGCAGCATGGACGCCTGGGCCATCCCGCCGCTGCTCCAGGAATTGGGCGGAGGAGACGTTAAAGCTCAGATGGCTATCGCCCAGGCGCTGGGGCACATGGGCGTCCCGGCGATCGAGGTATTGCTCTACGAGTACAATGCGTGCCCCGAACCTGCCTGCCAGAACTTCATCCTCTACGCGTTGGGAAAAGTCAAATCGCCCGAGATCGTCAAGGCGGTGCCGGCCGCGCTGCAAGCCGCCGCATCCATTGACCAGGAAATGCGTGACACCGCCACGCGTGCCCTGGGCAAGTTTGCCGAGTCCATCCCAGCGGGCGACCTGGCGGGCGACATGCGCACCGACGTGCTCGAACGCCTGCGCAAGAACATGGTGGACCTCAATCCGGCGCTGCGGGCAAAAGCCGTGCGGAGCCTGGGTAAACTGGCCAGATACGGGCACATGACCGGACGTGAGCGCTGGGAGCTGGCCGCTACGCTGCGCGGCATCCTGGGCCAGGACGAGAATTACGAATGGGACCGCGCCTACGTGGTGCGCAAGGAAGCCAAAGAGGCGCTTGCGTACGTGCAATAACTGCGTTCATGCCAGAAATGGCGTGGCATCTGCAAACGGAGGAGAGACCACATGAAGATCATCGGCGAAAATATCCACATCCTGTCGCCCAAAGTCAAAGAGGCGATCGCCAACCGGGACGCGAAGTTCTTCCAGGAATTGGCCCTAAAACAGGTCGCGGCCGGCGCGTGGGCTGTCGATCTGAACATCGGCCCGCAGAAGAAGCTGGGGCACGAGATCCTGCCGTGGTTGGTCGAAGCCGTGCAGGAAGTCGTGGACGTCCCGCTCTGCCTGGACACCACCAATCTCGGCGCCATCGAGGCCGCATGCGAGGTCATCAAGCGCCAGCCGATCATCAACTCGACCTCGGCCGAGGCAGAGCGCCTGGAGAAGGTGCCGCTGGTCGCCGCGAAGTACCACACCAAGCTGATCGGCCTCACGATGGAAGCCGAGGGCATCCCGGTCGATGCCGAGGCCCGCGTCAACATCGCGCTGGAAAAGCTGATCCCGCGCGGCGAAGAAGTCGGCTTGCCGCTGGAGGATCTGATCATTGATCCCCTGGTGCTGACGGTCAGCGGCTGCCAGCAATACGTGCCGGAGTGCATCGAGGCGGTCCGCATCCTCAAGGTGACGGGCGCCGGGGTGCAGGTGGGCCTGAGCAACGTCTCGAACGCGGTGCCGAACGAGATGCGGCCGCTGATCAACCGCGTCTACTGCGTCATGCTGATGGGCGCGGGGCTCGACACGATGATCGCCGACCCGCTGGACCTGAAGCAAAACGATTTCATCCGCATTGTCGAGCAGCGCGATGACAGCACCGCAGTGGGCCGGCTGCTCCTGGCCCTCCATGACGCGGTCGCCGCCCAGGAAGAACTGAGCCCCGACGCTGTGGACATGGCCGACCCCGAGCAGGCCGACATCTGGAAGACGGTACAGATCTTGCTGAACAAGGTGATTTACGCGGATTCGTACTTGAGGGTGTGACGGATAGACGATGGACGATGGATGATGGTCAATTTACGTCTACGGTTTACCGATCGTCCGTCTCGCGCAAGGAGGCGGACATGCAAAGGGTCAACGATGCCCCTAACGTCCAGGAACTGCTGGCCAAGGCCCAAAGGCCAGCGGCCGACGCGATGAAGCTGCACCCGTTCTATCGCGGCAAGATCGAAACCATCCCAAAGTCGTGCATCCGCTCATTGAATGATTTCGCCATCTGGTACACCCCTGGAGTGGCAGCCCCCTGCCGTGCCATCGAGAAAGACCCCGAGCTGGTTTACGAATACACCAACAAGTGGAATACCGTCGCCGTGATTTCCGACGGCACGCGCGTCCTGGGGCTGGGCGACATCGGGCCGAAGGCCGGCCTGCCGGTGATGGAAGGTAAGGCGCTCCTGTTCAAGTGGCTGGGCGGCGTGGACGCGGTGCCCATCATGCTGGACACCAAAGACCCGGACGAGATCATCCGCACGACCCTGCTGCTCCAGCCCGCGTTCGGCGGTGTCAACCTGGAGGATATCTCCCAGCCCAAGTGTTTCCGCATCCTCGACACCCTGCGCGAGAAGGCAGAGATCCCGATGTGGCATGACGACCAGCAGGGGACAGCCTGTGTCACGGTGGCCGGGCTGCTCAACGCGCTGAAAATCGTCCGCAAACCGATCAAGGAAGCCAAAATTGTCTTTATCGGTTCCGGCGCCTCGAACGTGGCGATCACCCGGCTGTGCTTCAAGGCGGGCGTGGATCCGGCCAAGTGCATGGTGGTCGACAGCCAGGGCATCCTCAATCGGGATCGGCAAGACATCTTTTTCCGCCGGGCTGAGTATGTGGACAAATGGCGGCTGTGCCAGATCACCAACGCCGAAGGACGCAAGGGCGGCATTGCCGAAGCCCTGGCTGGCGCCGATGCGGTGATCGCACTGAGCAAGCCTGGCCCCGGCACCATCCTGCCAGAGTGGGTGGCGCAGATGGCCGAAGACGCGATCGTCTTTGCCTGCGCCAACCCTGTGCCGGAAATTTGGCCGTGGGAAGCCACCGCCGCGGGCGCGCGCATCGTCGCCACCGGCCGATCGGACTTCCCCAACCAGGTCAACAACTCGCTGGGCTTCCCCGGCATCTTTCGCGGCGCGCTCGATGTGCGGGCCCGCACCATCACCGATGAGATGTGCATCGCGGCGGCCGGGGCGTTGGCTGGCGCCGCGCCCGATGGCGGCCTGAATCCCGAGTGCATCCTGCCGACCATGATCGAGTGGGAAGTGTACGCCAGAGAGGCGGTCGCTGTCGGCATGAAGGCACAGGAACAAGGCATCGCCCGGTTGACCTTCACCGAGGATGAGTTGTTCGGTCACGCCGCAGCCATGATCCTGCCGGCGCGCCGGCTGACCGAGGTGATGATGGAGACGGGGTTGATCGCGGAGCCGCCAAAGGAGTAGACAAGTAGGCAGGTAGACAAGGAAACAAGCCCCGAAGAAGCACCTTGTCTACTTGTATCCTCGTCTACTTGTTTCCCAAGCAAGGAGCAACACCATGTACGACCTAATCATCATCGGCGGCGGGCCGGCGGGGCTGACCGCCACGGTGTACGCCATCCGCAAGCGGCTCAATTGCCTGCTCATCAGCCCAGACCTGGGCGGCAAGGCGAATGCCCGCATGCACATCGAAGGCGTGGATACCTTCAATGTCATCAACGGCGGCGACCTGGTGCGACGGTTCCACAACGAAGTCGAGTACCTGGACTTCGCTCGCCTCCTGGAAAACACTGCGGCGCTCCGGCGAGAGGAAAATCACTTCGTCGTCACTACGGCGAGCGGCAAGAAGCTAGAGGCCCGAGCCGTTATCCTGGCGACCGGCGCGGATGCCGTGCGGTTAAGCGTGCCCGGCGCCGATCGCTTCTTCCTGCGGGGAGTGGCCTATTCCACCGTCAGTTATGCGCCGCTGTATATCGACAAGCGGGTGGCGCTGGTTGGGGCAGGGGCGATGGCGTTGCGTGGCGCAGCCGAGCTGGCGCAGATCGTGAAGGAACTCTACCTGGTCGCGCCGTCCCACGGAGAACTGGACACCTATTTGGGGCGGAAACTCAAGGCTGCCGACCATGTGACTCTGCTGGAAGACTGGGAACCGGTCGCCGTCGAAGGGGACAGCCATGCCCGTCGCTTGCTTGTCAAAGGGCCGGATGGCGCCGAACGCACGCTTGATGTGGATGTGGTGTTCGTGGAGCTCGGGCTGCGTCCGTACACCGACCTGGTGCGGGGTTGGGTCAAGCTGGATGGTGAGGGCAGGGTCGTCGTTGACTCGACGGGCCAGACCAGTGTCCCAGGTCTCTTTGCCGCCGGTGATGTGACCAACGAACCGGCCGAACAGGTGGTGATTGCGATCGGGGATGGCGCGAAGGCTGCGCTGAATGCGTATGAGTATTTGTTGCGCTGCGAGGAATGTTGAGAGGATACGTTTAATCTCAACTTCAGCAAGACCCAGAGGTAAGAGGAGCCGTTCACACGAATGGCTCCTCTTTGCTTGTTTAATAACAGACACTACCGATTGCTTTGCGTTTTCATTGACCCTCCCCGCGGCCTGTGTTACAATAGCGCCCGTTACCGATCCACACCCGATCCAATCATCGAGAGGTCCCTTGCCCATCAACTTCCTGACCATCGGCCCCATCACCCACGATCTTGTGCCGGACGGCTTCCGCTTCGGCGGCACCGTGTCGTTTGCATCCGTTACGGCACGCCGCCTGGGTTGGCAGCCGGGCATCCTGACCCGCGTCTCCCCTGTGGGATTGTATGCAGGGCCCGCGTCGACTGAGCCTGTCGACATTATCGCGCCGGATGACAGCCCCTTAGCGGGTATCCCCATCCATTTGCTGCCGTCGTCCACTAGCACGACCTTTACCAACATCTATCGGGACGGCGTTCGCACGCAGGTTCTCACGGCACAGGCCGAACCGGTGACACCTGCCGACCTGCCCGCGGCTTGGGCGGATGTACCTGTGGTCTTGCTGGGGCCGTTGGCTCAGGACGTGCCGGCCTCGTGGACCGCGGTTTTCCCCCGCGCGCTGATGGGTGTGACGCCGCAGGGCTGGATGCGGCGCTGGGATGCCGCGGGCCACGTCAGCCCGACGCGCTGGGAGAACGCGGCCGACTTTCTGCACCGGGCCGATGTCGCCATCCTCAGCCGCGAAGATGTCGGCGGAGACGATACGTATCTTGCCGAACTGGCAAGCCAGGCGCGCCTGCTGGTCATCACCGATGGCTGGCACGGCGCCACGCTCTACATGGATGGCGCCAGCCATCGCATCGCGCCCCGGTCGACATCCGAGGTTGATCCGACCGGCGCGGGCGACGTATTCGCCACCGCGTTTCTGCTGCGTCTTGCCGAGACCGGCGATCCGTTCGTCGCCGCACGCTTCGCCAACGTGGCGGCCTCCATATCCGTGGAAGCGTCCGGCATGGACAGTATTCCGCAGCGAGCACGGGTTGAAGAATGGCTGGCTCGCAATCCGTAACGTCAGTTCCGTAAGAAAGGTCAGATGAGGGCGGCGCTGCCGTTCTCGGGATACCGTTGTGCGATTTATGCCTCTTATGGCCTCAAGGGAAGAGCCGTGACCCACATCTACGCGTTCGCCAATCAAAAGGGCGGTGTCGGGAAGACTACCACCGCGGTAAGCCTGGGCGCATACCTGGCCGATGCCGGGAGCCGCGTGCTGTTGATTGACAGCGACCCGCAGGCCAATGCGACCAGCAGCCTGGGCATCGATCCGTCGGCAGTGCAGATTTCACTCTACGACGCGCTGATCCGCCGGCAGTCGCTGGCAGAGACCGCCATTGCAACCCCCTGTCCCGGCTTGAACCTTGCGCCCAGCGCACCGGAGCTGGCCGGCGCAGAGGTCGAAATGGTCTCGATGCTGGCCCGCGAGTACCTGCTCCGCCGTGCGCTCGAAGGGATCGCCGACCAGTACGATCATGTCCTGATCGATTGCCCGCCTAGCCTGGGCCTGCTGACAATCAACGCCCTCACATCGGCCGCCGACGGGGTCATCGTCCCGATCCAATGCGAATACCTGGCTTTGGAAGGGCTGGGCCGCCTGTGGCAGACCGTCACCATGGTGCGCGAGCACCTGAACCCGCAGCTCTTCATCAGTGGCATGGTGTTGACGATGTTCGATTCGCGCACGAACCTGGCCGAACAGGTCGTGACCGAGGTGCGCTCCCATTTTCCCGAACAGACCTATCGCACCGTGATCCCGCGCAGCGTACGGTTGAGCGAGGCGCCCAGTTACGGCCAGACTATTCTGACCTACGCCCCCCAATCCGCGGGCGCGCTGGCCTACCGGGCGTTGGCGCAGGAATTATTGGCGCGCGAAGCGCAACTGGAAGCTGGGAGCTAGGAGCTGAATCGTCAGCGTCCAGTGGCGAATAGCCGATGTCCAGCAGCCAGTTTCTAGTTTCCAGTGAGGCAGATCATGACCACACCGCCGAGAGGCTTGGGCCGAGGTCTGGGCGCGTTGATCCCGTCGTCGGACGCCAGCGCAGCGACCACGATGCCCGACAGCGTCGCAACCGGCGTCCTCGAAGTGCCTGTCACCGACATTATCCCTAATCCCCGGCAGCCGCGCACCGTGATGGATGCCGACGCGCTGGCTGAACTGGCTGCCTCCATCCGCGAACACGGCCTGATCCAGCCTCTCATCGTCACGCGCGCCCGGCCCACCGACCGCGCACCCTACCAACTGATCGCCGGCGAGCGCCGCTGGCGGGCATCCCAGCTTGCTGGCCTGACCGCCGTGCCAGTCGTGATCAAAGAAGCCACGCCGCAGCAATCGCTCGAACTCGCCCTGGTCGAAAATATCCAGCGCGCCGACCTGAATCCGCTGGAAGAGGCCGAAGCCTTTCAGGCGCTGATCAGCGATTTCGGCCTGAGCCAGCAAGAAGTCGCAGATCGTGTCGGCAAGAGCCGTGTCGCCGTGGCAAACGTCGTGCGCTTATTGCGCCTGCCCGACAAGGTGAAGACGCTGCTCGCTCAAGGCGCTTTGACCGAAGGACATGCCCGCGCCTTGCTGGGGTTGGAAGATGACGAGCAAATCATCCGGGCGGCCGAACAGGTGGTGGCGCGCGGCCTCAACGTGCGTGAAACGGAGGATCTGGTGCGCCGCCTGCTGGCCGCGGCCCAGACGACCCGCGCACAGGAAGGCCCGGTCAGCGACGGCGACCCCGACGCTCTGCATACCCGCCAGC
Source organism: uncultured Chloroflexia bacterium (assembly GCA_963841825.1). Classification (GTDB taxonomy): domain Bacteria; phylum Chloroflexota; class Anaerolineae; order CG2-30-64-16; family CG2-30-64-16; genus CAWJEL01. Next base: position 12,058 of record CAWJEL010000037.1, read on the forward strand.
TCGAAACCGCCTTCCGCACCGCCCTCGGCACCAAAGTGGCCCTCAGCCGGGGCCGGCGCGGCGGCAAACTGACCATCGCTTTCTTCTCTGATGAAGAATTACAAACGCTTTACGAGCGGATCGTCGGCGGCGAGCTATGAATCTGTATGCTGATCTGATCTTCACCGGCGGCGCCATCTATACCGCCGACCCTGCGCGGCCGTGGGCTGAGGCGGTCGCGGTGCGCGATGGACGCATCCTGGCCGTGGGTTCCGCCGCGGAGCTGGCTGAGCTGCGGGGGACGAACACTGTCGTCACGAACCTGGCCGGCAGGTTGCTGTTGCCCGGCTTCACCGAGAGCCACGTCCATTTCATCGAGCTGGCGTTGCGTGCAGCGCAGGTCGAGGCCACCGCGGCGCGCTCGGCCGGCGAGGTGGTCGAATTGGTACGCGCAAAGAGTCTATCCGAAAATCACCATTGCACGCCCCCTGAGCTTGTCGAAGGGGGCGTCCTTCGACAAGCTCAGGACACGCAATTGGGTTTTCGGACAGATACAAGCTGAATCCTTCAGGTTCGGCAACCAGTGCAAGATCAGATGCCTGGATTCGCGGCGGCGGCTGGGATGTAAACACCTGGACGGACGGCGTGGCGCCGCACCGCGCGCTCCTGGACGCGGTCGCACCGGAGACGCCGGTTGCCCTGGACAGCAAGGCGTTGCACGCGGTCTGGGTCAACGAGCGCGGCGCTACGGATAGCCGGCATCGATGCGGGCACGCCAGACGTGCCGGGCGGGGTTATCGAGCGGGATGCGGACGGCGTGCCCACGGGCGTCCTACACGAGAACGCGGTCGATCTGGTGGCGCGCTGTTACCCGAAGCCTGATCTGGCCGAGACCACCGCGGCCGTGCAGGCGGCCACGCCGGGCATGTGGGCGACCGGCATCGTTGCGTTGCACAACGCCAACGACTCGCGTGATGGCCTGGCGTTCCGCACCTACCAGGAACTACGACGGCGGGATGCGCTAGGGTTACGCGTGCTGCAACAATTCCCGGTCTGCAACCTCGACCATCTGCGCGCCATCGGGCTGCGCAGCGGCCTGGGCGACGCCTGGCTGCGGGTCGGTGGGATCAAGATGTTCGCCGACGGCGCGCTGGGCAACCGCACCGCCAACATGTTGCAGTCTTACATCGATGAACCGAACAACTGGGGGGTCGCGGCCACGGATCCTGAGGAGATGCTGGAACAGGCGTTGGCCGCCAGCGCAGCGGGACTCAGCCTGACGATCCACGCCATCGGCGACCGGGCGAACCGGGATGTGTTGAATGTGCTGGCGGAAGTGCGAAAGCGACGGAAGGCGAAGGACGAACGTATCTTCGTCCTTCGTCCTTCGTCCTTCGTCTCTTCCGTCACCGCATCGAGCATGTCCAGTGCATCCACCCGGACGATTTGCCGCGGCTGGCGCAGTTGGACGTGATCGCGTCCGTGCAGCCGATCCACGCCACGTCGGATATGCGGATCGTGGACCGATATTGGGGGGCTGAGCGTGCGTCAAACGCCTATCCCTTCCGCCGGCTGCTGGACAGCGGCGCCCGGCTGGTCTTCGGTTCCGACGGCCCCATCGAGCCGCACGCGCCGCTGATCGGCATCCACGCTGCGGTGACGCGGCGGCGCAGCGATGGCTCGCCGGGTCCAGAGGGTTGGCAGGGGCAGGAACGCGTCACCGTCGCCGAAGCGATCGACGCGTACACCTGTTGGCCGGCCTATGTCGCGGGCGAAGAAAGCTACCGCGGCAGCATCACGCCGGGCAAAGTGGCTGATCTGGTGGTGCTGGCGCAGGACATTTTCAGGATCGATCCGATGGCGATTCTGGAAACCCAGGTGGAGATGACGGTAGTGGAGGGCAAGGTCGTGTGGACGGGTTGATATCTACGAAATAGGTTGAGGGGGTTACTCAGCGCAGCACCCGCTCATCCCCCACCCGCCGCGTGACCTTTTGCTCATCCAGACGCTCCATCAGCGCCAGCGCGTACTTACGACTGGTGTTGAACTCATCCCGCACCTGCGCCACCGTCATGCTGCCGTTGGCCCGGATGAACGCTACGATCCTATTCACCATTTCTTCGTAAGTTTCCCCCAGCAGCAACACGTCTTCGCTCAACCGGACCAGCGTCCCCTGGTGCAGCAGCGCGCTGAGGATTTCGGGATCGGTCTGGGCCACGCTCTCGGCCATCGAAGGCGGGGTGTAAGGTTGCCGGCGGAAGGCGGCCAGCAGCCCATCCGCTTTGAGTTGCTGTGCGGGTGTGAAGACGATGCTGAAGCCTGGCCGGCACAACGTCTCGCCGGCCTCTGCCAGTGCGCCCTCGGCCACCCCACGCGCCACCAACTCGTTGAACAACTTGGGGGACCACTTCTCGCGGCCCTGGACGCGACTCTTGAGCTCCTCACGCGCCATGCCGGGGCGCAGCGGGTACTGCGCGTGATAGTCGGTGAGTATCTCCGCCATGCGCGCCGACAGCGTGCGCCAACCGCCAGCCGAGATCGCCAGCGTCTGGCTGCGCGCGAGCGGGGGCTGGATTGCGCCCAGTGGGATGACCTCTCCCTTCTCCACCATGCCGGCCAATACGACTTCGGCGGTCAGCGTTATCCAAACCGGAAGCCTCGGCAACCGTTTTGAGCGACGCCGGCTCGCGACTTTGCAACGCATGCAAGACCAGGTCCTCGGGCGTTCCACGCGCCAGGCTCTCTAATTGGGCGATCAAACCAAGGTCAAAGCGCCGCCAACGCCGCCGCGGGTGCGGATTCACCACGTTCCCGCCGCCCAAGGTCAGGCTGGGCGACGCCTGGCGGATGATGAAACGGTCGCCGGGGGCCACCGCCACCGGGGCGTCGAGGACAAATTGCACCCAACCGCTGCTCCCATGCGCCAGTTGTTCGGCATCCAGCAGGCGAACCCGCCCCGGCACCTCGGCCGCGCCGCTGAAGAAGTCCACCGGCTGGCTGTGCCGGAGGGGGGGCTGGCCGGCTTCACCGCGCACCAGGCGCAACCGGGCATCGATCATCGTGGTGGGCTGCAAGGTTCCCGGCCGGGCGATGACCATGCCGCGCCGCAGTTCATCGGGGTGTACGCCGGTCAGGTTGACAGCCAGCCGGCTGCCCGGCAAGCCCACCTCGACCCCCTTCTTGTGCGTTTGCATGCCGCGGATGCGCGCTCTGAACCCCGCCGGGACGATCTCGACCTCATCTCCGACGCGAAACTGCCCATCGCTGAGCGTGCCGGTCACTACCGTGCCGAAGCCGGCCACGGTGAACACGCGGTCGATGGGCAGACGCGGCTGGCCCTGATCGCGCCGGGGCGGCGTCTGTGCCAGCACATCAGCCAGAGCCTGCTTGAGGGTCGCTAACCCGGCTCCCGTGCGGGCTGATACCGGCACGATGCGCGCCTGGCCCAGACAGGTGCCGCGCAATGCCTCGCGCAGATCGGCCTCAACCAGATCGAGCCAGCCTTCCTCGGTGATGGCGTCGGTCTTGGTCAACGCAACGACACCGGCGGAGATTTGGAGCAGATCCAGGATCGCGAGATGCTCGCGGGTTTGGGGCATCACGCCTTCGTCCGCCGCCACCACGAAGAGCGCGGCGTCGATGCCGCCCACCCCCGCCAACATATTCTTGATGAAGTCGATGTGCCCGGGCACGTCGATCACGCCGACCTGTTCGCTGGGCGTGTCGGGCAGCGCATCGAGCGCCGGCGGCAGGCCCAGCCAGGCGAAGCCCAGGTCGATCGTCATCGCGCGCTCTTTTTCCTCGCGCAAGCGATCCGGGTCAATCCCTGTCAGGGCATGGACCAGCGTCGATTTACCGTGATCAACGTGGCCAGCCGTGCCGATCACACGCATCGGGGCCTCCCAGGGATCACAGCGTCACTCCGCCTTGGGACGCGCATCCTGGGCCGCGCCGACGGCATCCAGCAGTTTCTGGGCCTGTTGGAGTTGTCCCCCACCCAAAGCTTCGTGCAGCCTCCAGAGCGCTTCAACCTCACGCTGCAACAGGGCCACGGTTTTCTCGGTGGGGGGAAAGCGGTCGGCGAGTTTCTGGTTAACCTTAGCTTGCTCTTGCAGAACATAATCCCAGCGCAACGTCTCCTTCTTCCAGCGTTGCTCATTCTCGCCCTGCCACTCGCCCAACTCCTTGCGCTGCCGTTCCTCTGCCAGCCGCTGCAGCTCGGAAACCTGTTTCTGCCCGTGTACAATCTGGGCCTGGAACTCCTCCAGCGCCTTGATCGCCCGGCCGGCCGCCTCGTAGCGCGCATCAAACTCCCGTATACGCAGGCCCTGCTTCTCGATCAATTCGCGCTGCGCTGCAAAATCCTGCGCCCACTGCCCCATCTGGCGCGTCCGTTCAACATCCGCCAGCTTCTGAGTCTCCAGGAATACCTGCTGTTCCTGACGTAATTGTTCTGGAATCGGCTGGAGGCGCTGAAGTTCCTTTTCGAGGCGCTGCATGCGCTCGTCCAGCAGCGGCACACGATTGGCGGTCGCATCCGTCCGTTTCAACAGATCGACATTTTCCGCCTGGAGTTGAGCGATACGTTTGTTATCCTGGGCGCGCTGTTCAAGCATGTACGGCAGGGAGCGGGTACGTTCGTCCAGATCCTTGCTGACCACGTTGACCGACTGCCGCAGGGCAAGGACCATCTCACCCAACCGCTGATCCTCGGCTCGCCGTGTGACCAGATCCTCCTCAATGCGGGTCAGACCGCGGGAGTTCCTTGCGTATCTCAGCCACGCTCCGGCCGAGGGCCTCCCGATCGCTGAGTCGCGCCCGCTCGGACTCCCGCTCGGCGTGTAACCTGGCTTCTGTCTGCTTGTCGAACATTACGACCACTTCGTTCTTGAGCTGTTGCAATGCCTGCTCGATCTGCGTGAAACGGCCAAGCTGCGCATGCGTGCTCGCCAGGCGCCCCTCCAGGTCCTGGATGCGTCGTGACTGCTCCTGCTTCTCGATCGCCATGCTTTGCAGACGCTGATCGAGCTTGGCGAGCTCCTCGCGATCACGGCGGTGTTCTTCGTCCAGCCAGGTCACCATCTGGCTCAGTTGTGTCAGGTCCATGCGCTCATCCCCCAAGAATCATTCGTCCAGCTCGACGATAGTGTTCGTTTTCAGAAACACGACCCGTTCACCGATATTGGTGGTGCGGTCGGCAAAGCGTTCCAGGTTATGTGCGACCCACATGAGGTAAGTGGCGCGCGTGATCGTGCGCGGATCAGTCATCATGATCACCAGAAGCTCCCGAAAAACCTGGTCATTAAGCTGATCGACCTCGGAATCGCGCGCGGCGAGCGCGCGGGCCGCCTCGACATCCCCCCGGATAAAGGCGCCTAACTGTCCCATCAGCAGCTCGCGCCCGATCTCCGCCATGCGCGGGACGTCGATCAACGGTTTCAGCATTGGCTGATCTACCAAGCGCAGAGCAAGCGTAGCGATGCCCTTAGCATGATCGGCCATGCGTTCCAGTTCCCAGGCGATAGAGGAGATGGAGAAAATCAACCGTAAATCGCGGGCAACGGGCTGCTGGCTGGCGATGAGAAACAGACACTGCTCCTCGATCGCATGCTGGGCCTGATTGATGTTGTGATCGCCAGCGATCAGCTCATTCGCCAGATCGACGTTGCGATCAGCCAGGGCACGGATAGCCTGCTCTTGCACCCTGGTGACCATCGTGCCAAGGGCCAGCAATTGCTCGTTCAGAGCGGATAGCTGCAGGTCGAAGGTTTCGCGGGTCATCGCTTGGCTCCTTTCTTGTTCTTGAGGCCAGAGTAGAGCTATTATAGCATCCTTCTTGTCGCAGCTAAAACCACCGAACCCATACCCGGCAAGGCCGCGCCCACGCAAGATCCGTAGCTCCAAAACCGCAGGCATCTGGAAACTTTGGCCGCAACCGCGATCCATGCTAAGATTCCGACGCAAGAAACTGAGTCGAAATCGAGGAGGTTGTATGAGACCGACGCTGGCAGTCATCGACATCGATATCTTCAGCGGCCAGGATGAGTTGGCGCGCGAACAAGTGCTGGAGAACCTGGATACGTTCCGCAACCCGGCCGTGACGCCACTGTGGCTCAACTGGCTGCGCGAGCGGGCGGACCTGCGCGTGGTGTGCCTGGTGCATGACCTGGAACAACTCGATGACTTCCTGGTGGATGCTATCCGCTCGGCACCGGGGGTACGCGGCACCTCGGCGCGGTTGGCGTTCGATGGCATGGTGCGCGGGGAAGCCCTGATGGACTTGTCGCTGCTCGACTCCGGGTGGGATCACCGCGCGGCTGCTGCCGTGATGATCAAGACGCAACCAGGACAAGATCGTCGGGTGTTCTGCGCCTTGAAAGACCTACCGCACCACCAGGAGGTCGAGGTCATCTGGGTCGTGAAGCTATTCCACTCCGGCGAAGCTGATCTGATGGTTATGCTCCTGGGCGAACGGACGTTCGGCTCTCACCGGTTATGTCATGAGCTGGATCCGTACCGTGCCCGGTGTGATGGATTCACAGCTCAGCAGCGTGTTGGATTGGCGCATCCTCGGCCAGACCGAGGACTTTATCGCTCTGGCCCAACGCTTCCCGGAGCCGACAGCCGGCTGTAAGTGATGGGCCGCGGCCCGTATTGTCAATTGTCCGTCCGTCGCGGTACAATAGCGGCCGGAGGACAATATGATTGCGATCACTTGCGATAAATGCCGGCGCCGGTTCACCCCGACGTCTGACGAGATTCAGGTCTACCTGGCCGAGAGCCAGGGCCAGAAACACACCCCGGTGCCTTGCCCGCACTGCGGCAAAGCCAACAAGGTGTCGTCGGAGCGGCTGCGCGAGGCCGTACGATTCGCCCCCCCAGCAGCCGCGACCGAGGAAGACACTGCGGCATGACGCGCGAACTCATGCAGCGGGAGCTCAGTATTGATCTCGCCAGCGGTGAGTTCCAGATCCTGCCTATCGCTGATCCCCGCATCATCGGACCGGTCGATTATGGCTGGGCGCGTTTCAATGCGGAGCGGCTGGCCGCCGGTCGTCCCGACCCCGACATCCTCGCCTGGGGCGGGGGACCGCTGGCCGGCTCGCGCATCCCCGGCTCGCGCCGGTTAGTATTTTGCGGTTACTCCCCATCCTGGGAAGGCTTCTACATCTCCAGCTTCGGTGGCGGCGCCTACATCATGCACCGTATCGGCGCGGATTTCGTTTGCCTGCGCGGGCAGGCGGCGCAGGACTCCGTGCTGATCCTCAACCATGCCAGGGGACAGATCAGCGCGCGTCTGGAGCCGTTGGAACCGGACACCATCTGGACCGGTTACGCCAACCCGGACGGAGATGAGTATCTGATCGGCTTCTATGCGCTCCAGCAGGCCGTCTACGATCGTTACCGGGCCGAGTATCAGGGCGATTGGGTGCGTGTCTTCGCTGTCGGGCCGGCTGCGCGGCACACCGACCAGGGGATCATCGGCAGCAACCAGATCAAGGGCGGACGGATCCTGCCGATCGACGATTGGGCCGGCCGCGGCGGGTTGGGCAGCCGCTTGCTCCAGCGCCACCGCATCGCCGCGTGCATCTTCGGCGGTGACTGGGGGGACCCCGATCTGAAGGACTCCAAGGAGATTGACAGCTACTTCCTCGCCAACTACGGCCAGCCGATGATTAAAGTGGATTTGGGCGCGGGCGAAAAGTACCGTTATGTGCCCGGCTTCCAGACCGGCGGCACCTTTGGCGTCAACATGCATACGGTGGACGCCAGGCTGCTCAGCTTCAACTGGAGCTCGGTGCATCAGTCAGAAGAGGCGCGACTGGCCCAGCACACGGCATTCGTGCGGGAACACTACCTGCGGCAGTTCAACGAAGAGATCATCGAGCCGAAGCATTTCACCCATTGCGGCGAACCGTGCGGCGTGGCGTGCAAGAAGTACGACCGGATCTACAAGAAGGACTACGAGCCATACCAGGCGCTCGGCCCGCAGTGCGGCGTTTTCGACCAACGCGCGGCCGAGGAGCTGAACCACTTCGTGGACGCGATGGGCGTCGACGCCATCCAGATGGGCGGCACCGCCTCATGGATCATGGAATGTGTGCATGCCGGGCTGCTTGACCCCGCCGAGTTCGGCTTTCCGCCGGCCTCTGAGCTATGCTTCGACTTCGTCTCGGACACAGCACATTTCGACCTGGTGCTGGACTCTCGCCGCAACGCCGACTACGCCTACCAGGTGGTTTACGCGCTGCTGTTCGACGCACGGTGTGCGCTCTTCCGTCAAGGGATGCGCGCGGCCGCGCGGGCGTTGGACGAGCAAACTGCAAATAGCAAGCTGCAAGACGAATCACGCAGCACGAATCACGTTTCACGTCGTCACGGATCACGCCATCTACCTCGCCCACGGCGAACGCGGCTGCATGGTCCCCAACCAATACTGGGTGCCCGGTATGCTGGCGCCGATGCCGATGATGGGCAAGTACTTCGTCTACTACGGCCTGGATTTCCTGCCCCCGCGCGAGCTCGGCAAAAAATGCGTCGAGCGGATGGTCTACGAGCTGTTCAACGAAAACAGCGGCATCTGCCGGTTCCACCGCAAATGGGCCGAGGTCATCGCCGACGAGATCATCTCGTCGCACTACCACTTCCCGGTGGACTACAAGGCGCACCAGTTCGAGCTGGCCAAGCAGATCTACGAGCTGGACGGCGACGCGGTCGTACCGTGGGACAGCGAACGGACAGTGGACGCCGTCTGGAAGTACCTGGAGGACATCGGCGGCGACAGACCGGACGACCGAGCTGGCCGCCTGGATCGCACGCTTCCGCGCCGACAAGTGGGCCGCCGGCCGCGCTTACTGGGACGAGATTCGCGCCGGCATCGCGGAAGCGTTCGCGGCGGGACCGGATGCGATCCCGGATCAGCGCGCACCCGGCCCGGTCGCGGCGGTGGATGTGATGAAGAAGAAGTGACGTGTGAAATGGGGATCGGTGTTCGATGCGGTTTCATATTCTGCCGAGGCCTCGACAAAATAGTAGATGAGGGTTAGAATGCGGGCAGGTGAATACGCGCTACTGAACGTTTCGCAGCGACGAGGAGAAGGGGCGATGGGACAAGCTATCACTTTGGAAATCCCGCAACAATGGGTTCAAGGACTGGATTGGGACCAAGCAGCGGTCATCGAGGAGATCATTCAACTGGGCGCCTATCAGTTCAAGCTGAGGCGAGCGTTGGAGATGTACCGGGCTGGCGCAGGTTCCTTGGGCTATGTCTCGGCGAAGACCGGCTTACCTAAGCGTGACCTGATCCGTGAGGCACGTCTACGTGGCATCGACCCATCCTTCGATGAGCAAACGGTTCGCGAGGAACTGGGAGTATGAGCGCGGGCGCTGCGGTAATCAGCAACGCGGGTCCGCTGATGGTCCTGGCGAAATTGAACCTGTTGCACTTGCTGAAGTCCCTCTACGGTCGGGTACATTTTTCGCGATCTGTCTATGCCGAGACAGTGATCGAGGGCATGCGCCAGGGATACGACGATGCTTACCGCCTGGAGGACTTTTTTCGTGTTGAAAACTGGATTCCACAAGAGATAGACCAGGAAACCATGACGAGTGATCTGCGTGAAGCGCATTTGGACGCGGGCGAGCGCGACACCCTGGGCCTTGCCCTTGCGTCATCAGATGCTTTGGTGCTGATGGATGAAAGCGCAGGCCGCGAGATCGCCCGCAAACATGGCGTGCGAGTGCGTGGGAGCTTGGGCGTGTTGGTCGAAGCCCGTCAGCGAGGGTTGATCGGTTCCGAACAGTTGCGCGCTTACTTCACCGAGATGGCACGCCGCGAAGACATCTGGGTCAGCCGTGCGCTGGTCGAGCGCTTACTGGGCGAGGTGTTCGCAGATCAGGTGTGACAGCATGGTAGCCTCAGCCGAGCCCACGAAACGCATCCAAATGACATTCCCATAACCGGTGTTCGATCTGCTGGTCTCGGATGTGCCCCGGGCAAGCGGAGCGCGTTCATCAGTGTATCAGGATAAGGCCGAGATCCTGCAACGCAAGAAACAGGGTGAGATAAAACTACATTCTCATGCTGAGGTCTGGGGTGAGTGAGCATGTCTCTTGTCGAGTTTCACGGAGAAAACCTACCCCTGCTTATCCCCGATGATTTGCATGGAAAAGTGTACGGGCCTGCCACCCACTATCTCTATGAATGGAAAGATTACTGGCTGAAGTATCCCGACGCCGATCACCTTCATGTTGGGAGCAGGTGGGAACAACCTATCGCTCCAGACATACCCTTCTTTCGCTTGCGCTTCGAAAATCAGCTTGGTATCGCAGCGATTCAACCTTTTTCCGGTTCACAGCCACTGGCAGCCCCGTTTTATGTCGAAGTTATATCGCCCAAGTTCCCCACGTTAACAGACCATCTCAATTTCTACCGCAGCTTGCTTGACGATCTCTTTGCGCGGGCCGCTCGGCTGCCGTTCACCATCAGCAGCGACACCAGTCGGAGCGCGACGGAAGCGCTTCGCCCGCCGACGCCGTTGTTCACACTGCACTTTCTGTGTCAATATGCGCCGACGCTGCGGAACGCGCTCGCGATCATCCTGGCTGCGCCGCACCGCCAACTACATGACAACCCCGACCTGGTCTCCCTGGCCGAAGTGACCGAAGCCGATGCCGACGTGCTGCTCGACATCCTGCACGCGCCCGAACGGTGGGTTGTGCGACCGGCTTTCGCTGGCTGAACGTCTGAAAGGGCTACGCGCCAACGCATGTTTGGCAGCGTCAGCCCGAGGAAACGACGGACACGCCCGAGAATCGCTTCGTGCTGGCCTTCCTGCGCCAGGTGTTAATCGCAGCCGAGACGTTGCCCCGACTACGATGGTGGAAGAACGTGCCAGCGCGAACGACAGGCGATCATCCTGGAAGCCATCGGCCTGCTGCGCCAGGCGATGGGCCACCCGATCTTCGCCGACCTGGGACCGTTACATCACCTGCCGCTGACCTCACAAGTGCTCCTACGCCGCGACGGCTACCGTGAGATGTTGGATTTGTGGCGCCGCTTCCACCAGGCGCGGCGGCCGCTGTTCGCGCCCTTGCAGCATGCCATGGACGTGCGCGATGTGGCAACGCTGTACGAGTTTTGGGCCTACTTTGCGCTGACGAAAGGAAATCGGCGAGGCAGCTTGGGCGAGAAACCGGTTGTCAACTTGCGTCTGTCGGACGAAGGTGGGCTGGAACAACCGACCGAGGCGCGCTTTGGTCGAGGCAGGAACGTTGGTTTACAATCAATACCAGTCCATCCTATTCCGTCCCGTTGCGGCCCGATTTCACCTGGAAGCAGAACGGCCAGGCCGAAGTGGTACTCGACGCCAAATTCCGGCTGGAACGACTAGACATCGCTAGTGAAGACGACGGCACTCCGGAAACCACGGCCAAGCGCGCCGATCTGTACAAGATACATACTTACCGAGATGCGCTGAGGGTGCGGGCAGCGGTGGTGGTGTATCCGGGAAAGATGCGTGTGGGACAAGAGATGGAGCTTTATCCCATGAACAAACGCAGCCCGCGGGAATTGACCTTGCGTGATCTGTTGCTCGGTGACTGGGCTGGTATCGGTGCATTGGCGCGGAAGCCGTGCGAAACAGGAAGCTAGCCTCGAAGGAGAGACTGCAGATGACTTTTAGATTCTTGGCTGAGGATTTTGATCGATACATCAAAAAGGGTAAGCCAGGCGACGGCGTGCACAACGGCCGGCACATTTGGGACGACCTGCTGTTACCAACTGAAAGAGAAGTTCGGTGTTCCTTTCTCTCCTGCCGCTTGGAAGACACATGGGGACTGGCTCGAATTGCTTTGGCTCGCCCCATACAAGTCCCCGCGGGGCACTTGGGCCAATCAGGCTCAGTTCTTTTTGTCGCGGAGCATTCAAGACAAGAAGCTCCAATTTGGCTTGTGCATCGAGTTCGAACCTCTCAAGGGCAATACAAGTGCGGCTTCAGAGCGTGATGGATGGTGCTTCTTACAGCAGCTCCAAGATGAGAATTTCGCGCGTGTTCTTGACGCATTGCTAACCAATAATGATTGGGATGCCACGATTAGAGACTGGAGCGACAAGCTGCATAGCGTAGCCAAGAACAGCGCCGAAATTGCGGCAGCGCTGCGAAAACTCGATCAAGATGGTGGTTGGAATGTGTATATCCAGACCACGTTGGACGCTAATACCGCTGTCGCGGTTGGTGAGGAGATCGGACAGCGAATCATGGACGGATTCATGTGCCGTCAGACCGTTGTGGGAAGCGGTTATCCCTGAAGCCGACAGGAAATATCTTAGATCTGGTGGTTACTCCTGTGAATCATGTGTTGCGTAAACAAGCAAACGACGTTCCACCGGTGGAGATTAGAGCGGTTCTTGCAACAAACTTGACTCACCAAGGATTGCACTTCACCCCCTGGCAACTCGCCACCTTCTACACTGCGCTCCAGACCAAAGGCTTCGTCATCCTCAGCGGCATCAGCGGAACGGGGAAGACCAGGCTGGCGCAGGCGTTTGCGGGCATGTTGCCGCAACCAGCAGAAGGCACCAACCACCTGTTTATCCCGGTACGTCCCGATTGGCGCGACAGCAAGAGTCTTGCTGGGCTACTACAATCCGTTGACCGGTACCTACGAATGGACGCCGTTCCTGCGCTTCTTGCTGCGTGCGGAGCAAAGCTACGAGTCCGAGGATAAGCTGGCCTGGTTCGTCATCCTTGACGAGATGAACCTGGCCCATGTCGAATACTACTTCGCCGATCTGCTCAGCGTGCTGGAATCAGGGCGGGATGAGGACGGCTGGACCAGCGCGAGCCGCTGCGCCTGGGCTATCCCGATGACGCGGCCGGCGATCTGCCGCCACCGCGAGCTCAGACTGCCGCCGAACCTGTACATCGTCGGCACAGTCAACGTGGATGAGACCACCCACGCGTTCAGCCCGAAGGTGCTCGACCGTGCCTTCACACTGGAGCTGACCGATGTGGACTTCTCAGCCTATCCGGCCGCGCGCACTTTCTCTCAACCTGACCTGTCTGACCGAGGAACGCGGGGCTGTTCTGAAGGGCTTCACGCGGGCCGGCGCTTTTCGCGCGGATAGACAAGCCAAACATTGCGGCTCATGTGACAGCACATCCTGAAGTTCGCAGCCGGCTGCAATCCCTCAATGACTTGCTTCGCCCTCACGACCTCCACTTCGGCTACCGCGTCTTCGATGAGATCGTAGCGTTCCTGGCCGCCGCAGAATCCAACAAGCTTTATGACGATCTGGACGGTGCCGAAGCTGCTTTTGACGCCGCGGTGCTGATGAAAGTGCTGCCGAAATTCCACGGCTCGCGCAGCCGCCTGGAGACGCCGCTCTGTGCCGTGCTGACCTGGTGCGCAAATCCTGGGACACCTGATACCGAAACCATTGAAAAGGCGCTCCAAGCGGTAGGATCCGGTAAGAGGATAGAGGAGGCTTTGGAGGGTATCCGGTTTCTCTATCCCGAAACCGCCAGACGAGCGCAAAGAATGTTGGACGCGCTTGTATACCGACGGATTTGCGGCGTTCGGATAAGGATCTGATCGGACAACTGCTTGAATTGTGCACTCTGGAAGAAAGTGACGAGGTTTACCTGTTTTTGGACCGCCGGAGCCTTCAGGGACTGACCCGCCAGGAGTTCGATGCTCGCTTGAGGCAGCGACTTCTGCTACATCTGCGCGAAGGAGCGCGCCTGGAAATCCAATACCCGGATTCGACGACCAACGTCAACATCCAGATTGTTGATTTCCTATGTGGGGCGATCTTCCAGAAATACGAACGCGGCAACCCAGAATATTACATGCTGATTGAGGGGCGAGTTGTCGTTGAAGCGATACTCGCGGGGAACAAAAACGAGAGGCGTCTTGCCGGGCGTGACTCCACAACTTAAGCGCCGACAAACGGCGGAACATCGTGGCGCCCGGCAAGATATTATTGCCTACTCTGGAGAGAATATACCACACTTCGTAGCATTCGTCAATGTGTTCTCGGCACCAATTTGGTTGCCAGGAATTGAGCCATCTAATGACACACGCTTCACGCTCTCCGCCACACCCCCCGCGTCGCCCTCGTCCACGACTGGCTCAACCAGATCGGCGGCGCGGAGAACGTGCTGGAGACGCTGGTGGGCATGTTTCCCGCCGCGCCGGTCTTCACCAGCATGTACGCGCCGGATCGCATGCCCGCCGCCTACCGCACCTGGGATATCCGCACCACCTTCATGCAGCGGCTGCCGGGCGTGACGACGCGCCACCAGATGTACATGCCGGTCTATCCGCTGGCGTTCAAGACCGTGGACCTGCGCGGCTATGACCTGATCCTGAGCAACAAGAGCGGCTTCTGTCACGGCGTGCCCGTGCCGGACGGCGCCACGCACGTCTGCTACTGTTTGACGCCGACGCGCTTTCTGTGGCAATATGAACTGTACCGGGAACGCGAGGCGCTCAGCCCGGCGGTCGACCTGGCCGTGCGACCGTTGGTGGCGCTGCTGCGGAAGTGGGATTACGCCGCGGCCCAGCGCGTGCATCACTTCATCGCCATCTCGACCGAAATCCAGGAGCGCATCCGGCGCTTCTACGGCCGCGACAGCACGATCATCTACCCGCCGGCCGACATCGCCCGTTTCCGGCCCAGCGGCGAGCCGCCCGGCGACTACTTTCTGGCGGGCGGGCGGCTGATCCCGTACAAGCGCACCGATCTGGCCGTGCGGGCATGTTCAGAGTTGGGTCTGCGGCTGCTGGTCTTCGGCGACGGCCGCGACCGCGCCGAGCTGGAGCGCATGGCCGGGCCGACCGTGACCTTCCTGGGACGGGTGTCGTGGGATGCGTTGGCGAGGCTCTACGCCGGGGCGAAGGCGTTCATCTTCCCCGGGCTGGAGGATTTCGGCATCGCACCGGTGGAAGCCCAGGCCGCCGGCCGGCCGGTGATCGCGTTCCGCGGCGGTGGCGCGCTGGATACGGTGATTCCCGGTGAGACCGGCGAGTTTTTCGCCGAGCAGACCGTCGAGTCGCTGAAGGCTGTCCTTACCGGCTTTGATCCTGCCGCCTACGAGACCGCCGGGTGCCGGACCAACGCGGAGCGGTTTAGCAGCGAGCGGTTTGAGCGGGAATTGCGAGAGTTCGTGGAACGCAAAACGTGAGACGTGATACGTGATGATCGACCCGGCACATCCGTAAATTCACGCAGCATGTTTCACGCATCACGCCTCTGTGGGAGTCACACGCATGGAACTACGATCCTACTGGCGCATCATCGTCCGCCGCTGGTGGCTGCCCGTCGGCCTGACGCTATTGGTGTTGGTCTTCACCCTGGCTATGCAGCGCCCGTGGCAGCCGAAACCGACCGGTTTCAGCGCAAGCATGCGCTTCAGCGTCGGCATCCAGCCCGAACGCATCCCCGGTGTCTACACCTACGACCGCTACTACACCATGCTGACCTCGGAATACCTGGTGGATGACCTCGGCGAGATCGTGCGCAGCCAGGTCTTCGCCCAGGAAGTCAGCAAACGGCTGGCCGAAAAGGGCATCGCAGTGCCCGCCGGCGCCATCGGCGCCAGCACCCAACCGGGGAAGCTGCACCGTATCCTGACCGTGAACGTGGGCTGGCCGAAGCAGGAGGAGATCGGGCCCATCGCCGAAGCGATCGTCGCCACGCTCACCGAGAGCAGCGCCGACTTTTTCGGTCAGTTCAGCGCCGATGAGGCGGATATCCGGCTGATCGACCCACCTGCAGTCGGCGCGGTGGGTCGGCCGGCGCGCGAACAGCTCGACCTGCCGCTGCGCCTGCTCCTGGCGCTGGCTGCGGGGATCGCGTTGGCCTTTCTGGCGGATTACCTGGACACCTCGGTGCGGGATCGCACGGATTTGGAGCGTCTCGGCTTGGAGGTTCTCGGCGAAGTGCCGAGGTGATCATGCCCGCCGCACTATCCACAACCACATAAAGTCACTGCTCCGGGCGGCTCCACTAACTGTAGTGTTTCGAACTCGATAACCAACAATTTAAGTCTATATCATTCTCAATTATCCACACACACTCCCAGTTATCCACAACAAAGGGCTTTGTTATCCACAGAAAACACAGCCTGCGAGTCGTATCAGGCTCAGCAGGCTGTGTTTTCAGGTGATCGTTGCGGCAAAACTGTTAGCGCACGCGTACGGGAATCGGCTCATACAGGCGGTTGCGCAGCTCGCTGACCGCGCGGCTGAGGTCAGCGTCCTTCAGCAGATCCCCGGCGATCTTGTCGATGCCGTGCATCACGGTGGTATGATCCCGGCCCCCAAGCAGTTGGCCGATCTGGGGGAAGGACACGCCCGTCTCTTCGCGGATCAGGTACATCACGATCTGACGCTGCAAGGCAATCGGTGCGCTGCGGCCGCGATTGACCAGGTCCGCTACGGCGATGCCGAAGTAGTCGGCCGCGGCCTCCATGATCGCCTCGGGACTGAGCTTGGTCTGGGCCGGCACCAGGTAAGCGAGCGCATCCTCCACCAAAGCGGTGTTCAAAGGCCGCTTAAAAAGCTCTGCATGCGCCAGCACCTTGGTCAATGCGCCTTCCAGATCACGGATGTTCTTGTGCGCGCGCTGGGCGATCAACGCCAACACATCGTCGGGCACCCGGCACCCCAGTGAGGCCGCCTTCGTCATCAGGATGGCGATGCGCGTCTCCAGGTTGGGCGGCTGGATGTCGGCGATCATCCCCCATCCGAAACGCGAACGCAAGCGGTCTTCCAAGGTCGAGATGGCCTGCGGCGGCCGATCGCTGGTGAGCACGATCTGCCGGTTGGCGGTGTGCAGGGCGTTGAAGGTGTGGAAGAACTCTTCCTGGGTTTGCTCTTTGCCGCCGATAAAGTGTACATCGTCCAGCAGCAGCACGTCGATCGTCCGATACTTCGCGCGAAATTCATCGGTTGTCTGGGTACGGATGGCGCCGATCATCTCGTTGGTGAAAACCTCCGAGGTCACGTAGAGGGCGCGCTTGCCGGTTGCCTGGACGACCTGGCCGATGGCTTGCAGCAGGTGAGTTTTGCCCAGACCACTGCCGCCGTAGATGAACAACGGGTTGTAGGCGGTCCCCGGCCGCTCGGCAACCGATTGCGCCACAGCATGCGCCATGCGGTTCGATGAACCGACGATGAAGGCATCAAAAGTATAGCGGGGGTTCAGGTTGGCTCCATGTATGTTCGCGGGTTCAAACATCCTGGACTCTTCAGCCACACCCTCGCCGGCCACGCGCTCGTAGGACAATAGCGGGACCGGCGCTGCATCGGGCGCGTCATCCAGCCGCACCGGTTGGACGATAAAGGTGATGTCCACCGCCTGTCCGACAATCCCTACCAGCGCACGCTTGATCAGCGGCCGCAGACGGAGTGATAGCCAGTCCTTGGCGTATGCGTTTGCTACGCCGATGACGAAGGCGCCGTCCTCATAAGCCAGGCAACTCGTGTCTCGTACCCAAGTCTCATAGGTGCTTCTGGGAAGCTGTAGCCGCAACTGGCTGCGTGCAATATCCCAGATTTCCTTCGGCTGTCGAGGCGTTAACGCTTCAGGCGCGTACATATCGCATACCCCTATGGCATCGTAGCTCACCCCAATGGGCAAGGATTCAGCGCGCTTCAGGCAAAAGCTCGGTGAACATTCACCAAACCCGTTCTGGTTTCCCCGACGAGAGACAAACTGACCCCGCCGCCCTGCGATATGCAGGCGTTGAAGGGTAAATCATGTCTCTACTTCACCGTTTCAGATCGCGGAACCGGTCAGTCAAACCACCCGTTGGGGTGAAGGGGGTGCTACACCAGTTGAATACTCGCTCGGAGTCACACAAAACGAGTTCAGGTTTGGGCTGGATTTATGAGACGCATTCTAACAAAGGGGACAGGGGCGAGCAAGTCGCACTTTGCAGGCTACTGCGGTTTTGGCAAAGCCTTATGTTGAATGCAGCCTTTCCGCACGCACGTTCTACGCGACAGTTAGTAGCTGGCGGTCGCGACACCACAGCTAGAAGCCTTTTTTTCTTTCAGCTTAAAGTTAGGCATGTCTTTTTCTCGTTAAGGATCATTATGCCAAGCTATCAGAGGCGATAGAGCGCGCTGTACTTGCGCGTCAGATACGCCACGTAATCATCGGTGCTGGGCGGCTTGCCGGTGGCATGTTCGATCAGCTCAGCCGGACGATGGAGCATGCCGAGCCGGTGCACCCGCTCGCGCATCCAGCGGAGGGGCGCGGTGAATTCACCTGCGGCCATCTGCTCATCCAGGTCGGGCACGTCCCGGCGCAGCGCGGCCTCGAGCTGGGCCGCGTAGACCGTGCCGAGCGCGTAGGTCGGGAAATAGCCGAAGTAAGCCCACGACCAATGGATGTCCTGGAGCACCCCCTCGCGGTCGGTGGGCGGGGTGATCCCCAGATAGGCGCGATACTTGGCGTTCCACGCCGCCGGCAGGTCAGCCGACTGAATGTCGCCGCGGAACAAATCGCGCTCGATCTCGAACCGCGCCATGATGTGCAGATTGTACGTTACCTCATCCGCTTCAACGCGGATCAACGTCGGCCGGACGTCGTTGAGGAACAAGTACAGGTCGTCGAATCCCACATGGTCCGCGACGCCCAGGAAAGTTTGCCTGAACCGTGGGAACCAATGAAGCCAGAACGCCTGGCTGCGGCCGATGTTGTTCTCGAAGAAGCGGCTCTGGCTTTCGTGGATGCCCAGGCTGACCGAATCCCCCAGCGGCGTCCCTTCGTGCTCCGGCGCCAGGCCCTGGTCGTACATGCCATGTCCGGCCTCGTGAATGGTACCCATCAGCGACTGGAACGGCCACTGCGCATCGTAGCGGGTGGTCAGCCGCACATCGCCGGTGCAGAAGCCGCTGGTGAACGGATGCGTCGAGCTATCCAATCGGCCCGCTTCGTAGTCAAAGCCGAGGGCGCGCGTCATCGCGACGCCCAGATCGCGCTGGCCCGCCTCAGGGAACGCCGCGCCGCGAAACAGGTCGCGATCTGCCTGCACCGGTGACGCGACGATCCGTTCCAGCAGCGGCACCACGGCTTTGCGCAGGCCATCGAAGAATGCCTCGCACTGCGCTGTGGTCAAGTCAGGCTCGTACTGGTCGAGCAGCGCATCATACCGTTCCGCCTGCCAGCCCAGGTGATCGGCAGTTTCACGGCTCAAAGCCACCAGCTCGCCCAGGTACGGTGCGAACAGGGGAAAATCGTTTTGGGCCCGCGCCTCCTGCCAAACCGCGTTGGCTTTGGCGGTCAGCTCGAGCGCGCCGCCGCACGAGATCCGCCGGCAGCTTCGTCGCCTGATCGTAGGCGCGGCGCCACTCGCGCAAATTGGCGGCTGGCTGAGGCTCCCATTGCCCCTGCTCAGCCGTGGCCAGCAGCTCGCCGATACGCGGATCGGTCGCTTTGCGGTGTATCTCCTGTGCCAGGTACGAGCTCATCTCCGCGCGGTGCGCCACGCCCTTCGGGGGCATGTTCACCTGCTGGTCCCAGCTCACCAGCCCGCGGATGCTGCCGATGTTCCACAACTCGCGCGAACGTCGTGTCAGTTCATTATATGTTTCTTGAAGATTCATAACGACCTCGTATGTGTCAATGTGACAGATGCGCAGCTTGGCACGTCAGGCCGCCAAACGCATCACCGCCAGTGCGCGCTCGATCATCTGCCGCGTGGCGGGCAAAAGCTCATAGGCGTCCAGATCAGCCGGCGCAACCCATTCGAGCGCCGCGGCATCATCACCGACCTGCACTGCGCCGCCGTGATGATACGCCAGGTAGTCTACCACTACGTAGTGATAGCGGATACGGCCATCGGGGTCGCGCACGATCGGCTCGAAGATGCCGAGCACCGGCCCGACGGTCACCTCGATGCTGCATTCTTCGCGCACCTCGCGGCGGACGGCGTCCTCAGCGGTCTCGCCCACGTCGATCAGCCCGCCCGGCAGGGACCAGGAACCCTGGGCCGGCGGCTGGCCGCGGCGCTCCAGCAGCACGCGGCCGCCATCCCACACCACAGCGCCCACGCCGACCAGCGGGCGGGTAGGATAGATGCGCTCTGAGTGATCAGCAGACATCGACTTTCCTTCTGACAAAAGCTGATAAAAACAGGCCCCTGCCGGGGCAGGGGCCTAGCGATGGAGCATCGATACGCAACAGTTACTTCTTCGGGTATCCGGGGCCTACCTTGAAGTAGTCAGCATTCTTCTCGGTCGCGCCGACGTATTCGGGGAACTCGGTGCCGAGATCATCCTCGGGCCGGATCGCATCCACCGGGCACTCGGGAACGCAGGCGCCGCAGTCGATGCAGGTGTCCGGGTCAATGTAGAACCAGGGCCACTCGGCCTCGGGTTCGCCGGGGACGATACATTCCACGGGGCAGACCTCTACACAGGCGCCGTCGCGGATGCACAGGTCAAAAATTACATGAGTCATGTTGCTCCTCCTAAACGCAGATGTTGATGGGTGTGGACAACGCTTTGCGCACGCTGTCCGTGGTAAGCTAGAGCCATTCTAAACGCGGTCATGGTGTTTGTCAAAACCACCCAAATGGCTCAAGCGCGATAACAAGTTGCGGGTATCGCGCGGCGTGTGGTAAACTGCCACTGCGTTTTCGTGACGCTAAGCGCGCGTTTTTTTCATGGGCGGAGGACTCTTCATGGCCGCACAGGCCCTGTATCGCAAGTGGCGTTCCCAATCGTTCGATGACGTGGTAGGCCAGGAGCACATCACAGTGACCCTGCGCAACGCTTTGCGCGACGGCCGCATGTCGCACGCTTATCTTTTCACGGGGCCGCGCGGCACCGGCAAGACCAGCACCGCGCGCATCCTGGCAAAGGCGATCAACTGCCTGGCTGAGGATCCCGCCGCGCGGCCGTGCAACGCGTGCCGGATTTGCCTCGCCATCACCGAGGGGCGCCAGCTTGACCTGATCGAAATCGACGCCGCATCGAATCGCGGCATCGACGAAATTCGCGATCTGCGCGAGAAGATCGGCTTCCGGCCCAACGAGGCGCGCTACAAGATCTACATCATCGACGAAGTGCATATGCTCACCAAAGAGGCCTTCAACGCGCTGTTGAAGACCCTCGAAGAGCCGCCCCCGCACGCGATCTTCGTCCTGGCGACGACCGAGCCCGACCGCGTGCCCGAGACCGTACGATCGCGCTGTCAGCGGTTCGATTTCCGGCGCATCCCCACGGGCGAGATCGTCGGGCACCTGGCCGAGATTCTGAAGTCCGAAGGCAGCCAGGCCGATACCGAAGCGCTCGTGGCGATCGCCCGCCGCTCCACCGGATCCATGCGTGACGCGGTCAGCCTGCTCGACCAACTGCTTTCCTACGGCGACGAACGCCTGACCTTGAGCCGCGTGGAGGGTGTACTGGGCCTGGTGAATGCCCAAACCATCGGCAGGCTGACGGATCTCATGGCTGCGCATGATGCGGCCGCCGGTCTGGCGCTCATCAACCGCCTGGTGGCCGATGGGGTAGAGCTGGGGCAGCTCGTGGATCAGATCGTGGCCTATCTGCGCGGGGTGCTGTTCGTGCGCGTGGCCAGGGCGCCCGAACAACTCGATCTGCCGCAGGACGTCGTCGCGCTGATGACGCGCCAGGCTGAGACCCTCACGCCGGCCGCGATCCTGACCGCGCTGCGGGAGTTCACCGAGGCGCGCGCGGCATTGCGCGACCAGGTGCCCGGCGTGCCGCAGTTACCCATCGAGATGGCTTTCTTGCGCGGCGCGCTGGCCACTACCGCCGAACCCGCGCCGGTGACGGCCCCGCGTACGGTGGCGTCCGTGGCGGCCAGTGCCGGCCGGGCCGGCGACCGCCCAACCCGCGGCTCCTCCCCACGCGGCTGCTCGAGACGGGCAAGCCGGCGCGGCAGCCTGAACCGACGGTGTCCAGCGCAGCGCCAAGCGTCTCGACGGAGCAGCAGTCGGCGGCGAAGCCGCTGCCCACGACCCAAACTGCGCCGGCCGTTCCACCTGCCGATGCGGATCTGCTCAGCGCGGCGCAGAGCGCCTGGGATCCCTTCATCAAGCTCGCAGGACAGCGTTGCGGCATGAAGGTGCAGGCCGCCTTACGCGGCGTCAAGCGCCTGGATGCCAGTGGCGGCACGCTCGTGATGCAGTTTTCGCACGCCTTCTCACGCGACCTGGTCAGCCAGGGCGAGAATCGCGCCCTGGTGGAGGGCGTGTGGCAGGAAGTGCTGGGGCGCAAGGTGGCGTGCGCTGCTCGATAGCCGGCGAGAACGCGGCCGCCGCAACGACACCAGCGTCACCTGCAGGAGGCGTGACACCAGACCCAACCCCGGTCAACGACGACGAGGTGCTGCTGGGGGATGCGCGGTAAGCTCGGTGCGGTCGTCAAACCGTTGACGTAGGTGGGACGTGAGGTGTTCACACCGGATCAACCGGGATTACTTCGACCAAACAACTGTGCGATGTCCAGTTAGCCGTTGTGCAGGTGGGACGTAGGGGTGCCCCGGCGCGGGAACCCGGGCCTACAATTGTCACGCGAACGGCGTTGCGACGGCGCTCAAAGTTGGTGTGGTAAGATCACCAGGGGAGCGTTTCGGTCAGCACGAGACTCTTCGCTGGGGTCTTGCGCGCCAGTTAGCCGTTGATGTCGTTGAAACCCACTCAGAGTGACATGGGTTTCTACTTCCGGCTTACAATTCACTAATTCTCTGGAGGAACAGATATGAGTAAAGGTAAACCCCGTCCCGCCTACGGCCTGCGCCCTTCCGGGGGCGGCACGGGCGGTGGTGGTGGCGGCGGCATGGCGGGCCAGTTGCAGAAGTTGCAGGAAGAGTTCGCTAAGACACAGGATCGGCTGGGTGACGAAACGGTCGAAGTGACGGTCGGCGGCGGCATGATCAAAGCCGTGATGACCGGCCAGCAGAAACTGATGTCGATCACTATTTCGCCCGATGCGGTCGATCCCGACGACGTGGAGATGCTCCAGGACATGATCCTGGCCGCCATCAATGAAGCGGTCGAGAAATCGCAGAATATGGCTGCGGAGAAGATGGGCGCGCTGACCGGTGGGTTGCGCATCCCTGGGTTGATGTAGCAATGGCGCAGACCCTCGCCCGGCCGGTCGCCAACCTGATCGAGATCCTCTCGCGCCTCCCCGGCGTCGGGCCGAAGACGGCGTCGCGGCTCACCTTCTATCTGCTGCGTGAGCCGAGCGGGTTGGCGCTGGCGCTGGCGGAGGCGCTCGAAGCGCTTGGCGCCGGCACGGTGCTGTGTGAGCGCTGCTTCAATGTCGCCGAGGCCAGCCCGTGTCCCATCTGCGCTGACCCCGCGCGCGATCAGCAGCAGATTTGCGTGGTGGAAGAGCCGATGGATGTGCTGGCAGTCGAGCGCACGGGCGCTTTCCGCGGCGCGTACCATGTGCTGCACGGCGCGCTGTCGCCCATCGACGGCATCTATCCCGAAAAGCTGAAGATCGCCGAGCTGGTGGATCGCGTGCGCACAAGCCAGCCGCGCGAGGTGATCCTGGCGACGAATCCCAGCCTGGAAGGGGAAAACACGGCGGCCTACATCTATCAGCAATTGCTGATCACCGGCGTGCCCGTGACGCGTCTGGCGCGCGGCCTGCCAGTGGGCGGCGATCTGGAGTACACCGATGAGGTGACGCTGTCGCGCGCGATCGAGGGCCGGCGCGGGATGTAGCATCCATTGGCAGCCTGACCCGAAGAACACCATTGAGACACAGAGATCACGGAGAACTACACAAATCTCCGCGCGTTGTGTTGTGCTTGAAGGGCATTGAGTTTACAGTGACGTTGTCTCGTGCATAAAGACTGAACGCCGCGCTACTGCAACAGCGCGAACACCCCCATGATGAGCGCCGCAGCAAACCCCGCCATCGCCACGACTGCCACGCGGCGCACATCACCCCGACGCAGCACGAACGCCCCCGCGACCAGCCCCACCGCCGAGGCGATGACGGTCAGCTCCGGACGGTTCACCAGCACCACCACGGTCAGCAGCGCAGCCGCGCCGATGGCGTAGATCTGAGAGGCGGACAGTTTCCGTCCCGTATCGTCTTGCGGGTCTTGAGGTTCCACTGAAGTTACCCCGTCTTTGTGCGGGCCGCCTGAACCAGCCGTACCAGTTGGCCGGGAATTTCGAGACGGTTCGCCTCGGTCACTTCCACGAATACCGTGTCGGTCCGGCCCACGCGCTCCGCCAACTCCGACGTCAACTCCGGGCGCACGATTACAATTGCGTTGGGGATGCGCACGGGGTCGGCCAGCGGCGCCAACGCAAACGCGAAGCCGCGGTTGTGGTGCAATTCCAGCGGTCCGATTTCGTCGATCACCAGCCAATCAGCATTGGCTGTCAGTGCGGCTGCCAGCACGCCGCGCGCCCAATCAGTGGCGTCTTCCGCCACCCGGTAAACGCCGACTGTCGGTATTTCATCTTGTTTCGCGACCCGCGCGAACTTCTGGCGCTCGCCGGTGGTCAGGTCAACCATTTCGATGCCGGTCTTGCGCCCTTCACCGTTCAAAAGCGGTGGTGACACAAAACCGGCGATCTTCAGACCCGTGGCGCGCAGTCCGGGCAGCGCCTTCCAACAGGCCGTCGTCTTGCCCACGTGCCGTGAGCCGGTCAACAGGATGAACATCGTTGTTCATGCTCCTTTTGCGTTATTGCCATTCACACAACCCTTCCGTATATGCGGCCGATCCATCGCGCAGCCAGCCATCGAGTTGGGCCTGATCCTTCAAGTTTTGGCCGCGCATGCGCGGCACGGCGATGAACGCGCAGTCCAGCTCGGGCAGGGCGGTCATATCACCCCACAACTTTTCGAACTGCGCCACCGGGAAGACGTCCTCCTGACCGTGTCCCCAACGCTTCTTGACCTCCTTCAGCGTGATGTACGTGGGCATACGGGCGGCGACCGAGCGGATGCCCGCCGCGACTTTGGCAGGGTCATGCACGTCCCGACGCGTCAGCCCGAAGACGGCCAGCAGTTTATCCAGATGCAGCCAGCTCGTGTTCGAGTTGTAATACGACAGGGTGAACTCATCCTCTTCGCGGGGTATGGCCAGCCCTTCCAACAGGCGCAGACGACCATCCACCCGAGCCAGACCGCCCCCGCGATCCTCCAGGCCGCGGGTGATCGCTTCGGCGGTAAACGCGGCGTCCCGCTCGATCACCCAGCCAAGCACCGCGGGATCCACGTCCGTGCCCAGGGCGTCGATGTTATGCACCATCAGGTATTGCAGGTTTGGATTCTCGGCCAGCAAACGCGCCAGCACGCCGTTTTTCAACAGGTTCGGCACCTCGTACCAGTGACCCACGGGGTGCAAACATTGGAGCGGCAAGTTGTCGGTGTAGTCGCTGCCCTCGCCGGCCCCCTGCGCCCAGCCGATCAGCGCGTGTCGCAGGCTGTCGCGCACCTTCTGCGCCTGCTCGTCCAGCAGTTGCTGGGGCATTTCCTCCCACGCAAAACGCAGATCGCGCGCCATCGGGATCATCCGCAGCCCCACAGTCCGGCCAGGAGAGAGGTAGAGCGGCCCCGCGTAGCCATAGGGGCGGCCCTCGCGATCCGCCTCAGCGGCCAGGAACGCCGCGATCGGCGCGTGGGTCAGGTAGCTGGTGGTGATAACGTGCGGCAAAGGCCGGCCTGCCAGCCGTCCGATGCGGCGGCTCTTGGCAAGGTGGACCTCGATGAAGGTACGATGGCGCCCGCCCAGCCGGCAGAACGGATGCAGCGCCTTCACCACGCCTGCGCCCTGCGTCCACCGACTGCCCACGCCGCCCGCCAGGCTGACCACGGCGACCGCGCCGGAAGCGAGCGCCGTCAGCCCCAGGTCGCGCCAACCGGTTGCGCGGCGTGAAGTCCCCACGGGAGATAGCGCATCGACGGCGGGGGCATCGAACACATCGCCCGGCCGAACATCCCGGATATCGCTGTTGGCGGGCAGCCGGTTCTGCGCAAGGCCGATCCGTCCGGCGCGCATATCAGCGCGAATCTGCTCGTGCTGCACGCGGTCGAAGCCGTTTTCAGCCAGCAGCGTCTCCAAGGTTTGACCGTTTGTGCCCTGGCCACTGCTTTCGCTTGGGCTGCCCGGCAACAATCGGTCGAACAAGGTTTCCACCATGCCGCTGAGCTCCGGTTGCACGCGACAGGCCGCCGCAAAAAGGTTCAACTCGAGCGCGGTGCGCCGGGAGAAGCTGCCGCCGATCCAGCCGCACCAGATCCGGGACGGTCAACGCGTAGTAGCCGGGTGGCATGAGAGGGGGAGCAAAGGCGCGGAGGGGCTCCTCCGCGCCCAATAGCTCCGCCCACGTCCCATGCTCGTTAATGGCAAAATCGTAGACCACCGGCTCCATGGCGAACGGCAGCGCGGCTTCCAGTTCGCGCTTGGTACGCGCCATCATCTCTTGCATGTAATCCTGGGCCGCGGGCTTGACGGCAGGATCAAAGATGAAGCCCATCCCGCCGCCGGACATCCCGCCCAGCATCCAGAAGCCCCAGAAATGCTCGCCAAATTCAGCTCGCGCACGGCCGATTAACTTCTCGGTGAAGAGATTGCTGGCCCACGGGATGATCGCCTGGATCGGGCCGTCGAAATTGCGTTGGGTCACATCGCCGATGCGGCGCACGTCACCAGCACCCAACGCTGCCACCACCTGATCGAGGATGCGACACGCCTCCTGCCGGCCCAGCCATTCCGCCTCAGACCGGAGAAGATACTTCTCAGTGACCATCTCGAGGATTGGACCGGCATTCTGGGCCATGCCGCCATGCACCAACACCAGACTGTCCTGTAAACGCTGGCGCGTCTCGGGCGTCACCTCATCGGAATGATAGATGCGATGGCTCGGCAGCAGGCGGCCGCGGCTGATGCCGTATTCGGGGTCGTCGGGGCCGGCCAGCACACCGGTGATCAGCTTGACGCCCGGCCAGACGCCGCCCGAGTCTTGCCAGCCGCCACCGAGCCGGCCAGCCACTCGCCCAGGATGGCCCGCGCCGCCACCAGACGCCGTTCGTGCTCCGCCAGTTGACCAGCCAATGCGCTCGCCTGGCCGGTGGCGCGCATACAGACGGCAACCAGACAGGCGAGCAGATTCGTGGAAACTGCCAGCCGTGAGCCCTTCGGGATGCGGTTGACGTTGCTCACCAGCTCGATGCCGCGGCCCGGCCCCACCAGCCGCGCCAACAAGTCGGCCAGGCTTTGCTCGGAGCCTTCCATGCCCGGCGGCACCAGCCCGGCGGCGATCAAGGCGGCCTTCAGCAGCCCCAGGTAATCCCGGGCGAAATCGAAAACCTCGCTGAGGTTCGTGATGTCGGCCTTGGCGCCCAGGTCCACGCTGACCAGCCGCAGCAGCGGCTCGTCGATCACCCGAAAGTACGCCTCCACCGGCGGCCGCGTGACGGTGTCCCGGCCGCGTACGCCCAGGTCGATGGACACGTTGAGCACGCGTGCGCCCTCGGGATAGTCCATGCCGAGGAAAAAGATGTCGCTCCACGCGCTGTGCGAAAGATCCATGCGCACAGGCGTGGCTTCCTTCAGGATCGGATACGGTGCGTCGTCCGCGGGGCGGGCGAGCAGCTCCGGCCGCACGCGCAGCGGCTGATCGGCCGGATGGCCGATGCGAAACATCCACTGATTGCCGCGCACCGAGCGCACGCTGCGCCGCACCTGGTCGGCCAGGGTTTGGAAGCCGAGGCGATGATATGCTTCCGCCAGCGCGCTGGACACCGACTCATTCGGGCCCTGCGCGACCTGCGCTTTCAGGAAGACATCGATGGCCTCCTCGAAGCGGCGCGACAACAGATAGGAATAGCCATCGAACGGAATGAAGCCCCGGCTTTGCACGCCGGGCTTCCGGGGCAGGTGAAAGCGGTGGATGTTGTAGAGAAAGAACAGCGCCCGCACACGCTCGTACAAGTTGTCACTGCTGCGCCGAAAAGCATCCAACTCAGCACATTCGGCCAGCAGTTCCGCGAGCGACGCGGCACGGCAGAACGCGTCCACCGAGCGGTCTCGCACGGCAGGTTCAGGCGATGTGATAATGGTGACAAGTTGTCCAGTCACAATACCTCGTGGACGAATGGCTCATACCAAAGCGTGAAGATCAGTTCATGATCAGCCCGCCGGCAGCTCCCGCAGCGCAAGCAACTCAAGCAGTTGTGCCAGCACCTCGCGGCGATCCTCGCCGCTCAACGCCAGCGCCAATTGCGCGGTCAGCAGGCCATATTTCACGCCTACGTCATAGCGCCACCACGGTCGCTCCAGAGCCAGATAGCGTTCGCGCTGCGCCAGCTCGGCCAGGGCAAACGAGAGATGAAAGCCCGTCAAACGGCCGGTTGCCCCGTCGTGCGCCTGACGCTCTAACATCTCCATCACTGCCGAGGTCAGGACGTGCATCCCGAAAAAGCACAGGTAGTGGCCCGCGCGCAACCCCGGCACTAACAACCGCTGCTCGGCCTCGGTGGGGGTAGGCTTCTCAATGACATCTTCGATCACGTACAGATCCTGGCGCCCCGGCACACGGCGGCCACCCACCGTGCCGTAGTACGGCAGCAGGCTCTCGCGCGAGGCCTGCACGGCGGACACGGCGCACGCCTCGGCCTCAGCGACCGCGACGAGCTGCGCAGCGCACCCTTGGCCGCCCTGGCCCACCCACAGGTGATCGCCCACGAGATGCAGGAACGGCTGGCCGGCCACGAAGTCCCGCGCGCAGTAGATGGCATGTCCGTAACCCAGCGCCTCAGCCTGCGGCACGAACACCAGCCGCGCGTTGACATCGCCGACCGCCTCGGCGTAGGTCGCTTCGTCCCCAGGACACAGGATCACGCAGATATCTTCCACCCCCGCGCGCAGCGCCTCTTCCACGATGATGCGGAGAACAGATTTCTGCGCGCCGTCGCGGTCGACCAACGTCTGCAAAGGCAGCGAGCGTTGCTTGCGGCCGGCAGCGGTAATCACGGCTTTGGTGATCTTCATGCGGAGTACCTCGATGATCGAGCGGTGTGGCATTTTGTCAAGGCCTATGGTACGTCAAACCGCGCTCTGGCGCAAGATCAGCGTCAAAGTTTTTCAATGCCGGTAGACATCAACCGCGCGCCCGCGACAAAACGCGTCCCTTGGCCGCGATCTGTGTTATAGGAAATGATCTGCTCCACGTTCATACAACACTTTCGTACAGGAAGCAATGTTTCAGGAGGTTCCCTTGATACGTCCCGATTCCCAGCGCGTGGTCGTGACCGGCGTTGGCGTGGTCACGCCCGTCGGCAATGATACACCCAGTACATGGGCGGCGATCCTGGCCGGCCGTTCCGGCGCTGGGCCGCTCACCCGCTACGATCACACCGAGTTCAGGACCCACTTCGCCGCCGAGATTAAAGACTTCGACCCCGTTCCATACGTCGGCAAACAGGATGCGCGCCGCATGGATCGCTTCCTTCACCTCGCCGTCGCGGCAGCGAAAGAAGCGCTGGCCGACGCCAGTTTCGACATGGCGCAATACGATCCGCACCGCGTCGGGGTCCACATCGGCTCCGGCATCGGCGGCGTAAACGTCTTGTTGGAGCAGTACGAGATTATGCGGACGCGCGGACCGCGACGGGTCAGCCCGTTCACCGTGCCCGGGCTGATGCCGAACAGTGCGGCCGCGTACGTCAGCATCATGACCGGCGCGCGCGGCCCGGCCCTGGCCCTATCCACCGCCTGCGCCACCGGCAGCCACTCCTTGGGCGAGGCCGCGGAGATTATTCGCCGCGGCAAGGCCGATGTCATGATCGCTGGCGGTTCAGAAGCCGCGATCGTGGGCCATGCCGCGGCCGGCTTCGAGAGCCTGGGCGCCTTGAGCAGCCGCAACGACGACCCCGAACGCGCCAGCCGACCCTTTGATGCTGGCCGCGACGGGTTTGTCATGGCCGAAGGCGCCGGCGTGCTCATCCTCGAACGGTTGGACCTGGCCAGGGCGCGCGGCGCCCGCATCTACGGCGAATTGATCGGCTATGGCGCCAATGCTGATGCGTTTCACGTCACTGCGCCCTCCGAGGATGCGTCGGGCACGGCCGAATGCATGCGCCAGGCGCTCGACGATGCGGAGCTGGCGCCCTCCGACATCGACTACCTCAACGCGCACGGGACCAGCACGCCTTTGAACGACGCAAGTGAAACCAAGGCCATCAAGCTGGCCTTCGGCGAACAAGCCTACAAGCTCCCCGTGAGCTCCACCAAGAGCATGACCGGCCACCTGATGGGCGCGGCGGGCGCCATCGAGGCCGTGTTCTGCCTGCTGGCCATGCGCGATCAGATCCTGCCCCCCACCATCAACTATGAGACGCCGGATCCGATTTGCGATCTGGACTATGTGCCCAACCAGGCCCGCGCGGCGAAGGTTGACATCGTCATGTCGAACTCCTTTGGCTTCGGCGGGCATAACGGCACCTTGATCTTTCGGCGGCTTTCATGAGCAGCCGAGAGGCGCCAGCCTTCGGCATGCGCTACGCGCAGATCACCGGCTGGGGCATGGCGGTGCCTGAAAAGGTACTGACCAACGACGACCTCGCGCGGGTCGTCGACACGACAGACGAATGGATCGTCAGCCATACCGGCATCCACCAGCGGCATGTGGCCGGCGAGAAAGAGTCGACCTCCTCGCTGGCCATCCTCGCGGCGCGCCAGGCACTGCTGGTCGCTGGCATCACCCCCGCCCAAATCAGCCTGGTGATCGTGGCGACGGTGACGCCCGAGTACCCCTTCCCCGCGACGGCCAGCCTGGTACAGGATGCCCTCGGCGCGGCCAACGCCGGCGCGTTCGATCTGGCTGCAGGCTGCTCCGGCTTTATCTACGCGCTGAGCATGGCGGCCGATGTCATCCGCTCCGGCAGCAGTCAGCATGTGCTGGTGGTCGGCGCGGAGACGCTGTCACGCGTGGTGGACTGGACCGATCGCAACACCTGCGTGCTGTTCGGCGACGGCGCGGGCGCGGTGGTGGTGAGCGCGTGTGCGGAGCGCTGCGGCGTGCTGGCGTCGGTGTTGGGCAGCGATGGCTCCGGTGGCGAACTGCTGATCGTGCCGGGAGGTGGCAGCCGCCTCCCGGCAAGCTACGAATCGATCGCCAGCGGCAGTCACTTCGCCAAGATGAACGGCCGCGAGGTGTTCCGCTTCGCCACCACGGTGATGCCCAAGGCGACGCAACAGGTGGCGGCTAAGGCCGGGTGGCAGACCGCCGACGTGGCGCTGATCATCCCGCACCAGGCCAACGCCCGCATCATCGACTCCGCCATCAAGCGGCTGGGGCTGCCCAGCGACCGGTTCTTCGTGAATATCGACCGCTACGGCAACACCTCGGCGGCTTCGATCCCGATCGCCTTGTGCGAGGCGATTGCGGCGGACAGACTCAAGACGGGGGACAAGCTGGTGCTGGTTGGTTTCGGCGCGGGGCTCACCTGGGCCGCGGCTGCCCTGGAGTGGGGGATGCCGGTGCCTGTGCGGCCGCGGCCGTGGTATCAGCGTTCGTGGACGGGTTTCCTGTTCTGGTGGGCCGGCGTTCGTTCGCTCGCCCTGCGCACCGAGCGCCACGGCTACAACTGGGTCATGGGTCCGGTTGGCAAGGATGACTGGCGCGGCAAGCTGCGGAAGCGGGTGGACGGGTTGAGGTCGGATGTGAAGCAGAAATTGAAGTGATTGGTACCACCGAAGCATCAGGCCTCCAAAGTCGTAAAGATTTTGGAGGCCTGATGCTTGCACCGGTCCGCCGTTTTTTTGCCGCGTGACCACCTGGAAATGTTCCGATCTACCCCAACTCGATAATCTCCCGCCGATACGACGTCAACTCCTCGATGCCATCGTCTGTCACGACGAGACCATCCTCGTAGCGCAGGCCATATTCGCCGTCATTCAGCCAGATGTCCACATTAAACAGCATCCCCGGCTGGATGACCAGATCGCTGCCGGCCCCGAGCCAGAGGCCCTCTACTTCGGACGACCCGGAGCCATGGGCCGGGCCGTAGAGGGTGAACTGCTCGAAGCCGTATTTCGCCAGGGTTTTGTAGTAGTTGTCGAACACGACCTTGGCGGACACGCCGGGTCGGATATCACGCAGCGCGCCGTGGACGCCTTCGAGCGCCACGCTCATCAGGGTGCGCGCGCGGTCGGGCATCTTGCCGATGGCGAAGGGGCGGCACATGTTGCCGCAGTACCCCATGTGCCGCGCGCCGAAGGTGAGCTGCACCAGCTCGTTGCTCTTGATGCGTCGGTTGGTGGAGCGGCACAGGCTTTGATGGGTGTTTGGCCCGGAGCAGACCCAGATCGGGTACGATGTCCCCTCCGCACCGAGCCGGCGCATGGTCATGTGCGCGCCCGCCTCGATCTCCCACTCGGCCATCCCCTCGGCGACCGAGTCCAGCGCCTCAATCATCGCCTGTTCGGTGATCCAGTACGCCTGGCGGATCGCGGCGATCTCGTAGGACGACTTAATGCTCTTGGCGCGGAGCAATACTTCGTCGGCGGGCACGATCGCGGCCCCGGCCGCGGCGCGCTGCAGGTCGGCAAAGATCGGGATACGGGAAGATGTTCCAGTCGGCCACACCGATCCGCTTCGGGAGTCGGCTGCAGACCGCCTTCAGGATGGATGCGAAGTCCTCATAGGTCACCGGCGGCACCCAGTCGGGCGCGGAACTTTCGACGAAGAGCGGGTGGATGTGGATGTCTTTGATGCGCGAGAACTGCTTGGCGAATTCGTACGATTCCGGCCCTCCGGTGATCAGCGCCGGCGCGCCTTCGCGCGGCACGATCACCCCCGCGAAATCGAAAAAGGGCCAGAAATCGGCCAGGTAGCGGCTGCTGGCGGCCTCCGACTCGGACGAGTAGGTGATGAGCACATCCAGGTCGGCCGCCGCCAGTTCGAGTTGTAGACGCTTGATGCGATCCTGAAAGTCGCTGTCCGGGATGATGGTGGTGCGCATGGTGGCATTCTCCTTTGGTATGCCGGGCCGCCGAATGAATTCGGCGTCTGATATGACCAAGTGTGCTGAAGCACACTCCCGCATGGGCGACAGAACCTGCTTCAGCAGGTTTGCGTTGTATCAGCCTGCGATTTCAATCGCAGGCGTGTCTGCCAGACTGCGCAGCAGCTCCAGGCTGTGTTCGACCACAAGCTGTTCAGCAGTTTCGTCAACGTGGCGGGTATCCTCCGCGTAGCCGCCTTCGCCGATGGCCTTGCGGGTGGGGACATACCCCACATAGCCGTTGGCCAGCCCGATGATGAAGGTCCGTTGGAACGGGCTGTGCGCCTTGATGTGCTGGCCGATCTCCGTGTACAGCTCGCCCGGGAAGGTCAGCAGCGCGCTGTCGCCTAACGCCAGGCAAATCTGTTCCATAGGCAGATCACGCGGCCCATTTTCGCGCAATTCTCGATAGAACGCCGCCTTGTAGTCGTCTCCTACGCCGTCCGCAACCGCGGCGACCTGGCCGCCCGTCTCTGCAAGCACCTCCTGCGCCCAGCGCCACTCCTCGTCGGTGATCCGGCGGCCGGGGAGCGTGTACGTCGCGCAAGCGCCGCGGATCGCAGGCGAGTCGTAAATGTTCAGGTGATCTTCTGGGCTTGAGGCCTTAGCATCTACTCCAGATCGCGAAGCCCGGATCTTCGTCTGACCTGTCACAGACGGGGCGATGGCGTGCGCGGCCTCGCTCACGCTGCGGGCGAGCGCACGTCCTGTCCGGTCGAGGCCCTCCCAGTCGCGATCCCGCAGACCATCGATATCTACGGAGCCGAGCGCGCCGTTGAAGAAGAGCGCGATGCCGCCCAGTTCTTCCTCCAACAGCCGCGCGGCAAGGCCAGGATAGTCCGCGCTCAATAGGTAGTTATCTCCTGAGAGGACGTTCGGGTGCCCGGTGTGGTTGAAGAGCACCGCCAGAACGCGGCCAGGATCCCCAGGAACGCCTGGATCACCCGCCGCCACCACCTTCACCACGCCCACCTCCGGGTCAGCGACGCCGAGCGGACCGACGATCTGCTCCGCGGGATAGGGCTCCCAGTTCATCACGACGTGCCCATCATCGGCGAGCAGGCGCCGGTAGTGGCTGATCGTCTCTTCCCGGCCGGAGGTCACGGCAAGTTCAGCGGGCTGCAGGTTCCGGGCGGCGTCCTCGACCAACGCAATCAGCTTTTCGATGAGTTCCTGAACATAGCCGTCTTCGCGAGGCGTAAGGATCCCCAGAGTAGATGGCCCCGAATGGGTGTGCGTGGCCGCGATGACGATATGAGAGGTGGGGATGCCCGTGCGAGCCTCAGCTTCCTGACGGACGGCGCGGCACGTCGCGTCGTCGAGGACGCACACGTCGACCGAGACGAGCGCGAATGCCTGCCTCAGGTCGGTCGCTTTCGCACAACACCAGGGCGCGGGCGAACAGCGGGTCGTGAACGCCCTCTGACGGGTGGGCACGCAACATCCCGTCCATCCACACGTTGCCCCCTGGGGTAATGTTTATCTTTCCAACACCTGCAAGCATCGCTATTTCTCCTTCTCAGCTTTCTGTGAACACAGCACGGCACGGCGCACCGCTGACCGCGCGGATGTTGAGCGGCAGCGCGATCAACTGGCCGCGCGGCGCCCGGATCTGATCCAGGTTCACCAGCGGCGCCAGCAGCAGGATGCCCCGCTGGAAAAGCGGCACGAGCATGTTGCCGGCCTCCTCGGAGCCGTCGGGCCGCGAACGCGCGCTCTCGATGCATGGCACATCTACGCCCAGGATGGCGAACGGCTGCGCCATGAACCACGGCAGACAGTCAACGTGGTAAGCCGGGCTGCCGGTCACATAGTCCGGCTCGCTCCACCGGCCGCCCCAGCCGCACTCGATCAGCAGCGCGTCGCCGGGCTGCACCGGCGGGCAGTTGGCCGCCAACTCGGCGCCGTGGATCACGTCACCCGGCCCTTTGCGCGGCACATGACACACCACAGCCGGCCGGATGAACGTGGCGAGGGGCAGATCGTTGAGCAGCGGTGCGTCTTCGATCATGTGCCTGCCGGTCTCGATGTAGCTGCCGGTCAGGCTGCTCAGCCGGTAGCCGTACGCTTCGTACCCGTCACCTGGGATTCGAGCCAGCATTTGCGGCTCGAACTCCGGGAGGCTATCTTTCAGGCCGAGCAGAACGGTTGTAGCTCCACATGCCTTCGTAGAGTGGGCCGGAAAGGTCAATCAGTTTGCTCATGCGAATCTCCCGATCGTGCGCTACTCCCCATAAGGCCTACGCTGGTTGCGTCATCTGCGCCCATCTGCGCTATCTGCGGTTCAATAGAACGCAGTGCAACCGCAGATGACGCAGATTTTCGCAGATAGCGAGGCTGTCAAGCCGCGCCGCTCACGCTTCCTGGCGCAGAGCATCAGCGAAATCAAGCCGTCGTTGCTTGATAAGTCCTTATAGTGTGACCGGCGCCAGTAGCACTCGTACCGCTTCAGTCAACGGCGCGACGGTCGCCTCCGCACAGGCCCGCAACGCCTCCCGGTCAAGCTCGAAGTTGATCGTGTGCGGCGACTGCACGGCGACCGCGGCGGTCAGCACGCCGAGCTGATGCGCGTCCCGCAGCGACAGCCCGGCCGCCAGACCCACCAGGATCCCGGCCAGGTGCGCGTCCCCTGCCCCGGCCGTGCCCACGACCGGCACCGGCAGCGCGGGCAGGTGCGTGAGCATCGATCCCGTCCCACGACCAACTCCCGCGCGCCCGCGGTGACGGTCAGCATCGTCCCAGGATCGATTTTCGCCAGCGCAGCCTTCGCGATCTCTTCAGGATCGCCTCCGCCAAGCGTCTCGGTCGAAACACCTGCCAGCGCCGCCGCCTCATCGAGGTTGAGCGCCAGCAGGTCTACGTCCTTCAACTCGTCGCCCAGTTCCAGGATCTCGGCGGTTGTGAAGGATGCGACGCGCAGGAAGCCGTGGGCCGTCCCAGCGCCAGCAACTTCTGTCGGGCGGCCAGCGGGACTTCGGGCAGCGCCAGGGCGATCCCGCGGCCGGCGTAGCGGGCGAACTCAGCCTCCGCCTGGGCGATCCAGTCCGCATCCACGGCCGCGCAGGCGGAGTCGTTCTCGGTCACGTTGCCACCGCTGCCGTCGGGATAGATCAGGCACAGGGCGTAGAGCGTGCGACGGCCTTCGGCCTTACCGACGTAGCGCAAATCCAGCCCGACCTCCGCCATCTCGGCCAGTAGCCGGTCACCCACGTCGTCCGCGCCGACCATGCCCAACGGGATCACAGGGAAGTCAGGGCCCAGCAGCCGGCGGACGTAGTGGCTGACGATATGCAGCTTGCAGTAATCGCGCCGATCCAGGAAGTGCCCGCTGCGGCTTTCCTCCCGCCCCAGCGTGTGATCCCCGTCCAGCGCGCAGAAAATTCCCGACCCGATGCCGCCGGTGCCGATGAGGGCGCGGTAGCGGTAGTTAGCAACGTTCACGATCAGCCTGAAGTCCTTTGGGTGAGGGTAGGTTGGTAAAGTGGTAGATTGGTAAATTGGGGTGCGGGTAAGCGGCGGTTTGCACCCAGAGAGATTGGCGTTGAACATACTGCGATGAAGTATCTACCCCAATCCACCAATTCCCAATCTACCAATCTACCAGTTCCCATTCCGGATGCTCACTCACCGGATGCCGCGCGGTCTCCACCGTCGCGGTGATCAGCGCGTCGGTGTGCTCCTGGAGCAGGGTGATCGGGTATTCGGGCGTCGGCGGGCTGAAAAGTGCGACGCGGAGCGCAGTCTGCTTCCACGCGCCCGTGTCGGAGAAGAGCCGCACTTTGCGCGCCGATAGGCACTCTTTCAGGCCGAGCGTCACCGACATGGGCGGCACGAACTGGTACGCCGCGCCGAAGGTCCGCTGCGCCAGCGCGATGATCGTGTCCAGGTTGTTTTCCTGCACCCGGATCGTAGACTCACGCACATCGTCCAGCGAGGCGTGACTGTACGGGTGGCGCCGCGCCTGGTTGTAGGCGATGTGCCCGTCCTGGCCCCATCCGCCGTAGGTGACATCCACCGGCGCGGCCCAGATGCGCTCGCGCACTTCGTCGACGTTGCGCCCGTTGAGCCAGACCCGGTTTGCTTCGGGTACGGCCAGCTCCGGCGTCAACCGGCCCGTAGAAATGCTCCTCCATGAAGCCGCGGAAGTTGTAGGGATGGCGTCGCGGCAGCTCGCGTCCCTGCCAGTCCAGGCACTCGTCCATGTGGAACACGACCAGGTGGCGCAGGCTGACGCGCTCACGGTTCACCAGGTCGGTGAACGGCGCGTACCAGCAGCTTGGCCCGCACGGGATGACGGCGCGCGTCGGCTCGCCGCGGGCGTTGTGCGCCTGGATCTCATCGACCAGTTCCCGCGCCATGAGCGCGCCCATCTCGGCCGAGTCGGCGCAGAGACGGAAGGGGATTTTCCGCTGGGGATGGGCTTCCAGATCCCGATACGGAACTTTGCACCACTGATAGAGTTCGGAGGGTGAAATAAACATGAACGATTCTCCGTGCGCGACGTACTACTGCGCCAACTGCCCGCCATCGACCACGATCGCCTCGCCGTTGATGAAGGAGGCGTCGTCGGAGGCCAGGAACGCAAAGACGGAGGCTACTTCCTCCGGCCGGGCCACGCGCGCCAACGGGATCTTATCACGGGCGTAGGTGAACATCCTGTTGGCCGTGTCGAGTGCCGAGGACATAGGGGTGACGACATAGCCGGGCGCAAGGCAATTCACCCGGATGCCCAGAGGTCCCAACTCCAGCGCCATCGTCTTGGTCAGCAGGAGGACGCCGCCCTTGGAGGCGTTGTAAGCTGCATACCCGGCCTCGCCCACGAGGCCGTTGGTTGAGGACATGTTGACGATGGTTCCTGACCCCGCCTTCACCATCTCCCGAGCGACCGCCTGGGCGATAAGGAAATGTCCTTGAGATTGATGGCCATCGTCTCGTCCCACATCTCCTCACGCATCTCCAGGAGGGTTGCTTCGCGGCAGATCCCTGCGTTGTTGATGAGCACGTCGATGCCGCCAAGTTCCGCCAGGGCAAAGGCCATCATCCCGTCTACTTCGGCCTTTCTGGAGACATCCAGGACGTAAGCGAACACCTGCGCGCCCTGTTTCGCCCGGATTTCCTCGGCCGTCTGGTGGAGCAACTCAGCCTGGCGGTCGGCGAGCAGCAGGCGCGCACCCTCCGCGGCAAAGCGTTCCGCCGTCGCGCGGCCGATACCCCCGGCCGCACCGGTGATCAGCACCCGTTTGTCTTCGAATCGCCGCATCTGGCTGGTCAACTTACCTTCCCCCGTGCGGCGATGGGCCAGACCGCCTCCAGCACGCCGCCGCGGATCACGTGATACTCGTCGTGCAGGTTGATCGTGGTGCAGCCGTGGTTGGGCACGAGCTCGACCTTGTCGCCGATCTTCAGGGGCGCGCCGCCGGTTCGGTGCAAATGGCCGTGCTCCTCGGAAAGATCGACCAGCTCCCAGCCGGGCGGCGCGATGAGTCTGGGCAGCCCGAAGTCGCGGGTGACGGTCTTGAGCCCGGCGTCGATGATCGCCCGATCGGGCGAACGCACGCTGGTCACCGTCGCCAGCACCGTCAGACCGTAGGCGAAGTCGATGCCGACCTCCTCCCGGTATTGGCTGTCCATGGTGATGTACGAGCCGACCTCGATCTCCGTGACGCCGGGATAGCGGCCGGTGATGAGGCTGGTGCCGGTGCCGCCGCTGCTGACGATCGACACCGGGATGCCGTCGCGCCGCAGCAGATCGGCCGTGTCCACCAGCAGCTTCACGCTGGCTTCGGTCTTTCCGCGGCGCTCGTCCGGGTCCTGGATGAAAACCGTGTGGCCCTCATAGCCCATCAAGCCTTCGAGGCGCAGGCCGGGGGATGCGGTGATGCGCCGTGCCAGCGCAAGGGCAGGTTCCCCGGGCAGCACACCGCAGCGATCCATGCCGATGTTTAGCTCGATCAGCACCCGCAAACGGATCCCTTTCGCCTGCGCGGCCGCGTCCAGCTCGGCTGCGTTCGCTACGTCGTCCACGGCCACCATGACCTCGGTGTAGGCGGCCAGATTGACCAGCCGCGCGATCTTGCTCGTGCCAACGATCTGGTTGGCGATCAGGATGTCCTTGATGCCGGCAGCGGCCATCACCTCAGCCTCGCCCAGCTTGGCGCAGGTGATGCCGATGGCGCCCGCTGCGAGCTGCATCTGCGCCAGCAGCGGTGACTTGTGCGTCTTGGCATGGGGGCGCAAACGCACCGGGCCGTCGCGGAAAGCGTCGGCCATACGCTGGATGTTGGCCTCAACCGCCTCGATGTCCAGACACAACGCCGGGGTGTCGAGCTCGGCCTTGGGCGTACCGATGGGTGAACGTGGCATGGTGGGTTACTCGCTTACGGCGTGGAGCGTGAAACGTGATGCGTGGAGCGTGAAAGACCGGACTCCGCTCTCTCCACCCTTTACTCTCTACGCTCTCCGCTCTACGTCAACAACGTATCTTCCGTCTTCGCGTCGAACAAGTGAAGCTTGTTCGGGTTGATCTGCACGCCCACCGTATCGTTTTCGGCGGGGCGGGCGTCGGCCGGGGTGCGGGCGACGATGTTATCGCCGCTGACGCGCGAGGCTGACATAGGCATCCGATCCCAGGCCTTCGACCAGGTCCACCGTGGCGCGCATATCGAGGCCATCTCCGCCGCCGACGGGCGCCGGGCCGAGCCGGATGTCCTCGGCGCGGATGCCCCACATCACCTCGCGCGGGCCGGCCGCGGCTGTGTTGTCGGCGCGGAGCCGCGCGGCGATCGCCGGCGGCAGTGGGAGTCGGCCGCTGTGGGTGACGAGCGTCACGCCGGTCGCGTCCCCTTCCAGCCGGCCGGGAGAGACGTTCATCGCGGGACTGCCGATGAAGCCGGCGACGAACATATTGGCGGGCGAATTGTAGAGTTCTTCCGGCGGGCCCACCTGCTGGATGCGACCGAAACGGAGCACCATGATCCGATCCCCCATCGTCATCGCCTCCACCTGATCGTGGGTCACGTAGATCGTGGTCGTGCCCAGCACACGCTGGAGGCGGATGATCTCGCGGCGCATCTGCACGCGCAGCTTGGCGTCCAGGTTGCTCAACGGTTCGTCCATCAGGAAGACGCTCGGCTTGCGGATGATGGCGCGGCCCAGCGCCACGCGCTGCCGCTCGCCGCCGGAGAGCTGGCGCGGCCAGCGGCCCAACAGGCGCTCGATGTCCAGCATCTGCGCGACCTCGTGCACGCGCCGGTGGATCTCTGGTTTGGACACCCGGCGTCGTTTCAGCGGATAGGCGATGTTGTCGCGCACCTTGTAATGCGGATAGAGCGCGTAGTTCTGGAACACCATGGCGATATCACGATGCCGCGGCGCCACGTCGTTCACCACTTTGTCGTCGATGCGAATCTCGCCCGAGGTGATCGCCTCTAGCCCCGCGATCATGCGCAGGGTGGTGGTCTTGCCGCAGCCCGACGGACCGACAAACACCATGAACTCGCCGTCCTGGATTTCGACGTTGACATGATCCACGGCGAGGCTATCGCCGAAGCGTTTCACCAGATCTTTGCAGATGACGATACTCATCGCTGTACATCTTCCTTTGTTATTTCTCAAGCACACAAAAATCGACTCTGGACTTCTGTCATTCTGAGACGCCCATGCGCCAGGACCGCATGTTCTGACCAAGAAACTCACGCTGTCACGGCTTTGCCGTGAGGCCGAGTCCCTGACCTTGGTTAGTGACTCAGGTTGTCAGGCCGAAGGATCCATTCGGGAGTTTCTTGGGAGCGGATTAACGGCTGACCTTCCGTGGCGGCGAGGCATCAGCGAAGAATCTTCTTGGCGAAACGAGACCCTTCGCTGGATTCTTGTCGTCACGCACCTTGTCAGGTAGCCCCGCTCAGGGTGACACGATGGGAGTCTTCCGTCAGGGCGTCATTTTTCCGATATCGCCACCATCCCCCGCGTCAGCTTGTCCTGGACCAGCATGAACAGCGCGACGACCACGATGGTCGCCAGGAAGGCGCCGGTCATCAGGTTGTTCCACTGGATCTGAAAGCGGGTGTTGAACCGGTAGAGGCCGATCGTTAACGGCAGGAAGTCCTGGGTGCGGATGAAGGTCAGTGAAAACAGAAACTCGTTCCAGCCGTCCATGAACGCAAAGATCCCGACTGCGATGAGGCCCGGCCACGAGAGGGGCAGGGTCATCTTCATCATCGCACCGATCCGGGAGTGGCCGTCCATCATCGCGGCCTCCTCGATCTCCGGCGGGATGGCGGAGAAGTAGCCGGTGAGCAGCCAGATGCAGAACGCCAGATTGAACGAGGCGGCGATCACGGCCACCACAGCCAGGTTATCGACCAGCCCGTAAGCGGCGACCAGGCGAAAGATTCCCAGGATCATCACCACCGGCGGGAACATCTGCGTGAACAGCAGGAAGATCATGTAGGGGCCGCGGCCGGCGAACCGGAAGCGACACAGCGAGTAGGCCGCCGGGATGCCCAGGAAGAGCACGATCGCCATCTCGCCGAAGCCCAGGAAGAGGCTGTTGCGGAAATGCTTGGCCAGCGGGATGATATTCCAGACCTCCCGGTAGTTCTCCAGCGTCGGCGCGCGTGGGATGAAGGTCGGCGGTATCTGGTTGACCTCACGCAGCGTCTTGAACGAGGTTGAGATCATCACGATGAATGGAAAGAGCAGGATAAAAAGCATCGGAATCAGGAAGAAGACGATGGAGAGCCATTTGACCCAGTTGATCTTTTTCATCGTCATCCCTCCTCACTGCGCAGGACGCGCGTATAGATGACGCTGAAGATCGACAGCAGCAGGAAGGTGGCGAACGCCAGCGCGAATCCCTGTCCGAAAGTGAGGTTCTTGAACGCCAGCTTGTAAAGGTAAGTCACCGAGATGTCGGTCCGGTAGAATGGGTTGCCTTGGGTCATCGTCCAGATCACTGTGAAGGAGCGGAACGCCCAGATCACCGACAGCAGGGCCACGATGGTGAAGACCCGCCTCATTTGCGGGATCGTCATGTCCCACAACTCAAACCAGGCGTTGGCGCCGTCCATCTTGGCCGCATCGTAGATGTGGGGCGGGATCGATTGCAGACCCGGCCAGGAAGGTGATCGTCATAAATGGGATCGAGGACCAGACCTCAACGAACCCTACCGCACCCAAGGCGAGCTTAGGGTTGTTCAGCCAGAGGATGTTCACGTCGGTGAAGTGGAAGAGGTTTAACAAATAGTTCAACGCGCCGAGTTGACCGTCGAAGATCCAGCGCCAGGTCATCGCCATGATCGCCAGCGGCGCGGCCCAGGGGAGCAGGATCAGAGCCTTGGCCAGCACGACACCCGGGAACTTCTGATTCAGGATCGAGCGCCAGGGGGAAAGACAGCAGTATCGTCAGCACCACCGTGCCGAAGACAAAGACCAAAGTCTGACTGACGATGCCCGGCATGTACTGGTCGTCAATCAATTCCTGAAAATTGGCGAGGCCCGCGAAACCGGTGAAGCGGCCGACCGCGTCCGTACTGTTGAACGCGCCCCAGATGGTGCTGACCAGGGGAAACACCACCAGCAGCGCAAAGACCAGGACGCTGGGCAGCAGCAGCAGGTAGGCTGTCCGGTTGTCGTGCAGGTCCGTCGCCATCCTGCGGGTCCACGGCTCGTGAACGTGCGTCAGCTTGCCGCGACCGAATTCCTCTGCGAGTGCAGTCATTGGGCTATCTCTTATTTGGATGGCAGTGACGACTCGGGGTGCTTCGAGGCGGAACGACTGAAGTCGTCACTAAACACTCGCGGTAAGATCTGATTACTTTCCGTTCGTCTTGTCGGCGAACTCGGCGGCTTGCTTCATCGCCTCTTCGGCCGTGATCTCGCCGGCCACCGCGCGGGCCACCAGATTCTCGGCCTCGGTGTAGACCTTGTAGATGGTGGCGGGGAACGGCGTCTCGTACGCGTTCCTGGCGGTCTGGAGCTGTTCGACGAAGAACTTCTCGGTGTCGCTGACCGCATACGCCGGGTCGGTGCCCACGTCGATGCGCTCCGGGATCACGCCGCGCTGCTTGGCGAAGAGCAGCCGGTTTTCTTTGCCGTACATCCACTCCAGGAACTTCGCGGCTTCCTTCGGATGCTTGCTCTGCTTGAACATCATCACGGCATCGGGCCAGAACGCGGTCACGTGCTTCATGCCTGCCTTCGCCACCGGGATGGGTGCGATGCCGACTTGCAGGTCGGGCGCGTTGTTCTTGCAGCAGCGTCGGATACCACGAACCGGTTTCCAACATTGCCAGCTTGCTGTTGTAGAAGAGGGGCTGTAAGGTCTGGTCGCGGCCAGCCGTCACAAAGTCAGGATTGACCGCTTTGTATTTCTGCGCCAGGTCCACCAGGAACTGGGTGGCCGCGATCCCTTCCGGCGTGTTGAAACGCGACTTGCCG
Organism: uncultured Chloroflexia bacterium; assembly: GCA_963841825.1. GTDB lineage: Bacteria > Chloroflexota > Anaerolineae > CG2-30-64-16 > CG2-30-64-16 > CAWJEL01. Next base: position 55,507 of record CAWJEL010000037.1, read on the forward strand.
TTCTCGTCCCACAGCTTGGTGTTGCCATCTGCGCCGTTGGCTCCCAGCCAGGCGTACCACCAGTAGTCCATGTCGTCCGACGCACGGGAGAAGGCCAGGCCGAAGGCATTCATATCCGGCGAGTTCAGTTTTTCCGCTGCGGCGAACACGTCGTCCCAGGTCTCAGGGGCCTTCAGGCCCGCCTTCTCGAACAGGTCCTTGCGGTAGTAGAGCGCGCGGGGGTCGAGGAAGTAGGGCATCGCCATCAGCTTGCCGTCGATGGTGAACGCCTCGAGGCCGGCCGGCACGAAGTTCGCCAGGAACTCCTGTCGAAAGCAGATCATTGAGCGGTTGGAGCTCGTTGATCCCCGACCACTCGCCGACCCATTGCGCGTTGCCGTTCGCCAGGTCAGGCGCCTGGCCGCCGCTGATCTGGGTCAGCAGGGTGTCGTGACCCTCGCCCCAGCCGAGCACGTCGAGCTTGACCTCGATCTCGTTCTGGCTGGCGTTGAACTCGTCCACCAGCGCCTGCGTGTCGGGCCGCATCTTCTCGTCGTAGTCCATCACGACGAAGCGAAGCGGCACTTTTTCCGCGGCTGCGGCGGGTGCGGCCGTGGCCTCCGCGGCCGGCGCCGCGGTCGGTTGTGCAGCCGGGGCTGGCGCGGCCGGCGCACATGCGGCGATCATCGCGCCGATCATGGTGAGCGCCACGAGCAGAGCCATCGAGCGCCCGATCAACTTACGGGTTTGAACTGACATTTGCCTTGCCTCCTTGGGTGAAATGGGTGGTTAAGAAAACGATCTGGCCCCGTACTTCTCAGCCGCTTCCAGGAATCGGATCAGATTGCCTTCCGTCACCTCTGGCAGCGGCGATGAGAACGGGGACGCCGTGGGACACAGGATGAACGGGGCGCGACCAGCCGCAGCTTCGATGGCCTCCGCGACCAGCCGATCGATCTTCTCCGGCTCGGCGCGCTCGATGTCATCGAGCTGGATGTTGCCCATCAGGATCAGGTCGCGGCCGACGCGGTCCGCCAGCTCGCGCAGCGTGATGTCGCCGCTGGGCGGCCCCTCGCAGGGGTCGGTCAGGTCCACGCCCAGGCTGAGGAAATCATCCAGGATGCGCCGGAGCGGCCCGTGGCAGTGGTAGCGGACGTAGCCGCCGTGGCGGTGGATCAGCTCGATCAGCGGCCGGTCGTAGGCTGTGACATACTTCTTGAAGTGCTTCAGCGACATCACCGGCGGCGCGGCGTACTCCGGCCCGAAGATGCGGAAGACGGGACCGAAGCCCGCGGCCAGCACCGACTCCAGCCAGGTGTAGATCAATGCTGCCGCCTGTTCCAACAGCGCGTCGATTTTTTCCGGCGCAAAGACCGTCCGCACCATGAAATCTTCGTACGACATGTTTTCGGTGATCAGACACAGAGGATCCGGCACCTCGATCTCCATGACCCCACGCTCGCCCAACGCCTGCCGGGTCCGCTCGAACGCCGCCACATCCGGCGCGGCGGGCGCGAACGGCGCCGCGAGGAACCGGTCCATGTCGTCGTCGGTCTTGATCAGCATGTCGTGGCGCCAGACCGTGTGGACGCCGTCGTTCTCGGTGTAGTGCGCGGTCAGGTCCCCTTTCGGCGTGTGCAGCACGTACTCGGTGTGCACCGAGTCACCGATTCGATAGCTCTGTTTTTCGACGGCCGCCGGATCATCTACACCGAGAATGTCTGTGACCCCGAACGAGGCATAGTACGACCGGTGCAGGGCGAAGATGTGACCGTGCGCGTCGCAGTAGTCCAGCAGCCGCGCAAACGACGGATCGGCCGCCATCCACGGGTGGCTGTAGCGGTCGACTCCGTAGGTGGTGGCCGGGATGATGTCCTGGCGGCGCTCGCTTAGGAGCGTGAGCAGGGTTGAATGACGTGATGGGTGTATTTGGGAAGTGTCCATCAGATAACGATGATCTCCCGCCGATAGGCCGAGAACTGCTCCACGCCATCCTTCGTGACGCGGACACCGTCCTCCCAGCGCGCGCCGTACTGCGGCGTGTAGAGGAACGAGTCGACCTGGAAGGTGTAGTTTTCCTGCAAGATGTACTCCGAATTGGTCTCCATCCAGGGGTGCTCGCATTCCATCAGGCCCAGGCCGTGGCACGGGCCGTAGAGGATGTTCGCGCCATAGCCGCGCTGCGATAATGAACTCCTGCACCGTCCGCGCCACCCAGGCGGCCTCGACCCCGGCGCGCATGATCTCCATCGTCTTGTTCGCCGCGTCCAGGCCCATCTGCAGGAGGCCGCGCACGTCGTCAGGCAGGTGGCCGAGCACGACGGGACGACCGACGCTGGAGGAGTAGCCGCCGAAGCGGGCGCCGATGTTGAGCTGGATGACCTCGCCTTCGATCAGCTTCTTCAGGGTCGGTCGGCCGATGGCATTGGCGCTGTTGCGGCCCGAGAGCACGTAGAGCGGATGCCCCTCGTACTCGGCGCCGTGGCGATACATCACCTCCTGGGCGATGCCGACGATCTCGACTTCCATCATGCCGGGCTTGATCCGGTTCAGCACGGCCTCGACCGCCTTCTCGGAGATGCGGAACGCCTCGCGCAGCAGCGCCAGCTCGTTCTCGCTCTTGATCATGCGCATCTGAATCAGGATGTCGTCCGCGCGCACGATCTCGCCCTCAGTCATCGCGGCGCGGATGCCCTCGTACACCGGAACCGGCGTAATCGGGAGGCCAACGATGCCCAGCCGGCGCACGGCCTTGCCGCCGGAGACTTCATCGAAGACGCTGGTGAAGGTGTCCAGCGCCTTGCCGGGGTATTCCGGCTCCGATGACTCACGATACTCCAGGATCTGGCGGATCGATGGGGATCTTGCTGCGGGCCTGGGCGTAGGTCAGGCTCTCTGGCCCGATCAGCAACATCGCTTCGCCCTCGACCGGGATGAGCACGGCCGCGGTCTCGAAGGCCGGCCAGTGGTCCGACAGGTAGCGGACGAATTGCGGCTCGGCCTCGCTGCCGAAAGCTAACAGCGCGTCCAGCCCGCGGCGAGCCAGCTCGGCCTGCACGCGGCGGATGCGTTCCTGGAATTCGCTCGTTGGGATTTCAGTGATCATAGGACCTTCCATTTCCAGAAGATGAAATGAACCACGGAGGCACAGAGGCACGGAGACTTCTTGAGTTTCTTATCTGCGTCCATCTGCGTCATCTGCGGTTGTTTGATGTCCAATCGTGGATTGCCAGGGCCAGCACCTTGATGGCGTCCAGGTATTCCTGCACCGACACGCGCTCGTCGATGCTGTGCGCGTACTGCAAATCGCCGGGGCCGAAGATGACCGTGGGCACGCCGGCCCGGTTCTGCAGGTGCCGGGCATCGCAGCCGGCGGGGAAGCCGGAGACCATGCTCCAGCCCATCACGTTCTGCGCCGCGCCACTCATCAATCCGACCAGCGGATGGCTGGGATCGAGGTAGTGCGGGATGCAGTGCTGATACCAGCTCAGCGCCGGCGGATGGTCCGCGCAGCCAGGCATCCCCGGCGCAGAGCGTGCGGATCCACTCCACGACTTCCGCTTTCACCATATCGGCGTCGTTCGGCTTGGCGCGGCCGTTGCGGTCCATCTCGACAGGGAGATACTTGACGTCGAACTTCAGCACGCACTCGCCCGGCACCTGCGACCCGGCCAGGCCGCCGTTGATCTGGCCGATGGTGATGGTCGGCGGCGGGTAGAGCGGGTTGCGCCGCCCCGCCAGCCACAGCCGTTCCAGCTCGATCATCCCCTGGATGATCTTCATCGCCTTTTCGATCGCGTTGACGCCGCCCCACTTCAAGGCAGGCATGCGTGGCGCGGCCCTCGACATCGACTTCGAGCAGCAGCACCCCGCGGCTGGCCGGCTGGACATGCAGCCGCGTCGGCTCGGTGACGATGGCCGCGTCCGCCTTGTAGCCCTCGACCACGCAGCCCAGCGTCCCGTTGCCGCCGCCCTCCTCGTCCACCACGCTCTGGATGATTACATCGCCCTGCGGCGGGAACCCGGCCTCGCACAGGAAGCGCGTCGCCAGGATCATGGCGGCCACGCCCGCCTTCATATCGCACACGCCCAAGCCGTACATCTGGCCGTGCGCGATCTCGCCGCCCCAGGGATCGTGCGTCCACTTCGCGCGGTCCCCGCGGGCATGGTGTCCACATGGCCGTTGAGGATCAGCGAGCGGCCGTTCCCCGCGCCCTTGAGCGTTGCGACCAGGTTGGGCCGGTTGCGGTAGCTGTGCCCGGGGCTGTAGTCCGGGAACGCCTTCATCTTCTCGTTATCCGGCTCGAACAGCCGTGTCTCCAGCCCCCACCCGCGCAGGACGCCTTCCAGCCACTCCTGGATGGCGAGCTCCTGGCCGTCCAGCCCGTGGTGGATGGTCGAGCTGTCGAACGCGACCATGCGCTGGAGGAACACGATCGCCTCGGCGCGGTGCGAGTCTATGTGAGCAAGTACCTTGTCATGTTCGGTCATGTGACAATACCCATTCGTCATTGCGAGGAGGGCGGTAGCCCGACGAAGCAATCTCAGCCATTCGAAGGAGATTGCTTCGGGGCTGCGGCCCCTCGCAATGACTGTCACTAATCTTCGGAAACCTACCGATGGCTCAATATCAGCTCGTCGATCGCCGGCGCGAACGGCACCGGGCCGTCTGCGGTGATCTCGAAGCCGCTCTCGAAGCGTGCGCCGTGTAGCTCGGGCATGCCGAAGAGGCTGACGTCGATGCAGACGGTCATGTGCGGCTGGAGCGTGACGTGGCTGCGCGGGCCGAAGAACGGTCCTTCCGCTTCGAACAGGCCGACGGTATGGATGTAGGGCACGAGCATATGCGGCGCGTAACCGCACTCCAGCAGGTAGGCGCGCACCGGCGCGTCCATCTCGACGCCGGTGCGGCCGACGACCAACTGTTTGCGGGCGATGTCATACGCGTGCGCCATGTGGCTCAGCAGACGCTTTTGCGCCTCGGTGGGCTTGCCGCCGACGGCCGTCGTGTCGCCGCACGACGACGCGTAGCCGTTAACCCGCGGGCTGATGCTGAACATCACCAGTTCGCCCTGGGCCATGCGCCGCGCGGTGGGGGTCGGCACGACGCTGCCCGTCCGCGGCCCTGAGGCGACGATGGTGCGGTAGCCGAAGCCGGTGCAGCCCAAGGCGCGGGCTTTCGCCTCGCCGGCCGCGCACACTTGTAGTTCATTGTTTCCGGCTTTGATCTGCGCGGACATGGGGGCCAGCGCCTGCGCCGCGATACCGAACGCGGCGCGAATCGACGCAACCTCGGCGTCGCTCTTGAACCAGCGCAACTGCTCGTACGGCTCGGTGATGTCGACCAGTTCCACGCCGGTGAGTTGCTGCGTAAGATCGTTGTACAGCGCGTGTGGCATCACGCCCAGGCCGACGATCCCGAGGCGCCGCAACGGCCGGCCGGGCAGTGCCTCGGCCATGACCTCACCCACCGACAGGATGCGGGCGGACGGGTACTCCTCGTCGGGCACCATAAAGACGGGGACGTTGTAGGTCTTCTTGATCGCCGCGTCCGCCTTGGCGAACGGCTCCGATTCCGGCCCGCCGAGGATGCATGGCTCGCCTTCCGGCGGCACCAGGATCGCACCCGACTCGAACTGCGGCACCCAGTTCGAGAGGTAGACACCGTTGGCCGACCTCAGTTCGTCGTAGTAGACGAGGCCTGCGTCCAGGTTGTGCTGTTGCAGTAACGCCTGCACGCGCTCGACGCGCGCCTGAAATTCGCTGATAGGAATTTCCATGTGTGGTTGCTCCTTTAGACTTCATCGGCAACAGGAACGCATATTGTCCTGAGTGCTACCAAGCAGTGGGTTGTGAATAGTTCAAAAGAGTCCCGATTTGTCATTCTGAGCGGGTGGACCGCTCAAATTCCGTAACGGCGAGTCGTTAGCGAAGAATCTGTTTTGTTCTGCTGCCACACGCCGGATTCTTCGCTGGCGTCTCGTCGCAACGGGCGTTGAGTCCATAACCCGCTCCCAAGAAACTCCCAAATGGATCCTTCGGCCTGACAACCTGAGACGCTAACCGAGGTCAGGGACTCGGCCTCACGGCAAAGCCGTGACAGCGCGAGTTTCTTGGTCAGAACATGCGGCCTTGGCCCATCCGCGTCTCAGAATGACACGAAGAACGTCCTCTTCTTGCCAAAAACGAGAGCAGTACCCCCGATAGTGAACCTTGTGTCCGGTGGCTTCTCCTGCCTGACTATCCCTGCCACGCCGCAGCGAAATCCTTCATCGTCCAGAACGTGGCGCCGTCGGCGGCGGAGCAGGGCGATCAACTCGTCCAGCGCGGTCAGGTGGGCCTCACCGCTGTTCTGCCAGAGCCACTCGGCGACCTCGAACCGGCCCTCGCCGAAAACCAGCTCCCGCGGGGTCGGCACGAACTCCCAGGGGTGAAGGTAGAGGCAGACAAAATGCGGCAGGTCGCGTGCCTGGAGGTAGGCGCCCATGCCATCGATTCGCTCTTTGAAACGCGCCGCCCCTTCGAGCCGCAGCTTCGGCCAGCAATCGCGCCCGCGCCAGAAATCACCCGCGCCGGGTGGAGCCGGCTCGCTGAAATCGGCGAAGGTCGGCAGCTCCAGCACGCGCATATCCCCGGCCTCGCGCCAATCCTCCCGGCTGGGATAGTACGGCGCAAACTGTTTGCCGTAAAAATAGGTGGGATAGCTGCCGTCGACGGTGTAACCCAGGCGCTCCAGCGCGTGGAGCACCTGGTTACTGCTCTGGAGCCGGGGGCAGCGGAAGGAGACGGGGCGCACCCCAGCCGCCGCGGCCACGATTTCGGTCGCCAGGTCGAGCCGATGTTCGATCTCTTCCGGCAGCAGCGTGAAGAGTCCGGGGGTGTCCGAGTTGGCCTCGCCGAGGAACTCGTGGTGCAGGGCATGACAGCCGACCTCGTGGCCGGCGTCCAGCACGGCCCGGACGACCTCGGGATGGGCCTGGGCTGCGTCCGCCGTGAACAGGAACGTGGCTGGGATGCCCTGCCGCGTCAGGATCTCGAGCAGGCGCGGCGTGCCGGAGGTGACCCCCTCGTAGGTGCTCCACCAATTCCCGAGATCGGTCTCCATGTCGAAGCTGATGATCACGTCAGTCGGTTTGGCAGCCATTGCCTACCCCGTTATGCTGGCTCATGGAGGAGGTATACTCTCTCCTCATGCGAGGCAGCGCTGGCATAGGCCAGGCTTGCCCGAATGTCATCAAGCGTCAACCCGGGGTAGTTCTGCAGTATCTCCCGTTCCGACCACCCTTGCGCGAGGAGATCAACGATGAACTCCACAGCCAGCCGGGTACCCTTGATGACGGGTTTCCCAACAAGCATATCAGGGTCAACAACAATTCGCTCGCTCCAGGTCATGCCACGTTCTTCCCTTTGGTACGGTCCAGCATTAGAACCTTTCAAGCAGGCGTGAACTGAGCAGTTTTGACAGGTGGTTTTTTCACCGGAACGACGCGCCGGGCTGGATAGGTTGTGAACTTGCGGCCGCTCTGCTGCTCTTCGATTTTGAGATCCTGATAGATCGCCAGCAGATCATTATTGAACTGGGCAGCATGTGCCGCGCGCACCTGACGCACCTCAGCCACAATCGGATCTTCCCACATCGTTCAAGCCTCCATCAATTCCTCGGGCGTGCAGATGATCACTGCCTCATAGCCGAGTTCTCGACACGCCGCTTCAATCTTACCGCGCATCCCAGCATTCGCCAAGTGTCTGTAGTTCCACGTCAGCAAGTACTCGATGCCATTCACCGCGGCGACAGCAACATGCAAAGCATCTTCGGGGAAGCCGACCGGGACCGCTCCGGTTTGCAGGATATGCTGCGCAAGCGTCAACGCTTCTTCGGTGATCTCCAACAAAGTGAGTTCGCTCAAGAGGGCTAGCCGTTCTTGGGCTGCTTCGGGGTCACCTGCGCCAGCCTCGCGGACGACAAGTTGTGAGCTGACGATTGCAAAGTCGTGACGCGCAGTCTGCCACCATTCATAGGTGACTTGCTGATGGCCTGCGATGATCAGGTCACGACTGGGACGCGCCGCCAGGTAGCTGATGATCGTGGTTTCGATGTAGACCTTGGGCTTCATCGCGGTCGCTCCACAAACGGCCTTCGCCTCAGAACTTCAGCGCGCCTTCCTGCAAGCCCTTCATATACCAGCGTTGCAGGATCGTGAAGGCCAAGATGCCCGGGATGATGGCCATGATGTACATCGCGGCCACGCGCGGGTAGGCCCACTCGCCGAACCCGCCGAAGGTCGTCGCCAGCACCACCGGGAAGGTGAACATGTTACGGTCACTCAGTAGGGTAAATGCGTAAAGAAACTCCCCCCACGCCGCTACAAAATTGATCATGCCCACCACGACGATGCCGTTAGCCGCCAGCGGCAGCATGATCTGCACGAGCGTACGCCACGAACTGGCGCCATCGACCCGGGCCGCGTCCACCATCTCGGGTGACACCTGTTGAAAGATGCCGCGGATGATGATGATGCTGAACGCCAGGCTTAGGGTGATATAAGGCATGATTACTCCCGGCAGAGTATTGATCAGACCCAGCTTGCGCTCGAGCTGGTAGATGCCGATGATCGAGACCAGGCGCGTCGGAAAAAAGAGGGTGGCAATCAGGATCAGCCCCACCACCGCGGCTCCGGGCATCCGGAGATGCGCCAGCGCATAGCCGGCCAGCACGGCGATCACCGTGGTAACGACGACCGTTGAGAGGGTCACGATGATGCTGTTGCTGAAGTTGCGAAGCACGCTGGGCATCTTCTGGAAGACGTAGCTGTAGTGCGTGAAGTCAAACTGCTCCGGCCATAGCGTGCCGGTATACGCATCCCGCAGCGACTTCACCGACATCAGGAAGACCCACAGCAGCGGCACGAGGACGATCATGCAGAAAAAGATGATGATGCCATGCATCAGGACCGTCCGCCAGCGGATCCGTCTGCGCCGCGGTTTCGGCATCGGGCTGCTGCGGGCGGTTGATGGACTGGATTCAGCGTTCGTCATAAAGACCGCTCCTAATCACGATTTCGGAAGACGCGCATCAAGATGGCGACGACCGCAAGCATGGCGATCGCGCCGAGCCAACCGACGGCGGAGGCGTAGCCCTGCGGCCAACTTCCGATCTGGAAGGCCAGGTGCCACATGTACACCGTCCAGGTGTAGGTCGGCAGGCCGCGGTTGAAGCCGCCCATGATGATGAAGTCGTCGATGACCGCCATGGCGGTGCCGAAGCGCAGGATCACCAGGATCAACATGATCGGCTGGAGCCGCGGCAGCGTCACGTGCCAAAACGAGTCCCATTCGTTGGCGCCGTCCACCTTCGCGGCTTCGTACAGTTCCTTGGGAATCGAGGCGAGGCCGGCCAGGAAAAACATCGTGTGGTAGCCCAGCCCCCACCAGATCTCCACAAAGGCGACCGCGGGGATCGCCAGGGGCGAATCGCCCACCCATTGGGCGCGTTGAAGCGATTGAAAAGGTGCAGGTAGTCGCGGAGGATGACGTTGATAGGGCCGATCTCGAAGTCGTAGAGCCAGCGCCACAACACGAAAATCATGGCCGCCGGGATGACCGCGGGGATCAGCAGGATCAACCGGTAAATGAGCGCCAGTCGCGGCTGACTTACCCGGTCCACCAAAATGGCGACGAAGAGCGGGATGAAGATCACGCCGGGCAGGAAGACCGCCGTGAAAATCGCCGCACGCTTCAGCCCGATCCAGAAGACCGGGTCCTGAATCACGTTAATATAGTTTTTCAGTCCCACAAATTGGGCTGGAGTCTGGACGATAAACTGGTAGTCGGTGAAGCTGATCCAAAAGGACCTGAGGATCGGGTAGGCCATGAACGCGAAAAAGAAAAACGCCGCAGGGAGGAGATAAACCCAGTTTACCCAGCCGTGATAGCTGGACCAAATGGGTCGCCGCCGGCGGGCAGCGCGGCGTCGGCGCAGTATGGCTGCTCATACACCACTCCCGGTCGAATCAAAAGGGGCGAGACACTTCGTCCAGAGTTCGCCGCGGCCGACAATCATTGGCCGGATCACAGGCCAGCCACCACGGCGTTGCCAGGCGAAAATGCCTCGCCCCACGTACTCAAGCGTATCCCTGTTTAGTGTCATTGCGAGGGGTCCACACCTGTCCCCGAAGCGGAGTGGGAACCCCGAAGCAATCCCTGACTTGCGAGTGAGACACCTGCACTTGTGCCGGAGCGCAGCGCAGGTGCAAGTGTTGCCCCAGGGTATCACCCTCGCAACGCTTGCACCTGCCTGCGGTGTTTGCAGGTGCGGTGTGACTGCCATTGCTGGACGCATGCCGCCGCGCGGCATGCGTAACTCAGAGAGCCGCTCAGACCCCGCAGCAGCCGGACTTCTTGATCTCGGCCACGACGGCGTCCTTGACTTCCTGCATCACCTTCTTGGGATCCGTCTCTTCGCCCTTCAGGTACTTCTCCCAGATGGGCTGGCCGATCTGGAACTGCGTGAGGCCGAACTGATGGCTCGGAATCGCCTTGGCGGTAGCCATCGCGGCGCCCACCACCGGCACCCAGGCCTGCGCCGTCAGCCAGTCCGGAGGCGCTTTTTGCCAGTCGGCGTAGATGGAGCTGTAAGGCGGCAACTGCCCCGGATGGCCGGAAGCGCTGCCAGCGATGGAATCCTTCCAGATCTGCGGCTCGTAAGTGAGCGCCTTGAGGTACTCGGCGGCTTGTTCCTTGTTCTTGCCGTACTTGAACAGCGCTGCGCCGGTGTCCCAGAAGGCCGTGCCGCCTTCGCCGCCCTTGGACTTGGGCAGCGCGCCCATGCGGAACTGCGAAGGATCCTTCCATTTTTCCGCGAAGCGCAGCGGCGCATTCTGATACTTGATGTAGTAGGGGACCAGCTCCGCGGCGAACGCGACCTCATCCGGCGTCGAGTTCACACCGCCGTCGGTCGAGCCGGGCTGCAGCGCGTTGGCCGATGACAGGTCCAGCATTTGCTTCATGATCATCAGCGCCTGGATCGCGGGTTCGCTGGTGAAGTCGAAAGCGGGAAGCCGGTCTTGTCACCTTCCAGGTTGTAGTACGCATTGGTGCTGATGCTGTGGGTGATCGGCGCCAACGAGCGCCAGCCGTGGGCATCGAAGGTGCAGCCGTACTGGGCCGCGCCCTTGTCCATCACGGTCTTCGCTGCGGCGAGGTACTCATCCCAGTCTTCGGGGATCCGGTCGGGCAGGCCGGCGGCGCTGATCAGGGCGTTGTTTTGCGCTTCGACGATCACGTCCAGCAGGAACGGCCAAACGTAGAGCTTGCCGTCGACCGAGCATTCTTCGCGGATCGTGGGGAGCATGTCGTCCAGAATTTCCTTGGGGATGTAGGGGTCCCACGGCTCGATCGCGCCGCTGGCGATGAGCTGCCCCATCTCGACGAAGGGGGTCACGCCCACGTAGGTATCCCAGGTGCTTTCCCCTGTCTTGGCTTCGGCAATGAAACGCGCCACGTCGAACCCTTGCGTCGGGGCAATTTGGTAGTTGAGCTCCGGGAACTGCGGGTTGACGGTACCCTTAATGGCCGGGTGGAGATCTTCGATCCACTGGTAGAAGGTGGGGGTCAGTGGGCGTTCGGCGGCGGCGGCTGGAGCAGCCGTGGCTGCCGCTGCGGGCGCAGCGGTGGGCGCCGCCGCAGGCGCGGCGGTGGGGGCGGGTGTGCCGCAGGCGGCCAACACGGACACGCCTACTGCGCCCAGGCCGGTCGCGGCCAGGGCATGCATAAATTGCCGGCGAGAGATGCGCCCTTGTTGAAGCTGTCCGTACAAGTCGGCGCCTACCTGCTCAATATCCTTCGGTGCCATTTTCCTTCCTCCTTGAAGTGATCTGATATCTCAGTTCAGACAACACGATGGGCTACTTGCGCGATTATTGCATATAGGCAAACTCCTTCCACCAACGTGGCGCGTTTCCTGGGTCCACTGACGTGACCGGAGATAGATTTGGAATCCTGGAATCGTCGAAACGGCCAATCGGAATAAGCGAAGGTTTGGGCTGGAATTGGGGGGAGTATAGCAGGTAACATTTCAAATGTCAACAGATGAAAAAAAGCGTGCCGGTCAACTTTCCCCTGGTTGACGGCCCCGAATCCTGGAAAGGCAGCGTGATTCAGGAGGCACTTCCACTTTCTCGCAACACGAACAACGCGACAAAAACCATGCTTTCAATGAGATCCGCAACGGAAATTCGCTCACGGTCGGAGTGTGCGTGTTCCAGTTGGCCGGCGCCGAAGGTGAGCACCGGCAGGCCTGGGTATTCGCCTGCGAACAACCTGGCATCGCATGACACCTCCCAGCCGCGCACGGGATCGTCTGGCTGCGCCAAATCGATATCCACTGCGGTCTTGAACGCTCGTTGCAGGCTTTCAGAGTTCGGATTGCCGGCGTAAGCGTCGTTGTGCAGCTTGTCGAAGCTCACATCACAGGCGACGGACTCCGGCGGCAAACCCTCGCCGGACAGGTACCGCTGAATCCCAGCCAGGAACGCATTCCGGGCTCGAGCCTTGACCTCCTCCAACGAGTGGGTCGGGAGAAACCCCTGCGCGCCTTCGAAAACCAGGGAGGCAGGCCCGTGTGGGTCGGCGCCCGGCCCGGTCATGGTGAATGCAAGCTCGCCGGCGCGCCTGGCGTCGATCAGCTCCCGCATGACGTAGGCCCACTTGGCGATCGCGGCGTCGTTGCGCGGCAGCGACCCCATGTGGCCGGTGGCGCCATGGATCGTGACGGTGCAGCGGTCGGCGCCGTGCCTGGCGAGATCGTAGTGCCGCTCGATCTTGGCCGCGCCGGTGGCCGGGTCAATGACCTGGGTCTTGTCCCCGTACCGGGCGATGTAGCGGGCGATGGCGCGGTCGATGATGGCGTGAAGCGCTTCATCAGTGGGCGGTTCAGTTTTCAGAGTGCCTCGGCTTGTCACCCTGAGCGGGTCTGCTAAACCGGATGCATCGCGGCGAACCTCTAGCGAAGGGTCTCGGAGCTGCTGCCGAGATGCTTCGCTGTAATCTTGCTGTGGTGGATCCTCACTCGTCAACCCTCTCAGCATGACATGCTCACACTGCGTGCCAAAGCCCGGCTCCGTGTTGGCGTCACCCACCGTGTGAAAAACAACCTCGAACGCTACCTCGCCGCAGATCGCCGACGGATGCACGCCGAACGGCCCCAGGATGCCGGTGCAGGTCTGCACGGGGCGATGGGGGAACAACGGGTGATCGCTTTCCTGCCGGATCGCCGCTCCTTCGTCCAGCAGCGCGAGGATGGCGAGGGCAAACGCCTCCAGCAGGGAGGGAGCGGTCCGGCCGGGGTCGTGGGCGTCCGCCAGTTGGCCCTCGCACTTGATGAACACCGCGCCGCGGTTGGCCGGGTGGAGCCGGTTCCCCGTACATTCCAGGACGAGGAGCGAGTCATAGCGCGCCTTCAGCGCACGATCCACGGCCAGCGCGAGCGAGCCGTTTCCGCCCGTCTCCTCGTCGATCACGAACATGGCGGTCAGCTTGTTCTTCAGGCGCACGATCCCGCGCCGTTCCAGCTCCGCCAGCACGTGCAGCGCGCCCACGATGGCCGCAACGTTGCCCTTGTCGTCTGCCGTGCCCCGGCCGGTCATGAAATCTTCCGCGCGGGTCGGCGGGAAGAAGGGGGCGACGGTGTCAATATGGGCGTTCAGCGCGATGTTCAGGCCGTTCGGTGATGGCTCCCGGTCGAGCAGATAGAGCAGATTGCCCCGTCCCCGATAGACCTCTGCCACTGAACCTGCTGCGTAGTAGGGTCGCGAAACGCGGGGTGGTTTTGAATGGCCGGTGGCACTTCCTTGTGGATGATCGTCGTGCCCGCCAGGTGCAGGCTATCCAGAGCCTCGCGGATCATCCCAAATACATGTTGTTCATTCTCGCGCAGCCGCGCCAGGTCGGGCCCCGGGCTGGTGTCGATGGCGCACAGCCGCTCCAGCAGATCGACGATCTCCTCCCGAAAGGCCGGGCGAGCGCAGAGGGTGCGGATTTCGTTCAGGATGTCCATTCAGCTCACCGCCAACGACTGCTGGAGTTGTTCTTTGACACCGGTGATATGCGCCTCGAACGCGGCCAGGGCCGTCTGATCCGCGCCCGATCGGACTCCCGTGATGATCGCCCGGTGCTCGTCGACCAGGGCGGCGCGCGTCGATTCGAGGAGGTTCGTTTTGCGGATTTCCTCGTGCATGAAGGAGCGCAGTGTATCGTAGATGTTGCTGAACAACGTGTTTCCGCAGGCCGCGATGATCAGGCGATGGAACTCGTAGTCGGCAGCCACGATGTCTTCGATGGAAGCGGCAGCGACTGCATCGTGTATCCGGTCAACCTGCTGCTCCAGGCTTTCGATGATTGCTGCGGTTTCTTGAGGAGCGGCCGCATAGCGCGCTGTCAGCGTTTCGAGCGCCCGCTGCTCGATGATCTCCCGCAGCGCGACCAGCTCGTAGAGGTCGTTCTTACGCAGCAGGATCGACCAGGTGAGCGCCTCCGTGGAGACGTTGGTGTAATCGGCGACGATAGTTCCTGTGCGCGGCGACACCTCCAGGATGCCGAGATACTGAAAGATTTTGATCGCCTCCCGCACCGTCGAGCGCCCCACTCCAAACATCTGGGCCAGCTCGGTCTCGGTCGGGATCCTGTCGTGCGGCTTCAACTGGCCGGAGGCGATCAGGTTCTTGATTTGATCCATCACCTGTTCGACAACCGTTTTTTGCTTGACCTTGCTGATATTCACCACTGATCCCATCCCTCTACACCCGATAGTCGCGCACCTTCTCCATGCAGCGGTTGACCGCGTCAGCATCGGGCACGCCGGAGACGTAGTAGAAGGTGCCACCCGGCAATTGGTGCGCGTCGAGCTTTGCGACAAAGTCGTGGTAACCGGCCAGCATGCTCAACGGCATGTCCCCGGCGCGCTTGCGCAGCTCGAAGCCGATCTCAAGCGCCGGCCGGTGATCCTTCTCGTCCACCAGCAGCAGTGCCTTGATGCCGCGCAACGAGCAGGTCGCTTCCAGCAGATACCAGCCGTTGGCGTGCAGGTGCAAAACCGCGCCATCGTACTGGCCGACCAGCCGTTCCAGAGGCTCCCGTCCCCACTTATCCAAGTCTCGGAGAGAAGTCATGTGAAACGGGTCAAGGCTCTCGCAGACGATGCGGCCGGGGATCCAGGGGACGACCCAGCTACACGTCCCTCCCTCCAGCGTCCCCACACTGTCAAAGAAAGTGTCGTGGATTTTCAGGTTGAGGTGGTAGGCGAACTCGATCGCTTCTCTCACCTGCTCCGGCGCTTCGTACATGCTCAGGTAGGTGTTCGTCGCGCCGACCAGCTCGTAGACGAAGTTGAAGGAATCGATGACGATCAGATGGCTGATGCCGTACTTGCCACGGGCCGCGTCGCGCATCAGCCTCAACTGGCGCAGGTAGCGCCGATACCAGAGGCTGTCCTCGCTGAAACGGAGCCGATCGAATTCCGACCAATCGGCCAGCAGCGGCGGCACCATCGAGGAGATCCAGCCGGAGCCGACGTAGCCGTCGTCGGGCAGGCTCAGGAAGCGCACGTCGCCGCCCAGGATGCCGCCGTAGAGGCCCTGGTCGAACTCGCTGGGGTAGGCGGCCGGGATGCTGTCATCTTCGATCGAGCGGCGCTCGCTGAGATGCCGATCCCAGAATCGGATCCGCTCTGCGGGTCGGGATACTCCGTGCTGAAGCCGCCGGAGTACTGCTTTTGGAAGTCCTTCATCGCCTGGGTGGGAAGAATGAACGCGGCAAAGATCCGATCCTGAGCCTGCCGCGCGGTCAGGAGCCGCAGCCGGTCAAAGACTTCGGCCGCATTGGCTTTGTATGCTAACCCATCCATCTTTCCCTCCCCACTATTTCATCGCCTCCAACCCGATCCCGGCCAGATGTTCATCCTCATCTGACTTCCTGCCGCTGACACCGATCCCGCCAAGGAGCGACCTTGACGCCCCGTCTTCGCCGCTGTTGATCACCAATCCTCCCTGGAGGTAGGTGAATCTGGTGTCGCCGTAGGTGGCCAGCTCCCGGCCCCAGTCCTTGTCCCGCTCGGCGAAGGCCAGGGTGTCCATCATGGCGATCGCGGCCGTGTAGGCTTTGTTGATCGCCAACTCGAGCGCCACAGGGGGACACCGGTCCATGCGGGCGAAGCAGATGAGCCTGCCATAATCATCCACGACTGCCACCGCGATCGGGGCATCAGGGAGTTTGCACGCCTCATTCAGCACAACTTCCACGGCCGCACGCGCTTCGGCCAATCCCAGACATTCTTTCTCAAACATGGTTTTCCTCCTTGGACACGCTTCTCTTCTGAGCAGGGCGTTCCCTGAGCCCGTCGTAGGGCGCTATGCACGCTACTTCGACAGGCTCAGCGTGCGTGCTTCATCAAGATTGTCCCTCATGTGAAACGCGCTTTGGTGGCTGAAGGCAACCGCTTCAGAACGCCCTCACCAGAGCGTATACCCGCCATCGATCGTGATCGTGGACCCCGTCATGTAGTTGGCGGTGTCGGAGGCGAGCAGCAGAACGAGATCTGTTAGCTCTTCAAGATTACCGAGCCTGCGCAGCGGGATCAGATCGAGCACGCGCTGATAGAGGTCTGCCTCCTGGGCGAAGAAATCCCGGTTGGGTTGCGTGTCGTAGTAACCGGGCGCGATGGCATTCACGCTGATGTTGTGCTGCGCCCATTCTGTGGCCAGTGTCTTGGTCAACATCATCAAGGCCGCTTTCGATACCTCGTACGCGCCGCCGTGGAAATACTTGTTAACGACGTACCCGGAGATGGAGGCGATATTGACGATCTTCCCGGACTGCTGGCCGATCATCACCTTCCCCGCCTCCCGGCAGCAGAGCCAGGCGCCGGTGACGTTGGTGTCGAGCACCGACCGCCATTCGTCCACCGTGGTCTCTTCCGGCGGCTTGTTGATGCGCATCGCCGCGGCGTTGTTGATGAGCACATCGACCCGCGAGGTCCATTTCACCGTCTCGGCGACCAGATTCGGCACGTCCGCCTCGCTGGTGATGTCGGCAGGAACGATGAGCAGTCGCTCCTGGTCGCCCGCGATCTGCCCGGCAGTGTCCCGCAGCACCTGCTCGCGGCGTCCAGACATCACCACCTTGGCGCCTTCCTGGTAGAAGCGCTTCGCCACGGAGAATCCGATACCCGTCCCCGCGCCGGTCACGATCACCGTCTTGCCATCGAATCGCGCCATGCCATATCCTCCAATCCCCTTCACGTAGCACGTTTCACGCTTCACGCACCACGCCCCCTACATCGGAATCACCTCCTGATCCATCCCCCAGAACCGGTACTCCTCGATCTCGATGTGCTGCGGCATCTGGCAGATGTGCAGGATCACCTCGGCCATGTCCTCCCCGGTCAGGAAGTAGGGCACGGCGGGTTCGGCGAGACCGGCCCTCTTCGAGAAGCTCGTGGCGCCCGCGCCCGGTATCACCGCGGTGACGCGCACGCCGTATGGCCGCAGCTCCGTGTACATCCCTTTAGACAGGCTGACCACGCCCGACTTGGCCGCGGCGTAGACGCTGAACCCCGGCCAGGCTTCGGTGGCGCAGGCCGAGGAGATGTTGATGATCGTCCCGCTGCCCTGCGCCCGCATCTGCTTGCCGAAGACCATGCTGCCATACACCACGCCGTTGAGGTTCAGCGCGATGATCTGATCCACGGTCTCGACCTGCTGATCGACGGTTGCGGCGATGGCGAACCCGCCGCCTGCGTTGTTCACCAGGACATCGACGCGTCCGTGTTTCTCCATGACGAATGCAAACAACTTCTGCCAGTCGTCCCACCGGGTCGCGTCGGCGCGATAGGCTTCGATCCCTCGGATTTCTTCTACCGTCGTTTGCAAGGCTTTCTCGTCTCGGCCGGTGATGATCACCTTTGCGCCGGCTTCGGCGAGAAGTCTGGCGGTCGCCTTGCCGTAACCGCTCGATCCGCCGGTGATGATGATGACCTGATCCTTCACGTTTTGTAGCACCGTTCGCCTCCTTTTCGGATTCGTTGTGGGTCTTTATCAGCCATAGAATCGCATGTCACCCTGAACGGGTTTGTTCCGTGTCGTGCGTTGCGGTGAGCCTCCAGTGAAGGGTCTCGCGTGGCGTGAAAGAGATTCGACCCAAAGGGACTGGTCTGAAGGCCGCTCGCGAACGCTGAGTTCATGCCACAGCGAGAGGCTCTAGACCGACGCGCTTCTCATGAGGTGAGTTTGAGGTGAGTTTCATGGCACGAGATTCTTCGCTGTCCTTTTTGCCGTAACGGAGGTTGAGCCGTTAACTCGCTCAGAATGACGTTTGCTCCAATAGTGTCTATCGTTCGCGGAGCGCCGCCCGGTAGATTTCCTTGGCGTCCGCCTCGGTGACGGGCCGCGGGTTGGTGACACAGTTGGTGTTGCGGCCCAACGCGTCGCGGGCGAGGGCGTCCAGGTGTTCCTCGCCGACGCCGAAGGAGGCCAGGACCGGCAGCTTCAGCTCGCGGCGGAGGGCGAAGACGTGGTCGATCGCCCCGGTCGCGCTTTTCCGAGGGGCGCCCAGGGCGACGGCGATGTCCCGCAGCCGCGCCCGCGCCGCCGGCAGGTTGAACGCCATCACGTGTGGCAGCAGGATCGCGTTGGCGACGCCGTGCGCGATGTTGAAATGGCCGCCGAGCGGGAGGGCAAGACCGTGGACGGCGCCCAGCCCGGAGTTCGGAAAGCCGATACCGGCAATCATGCTCGCCATCATCGTGTGGTACCTGGCTTCCCTGTCGGTCCCGTCGCGATACGCCCGCAGCAGATACTTCCCGAGCAGCTCGATAGCTTGCCGATGGATCGCGTCTGTCAGTGGATGCGCCAGCGTAGCGGTGTATCCCTCAACCGAATGGGTCAGCGCGTCCATGCCCGTGGCCGCGGTCATCCCCGGCGGCAGGGTCGCGGTCACCTCCGGGTCCACCAACGCCAGCCGCGGGGCCATCAGCGGGCTCACCACGTCGATCTTGCGGTGGGTCGTCGGGTCGGTGATCACCGCGCCCATGGTGGCCTCGGCGCCGGTGCCGGCCGTGGTTGGGATAGCGACGATAGGCGGTCCGGCCCGTAGGAAGGGCCTCAAGCCGTACTCGTACTCCGTGATGTCACCGTCGTGTACCGCAAGCACCGACATCGCCTTGGCCGCGTCCATCGGGCTGCCGCCGCCCAGCGCGACCACGACGTCCAGCCCATGCGCCCGGATCAGGTCGCGGCCGGCGTGGACGTTGGTCGCCGTGGGGTTTTCGCTGACGTCGGCGTAGACTACGGCCGCCAGCCCTTCGGCTTCCAGGGCTGCCTGCACCTTACCCACCAGACCGGTGCGCTCCAGACCTTTGTCGCTGACCAGCAGCGCCTTCGTGCCGCCAAGATCCTTTGCGCGTTGGCCGACCTCACCCGAGCACCCTTCGCCGAAAAACAGGTGCGTGGGGGTGAAGAATTTGTAGCGCTTTGCGTCCACTTTTGACCTCCTTAGGAGTCGTCACGGCATAAGAGCCCATCCGAAAACACTTCAGCCAGTCATCCTGAGCGGAGCGCGGCGCACCAGATCCGCGGCCTTGCTTGATCCGTACTTTGCGCCGTGCGTAGTCGAAGGATGCAGTCTGGCTTGAAAGACCGCTCCGCGCCCCTTCGACTGCGGGCTGCGGCCCTCCGCTCAGGGGCTGCTCCGCTCTGGCTGAGCAGCGAAGATGCGACCCTTGTTTCGTTGAAGGTTCTTACAGCAACTTCGCCGCCACCTTCTTGTACGCCGAAACGATATCACGGATGTCCGCATCCGTCAGGCACGAGGCGATCTTGAGCATCCCGCCACGGTCGGCGTAATCGTCGCAGGTCGGCAGCGCGCCTTTGCCATAGTTGTACTCCGCGGCGAACGCGTTCTGCGCGAAAGTCCAGGGCCAGCCGCTCGAGTGCAGGCTGCGGCGGTTCACCAGGCTCTTGTTGTTGAAGTACCAGTGCAGCCCCCATTCCCGCAAGGAAATGCACGGCTTGGCGTAGCCCGCGCCGCGGATCCCCTCGGCGCGCAGGGCGTTCGTGAACTGCTGGGCCAACTCGCCGTTCTCGAGCAGATAGATCAGGAACGCGCCCGTGTCCCCCTCAGGATCAGCGATCCGCCGGAACTCCAGACCTTCGATCATTTCCAGCTCGCGGCGAATGCGCCACTTGGCCTCACGCATGGTCGTGTTGATCTGCTGGAGCTTGTCCATCTGGGCCAGCAGGAAGGCGCCGGCCAGCTCGCTCATCCGCGCGCCGGTTCCCCAGAGTTGATAGCGTTCCTCGCAGCTCGTGTCCATGAGGATGCCCACGTTATCCCGCGCATAGCCCAGGTCGTGGATGCCGAAGCAGCGCCTGTAAAGATGATCGTCCTTGCACAGGATCATCCCCCCTTCACCCGCGGTGATGCTTTTGTTCAACTGGAAGCTGAGGATGCCGATGTCGCCGAAACTGCCGACGGGCTGGCCGTTCAATGTGGCTCCGTTGGCCTGCGCGCAGTCTTCGAGCACCAGGAGGTTATGCCGCCGTGCGATTTCCACGATCGGCCGGACATCTCCTGCCGCGCCGCTCATGTGGACGTAGAGTACGGCCTTGCTGTGCGGCCCGATCTTGCGCTCCAGGTCAGCCGGCGACATATTGAAGCTGTCGTCGATGTCCACCAGCCGAGGAATGGCGCCCAACCGCACGATCCCGTTGATGCAGCTCGTCCAGAGGTAGCCCGGGATCAGCACCTCGTCGCCGGGGCCCACGTCCATGGCAGCCAGCGAGATGTAGATCGCCTCCGTGCCGCTGCTCACCGCCAGCGCGTGGTTGACACCATACATCTCCTGGAACCGGGCCTCCAGCTTGTCGCACATGTGCTGCACGTCAGGGCCGTAGAACCGGAAGGGGGAACGCGCCTGGATCACCTGGGCGACCTGCGCGATCTCCTCTTCGTCGAACCAGTGGATGCCCGGCGACTCGGGGGGCAAGGGGCGGGTGCGGACGGGCGTCCCCCCGTCGATTGCCAGGGCTTCGGCCAGTGTGACCGGCTGGATGGGCGTTTCACTCATTGGTTCTTCCTATCCTCCTGCGATGATCCCGCGAAAGCGGATCTTAGCGCCGTCGGGCACGGGCGTAATCGCCCAGTCCTTTTTCCAGATGAGTTTTCCGGAGAGGCTGGCATATGCGTAGTCTTCCGGGAGATCGAGCTCCCGGGCAATGTCCGCCAGGGTCAGCCCATCCCGCCAGGGGAGGGTCTTATCGCCGATGGTGATCACGCCAGCACCCAATCCAGCCCCAGCTCCCGTAGCTTGGTCGCGGTGGGGTTCCCTGAATTCACATCCCAGCCCATCAGCCGATAGTATTCGTCGCGCACTCGGATGAACGCGTCCCGATCCACCGCGACGCCGTGCGTCGGCCCGTCGTCCAGCAGCCCATCCTTAAACAGCCGCGGCGGCAGGGTGTCGTCAGCCGCTGTGAACCCTTCGCGTGCGTTGAACGCCCGCATCAGGTTGATCCGCCGCTCGCCCAGAAGCATCAGTTCGTACGAGGAGTATTGCCAGCCGGTCGCCGCCCGGATGATCTCGATCAGGTCGTCAGGGGTGAAGATCGTCCAGGTGTGGAAGCAGAATTCGCAAACGGCCCACGAGTCGATGGCGCTGATGAACCGCTGCGAACGCGCCAGGATCGCCGCCCGGTCGAGGTTCAACTCCCACAGCTCGCCGGACGGCCCGTCGTAAATTCCGAGCCCACGGTGGATCTCCGTCGGGCCGCTGCCGAATGAAGTCTCGTGCTCGCTGGACATGTGGTCGGGGCCGAATGCGCTCACCGCGTAGATGATGCCCATGATGGCCTTCGACGTGGGGGTGTGCGCCGGGAACTCCTTCCCTTTCACCGTCACCGCGATGCGCTCCGCTTCCGGGCCGAGCTGCTTGGCGAAACGAGCAACGCCTTCAGCCAGCGCGTCGCCCAGCCCGCGGCGCTCGGCGATCAGCTCCGCCAGCTTCACCAGCGCCGCGCCGTCGCCGAACGGCGCGGGGAAGCCGATCTGCTGCTCCGTCAGGATCCCGCGCTCGAAGCACTCCATCACGAACCCGACCACGCCGCCCAGGCTGATCGTGTCCACGCCGTACATGCTGGCGATCTCGTTCGCCTTGACGATCGCGGCGAGGTCGCCGACCATGCAGTTCGCGCCCACCATGCCCGCCGTCTCATATTCGGGGCCGCCGTAGCGCGCCTCGATCCGCCACGGCTTCTCGATGCCCTCTTTGGTATCGCGCCGGCAGCTCTGGGCGCAGGCGAAACAGGTGCCCGGCTTGTCCATCATCGTTTCAGCGAACGCCTCGGCGCCGATCTCTTCGTAGCGCTCGAACGTGCCCATGGTCCAGTTGCGCGTGGGCAGGCCGCCGATGAGTTGATTGTCGGTCACGGTCTGGAGGGTGCCCAGGGCTTTGAAGGTCTTCCAGGTCCCATCCGCGCGACCTTTTCCGCGCCGGCGCGGGCGATTGCCACCAGTTTCGCAGGATCGGCGAAGTCCGGCTTGGTTGTTCCTCGGACGGCGATGGCCCGCAGGTTCTTGGCGCCCATCACCGCGCCGAGCCCGCCGCGACCGTTGAAATGCTTCAGGTCGTTGACGATGTTGGCGAAGCGCACCCTTTTCTCACCGGCCGGACCGACCTGGAGCACCCGCACTTTGTCGTCATCCAGCTCCCGCCTGAGCGCGTCCTGGACATCGCCAGTCACCTTGCCCCACAGCTCGGCGGCGTCGCGTAACTCGACCTGACCATCGTGGATCCAGAGATAGGCCGGCTTGGGCGCCTTCCCGTGGATGACGACCGCGTCGAAGCCGGCAAACCTGAGCTCCGGCCCCCAGTAGCCGCCGCCCTCGCTGCTCATGATCCCGCCCGTGAGGGGCGACTTGGCGCTGACGCAGTGCCGCGCGTTGCCGCTCAGCGGCGCGCCGACGACGGCTGAGGTGGTGAAGGCCAGCACGTTGTCCGGCCCCAGCGGGTCAGCGCCGGCGGGCACGAGCCGCGTGACGTAGTACACGCCCATGCAGGAGCCTCCGACATACGTCCGGTAGAACTTCTCGTCGGGCGTTTCGACGGTGACCGTTCCCATCGTCAGGTCGATGTGGAGGATTTTGCCGGTGTTACCTTTCATCGCTGTGCTCCAGTGGTGTATCTGTACTTGAATCGACGGTCTCGGCATGACTGATTGGGAGGTTTGTGTTATTGTCTGATGGTACTACAAAGAAATGATTTGTCAAATCTGCACAAACAGGGGTAAGGTCTTATGAGTCGTTTTGAGAAGAACGTGCAAGGAGACGTAGCGATGATGGCACATGTCGAGATGTTGCATGCCTGCGGCGAACGTATCTACTTATGCAAGGTGCAGCAACCGCGCCGCATTGGCCCGATACACTTTCTGCAGCACATCATCAGGCAGGCCAAGGCCATAGATCTGCCAGCGACCCTGCGGCGGGGTAGGCCGGATCGAGTAGTTGAAGTATTCGTCCTCGGTCTCCAGAAAACGGTAGTAGATGCGATAGGTCTCGACGTTGGCGGGCTGGTCGAGGCCGAAGACGATCCGGTCGGCATACTTCAGGAAGAAGCGCCGGGCGGCGTAGGGCTGGCGGCCCAGTTCGGCGATGCGTTCGGCGAAGTCGGTGTAGAGGTTCGGGCACCGGTCGAGCAGCGCCGCGACCCATCCCAGGTTCTCGGCGTAGCAGCCGACGTGCCGCGGTGATGAAGGTCGTCGCGGGATGGCGGGCAACCATGTTCGCCATCCCGTTCACGATCGCCAGGAAAGATGGGAACGGCGGGCTGGGGAACTGCCAGTCCGGGTGCGCGTGCAACTCCTCCCACCGCTCGTTGCGGCTGTCCAGCAGGTCGAAGAACGCGACCGGGTCGGCCACGTGGATCAGCACCGGCCAGCCGAGCTCCGCGGCCGTGGCCCAGATCGGGTCGAGCCGCGGGTCGTCTACGGCCACCAGTTCATCCCGCTGATCCCGCACCCGCAGCCCCAACGGCTTCCAGATCTTAAGTCCCTGCGCACCGCGGCTGGCCTGGGCCCGCAGGCGCGCCGCGGCCCACTCGCCGAAGCGGTTGCCCTGTTCAGGCCAGGCGGCCCAATCGACGCCGCCGAACATTTGAAAACGTTCCGGCGCTGCTTCCTTGAACTTTTGCAGGTGCGCGTCGAGGATCGCCTCGCCCCAGCCGCCGTCGAGGTCGACGATGACCTCCACGCCGGCCTCATCCAACACATCGAGCAACTCGGCGGCGGGATGCTGATCCCACCCGCCGCCGAATTCGCCGCCCAGGTGCTGGTGGATGTCGATAACCGGGAAGCGCGGCCGGTCGATGGCTGTGCGCGGCGTAACCAGGGCCGGGATGGGATTGAATTCAGAAAGTTCCATGCTCACAACGCAATCGCCTTGATCCCTGTCAGCTCGCAAAACGCGATCAGGTCCTCGTACAGGTGCGCGCCGTAGCCCAGCACCGCGTACTCGTTGTTCCACGCTTCCAGCAGCGCGTCGATGTCACACTCCGCGGTGACGAAGGCGTGCGGCCAGAAGGGGATGCCGCATTCGGCCTTGCGCCGCGCGAGTTCGTCACCGTCCGCCGGCTCAGCCACGGTGCAGCGGGTGACGACCAGCTCGAACTCGCCGCGATTCCGGCCCAGCCGGGCGAGCACCCCCTCGCCGGGCCGGCAGGTGAGCTGGATGGACAATCCGCCCGCCGCGCCCTCGGTGGGGATGCCGTGTTCGGCGAAGGTCACGGGTTCCAACGTGCCGGTCAGCCCCGGTGGGCACGCGCCGTCGCCGATGATCTTGATTTCGCGCGTCCCCTTGTCGATGTGCTGCAGGTCACCGTAGTAGACGCGCTCGCCGCTCAGGTCCATCAGCAGCTTCACCGACATCGTCGTGTTGAAGTCGCTGAGGGTGGCGGTGCGGCACGCCGTCCTGCACCATCATGCTCTGCGCAAAGCAGGTGGCGCTGTAGTCGTCGCCCAGGCCGGGGAACGACTGGATGGTGTAGAAGTCCCAGCCCTCCTGCGCCACGAGCTTCTTAAGCGCGACGTAGAGACGGATCGAGCGCTCGGATGCGTCGTCATCGGGGATCGGGACGCTGAAGTAGGGCTGGATGTGGGCGCGCGCGGCCTCGATCTCTGCCGGTGTGACCGCCCTGGCGGTACCAAGCAGCAGCGTGGTGTCGCGCGAGTCGATGTCCACCCCGAAGACGCGCATCCACTGCGACGGGTCGGCCACGCCGCACGTCTGCCCCATGCCGCGGCCGCCGAACGCGCCGACGGTACACATGTTCAGCCGGTTGACCATCGCGCTCGCCCGGCAGTAGGCCGTGATCCGCTCGATGGTGCGTGGGTCGTCATAGCTCCCGTAGACGAAGCGGTGCGGGATGCCGACCTCTTTGAGGCCGCCGTGCATCACCAGCCCGCCGACCGGCCGCCACCCCTGCGAGCCGGGGTTCGTCCACAGCACGATCCCCTTGCCGGTCGCGGCGAAGTCGCGCAGCGCGGCCACCAGGTGCGCCGCCCACACCCACGTGCCTGAGAAGAGGACGATGGCGTCCAGGTCGTCCATTTTCTTGAACTTGTTCAGGCACGCCTGCGCCTCGGCCTTGGTGGCCAGGATCACGTCGTGCTCGATCAGTTCGACGTTGGCTGCTCGTAGCGTCTCTTTCGCCTGGGCGATCAACGCGTCGTCGATGAACGGCGTTCCCATCGGGTCGAGCAGCCCATCTTTGTGGACGCCGAAGACGATGAAGCCGACTTTGGGTTTCAGCATTGTTTTTCCTCTACACCATCTCTGCTACTTTGACCACTTGCCCGGTAGCCGCCGACTTTTCCGCGGCCAGACAGGCGACCACCGCGGCCATCGACTCCTCGGGGGTGATGACGGTGGGCGGCGTGCCGTTGATGACGCAGTTCAGGAAGTAGCTGATCTCCTCAGCCAGCGCGCCGCCGCGGACGCCGGGCCGGATTTCGGGCCAGTAGGTGGGGTCGGGCGTGTACGAGCCTTTGGTGTCCACGACTTGCAGGCTGGGATATGTCTCTTGCAGGTAGATGCCGCCCTCGGTGCCGATGATCTCCATCCGCTCGTCGGGGAAGTAGCCCTTGTTGTCGGGCATACACCAGACGTTCTCGCAGACGCCGATCGCGCCGGAGTCAAAGCGGTAGGTCGTCCAGCCGAGGTCAGGATACTTGTGGCCGTGGACGTTGAGCGTTTGCGCGTAGGCGGTCTCGATCTTGGCGCCGGTGTACCACAGCATGATGTCGGTGTCATGCACGCCGTCGCCGATGATCGGGCCGATCTTGGGCAGCACCGCCGCGCCGATGGAGACGGGCACGTTGCGCCGCGCGTAGATCGAGACGATCTTGCCGATCTTGCCCGCGGCGATCTCACGCTGCGCGGCCCAGTAGCGCGGGTTGAAGCGGACGATGTGGCCGACCATGAAATACTTGGTCGGACACCTTCGCCGCATCGACGATCGCCCGGCAGTCTGCCACAGTGGATGCCATCGGTTTTTCCAGGAAGACGTGCTTCCCGGCTTTGATCGCGGCCAGCGTCGGCTCCGCGTGCTGATCCCACATCGTGGTCACGCTGACGACGTCCAACTCCGGGTCGGCCAGCATCTCGTTGTAGTCGGTGTAGAGGCGCTTGGCGCCGAACTTCGCGCCCAACTCCTTCAGCCGGGATTCCGTCCGCGTGCACAGCGCATAGACCTCGGCGTTCGGCAGGCCGGCGAGCGCGTCGCCGTGGTATTCGCCGAACCAGCCGAGCCCGATGATGCCCCATTTGATCTTCTTCATGGTTGCCCTCCCTGCTGCGATTGAAATCGCAGCCTGCTACACCAAACCTGCTGAAGCAGGTTGCGCACAACGCGTGATCTGCTTCAGCAGACTTCCGTCATGGCAGACGCCGAATTCATTCGGCGGCGGCATTGTTCGGTCTTATGCCAATCTTTGCCGGCTTTGCTTTCCATGAACTCGTAGACCAGGCCATCCCTATAGATGAAGACGACCCGCCCGTCCACTCTGCGACTGCGATTGAAATCGAGCCGCAAACCGTTGCGCAGCGTGTCGAGCAGACTTCCGTCATGGCAGACGCCGAATTCATTCGGCGCGCTTTTATGCCAGTCCTTGCCGACCTTGCTCTGCATGAACTCATACACCAGGCCATCCTTGTAGATGAAGACGACCCGCAGGTTCTCGTTGGCGTCAAACGGGCCGAGGATGACCTCCTCTCCCGCGATTTCCTGCTCCAGGTCTTCGACGCGAAAAGCAGCGTGCGGCTTCTCGATGATCGGTCCAGAGCACGGCGTGTCCGGCTCAAACCGCAGGTACTCCACCATCTCGGGGCTGGCCGCTGGGTCGGTTACCCATACGCGGGTG
Source organism: uncultured Chloroflexia bacterium (assembly GCA_963841825.1). Classification (GTDB taxonomy): domain Bacteria; phylum Chloroflexota; class Anaerolineae; order CG2-30-64-16; family CG2-30-64-16; genus CAWJEL01. The sequence continues at coordinate 82,944 of CAWJEL010000037.1, forward strand.
GCCTCGACCCACATTTCGCCGGGGCGTTTCACTTGGGTGATGAGGCCGATGTGGTCAAACTCTCGCATGAGAATGTCCTCCTGTCAGATACCGGGTCATTGCGAGGGGTCGCAACCCCGAAGCAATCTCCTGCATCACGGGATGGATTGCTTCGTCGGGCCGCCGCCCTCCTCGCAATGACCATCCGTGGCTCACAACCTGACGACCTGGCCGCTCTCGATCGACTGCCGCGCGGCCAGCGCGGTCGCCACGGCCAGGCGGCCCTGTTCCGGCGTGCCATCCGTGGGCGGCTGGCCGGAGCACACGCACGCCACGAACGCGGCGGCCTGGTTGACGTAACCGTCGCCGGTTTGGTACGGTAACGGTCGCGGTGCCTGGCCATTTTCGTACACCAGCAGGCTGGTGCCGCCGGCATCGCGTGAATCGACCTGAACCCCACCAGCACGGAACGTGAACTCCACTGAGCCGCGCTCGCACAGCACCGCCAGCCCCATCGTGAAGGGGTACTCGGGCGCCTGGAGCGCGCTGCCCTCGGCGAAGCCTTGCGCGCTGCCGTAGTCCACCAGCGTCAGCGCCAGATCCCAGCCGCCGGATTCCGGGCTGCGCTGGCCGCGCGCATAGACCGTTTTGGGCGTGCCCAACAGCCAGTTCAGTGTATCGAGGTCATGGACATGCAAATCCAGCACGCCGCCGCCCGACCACTCCGGATGCATGAAGAAGTCGCTCCAGCGCGGGGACCGACCAACCGTTTGGCGGTCGCAGCCAGCGGCTTGCCCAGCGCGCCGGTCTTGAGGAAATCGGCGATCGCCATGTACTCCGGCCAGAAGCGCAGCACGTGAGCGACCATCAGCAGCTTACCGCTCTGTGTGGCGGCCGTGATCATCTCGTCGCACTCGACGACGGTGAGGCCCATCGGCTTCTCCACCAGCACGTGCTTGCCGGCTTTCAGCGCGGCGATGGTGAGGTCTTTGTGAAGCTGCGTGGGCAGCGTGTTGCTGATGACGTCGACGCGGGGGTCGGTCGCCAGCGCCAGCGCATCGGTGAACGGCTCGGCGCCGTATTTCGCGGCCAGCGCCGCCGCTTTCTCGGCCGAGCGGGAGGAGATGCCGACGATCTGCACGTCGGGGAGCCCGGCGAAGGCCGCGGCGTGCGTGCCGCCCATGAAGCCCGCGCCCAGGATGCCAACTTTGAGCATCGACCGCCTCCTATTTCAGCCCAAGCTCGCGCAAGGTCTGGTAGGAGACCTTCATCGAGCGATGCACCTCTTCCAGTGGCGGCCAGGGCAGCCCGCTGAATTCGATCTCGACACTGAACGGCGCCATGTAGTTTTCCCCCTCCAGGATCTTGAACAGCCCCCAGAAGTTGACGTGACCTTCACCGATCGCAGGGAAGTCCCATACGCGCGCGCCGCCCCGTTTATCCTTCAGGTGAATATGCTTGAGGAGGGGCACAACCGGTCGGATGTCGTCGCACGCCTCGACTCCGCCGTAGAAGACGCAGTTCGCTGTGTCGTAGTTGATGCCGATGTTGGGCCGGCCGATCTCCTCGATCAACGGGATGGAGATCTGCCCGGTGGCCATGATGTCGCCGTGGACCTCCAGCGATATCTCCACCCCCCGCGCGGCCGCGTAGTCTGCCAGCTCGTGGATGTGGCCCATGAACGCGGACCTGTCCTCGTTTTCGCTGTAGTGCCCGCCGATAGCGGTGTTCATGAGGGTGAGCCCAAGCTGGGGGCAGAGGTCGATGGCTTTTTTGCCATCCACCAGGCCGGCCGGCGTGGTCAGGTCGGAGTGCCCGCTCAGCGCGGAGGCGGTCAGCCCCCAGTGCGCCAGCTTCGCCTTGATCGCCGCGATGTCGGCGGCGGTCGCCTCCAGCGGCACGTGCTCGGTCCAGCCGCGCACCGCCGACAGCTCGACGTACTTGAAGCCGGCGGTTGCGATCCCTTCGAGCGCCTCATCCAGGGTGTAGGTGTGATAGCTGTTGGTGTGACCTGCCAGGATGTTCTGCATGCTTGTCCTCCCCCTTGGGTTTGCTGCTGTTAAGCGTGCGACGGTTGTATGTACAGCGCGTCGCTCGTCTCTTGCATGGCGATGGCGACCGCGCCCAGCACGGCGGCGTCCATCCCCAGTTCGGAAGCGACGATTTCGGGCATGGTCGGAACTAAGCCCCGGATCCGCTCCCGAATTGGCTCAGTGAACATGTCAGCGTAGGTGGCGAGGTCGCCGTTAAGCACGATCCGTTCGGGATCAACGACGCATGCCAGGTTGGCGACGGCGATGCTCAAGTAGTCGGTGACTTCCGACACGGCGGCGCACGCCAGGGGATCGCCGCCGCGCGCCGCGTCCAGGACCATCTCGGCAGTCAGCTTGTCCGGGTCAGAGGCGCAGAGGTCGTTGAGGTCTGAGCGTCCGCCGGCCCGCAGGCGCGCGCCAGCCGCATACCACCAGAGCGTTGCGGTCCGCCAGGGTCTCCAAGGCGCCGAACCCGTGCACCTGGCGTCCGAGGTAGCTCTCGTTGGGGACGATGTACCCGATTTCGCCCGCGGCACCCCGCGTGCCTCGGTAGAGCTGCCCGTCCAGGATCAAGCCGGCGCCGACCCCGGTTCCCACAGAGATGCAGGCCAGCCGGCGAATGCTCCGGCCCGCGCCGCGCCAGCTTTCGCCCACGGCCAGCAGATTCACTTCGTTTTCGACGAACACGGGCAGGCCCAGAGCCGCTTCGAGGAGCTGCTTCAGCGGCAAGCCGCGCCAACCCAGTCCGGGCGCCCACGCCACCACCCCCTCGGGGAAGCTCACGATGGACGGCGCCCCCACCCCAACCCCGCGCACCGACAGGCCCAAGGCGTCGGCCTGTCCTCGCAGGCTTCGGATGATGCCGATCAGTTGCTGCAGGCCCTCTTCCCCGGCGCGCGACGTTTCAGTGTGGCGCTCGACGATCTTCCCGTCCAGGTCGGCCAGCGCCGCGACCATTTTGTGTCCCACATAAACGCCGATGATGAGGTTGGCGCGGGCGTTGAACGCGAGCAGCCCGGGCCGCCGGCCGCCGCTGGACCCGGCGCTGCTGGATTCGACGATCAGGCCCGCGCTGAGGAGTTCGTTGGCGATGCGCGTGATGGTCGGCAGGCTGAGGTGAAGCTGCCACGCGATATCCGAGCGGGTGAGCGGGCCATGACGGCGGATCTGCTCCAGGACGGCCGATTCATTTACCTTGCGCAGCAAGGTCGCGTCCCCGGTGTGGTTCACGTCGGCGTCGGTGATTCCCACTGGATCCCCCTGGATGGGTTGAGCTTACGAAGAGAAGAGGCACCTTATTTACTGCACGAAAGTATAGCACCCGCTGGAAGCACTGTCAAGGCATCGCGCGAGGCGCGAGCCGATCTGTTTGCAAAGCAGCGGGTCACAGGTATAATGCCCGGCATCACACCGTCAGTCATCTCTATCCGCAACGGCTGCAGAAAGGAACGTGACGATGAGCCATTTCCCCCACCTGTTTTCCCCGATCCGTATCGGCAACCTGGAGGTGCCCAACCGCATCGTCCATGTCCCGACCGACATCAGCTCCTCGCACGCCGATGGTTCGGTGAGCGAGCACGACCTCTATCACCATGGCGAGCTCGCGAAAGGCGGTGTCGGGCTGATCATCGTCGGCGCGACCACGCCGGATGCCAAGACTGGCCGGCCCACAGTGACCTGCCTGGTGGCGGACAGCGACAACTTCATCCCCGGCCTGGCCCGACTCGCCGACAGCATGCACCGCTACGGCGCCAAGTGCGCGGTGCAGTTGATGCATCCGGGCCGGCAATGCGCCATCCCGCGCTACAACACGCTTTCGGCCAACGACCGTGTGTTGAAGCTGCCCTGGTCCGCCGGCCACGAGATCGTTTATGAGAACGCCGAGGAGAAGGGCAAGCCGGTGCGCGCGGCGACCACCGAAGAGATCCTGGAACTGATCGACCTCTTCTCCGAGGCGGCGTGGCGCGTCAAACAGGCCGGGTTCGACGCGGTCGAGCTGCACGCCGCCCACGGCTATCTGCTCTCCGAGTTCATGAGCCCGCTGCTGAACCGGCGCTCCGATCGTTTCGGCGGCAGCTTCGAGAACCGAATGCGCTTCCCCCTGGCGGTGATCGATCAGATCCACAAGAAGTGCGGGAAGGATTTCCCCGTGATGATCCGCTACTCGGTAGACGAGTGGGTGCCGGGCGGCCGCGAGGTGGAAGAAAGCAAGCTGGTGGCGAAGGTCATGGAACAGGCCGGTGTCGCAGCCCTCGATCTCAGCATGTGCATCCAGGAGAGCCCCGGCGCGGGCTTCGATCCGATGCACTACGACGAGGGCTGGACGATGTACGCGTCCCAGGCGATTAAACAGGTCGTCAAGATCCCGGTTATCAACAGCCACTCGCTGCGCAACCCCGAATACTGCGAGAAGATTCTGGCCGAGGGGAGCACCGACCTGGTCGGCCTCTCGCGCCAGATGTTGGCTGATCCCTATTGGGGTCTCAAAGCCAAGTACGGCAAGGTCAAGTCGATCCGCCGCTGTATTTCCTGCCTGGGCGGTTGCTGGCAGGAATCGCTCATGGCCAAGAAGGAGATTGCCTGCTCCATCAACCCCGCCTGCGGCAATCCCGACTACGCGCGCATGACGCCGAGCAAGAAGCCGCTGCGCGTGGCGATTGTGGGCGGCGGGCCCGCGGGCATGGAGGCGGCGCGCATCGCCACCGTGCGCGGGCATCACGCGGTCTTGTTCGAGAAGAGCGGCGAGCTCGGCGGCGCGATCCTGGGCTGCTGCATGGTGCCGGGCAAAGAGAAGATGCGCTGGTATCTCGACTGGTTGCGCGACGAGATGCGCGAGCTGGGGGTCGATGTGCGGCTCAGTCACGCGCCGACGGTGGAGGAACTGAAATCTTTCGACATCATCCTGAACGCCACGGGCGCCAGCTCCTACGTGCCTGATGTGTTCGGCCAGCGCGAAAAAGTGCTGGGATTCGAGGAAGTGATGGCGTGCCCGCGGGTCAATTGCGAATGCTATCCGGGTGAGCGGCACAACGTCAAGGTCGGGCGGCGCGTCCTGCTGTGGGGCGACCACTACGCCGCGGCCGATACGGCGGCCTTCCTGGCGTCGATCGGCAAAGAGGTCACTATCGTGACGGAGAACCGGGAGTTCGCGGCGCAGGTCGAGGTGATCCACATGTACGTGCTGCGCAAACGGTTCGCACAGACTGATGCGGAGGCGCTCACCAGCAAGCCCTACAAGTATCCCGTCACCGTGATCACCAACTCGACGATCATCGAGGTTCGGGACGGGGAGGTCGTGCTGCAGGATAAGGATTTCCAGCGGACGACCCTGCCCATCGATGATGTTGTCACGTGTCATACCCGGCCCAACACCGCCCTTCTGCATGAGTTGAAAGCCGCCGGGCTGCCCGTCATCACCGTCGGCGACGCCATCCGGCCGCGCAGCCTCTACACCGCGGTGAAGGAGGGGGCCGCGTTCGGCCTCAACCTCGACGAGGAGATGCTGTTCAACTCGAACCACGTCATGGTGAATGCGCTGCCGGTGGATGTGCTGGGGCAGTTACGTCGGCCCGCAGTCATGCCGGTGCAAGTCAGCCCTGCGCAGGCATGAACTTTCAGACGGTTTGACTTTTGACTACGGAGAGGGGTATGGCACTTGACGTTCAGATCTCCCAAGCCTTTCAACAGCGTTTCGGGATTGTACCGACCTTCGTTGTCCGCGCGCCGGGCCGCGTCAACCTGATCGGCGAGCATACCGATTATAACGACGGCTTCGTGATGCCGATGGCCATCGATCGGGCCGCCTGGATCGCGTTGCGGCCGACGGGGGGGCGTCAGGTGACGGTGCATGCGTTGGATTTCGGGGAGAGCGACACCTTCGATCTCGACTATCTGACCCCGGCGCCTGGCTCGTGGGTGGACTACGTGCGTGGGGTGGCGTGGGCGTTACAGCAGCATGGCTACACCACAGTCGGCTGGGAAGGGGTGATGGCCGGCGACGTGCCGATCGGCGCCGGTCTCTCCTCATCGGCCGCGCTGGAGTTGGCAGTAGCGCGCGCCTTCAGCGCTGTGGCCGGCTGGCCCTGGGACCCGACGCGCATGGCGATCGTCGGCCAGTATGCCGAGAACAAGTGGGTAGGCATGAATTGCGGCATCATGGATGAGATGATTTCGGCCGCAGGCATGGCCGATCACGCGCTGTTGATTGACTGCCGGTCGCTGGCACTTTCCCCGCAGCCGCTGCCGCCCGGGATCGCAGTCGTTGTCTTGGATACAGCGACACGGCGCGGGTTAGTAGACTCGGCGTATAACGAGCGCCGGGCGCAGTGCGAGGCCGCGGCCCAGCATTTCGCCGTGGCGGCCCTGCGTGACGTCAGTCTGGCGCAGCTAGAGGTCGGGGGAGCCGATCTTGATGCGTTAACCTATCGCCGGGCGCGCCACGTGATCACTGAGAATGCACGCGTGCTGCAAGCCTGCGACGCGATGCGGGCCGGCGATGCCCACGTGCTGGGCAAACTATTGGATGCCAGTCACATCAGTTTGCGCGACGACTTCGAGGTTTCCAGCCGCGAGTTGGACATCATCGTCGAGGTCGCGGCTGCACACCCGGTCTGCCTGGGCGCGCGGATGACCGGCGCGGGTTTCGGCGGCTGTGCAGTGGCGTTGGTGCGTGAGGAAGATGCGCAGGCATTCGCGGCGAGCACGACAGAAGCGTACAGTGCGCGTACCGGTCTGACCCCACACGTCTACATCTGCCGGGCGACCGAGGGCGCCGCGATCGTCAGTAGTTAGGCGGCCGCTATAGAACCAGTGCGCGCGTTCAGCGTACACAAAAGTGACCGGTTTCTTCTGGTTGACTGACAAAACACGATTAGCCGCGGATCAACACGGATTTTCACGGATCAATCCGATAAATTTGTGCAAACACTTGCACCGCACTGCGTTTGGTGCAGTGCAAGGTGTCCGCGTAAATCCGCGGCAGTTCTCAACTCGGGCGTTAGTTTTCACCGGCGTCCACGTTTTGTCAGTCATTCAGCCGGTTTCTTTGTGCTTCTTTGTGTCGTGGTGACTTTGGGTGATATTCCCCGGCAAGCGCCTGACACCTGTCGCCTCAAAACACCCCGTTGGTCGAGCAATCAGAAGCCTAACCCGCGTTCTTTCAAGCTCACCCAGCGCGCCACGCAAATCACCAGATGATCGAGCACGTCGATGCTCAGCAACTTGCCCGCCTCCACGATCTGGCGCGTGACGTAGACGTCTTCCGCCGACGGGGTCGGATCACCGCTCGGATGGTTGTGCGCCACGATGATCGCGGCCGCGTTCACCCGCACCGCCTCCCGGAAAAGCTCACCCACGCGCACGACCGCGGTATTGAGCGACCCGATGTAGACGCTGTGGATCTTCAACACCTGGTTCTTGGTGTTGAGGATTACCGCCCGCAGATGTTCCTGCTCCAACGCGCCCATTTCCAGCATCAGCAGGTTGGCCGCGTCAGCCGGGGATTTGACGATGGGACGCTCGTGCGGTGCGGCGACCATGAGGCGGCGGCCCAGCTCAAAGGCAGCCTTGAGTTGCGTCGTCTTGGCCGGCCCCAACCCCTTGACCGCCAGCAGCTCACTGAACGGCGCCTGAGCCAGACCCGACAGCCCCTCGTAGGTCGTCAACAGCCGTTGCGCCAGCCGGATGACGTTCTCATCCTGGGTGCCCACACGCAGGATGATCGCGAGCAGCTCGGCCGAGCTCAGCGCGCCCGCACCGTAATGCTCCAGCCGTTCCCGCGGCCGTTCGCCTTCGGGCAGTTCCTTGATGGTCGGATAGTATTCGACGAGGGAAACATCCGTGCGCATGCACACCTCCCGGCTGAGGTCACGTGGGGGAGGCGTGACGGTGTAGGTTTCGCGGAGATTATAACCGAGCGGGTCCCATTCGCCAATCGCGTGGCCGGGAATCAGGAATTTCAAATGTAAGCGTCTGTGGGATCTGGAGTGGAGGCTTCAGCCGGTTTTCTGACTTGCAAAGTCGCAAACCACACCGGCTAAAGCCTCGATTCCGGCTACTCTGGAATTGCTGGCCAGGAATCCAGAAATTCCAAACGCACCGGCGCATCCTCAGCGCAGCATGACGCCCAGCTCGTGATACCGGAAGCAATCCACCGTGTGATCATTCACCATACCTACGGCCTGCATGAAGGCATAGCAGATCGTCGGGCCGACGAAGGTGAAGCCGCGGCGCTGCAGGTCCCTGCTCATGTCCCTGGACTCAGGCGTCTCGGCCGGGACCTCTGCCAGGGTGCGCCAGGCGTTCTGTCTGGGCTGACCACCGACGAATTGCCAGATGTACGAGCCAAAGCTGCCAAACTCGGCCTGCACGGCCAGGAAGGCCCGGGCGTTGCGGATGGCTGCGTTCACCTTGAGCCGGTTGCGCACGATGCCGGGATTCGCCAGCAACTCAGCGATCCTGGCGTCGTCGTAGGTCGCCACCTGGGCGGGGTCGAATTCGTCGAAGGCTGCCCGGTAGTTGTCCCGCTTCTTGAGGATCGTGAACCAGCTTAGCCCAGCCTGAACGCCCTCCAGGATCAGGAACTCGAAGAGCGTGCGGTCGTCATACAAGACTGGCACGCCCCACTCCTCATCGTGGTAGGCCACGTAAAGCGGATCGCTGCCGGCCCATTGACATCGTGTGGTCATAAGCACCTCAATCTTCTCACACTGCACTGAGTTCTTCCAGCAACGCCCGCGCCTCCCGCAAATCCGGCGTGTCGAACCCCTCGGTAAACCAATCGTAAATCTCTGCCAGCATCTGGTGGGCTTCTGCGCAGTCTGCGTCCTGCGGAGCGTTCCGTTCCTTGAGCAGCCGGCACAGGCTGACGGAGGCGCGCAGTTCCCACCACCGCGCCTCTTGCCGTCGGGCCACCGCGATCGCGCGGCGATAACACGCTTCGGCGGCCGCAGTGACGCCAGGGTCCGCGGCCGCCTGCCCGGATGATCGACCGGCGAGAAGCAGGTCACCCCGCAGCCGGTGGTTTTCGGCTTCGAGTATGCAGACGCCGGAGCGTTCCATCCAGACCAACGCCTCATCCAGCGTAGCCAGCCCGGCCTCTGTCTGACCTGCTTCGGCATAGCGCTGCGCCAGCAGCAAGAATTGCGCCGGGCGACCGAGACGGGTGCCGAGCGCCTGGAAAGTCGTCATTCCCTCGCGCATCTGTTGCAGGCCCGCTTCGTCCTGGCTTTCCTCTGTAAGTCTGCGCTCCGCCAGGCTATCGGCCCATGGTCCAAAGAGCAGACCCCGCCTGGCTTAGTCCACGCAACGCGTCCACCTGTTGCCGGGCTGCCACAGGATCGCGGCCCATCAGCGAAAGGATCATGGCAGCCGTGCCGCGCGTCAAGGCCAGCGTGATGGCATGGCCGCGTTGCTGCGCCGCGCTCAGCGCATGCCGCAGGCAGGAAGCAGCCTGATCGGGGTGGCCCAGCAACCATAGCGCGCACGCACGCCAGGCGAGGCTGATGATCCCGATATCGAATCCGAAAGGTGCATTTGAAGTCAAGGTGGGATGCTGATCAGAGAGCGCCAGGGCTTCATCCAGGTGTCCGCGCGCCAGGGTCAACTCCCCGCGCAGCCACCGGGCGGATCCCAACAGGAAGTGGGCGACCAGGAGCTGCTGCGGCTCCCTGCTGCGTTCGGCCAGGTCGAGAAGCTGTTCGCCCACCAGGAGGGCGCGTTCGAGTTCGGCAGACCAAAAGGCGAAATTCCCCACGACCGCCAATGCCGCCCACCGTTCCGGGCTGTCGCTGAACGCCGGTTGTTCGGCCAGCGCGTAAGCTTGCGCCACCATCTGAACGCGCTCCGGCGCCCAAAAGCCCCGCGCGAAGACAAGCGGTGAAATACTGGCCAATTGAAGGCCGAGCTTCAGGCACGCCACCTCGGGTGAGTCGGGCAGCCCTTCAAGCAGCGCCAGGCCGCGGGCGAGGTGGCTGATGGCATCTTCATGCGCCAGCAGCCTGGCCGCACGCCGGCCGGCCTGCAAGTAGTGGCACGCGGCCCGTTCAGCCAACCCGGCCGCCTCGAAGTGCCACGCCAGCCGCGGGGCCAGCGCATCGAGATCATCCGGCGCCGCGGCGTACAGCGCTTCCAGGGCGCTTCCGACAGCCTCATGGAGGTATGCACGCTTCACCGCGTCCAGATGATCATAAACATAAAGCTGGAAAAGATGATGGCGGAAACGAAAGCGCGACAGGCTTTGCGCGCCCAGCCGCCGGAGGCTGACCGCAGCCACCAAGCGGTTACGCTCACCCAGGTCACGATCCAGACACTGAAGGATCGCAGACGCATCGACACCCAACACGCAGGCGATCGCCTCGGCGGTAAACTCCACACCCTCGACACTGGCTGCTGCCAGCAGCGCCCGGCAGCGATCCGACAGCCGGCCGATACGTTCGGCGATCACCGCCTCCACGCGGGGCGGCAGCTTCTCCCAGTGCAGCGCGGGACTCTCGACCCAGCACCCCTCTGGGTCACGTACCAGGCCACCGCCTTCTTGCAGACCGCGCAGCAACTCCACCGTGAAGAGTGGCTGTCCCTCCGTGTGATGAACGAGCTGTCGCGCGGAAGCCGGCGCTCAGGCGATTCGGCTCGGCGTCCAGCAGCGCTTCAACGAACTGCCTGCCTTCACATTGATCTAAGTCGATCGGCCGGTCACCGGATACTCGCTGGAGCTCGTTGACGACCGCTGCCAGTGGATGCCGGGCGTCCTCGGGCCCCGGTACGATGGCGTCTGGTCGATACGCGGCGACCACCAGAATCCGGTTGCCAGCCAGCCGGCGGCCCAGGTGGAAGAGGAGGCTGACCGAGCCGGCATCGGCCCACTGCAAATCATCCAGAATCAGGAGCAGCGGGTGGTGACGCGCCAGAAGCTGCAAAACGCGGGTGACCTGTTCAAAGAGATTGGTCTGCTGCAAGGCGGACGGCTGGTTCTTGGCATCTTTGCCCGACGGCTGCCGCAACCGGCTGAGCCGATCCTGCCATGCTCCCCGCGTGGCCCCCCCTGCAAAGGCTTCGGCACGGAGAATCAGGTTTGCGCGCGGCACGAAGGTGTCAACCAGGTCGGGGCCGACCTCCATCAGCGCCGAGACTGCGTCAGGCAAAACCGCCCACAAACGGCGGGCATGGTCGGGCGTCAAGGTCGCCCCTGCCCGCTTCGCCTCGATGTCGCCACTGAGCAGTTGCAGGATCTCGCGGAAGGGCAGATACGAGTCACCGATGCCGGTGGCGGCGTTGCAGTTACCCGCGGCAACGACCAGGTCCGTGTGCGCCTGCATCGCCTGCCGGGCAAACTCCCCCAGCAGCGCCGTCTTGCCGCTCCCTGCCTCACCGGCCACGAAAACCACGCCGCCCACGCCGGCGAGTGCCCGCTGGAGCGAAGCATCTAGTTGAGCCAGTTGATTTTCGCGTGCGACGAATGGCGGGGTTGGGGAAACAAGTAGATGAGGAGACAAGGAATCAGGATGGCTCCTATCCCCTTGTCTCCTTGTTTCCTTGTCTACCTGTTTCCTTGTCTCCTTTTCTACCAACATTCCCGCCCGTATCGCCTCGTACAGCGCGACCGTCTCCTCTGCTGGTTCGACGCCCAGTTCGGTTCTGAGCAGGTTACGGCACGTATCGTATTGACGCAAAGCCGCGCTGCGCTGTCCGTCCAAAGCCAGCACACGCATCAGGGTCCGGTGGGACTCCTCGCTCCACGGTTCCAGCGCGACCTGCTGGCGGGCGTAGGCCTGAGCCGCCTGATGCTCGCCGCGTGCTTCGTGATACGCCGCCAGGCTGCCGAGCACGGACATCACCTGCTGGCCGATCTGCTCGCGCCGCAGCAAAGCCCACTCTTCGAAAAGCGCCGCGCCCCCCACCGAGAAGCCTGCCAGGAAGCCGCCGCGGTACAGCGATATCGCAGATTGCAATTGACCGACGGCAGATGGCGAAAGGTCGATGGCCGATGACTTCTGGGCCGCGCCGGCTATCTGTCGCTCAAATTCCACGACATCAAGCCGGCTGTCACTGGCGCGGTTGAATTGGATCGTGTGGGGCGTGATCAGCAGAAAGGACGGCGCTGCGCTGTGGTCGCCGATGGTGCGGCGTAGACTGGCGAGGGCGTAGCGCAGGTTGCTGAGGGCGTCGCGATCAGGCCAATCAGGCCACAGCAGCCCTGCCAATGCCTCGCGCCGATGTGGACGGTCGGCCTCGACGGCCAGATAGGCCAGAAGTGCGCGCACCTTATCGGACTTGAAGTCCGTCACCGGACGATCATCCAGGCAGACGTGGAAACACCCGAGAAATGAGAGGGTGAGACGTGACAAGATGCCCTCCGCACAGAGGTAACGCCGGCGGTGGCGCCCGACCTGTTTATATCACATTCGCGAGCCTCAGGCAATGTGAGCGCGAAGGTACGCCAGTTCAGCGATGCCAGGCCACGTTTTCGCCACGCGGGTGTGATGTACTGGCGCGGACTCAGATCCTCTCAGAGGAGGACAATTTTCATGAGCAACGAGAACGACAGATCTGCAACCTATCTATCGTACATGCTGCGCCTGTGGCAGGCAGGCAGTCGCGACGGTAAGACGATCTGGCGCGCGTCGTTGGAAAATCCGCACACCGGTGAACGCCTGGCCTTCGGTGATGCAAAAGACCTGTTTGCTTTTCTTGCGGATCTCATGGCTGATCCCGACGATATGAGCGCCCGGTTCGCCCAAAGTGAGCCTGCAATCATCGGCGTTGCCAACTCATCGGCAGTCGGAGAGGACTAGGAACCTGAAGGAAACTAAGGAGGCATTCCATGAACACGCAACTTTTCCGCAAGCGAAGATTCTTTGACTATTGCCTGCTTTTCCTGTTGATCGTCTTGGCGATGTTGTGCCCGGCGCTGGCGGCTCCCGCATCCGCCGACAGCGCGATGCCGGAGAACAAGGCGCCCGTAGGGGTGGAAAGCACGGCCCGTCATCTCGCGGACGGCCTCAAGCAGCAGGGCTACGAGGTCGGCCGCGGCTACTTCAAGCTGTATACCAAAGACGATTGCCCGTACTCCTACGAGGTGCTGCACTCCTGTTTGGGCAACAACCCCGCTGCCCCGTACGTGCTGCCCATCGTGCCTCCCTGGCCGGACGAGTGGGTGGATCCCGCGACCGCCGGCATGGTCGGACCCACGGTGGAGGGCTACAACGCTTCCTACCGCCTCGACCCGCGCGAGGCGATCGTGATCCTCGCCCAGCTTCCCCCGCCGGCTCGCTATTTCGGCCTGCAGACCTATCTGCTCTCGCGCCCGGGCGAGTGGGATGAGACCAGCGATCAGTACCTGTTCGTGAGGGATAAAGTCCCCGCCCTGCTCCACACGTTCTTCACCAAGCTGCCCAAGAACGATGAGCGCCTGCAGCTCTTCGCAGACTTGAGCGACCCCATCAACAATGTGGTGATCGAGAACCGGTCGAGCGTCGTCTGGGACCAGGTGCGCACCTTCGTCATTACGCCGGACAAGACGATGGACCGCACGGTTCGGCAAGCCCTCGTCCGGCTTGGCATCGCGGACAACGATGTCTTCACCGAGCAGATCCCTTCCATGCTCGGAGACACAGATATGGCGATCGGGCTCGATGAGGGGTCGGATGATTTCGTGACCGTGATTCGGTATGCAATGCCTGACGACGGCGGTGCGGACGGCACCCGCTCGAATACGTGGCGAGAACGCCTGCCCCTCGTCGTCCTGCGCATCCGAGACACGCGGCCGGCCCACCAACCGCAGCCCTACCCGTGGGTCGAGTTCGAGGCCCGGTCCGGCGCCACGCCGCCCGAAATCGGCCTGACGCCCGACCTCATCACGCTGGCGAAGGCCATCTGCAGCAGATGGGATCAGCCCTGCGACCTTACGGGCCGTTATTGAACTATGAGAGCATCCCAACTGTCCTTGACCGGGCCCGCGTGCGTGCAGGTCGGGATGAACTGCCTTGCCCCCACGGAGGACACGGCTTACTTCATGAGCAAGAGGCTGTGGCTGCCTGATGACCGGGTCTACGCCGTGGTCGGCGCCCTGGGGACCCAGACCGGCAACGCCACCTATGTAGGCCTGGGCCTCAATTCGAGTGTGACCCAGCTCGGCTTCGACAACATCGATGACGATACGCTGGCGAGGACCGCCGACGGTTACGGTGTGCCCAATCACGATCGGTTCTTCCTGCAGTATTTCGCCCGGGACTGTACGGGTCTCGAGGCTCTGACGGAAGGGAGTCACTGCTACTCGATCGGCGATCAGCTCCCGGACTGTTACCGACCCGGCGGATCTGACGTTGCACGATGCTCGTCCTTTCGGTGCGCAACTATCTCCTCCCGGGCTCGCAGCGGGGTCCAGCGCCGGGGCTTACGCTGAATCCCCGTCTTCATCCCGCTGCAGCTCGAGACCGAGATGCCCAATCGATCGTGGCTTCCCCTGATACTGCGTTGAACCGGTCACGCCCTTCGGCTGGCATCCGTGGAGTTGACAGGTGCCAGAGCAGCCGAACAGCGTGGCGCGCGGCAACTGGATCCAGACCATCCCCGGCCGGGGCTGGTTCGTGCTGCTGCGCCTCTACGGCCCGCTCGAGCCGTTCTTCGACAAGACCTGGCGACCGAGCGAGATCGAGTTGGTTTCATGAGCTGGCGTCAGCTCGCAACGGTCTCAGCGGGATGCGCCTGCTGGTAAATAAGGAGTTCACCGTGAAAACACGTGTCCTCTTCAGCCTGTTTCTTGTTCCATTCCTGGCTGCGGCGTGCGTCTCTGCTCCGGTGATGCCCGCCGCGCCGGCAGCAACAGCCGTCTCGTCAGCCTCGCCCGTATCGGAGTCCGCACTGCCTGCGCAGAACGCCGGCGGTCTGACCGCACGCGATGCTCACCGCGTCGAACGCCCTGGTCGGGACCCAGCCCGTCAAGCATCAACTGGAGCCCTATAGGGGCCGAACTGGCATTCGTGGAACCGCAGGATGGGCAGGATATGCTGTGGCTCTACGATGCAGCGACCGGGGACACAAAAGTGCTCCTGGATCCTTCCAAGAGCCCCGACAACATCGATGTGACCTCAGCGCAGTGGTCGCCACAGGGTGACAGATTGCTCCTGACCGGCGACACGGCGCTGTGGCTGCTCGATCTGAGCACGGGTAAGCTGACGTCGCTTGTCGAGAATACCGGCAACGTCACCGGCCAGATGTTTACGCCCGACGGCACACGTATCTCGTACGTGCAGGACAATGACCTGTACGTAGTCGGCATCGCGGACGGCCAGGTCCAACGCCTCACGACGGACGGCGGCGAGACTGTCTTCAACGGGGCGCTCGACTGGGTCTACAACGAGGAACTCGCCACGCGCGCAGCCCAGCCGGCCTACGCCTGGTCGCCCGACGGCGTCTGGCTGATCTACCTGCGCCTCGACGAAAGCGCCGTCCACAATGACCCGGTGACCGATTATCGTCCTGTGCCGGCAACTGTCAGCTACACCCGCTATCCGACGGTGGGGACGCCGAACCCGGTAGCCACCCTTCACGCGCAAGCCCAGGGGGCAACAGCGCCGCCGCTGGAGGTCCCGCTGCCCGCCGGCGCCGAATACGTGCTGCCCGTTCTTCACCTGGACGCCGGACTCCAACCACGCGCTCTTCATTACGGTGAACCGGGATCACACCGAGCTGACGCTGAACATGTGGACCCCGCAGAGCGGCGAACTGCGGACCTTGATCAAGGAAACCGCCCCCGACTGGATCAACGAAGATCGCTATGTGGCTCCCGTCTTCCTTCAGCAAGCTCAGGATAAGTCCATCGGCGACGGCGCCAGTGGCGCTGGGCAGTTCCTCTGGATCTCCGAGCGTGACGGCTTCATGCACCTCTACCTCTACGCGCAGGACGGCACGCTGGTTAAGCAACTGACCCAGGGCGACTGGATGATCGACTCCTCGGCGTATAACCTGCTCACGCCGGGCCGGCCCGTTCACGTCGATCCGGCAGGGAACTGGGCCTACTTCACCACCACCCGAAGCAGCCCGTTGGAGCGCCAGATCGAGCGCGTCAACATCGCCACCGGCCAGCTTGAGCAAGTCTCGCAGCAGCCGGGATTCCACCTCTCCGCGCTGTCGGGCGACGGCAAGTACCTGGTGGACCAATACTCCGACGTCGCCACGCCGCCGATCACGCGGATCGTAAAGACCGATGGCAGCGGTGCGGAGACGTTGGACGAGGCCGCCGGACCAAGCCTGGACCTGCCCCAGCTCACGCGCGAGTTCGTCACCGTCAAGGCCCACGACGGTACCGACCTGTACGCTCAGCTCGTCAAACCAGCGAACTTCGACCCGGCGCGCAAATACCCGGTGGTGATGCACTGGTACGGCGGCCCCGGCCTGCAGATGGTTTCGAACCGCTACGGCACGACCAATATCTTCAACATCATCGAGCGGGACGTGCTCTACACGCAGGCAGGGTTCCTGGTGTGGCGGCTGGACAATCGGGGCAGCTTCGGCCGCGGGCACGCCTTCGAGGCGCCGATCTTCGGCGAGTTGGGCAAGGCCGCCTTGGACGACCAACTGGCCGGCATCGAGTACCTGAAAACGCTGCCGTACGTGGATGCGAGCCGCATCGGCACGGATGGCAAGTCGTTCGGCGGGTACATGACGCTGTACGCGCTGCTCCACGCGCCGAACGTCTTCCGCTGTGGCGTGGCCGGCGCCGCGCCCACCGACTGGCGTTACTACGACACGATCTACACCGAACGGTACATGCGCACTCCGGAGGTGAACCCAGCGGGCTATGCCGCCACGAACCTGATTGACCTGGCGGACCAGCTTCAAGCGCGGCCGCTGTTGATCCACGGCCTGGCCGACACCAACGTACACCTGCAGAACACGGTGAACTTCATCCAGGCGCTGGAGGCGAACGACAAGTTGTTCGACTTCGTCCCGCTGCCGAACCTGAGCCACAGCTTCAAAGGCGACGGGCTGGTGGCCGCCTTGTCTGCCAGCGTTGACTATTTCGCGGCCTGTCTGGGAAACCAGAATTCATCACACCCAAATTGACATAGGAGCAAATCATGAAACTCACGCGACGCGACTTTTTCAAGGGGGTAGGCGCCGGTACGGCGCTCGTCGGGCTGAGCGGCCTGGCGGGCGGTCAGGCGCAGGCGGCGCCCGCCAGGCCGGGCGGACGCGAGATCCTGCCCATCCCTGACATACCGCAGCCATATCCATCCGCCCTGTACGGTAAAGATGTGGAACCCCAACCGGCGCCACCACTGCGCCCGCCGGAGGGCGCGCCGAACGTGGTCATCATCCTGATCGACGACATGGGCTTCGGCGCGACCAGCGCCTTCGGCGGGCCCATCAATATGCCCACCCTGGAGCGGGTGGCAAACGAGGGCCTGAGGTACAACCGCTTCCACACAACCGCGCTCTGCTCGCCGACGCGCCAGGCGCTGCTCACCGGGCGCAACCATCATTCCGTCGGAATGGGCAGCATCACGGAGACGGCGACCACTGCGCCCGGCTACAATTCTATCCGCCCCAACACCGCGGCCACCATCGCCGAGACGCTGCGGCTGAACGGCTACAGTACTTCCGCGTATGGCAAGATGCACCAGACGCCGGTGTGGGAGGTGAGCACTTCAGGGCCGTTTGATCGCTGGCCGACGGGTGAGGGCTTTGAGGAGTTCTACGGTTTTGTGGGCGCCGAGACCAACCAGTGGGCGCCGACCCTCTACTCCGGCACTAAACCGGTCGAGCCGCCGGCCGACCCGGAGTATCACCTGACGCCCGACCTGGTGAACCATGCCATCGCCTGGGTCCAGGCGCAGCAGACGCTCACCCCCGACAAACCATTCTTCGTGTATCTATCGTTTGGCGCCACGCACGCGCCCCATCACGTGCCGACGGAGTTCAGCGACAAGTACGCCGGCAAGTTCGACATAGGGTGGGACGCGCTGCGCGAGACGACGCTGGCGAACCAGAAGAAACTGGGCGTCGTGCCACAGGATTGCGAACTGACCGTCCGTTCGGAGGGGATCCCGGCCTGGGACGATCTCAATGACGACGAGAAGAAAGTGGCCACGCGGCTGATGGAGATCTATGCCGGCTTCGCCGAGCACACCGATTACCACGCGGGCCGCTTCCTGGACACGCTGGAGTCGATGGGCGTGCTGGATAATACCCTCGTCTTTTACATGGCCGGCGACAATGGCGCCAGCGCCGAGGGCCGAGTAACCGGCACTTACAACGAAATGCTCACGATCAACTATGTGAAAGATACGGTCGAGAACATCTTGGCTCACTATGATGACCTCGGCACGGTCGCAGCTTATAACCACTACCCGGTCGGTTGGGCCCACGCCATGGACTGTCCCTACCAATGGACTAAGCAGGTGGCCTCGCATTGGGGCGGCACGCGCACCGGCATGGCCGTGCGCTGGCCCAAGGGCATCAAGGCCAAAAATCAGGTGCGCAACCAGTTCCATCACGTGATCGACGTCACCCCCACCATCCTGGAGGCTGCCGGTCTGCCCCAGCCGGTGCAGGTGCATGGCGTGACCCAGAAGCCGATCGAGGGTGTCAGCATGGCCTACACCTTTGAAGACGCCAAGGCGGCTGACCGCCACGACACCCAGTATTTCGAGATGTTCGGCAACCGGGGCATTTACCACCAGGGCTGGAGCGCAATCACCATCCACAGCAGCCCGTTCATGGGAACTCCGCACGCCTGGGAGGACGACATTTGGGAGCTGTACGACGGCAGCTCGGATTGGAGCCAGGCCGTAAACGTGGCGGACAAGTACCCGGACAAGCTGGCCGAGCTCAAGGATCTCTTCATGGTGGAGGCCGCTCGGTACAACGTCTTTCCGCTGGACGACCGCCGCACCGAGCTCACCAACCCGGAGATTGCCGGGCGACCCGACCTGCTTGCCGGGCGCACCTCGATGACGTTCTACTCCGGTATGGGCCAACTGATGGAGAACACCGTCCCCAACGTGAAGAATAAGTCACACACGATCACCGCCGACATTGAGGTGTCGGCCAAGGCCAACGGCGTGATTGTGGCCCAGGGCGGCCGCTTCGGCGGCTGGACACTGTACATGAAGGACGGGGTGCTGAAGTACTGTCACAACTACATAGGGATCACCGAGTACCCGGTCGTCGCGACTGAGCCGTTGCCCGCGGGCCGGGTGACCGTCCAATACAAGTTCACTTACGAAGGCGGCACCGAAACGGGTACGGGCGGCACGGGCGCCCTGTACGTGGGCAACAAGAAGGTTGGCGAGGCCCACATTGAGAAGACCGTCCCCTTCACGTTCTCATTCGATGAGACGTTGGACGTCGGCCGCGACCCGGCCACACCGGTCAGCAAAGACTACGCGATGGGCGACAACGACTTCAGCGGCAAGATCCACTCGGTGAAGGTCGAAGTCGCCAAGGATGCGCTGGCCTACTACGAGCCATCGGAGAACATCACCAACCGGCTGATGGCGAACCAATAGCTCGGCGACGAAGTCGCATACTATCGAGTTAGGCGAAGTACCCGCCGAAGCAGGATGGATTTGCCAGGTAACGGACGTCCACCGTGTTGCCCGGCCGTTCAGTGTGCCGAGCGGCCCGGCAACACGGCATATCGGCCAACTGGCACAGGAGAAAAACATGAAACTCACACGACGCGACTTTTTCAAGGGGGTGGGCGCGGGAACGGCGCTCGCCGGGTTGAGCGGCATGGCTCGGCCAGCGCCGGCAGCGGCCAAAGTTGCCACCAAAAGCACCGCGGCGCCCCTGCCGCGCGAGATGGCATCCGCGCTGTTGGCGCGTTTGCAGAACGACGAAAGCACCGACCCGCTTGCCGCCCATACGACGCAAATCGCCCCCAACATGGAGCCGGTGATCCTGCACGAAGAACAACTGGCCGCGGCCAGGCAAAAATTGGCCGGCCTCGAGAAGAAAACCGGCAAGAAACCGAACATCCTGGTTTTCCTCATGGACAACGCAGGCTATGGCGACCTCGGTATCAATGGCGGCGGCTTGCTATCCGGCGCGCCCACGCCCAACATGGATCGCCTGGGACGCGAGGGTCTGCACCTCCTGTCGACCTACTCGCAGCCTTCGTGTACGCCCACGCGCTGCACGCTACTCACAGGACGCCTGCCTATGCGCCACGGTCAACTACGGCCCAGTTTCGCGGGCGAGCCGGGCGGCCTGGGAAATGAGACAACCATCGCTCAGCTCATGAGCGAGGCCGGCTACTTCACCCAAGCGGTCGGCAAGTGGCACTGCGGTGAAAACGAGGAATCGCAGCCGCACCATGTGGGCTTCGATGATTTCTACGGCTTTCTCGGCTGGTCCGGCCTGTATACCGACTGGCAGGACGAGGAGTTCGCGCCCGAGTTCGCTTTGAGCCCTGAGCGGCAAGCCCTGGTCAAGGAGGTGCCCTTCAACGACCATATCGTTCACGGCGTCAAGGGCGAGGAGATCGAGAACCTCGAACAGATCACCATCGAGCTTAGCGCCCTGCTCGACGAAAAGTTCGCGGCCTACTCGGAGGATTTCATCAAGAAGATGGCCGACAGCGACCAGCCGTTTTTCTTGTACCACTGCACGCGCGGCCTGCATGTTAAGAACTACCCCAACCCTAAGTACAAAGGAAAGTCACCGGCGAAGTATCCCTACAAGGACTGTCTTGTCGAGCTGGATGACATCGTCGGCCAACTGGTTAAGGCGCTGGAGGATACGGGGCAGCTCGAAAACACGCTGATCTTCATCACCTCGGATAACGGCCCGATGATCGAACCCTGGCCGGA
Source organism: uncultured Chloroflexia bacterium (assembly GCA_963841825.1). Lineage (GTDB taxonomy): Bacteria > Chloroflexota > Anaerolineae > CG2-30-64-16 > CG2-30-64-16 > CAWJEL01. The sequence continues at coordinate 103,771 of CAWJEL010000037.1, forward strand.
CGCCGGTTGGTCACCGTTCCGCGGCGCCATTGCCACCACCTGGGAGGGCGGCATGCGCGTCCCCGGCATCGCCTACTGGAAGGACATGATTACACCCGGCCAGCAGAGTGACGGCCTGTTCGATCTTTCAGACCTGTTCCTCACCTCGCTTGCGCTCGCTGGCGTCGCATATCGGCCGCCCCAGGACAAGTATCTCGACAGCATCGACCAGACCTCTTTCCTGCTGGCGGACGGCGGCCTATCGAACCGGAAATACGTCTACTACTGGCTGCAGGATGTTTTCAGCGCGCTCAGGGTGGCTGAGTACAAGTTCATGATGGCAGGGATGTCCGACGATGCCTGGGATGTGGTCAACCCCGGGGGTGGAACGACGCTTGAGAATTACAAGAACGCCCGACTCTACAATCTATACCTGGATCCCAAAGAGCGGTACAGCTACTACGGCCGGCAGACCTTCATGGACAATCTGTTCAGTGATCCCTGGTTCGCACACAAGGCGACGTACCAGAAGTACCCATCAAAGCAACAGACCAGCGGCTAAATCAACACGAGGAGTACGAGACCGCGCTCACACAAGCCGATCTAACCCGCACGCTCTGGGCAGGGCGGGGCGAAAGCTGCGACCGTAAGTTTCGCAAGGGGGTAAAATGAAATTTCATAGCGCAACCTTGATCACGCTGTCCCTGGTGGTCCTCTTGCTGGGGGCCTGTGTCCCGGCGCCGGCTCCTGCGGCGCCGCCATCTGAAACGCAGCCGACACCCGCACAGATCGCCAACCCTGCCTCGCAGAACTGCGTCAAGCAGGGGGGCACGCTCGAAATCCGCGATGAGACCGGTGGCCAGGTCGGCTACTGCCTTTTCGCTGATGGCTCCGAGTGCGAGGAGTGGGCTTTCTTCCGGGGCGAGTGCGTCCCTGGTGGGGCTGCCGTCTCATCGACCGAAACACCGGCCGCGGGAGCGACCATCCAGCCGCTGCCCGCGGAGGTCTGCAACGGGCAAGCGCAGGCCATGGCTCACGCGTTGGATGTGATGGCTGCGACGCAGTCCGACGCGCTCATCAGCGATCCTGTCAGCGGCGCAACCGGCACCGGCTGCCAGGCGACGGTCACGGGCACCGGCGAACAGTTCGAGAGTCCGGATGGGGTGGTGAAGACGCTGGGCAGCATGTTGGAAGATGAGGGCTGGACGGCGGATCCCATGCTGGCGGCCGGCGGCCCGAACGCCATTGATCAGGGGTACCGCAAGGGGGACCAGATCTGCTGGGCCGGCGCCGGGTGGCAGCCGGACGCGTCCGCCGACTGCCCGACGGATCAGCCGGTTTCGGCCTGCCAGGTGACGCCGGCGCAAGAGAATTACACCGTGACCCTCAACTGCGGTGTGGAGGCTCCGCAAGGTGAGGCAGCCGCTACGATGGGCATGGCCAACCCCGCGTCGGTGAACTGCGTGGAGCAGGGCGGTACGCTCTCCATCGTGGAACGCGGCGACGGCGGGCAATATGGCATCTGCACCTTCTCGGATAATCTGCAATGCGAGGAATGGGCGTTGCTGCGCGGCGACTGCCCGGTCGGCGGCCTCAAAGTCACCGGTTACATCACGCCCGCCGCCCAGTATTGCGCGATCACGGGCGGGACCTACGCCATCACCGGCAACAGCGATCAGGATGACGAGCAGGGTACTTGCACCTTCAAGAATGGCGGGCAGTGCGACGCCTGGGACTACTACAACGGCAAGTGCGATGCGATCGCACCGAACCGGTTGCGACTGTCGCGCCGGCCGCGACCACGGCTCCGGCGGCTGGTGCGGTAGCAACGGTGCCGCTCAAAGATGCGGTCGCCGGCATGGATCCGCAGGACGTGTGGCAGAACTTCTACGACCTGACCCAGATCCCGCGACCTTCGCATCACGAGGAGCAGGTGCGGGACTTCCTGGCGCAGTTCGGTCACGACCTGGGCCTCGAAACCATCGTGGACGATGTGGGCAACGTGCTGATCCGCAAGCCGGCCAGCCCGGGCATGGAAAAGCGCCACGGCGTTATCCTGCAGGCGCACATGGATATGGTGCCGCAAAAGACGCCCGACAGCACCCACGATTTCCTCATCGACCCGATCGACGCCTACGTAGAGGGCGACTGGGTGAAGGCCAACGGCACGACCCTGGGCGCGGACGACGGCAGCGGTGTCGCCATCGCGATGGCCATCCTGCAATCGAAAACGCTCGCTCTGGGCCCCATCGAGGCACTGTTCACCGTGGACGAGGAAGATGGGATGGACGGCGCGTTGGGCCTGCAACCGGGCGTGCTGCAGGGCGACACCCTGATCAACCTGGATTGGGAAACCGAAGGGTCTTTCGACATCGGCAGCGCGGGGGGTGACTACGGCAATGTTGACACCAGCTACACCGAAATCGAGACACCACCGGCCACTGCGGCGTACACCGTGACGGTCAGCGGGCTCCGGGGCGGCCACTCCGGTGTGGACATCGACAAGGGTCGCGGTCACGCCACCAAGTTGCTCGTCCGCCTGTTGAGCCCGGCTGCTGCGCAATTCGGCGTGCGGTTGGCGCAGATCGCAGGCGGGACCGCAGCCAATGCCATCCCCACGTCGGCATCGGCGCTCATCGTCGTGCCGAGCGATCAGGGCGACGCCTTCCTGGAATATGTCCAGCAATACGAGGGGATCGTCCAGAGCGAGCTGGCCGCGGTGGAACCTAACCTGAAAGTAGCGGCGGCACCGGCCGCGCTCCCGGCCAAGGTCATGGAAGAAACTGTGCAAGAGGCGCTGCTGGATGTCCTCTACGGCACGCCGCAGGGCGTTATCCGCATGAGCGATTCAGTCCCCGATCTGGTCGAGACCTCCACGAACATGGGGATCGTCAAAGCCGCGGACGGGCAGTTGACGGTCACCTGCAACCCGCGCAGCTCGGTGGACACGGAGTTGGATGACATCAATCAAATGATCGCCAGCGTATGGGACCTGGCCGGTGTCGAGGTGGCCTTCAGCGGGCGCTACCCCGGCTGGAATCCCGACCCCGACTCGCCGATCCTGCTCCTGATGCAAGACGTGTACAAACAGATGTACGGACAGGACCCAGAAGTCACCGCCGTCCACGCTGGGCTGGAATGCGGGACGATCGTCAGCAAGTACCCCGGCATGGACGCCATCTCGATCGGGCCGACCCTCCAGGACGTGCATACGCCCAACGAGCGGATGCAGGTCTCCAGCGTCAAGAAGCTGAACGACTTCCTGATCGAGACGCTCAAGCAGATACCGGAGAAATGAAACCGACGGCCTTTCTCAGCATCCGCACAGGTACGGCTCAACTTCATCTCAGCCGGAAGATGGTATAATCACAGAAAACCGGGCTGTGGTGAATGTGAGATGGCAACCGTTCTGATCGTAGACGATGATCCCAAACTCCTGACGATGCTGCGGCGCACGCTGGCGTACGAGGGCTTCCACGTGTTCAGCGCCACCAACGGCACCGAGGCGTTGGGCGAGGTGCAGGCGCACCGGCCGGATGTCGTCGTGCTCGACTGGCTGATGCCGGGGCTGGATGGCATCGGTGTGCTGGAACACCTGCGGGCGGCGGGCGACAAGACGCTCGTCCTGATGCTCACCGCGCGGCGACGCGGTCGAAAACCGTGTCGAGGGGTTGGAAACCGGCGCAGACGACTATCTGGTCAAACCGTTTGCGCCGGCCGAACTGCTGGCGCGCATCCACGCGCTGCTCCGCCGCCCCGCCGTCCTCGCCAGGGATGAATCGCTGAGCTATGCCGACCTGTGCCTTGACCCGGTGACGCGGGAGACCCTGCGCGGCGACCGCCCGTTCAATCTGACCGCTAAAGAATACGATCTGCTGTACTACCTGCTGCGCAATTCCCGCCAGGTTCTCCGCCGCGAGCAGATCCTGCAGGAGGTGTGGGGCTACGATTTCGGCGGTGAGGACAACGTGCTGGAAGTGTACATCGGCTACCTGCGCAAGAAGACCGAGGCCGGCGGCGAGCCGCGCCTGATCCAGACCGTGCGCGGCGTCGGCTACGTGCTGCGCGAGGAATAGCATGTCCATCCGGTTACGCCTGACCCTGTTTTACACGGCGATCCTGGCGCTTACCTTGATCGCGTTCAGCACCATCCTCTACGTGTCCCAAACGCGCGCCACCTACGACAGCATCAAGACCAATCTCGTCGGCCAGGTCGCTGGCTTTGTGCGCGCCACCGAACACGCCCCGGGCCCGCCGCCCGGTCAGTCCCAGACCGCGCCGGTCCCTGTCTCACCGCCGCCCGACAAACCGATCGTCACAGATCTATCCAGCAACACGCTGCCGGGCCGGTGGACCCAAACGCGCAGCATCACCGGCACGGTCATGGGGCAGACCCCCGACCTCAGCGGCACCACCCTGCCCTTGAGCGTGCAGGGTTTTGAGACTGTCCAGGGCGGATCGGGCTGGTATGAAACCGCGCAGGTCGACAACGAACCCCTGCTGATCTACAGCCTCCCGCACACGACCCAGAGCGGCGTTACCGTCATCGTGCAGGTCGCCTTCCCGATCGCCCAGCCCCAACAATCGTTGAATGCCCTGCGGCTGGTGCTGATCGTGGGCAGCAGCCTGGCGATCCTGGCCGCGTTTGCCCTCGGCTGGGTGCTGGCGGGCGCCGCGCTCCGCCCCATCCAGCGCATCACACAGACCGCGCAGGCCATCGGCGCGGAGCGCGACTTCAGCCGCCGCGTCGAGCACAAGGGGCCCCCCGACGAGGTCGGCCAACTCGCTGTCACCTTCAACACCATGTTGGCCGAACTGGAGTCCGGGTATCGCCAGCTCGAGGACGCGCTCTACTCGCAGCGGCGCTTCGTGGCCGACGCCTCGCACGAGCTGCGCACGCCCCTCACCACGGTGCGCGGCAACATCGAGCTGCTGCGCCGCGAGCCGCTCATCGACGCCGGCGAGCACGCCGACATCGTCGCGGACACGACCGAAGAGGTAGACCGGCTGATCCGCTTGGTCAATCAGTTACTGGTGCTGGCGCGCGCCGATGCCGGGCAAACGCTGCGAGCGAATCCGATCCCCGTACAAACGCTCGTCGAAGACGTGTGCCGGCAGGCCAAGCTGCTGACCCCGAACACGCAAATCCACTGCGAAGCGCCGGCGGATGTCCTGGTGCAGGGCGATCGCGACGCGCTCAAGCAAGTGCTGCTGATCCTGGTGGACAACGCGCTGGTGCACACGCCCGCCGGGACGCCAGTTATCATGACTGCCTTAGCCGCGGCCGCACAGGTCGTGTTCAGCGTGCGCGACAGCGGGCCCGGCATCGCGCCGGAGGCGCTGCCGCACATCTTCGAGCGTTTCTATCGCGGGCAGGCCTCGCGCACCGGCCGCGGCGCCGGGCTAGGGTTATCCATCGCCAAAGAACTGGTCGAGGCGCAGGGCGGCACGATCACCGTGCAGAGCCAGCTCGGCCAGGGCAGCGTATTCACAATCACCCTGCCCGCGGCGCCGCCCGACCAGCCAGCATTGTCCTGAAACCGAAAGTGCCAGAGAAGCTCACGCAAAGCTGCCAAGACGCAAAGCCTTTCTTCCTTGGCGCTCTTTGCGTCTTGGTGTGCGTTGTTATGTCTAAATGGGGCGTTGGCCGCGTTTATAGGCGCTGGGCGAGACGCCCACTTCCCGCTGAAACACGCGGCCGAAGTAGCTGCTGTCGGAGAAGCCGGTGGCGATAGCGACTTCGGTGACGCTCATGTGACCTTGCTCCAGCAACACGCGCGCCTGGCGGACCCGGTAGCGGAGCAGGTAGTCGATGGGGGTGACGCCGGTCTCCTGGCGGAAACACCGGGTCAGGTAGCGCTCGTTGATTGCGAGATGTCCCGCCAGGTCTTCGCGCGAGATCGGCTCGGCGTAGTGTTCATGGATGTAGGCCATGGCCTGGCGCACCACCCGCTGCGTCTCGCTGCCGAGCCGCTTGCTGTGCGCCAGGGTCGCGGCCACCTGGGTCAGCACTTCAGCCTGGGTAAAGATCTCCTTGCTGAGCACGGCGGCGACGCCTTGTTGCAGCCGCGCCATATCCTCTCGGGTCAAAATCTGCGCGGTGAGCACGATCACGGGTACCCCGCGCACACGCTCGTTTTCCTGCATGGCCCGCAACACGCCGAAGCCATCCATCTCGGGCATCATCAGATCCAGCAACACCAGATCGGGCCGCGTCTCAGCCATGACCGTCAGCGCGGCCACGCCGTTATGCGCCTTGAGCACCCGGCAATTGGGCACGTGCGAACGGAGGATGCGCGCATGCAGGTCGAGAATAGACGGTTCATCATCTACAACCAGCACGGTTTTCTGCTGATCCGGCTCACAGGCGATGCCCTGGCGCGCTAACGCCCGCATCAATGCCTCGTCGTTAACCGGCTTGGCGAGATAGTCCAGCGCCAGCACCGCCCCGCTGTCCTGATCCTCCGACATGGTATAGAACAACACGGGAATCTCGCGCGTGGCCGGGTTGAGCTTGAGAAGCTGCATCAACTCCCAACCGCGTTCCGCGGCCGGCTCGTAGTCCAGTATCACCGCGCCCGGCGGCGACATCACGATTTGCGCCAGCCAGTTCGCCTGTCCCTTGATCGGCAGGATTTCCACCGCGAACCCGCGGCTGGTCAGGTGATCCCGCAAGCGGGCCGCCTCGCCGGCGCGCTCGGTCAGCAGCAGCACCACCTGACCGCGATCGATCGGCAACTGTGGCTCAGCTTCAGCCGATGCCATAATCGGCAGGGTGAAGTAGAAGGTGGAGCCAGCCCCGTCCGTCCCCGATGACAGCAAGCCGATGTACCCGCCGTGGAGCTCCACCAACCGCCGGCTGATGGCCAGCCCCAGGCCCATGCCCCCGTAGCCGCGCCGCGCAGAGCGATCCGACTGCCGGAATTCGTCGAAGATGCTCTCCTGCTCGTCAACCGGGATGCCCATGCCGGTGTCGCTAACCGCGACCACCACATTCCGCCTGCCGACATCCACCCACAAAGAAACGGAACCTTGCTCGGTAAATTTGATCGCATTGCTCACCAGATTCAGGGCAACCTGCTGCAAACGCGTCCGGTCGCCCAGAACTTTGGGCAACTCAGTGGGGATGTCCGTCTGCCACGCCAGGCCCCGCTCGCGCGCCATCGGCTCAGCCAAGGTGACGACCTCCGCCAGCACTTCGCTCAACCGCAGCGGTTCCTTGACGAGCCGCAGTTCGCCTGCTTGGCTGCTTGCCAGGTCGAGTACATCCGCGATCAGCCGGGCCAGGTGTTGCGCGCTGGAGTGGATGCTTGCCAGGTCGCGTCGATGGCCTGCGGGCAGCGGGGCGGCCTGCTCCAGGTCTTCGCGCATTTGTTCTTCGCGCTGCATCATCTCGATGGTGCCGACGATCAGGCTGAGTGGGGTGCGCAGCTCGTGACTTACGGTGGCAAGGAAGCGGCTCTTGAGCTGATTGGCCTCCTCGGCCAGGCGGCGGCCCTCCTCGGCAGCCACGCGCGCCTTCACCGCCTCGTTGTACAGCTCGATGTTGCGCGCCACCAGTTGCGTCCGCTTGAGCGCGCCGCTGATCTGCCCGCGCAGCAACTCGTAGACCTCTTCCTGGCCCGGATCGGCCTCGAACAGGACGAAGCCCAGTTGGTCCTGCCGGAAGTAGAGCGGCTCCACCACCAGGCTGTGGCGGCGCTTCGCGCGCAGTAAGCCTTCGGGCACTAACTGCAGGGCAGGGAAGCGGCGGCCCTCAGCTTCGAGAGCGATCCGACCTTCCCGATCGTAAGCCACCATCAGCCTACAGAAGCCCGTGGGCTCAGCCGGGTTTTCGTACAACGCCAGGTAGCAACTGGGGATACCGAGCTGCGGCAGCGCCTCGGCCAGGATTTCGGTCAGCTCCGGCAGGTCGATGGCGGTGCTCAACATCTGATTGATCGCGCCCAGCGTGCGCGCTTGTTCTTCGGCCTGGAGCAACTGGTAAGCCTGAACGCGCTGCGCGGTCTCCCCGATCATCACACGGGCCTGCTGCCACAGGTTCTCGGCGCGGCTCAGCTCGACCGGCCCGCCCGCGCATGCGAGCAGCTCGCGGCGCAGTGCAGACAGCGCACCCTGCCACCAGGAAATCGGCTCCTCTGTGGCCACGCTGCGGCGCAGGCCGTCACCCAGGGCTTCGAGAAATGCGCCCGGCGCGCGACCGGCGATCTCGGCGGCGAAGCCTTCCAGAAGCTGCGCGGCCAGGCGCGCGGCGGACTCGGTCGGCGCAGACGCGGTCGCCAGCATCATCTCTGCGACGATGGGCTCGCGCCGAGCGGCCAACACTTCGACCAGTGGTCCAGCGCTCGCCGCCCCCGCGTCCGCCGCGGCCTGGACCACCAGTGGATCGGGACAGCCGCACGATTGCCGGATCAACAGTTGGGTGGGCAGGACCACCTGACCGTTGACTGGGGCGCCGGCCAGTAAGGCCAGCAGCATCTCGGTCGCCCTGCGCGCCTGCTCGTAGAAGTGCAGCGGGCCGGTGGTGAGCGGGGGCGTCACGAATGGGCTTTGCGACTCATCGTTCAGCCCTGCGATTGCAACGTCTCCGGGGACGCGCACGCCATGGGCCTGGAGAACGCGCAGCGCGCCGATCGCCATGTTGTCGCTGGCAGCCACCAGCGCGTCGAATCCATCCCGGCGGTTGAGCAGGAGTTGCTCGGCCGCGGCCGCACCGCCGCTCTCTTTGAAGTTGCTCTGCACAACCAAACCGGGGTCGAACGGAATGCCGAAATCAGCCAGCACATCCAAATAAGCACGATAGCGTTCCTCGGCCTCCTGATGATATTCAGGCCCGCGGATAAACGCGATACGGGTGCGGCGGTGGACCTCCACCAGGTGGGTCACAACCGCGCGCATCCCGCGGTAGTTATCGACGGTGACGCCAGGGATACCCTCGATCGGCACGCCGGCGGTGACCATCGGCAGCGGCCTGAAACGCTGGCAGAAGGCGTTCATCTCCGACCGGTCGACAAAGAGCGGCAGGCCGGCGGACCAGATGACCAGACCATCGATTCTCTGGGCGCTCACCAGCTCATACAGGACGTTGGACTGCGCCTCGAATTCCAGGGGAGAGCGGAGGGGTTTACCGGGAAAACAGATCAGATTAACGCCGCGCTCCTGCGCGACGCTGGCGACGCCCGCCCACACCGTGTGGCTGTTCGGGTCACCCGCGCCGTGGGCCAACAGGCCGAGGGTGGGACGGCGCTGCGATGCACGGATTCCCACGCCGTTGCTGACATCGCGCGAAAAATTGTCCATGTGCGAATTATCCGCCCTGGCTGAGGGCCAATTCCAATCCCAACAAGAGATCGGCCAGGTATCGCTGCAACTGCGCCCTCCTAAGCCGTGAACTTGTCAAGCTCACTGCTGTCGGAAAGGGAACTCCGTAGCAAAGTTCATCTCAGCGGCCACAGCATATCCGGACCCTCCGGGAAGCTGTGGCCGTTGTTCGAAAGCCCACTGAACGCAACCTCAACCTCAGCCTCAACCTCAACCTTACTTAACCTCCACCGGCGTTTCCAGCACCACCTGATCGGCGCCATCGGACGTCCTGAGCCGCTCGCCCGTGGCCGAATCGTACAGGCCGATCGCCAGCCGGTAGGTTCCGGGAGGCGCGTCGGGTGCGATGGTCACGGTATGGGTATCGGCCAGGTACTCACCCGGGAGCCAGCCGGTGGTCGGATAGGCCCCGCCGCCCGGTTCGCTGTCACCGTAGCCTTTCACGCTCCCCGCTTCGTCCAGCAGATGTACAAAGACGGTATAGGCCCGGTCGGGTGAGGTCAACGCCTGCCAGTGCAGCGTGAGATCCAACATGCCGCCAGGCTGTGTCTCGACTGAGGGCAGATCATAACCGGTTAACCGAGCGGTTTGACCGAAGATTGCATCCACGGGATACTGCGACTGGGGCGGGGTCATGTCGTGCGGCCGGCCGCGCACCGAAAGCGTGCCCAAAGGGATCTGAGCGGCGCCGGCCGCCGTGCGCAGCACCGTCTTGTCGTCGGCGCGGAACAGGCCGGCGATCAGCCGATAGCGGCCATCGGGCACCGAGGCCGGGATGCGGAGGGCAGCCTGCGTCCGCATCAACGTGCCGTCCGCCCACTGCAACGTCGGATAGCCCGCGCCGGGCGGCGCCTCCCAAAGCGCCACCGGCGCGCCGTCCTCACCGAGCATCTGCACGAAAGCCGTGTAATCGGTCGCGGGTTGAGCGCTCGCCTGCCAGAACAGGCTCACCTTGCGCAATTCACCGGGGACGGCGGGCTGATCATCCGTGCTGTAACCCAGGAAGCGCAGGCCATCGTCCAGGTCGACCTGCTGGCGAGTTGCGATCGGCAGCCGCTCCGGACCGACCGGTTGCTCCGCGGGCACGACATCCAGCTCGAACAGCGGCGCCGCTGACCCCAACGATGTGCCATCCGCAATGCTCGCATCCAGGGATCGTTCGCTAGCTTTGGGATGAACCAGCAGCGCGACAGTATAGCGTCCCCGCGGCGTCCCCGCGGGGATCAGCAGGCCGATGCGGTCGGTGGCTTGCCAGCCATCTGCTATCGCCTGGGCTGCGCAACCTGCTGTTTGCGGTTTGCAATTCGCGGCCCCCAGCGGCTCATAATCGTGCTGCGCCCAGATCTGCCCTAACGCATCCGTCAACCTCACGCTGACGCCCAGGGCGGGTGGCGACGCGTCCGCCCGCCATTGTAACGAAATCGGCAGCACGACATTGGCTGCCTGAACCGGCTCACCCATCGCATTTACACCGATCAGCTCGACAGCCCCACCGTTCGAGCCTGGTAGCGTGAAGCGCACGACCGGCGCGGCCACCGCTTTCTCCTCCTTCACCGCCGCCCACGCGCTGAGCCGGGTGTTCGGCCCATGCCACGCGTTGACGAAAGGCACGGCACGATCGGCCAGGTGCGCCTCGATCTGCGTCTCCAGGATCGCGCCCAGGGCCAGATGTGCAGGGAACCACACCCGACCGCGCACCAATGCATCATCCAACGCGGCAGCCACCGCCGGCGTCCACTCAGGGTCGGGGCTCAGGCGCGCGGTCGGACCGCCCAGGCCGCCGTAGCTGCGCCAGTAGCCCACCTGCCACGGGTAAACGGCGAAGACCGTATCCTCGGGCAGCCCTTGCTCGACCGTGTGGGCGATCAGCGCGCGGTAATCATCATCGGGATAGCGTGGAACAGTATAAAACGCGGCCAAACTGGCGACTGAAGCCGCCACTATCAGGCCGAGTGCGATGAGACCGACGGCGCGCCAGCGGATCCAGAGGGCATCCAGCCCGGCCGCAACCAGTAGAACGAACGGCGGCAGCGCCAGGATCAGCAAACGTTCGCCGCGCGCCGGGAAAAACGGCGCACGTAAGGAAATCAGCCAGCCGAGGATGAGCGCGGTGAGGACGACGGTCGCGAGCATGGGAATGGCGCGCGGCGTATTGCGTGTTACGTGCTGCGTACCGCGAAGCATCCCCGTGGGACTGGCTGTCGCGCGCTGTGGGCCTACGTTCCGGGATCGAGTGGAATACAACCACAATCCTACGGCGATCGGAACGAGCAGCAGGAGCGCGGCCGGCCACCAGCGCGCGAGCGGCCCTTCCAGATGACCGACCAGAGACGCAGACAGATGGCGGCCGAAGTAAACAAACAGGCCGAGCGGTCGATCCGCATCCGCCACGATCTTCTGGCTGATGTACGGCGCCAGCTTCGGCGCGGCGTAGATCATCCACGGCAGGTAGAGCACCGCCACGAGCACCTGCGCGCCGAGCCAGAACAGCAGCGCCCGCAGGTCCCGCCGCCAACGCCAGGCCGCATAGATCGTCAGGCCGATGGGCAGGAAGATGGCGTAGTATTGGGTGTAGAGCGCGGCGGTGGTGAGGAGGATGTAGACGACAGGTGAGAGGCGATGGGGCGCCATGGACCGGGAAGAGTGGCCGTCCATGTCCCCGTGTCGCCGTGTCAAGCCGCGCCAAGCCGCCGCCAGAATCCCCACGCTCAACAGCGCGACCAGCCCATACATCCGTACTTCCTGGCTGTAATAGACGTGTAGCGGATTGATCGTCAGCAGAAACGTGGCCAGAAGTGCGGCACGGGTGGCGAGCAGCCGGCGCGCCACCAGATAGAGCAGTGGAATCGTCAGCACGCCAATGACGACCGACAGCAACCGGAGCGCGGTCGGTCCCGTTCCCAGGAGCGCCGTCCAGCCGTGTAGCAGCGCGTAGTAGAGGGGCGGATGGATGTCCTGTGCGGTCAGGCTGACCATTTGCCCCAGGGGGTGCGTGGCAAACCAGACTGAGTAGCCTTCATCCCACCAGAGCGGCTGAAAGGATAGTCGCGTGAGACGGAGAGCCAGACTGAGAAGAATCAGTAGAAGGAGGACACTGGTCGCAAAGAAACCAGGTCCCGCACCTCTTCTAAGAGATTGCGGGAAACCTGGTCTCCGCGCACCCCTGGGTTGCACGTCGGCGGTGTTAGCTTGGGCGGTATCTACTTTTGCATCCATGTGAGGATGAAGATGCGCGTGTCACCGGATGAGACGAAGTTGATCGTGTCCGAGACCTGGGTATTGCCCTGGACCAGGAAGGCGGAATAGTTGCCCGGTATATCCGGCAGCTCGACCTTGCAGCCGCCGTTGTACACGTACTCGCTGCCAAGGCCAGGGTCAGCGCGGTTCTCCACATTGCTGAAGGGCTGTTCGGCGACGGTGGCACCGTCACGCATGACGCGTAGCGTGCCGGCCAGGTAGCCCTTCCGGTCGCTGGTGAAGGCACGGCACCACACGGAAATCAGCGGGTTGCTGTTGGGCCGCGGATCGGTGCCCGTGGCAGCGAAAGCGTAGCTCGCGACCGCAGCAGGTGGCTGCGGCTGTGGGCGTGCTGTTGCCTGGGCGACCGGTCGTGCGGTCGGCCGCGGGGCAGCCGTTGGCGGGGGGGCGATGTTTGCCGCCACCTGCACACGCTCGCCGCCGCTGGCGCGCACCAGTTGACCCAGCACCCAGCCGGTCCGGCCGTTGAAGTCGAACTGCCACCAGTCACCTGCCGGATTCTTGCCGGTGATATCAAAGGACTGCCCAGCCTGCAGCCGGCCGATCTGCGCATAGTTGGTGCCGGGGCCGCTGCGCACGTTGACGACAGCATTGGCCGTTAACCTGGACACTTCAGGCGTCGGGGTATCAGCCGGGGCCGTTGGCTCCGGCGCCACTGTCGGCTCCGGCGTAACCGTCGGCGCTTCGGGTGTGGCTGTCGCAAGTGCTACGATCGGCGCGGGCGTCAGCGTCGGTTGCGCCGGCGTATTGGTGAAGGTCGGCCGCAGCGTCTTAGTCGGAATTGGCGTGCCGGCCGGGCTGCGTGCGACACGGGTCGGTGAGCAACTTGTCAGAGCACCGGTGAGTAATATCACACCGATCACTGCCCAGATTCGATAGCGCATGATTTGTCTCTCCTTCTCTGCAGAGTGTCGTTGGACTTCAGCGCGCTAACTTGTAAGCGATATAGACCACCTGGTTGCGGTATGAATCGCCCTTGGTCGTGAACTCGCTGATCGGCGACATGCGGAAACCACCTGGCCGGGCCAGGTAGATCTTCCAGTCTGCCTCGCCGGCATTCGGCATCTCGAACTTCAGGTTGTACTTGAACCCGCCCTCAGCCAGCCAGCGTCGCATCGAAGTCACGATCGTCGAATGATCAGAGTGTTCTGCGTCACATCGACGCCATCCCGGAAGACCTTCAACTGGTATCCCCCCAACGGGTGCTGATTGTCAGACGGCCCTTCGAAGACCTGCACCAACATGGTCATGAGTTCCGCTATCGCGCTTGATCGGGAACTCGGGGCCGCGCGCAATGTCGAACGGCGGCATGGGCGTGGGCGCCGGCGTCGCAGTGGGCTGCGGCGCGGCGGCGGCGGCGGGACCGGTGTGGGCGCAGGCGTCATGACTGGCGTCGTGTCAATCGGGCCTTTTGCCTCCACCAGGTCGGCGGAAACCCACACCGGCTGGTTGGCCATACAGCACACCTGCCACCAGGCGCCGTCCGGCGTGCGCCCCATGATCATCAACTCGTCGCCCTGCTTGGCCTGGCCGATCCGTTCAAAGCTCGCGCCCGGCCCACGCCGGCCATTGATCGTCGCCGCTTTGACGATCACGTAAGGTGTCGGCAATGGCCGGGGACCGCCGATCGCGCGTCGGTCGGTTGGTCTCCACGTCCTGGGTCGGCTCCGGGGTCGGCCCTGCCGGCTCGGGCGTAGGGCTGGGAGGCGGCGTCTCAGTGGCGAACAAGACGATGCTAACCGCTCCCTCGGCCGAAAAGCCTTGCGTTCCCGAGATGGGCATGCTCCCGGCGATCGGGTTGAGTGATTCTTCCACGTTCGGCGGTTGCACGGTGACGCCAGGCGGCAACACGCCGCGCACGCCCGGCGTGGGCGACGGGAGCCCCGCGGCCATGGTAGGCAGCGGCGTGAACGTCGGCCGCGGCGTTTTCGTCGGCGTCGGTACCGCGACCTGCGACCGGCCCACCAACGTTTCACCTACCGAACAGGCCAGGCTGGCAAGCGCCAGGAAAAGGATCGCAACCAGCACAACGCGCCTGTCTCGCGGTCGAATACCATCACGGCTCAACGGCTGTTTCATGGGTTACTTCTAAATACGACGTGGTACCATTTGGAATTGGTGGCGCTGGTGTTGAAGCGTACCGGCTGCGACAGCGGATTGCCCGCACCATCGGTGGCTGTCACTTCCCACACGCCGTCACCCATCGGCATACTCACCAGGTTACTATCCCATTTCACATTGCTCTTCTGACACAGCACACCCTGGCGCGGCGTTTGGCAATCGGTGTTGGGATTAAATGGCTTGCCATCGGTGGGATACTGGAGCACGTCCCAGCGCCAACTCGCCTGCGATCCATCGCTCAGCCACGTTTCACCGGTGGTGAGGTTGCGAATACGCAACTTATAGCCCCACAACGGCGTCGCACCGTTGTAGATGACGCCATCCACACGAAAATAGTTCTGCCCATGCGGATACTCCTGAGGCAGACCCACCAACTGCATCGGCCAGGAATAGGTGGGTGTCGGCAATGGCGTCGGCGAGGGAACCGCTGTCGGCGGAGGGGGCGGGATGTTCGCTACCTCCGGCACTGTCCAGACCGGGCCTGTGACGGTCACTACCTGGTCAGCGATCCATACGTCAGCACCGTTGATACAGCAAACCTTCCACCAGGTGCCACCTGGGTTGCGACCGACCACAGTGATCTCCGTGCCCGTGTCAAGTTTCGCAACCAGGGGATAACCTGGGCCGGGACCTTGGCGGACGTTGGTCTTGTCGGTCTTGACTGTCACCACGACCGGTGGCAGCGGCGTGCCTGTGACGGTCGGCGTGGCGGTGGGCGGGCCCGGGGTCTCGGTAGGCGGCGGTGTACCGGTCGGCGGACCAGGCGTAGGCGTCGGCAACGGTTCCGGGGTTGCCGTCACAATGATGACAACCACCGTCTGCACGGACGGTCCACCAGGGGCCGGTTGCGGCACGAAAATGGGGCTATCACCGCCGGGCACCAGCATCTGCGGCGTCGGCGGCGGCTCGGTGGGCATTACGACACCGGGAAAGCGCGTCAAATCGAGCGTCGGCGTGGCCACAATCAACGCACCCAGTACAGGCGTCCACGTAGGACGTGGTGTGCGGGTTGGTGTCGCGGCCGCGGGCGGTTGACGGGCGATAAGCTGACCCACCGAGCACCCCACCGACGCCAGAGCGAGCAGAAATATAGCCCCCAAGAGCACCGCAAAGGTGCGCTTGTGCATTGCTGTGAACCTCTCAGGTGACTCACCCCTGACAGCGTCTCCGGTGAATCTGATCGCAGGCAAGCCGTATCAGGCTGAGGAGGGGGAACACGGGCCCCAACCTCAGCGGCGATTCGCAGTATAGCACAGAGTCATCGGGAACGGCAACCGCGCGGCACGGAACCCTGTACTTCCACCCAGATGGCGACGTGCGCGATCCGCCTGGCTCAGTCCACCACAAGCTGATCTGCTACCGCCTCGAACCGCGAGGAGAAGTGGCGCAGGACCGGCGGTTCCTCGACGATCCTGACGCCGCGGATGCGCGGGGCGAGCTGTTTGGCCAGGATCAGCACCTCGGCCAGGTAATCCACATGGCTCTGGGTGTAGACGCGGCGCGGGAAGGCCAGCCGCACCAGTTCGTTCATCGCCGGCTTCTCGCTCCCGTCGGGCTGGCGGCCGAACATCACCGTGTCGATCGGCACCGAGCGCACGCCGCCCTCGAGGTAGAGCACCAACGCCAGGGCCCACGCCGGGTATTGGTTCCACGGGATATGCGGCAGCAGGCTTTTCGCGTCCAGGTAGAGCGCGTGGCCGCCGGTGGGCCGCACGATGGGGATCTCATGGGCGATGCAGATGTCGCCCAGGTAACCCACCGAGCGGATGCGGTAGCGCAGGTAGTCCTCGTCCAGCGCCTCTTTGAGCCCGATGGCAATGGCTTCCAAATCGTAGCCGGCCAGGCCGCCGTAGGTGGGAAAGCCCTCGGTAAGAATCAGCAGATCCTTGCAGCGCCGCGCCAGGGACTCGTCGTTGAGCGCCAGGAAGCCGCCGATGTTCGCCATGCCATCCTTTTTAGCGCTCATCGTGCAGCCGTCGGCGTAGCCGAACATCTCCTGGGCGATCGCCAGCGGCGTCTTGGCGGCGTAGCCGTCCTCGCGGAGTTTGATGAACCAGGCGTTCTCGGCGAAGCGGCAGGCATCGATGAAGAACGGCACGCCGTGGCGGTGACAGATCGCGCTCGCGGCGCGGATGTTGGCCATGCTCACCGGCTGACCGCCGCCGGAGTTGTTGGTCACCGTGATCATCGCCAGCGGCACCCTGCCAGGGTTCTCGGCCAGCACCTTCTCCAGCGCGTCCAGGTCGATGTTGCCCTTGAACGGCGCTTCGAGTTGGGGCTGCCCGCTTTCCGCGCAGGGGATATCCAGTGCAGTCGCGCCACGCGCCTCGACGTTGGCGCGCGTCGTGTCGAAGTGCGTGTTGTTCGGCACGATGTCGCCCGCCTTCACCGCCGTCCCGAACAGGATGCGCTCGGCCGCCCGGCCCTGGTGCGTCGGGATGACGTGCTTCAGGCCGGTGATCTCCTGGACGGACGCCTCGAAGCGGTAGAAGGAGCGCGCGCCGGCATACGATTCGTCGCCCAGCATCATGCCCGCCCACTGCTGCGAGGACATTGCGCCGGTGCCGGAGTCGGTCAGCAGGTCGATAAGCACATCCTCGGCCTTGAGGAGGAACGGATTGTACCCGGCCGCGGCCAGCGCGACTTCGCGCTCGGCCCGCGTGGTCTGCCGGATCGGCTCGACGGATTTGATGCGGAACGGTTCGATGATCGTTTTGAAGGTCATGGTTGACTCCAGATTTGTGCTAATTTACAGTAGACCGCAACCACAAAGTCACGAAGACACCAAGTACACAAAGCCTTGATTATGAAGCAAAGCACCTCTTTGAGGTCCTTTGTGTCTCTGTGTCTTCGTGGTGAGTCTAGCCTGCAAATCCCTACCACAGATCTCCAACGGTATACCCCTCGGGGAACGGATCGCTCGGATCCACCACGTAGCTGGCGAAGCCGGTGATCCATGCCTGGCCGCTGATCGTCGGCACGACCGCGGTGTACGGCCCCACCTTCGTTTCCTCCAGCAGCCGGCCGGTGAAAAGCGTGCCCAGGATCCCCTCGTGGCGGAAATCCTGGTTGAGGCCCAGCTTCCCCCGGGCGTGGAGCGTCGCCATCCTGGCGCAGGTGCCGGTCCCACACGGCGAGCGGTCGATCACGCCGGTCCAGGTGGCTGGCTTGTCCCAGTCCACCGTACCGGTGGAGACCGTCACCACGTTCTTGGCGTGCGCATCCGGGTGCGCCGGCGGCCCGGACAGCTCGGCGATGGTGACGCCGGAGAAGCCGGGCTGCTCGGGATGCGTCACCGGCAATTGTTCGGCGGCCGCGGCCTTCACCATCTCGCTGATACGCACGATGTCACGGCCCTCATCCGGCGTCAAGCATAACCCGAACTGGCTCGCTTCCGCAATGACGTAGAACATGCCGCCGTAAGCGACGTCCACCGTGACCGGCCCTAAGTGTGGCACCTCGATCACCGCGTCCAGGTGCGTGGCGAACGCCGGTACGTTGCGGAAAGTCACCTGCCTGACTTTGCCGCCCGTGCAATCCGCTCGAATGCGGATCAAGCCCGCGGGCGCCTCCAGCGTCAACTCGGTGACCGGCTCGATCATGGGGATCATGCCGGTCTCCAGCAACACCGTCGCCACGCAGATCGTGTTGGTGCCCGACATGCCGGGATACTCGACCTGCTCCATGATCACAAAGCCCGCGTCCGCCTCAGGCCGGGTCGGTGGCAGGATCACGTTGCAGCAAAGCGCGGGATAGCCGCGCGGTTCCCGCAGCATCAGCTTGCGCAACCCGTCGCCATGAGCGCGCAGGTGGCACATCTTGTCATACATCGTCGCGCCGGGCACATCGAGCACCCCGCCGACGATCACCCGGCCCGGCTCGCCGCAGGCGTGCGCGTCCACGGCCTGAATAAAACGTGAGAGTGGCATTGGTGGTCTCCGTCCCCATCGGACCAGCATTTCCAGCTTCAAGCCATGTTTCAGCCACCGCATCAGCGACGGTTCTATGATTCGTTAGATGCGGACACCAGTTTATCATAGCTGCTCCGTTCCCGAAAAGGTACGTATGTATTGCCGAACAGCCGGGCGCGTGGTACACTGCGGCGGCAAAAAAGCTGATCACATCCCGGTCAGCGCAAAGGGACAATCCCGGCCCATAAACCCTTGTCCTCTGTTCCCTATGCAGCCAATTCTTTGACTCAGG
>CAWJEL010000038.1:0-75936 GCA_963841825.1 uncultured Chloroflexia bacterium
GCTGGCCGATGATGTCGGCCAATACTTTGGCGGGCAATCGGGTAGACGCCATGCGCGCCTGGAGGATCGCCACGACCCTCGGTTTATCTGTCCTTGGGACCACTTCCCTGTTCTGCATCTCTGGTCATCTCCCTGTCAGGTTTATTTTCTGTGTTTCCGGGTCCTACGTCGCTTTTTCCAGCAAACTGGTTCTATTCGGGCATGTTCAGGATTTTACCTCGTGGGGTATCGCCATTTTGACCGTTCCGGGAAAGAGCACAGACGGATCAAAGTCGGCAAAGTAGAAGCTGGGGTCCACCAATCCCGTTTTGCAGTCCTCTGGTAGTTGGTTTGCTGCCAGGGGTCTTGCCACATGGGTGGCGACGATTTGTGCGCAGCGCTCTTGCGCCTCGGGCACGAACAATACGTAGTTTGTAACGCCATATCTGACCGCCTCAAATAGCACGGTTGATGTGACCGATATGTGGATATCACACTGCGACAGAAGTTCATAGGTGCCCTGATCGGGCAGCTCTACAAAACCGTCTACGACCAGGTCACGATAGCTTTCGAGCTTCTCACTTGGGTGCGGCTTGATGAGGATGCGCCACCCAGCGGGATCAAGTTGCGAGGTCAGAAACCGAATGTATTCTATCCAATTCCGGTAATAAATCCCCTGTGTTGTTAGAAGAATCACCGTCCTGGTCTGTGAGTCCGTGTTCCGCGACACAGGAGGCGTCTGCAAGTAGTAACCCCCCACAACGACCGTGTTTTCCGGAAAGATGTTGTCCGAAATGAGCAGGCGCCGCCAGTATTCGCCGTATACGGCAATTCTGTCCGGGAGCAAAATCCGCTCGAAAACCTTTCTGTAGGAATCAGGATAGATGTAGAAGGGGTGGCCGGCAATCGTGCCATGCTGAAGTTCGGTTACCCGGATCCCTCGGCGCCTGCACGCCGCGATGAACGGCTCTCGGCCGTAATGACAGATCAGCAAGGCCTGGCTTGGGCGCAGAATCGCCAGCAGGAATCTATCTACCGTATAGTTTGCATAGAAAGCAGAAACAATGCCCGCAACTTGCTTCCGGCTGAAACCCAGATCAGGGTAGCGGCTCGTGACGCGCGCGCTAAACAGGTCTGACCGTTTCTGGAAAAGGTACTGGTATAACTTGCCCAGCGCCCTGATGGGCAACCCAAAGTCGCCCAGGTAAAAGTCGGGGCGGTATGTTTTAGCGGCCTGATCGGGAGAGTCCTCAATGAGGATGAAATCTTCTCTTCCCCGTTCGGCCACAATGCGGGCGTTGTAAAGGTCATAAAGGGTCGCGTCGACGCGCGCGAAACGACCGCCAGATCCATAATACAGAATCCGTGGCCGAGGCCGGCTGGCCAGCCCAAGACGTGCGACGACAAACAGCCCCTTGACCCACGAGATCAGCCGTTGGCCGAAATGCGCCCATTTGCCGGATGGCGCCGTTGTTGTGGCGGTTGCGCCTTGCGCTGATTCGCGGCGGCCAAAATAATAGTAGGTATGGAAAACTTTCGCGAGATTGAACTCGCGAAAGTCGAAGACTGCCGGGTCATCCACAATCCTATAGAAGTCGGTGCGATTCATATTGAGACGTTTGCCGTTCAGTTATCGCCGCATAGCTGGTTTCTGGATCCGCTGTTCAACATCCGAACAGGATTTCCGGGCGGTAGTCATCCAGGTAGAAGCGCGTTTCGTCGATGACCTTCGCACCTGCCTTCGGCAGCTCGTCGGGCTGCAAGGGCAAGGCGACCCCGCTACCCACCACCTCATCGCACAAGCGTGCGTAACGCTCAACGCGGAGCGAGTAGTTGGCAGTTCCGTACACTACAGCCTCGTAAAGTACGCTGGAATACGCGCTGATGTGAATGTCACACTCCGCCAGCAGCTCATAAGTCATGCGTTCGGAAACTGTGACGAACCCCGGTTCTGACAGGCTGTGGTAGGCCGTGGCGTCCTCATTCGGATGCGGCTTGATCACGATCTCCCAAGCCGAGCGATCCAGTGCAGACTTCAGAAAAGCGATGTATTCGAGCATCTCACCTTGCACAGTCGGCTGCGTGCAGATCAGGATGTGCGTGGTGGTGCGCTCAGCGTGTTCATGCAGTTCGGGAGGCACCTTCAGGTAGTAGCCTGCCACTACGACCGATTCCGGCGGGAACATATTGCCTGCCAGGAGGATCCGACGCCAGTATTCACCGTAGACTGCGATTTTGTTCGGGAACAGCGCACGCCCGAACAGGTGGCTGTACGTGGACGGATAGCTGTAAAAGCGATGCCCGGCCGGGATGGCGCCGTGCATCAGCTCCGTGATCGGCCGGCCCAGGCGCTGGCATGCGGCAATGAATGGCTCGCGGCCGTAATGACAGATCATCAACACGCGGACGGGAGCCAGCCAGCGCACCAGCAGCCGATTTACCAGGTAGTTCGCCCAGAAGGTTGCCGCGAGATCGCTGGCTTCCGCCGGGCTGAACCCGAGTGCCGGATAGGCCGCGGTTACCCTGCTGGCGAATTGCTGCAAGCGCCGGCCGTGCAGCAACCGGATCAACGCAGCCATCAATCGAATGATCAAGGCAAAATCGCTGAAGGTGAAATCGGGGCGGTAGGTCTTCTCCGTGCCATCGTCGCGGTCTTCGACCAGCACGAAGTGCTCGCGCCCGTGTTGCTCCACAACGCGGGCATTGTACAGGTCGTAGGTTGTCCTCTCCTGGCGCGATACCCGGCCGGTCGCGCCATAGAACAAGGTCCGGGGTTGCCGCCGGCTTGCGATCCCCAGATGGATAACGGTCGCGCTGCCCTTGAACAGGGCGCGCAGCCGGGCGGCGAATAGTCGCAGCAGCGGCGGCCGTCCGACGGGCTTCCACGCCATGTTCGCCCCTGCCAGTTGGCGGCCAAAGACATAGCGGGCGTAAAAGACTTTGAACAGGTTGAACGGCCCGAAGTCGAAGAGATCCGGGTTGTCCACGATCTCGAAAAACGAGCGATCCTTCATCGACGGTCCTGAAAGATGAGTTCGGCCAGGTGAAAATCCCACGCCGTATCCATGTCCAGTGATCGCTCGGCCGGCATGACATATCCCAGGGTTCCCGGCGGCAGGAAAGTATGATCGCGCAGCAGCGACTCGCGCCGGTTCAGGTAGAGTGCGCCGTTCAGGGCGTAGGCCGGCGGCAAGTCCTGTCGCCTGAGGTACGCAATGTCCGTGGTCATGAAGTCAGCCAGCGTGCCGTCGGCTAGGATACGTTTGGCAAGGTACGGATGTCGCCCCATCTCGCAGACGCTCACCACGGCAATCGCCGCGTGCGCTTCCGCCAACGCGATAGCCGCGTCGATGTCTTCAGCCGTGCGGAAGGGCGATGTGGGCTGGAGCAACAGCACATACTCCGGCCGCACCCCCTGTGTCTCGTCAAGCCAGTGGATGGCATGCTCGACGACCAGGATGTGCGGCGTCGCGTCCTGGGCCAACTCGCCCGGCCGGGTGAAGGGCGCCTCGACGCCCCACGATGCGGCGACCTGCGCGATCTCCGCGTCGTCGGTTGACACCAACACGCGACTCAGGCGCCGGCTGGCCAGGGCGGCTTCGATCGTCCAGGCGATCAGCGGCTTGCCTGCCAGCGGCATAAGGTTTTTGCGCGGAATACTTTTCGAGCCGCCGCGCGCGGTGATCAGGCCGACGATTTCATCCATGTATATGTACCATCTGTGGTCGCAGCAGGAATAGATAGGCCGCGGCCGCGTAGATTATGGTCAGAGCCATTTTTGCGCCCAGTCCAGGCCCGCCGATCGTGTCCAGCGGCGTCGCGGCGACCGTCGCAACGAGAATCAGACCGATGAAAAAACCGTACTTGGCCTGTGGATAGGCGATCCGCTGGTAGCGTTGGCCGACCAGGTATGCCAGCAGAAAGAGCAGCCCGTAAGTGAGCATAGTGATCCACGCAGACGCCATGGCGCCGTAGTCCGGCACCAGCCAGATGTTGCCCAAGATGTTGACTGCCGCAGCCGCTCCGGTGAGCAGCGGGATGAGCCGGGTTTTCTTCAAGAAGAAGAGCGGTGCGCTGGCGAAGTAATAGAAGCCTAGCAGCAGATAACCGGTCATCACGGGAGGCACGTAGCGCTCTGCGCCCAGGTAGCTGACAGGCATCAACAGGCGGATGATATCACCCGCGAAAAGCACGCCGAACAAACAGACGCCGCCGACCAGCGCGACATAGATCGAAGCCACCCGGACGACTTTTTTCCTGGCATCGGGATCCGCTTTCATCAGCCGGAAGTAGTGGGGCATCCACGCCTGGTTGATGCCGACCACCAGGAACTGCATGGCCATGCCCAATGTATAACCGAAGTTGTATAAACCGAGCTCGGTCAGCGAGACATGGCGCTCCAGGATCAGCCGATCCGCGGCCTGGAGGATCCAACTGGCCAGCGCGTGCGGCACGAGCGGCAAGCCGTAGCCGAGCGCCTCGCGTACATAGTGCCACGAGATGAGGCGGGTGAACCATGTGCGTCCTGCCAGGTAGAGGACCGTAACCGTGACCAGTATGCCTGCGACGAGTTGACTCAGCAGCACGCCAAGCGCGCCCAGTTGCAGGGCGATCACGAACAGCACACTGGTCGCGACCCCCAGCAGGAAGCGGCTGTACTGCACGTACACGAATTGTTTGCGCGCGCTGCTGCGCCTGGTAGAGTGCGATGGGTATCTGGCTGAGTAGGTCCACGTAGGTGGCCCAGAGCATCACGCGGACGTAAGGATAAAACGGAATGGTATTCGCCGTGAGACGCGTCCACAGCGCCGGCCCCCAGATGTCCAGCGCCACAACTGCCAGGCCCGGCCCTACGATCTGGAATAGGATCACCGAAGTGATGTATCCGCTCAGCCGCGTGCGATCGGCAGTGTAATCGTAGTAGTGCCGAACGACCGCGCCGCTCAGGCCCAACCCCAGCACCGTGGCCAGAACCCCGCCGTAGGCCACCAGCGTGCCCGTGATCCCATAGTCGCTGGGCGTCAGGAAGCGCGCCCAGATTGGAATCAGCAGGAAGGCGACGGATTTCTGGAGCACATAGCCGGAGACATAGACGCTTGCATTGGTGATCAGCTTGTGCTGCTTCAGCCGTGACCAGTAGCCGCGTAACGTCTGTGCGTTCAACTGTATTTCCTATGGCGGAGGGCCTCGCTCAACACCGCGCTCCGGCGATCGCACCTGGTTCGTTCGACGAGATGATGCTCGGCGCCTCCAGCAACGCCACAATTCGCTCCGCCGCGCGGCCATCCCCGAAAACGGGCGGGGGCGGCTCGGTCGGCCAGGGCCGCCGGGCCGCGTCGACGACCACCGCAGCGTCGCCCCAGGCCAGGCGGTTCCAACCCGACGCGACCGTCTCCACCCATTCGGTCTCGGGACGGAGGGTGACGCACGGGACAGCGAAGAAGTAGGCTTCCTTCTGCACCCCACCCGAGTCGGTGAGGATCAGCGCCGCCGACTGTTCAAGCGCCAGCATGTCGAGGTAGCCGACGGGGGGCACGTATTGCGTGATGCGTGATGCGTGTTGCGTGTTGCTAAGTTCCGCAATTCTGCTGCGTGTGCGCGGGTGGACGGGGAAGATGACCGGTATCTCCAGCGCATCCAACGCCGCGAGGACCTCTCGCAGGCGCTGAGGGTCGTCGGTGTTGTAGGGGCGGTGCAACGTCGCCAGGGCGTAACCTTTCGGCGTCAGCCCCAGCGTCGTCAGGATCGCCGAGCGCTGGCGGGCGATCTCGGCGAACTGCAACGCAGCGTCATACATCACATCGCCCACCAGATGGACGCCCCGCGTGACCCCTTCGCCCCGCAGCAGGTCCACCGCGGTCTGCGTGGGGCAAAGCAGCAGATCGGCGCAGTGGTCGGTCAGGATGCGGTTGTGCTCCTCCGGCATCGCCCGGTTGAAGCTGCGCAGCCCGGCCTCCACGTGCGCTACGGGGATGCCCAGCTTGACGGCCGCGAGCGCGCCGGCCAGCGTCGAGTTGGTGTCGCCATAGACCAGCACCCAGTCGGGTCGCTCGGCCAGCAGCACGTCCTCGATCCCGATCAACATCTGGCCCGTCTGCCGGCCGTGCGACCCGGAACCGACGCCCAGCTCGTGATCGGGGCGGGGGATGTCCATCTCCTCGAAGAAGAGATCGGACAGCGCGCGGTCGTAGTGCTGGCCGGTGTGTACCAACACCTCAGTGTGATCCCGGCGCAGCACCTTGCTGACCGGCGCGGCCTTGACGAACTGCGGCCGCGCCCCGACGACGGTGACAATCTTCATGTTATGGGTTGAATGGAACGCAGATGACGCAGATGGCGCAGATCAGCCAGATTAGATTTGTTTCGCTGAAAGTCCATCCAGCGAATCTGCATGCATCCTGTAAATCTGCGTCCCGTTCTCCTCGTCTTAGTTGTACGAACTCACGCGTCGTACGCGGCGGCGATGGCAGCCACGACTGCAGCCTGCATCTCCTCGGTCAGCTCCGGGTAGATGGGCAGCGCCAGGGTCTCGTGCGCCGCACGCTCGCTCTCAGGCAAACTGCCCGGCTTGTAGCCCAGGCTGGCGAAGCACTCCTGCAGATGTAGCGGCACGGGGTAGTAGATCTCATGCCCGATCTTGTGTTCCTTCAGTTTCGCCATCACCGCGTCGCGACGGGGCGTGCGGATGACGAACTGGTTGTAGACGTGCCGGCGTTCGGGGTCCTCGGTAGGAATACCGACCATGGACGATGGACGATGGACGTTGGATGATGGACTATCGTCTATCGTTAGGCCCGCCTCCGCGAATAGCCGGCGATAGCGATCGGCGTTTTGCTGCCGGCCGGTGGTCCAGCCATCGAGATAGCGCAGCTTGATCCGCAGGATCGCGGCCTGCAGCGCGTCCAGGCGGAAGTTGCCGCCGATGAGCTTGTGGTAATACTTTGGCTCCGCGCCGTGGTTGCGCAGCAGCTTGGCCCGGTGCGCCAACGCCGGATCGTTGGCCGTGATCATACCGCCGTCACCGAACGCGCCGAGGTTTTTTGACGGGAAGAAGCTGAAGCAGCCGAAGTGTCCGATGGAGCCGGCGCGGCGCCCCTTGTACTCCGCGCCAATCGCCTGCGCACCGTCCTCGATCACGTACAGGTTGTGTCGCGCCGCGATCGCCATGATCGGGTCCATGTCGGCCATCTGGCCGTAGAGATGCACCGGCATGATCGCCTTCGTCTTCGATGTGATCGCGGCTTCGATCAGGGCAGGATTGATGTTGTAGCTGCCCGGCTCGATGTCCACGAACACCGGCGCCGCGCCCATCCGGTGGATGCTGCCGCCCGTGGCGAAGAAGGTGTACGGCGTCGTGATGATTTCGTCGCCCGGCTGAATGCCGATGGTCATCAGCGCGACCAGCAGCGCGTCGGTGCCGGAGGTGACGCCGATGCCGAACTGGGCCTGGGAGTAGGCGGCGATCTCCTTTTCTAGCCCTTCGACTTCAGGGCCGCCGATGAAGGCTTGCGCGTCTGCAATGCGGTCGAATGTCGCGCGACATTCCTCGCGGATCGGCGCGTATTGGGCTTTCAGGTCGAGCAGTGGGATCGGTTGGGTGTAGGTCATAGGAATTGCTTATCCTTTCGCTGCAGCAGAATGAGTCATAATGGGACACAATTCTGTCATCCTGAATGGGCCAACGACTCAACCTCCAATTCAGACCTCACCAGCGAAGGATCTCGCGTGGCGGACAAAGGAGATTCTTCGCTGTCTTGAGCGGATTGCTCAGGTCTCGGGATGGAGCCGCTGCCTATGACATGTCATTGCGAGGGGTCGCAACCCCGAAGCAATCCCTGACTGGCGAATGAGATTGCTTCGTCGGGCTGCCGCCCTCCTCGCAATGACTGTCGTTGCCGGGCGCATGTCGCCCCGCGACACGGGTAACTCAGAATGACAACAAGCTATCGATTGCTATACTGCGAGTTCATTTCGCCAACGGCTCGTCCTCCGGCCAATCCAGGCAGCGGAGCACGCCCGGCTCAACTTCCTTATAGCGCCAGCCGCTTTCCGGGCAGATCATGACACCGTCGACGTCGGGGTTGGCCAGCCGGTGGCCGTGACGGCTCATCCAGCCGCGGCGCCGCGCCGGCACGCCGATCATCAGCGCTGTAGTCGGGCACGTCGCCGCGCACCACCGCGCCCGCGGCGATGAACGCGTAACGGCCCAGGGTGGCGCCGCATACGATGGTCGCGTTCGCGCCGATGGTCGCGCCCCGGCGCACCACCGTCCGCAGATATTGGCTGTGACGGACGATCTGCGAGCGCGGGTTGATGACGTTGGTGAAGACGCACGACGGCCCGCAAAAGACGTCGTCCTCAAGTTCCACGGCGTCGTAAACCGACACGTTGTTCTGGATCTTGACGTTGCTGCCGATGCCGCGCGGTGGCGCCGACGAAGACGTTCTGCCCCAGGTTGCAGCGCTCGCCGATCACCGCGCCCTTTGTTACGTGGCAAAAATGCCAGATGCGCGTCCCCGCGCCGATCTCACACGGTTCGTCCACGTACGCGCTGGGGTGGACGAAGTACGGCTGTCCATTGACCATGGACGATTGACCACCGACCACGGACGATTGACCATGGGCGATGAGCGCGGAACGATCATCAATAGTCGATGGTCCATTGTCAATGGGCACCGCATATTCTGCCCTTTCTTCTTTCATCTGTCCTCCTACCGCTCGCCGAAACGCATATAGCTTGGCATTGAGTATCTCACTGGCTTGATAGGCTTGATCCAGTGATGAAGAACTGCACGTGTAGCCTCGACGTCGAATCAGATGTTGGCATGCCACTGTTTCCACGAGCGATCGGATCGCCATGCCGATGAAGCGCGCTTGCTCGGGATCGGTCTGCCCGGTTGAACCCTCCGCGATGTTCAACGCAATCGAAACAGCCGCGCGGCGCAGTTGTGACGCCAGGTTGAATTCCTCTTGCCTGGGCAACTGTTCTGCAATCACATAA
Source organism: uncultured Chloroflexia bacterium (assembly GCA_963841825.1). Lineage (GTDB taxonomy): Bacteria > Chloroflexota > Anaerolineae > CG2-30-64-16 > CG2-30-64-16 > CAWJEL01. The sequence continues at coordinate 8,981 of CAWJEL010000038.1, forward strand.
CATAAATCAACATACTCGACTGCGAGCTGCCAGACCTCCAGTTTTTCAAACTTATGCACGTCATTCTCCATGAATGATGTTCAATGGTCCATCGTCCATCGTCAATGGTCTATCGTCCATCGTCCATTAATCGTCACCGGCTCGCCGTTCAGCATCAGCGATCGCTGCGCGGCGCCGAGTACCTCAAGCACAGCCAGCCCGCTCCGGCCGTCCGTCAGTGGCTGTTGGCGGCTGGTCATAGCATCCAGGAACGCCCGGCATTCGAGCCGGAGCGGTTCGTCGGCGGCGAAGGGCACGACCTCGCCCTCACCCTTGACCGGGATCGGCTGCCCCTTTTCCACATCCACGCGCTGATCGTAGAGCACGAGTTGCTTGGACACATCGTCGAAGCTGGCCATCTTGCGCGAGCCGATCACCACCAGGCGCTGTTCCTTGAACGGATGCAGCCAGGAGACGTGGATGTGGGCGCGCACGCCGTCGCCGAACAGCAGGTTGGTCACGGTCACATCCGCGATGTTGGGCTGGACGTAGGCGCCGCCGCACGCAACGACCTGGAGAGGCATGCTGCCCATCAGCCGCAGGATGATCGCCACGTCGTGCGGCGCAAAGCTCCACAGGATGTTCTCCTCGCGGCGGACTTTGCCCAGGCTGAGCCGGTTGGAGTAGATGTAGTGGATCTTGCCCAGCGCACCTGCCGCGATCATCTCACGCAGCTTCACGATCGCCGGATGATACTCCAGCACGTGGCCGACCATCAAGATCAGGCCGCGCTCCTCGGCGAGGCTGACCAGGTGCAGACCCTGCTCCGGGGTCAGCGCCAGCGGCTTCTCGACGAACACATCCTTGCCCGCTTGCAGGGCGCGGCGGGTTAGCTCGTAGTGCGTTTCAGCCGGCGTGGCGATCACGACCCCGCGGGCATCGCTCGTCAGCACGGTTTCGACATCGTCCACGATGGGCGTCTGTGGCGCGCTCGCTTCAGCGGCGGCGCGGCCGGCCGGGGTTGTCTCGCACACCACAGCCAACGCACCGAGTTGGGCGAAGTTCCGCACCAGGTTCTTGCCCCAGTAGCCGCAGCCGATGACGGCGATGCAGGGCGAAGTATTGTCTTGGGTCATGTGATACCTCTTTTGCGGACGATTGACGATTGACCATTGACCATCGACCATCGACCATCGTCTATCGTCTATCGTCGGTCGTCCATCGTCTATCGTCCGCCAACACGCGCGATCGCGTGGCAACCATGTCGATGGCGACCTCGTTGAAGCCGCCTTCCGGGATGATGACGTCGGCGTAGCGTTTGCTCGGCTCGACGAATTCCAGGTGCATTGGCCGCACGGTACGCAGGTATTGGTTGATGACGGACATGGGCGCTCGCTCGCGCTCCTCGATGTCCCGTTGCAGCCGGCGGATCAGCCGCAGGTCGGCGTCAGTGTCCACGAAGATCTTCATGTCCATCAGGTCGCGCAGCCGTTTGTCCGCGAAGATCAAGATACCTTCCACCAGGATTACCGGCTGCGGGTCCACATGCCGGGTTTCCGTCAACCGGCTGTGCGTCTTGAAGTCGTACACCGGGATCTCGACGGCGCGGCTCGCCTGCAGCAGCTTCAGGTGTTCGATCATCAGATCGTTATCCAACGACTCCGGATGGTCGAAGTTGAGCTGGGCGCGTTCGGCCGGTGGCAGGTCGCTGGCGTCGCGATAGTAGGCGTCGTGCGGTATGTATGCGACGTGGTCGAACCCCACCCGCTCCAGGATTTTCAACGCCACCGTGGTCTTGCCGGAGCCGGTGCCGCCGGCGACACCGAGGGTGATGGGTTGCATGTGTCACCTCATGAAACGGACGATAGACCATTGACGATGGACCATGGACCGTTGACGATGGGTCATCCGTCCACCGTCCGCCGTTACATCAATGTCCCCGCGTTGAGCGCGGCGAGCACGGCCGCAAGGAGCGTCAGACCTGAAAGGACGGTTGCCAGCCAGGCCGCCACGCGCCGCGGACGCCAGGTCGACGTGGCATGCAGGTAGATCGCGCCGAGCAGCCAGGCCACCAAAGGCCACAGATCGCCGGGCTGGAGCGCCAGAATGGTTGCTCGGGTTGCCAGGTTCCAGGCCATACCTGTCAAAAGCGCAGCAGTCAGCCATGGGTAGCTGAAGATCGCCGGCGGCCGCCCGCGATCGGTCGCGGCTGTCGGCAATTCACCGCGCCGGCTCGCCAACCACAAACCCCACACCGATCCGGCACAGACAGGCAGCCAGCCGCCCAGCCCGATGCCTGTCAGCACGGCGCGCAGGCCCGACAGCCAAGCGCGTGCGGATATTGTGGCGGCGGTCGGTGCGCCGCGCCAGACCAGCGCAGCCGCGGCAAACACCAGGATAGCCGCTCCCAGCAGCGCGCAGCCCAGCGCCACGGACCGGCTGCTCGCGGCTTTTCCCAGGGGTTCGACCCATCGCGGGGCCGCCCAGGCTGCCACGATCAGTGCGCCGCAAGTCAACATGGCGAGCGCCTCCGCTGGGTGCGTGCCGGGCCAGGCGCCGACTGCCCACCCACGCCAGCCGAGGCCGGCCAGGGTCCCGATCAGGCCCGCGGCCAAAGCTGTCAGCGGCAGCCAAAGGCGATCGCGGCGGGTCAGCAGGCCGAGGACGCCGCCGATCAGCAAGGCGACAGCCGCAATCAACCAGGCCAGGACATCAAGCGGCATCGGCAGGCTCCGTTGCCTCCACCGCGGGCGCGGGCTGCAGGTCTGTCAACAGGTGGAACGTCACACGCTCGGGTTCAGCGGCAACCGCTGTGCGTACCGCCACAGCCACGACCTCCCCATCCCCGGCCGCGCCGATCCAGGTCCGCACCGTCCCCCAGAACGCGCTGATTATCACGCCGGTCAGGGTGATCACAGCGCCCAACAGCAGGAGGGGCAGGCCGGGCAGTCACGCGGCATCCAGAGTGACATAAGAGTCGCGGCGAAGTCCGAGAGTCAGGCCGTCCACGATCAGGTTGGCCTGTGCTTCCACTAACTCCTCAAAGAGCGGCGCCGGATCGTCGCCGCGGTAGCCTTCTACAAGAAATACCGGCTTCGTGATACCTTGTTCGGGCAGAGCCGGATAACTTACGGCGCGAAACGTGAGATTCCGGGTGGGCAGGGCAAATACCTGTTCCGCCTGAGTCTGTTGGAAGAGGAGGTACAGCATTTGACTGGCTTCACCTCCAGGTGCCAGTGATTGGAGCGCGAGTGGCTGTCCACTGCCATCCTGTGCGGTCACCGCCAGCGCTGGGCCTGATCCTGCTTGTGATAGCCAGATGCTGCCCCAAATCGCCGGCCGGCCCGCCGCAGTGCGGACGCCCTTGTCGGTCTCCGCTCGTGCCAGGGTGAGATCTGCCGTCGCGTTTCCTTCGCCGGACATACTGTCCAATGTGATTCGCAGATTAGCGGCCTGCGTGAGCAGAGTTGTGTTACCGGGCGCCAATGAAATGTCAGTGACACGCCAGCCCAGGGTATCGTTGAGCAGCAACCCAACCAGGATCAGCAGCGGCCCGATGTAGGTCAGCAGCGGCCCAATTGCACCCGACGGACGCCGTATGGCGTAGATCTGTGCCCGGTCGGCATCGTGCTGGACGGTGACGGTGCCAAACTGAGCGGGCAAAGTGCGCTTGATCTCCGCCACCGTGATAGGCAGCACTGCGGGAAAGCTGGCGCGCTGGACGATCAAACGCGGCGGCGCGGCCGGGGGCGTCACCGGCCGTAAATTGCGGAGGAAGCGTACCTGGATGGCTACCCGCAGCGTAAGGTTGAGCGCAAGCGCCGCCAGCAGCGCGCGCATCCAGGGGCCGGCGGTGATTTGGAAGGCGCCTATTGCCCGCAGGAAGGCGCCGGCCTCGTGATAGTCGCTTGCCGCATTTGTCAGCCACTGCTCGGCGGCTGCGCCCGTCAGGCCGGCCGGTTGTTGAGGAATGATCGCGGCGAGCGCCAGCGTCCCCGCCAGCAGAGCTGTCAGGAGCATCAGGGTTTGCGGCGCGCTGCCCGCGTACCAGAGACCATCCAGGACGCGCAGGATACGCCGGGGCTTGACGGGGTTCGAAGCCATCGCAAGACGCTCGAAACTGGAACCAGAAACAAGTCGCCCCGACCTCAGCCTGCTCACCGCAGCACATCCCCGTCAGGGGGCTGCGCCGGGGTGGGCGGGTGGATCGGGGCTACATTTGGATGGAGCCACCCGACGGAATTGAACCGTCAACCTGCTCATTACGAATGAGCTGCTCTGCCGATTGAGCTAGGGTGGCGTGCGGCCGGGCTCATTCGCCACGACCGTTACGGATTATACCAAGAGCTTAGTCGGAACGCAAAAAGGACGATGGACGATGGACGATGGACGATGGTCGATAGACGATGGACGATAGACGATGGTCAATGGTCCACCGTCTATCGGTCCATCGTCCATGGTCGGCCCCTACACCCGTGTCAAGTATGCGCCGTTACGCGTGTCGATCCGAATGGTATCGCCGATGTTGACGAAGAGCGGCACCTGCGCCTGGAAACCCGTGCTGACGATGGCCGCCTTGGTGGCGTTGGTCGCGGTGTCGCCCGCGAAGCCTGGGTCAGTCTTGATCACTTCCAGGTCCACGGTGGTGGGCAGCTCGATGCTGATGGATTCGCCTTCGTAGCTCTCCAGCGCCAGGACCATGCCATCGACCAGGAAATTGATGGCGTCGCTGAGCAGGGCTGCGGTCAGCACCGGCTGCTCATGGGTCTCAAGATCCATGAAGTAGTACAGGTCGCCGTCATTGTAAAGATACTGAACGTCGGCGTGATCCAGGCGGATGTCCTGGACGCGGCCGCCCGAGGGATAGGTCTTGCTCTGGGTCGAGCCGCTGCGCACGTTGCGCACCTTCACGCGGATGGTGGCGTTGCCGCGGCCGGATTTCACATGCTCATACTCCAGCACGCGCCAGAGATCATTGTCTTCAATGTAGGTGATACCCTTGCGAAGGTCTTGTACGCCGATCATAGTCTTACTTCTCCTAAATGCAGACAGCGGCTATCCTACGGTAACATGGTGGCAAAACCTCCGGGGCAATATCGCCCAGGAGGTTTATGGTGCAAATAATAGCAAGGCGCGCGCTCTGTGTCAAATGTAGGGCGGGTGTCTCTTGTGCCAGACCCGCACGAGGAGGCGAAACCCAGCCCCAAAACAGGAGAGAAGGTGTCAGGTAGGTTGCCAACTTGCCTGACACGCTAGGATAAGGCGCGGAATCCGTCAGCGTAATGTGTTTCGTAATACAGTCGTGGTAGTATGCGCATGGTTCGGGACTCGAATACCATATCAAAGGAGGAAAACTTCCATGAAGTGCATTACGCGACACGGGTTGAGGCTGCTCCTGATTCTCATTTTGCTATCTTCGGCGGTCAATATGGTCCTTGCTGACGGTGGCACCAACGAGTTCACTGGCCCTTATGTGGACTCGTATTTGGGGGATTTGAGTTCGAATCCCATATTGAACAACAGTACTGGCCCCTATCTGGGGGTAGGTAGTGGTGACACCCCAGGCATCCCACCGAACGATTGTCGCTCTCGCAGATCGATAACTTACATTCAGTTTACTTTACCTAGCGCTGCGCTCGCTGCTAACATCGTTTCGGCTTCCTTCGGTGCGACCATCGCCACGACAGTACCCATGGCGCAAGCGGGTACAACTCTGTCATTGTCCAGCATCGCCTCCGACTTGACGGCTGAGGGTACCCCTGCGGGCAGTGGAGGGGCTTTGCTTCAAGCGCTTACGATGACCGCGCCCGCGAAAGGAGTCACATACACTTTCGGTGGCACTGACACTGCCCTGCGGGACTACATTAAGACGCAAGCGCAACCGGCTGGCGATGGGGTGGTCACGCTGGCGTTGGAGGTCACTGCAGGATGCCCTAACACGCAACTCAATGGCGTATGGTTATGGAGCCAGGAGGGGGCAAGTGACCCAGCCTATGCGTCTCAAAACCCGGTAGCCCCGCAACTTTCGGTGATCTACGCAGATCCTACTGCAGTGACATTGCGCGATTTCCAGGGTCACTCATCTTCATTGGGTCAGCGGTTGTGGGTGCAGTTACATGGGTGGTTGGGCACAAACAGGGTGGTGCTTCGCTAGGCAGGATTCTGCGCTTTTTCGTTGTGCCCAAGCGTGCCCGGCCCCCTCTCTGAAAGGGGGCCGGGCACGCTTGGCATAACAACCGCACTTCGATATTTCGAGTACGTGTAGACCAGGTCAACCATGCGGACTTGCGAGGATCAACCAGGGCAAACATCGTTTTCGCCTCCCCCCTTTCATGATGGCAACCTCAACAATTAGATCATTCTCCGACCACTACGTGCTTGCGAGGGGGGACAGTCACGGCCGTTCAACCCAACTGCGCGCTGTTGCCGGCAGGTTCAGCAGCGGCCCTTTGTGGGTCGTACACTCAGGCAACGATTCCAGGAAGAGCTTGCCGTAACCCTTGGATGTGACGCGTTTGTCCATCACCACGACCACGCCCCGGTCGGTCTTGCTGCGGATCAGGCGGCCAAAGCCCTGGCGGAAACGCAGGATGGCGTCGGGCACCTGGTAATGGTAGAACGGGTCGTCGAACGTCTCGCTGCGCGCGGCCACCACCGGGTCGTTGGGCACGGCAAACGGCAGACGCACCAATACCAGCGCGCTCAGCGCCGCGCCGACGACATCCACGCCCTCCCAGAAACTTGCGCGTGCCCAGGAGCACGGTTTTGTTGGCCCCCTTTGAATGTCTCCAGGATCTGGTGGCGGGAGCTGCCGCTGCCCTGGCTCAGCACGGTGATGCCGGCCTCGGTGAGCGCCGGGCCGATGGCCTGGGCGGTGCGTTTGAGCTGCTGGTAGGAGGTAAACAGCGCCAGCGTGCGGCCATCCAGCGCCTTCGCCAGCCCGATGAGCGTCTGCTCCACCGCGGTTTGATAGCCGGGCGCGTTCGGCTCCGGCAGGTCGGTGGGCAGGTAGAGGAGCGTGCTCTCCTGGTAGTCGAACGGCGAGCCGACGGTGGCCGTGTCCGCGTCCTGGGCCGAGAGGCGATCCCGTACGTAGTCGAAGCTGCCCGCGGTGCGCAGCGTGGCCGAGGTCATGATCACCGTCTCGTTCTTGTACAGGACGTTGTCCTGCACCAGCTTGCCCACATGCACCGGCGCGGCGCGCAGGGTGATGCGCCGGCCCTGTCGTTCCGGTGTGGCGACCTCCACCCAGTAGACATTGTTTGAGTCGGGCTTCATCACCCATTGTTCCATCTGGATCTGAAGCTCCACAAGGCGCAGCGCGGTGCTGTCGAGCTGTTCGATCAGGCTTTCAAGGCCCTCATCCGCGTTCGGCAGATTGCGCAACGCGTCGCCCAGCGTCTCGACGTGGTGCAGCAGCGTGCTCCACAGCAGCCCCAGGTTATCCCAGGCGACCTCGATCTCCACCCAGACCGGCTGACTGCGGGTGGCCGCGGTGATGCGCAGCCGCAGGTCGTAGTCGCTGTTGTCGATTTTGGGCACCAGCTCGCGCACCGTCGTGTCCATCGCCTCCCAGAACATCTCCAGCCGGGAGTGGACTGCCTCCACATCCCCCTGGAGCCGGGTGAGCGCGTCGCGAATAGGGTGGAACAGGGTGTCGTTTGTCTTGGCCCGGACCGCAGTCATGATGTCGGCCAGCAGCCCCGGCGACCGCCCGCTCGCCGCACCCGTCGACGTCGAGGTCGATTTGCCGCGACCCCCAGCGCCGCGCGGCGAGACGCTTGCCCCGCCGCGGCCGCCCTGCGAGTAAAGTGCGTTGAAAAGCTGCGCCAGGATGAACCCATCCGCCTTGAAGCTGAGCTGGTCAGTGACCGCGTCCTCCAGGTGGTGCGCCTCGTCGATCACTAGGTGATGGTACTCCGGCAGCACGCGGTTCTCGGTCGCGGCGTCGGCCATCAGCAGGGCGTGGTTGACGACGATCACGTGCGCGGCCTCGGCCTGCTTGCGCGCGCGGTAGAAGAAACAGCGGCCCCCCATCTCCTTCTGGCAGCGGTCGAGCGAGCAGCCTTCATTCTCGGCTGATACCTGGCTCCATACGAAGCGATCGGACGGCAGCGGCAGCGAGAGCTCGCCCTGGTCGCCCGTCTGCGTGCGCGGCAGCCAGACGAGGATGCGGGCGATCCCGCGCAGCTCATCGTGGCTGGGGTTGGGCCGCGCTTTGAGCGCCGAGAAGCGGCGCGGGCAAAGGTAATTGCTGCGGCCCTTCAGCAGCGCGGCGCGGAAGGGTGCGGACTTGTCCTTTTCACGCCCAAAGACGTGTTGGAGATCGGGCAGATCCTTCCTGAAGAGCTGATCCTGCAGGTTGATCGTGTTGGTGCTGATCACGACCCGCGTGTTGTTCTTGGCCGCGTACGCGAGCGCGGGCAGCAGGTAGGCCACGGACTTGCCGGTGCCGGTGCCCGCCTCCACCATCAGGTGATGGCCCTGGTTGAACGCACCGGCGACCGCCTCCAGCATGTCCACCTGCGGCGGGCGGAATTCGTAGCCGGGGAACGCCGCGCTGAACGCGCCGTCCGGTTTGAGCATGGCCGCCAGCTCCGGCGCATTCACCGGTTCGGGGTGTTCGCGGGGCGCCAGCGGCTCGGCCGCGCGCCAGGGGCCAAACAGCACGCTGTCGGGCGCAAGCTGATCCAGCGGCAGCTCGTCGCGCGGCACCCGGCCCACGCCCGCGGCCATCAGCGCCGCGCCGAACACCTCGGCCAGGGGCCAATCGCTGCCGTAGGACAGCCGGGCGATCTCCATCAGCACCGCGCGCGGCAGCCGGCGCGCTTCGTCGCTCAGCAGCTCGAAGAGCCAGCCCGTGGCCCGGGCGTCATCCGGCGCGCGGTGGGCGTTCGCCAGCGCCAGGCCGAAGCGCTCCGCCAGCAGCGCCCAGGCTGTAGCCCGGTTGGGAGGGCAGCAGGATTGTCGCCAGCTCCCAGGTGTCCATGCCGACATTGCCGTTCAGCAGCCCGTGCGCGCGCATGAAGCCCAGGTCAAAGCTCACGTTGTGGCCGACCACCGGGGCCTGGCCGACGAAGCGCAGCAGCGGGGCTTCGATGCGCTCGAACGGCGGCGCGTCGCGCACATGGCGGTCGGTGATGCCGGTGATCATGGTGATCTCGGGCGGGATGGGACGGCCGGGGTTCACCAGGGTGGTGAACTCTTCGACGATCTCGCCGTCGCGGAACTTCACCGCGCCGACTTCGATGATCGCGTCTTTATCCGGGTTCAGCCCGGTGGTCTCCAGGTCGAGCGCGACGTAGGTGCGAGGCAAGGGGTGACTCCGTTTTTGGGTTGTGATGGACGAAAGACGAATGACGAATGACGATGGGGTGTCGTCGATCAGCAGGGCGCAGTATATCACAGCGAGCGCGATGGTGGTAAATCGCGATTTGCGGCTGGTGGTCTCTTGGGGGTATAATGTGACTACATTACGAAGTGAGGCCGATCATGTCGAACGCAACCATTGGGATTCGAGAACTCAAAGCGCACTTGAGCCGCACCCTGCAGCAGGTCAAGGCAGGGGAAACGGTGATCATCACGGAACGCGGCAAACCCATCGGGCGTATCGTGCCTGTGGAATCGTCACTTGAAGACCGAATGCAGGAGTTGATCGCTGCAGGCGTGATCGCGTGGAACGGGCAGAAGTTCGGCGCTGGCTCACGTAATGTAAGACCAGCTCGCGTTAGGGGGCCGGTGACCGTGGCTGAACTGCTGTTGGAGGATCGGGAATGATCCTTTACCTGGACGCCAGTGCCCTGGTGAAGGAATTTGTCGAGGAACGCGGGGCGGACGAGGTGATCGCGGTTGTGGCCCGCGCAACGATGCTCGGAACGGCGCTGATCAGTCGCGCCGAGGTCGCGGCCGCGCTCGGCAAGGCTGTGCGGATGGGCGTGGTTGAGCGGGACGATGGGTTCGCCAATCTGCAGGCGTTCCGAGAAGAGTGGCTCGATCTTGTGCGTCTCGATATCACGGACGAGCTGGTCGCGCGCGCTGACGAGTACGCCTGGCATCTTGGACTGCGGAGCTACGATGCTGTGCATCTGGCGGCTGCGTCTTTGTGGCAAGATGCTCTGGGGCAGCGCGTCACGCTGGCGACTTTCGACAAGCCGCTGTGGGAAGCTGCGAAACAAACCGGTCTGATCGCCTATCCTCCCGATCTCCCGGCGCTGCTGGCGGCATGGAAGCCCGGGCTGTATGACCGAGCGCCGTCCACGAATTCAACCCCACAAATCCACGAATAAGCACGACATCTCTGACGGGTCTCCAAAACGTGTCAGAGCGGTGTTGTGGGTAATTCGTGACGTTCATACATCCAGGAACGGGTTGAGAATCTCGACACCTTGTACCTTCCGCCCGTGTTGCAGATCCTCACTCAGCAGCGCTGAGCATCCAGCCTCAATAGCCGCTGTTACGATCAACGCATCATAAAGCGAGAAGCCGGTTTCGACTTGCACAAGCAAGGCGCGATCATAAAAGTCGATCGAGGGAAAGTGATGGCAAAGGGGCGTCAGCACGCTTCTCGGATAGTCGCGCGCATCGGTTGTGCTCATCGGACGGGCGAATTTGCGTAACGCCAGATTCAAAAACTCCTGCACGACCTGACTGCTGATGACGCCGCGCTGGGTGCGCAATGATTCCGCGATAAGCCTTTCCGCAATCCGCTGCTTGTCCGGTGATGCCGGGTCGAACGAGTATACCAGCACATTGGTGTCGAGGAAGAAACGTCCGCGCAGGTTAGCGGCGTTCATGCATGTCCTCGCGACTGAATTTCCGCCCAGGTTGAACATACTCCAAACGCGCCATCAACTGCTCGTACTGGTCGGCCGCCGCGGGCTGAGAAGCGTAGCGTGCCAGCCAGGCACGGAAGAGGCTGTTCAGCGTTGTGTGCTCCACTACGGCGCGCTTGCGTGCCTGTTCGATCAAGGATTCATCGGCGGAAAGTGTAATATTCTTCATCATGATTACAGTGTACACGAAAATCGTGTGGTCGTCAAGCCTTTTCGCGGTCACCTTTCAACCTGAGCAGCCGCCCCAAAATGTCCGCCCGTGCAGTTGTGCCCCTGGTCGATTTATGCTATCATTTCCGCCAGTCATGTGACCTGCTTCGTTCTGAGAAAGCCAATGATCATCTTGCGCAAGGTTTTGAAGTTTCCGACATTTTTCGGTACTCCGACTTGAAACTCGCCAGAGACACGGGGAGCTTAGCTCCGTGTCTCTGTTGTTTGTGTGGAGGGACATTCCATTGACTGTGATACGAGGAGGCTGTGATGGTGTTTCACGTGACGGTTGAAGAAGCTGAGGATGGCTGGTTCGTTGTGGAGTGCCCCGCGCTGCCGGGTTGTGTTTCGCAGGGCAAGACCGAGGCGGAGGCGTTGACCAACATCAGGGAAGCCATCGTCGCCTGGTTGTGGGCCGAGGATCAGAAGGCCAGCATGCAGCTCAAGCCGGAGCAAAAACGTCAACCGATCATGGTAACGGTCTAACCGTATGGGACGTCTGAATAACATCTCCGGCAAAGAGGCAGTCAGGGCTTTTGAGAAGGCCGGCTGGCGGACTATCGGCCAAGTCGGTAGCCATCTCGTCATGGTCAAGCCTGGCATCCGAGCCAACCTTTCGATTCCGCAGCACAAGGAGCTTTCGATCGGCACCTTGCGGGCGTTGATCCGTCACGCAGAGATGACGGTTGACGAGTTTCTGGCGTTGCTCTGATTTCGACACGCAGGGAGCCAAATCATGACAGCCTATATCTTTGTAACCGGCGGCGTGGTCAGCGGCCTGGGCAAGGGCGTGACCGCGGCGTCCATCGGCCGGCTGCTCAAGGCGCGGGCGTGCGCGTTTCGATCCAGAAGCTCGACCCCTATCTGAACCTCGATCCCGGCACCATGTCGCCTTATCAGCACGGCGAGGTGTTTGTGACCGACGATGGCGCCGAGACCGACCTGGATCTGGGACACTACGAACGCTTCGTGGATGAGAACCTGGGTCGGATCAACAACATCACCACCGGTCAAATCTACAACGACGTGCTGGCCAGGAGCGCCGCGGCGACTACCTGGGCGGCACGATCCAGGTGATCCCGCACGTGACCAACGAGATCAAGCGGCGGATCGCCGAAGCCGGCCGGCAGAGCGAGGCCGATGTGGTGATCGTTGAGGTAGGCGGCACGGTAGGCGACATCGAGAGCCTGCCGTTCCTGGAAGCTATCCGCCAGATGCGCAAGGACGTGGGGCGCAATCAAACCTTTTACATCCATGTGACGCTGCTCCCTTATATTTCCGGCAGCAACGAGCTGAAGACCAAGCCGACCCAGCACAGCGTGGCCGAGCTGCGCGGCATCGGCATTCAGCCGGATATGATCGTCTGCCGGTCGGATCAGCCGGTCAGCCCGGGGGTGCGCGAGAAGATCGCGCTCTTCACCGACGTGGAACCACGCGCGGTCGTGCCGGCCTATACTGCCGCCAGTATTTATGAAGTTCCGCTCATGCTGGAATCTGAAGGTGTGGCCGAATTCATCGCCGAGCGGCTCGGGCTGCACGTCGGGGCCCAAGACTTGGACGAGTGGCGGCGGCTCGTTGACCAGATCCACAAACCCAAACCGACACTCAAGATCGCGGTGGTCGGCAAGTACGTCGAGCTGGAAGACGCGTATATGAGCGTGCGGGAGGCGTTGCGCCACGCGGCGTGGGCCATCAACCGCGACGTGGAGATCGCATGGGTGCATTCCGAGCGGCTTGAGCGCTTGGGGGAGATCGAGGCTTTGGCGGATGCGGGCGGCATCCTCGTGCCCGGCGGCTTCGGCGAACGCGGCATCGAAGGCAAGATTGCAGCGGCCACTTATGCGCGCGAGCAACGCATTCCCTACTTTGGCTTATGTCTGGGCATGCAGGTGATGTGCATCGAGTTTGCGCGCAACGTGCTCGGCTTGGCGGAGGCCAACAGCACGGAGTTCAACCCCAAGACGCCGGACCCGGTCATCAGCCTGATGCCCGATCAGCAGGGGATCGAGGACATGGGCGGTACGATGCGGCTGGGTCTATGGCCGTGCGCTTTGCAGGAGGGCAGCATGGCGGCCGCGGCATACGCGCCGGCCCCGGCCGTACGCGAGCGTCACCGCCACCGCTGGGAGTTCAACAACCGCTATCGGGCGGCGGCGACCGCGGCCGGGCTAAATTTCAGTGGGCTCTCACCCGATGGCCGGCTGGTGGAGATTGCCGAGTTGGACCGCGACCTGAACCCTTGGATGTTGGGCACGCAGTTTCACCCGGAGTTTCGCTCGCGGCCGAACCGCGCACATCCGCTGTTTCAGGCGTTTTTGGAAGCGGTAAGCGAGCAGGTAGACAAGTAGATTGGTAGGTTGGTAGATTGGCAAGGGTGAAGCTTGATGGATTGATGGCTCGTGTGGGTGCTGCCAATTCACCAATTTACCAGTTTGCCAATCTACCCGATCAACGACGATAGGGGGCAATCATGTCCGGACATTCAAAATGGGCTACGATCAAGCGCAAGAAGGGCGCGGCCGATGCGAAGCGCGGCCAGATGTTCACCAAGCTGGCGCGTGAACTCCAGTTGGCGGCGCGCGAGGGCGGCGATCCCAACTTCAACTTCCGCTTGCGGCTGATCATCGACAAAGCCAAGGCCGAGAATATGCCCAAGGACAACATCGACCGCGCGATCAAGCGCGGCGCGGGCGTCGGCGAGGATGGCGCGGCCCTGGAAGAGATCACCTATGAGGGGTACGGGCCGCATGGTGTAGCGATCTACATCCAGACCGTTACGGATAACAAGAATCGTACGGTTGCCGAAGTCCGGCGTGCGCTGACGCGCGCCGGCGGTAGTCTGGGTGAGTCGGGCAGTGTGGGCTGGCTTTTTGACGCAAAGGGCTACATCGTGGTTGATATGGCCGGACGGGATCCGGACACCGTCTTCGAAGAGGCGCTGGAGGCCGGCGCCGACGACGTGCAGTTCAGCGACGAGGTGGCGGAAATCTACACCGAGCAAGCCGATTTGCAGGCGGTGCAGCAGGCGTTTGTGGACGCCAGTTACAAGCTCGAAGCCGCCGAGCTCACGATGATCCCCAAGACCAGCGTGTCGCTTAGCCCGGCGGACACGCTTCAGGTGATGAACCTGGTCGAGACCCTGGAAGATCTGGACGACGTCGCCAAGGTGTACTCGAACCTGGAAATCTCGGACGAGGCGCTCGCTGAGATGGAGTGAGGCCGAGACTGAGGTTGAGGTTGAGGTGAAGGTTAAGGTTGAGGTTAAGGTTGAGGGACGCGGCGTGGTGATCTTAGGCATCGATCCGGGCACGGCGACGACGGGCTATGGCCTGGTCACAGAGGATGAGGCCGGCGAGGCGCGGCTGGTGCGCTACGGCGTCATCACGACCGCGGCGGGCGTCCCCATGCCGGAGCGGCTGCTGGCGATTCACCGCGAGCTCACGGCGCTGATCCGCGCCCATGCGCCCGACGCGGTGGCGGTGGAGTCATTGTTCTTCGGGCGCAACGTCACCACCGCGCTGACGGTCGGCCAGGCGCGCGGGGTGGTGCTGCTGGCGGCGGCGCAGGCCGGTCTGCCGATTTACGAGTACAAGCCCGCTGAGGTCAAGCAGGCGTTGGCCGGCTACGGCGCAGCGGACAAGCGGCAGATGCAGGAGATGGTGCGCATCCTGCTGAATCTGGACGACATCCCCCGCCCCGACGACGCGGCCGATGCGGTGGCGGTCGCCGTCTGTCACCTGCACAGCGCGCGGCTCCAGCGGTTGCTGGACCGAGAATAGGCCTTGCGGGTCGACAGGCTGGAACGATTGTTATCGGGAGAGCGCACAGACTCGCTTTGGCGCTGAGGACACGGCTTTTTCAAAATAGGCTCCGTGTACTCCGTGCCTCAGTGGTTTTTCTTCGCCGCTTACGGAAGCAGTGGTGAGGTTCTATGATTGCTTCGGTCGAAGGTCGCATCCGCGCAGTGACCAAAGACGCCCTTGTCGTGGACATCGGCGGTGTCGGACTGCGCGTGCTGTGTACGCAGCCCACGCTGGCCGCCGCCCGCTCGGGCGAGGTGATCTTCCTGCACACGCACCTGGTCGTGCGCGAGGACGAGCTTACGCTGATCGGCTTTGCGAGCCGCGGACGAACTGGCGCTGTTCGACGGCCTGATCGGCGTCTCGGGCGTGGGGCCGAGGCTGGCGCTGGCGCTGCTCTCCGGCATGGCGCCCGATTCGTTGCGGCTGGCGATCGGCCAGGACCAGCCGGACGTGCTGGCGCGCATCCCGGGCATCGGCAAAAAGACCGCACAGAAGATCGTACTGGAGCTGAAGGACAAGGTCGGCCCGGTCGAGGTCGCCGAGGGGCTGGCCGCGCTCACCGAGGCAGACGCGGCCGTGATCGACGCGCTGACCGCGCTCGGTTACAGCATCGTCGAGGCGCAACGTGCCGTCCAGGGCCTCCCGCGCGATGTGACCGACGTGGAAGACCGGCTGCGGCAGGCGCTGGCTTCGTTCGGGAGTTAACGAATGACGAATGACGAATGACTAAGGATTTACGAAGAGATGATTTCGTCCTTGGTCTTTCGTCCATCGTCTTCTCTTTGACAAAACCCGGCCCCGTGTGCTAAACTCGCTCTCTGTTCGGCCTGATAAGCTGTTTGACAATCGAACAACCCTGGACAACTCATCCAGAGGGGGGAGGGATCGGCCCTGTGAACCCCCGGCAACCACCTGGAGCCCCGGAGACCGGTTGCGGAGCGCGATGAGAGACAAGCGATAGAGACAAGAAAGGTCGCTCTATCATCGGTCTCGAGTTCTGTTCCTCAAGTCTCCGTCTCCCTGGTAGGTGCCAATTCCGGCAGTCCCGCGGCGTGGGATTGAAAGATGAGAGGTCGGCTTCAACGTTGCGTTTGCCCTCCTCTTGGAGGGCGTTTTGTTTAACTGCATCGCGTGTTGTTTGCTTTGTCACCCTGAGTGCCGCCATGCCACCCGATGGGTGCCATGCGGGTAGAACAAGAAGTGCCGATTGTCATGCTGAGCGAGTTTGCGGCACAAGATCCGGTGCGACATATCGCCAGCGAAGCATCTCGTGCTGGTACTTCATGAGCAGCGAGTTGGTCCCGTGAACTACGTTGACGCGGACGCGTGAGATCAGCGAAGGGTCTCGTTTTTGAGTATGAGATTCTTCGCTTTGATACGTCGTCGCGGGATATTCGTCGCAGAGTCGCTCAGAATCAGAATGACAAACACTTGAGGAGCACGCATGACCCGTACCATCTGGTGGGAAGATAACCAGGTCAAGATGATTGACCAGCGGATCCTACCGTTACACTACGATATATTGAGCTACGCTGACTACCGTGACGTGGCTGAGGCGATCACCGATATGGTGGTGCGCGGCGCGCCGGCCATTGGCGCGGCGGGCGCATACGGCATGGCGCTGGCGGCCCTGCAAAGTCCGGCGCGTGATCGGAACAGCCTGCTCGCTGATCTGACCGATGCCAAAGCTGTGCTCGACGCGGCGCGGCCCACCGCGGTCAATCTGAGCTGGGCCACAACGCGCATTCTCGACCTGGCGCACCATCTCGTATTGCCCAATCCCGACGACCTTCGTTCGTCCATCGTCGTTGAGGCGCAGCGCATCGCGGACGAGGATGTGGCGATCAACCGGCGCATGGGCGCATTCGGCGCGGCGATCGTCCCGCCGACGGCGAACATCCTGACGCACTGCAACGCCGGCTCACTCGCCACGGTGGATTACGGTACCACGCTGGGCGTCGTCCGTGCGGCCATCGAGGCAGGCAAGCAGGTTCACGTCTGGGTCGATGAAACACGGCCGCGGTTGCAAGGTGCTCGGCTTACCGCCTGGGAGTTGATGCGCGACAGCATCCCGATGACGCTGATCGCCGACAATGCCGCGGGGATGTTGATGCGGCTGGGCAAGGTGGACCTGGTGCTTTTCGGCGCGGATCGCGTGGCGGCGAACGGCGATGTGGCGAACAAGATCGGCTCGTACAAGCTGGCTGTGATCGCCCGCGAGAACGGCATCCCGTGCTACTCCGTCGTGCCCACGCCGACCATCGATCTCTCGCTGGCCCACGGTGACCTGATCCCGATCGAGGAGCGCAGCGCGCGCGAGGTCACCTACGTCGGCGCCGAGCAGATCGCGCCCGACGGCGTGCCGGTCTATAACCCGGCGTTCGACGTGACCCCGCACCGCTATCTGACCGGGATCATCACGGAAGAAGGGATTTGTTACCCGCCGTTCGAGATGAGTTTGCGTAGGGCGGTCGAGGCGGCGGAGCGGAGACGGGTAGACAAGTAGACAGGTAGACAAGGAAACAAGGAGACAAGGAAACAAGGAGACGGGTAGACAAGTAGATGAGTAGAGAAGGAACGGGACGCGGCGTCCTTGTCTACTGGTTTCCTTATCTACTTGTTTCCCTCAATCACTGACATGAGCGAACAACCCTCAACCTGGCTCAACCGCATCATCTGCGGCGACGCGCGCGCCATGAGCGCGGTGCCGGACGCGTCGGTGCAACTCGTGGTCACTTCGCCACCGTACAACGTGGCGAAGGATTACAGCGATCACAACGACAATCTGAGCCTAGATGCGTATGTCAGCTTGCTGAACGCAGTGTGGCAAGAGTGTTATCGTGTGCTGGTGCCGGGCGGCCGGCTGTGCGTCAACGTGGCGAACACCGACCGCAAGCCCTATTTGTCGCTGGTGAGCCTGATCGACGAGCAGTTGCGGACGAGCGACCAGGCGTGGCTGCACCGCGGACACATCATCTGGGACAAGGGCGCCAGCGCAGGGATTTCCACGGCCTGGGGCAGCTTCGGACGCTCCACGAACCCGACGCTGCGCGATGTCCACGAGTACATCACGGTCTGGAGCAAGGATCAGCTCAAGCTTGCTGGCAGCGGAGGAGAGGCCGGCGTCACCGGCAACCAGTTCGTCGCCTGGACGCGCAGCATCTGGCGGCCGGAGGAGTTGATCGGTGATCTTGAGAAGAAGATCGCTGCCAAGCTCGCCGACGCGCGCAAGCGCGACAAGGACGACGCCTGGATCGCCGAATCGATCGCCCGGGCGGTGTGGGGCCAGGCAGCCGTGCCCGGCGAAACTGTCTGGGAGATGAACACCGAATCGGCGGTGGATCATCCCGCGCCGTTCCCGGTCGAACTGCCGAAGCGCGTGATCGCGCTCTACACGCAGCCCGGCGACGTGGTGCTCGACCCGTTCATGGGGTCGGGTTCGACGGCGATTGCAGCCGAGCTGACGGGGCGGCATTACGTGGGGTATGAGCTGTCCGCCGAGTATTGTGCGTTGGCCGAGAAGCGATTGAGTGAGGCGATGGCGCAAAAAGTGCCAGGCACCTGCGAGGTGCCTGGCACTTGACGGCGTTCAATCGGGGGAGCTTGCGCCCATCGCCCGCTTAGTCCCTGGTGGTGTTCCAGGAAGGCTACGGGCCACCCGATCTGGCGATATAGTATAACCGAAATACCTGGCGCGGCCAAGTTGCCGTTCACGCATCACGCATCACGAGGTACCATGTCCGTCATTGTCACCGGTTCGATCGCAACCGACTACATCATGAAATACCCCGGCCGCTTCCTGGAGCACATCCTCCCGGAGCACGGGCAAGATCAGCGTCAGCTTCCTGGTGGAAGAGAAGCAGATGAGCCGCGGCGGCATCGGCCCGAACATCGCCTACACGATGGCGCTGCTCGGCGAGCGGCCCCGGCTGATGGGCACGGTCGGCCAGGACTTCGGCGACTTCCGGGCGTGGCTTGAAGCGCAGGGGATCGACACGTCGCTGGTGATCGCCTACCCGGGCGAGTTCACGGCGACCTTCACCGTGATCACCGACCTGGAGCAGAACCAGATCGCCGGGTTCCACGCGGGCGCGATGAGCCACGGCCGCGATCTGACCTACCGCGGCCTGGACTTGAGCGCAGATCGACTATACCATCATCTCGCCGCACGATCCCGAGGGGATGCTGCGCAACTGCGCCGAGTGCCGCGAGCTGGGGATCAAGTTCATCTTCGACCCCAGCCAGCAGCTTGCCCGCTTCGACGGCGCGCAGGTGTTGGCCGGGCATGGCCGGCGCGTACGCCATGGCCGTCAACGACTACGAGCTGGAAGTCCTGAAGCAGAAGACCGGCCTGGACGAGGCGGGCATCCTGGCGCAGGTCGAACTGCTGGTCGTGACGCGTGGGGCGGACGGGGCCACGCTGATGTCCAAGGAGCGCCGCGTGGATGTGCCCGTGGCGCGGCCCACCGCCATCGCCGATCCCACCGGCGTCGGCGACGCGTTCCGCGGCGGGCTGCTCACCGGCCTGGTGCGCGGCTATCCGTGGGAAGTCACCGGCCGCATCGGCGCGCTGGCCGCAACCTACTGCCTGGAACACGTCGGCACGATGAACCACCGGTACACCGTCGCGGAGTTCGTGGCGCGGTATCGGGAGAATTTTGGAGATACGCCGGAGTTGGAAGACCTGTTGGGTAGACTAGTAGATGGTAGATTAGGTTCGCTGATGAGAAGCCTTGCTTCGCCAGTTCCGTCTACCTGTTTCCCAATCCACCAACTCTACCAATCTACAAGGAGTACCAACTTACGTGAGCACAAACTACGACATCAAAGACATCCGCCTGGCCGAGAAGGGCCGGTACCGCATGCAGTGGGCCGCCCGTGAGATGCCGGTGCTGGATCTGATCGAAGCGCGGTTTGCCAAGGAGCAGCCGCTCAAGGGCATCCGCATGTCGGCCTGCCTCCACGTCACCACGGAGACGGCCAACCTGATGCGCGTGTTGCAGGCCGGCGGCGCCGATGTGGTGCTGACCGCGTCCAACCCGCTTTCGACGCAGGACGACATCGCCGCGACCCTCGTGGCACACTACGAGATGCCGGTTTACGCCATCAAGGGCGAGGACAACGCGACCTACTACCAGCACATCAAGGCCGCGCTCGACTTCAAGCCGCACATCACCATGGACGACGGCGCCGACCTGGTGAGCACGATCCACAAGGAGCGCCGCGAGCTGCTGGACGGCATCCTCGGCGGCACCGAGGAGACCACCACCGGCGTCATCCGGCTGCGGGCGATGGCGCACGACGGCGAGCTGATGTTCCCGGTCGTCGCAGTCAACGACGCGCTGACCAAGCACCTGTTCGACAACCGCTACGGCACCGGCCAGAGCACGCTCGACGGCGTGATCCGCGCCACCAACGTGCTGATCGCCGGCAAGACGGTCGTGGTCGCCGGCTACGGCTGGTGCAGCCGCGGCATCGCCAGCCGGGTCCAGGGCCACGGCGGCAACGTCATCGTCACCGAGATCGATCCGATGAAGGCGCTCGAAGCGGTCATGGACGGCTTCCGCGTCATGCCGATGGCCGAGGCCGCGGCGCTGGGCGACATCTTCATCACCTCCACCGGCGACATCAACGTGCTGGACAAGCACCACTTCGAGGCGATGAAGAGCGGCGCGATCATGGCCAACTCCGGCCACTTCAACGTCGAGATCAACATCCCCGAGCTGGAGAAGATGGCCGTGGAAGTGCGCCGCGTGCGCGAGTTCCTCGACGAGTACATCCTGGCCGACGGCCGCCGCCTCTACCTGGCGGGCGAAGGCCGGCTGGTCAACCTGGCCGCGGCCGAGGGGCATCCCAGCGCGGTCATGGACATGAGCTTCGCCAACCAGGCGCTCGCCGCTGAGTACATGGTCAAGAATCATGCCAGCCTGAAGCACACCGTCTACAGCGTGCCGGAGGAGATCGACAAGAACATCGCCCTCCTCAAGCTCGCCGCAATGGGTGTGAAGATCGACCTCCTGACGCCAGAGCAGGAAGCGTATTTGAATGAGTGGCGGATGGGAACGTGAAAGTAGACAAGTAGGAAGTAGACAAGGAATACAAGGAAACAAGGTCGTGCAACACAGGAGTCCTTGTCTACTTGTTTCCTTATCTACTCAGTTTCCTCGTCTACCCTTGGGCCAAGCCAACTAGCATCAGCACACAGGAGTAACTGCAACCATGACCACCACCTTCGCCTCTTCGCCGAAGTTCTTCTTCACTTCGGAATCGGTGACTGAGGGGCATCCCGATAAGATGTGCGATCAGATCTCGGATGCCGTCTTGGATTCAATCATCAAAGATGACCCGAACGCCCGCGTGGCGTGCGAGACCTTTGCGACGACCGGGATGGTTGTCGTGATGGGCGAGATCACGACCAAGACCTACGTGGACATCCCGTCCGTCGTGCGCGACACCGTGCGCGAGATCGGCTACACCCGCGCCAAGTACGGCTTCGACGCCGACACCTGCGGCGTGATGGTGAGCATCAAGGAACAAAGCCCCGACATCGCGCTCGGCGTGGACCAGAACTGGGAGACCAAGCACGGCGAGGCGACCGATGCGGCAGATCGAGGCCACCGGCGCGGGCGACCAGGGCATGATGTTCGGGTTTGCGTGCAACGAGACCGAGAGCTACATGCCGCTGTCGATCGACCTGGCGCACAAGCTCTGCCGGCGTCTCTCAGCCGTGCGCAAGGATGGCACCCTGCCGTACCTGCGGCCCGATGGCAAGAGCCAGGTCACGGTCGAGTATCACAACGGCAAGCCCGCGCGCGTGGATGCGATCGTCATCTCGACGCAGCACAGCCCCGACGTGGATCATGCCAAGATCGAGATGGATATGATCGACCGGGTGATCAAGTACGTCGTGCCCAACGGCTATCTCGATGCGGACACCAAGATCTACGTCAACCCGACCGGCCGCTTCGTGGTCGGCGGGCCGGCCGGTGACACCGGGCCTGACGGGGCGCAAGATCATCGTGGACACCTACGGCGGCGTCGCCCGTCACGGCGGCGGCTGTTTCTCGGGCAAGGACCCGACGAAGGTTGACCGCTCGGCATCCTACATGACGCGCTATGTCGCCAAGAACCTGGTGGCCGCGGGCGTCGCCGACCGGCTGGAGATTCAGGTCAGCTATGCGATCGGCGTGGCCCACCCGGTGAGCATCGCCGTCGAATCGTTCGGCACGGGCAAGATCAGCGACGAGCGGATCGTCCAGCTCATCCACGACAACTTCGACCTGCGGCCGGCCGCGATCATCCGCGACCTGGACCTGCGCCGGCCGATCTACAAGGCGACCGCGGCCTACGGCCACTTCGGCCGCACCGACATCGACGCGCCGTGGGAGCGCCTGGACAAAGTGGCGGCGCTGAAGAAGGCGGCGGGGTTGGCGTAGAACGTGATGCGTGAAACGTGCTGCGTGATTGGAACGTGCGCGAACGTGATTCGCGGTTTTCACGCATCGACGCACGTCGACGATTTTTGCATGGGGGAGCCGAGCTCAATGCTCGTCTCTCCCTTTTCGTTGCGTGCGTCACACATCCTTTGCCCTGCCTGCCATCCTGCGGTATAATCGCTCTGCGAATTGCGAATCGCGAATGACGAATCGCGAATCAGCACGAATGTACGATACGAGGCATCCTTGCGCGCACTCATCACCGGCATCTCCGGCTTTGTCGGCAGCCACCTGGCCGAGTACCTGCTGGCGCACACCGACTGGCAGGTGTCCGGCACGGTCTACGGCAAAATGGACAACATCGTCCACATCCAGGATCGGCTGAAGCTCTATCCGGCGGAACTGTCGCGCCTGGAGGTCGTCCGCTTCATTGTCGAAGAGACGCGGCCCGACTATATTTTTCACCTGGCCGCGCAGCCGATCTCGTGGATGTCCCGGCAAGATCCCTGGTTCACATTGGAAAACAATATCCGGTCGCAGCTCAATATCCTCGAGGCGGTGGTCCAGCTTGGCTTGGGAAGCCGCGTGCTCGTCATCGGCTCAGGCGAGGAATACGGCCTGGTCACTGAGGCCGATCTGCCGATCGATGAAGATACGCCTTTGCGCCCGGCGAATCCGTACGCGGTCAGCAAGGTGGCGCAGGACTATCTTGGGCTGCAATACTACCTGGGGAATGGCGTGCAGGCCGTGCGCATCCGTTCGTTCAATCACATCGGTCCGCGCCAGCGCCAGGGGTTCGTGGCCGCCGATTTCGCGGCGCAGATCGCCGAGATCGAGGCAGGTCTGCGTCCGCCGCAGATGATGGTGGGCAGCGCTGGACGTGGCGCGTGATTTCAGCGACGTGCGCGACGTGGTGCGCGGCTATGTCCTGGCTATTACGCAGGGCGAACCCGGCGAAGTCTATAATTTGGGCGCAGGTCAGGCGTTCACCATTCGCGCTTTGCTTGAGACATTGATTCGTTATTCCGGCCGCGCGATCGAGGTTGTGCAGGACCCCGCCCGCGTGCGCAAGGTCGACATCGCGAGCATCGTGGCTGACTGCGCTAAGCTCCGGGCGCGCACGGGCTGGCAGCCCGAGATCGGGTTCGAGCAAAGCCTGCATGACGTTTTGGACTACTGGCGCGAGCAGGTGCGCACCGGTGCGGGCGATCCGACGCCGTTGGGGTTGCGGATTCAGCGGGATTCGTGACGCGTGATGCGTGACGAGTCGCAGGTGTTGATATGCGATCAACCGCTATGGGGCACGTAGTACGCTGCACGTCGCACTCGTTATTCACTCTCGTTTCGCCTTGAGGAGAGAGATATATAATGCCCAAAGCTCTAATCACCGGCATCACCGGTCAGGACGGTTCATACCTGGCCGAGTTTCTGTTGGCGCACGGCTACGAGGTCATCGGCATGGTGCGGCGCACCAGCACCATCAACTTCGACCGGATTCGTGACTTTCAGGATCGAGTCACCATCGTGCAAGGTGATTTGCTTGACCAGGTGAGCCTGATCAACCTGCTCCAGGAGCACCAGCCGCACGAGGTGTACAACCTGGCCGCACAGAGCTTCGTGCCGACCAGTTTCACGCAGCCGGTGCTCACCGGTGAGTTCACCGCGTTGGGCGTCACCCGCATCCTGGATGCGATGCGCATCGTGGACCGCTCGATCCGTTTCTACCAGGCGTCCAGCTCCGAGATGTTCGGCAAGGTGCAGGAAGTGCCGCAGCGCGAGACGACGCCGTTCTACCCGCGCAGCCCTTACGGCGTGGCCAAGGTCTACGGCCATTGGATCACGGTCAACTATCGCGAGAGTTACGATCTCTTCGCCTGCTCCGGCATCCTGTTCAACCACGAATCGCCGCGCCGCGGGCTGGAATTCGTGACGCGCAAGATCACCCACGCGGTGGCGCGCATCAAGCTGGGCCTGCAGGCTGAATTGCGCCTGGGCAACCTGGAAGCGCGCCGCGACTGGGGCTACGCGCCGGACTATGTCCACGCCATGTGGCTGATGTTGCAGCAGGATCGGCCCGGATGACTACGTGGTCGCGACCGGCGAGACCCACTCGGTGCGCGAGTTCTGCCAGGTCGCGTTCGATCACGTGGGCCTGGATTGGGAGAAGTATGTGGTGGTCGATCCCAAGTTCTACCGCCCGGCAGAGGTGGATCTGCTGGTGGGCGATCCGGGCAAGGCCAAGCGCCTGCTCGGCTGGGAGCCCTCGGTGACCTTCCAGGAGTTGGTCCGCATCATGATGGACGCGGACCTGGCCGGGCTGCGACAGATGGGGAATCATACGCCGCAGGTGGGATGACGATCATGCGATCCATTGACCGTGGTCCATAGGACCGTGGTAGGACGAGGATCGTCCATCGTCTATCGTCACGTCCATCGTCATTCACGGAGTGAACTCATGTCCGACATCATCTTCGGTACCGACGGCTGGCGGGCCAGCATCGCAGAGGACTACACCTTCGACAACGTCCGCCGCTGTGCGCAGGGCTTTGCCGGTTACCTGAAGGCAACCTATCCGGGCGAATTGGCGCGCGGCGCGGTGATCGGCGGCGACAAGCGGTTCCGGTCGGAGGATTTCGCCGCGGCCGCGGCCGAGGTGCTGGCGGCCAACGGCATCCCGGTGCATTTCTGCGGCGGCGGCGTGCCCACGCCGGTGATCTCGTTCGGCGTCACCGAGCGCCACGCGCTCGGCGCGATCAACATCACGGCCAGCCACAACCCGCCCCAGGACAACGGCTTCAAGGTGCGCGACCCGAACGGCGGCGCGATCGATCCTGCCGGGCTGAAGGCCATCGAGGCGCAGATCCCGGCCACCGTGGCGGGCGCACAGCGCATGGACTTCGCTGCCGCGGTGCGAGGCCGGGCTGATCCGCTCCTACGATCCCGTGCCGGCCTACGACGCCCGCATCCGCTCGCTGGT
Source organism: uncultured Chloroflexia bacterium (assembly GCA_963841825.1). Taxonomy (GTDB): domain Bacteria; phylum Chloroflexota; class Anaerolineae; order CG2-30-64-16; family CG2-30-64-16; genus CAWJEL01. The sequence goes on from CAWJEL010000038.1 coordinate 34,218, forward strand.
GGATGTGGAGGCGATCAAGGCGGCCGGGTTCACCGTGCTGGTGGACAACATGTGGGGCAACGGCGCCGGCTATCTGAGCCGCTTCCTCACCGGTGGCGCGACCCAGGTCATCGAGTATCACGCCGAGCGTAACCCGGTCTTCCCGGAGATGAAGCGGCCCGAGCCGATCCCGCCCAATGTCGACGCCGGCCTGGCCAGGGCGCGCGCGCTGGGCGCCGATGCGGTCTGCATCCTGGATGGCGACGCGGATCGCTGCGGCTTCGGCGATGAAAACGGGCAGTTTGTGGATCAACTGCGGGTTTACGGCCTGCTGGCGATGTACCTGCTGGAGATTCGCGGCGAGCGGGGGCCGATCATCAAGACCCTCAGCACCACGTCGATGCTGGACAAGCTGGGGGTGCGCTACGGCGTGCCGGTTATCAACACCGGCGTCGGCTTCAAGTATGTCGCACCGGCGATGATGGAGCACGACGGGCTGATCGGCGGCGAGGAGAGCGGCGGCTACGCGTTCCGCGGCCACGTGCCCGAACGTGACGGCATCCTGGCGAACCTCTACCTGCTGGACTTGATGCGCCGCACCGGCAAGAAGCCGACTGATCTGTTGGCGATACTGTTCATCCTGGTGGGCGGCCCGCATTACTACGACCGCATTGACACCCGGCTCAAGAATGACGAAATGAAGCAGGCGGCCAAGGCGAAGCTCGATGCAGTGATGCCGGAGACCATCGGCGGCCTTCGTTGCACCGGTAAGGACACCACCGACGGCTACAAGTTCATCATGGAGGACGGCGGCTGGCTGCTGGTCCGTTTCTCCGGCACCGAGCCGCTGATCCGTGTGTACTGCGAGACGATGCACCAGGACAAGGTGCCGGCGATCCTGCAGGATGGGCTGCGGCTGGCGGGGCTGGCAGAATGACGATTGACGATCGACCATTGACGATAGAAGGTGCGCCATCGTCCATCGTCAATGGTCAATCGTCGTTCGTGGATACCCACTGCCACCTCGATCTTCGCCAGTTCGACGCCGACCGCGACGCGGTGATCGCACGGGCCGCGGAGGCGGGGGTGGGGCTGATCGTCAACCCCGCCATCGACCTGGATTCGTGTCGCCGGGTGCTGGCCCTGGCCGAGCGCTACCCGAACATCTACGCAGCGGTCGGCGTGCATCCGAACGACTGCGCTGACTTCGATGATGACGCCGTGGCGCAGTTGCGTGACCTGGCTCGCCATCCCAAGGTCGTCGCCATCGGCGAGATCGGGCTGGATTACTACTGGAACAAGGTCGCGGTGGATCAGCAGAAGACGGGCGCTGCGGGCGCAGTTGACGCTGGCCGCCGAGTTGAACCTGCCGGTCATCCTGCACAGCCGCAGCGCCCAGGGGGATGAGCGCAGGCAGTGCAACGTTGATCTGTTGTGGGAAATCGCGAGAATCGCCGCATCGTGCAACGGTCGGTATGCCGTCCTGATCTGATCGGTGTTCTGGCACGCTTTCTCAGGCGACCTGGCCGAGGCGCAGGCGGCCTATGATGCTGGGGCTGGTGTTGGGGCTGGGCGGGCCGGTGACGTTCCAGAATGCCCGGAGTCTGCGAGCGTTGGCGCCGCAGCTTCGGCTTGACCGGCTAGTGCTTGAAACCGATGCGCCTTACCTGGCGCCGCATCCGCACCGAGGGCAACGCAACGAACCGGCCTACATCCCGCTGATGGCTGCTGCCCTGGCACAGCTTTCCGGGACGACGGTTGACGTGATCGCGGCCGAGACAACGGCGACGGCTGGCCGATGTTTCACGAAGATTGCGCCAATCATAATACAATAGGCTCGACTTATCGACGGGGCAATTGTGTTCCCGTCGCTCACTGATCACACTGACGGCAGAACATGACCGAAGCACTAAACCTCCTCGATTTGGTACACGACGACTTGGTCAGGGTCGAAAGCAAGATGCTGACCATCGGCGGCAGCGGGACCTATGCGCCGCTTGCTGAGGCATTCTTGGCGCTCCTGGGCAGCGGCGGCAAACGGCTGCGGCCTGCCCTGGCGTTAGCCGCCTACGGTTTTTTCGCCGAACCCGCGTCGGACAAGGCGATCGCCGTGGCGGCGGCTGTCGAGACGCTGCACAACGCGACGCTCGTGCATGATGATCTGATCGATAATGCGCTCATGCGCCGCGGCATCACAACCCTGAACGCGGTCTGGAACAAGGGCGCGACCGTGCTAGCTGGGGATTATCTCTTCGCGCGCGCGGCCGGTTTTGCGGCGGAGACCGAGGATGTGCGGGTGGTCCAGTTGTTCGCCGAGACGCTGCGCATCATCGTCGAGGGCGAGTTGCGCCAACTCTTCTCCAGCCGCCAATGGCGCCAGCCGAAGGATGCCTATTACCCGCGCATCTTCGCCAAGACCGCGTCGCTGTTCGCGTCGGCGACCCGTTCGGGCGCAATCCTCGGCGGCGCGACGGCCGAGCAGGAGCAGGCACTCTACGATTATGGGCATCACTTCGGCATGGCCTTTCAGATCATTGACGACATCCTGGACTTCGCGGGCGACGAGGCGACGCTGGGCAAGCCCGTGGGCGGTGACCTCCGGCAAGGCATCATGACGCTGCCCTTCTTCTATTACCTGCAGTCGCAGCCCGATCCCGCGCCCATCATCGCGCTGCTGGAAAACGGGGACGCCGGTGTCACCGAGGTGATCGCCGCCGTGCGCGCCTCGAACGCTATCCGGCAGGCTTTGGCCGAGGCGAAGGCGTTTGCAGAGCAGGCTAAAGCGGCGCTCACCGTCCTGCCCGAAAGCCCGTTCCGCGTGGCCCTGCACGACCTTACCGATTCGACCCTTGACCGGCGGGTCTGACCCGCGGCGATGCCGGCACCTTGAGCATCTGACGCAAAGTGTACCGTCGTCACCGGCTGCCTGATCATCGCCTGGCCTCCTATGGACGAAGCATCCACGCCTGATCTCTCCATTATCATCGTAAGCTGGAATGTGCGCGATTTATTGCGCGCGTGTCTGGCATCACTGACGAACGACGAAAGACGAACGACGAAAGATGCAACGGAGGCTTCGTCCTTCGGCCCTTGTCCTTCGTCCGAGATCATCGTTATTGACAACGCTTCCTCTGACGGCAGCGCGGCGATGGTGGCGGCTGAATTCCCCGCTGTCCGGTTAATCGCCAACACGGAAAACGTCGGCTTTACGCGCGGGAATAATCAAGGGCTGGCGGTTGCCCGGGGCCGCCACGTGTTCTTCCTCAACCCTGACACCGAGGTGGTGGGCGACGCGTTGGCGGTGATGGTGGCGCATCTGGATGCCCAGCCAGAGGTCGGCGCGCTCGGGCCGGAGTTGCGCTACGGCGACGGCAGCCTCCAATCCTCGCGCCGGCGCTTTCCCACCTTTGCGACAGCCCTTTTTGAAAGCACGCCGCTGGCCTGGCATTGGCCTGCGAATCCCTGGGCGCGGCGGTATCGAATGGAGGATCAGGGGGCAGGGACAGGGGACAGGAGTCAGGAGTCAGAAGTCAGGAGTCGGGAGGCAGAGATCAGGGCGAAGTCGCGGCGGGTTCGCCGGCTAACATGGGACAAGATGTGGACTGGGTCGTTGGTGCGGCGCTGGCGGTGCGTCGTGAAGTCCTGGCCCAGGTCGGCGGCTTCGATGAAGGGTACTTCATGTACTCGGAGGAGCTGGATCTCTGCCGGCGCATCAAAGAGGCGGGCTGGCAGATCGTCTACCTGCCGACCGCACAGATCATCCACCACGAGGGTAAGTCCAGCGAGCAGATCGTCGCGGCCCGCCACATCCACTTCCAGACCAGCAAAGTGCGTTACTTCCGCAAGTTTCACGGTCCCCTCCAGGCTGCGGCGCTGAGGGTTTTCATCCTGACGGCATTTGCGGTAGAATGGCTGATCGAAGCAAGCAAGTGGCTGCTTGGATCAAACCGGCCGCTCAGGCGCGAGCGAATGGTCGCGTACGGGCAGTTGCTGCGGTCAGGGTTGCGGGCGACCGACCATCGACCATCGACCATCGACCATTGACCATCGTCCATCGTCCATCGTCCATCGTCCATCGTCGAGGTTCACCATGCGCATCCTTTTCATCACCGGCGAATACCCCTCGATGCAAGGCGGCGTGGGCGACTATACCCGCCGGCTGGGCCAGGCGCTGGGCGAGTTGGGCGCCGATGTTCACGTACTCACCCATGTGAATGCGGGCGGCGATCATCTGCGCGTGCCGGTCGCGGCGTACGAGCCGACGGTTTACCCCGTGCTGGCGCGCACGGGGTGGAATCTGTGGGGCGAGACGCGGCGGTTCATTCGGGCGTTGCGGCCGGAGGTCGTCCACATCCAGTATCAGTCCGCCGCATACGGGCTGCATCCGGCAGTCAACTATCTGCCCTGGCGGCTGCGGGCGCTACAACATCGTCCGGTCGTCGTCGCCACCTTTCATGATCTACGCTTCCCGTACATCTTCCCGAAGGCGGGGCCGTTGCGGTGGCAGGCCGTGTTGGCGTTGGCGCGCGGCAGCGATGCGGATGTGATCACTAATCCGGCCGACTGGTCGCACCTGGCCCAGGCAGGCCTGACTCAGAAGCTTTATCCCATCCCGATCGGCAGCAACATCGAGTGTGAGCCGCCGGCCGATTATGATCGGAACCACCAGCGGGCCCAGTGGGGTGCCGGCCCTGACACGTGGCTGTTAGCATACTTCGGCTTTCTCAACGCGGGCAAAGGCGGCGAGACGCTGGTGCGTGCCCTCGCTGAGCTGGTACATGCCGGCCGACCGGCGCGCCTGCTGATGGTGGGCGGCAAGGTCGGCGCCAGCGATCCGACCAACGAGGCCTACCTGGAGCGCGTCGAGCGGCTCACCGTTGACCTGGGTGTCGCTGACAAGGTGCAGTGGACCGGATTCACGGCCAGCGACCAGGTGTCGGCGAATCTGCTCGCAGCCGACTGTGCGGTGCTGCCCTACCGCGAAGGCGCGACGCTGCGGCATGGCAGCCTGATGGCCGCGTTGGCGCATGCGCTGCCCATCGTCAGCACGCAGGCGAGCGCCGGCGCTGAGGCTGACCCTGGCTTATTTCCCACGCTCCGGGACGGTGAGAGCGCCCTGCTCGTGCCGCCCGAAGATCCTATCCGCCTGGCGGCCGCGGTCGAGCGGGTGATGAGCGATCCAACGCTCGCGGCGCGGCTGTCGGCCGGCGCTCTGGCGCTGTCGAGGCAATTCGAATGGGCAACCCTCGCACAGCGCCATCTCGAGGCCTACACAGAGCTGCTGTGATGAGATCCCAGAGGCTCGGCATCGCAGCGATCCTGGCGATCTATATGATCTTGGGTGCGATCTATAGTCTGGTCACGCCGATTTTCGAACCGCCCGACGAGTTGTCTCACTACCCGGTTGTCAAGCACATCGCTGACGGGCTCGGCTTGCCGGTTCAACGACCTGGCAGCGAATCGTTGTGGCAGCAGGAAGGAAGCCAGCCGCCGGCTTACTATCTTCTCGCCGCCGCTCTCACAGTGTGGATCGATACGGACGACCTCGCGGCCATTCATCAGCTAAACCCCATGACCAACCTGGGCAATCCTCTGGCGCCTGGCAATAAAAACGTGGTCATCCACACCGATCGGGAAAGCTTCCCCTGGCAAGGCACGACGTTGGCGGTGCATTTGATCCGCCTTCTCTCGCTCCTGCTCGGCGCTGGGACGGGCTATTTCACCTATCGCATCGCGCGCGAGATTGCGCCTCAGCGGCCGATCTGGCTCTGGCATCCGCGGTTCTGGTCGTCTTCAACCCTATGTTCCTGTTCATCAGCGCTTCGGTGAACAATGACAACCTCGTTATCCTTCTGGCTACCGCCATCTTGTGGGTGTTGGTGCGCACACTGCGGCTGGGTTGGCTGACGGACAGTTGGGGCCTGCTCCTGGGCGCCTTGCTGGGGGGCGCCACATTGTCGAAGCTGAGCGGGCTGGGGTTACTGCCACTGACTGCGGTCGTGCTGATCTGGGTCGCGGCACGGCGCAAGGCCTACGGCGCTCTCTTGCGCTGGGCGTTGTGGATCGGCCTCCCGATGCTCGCCATCAGTGGCTGGTGGTATGTGCGAAACTGGCTTCTCTACGGGGATCCAAGCGGACTCAACGCGATGCTGGACGTCGTCGGGCGGCGGCCTCAGCCCACAACCTTGCGTGATCTGCGGGGTGAGTTCCAGGGTTTCCGCATGTCGTTCTGGGCGGTTTTCGGCAGCTTTGATATTCTGGCCTGGCCGTGGGTCTATCCGTTATACGACGCCCTTGTCGCGTTTGGGGCGCTGGGGTGGGTGGGTTGGGTGATCCGTCGCCGGGGTCGATGGCCGCTTCAGGTCATCACGATGCTGTCGGTGCTGGTCGCCTGGGTCGTGCTGGTTCTGCTTGCGCTGATTCGCTGGACCAGTCTGACGTACGCTTCCCAGGGCCGTTTGCTTTTCCCCGCGATTGGCGCCCTAGCCGTCCTGGTAGCTTTCGGCCTGGCAGGGTGGTTGCCCCGCCGCTGGCAAGGCCGGGGACTAGCCGTGATGGGGAGCCTGCTGTTCATCGCTCGCGGCTGCGATCCCGCTGACCGTCATCACTCCGGCATACGCCAAATCCCCGATCCTCACGTTGGCTGATGTGCCGGCAGACGCGCAGCGCAGCGATGTGACGCACGGCGGCGTGCTGCGTTTGCTGGCCTACGAACTGCCCCAGGAGTCGGTGCAGCCTGGTCAAATGCTGCCGGTGACGGCTTATTGGCAGTTGACCGCACCGACGGACCGTGACCTTGCTGTTTTTGTCCATCTGCTCGGCCGCGGCGGTGAGCCGGTCGGTCAGTTGGGCTCCTATCTCGGCTTAGGCGCCTATCCGTTGAAGCTGCTTAAGCCGGGTGACATCGTGCGCGACACGTATCAGGTACCGGTGGCTGTTACCGCCACCGCGCCATCGCTGCTGCGGGTGGATGTCGGGCTGTTTGATCGCGCAGATCCGGCGTTGACCGGGCTGTCGGTGAGCGATGCTGCCGGGGAAGAGGCGAGCGGAGTGATCGGTACCGCGCGACTTCTGCCACACGCTGCCACCGGTGCCGACGTACCCCAGACCCCACGCTTTAACCTGGGCGGTCAGGCCACGCTGGTGGGCTTCGATTTTCCGCAGAACGCCGTGCAGCCCGGCGACACGCTGCCACTCACGCTGTTCTGGCAGGCGCAGGCGCGGATGCCAGAGGACTACCAGGTGTTCGTGCACCTGATGGGTCCCGATGGCCGGCCGGTGGCGCAGGGCGACAAGTCACCCCTCAACGGCGCCTGGCCCACCTCAGCCTGGGAGCCGGGTCAGACGTTCCGGGATGATTACGCGATCCGGGTGCCGGACGATCTCGCGCCCGGCGCCTATGAGCTGCGGGTCGGACTCTATCGGCTGGCTGATTTCACGCGGCTGCCGGTGCAAGGGCCGGAGGACCGCGTGGCCGACTCGGCGATTATTCTTGGTCAGGCACGCGTGCAATGAAAAACCGCTGGCATTGGTTGCTCCTGCTGATCATCCTGGCTGCCTTTTCACTGCGCGTCTACCGGCTGGACCTGCAGGACATCTGGTGGGATGAGGCGCGCAATATCGACGTGGCGGGCCGCGCTTTGACACAGATCGCCACGGCGCCCGAACTTGACATTCACCCGCCGGTCTATTTCTATTTACTCCACGGCTGGCTCGCTGCCGCTGGCCCCCGCGACCATCAACTGCCCGGTCAGGGCGCGTTCGCTGCTCGCTTCCTATCGCTCTGGTTCGGCGTGCTGCTCGTGCCGCTGATGGCCGCGTTGGGCCGCCGCGTGGGTGGGCGGTGGACAGGGCTCGGCGCGGCCCTGGCCGCGGCGTTTCTCCCTTTTCTCTTGGGTGAGGCGCAGGAGACGCGCATGTACACAGTCACGTTGGTGTGGCTGGCGTGCGCGGGATTGGCGGTTCTGCGGGCGGGGGACAGGGGACGGGGGATAGGAGACGGGGGACAGGGGACAGGAGACAGGGGGCAGGAGACAGGGGACAGGAGACAGGAGCCGATTTCGAGGACAGTGTACTGGCTGCTGTTCGCGCTCTTTTCAGCTCTGGCGCTGTTGACGCATTATGCGGCGGTCTTCGCCTTGGTTGTCCTGTGGGGCTGGGCATTGGTGGGGGCGCTGTTCAGCCCGGCGAACGCGCGCTGGAAGCAGTTGCGTACCGTACTCCTGGCCGGTCTGTTGACCGCGCTGCTCTGCCTGCCTGGCCTGCCCGTGGCCTTGCGGCAGATCCCGTCGTACCGCAACCCGAACCTGGTCGTGCCGCCCGTCGGCGGATACCTGGCCGAGTTGGCACGCGTCTATGGCCTCGGCGAACACCTGGACACCGCTGCCGCACAGCCGTGGGTTTGGGCGCTTACCGGTTGGCTGGTCATCGGCTGGGTGCTGCTGGCGGTGACGCGGCGACGCCGAGAACGATCATCCGCAACACGCAACACGCAACACGCAACACGCAACACGCTCTTCGCCCTCGCCTGGGCCATCCTGCCCATGATCATTTACTATCTTGTCATCCGCGACCGGGCCACCTTTGCGACGCGTTACATCAGCTTTGCGCTGCCGGGCTGGCTGCTCCTGGGTGGGTTGGCGCTGCGCGGCTGGGCGCGCTTGGGACGTGGCGCCGGGCGCGCTGGCTGCGCTTGCACTGGTGGTGATCCTGGCGCCGGGGTTGCGCGGCGACCTGTTCGATCCGCGCTTTTTCCGCGAGGATACGCGCGGGCTGGTGGCGTGGTTGAAGGAAAACACCGACCCAAGCCGCGACCTGATCCTGGTGGATCAACGCTATCCCTTTGGCTTCTACTACGAGCGCTGGAATAACACGCCGGACGGTTCCCCGCCCGCCGAGCCGCGTGACCTGGCGCCCGCGCAGTATCTTTTCGTCGACATCAACACGCTTGCCGAGCGGTTGACCGGCCTGACGCAAGGCCGCGAGCGTGTGTACTGGGTGCGCTGGTTTGAGTCGGACACGGACCCGCGCGGCGCAGTGCCGTTCCTTTTGGAGAAGTTCGGCACGCTGCTGGATGAGCGGGGTTTCCGCGGCTTCAACGTTTCTGCGTATGAAATCGCGCCCGATACGCACTTTGAGTTGGCGCCGGCGTTGACTGATCTCGCCGTGGACTTCGGCAACCAGGTGCGGTTGACCGGCGCGGCGTTCGGCGGTGGAACGAGCAGCGTCACGGGCGGCCCGGTCGCGGCCGATGAAGGGATCTGGGCCGTGCTGCGGTGGGCGCAGCTCCCGGACGCCGCGCAGCCGCTCAAGGCGACGGTGGTGCTGGAGGACAGCGACGGCGTCGTGATCGGCCGGGACGACCGGCCCATCCTGAACGACCGCCATCTTGCGCCGCAGGAATGGGGTGAATCTGACCGGCCATTGGGCGTCGCCCTGGTCAAGCCCGATCCAGCCACCCCGCCGGGAACTTACACCCTGAAGTTGGCCGTCTATGACCCGGCCACGCTGGCGCAACTGCCCGCGTCCGGCCAGGGTTCTGCGGGCAGCTTCGTGACGTTGGGCCAGGTGCAGTTGGGACCTGCAATCATGCCGGTTGCTCCCGAGCAACTGCCGATTGAGGCGCAGACCGCATCCACCTGGGAGGGCGTCCGGCTGCTGGGGCGGGGCACGCTGCCGGCAGAGGTCAGCCCGGGCGACCGGCTGGCGTTTGACCTTTACTGGCAGGCCCCACCGGCAGGCTCAGAAGGGAGTGGGGGCGGATTGCCCGATCTCAAGACCCGGCTGACGCTGACGCCCGTCGAGGCTGAGATTCCGGCCGGGGTTGCCCTGTCACACGATGCGTCGCCGGTGCGCGGCTATCCCAGTGATCAGTGGCGCGCGGGCGAGGTGTTGCGCGGCCGGCAGAGTTGGCAGTTTGACCCCAAGCTGCCGGCAGGTGACTACGACCTGAGCATAGAGATGATCGCCCCGGATGGCGCGTCATCGCCGCCCGTGGATCTGGGACAAGTCACGGTGGCTGGCCGGCCGCACGTCTTCGACCCGCCGGCGCAGATGTCCGTTGCGTCGGGCGGCCGCATCGGCGATTTTGCCCGCCTGCTGGGGTTCGACGCGGAGCCCGCGCAGCCCGTGGAAGCCGACGGGTCCGCAACGATCGCGGCACTCCCGGCCTCAACCTTAGCCTTAACCTTGTTCTGGCAATCTGAGGGCGCGAGCGAAGTCCCGTACGCCGTCTCTGTCCAACTGCTGGATGAAAACGGCGTTCTGCGTGCGCAGCATGATCAGCAGCCCGGCAGCGGCGCATTCCCGACGACGAGCTGGGTGCCGGGCGAAGTGTTGACTGATACATATCAGCTCGAACTGCCCGCTGATCTTGCGCCGGGCCGGTATCAACTGATCGTCCGCATGTACGATCCGTCGACGTTCGCGGTGCTTCCCGCCACAGCTACGGACGGCAGCCCGGCGGGAGATGCTCTGACGCTTGCCACGGTTGAAGTGCGCTGAACTATCGATATCCAACGTTCCAACGCACTAACGCACTAACACACTAACGCACTAACGTTGCCCTGGAGATGTAATTGGCTGACAGAACCACCACCGGCCGCGGCGCGGCGCTGTGGGCCCTCTTCGCGCTGTTGGCGGCCGTCTATCTGGTCACCAGCAGCGGCCGCTTCCACATCGTGGACGAGGTCTCGCTATTCTCGGTTACCGAGAGCGTGGCCAACGCGGCGCGTTCGACACCAACGCCATCGCCTGGACGCAGTGGGTCAACTCGCCGGGCGAGGTGTTGGGTGCGTTCGGCCCGCAGGGCGACGACTTCTCGAAGAAAGGCCCCGCGCCGGCGATCCTGGCCGTGCCGTTCTATCTCATCGGCTGGCTGAGCAACCGTTTGCCGATCGCGGCCCTGCATCTGAGCATGTTGCAGACGGCATTCTGGCTGAACGCGGTGATCACCGCGCTGACCGGCGTGCTGTTGGCGCGGGCGGTGCTGGCGCTGGGCTATTCGCTGCGTGCGGCCGTGCTGGCCGGCGCGATCTTCGGGCTGGGCACCCTCGCCTGGCCCTACGCCACGCATTTCTTCGGCGAGCCGATCTCGGCGCTGGCGATCTTCGGCCTGTTCTACGCGCTCCTGCGGCTGCGGCAGACCGGCGCGCCCCGCTACGCGCTGCTGGGCGGGGTGGCGGCCGGCGTCATGATCACCACCTCCGCCGCACACGCGGTGTTGCTGGCGCCGTTTGGCTTGTATCTGCTCTTCGCGATCCACCTGTGGGCAAAACGCAGGGCGCAGGGTACAAACGGCCGGTTCCGGGCCGCAACTCGCTATCTGCTATCCGCCATCGGCCGGCTGCTTGTCTTTGCGGTGCCGCTGGCGACCCTGGCCGGGCTGCTGGCGCTCTATAACCTCGCCCGCTTCGGCACCCTTCTCAGCACGGGTTATCACTTCGAGTCGGGCGAAGGTTTCAACGCTAACTGGCTGCTGGGGCTGTGGGGGCTGCTCTTCAGCCCGTATCGCGGCCTGTTCTGGTACACGCCGCTGGCGCTTCTGAGCCTGGTTGCCTGGCCGGGCTTCATCCGCCGCCACCGCGCCGTGGGCTGGCTGCTGGCGGTCGTGGCGCTGGTGCTGGTGTTGATGTTCGCCAAGTGGTGGATGTGGTGGGGCGGGTTCGCCTGGGGGCCGCGCTTCCTCGTGCCGCTGGCGCCGATCCTGGTGCTCGTGCTGGCGCCCTGGCTGGAGTTCAGCCCGGTGCGCGGGGCGTGGGCGGTTGTCCGTCGGGTTGCAGTGATCTTCGTCCTGGCGCTCTCTTTCATCGTGCAACTCCTGGCTGTGACGGCCAACTACGTCAACTACGAGATCGCCCTGCGCGGCCTGTATCCCACCGACTGGGCGGACCCGCTGAAGTATGGGCCGCCTGCCATGTTCAACCCGGCGCACAGCCCCGTGCTGGGGCAGGCTCGTTTGCTGCTGGAGAACCTCGACGCCAACCTCGACCTGGGGTGGGTTTGGGCAGGCCATGTCGCGTGGGAAGTGCCGGCGCTGGCCGGGGGCATCGTGTTGCTGGCCGGGCTGGCATGGTTGTTGACGGGCCGGCTTAAGGCGCGTTGGCTGGCGCCGGCGACGGCAGCGCTGGCCGTGGTGGGACTATTGGCGCTTGGCGTGATTTCCGCCCGGGTCTACGCGGCGCGGCCGGAGTACGGCGCGGCGGGCCAGGGCTACGCGGCCGCGCTGGCTGAAATCGAGATCACCGAAGGGCAACGTTCAGGGCGGCGCGGGGACGGCATCATCACCATCGCGCCTTACCATTACCAGATACCGATGGCGCAGTACCGCGGCCGGTTGCCGATCTACGGTTACGCGACCGAGTCGCTGCCGCTGCACCCTGAGACTGCGTCAGTGCTCTGGCGCGCGTTGTCTCAACACGAGCGCCTTTGGCTGGTCACCGTGGGCCTGCCCCCGGCCGATCCGACCAACGGTGTCGAGGCGTGGCTGGCGCGTGAGGCGTTCAAGACGGAGGATCGCTGGTTGGACGACGCGCGGCTGGCGCAGTTCGTGACTGCCTCGCGGTTGGAGCCGCTGGACGTACGCGCCCGCCTCGGCGATCAGGTTCGCCTGCTGGGCGCCCGGCTGAGCAATACCACGGTGCATCCTGGCGGCACGGTCGCGGCCGAGCTGACGTGGGTCGCCGAGGCCGCACCCGGTGATTTGCGCGGCTTTGTGCAACTCATCGCGCCCGACGGCAGCCTCGTCGCGCAGCAGGACGGCATCCCCGGCGGCGGTTACGCGCCTTCGACCGGCTGGACGCCCGGCGAGCCCGTGGCCGATCGGCGCGGCCTCGCGCTGTCCGCCGATCTCGTGCCGGACGATTACACCCTGATCGCCGGGCTGTACGATGCAGCCACCGGTCAGCGGTTGCCCGTCACTGCTTTGAACGGCGCGGCGACGGGCGATTTCGTGCGGCTGGGGACGGTGCGAGTGAGCGGCCAGCCTTGACAGCCATCCGAGTCGATGGCTTGGTTGGCACGTGTCACGAAAGCCATGATATACTTCGAGTGTATGGGTAAGACATGGTGACTTCAACACTGACGCGCCTTGAATCGCTCTTCTTCAGCCCCGACCCGCGCGTGGCGCTGACCAGCCGCGCCGTGCTTTTGCTGGCCGGTGCGGCGGTCGCGGCGTTGCTGGTGGTGATCGCGGGGCCGCTCTATGGCGTGGCAGCCTTGCTGGTCGTGTTCGGCGGGCTGCTGATGCTGCGCGACCTGCGCTGGGGCCTGGTTGCGCTTTTTGCCGTGATCGGCCTGCTGCCGTTCGCGGCGCTGCCGTTCAAAATTGGCTTCACCCCAACCTTCCTCGATCTCGCGCTCATGGCGATCTTCTTCGTGTGGGTCATGCGCATGGCCACGCGGCGGCAGCGTGATCTGATCGGTTCGCCCATCGGCGCACTGGTGCTGGGGTTCCTGCTGCTGGCAGTCTTCGCTTTCGCCAATGGTCTGCGCTACAGCCGGCCGTCGACGACAACGATCCGCAACTTCGCCGAGCTGGCGCTGGCTGTCACCCTCTTCTTCTTGCTGGTGAATAATCTGCGCACCGCGGCCGACATTGACCTGGTCGCGCGATTGATCATCGTAACGGGGGCGGTAGCCGCTGGCATTGCGGTGATCTTCTATGTCATCCCGCAAGCGTGGACCGTGCGCGTGCTTGACGGCCTGGCGCGCTTCAACTACCCCGGTGGCTACGGCGCGCTGCGCTTCATCGAGGACAGCGCCGACAACCCCATGCGCGCCATCGGCACCATGGTGGATCCCAACGTCCTCGGCGGGTTCCTGGCTATGGTGGCGCTGATCACGGCGCCGCAACTGGTAAGCGCACGGCCGCTTTTCCGACGGCATTGGGTGGCGCTTTTCCTCGGTTTGGATGTGTTGGCGCTCTATCTGACCTACAGCCGCAGCTCGCTGTTGGGGCTGCTGGTGGGCATCGTGGTGATCGGTCTGCTGCGCTACCGCCGATGGCTGCTGTATGGCGCGCTGGGCGTCGTGTTGCTTCTGTTCTTGCCGCCGGCTCAGACCTACGTTGCGCACCTCGTCGAGGGCCTGATGCTCCAGGATCAGGCGACGCTGATGCGCCTGGGCGAGTATAAGGACGCGCTGGCCCTCATCAGCCGTTACCCCTGGTTTGGCGTGGGCTTCGGCGGCTCACCCGACGCCGATTTGTATGTGGGGGTGTCGAGCCTCTATCTGCTGATGGCCGAGATCATGGGCGTGATCGGCGTGGCGGCTTTCTTCGGCGTGATGATCGGCTTTTTCATCAGCCTGTGGCGCGCGTGGCGGCTTCAACCTGGTCCACGGCTGGAGGCGGTGCTGCTGGGGGTGGGTGCGGCCGTCGCCGGTGTGCTGGTCAGCGGCATCCTCGATCATTACCTGTTCAACCTGGTGTATCCCCATATGTCTGTCATGCTCTGGACGTACATCGGCCTGGGTGTGGCCGCGGCGCTGCTGGCGAATCAGCAAGCAGCAGATAGCAAATGGCAGATAGCAAATAAGATCGCGAGGTTGCATAGCCCCGTTCAATGCCGGGTCATTCAATTCTCAGAGATTGTCACCCTGAGCGAGTTCAACGAAGAGACGTTGAGACGCCAAATAAATAGCGAAGGGTCTCGTTCCGGTGCGAGATGCTTCGCTGGCGTTTTGCTACAACGCGGATAGCATTGCAAACTCGCAGCATGACTATAGTGGAGAATTGAATGACCTCGTTCAATGCACTGCGGAAAGGCTTTAGCAATCACGCATCACGTATCACGTCACCCCCCCAGTTCCGCCCAAACTGAAGTTGTGGCCCCTGAAGCCTTGTGGTATAGTTGCAACCTCATTCGATGTACAATGTATTGCAGCAAAAAAGGTCACACCCCACAGGAGGTTTTTCAGCATGGACTTTTCGACCCTCGACCTGAAGCGTTGCACGCTGGTCCGTCTCGGTGGGCGGATTGATGGCAGCGTGGCCCCTGAGCTTGGCAGCAACCTCCGCAACCTGACAGACACCGACCATCACAAGCTGGTCCTCAACCTGAAAGACGTCAGCTACACCTCGAGCGCCGCGTTGCGCGAGCTCATCAACACTTGGAAGACCTGCCGGCGCTGGAATCGTGGCGACATGCGTCTGGCGGAAGTCAACCCCAATATCAGGAAGGTGCTGGATCTGACCGGCCTCAGCACCCAGTTCATGCTGTTCGACACCGAGGCGGAAGCTGTAGGCAGTTTTTGAATCGGTTGCTGGATACTGGAAGCTGGAAACTGGAAGTTAGGCTATCGGCTTCGTAGGTGTCGTCGCTGCGCGAACCTCCCTTACGGGCGTGAGTGTTGCATAGTCGGCGACCAGCTTCAAGCTTCGAGTATTCAGTTTCCTGTCATCGCGCTACGGGACTCTTGAGCATCATACCCGCTTTCTGTCGTGAGCTATCTGTTCCTGGCCGCGTCGCCGACTTGCCGGATGTCCTGGCCTTTATTGAGGCTGCGTGCGAAGCGGCGACAGTCCGCCCTGAGCTATGGTTCGGTCTGCAACTTGCAGTCGAGGAAGCGTGCGCGAACGTGATCGAGCACGCCTACGGCGGCCGGGGCGGCGATCTGGGCATCACCTTCGAAGTCAGCGGCCGGGATGTGGTGCTCACGGTGCGAGATCAGGGCCGGCCGTTTGCGCCCGAGCAGGTGGTCGCGCCTGATATGAGTTTACCGCTAACACAACGCCGCATTGGCGGGTTGGGCCTGCACCTGATGTATCAACTGATGGATGAGGTGCGGTTTGACTTTGCCGAAGGCGGCAATACTCTGGTGATGGTCAAGCGGGATGCGTTGGATGCTTCGCCGGCCGGCGCCGCGGATTCGGCAGCGGAGAGGAAATAGCGATTCGGCGCACGTTGGAACCCTTCACCCCCACTCTACCAAAACGCACGCCCATCGAAATGGGCGTGCGTTTTCGCGCAAGATAGGCCGGGGCAGCTATCAGCCCACGGCTTCTGTTTCTGCGGCCTTTTGGCGCTCGGCCGCGATCTGTGTGGCGTATGTGATCCAGCCGCCATAGTCGGGATGGCTCATCTCCGGCGCGTGGCAGATTTCCGCCAGTTGCTCCTCAGTCGTGCCGGCCAGTTGTTCGAAGGTGCAGATCCCGGCTGCGTACAGCCGCTCTTCGTACACTTTGCCGATCTCCGGCATCGGTTCGAAGTCGTCAACCTGGTGGCCGTACCAGATCTGGCCCACCGTGTCGGTTCCCCGTGCAAGACTCAACGCGTCGGTTCGGATATCCTCCATGCTCACACGTTCGATCTGCGTCGGGCTCAACTGCAGGAGATCTCGTAGCTCATCGTCAGACAGGCTGGCCAACTCCCAGTAGGTGCCGACCCCGGCGTTGTATAGCCGGCGCCGGTAGGCCCGGCCGATGCCTTTGACCCGCGTGAGGGGTTGTACCTGGTCAGTCATCTGCGGCTGGACGCCGGCGACGATAGCCGCGGTGGCTGCGCCGCGCTTCGTCTCGCCCAAGCCCTCTAGTGAGGCTGCCAGGGCCGTCGCTTCCTGGAAGGGAGCTGCCTCATCGACCTCGATTTGCATCGCATCGACCTTAGCCTGTAACGCCTCGAGCTGACCGCGCAGTTCCGTCAGTTCCGCCTCCTTCTCTTGCAGGGTGGCTTCCAGGCTGGCTTTCTGCGCGGCGATCCCGTTCAATTGGTCTTCCAGGGACACATTTTCATCGCGGGCGGCGGTCAACGCCAGATCTTTTTCCTGGAGGTTGGCTTCAGTCACGGCGAGACTGGCTGTGGTTTCTTCCAGTTTCGCATCGGTTTCTTTGCTGCGCGCTACAACCGCAGCCAGGGATGCCGCGAGGGCTGACGCTTTAGCTGCCCGGTGCGCTTCGGGCGTTGGCGCTTCGGCAGGTTCAGCTTCGTCCGCGGCGGCGTCAGGGGCGGGCGCCTCCGGGAGGACTGTGTCGAGGTCGCCCTGCCAGGTGTCGATCTGCGCCTGCAACTCGTCAATTTCGGTCTCGCGGGCCCGCAGCTTGCTTTCGATCTGGTTCTTGCCCAGGACGGTGCCATCAAGCTGAGCCTGGGTGAACATGAGGCTGCCGTTCAGCCGTTCGATGTGTGCGTCCTTGTCCTGCACGGTCTCTTCGAGGCCGGCTTTCTCGGCGGCAAGCGCGTTCGTCTGTTCGGTAAGCGCCGTCAGTTGGGCTGTCGTTTCCTGGAGTTTGGCGTTCGCTTCGGCGCTGCGTGAGACCACACCGGCAACCGCCGCGCTCAACGCGCCGACCTTCGCCACACGCCGTGCTGCGGGAGTTTCGGGCGGGGCGGGTTCTGCGATTTCGGCTACTTCCGCGGCTGCTTCTGCTGCCGCGGAAGCCTCTGCTGCACCCGTTTCTTCCAGAGTGGCTTCGACCGCTGGCGCCTCTTCCGCGGCTGCTTCGTCCGCTGACACTTCTTCCGCGGCTGCTTCGTCCGCTGACGTCTCTTCCAGAGCCGCTTCGTCCGCGGCTACCTCGTCCGAGGCGATCTCCTCGGGAGCGGCGGGCGCCGGGAAGGTTGCTTCCAGATCGTTCTGCCAGGTCGCCAGTTGCTGCTCCAGGCTGTCGAGCTCCGCCTCGCCTGCCTGCAGCTTCTCGGCGAGCGTGGCAAGTTGGGCTGTCGTGTCTTGCAGTTTGGCGTCGGTGTCTTGTAACTTAGCGTCGGTCGCTTTGTTGCGCGAGATGAGCGCTGCCACAGATGTGGCGATCGCACTGACCTTGGCGGCCTGCTGCACTGCAGGAATCTCAGGGGTGACGTCCTCGATAACGACACTCGGGGCGCCGGTGCGCACCGTTTCGCTTTCTGCGGCCAAGGCTTCCGGTTCCGCTGGCAAGACCGCTTGAAGCTCATTCTCCAAAGTCGCAAGTTGGTCTTCGAGATCCGCAAGTTGCGCCTCGCTTGACCGCAGTTGCTCATCGCTCGCGGCCTTTGCGGCCGCGGCGCTCTCGAGTCGGGCTTCCATCTCGGCCTGGCGCGCGGTAAGGCCATCGAGTTCAGCCGTGCGGCGCTTCAGCTCGTCCTGCACCTCCGCAAGCTGCGTTTCAAGGGCAGTTTTACTGGTGGCAACGGACTCAAGCTCCGAGTGGAGATGATCGAGTCGGCCCTGGATTTCGATCAGTTGCGCGTTACGCTCCCCGACCTGTTCTTTGAAGTTAGTGCGCTCGGCTGAAGCCAGATTCAATTCGGTTTGCAGCGCTTCCAGCCGGCGAGTGAACTCGTCCTGACGGGCGAGCAGCGTGTCATATTCCTGGTTGCGTTTCTCCAGGGCCGCCGCCAATTGTGCGCTGGCTGCCGTCAGCATGCTTAGACTGGAGCGCATGCTTTTGATGTTGAGGTTCGCGCGGTCCAGGTCGCGTGCTTCCCCGGTACGGGTATCCTCGATGCGCTCAGTTGAAACCAAGTCGTCCATAAGATTGCTCCTTTCGCAGTCCGATTTAGCCGGAGACCTGCTTGGAACGGAGTTCACTCAACTGAGCGTACAAGCCTTCGATGGTGGCGTTAGCCTTGGCCAACTGCTCATCCTTGGCGCGCAGCATGGTGGAAGTCAGGACGGCCAATTCGTTGGCAACCTCGCCGCGGGCGTCCTGCAAACGAGTTTCCAGGTCATGATTGGTGCTGGACAGCGCGGCTGCGCTGCGCTTCAGACTCACCAACTCGGTTTGAGACGTAGTCAACTGGCCCTGTTGATCTGTGACATCGCGTTGCAGCCGGACCGCGCGTGCGTAAGCTTCGGTCAGAGCGGTGTCTTTGCTGGCAAGTGTCTCGTTCAGAGACTCGACATTCGCCCGGGATGCCGCCAGATCGGCGGAGATGCCTTCGAGGTTGGTCTTGAGGTTCTGGTTTTCGGTTGCGAGCGCCTGGGCCCGGGTCTGCAGCGGCTCAAGCACATTGGTAAACGCGTCTTGTGCCTGCTGCACGCTGCTGCGTAGCGTGGTGAGCTGGAGCTTCTGCTCCGCGAGCTCGGCCTCGAGCGCCGTTACTTCCTCCCGAGCATCGTTGAGATGGGAGTCTGCCTGCGCCAGGTCGGCCTGTGACTTGCTGAGATTGCCCTGCAGTTCTTGCTCGCGTTGGCGTGCTGCCGTGGCGGACTTTTCGGCGTCTTTCAGCTTCACTTCAGCGCTTTTTGTGTTAGATTCAGCCCGCGCAACGCTGGATTCAGCTTCCTCTGCTCTGTTGCGCGCGGGGCGGCCAATAATGAGCCACCCTAGGAAAAAGCCGACCGCCAATGCAATAAGCGCCAGCAGCCACCAATTGGCTGCCAACCATTCTGGTGTGATCATAATTTCCTCCTCGAGCAAATGTGGGATGATTGGGGTATCCGTGAGCGATCAGGCCGGCGCGTGGCTGCATCACCGACCAAGTATCACTATTATAGAGCCATGCCATGCGGGTGTCAAACGCACGAGGGGAAAATGCGAAGTTAATCAATGATGTTTCGCGATGTGGTCATACATCGATCGACGCAAGTATCTCGCGTGCGCGGCTCACATAGCGTCTGGCGGTTTCGACGTCGCCGGCGATGAGGTAGCTTGCTGCCAGGCGCGCCAGGCCCCTCGTCTCATCCGGCATCTGACCGGCGCTCAGCTCGGTGATCGACGCGCGCAGCAGCGCCTTCTCCGCGCTGAGGCGCCGGCCCGCGTCGACCTCCACGATCTCCCCCCCGTCGGTCACGTTGTCGGGCAGGCCGCTCAGCCGGTGCCACATGGCAACCTCACTGGGGCGCGCTGTCGATGCTGCGTCGTCGCTCATGATCCGGCCTTGCTCGCGAGATATTCGGCGTAGTGCGTGCCCCAGTCGGGCCGCGACCCATCGGCGTCGATGAAGCCGTATTCCTTCGCCAGCCGCCACGTGCTCAGCGCCGCACCTGCCCAACGTGTCACATCCGGGTCGGACGCGAGTGCGGCCACGGCGCGGCCGACGTAGAACGGCGTCTCGGAGGCGGCGAAGTGCGGGTCCTGCGCGATCGCATCCCGCCACGTCGCCTCGGTCACGCCGAAATGATCCAACATCGCTTCCGACCGCAGGAAGCCCGGGGTCAGAGCCAGCGCGGTCACGCCGTGTGGCCGCAGCTCCTCGGCCATCGCTTCGGCCAGCCGGATGGCGGAGACCTTGGCCAGATCGTAGAACAGGTTGCCGCGATAGTCCAACGTGTCCCCGTCGGTGATCTCGATGATCAGCCCGCGGCCCTGGCGCACCATGATCGGCGCGGCATAGCGGGCGGTAATGATGTGCGAGTGTACCGCGCGCTGCTGCATCAGCAGCCCTTTTTCCAGCGCCAGTTCCCAGAACGGCACGCCCCATTCGGTAAGTTCGTCGCCGCCCCAAACGTCGTTGACGAGGAGATCCAGGCGCCCCTGTTCGGCCGCGATCCGCTCGCAAAGCGCTTGCACCTGCGCCTCGACCGTGTGATCCACCTGCACGGCGATGCCGTTTCCGCCGCGCACGGTGACCAGCGCCGCGGTTTCCTCGATGGTCTCGGGCCGGCCCGCGGTGGCGCTGTGCCCGCGCACGCTGCGGCCGGTACAGTAGACGGTGGCGCCGGCCTCACCCAGGCAGAAGGCGATGCCGCGCCCCGTGCCGCGCGTCGCGCCCGCGACCACCGTGATTTTCCCTCGCAATGGTTGCATATCTCCTCCGACGGCCTGCGCCGCGGGGTGGATGTTGTCACCAGCCAGGCGTCACGTGCCGTGAAGTCGCCACGATCAATGGGAAATCCGATTCCCGCGTAGTGTAGGCCAAATATCGGGAGGTGTCAAAGTGGGCGCGTTGCCCCGAGGGCAGCATTTTTTCGCATTAAGGGTGAGTGACTTTGACGGGCCTGCTGCCTGCCGTTATACTCCAAGTCGATCTTCATTCAAGATTGACACAAGGAGCAAGGCATGACCGGGAAGAAATCAATCGTCGTTGTCTTCAAATCGGATGGCATGGGCACGACCGCCGAGCAACCGTTGCGTGAGACGCTGGCGCGCAAGTTTCTCAGCCTGATCGTCGACGCCGACCCGCTGCCCGGCGCGATCTGTTTCTACACAGACGGGGTCAAGTTGGTCTGTGAGGGGTCGCCGGTTCTGGCCGAGCTGCAAGCCCTGGAGGACCTCGGCGTGCATCTGGTGATTTGTCAGACCTGTCTTGATTCGTTAGGTCTGGCCGAACAGGTGCGCATTGGGATCGTCGGCGGGATGACCGACATCATCACGGCGCTGTGGCGGGCCGACACGGTCATAGAGCTGTAGAAGCCTTTTTTGTTGTTTGACGTCGTGCCGGCACTGGGTTTATAGTTCGGCAGACGCTCTTCGGCAAGCTCAGAGTGCGTGAGTGAGCTGTCTTGCGTAAGTCCTAACCCGGACGAGCCGGAACCACGCCTTCACCACAAAGGCTCAAAGGCACGAAGTCCACAAAGGTAGAACTCTTAGTGATCTTGGTGTCTTGGTGTCTTTGTGGTGAGATGCTTGTTTTTTATGCCGGAATCCGATGGGTAAGGGCCTATAGAATACGCACGGTGTGATTACAGCACAGCCACACCCAACGACAAAGGCGTTTCATTGCATGTCAACTTCCTTACTTGAGCTCCCCCGTGACCTGGGCAACGGCCTGATCCTACGCCGGTCAACCCCGGCGGATGTCGGGCCCCTGGCCGACTTCAACAAGATGATCTTTCGCGAGCCGCCGGCCACCGAGCCGGACGAGTTCGTCGCGGCCTGGACGCGCGATCTGCTCAGCGGCCGTCATCCGACCTTCGGCGCCGCTGACTTCACCATTGTCGAGGAGGCCGCCACCGGCCGCATCGTCTCATCGATGTGCCTGATCTCGCAGACCTGGACGTACGACGGCATCCCGTTCGGCGTGGGCCGGCCCGAGCTGGTGGGCACGGAGCCTGAGTACCGCAAGCGCGGGCTGGTGCGCGCGCAGTTTGAGGTGATGCACGCCCTCAGCGCCGAGCGCGGCGAGAGGGTGCAGGCCATCACCGGCATCCCTTACTATTACCGTCAGTTCGGCTATGAGATGGCGATGGGCCTGGGCGGCGGCCGTCAGGGCAACGTGGCCGATGTGCCGAAGCTAAAGGATGGCGAGGTTGAGCCGTTCCGGCTGCGCGCGGCGGTCGAGGCTGATCTGCCCTTTGTGCTGGAGCTTGACGCGCACGCAGCGTGCCAGAATCTCGTTTACTGCCCGCGGGACGAGGCGCTATGGCGCTACGAGTTGTGGGGCAAAGGCGAGAAAAACGGCGACCGGCTGGATTGGTTCATCATCGAGACCGCGGCCGGCGAGGCTGTCGGCCTGTTGGGTAGCGCGATTACCCTGTGGGGCACGCGGTTGGGGACCAGTTACCTGGAACTGAAGCCGGGCGTCTCGTGGCTGCAGGTCGCGCCGACCGTGTTACGCGGGGTCAAGGCGCTCGGCGAGGCAGTCGCGGCCCGTGAGAAGAAAGCGCTGGCAGATCTCTTTTTCGGCTTCGGCGAAGATCACCCGTTCTGTCGCGTCACAGCGACCCGGCTGCCGGAGGTGCGGCGCGTTTACGCCTGGTACCTGCGCATGCCCGACCTGCTCGGCTTCTTACGCCACATCACGCCGACGCTGGATCGCAGGTTGGCGGGGTCGGTGGCTGCCGGGCACACCGGCGAACTCAAGCTGAACTTCTACCGGGATGGGCTGCGTCTGGCGTTCGAGGCAGGGCGGCTGGCGGTTATCGACCCCTGGGAGCCGGCGCACGCGGACGACGGCTCAGCCGGGTTCCCGGGTCAGACGTTCCTGCAGATCCTTTTCGGCTATCGTTCGCTCGATGCGCTGCGGGGCGCTTTCCCCGACTGTCGCTGCGATAGCGACGATGCCGCCACGCTGCTTGAAGCGCTCTTCCCGGTGCAGCGTTCGGTTTTCTGGCCGGTGGCATGACATGGCTTTACTCTGCATCTTCACTCTGCAGAAATCGAGTCCTGAGTGCTTCGCGATCACAGGATGGCCTTCGTGTGAACGACAAGGGGCGCTTCGGCAGGCTCAGCGCCCGTCTAGTCAGGAACAACCTTTATACCTGAACTTCCAGAAATCACCCTGCAGGCACGCCAGATGAACGCCGAACTCGTTGGCAAGACGATCACCGGCGGGGAAGTGCTGTAGCAGAGCATTGCCAAGGGCGGGGCGTTCTACGAGGTGAACCTGTACGACGCGAAAGGCGGCTTCACCACGGACGACATCCTGATCGGTTACAAGGAAGGCCAGCCGTGCCCGGCCTGCGCCGCGCCGATCGAGAAAATCAAGACCGGCAGCACCAGCAACTTCATCTGCCCGCGGTGTCAACCATTGGCGTAAAGGGATATTCTCTCGTAGCCGCGGATCGACGCGGATTCACGCGGATCAACTACAGAAGAAAATCGATCAAATCCGCGTTAATCCGCGCAAATCCGCGGCGAATCAACATGGAGAACACTGGATAACATGAGGAGGCTTTTCAATGAATTATCGACGTTTCGGACGCACCGGTTGGCAGGTGAGCGACATCGGCTACGGCATGTGGGGCATGGGCGGCGGGTGGACAGGCTCCGACGATGCCGAAGCGCTGGCGTCGCTCCAGCGCGCCCTGGATCTGGGCTGCAATTTCTTCGACACGGCGTGGGGCTACGGCGCGGGCCACAGCGAGGGCTTGCTGGGGCAGCTTGTCCGGGCGAACCCCGGCAAGCAGCTTTACACCGCCACCAAGATGCCGCCCAAGAACTTCAAGTGGCCCAGCGTGCGCGAGTTTAGCCTGGACGACTGCTTCCCGCCCGACCACATCGAGCAGTACGTCCACAGCAGCCTGAAGAACGCCGGGCTGGAGAGCTTCGACCTGATGCAGTTCCACACCTGGGAGGACGGCTGGCTGGCGGACGACCGGTGGGCGAAGAAGCTGGATGAGCTGAAGAGCCAGGGCCTGATCCGCGCCATCGGCATCAGCCTCAACCGCTGGGAGCCGTGGAACGGCGTGCAGACCGTGCGCAGCGGGCTGATCGACGCGGTGCAGGTGATCTACAACATCTTCGACCAGAACCCGGAGGACGAGCTCTTCCCGGCCTGCCGTGAGCACGACGTTCGCGGTGATCGCGCGCGTGCCGTTCGACGAGGGGACGCTGACGGGGAACCTCACCAAGGACTCCACCTGGCCCGAAGGGGACTGGCGCAACGGCTACTTCGTGCCGGAGAACCTCGGTCCCAGCGTCGAGCGGGCCGAGCTGCTCAAGCCCATCGCCGCGGCCGCCGGGCTGACCATGCCCGACATGGCGCTGCGCTTCATCCTGAACAACCCCGACGTCAGCACCATCATCCCCGGCATGCGCAAGACTCGGCACGTCGAGGCCAACATCGCCGCCTCCGACGCCGGCCCGCTGCCCGACGAACTCCACGCCCAACTGCGTCCCTTCCGCTGGGATCGCCAGCCGACGGAGTGGTCACAGTAAGAAGTCAGAAGGCCCGCCAAATTTCGTAGATTCTGGCGGGCCCAAACTTTGTTGAAGCCGCCGCGGGTTTGGATTGGTATGCGACGGTCAGATTCGCTCGAAACTTCGGCAAGTGAATTTCAAGGGTCGACTCCAGGACTTTGCATCAAGCAATAGGCAGAAGCGAGTCGTGCGATCTATGGCGAAGTAATTCGGATTAGCGGAATAACTTCTCCGCAACGTCATTCACTTGTTTTCTGCCGTATTCGTTGACCAACGCGAGATACAGTGTGGCTAAGCCTGTCGACCACATTCCGTGGATTTTTATGTATTGCAGAACATTGAACGGATCGGAATCGATCACAACAATCCGTTTCGCTTCCCATTTCCCTCCGGTTCCGCGCCTGCGACCGTTAAGGACTCGCTCTGCCGTCTCGGAGATTCGCGCAACTCCGAGCATCTGCCATTGATAGTAATTCATATCTACGCCGAATCCTAGAAATGTGATCTCTGATTGGATAAGCTCGATACCTACTTCTTCCTGCGCTCCACGAATTGCAGTTCGATACAGATCAGGTCCGTGATATGTAGTCGCTCGATCAAGGAGTGGTTGCACCCCCTCCGCCACACTAACGTCAAGTTCTCCGGGTCTTGCTCCAACAGAGTCCTCTCTTCGCGAAAGAAGTAGTTTTCTGTCACTAGTCAAAATGACCAAGTTGATTCCAAAACCGTTCGCAAGGAACGGGAGCGGCTGGAAAGAAGCATGGTGCTCAAGATACCTCTGACGAAGTGTAAAGCTGTTGAGCGGATCGCCCAAGCTCACATCTAGGCTCATCACCGTTGCCTGAAAGGTAAAATAGTCTGTTGGACGGAAGGTTAACACCACTTCCATGCATTCTTCTGGAATGGTTCGGCCAACTGCGAATCGCTCGAGTGCGTAAAAAGGCCCGTTCCATTGATAACTCAGACCGTCAGCCTTTCTTGTGACTTCTCTCGATTCAATCTGCGAACGGAGTTCGATTACCTCCGGCGGTAGTGAGAGCGGAGTATCGTTGACTAGGCAAGTGATCGTTTCAGGTACATATACCGATTGACCATCACCGTCAATCATGATCCAAGAGGTACTCAAGTTGCCGAGGACAAAGGTCTCTGGGTTGTGGGTGATTATCTTTGGACGATAGAAAGTCAGAGCCAGCCATTTCGTCATACGCCTTTTTGCCGAGAAGACTTGCTCTTCAAACAGAACGGTCATGAGTAAACCAAGTACTGCACCCACTAGAGCCCCCAGCATCATCTCCACATTGATCTCTCCAAGGACCTACCAACTGACTACCCGTCTTGCCGCGTTTCTATCGTGCGTCTCAGGTGCTCAGCGAATTGCACCGGATCTTGTGCTTCAGGACGATCGGCCCAGATGTTGCTCGTCGACTTTGAGCGACGCTTGCCGTTGACGTAAGTACTGCGAGCGTTCCTGCCAGAAACGCAAATCCTGCTCTCTGGTGAGGGTCGCCGTTTGCTCGCGAACTTTCGCTGCGCCCAGTCGCTTCATCTGGATGCAATCAAATTTCTTCGTCTTCATCGCTTGATCACCTCCCGCGGCGAGTAGATCGCCAGCGGCATGTAATCCCGCTCCAGATTCACGGCTGTGAAGCGATGCAGACGACCGGCGACTCGCATCACGGATCAGGTTTAGGCAGGCGATTACTTGAGCAGCGGCTTTGTTCGTCACCTGCCAGCGCGCCTCAATCGTATCGGCGGACAGATCTGCGCCGCACTCCCACTCAATGAAGTAGCCGCCGCTGGAGACCTTCATAAATTCACTGGGGCGACGCAGGTCTTCAAATGCCTCGTAGGATAGATAGGGCCGGACGTCGAACTCACCTACGCGGCCATCCTCGGCAACGACAGACAAGATCCAATTGGGTTGTGGGTGGACTTGTACGATTCTCATTGGTCAAGGCCCTTGATAGGAAATGGTTTCTGGCCGTTGACGGCTAAGTTCCAGTCGGCCAGCAGATCTTCGTGATGGATTTCGATCCAGGCAACGACCAGTTTGTGTTTGTTCGGCGGCAGTTCACCGGCCAGAAGCGCGCCATCAAGGATGGAGTAGACCGCTACCTGGCCCTGGTAGTCGGCATGGATGTGAGCTACATGATGGCGCTCAATATCGCGAAAGAACATGCGAATGAGCAAGCCCGTAGAACATCGAAATGGTTGGCACTCTGCCTCCTTCATTGAGTCAGACCCGATCACGTCTTCATTATACCGCTCGTGCGCTTCGTGGGGCAATTCCTAGTTCTGATCCAGAGTCGTGTCCGTCGATCCCGCAACTACGTCGGTTTCATCTGCCCCATCACCGCCTGCACGATCCACAGCGCCGACCATCCCCACCAGGATCGTCAACATCGTGTTGCGCGTCCGCCAGGCGACCAGCGCCACGATGATGCCGGCCAGCAGGCGCGGGTTGAGCGGTGACACGTTCCACGCGCCGTTCTGCCGCAGGATCTCCGGGAAGATGATGGCCGAGAGCACCGCGGGCGGCACGAAGCGCAGGCTGCGCTGCAGTGTCGGCGGCATCGTGATCTTGCCCCACAGCAGGATGAACGACAGCCGGATGCCGTAGGTGATCGCGCCCATGCCGAGCATGGTCAGCCATAAGGTGGTTCCAGACATCTCAGGCCTCCTCGGCAGGCAGCGGAATCGGTTCCTGCTCGACGTTTTGTGAACGACCGCGGTCCAGCCAGGCCCCGACCGCGATCCCCACGAGCGCCGCGGTGACCAGCCCTAACTTGTACGGCCAGCCAGCGCCGACCAGGGCGATGACCCCGGCGGAGAGCGCGGCAGCCACCGACGGCCGATCGGTCAGCACCGGGACCAGCAGCGCGATGAAGGTCAGCGCCAGGGTGAAGTCCAGGGCCCAGCTCGGCGGCACCTGCGCGCCCAGGAAGATGCCGACCGCCGTGCTCACCTGCCACACGCTCCACAGCGCCAGCCCCGCGCCGAGCACGAACCAATGACGGTTGTCCGGTATCTCCGCGTCTCTGTGGTTCGCCTCGGTCTGCTGGTAGTGCAGGATCGTGGGCGCATAGGCCTCATCCGTCAGCAGGTAGGCAAGGGACCATTTCCAGCGCGCCGGGAGTTTGTGCAGGTAGGGCGCCAAAGACGCGCTGTAGAGCATGTGGCGCAGGTTGACGATGAACGTCGTCAGCAGCAGCACCAGCCCGGGCGCGCCGGTGGCGAAGAGCTGCGTGGCGACGAATTGCAGGGAACCGGCGAAGACGACCGCCGACATGGCCTGGGCGGCGCTGCGCGGCAGCCCGGCGCCGATCGCCAGCGCGCCGTAGATCATGCCGAACGGCGCGACGCCGAGCAGGATCGGCAGCTCGGCGCGGATGCCGGCGAGGAATTCGGTGCGTGCGGTGGTTGTGGGCATGTTACTTTGGCCTTCACCACAAAGACGCCAAGGCACAAAGACGCACAAAGAATTTAACCGGAAGCAAGTCAATCGGCATATCTCTCGTGGGCTCAGTGTCTTCGTGACTTTGCGGTGGGGTAGAACGGTTTGATCGGACGCCGAGTCTAGCAGGGAAGGAAGCGGTTGTCAAATGATTCGCGACTTGTACCCCGCTTGGCGAATTGACTGACCGCGGTATCGCGCCGATACTGCCGGCCAGGAGTCAGGAGTCAGGAGTCAGGAGTCAGGAGTCAGGAGTCAGGAGTCAGGACCACGTGACGCTTCGCCCGGAGAATCTCAGCGACACTATGATTGCAGGACAGCAACCTCCCACGATCACCAGCACCGCCAACAAGCGCGTCGTCGAGGCGCGCAAGTTGAGCCAGCGTAAGTATCGTCAGGCTGGCGCGCGCTTTCTGGTTGAAGGCTTGCAGTTGTTACACATGGCGCTCGACGCCGGCGCGACACCCCACGAGGTCTTCTTTTGCCCGGCGCAGTTCGCCGGCCCCGAAGCGGAGGCACTGATCGCCCGTTTTCGGCGCGCTGGCGGCGAGTTACTGCCCGTCGCGCCGAACGTGATGGCGGCGCTGTCCGAGCGCGATGAGCCGCAGGGCATCGTCGCTACTTTCCACGTCCCGGCAGCCTCCCTCGTTGATCTGGATCTGGCGGGTCGCGAACTGGTGTTGGTGCTCGACAGGCTGCAGGATCCCGGCAACCTCGGTACGCTGATCCGCACGGCGGACGCGGTGGGCGCGGCCGCGATCATCCTGATCGAGCCGTGCGTGGATCCATTCGATCCGAAGACGCTGCGCGGCAGCATGGGGTCGCTGTTCAATGTGCCGGTCATCAGCACGAAAGATGTCGCCGGTTTGTTTGCGTGGCTGCAAAACCGCGGCCTGAGGCCGGTCGGCGCCGATCCTCACGCGGGCGAGTTGTGGGGTGAGGGTCTGTGGCAGGGCGGAGTGGCACTCGTCCTCGGCAATGAGGCACGCGGGCTATCGCCGGACGTGGCCGCGCAGGTCACGCAGAATGCCCGACTGCCCATCGTCGGCAAGGCGGAATCGTTGAACGTGGCGATTGCCGGCGGGGTCTTGATGTATGCGTGGCTGCGGGCGAACCTGGATACGACGAATGACGAATGACGGATTACGAAAGCCCAGATGGTTGGGGTGCCGTGGTGATTCGTCTTTCGTCCTTCGTCATGAACTCCACCGGGCGTAAATCGCACTCGACAGCACCCGTCCCGCGTCGCGCTCGGCCACGCCCATTTCGCCGACCTCGATCGCTCCCCCATGTCCCGCAACGACCGGTTCGAGCAGATATTGCAGGCCCACCGCCGAGGCGCGGATCGTGTAGACGGTCAGGACCACGAACAGCGGCTGCGCGCTCGAGCAGCGACCGGCACGCGTCGAGCAGCTCCGGCAGCGACTCTTCCAGCTTCCACAACTCGCCTTTCGGGCCCCGGCCGAACTTGGGCGGATCGATGATCAGCCCGTCGTAGCGCGCTTCCCGGCGTACTTCGCGGCGCACGAACTTGAGCGCATCATCAACCAGCCAGCGGATCGGGCGGTCGGCCAGCCCCGACAACGTCTGGTTTTCGCGCGCCCAGGCCATGGCCTTCTGGGAAGCATCCACGTGTGTCACTGACGCGCCCGCGGCGGCCGCGGCGAGGGTCGCCAGGCCGGTGTAGCCGAACAGGTTAAGCACCTTGATCGGCCTCCGAGCGCCGCGAATCAGGCCGATCATCCAATCCCACTGGCTGGCTTGCTCCGGGAAGACGCCGAGGTGGCGGAACGCGGTCGGCTGGACCCAGAAGCGCAGCTCGCCGTAGCGCATCACCCAACGTGCATCCACCGGCCGCCGGAACTCCCAGCGTCCGGCCCCCTCCTCGTCCGCGGTGGCGAAAACGCCATCGGCCGCCGCCCATTCGCGCTCCGGCAGCGTGCGCGGCCAGATCGCGCCACTTTCAGGGCGCACGAAGCGATAAGGGCCGAAGCGCTCCAGTTTCGCGCCGGCGCCGCTATCGAGCAGCGCATAGTCGGCCCACCTGGCGGGTACCAGCAGGTTGATATGGGGTAGAGGATGCGCGGTTGCGGTCATGGGTGGGCTTCCGATGCGGGCATACTCCCAGCAGATAGGGACTTCACCACCAAAGACTCCAAGACACGAAGGATCACAAAGAATTCGATCAGTCTTTGTGTACTTGGTGACTTTGTGGTCTTTGTGGTGAATCCCTTCCGGCTTTCAGTCTACCACGAGCGCGGCCAGTCCTAGCAAGTAGCTCTGCGCGCCGAACCCGCTGATCTGTCCGCGGCAGACCGGCGCGATCACCGACGTGTGGCGGAACGGCTCGCGCGCGTGGATGTTGCTCAGGTGCACCTCGACGCACGGCAGCCCCACCGCGGCGATGGCGTCGCGCAGCGCGTACGAGTAGTGCGTGAGCGCGCCCGGGTTGATCAGGATGCCGTCGGCCCACTGGCGCATTTCATGGATCGCGTCGATCAGCGCACCCTCGTGGTTCGACTGGAGGATGCGCAGCGTGATGCCACGGCGCTCGCTTCCTGCTCCAGCGCCGCGTTGATGTCGGCCAGCGTGATTGTGCCGTACACGCCCGGTTCGCGCGTGCCGAGCAGGTTCAGGTTGGGGCCGTGGAGGACAAGGATGTTGGTCATGGGTCACATCGCTCGTTCGACGGTCTTCTCGACCAACCTGCCGGACAGGTACTTGTGCAACACGCTGCCCATCAAGGTCTGATAAGGTATGCCCTCCTCCAGCGCCCTGATTTTGATTTCTTCGAGATCTTTTTCCGAGAGGCGGATATTGACGCGCTTGTTTTTGCTCAACGTTTTTTCGGCGTATGCGCGATGACGCGCCAGCGTTTCCTTGTCCGGGTGCTGTGATCTGAGTTGACCGGATTCGAAAGCCTGCACGATCTCCAGTTCTTCTTCATCGTAGTCATACATGGCGATACCCTCTTTCTGCATGCGCGAACTGTACTCTTTTGGATGCCTTTTGTCAACAGATCGCGCGCAGCGCTGCCAGGATTTCCGTCTCCGGTACACTGTCGGCCACAAACACATCGCCGATGTCGCGGATGAGCACAAACCGCAGCGACCGGCCGCGACGCTTTTTATCGGTGCCCATCGCGGCCAACGCCGCGGCCGGGTCGAAGGCGTGTCGGGTCGGCAGACCCAGCCGCTCGATGGCCGCACGCACTCGCGGCGGCAGGTCCACGTCGCAGTAGCCCAGCGCCGCACTCATCTCGGCCGCGGCGATCATGCCCAGCGCGACCGCGTCGCCGTGGCGCAGCGTGTAGCCTGAGAGTAATTCCAGCGCGTGGCCGAAGGTGTGGCCCAGGTTGAGCCACGCCCGGTCGCCCAGCTCGTACGGATCGCGCTCGACGATCCGCGCCTTGACCCGCACGGCGTCGGCGATGATCTCGGTTAATGCTTTGCTGGTAGTCGCGACTTCAGTCGCCGGTGCACCGCCGGCCAGGAAATCGAACAGCGTGGCGTCGTTGATGATTCCGGCTTTCAGAATCTCAGCTAACCCCGACCGAAATTCACCGCCCGGCAGCGTGCTCAGCAGGGCCGGGTCGATCAGCACCAGCTCCGGCTGCTTGAACGCGCCGACCAGGTTTTTCCCCTGCGGCAGATCCACGGCGACCTTGCCGCCGACGCTGGCGTCCACCATTGCCAGCAGGCTGGTCGGGATCTGCACGAACGGCACCCCGCGCAGCCACGTCGCCGCGACGAACCCCGCCATGTCGCCGATCACGCCGCCGCCCAGCGCGATCACCGGCTCGCCGCGCGCCAGCTTCGCCTCGGCGAAGCCGCCGTAGAGGTCGCCCACGGTCGCCAGCGTCTTGTACGCCTCGCCGTCGGGGACCTGGAAGATGACCGGCTCGAATCCAGCTTCGGTCAGCGCGGCAACCAGCGCCGGCAAATGATGTTCACCCACGGTCGGGTTGGTCACCACCGCACACCGGCCAGGTTTGAGACCGGCGGCGGCGATGCGGTGTCCCGCCTGATGGAGCAGCCCTTCGGCGATGAGCACATTATAGCCGGACGAAGAACCAAGGGTGAAGGATGGCGGATAAGGGATGAGGGATAAGGTTCTGTCTTCATCCTTCGTCTTTCCGCCTTCATCCTTAAACCGTCAGCACATGTCCGCCCTCCGGCAGCCCCGCCGCGATGCCCATCACCCGCTCGGCCGTGGCTGGGATGGTCAGGTGGGTCCTGTCCAGGTGATGCGGCAGCGCGGCATAGGACCCAGCGCGGGTGGCCAGCAGTTCACGGATGCGTTCAACGCGATCCGGGCTGGACAACATGGGTCGATCATCGCCGTGCCCCACGCGTTGGAGGATGGTTGCGAGGTCAGCTTCCAGGCAGATCACCGTGCCGCCCGCGGCCAGCGCCTCACGGTTGGCGGGGTTGACCACGGCGCCGCCGCCTGTGGCGATCACGAGACCGGCCGGCGCGGCCATCTCACCGCAGATCGCAGCTTCCAGCGCCCTGAATGCCGGCTCGCCATCCTGTGCGAAGATCTCCGGGATGGATTTGCCCGCACGCTGAACGATCAGGTCATCCAGATCGACAAACGGTCGGCCCGTCCGCACCGCCACTTCGCGGCCGACAGCGGTCTTGCCGGTGCCCATGAAGCCGGTGAGGATGATGTTGGAAGCTGGAAGCTGGTTGCTAGAAGCTGGAAGCCGGTTATCGGTCATTCGTCGTTCGTCCTTCGTCCTTCATCTCGTATCCAAACCGCCACGCCGCGTTGTCCATCGGCAGGTCTTCCAGCCGGCTCTGCCGCAGAGATGCGAAGCGCGGCAACTGTTCGGCCAGCGAGTCACCGCCGAGTTTGCGGATCAGTTCGGCGGCCAGCACCCAGGCGACCATCGCCTCGCCGATGACGACCGCGCGTGGGGACCGCGCGAGAAGTCGGAACGCTCGTAGCGCGTGGGCGCAGGCTGGCCGGTCGCCAGATCCACCGACTGCATCGGTGTCAGGGTCGTGGCAATGGGTTTCATGGCGGCGCGGAGGACAATCGGCTCGCCGGTGGTGATGCCGCCCTCGAGGCCGCCCGCGCGGTTGGTGGCACGACCTAACCGCCCCGACCCCCCTTCCCTACGAGAGAAGGGGGGAGGTGTGCTCCCCTCTCCTCGCAGGAGAGGGGTTGGGGGTGAGGTCGGATTGATTGGGGCTGAGGTCAATACAATCTCATCATGCACCTGCGTCC
Organism: uncultured Chloroflexia bacterium; assembly: GCA_963841825.1. Lineage (GTDB taxonomy): Bacteria > Chloroflexota > Anaerolineae > CG2-30-64-16 > CG2-30-64-16 > CAWJEL01. The sequence goes on from CAWJEL010000038.1 coordinate 67,325, forward strand.
CGCGCAGCCGCGCGTTGGCGAATGCCGGGCCGATCTCGACCCCCTTGATCGCCTGAATCGACATCAGCGCGGCGGCCAGTTGGCCGTCGAGCTTGCGGTCGAAATGGACGTGGCTGCCCAGCCCTGCCGGCACACCTGTCGCCACGATCTCAAACACGCCGCCCAATGTGTCTTTCGACTGCATCGTGTCCCAGATCGCCTTGCGCATCGCCTCGGCCGCGTCCGGGTCGGGGCAGCGGAGGTCGTTGGACTCGGCCAGGGCGAAACGCTCGGCGTAGGGCAGATCGTCGGGGATGCGGGCGTCCACCTCGCCAATGCTGGACACGTAGCCGCCCAGCGTGATGCCGAACTGCGCCAGGTAGGCCCGACAGATCGCGCCGACCGCCACGCGCATGGTGGTCTCGCGCGTGCTCGCCCGCTCCAGCGCCGGCCGCAGATCGTGATAGCCGTACTTGACCGCCGCGGTCAGGTCAGCGTGGCCGGGCCGCGGGATCGTCATGGGTGGCACGTCCTTCTCCGCCCATGCCTTGTAGTCGAGGTTGGCCACCTCCAGGCTGATCGGCGCGCCGGTGGTGATGCCGGCCATCACCCCGGCGGTGATGCGGGCCGCGTCGCGTTCGATCTTCATCCGGCCGCCGGCGCCGTACGCGATCTGTCGCCGCGCCAGGTCGCGGTCGATGGCTTCCGCCTCGATCGGCAGCCCGGCGATCATGCCTTCCAGGATCGCGGTCAGCAGCGGGCCGTGGCTCTCGCCCGCGGTGAGGAAACGGAGTAGTGTCATGGCTGTCCTTTGCATGTCCGAGGAAGTACGCTTCTCGGGCGATTCGCGCGGAGTTTAGCATGAAAGGAGGATCGCGGCAAAGTGCTTCAGTCAACCAGGGCGGCTGGCTGTCGTGCATTGCTCAGGTTGTTTTGGGGAACGAGGCCAATCGCGATACCCATCAATAGAAACGCGGTGGCGAAGATGAGGTCTACTGGATTGCCGTTGGAGAACTTCAACATGTGACCATCCGGCAGGTAGCTGGTGACCATGAACGCCCAACCGGATAGAAACATCAACACCATCCCCGCGGTCAGGAATCGTGTTGCGCGTTGTAGCGAGGGCTGAAGGCGGAGCATATTCGGTGTGAGTACCAGGCAAATCGCCAGGGCCAGGCTGGCGGGGTAGGGGGTGACCACGTGGGCGGCGACCCTCCGAGCATTGGCCAGCGACGTTTGCTCGCTCAACTCAGGACACGCGCAGTGCTTGCAGCACCTGTTCACACAACTTGGCGCTGATCCAGATATCGGGGCGGGCTGCAATTTCCTGGATGAGCAAGTCGACTTCGGGGAAGGAGAGCAACCTGGCATGGTATGCATGGGCAAGGATGCCTAACGTGCCCCGCACCCGCAGCTCCAGACGACGGGCTTCGGCGCGGCGCTGTTTCGTCATCCAGTAGCACGAGCGCATCAGGAAGCGTCTGCGCCAGCGCCAGCACTTCAATTTCGCCTGGATCGAGGATGACCGGCGGCTTGTACGCCGCGAGCGTAGCAGCGGCCACATCACTGATAGGCCAGTCTTTTGCCTGCCAGAACAAGCGGATCGTGCGCGGATCGGGCATGCCGAGCGCCGATCCTTGAGTGACAGCTTCGTCGTACACCGTACGCGGGATACGCACCTTCATATAAAGATTCGCCAACAACGCAAGCCGATTCAGCTTCCCCAGCGCGATCAACGGCCCGGCGTTGCAGATCACGACCGTCATGCCGACACACTCAGTTCCTCGGCCAGCGTTTGGGCCGAGAAGGGTGGCTCCAGGCCTCGCGCATAAGCAAAGCGGGAGAGATCGGTTTGCGATACGCCGGCCTGCCGTGCTGCCGCGCCGAACGACATGCCGCCGTGTGCGTAACGGTCAAGGGCTCGTTCGAGCTTGACCTCGCGCAGCCCGCGCGTCAAAAGATCAGCCACGAATTCCTGCGTCGCCGCGCCTAACTCGTGGGCCAGTGGCGCAGGCAGGGATAGTGTCAAGGTCTCGCCGGTCATTTCTGTCTCCTACTGCCAATCCGTTTTCTCCGAGTCTGTCTCTTTGTGCGAGCGACTGCCCACATCTGAAATTCATTCTACCGCCGATCCAACCGTAAGTCAACACATTTTTGAGTCTACAAAACGTAGCGTCACGTCTTTCCCTGTTGGCGCTATGCCATCACTCGCACCAGATGGTATTGCTTCTTCCCGGTTCGCAGGATCACGAAGCGGCCTTCGATCACGTGTGCCAGGGTGACGGCCTGGTCGGGGGTTTCGACCCGCACATTATTGATATACGCGCCGCCCGCTGTGATGAGCCGTCGCGCCCTCGCCCTTGGATTTGACCGCGCCGACCTCGCTCAGGAGATCGACCACCGGTTTGCCCGCCCCTTCGAATGCGGTTTTTGGCAGTTCGCTGCCCGGCGCCTCGGCAAAGATATCCTCGATGGCGGCCGCAGAGAGACCTTCAATGGAGCCGCCGAATAGCGCTTCCGAGGCTCTTTGCGCATCAGCCAGCGCCTGATCACCGTGTACCATGCGCGTTACTTCGCAGGCCAGGGTGCGCTGCGCTGCGCGGCGTTCGGGATGCTCGGCCACGGCCTGTTCCAGCGCGGCGATCTCCTCGTGGCCCAACCAGGTGAAATACTTGAGGTATGAGACTGAGTCGGCGTCGGGCTGGTTCAGCCAGAACTGGTAGAACCGGTACGGCGAGGTCTTTTTGGGATCGAGCCAGATCGTGCCCCGCTCGGTCTTGCCCAGCTTTGTGCCGTCGGTGTTGGTGACCAGCGGGTAGACCAGCCCGAAAGCGCGGCTGCTCCGCACGCGGCGGATCAGCTCAACGCCCGCGACGATGTTGCCCCACTGGTCGCTGCCCCCGGCCTGGAGCGTGCAGCCGTAGCGATCGTAGAGCTGCAGAAAATCAAAAGCCTGGAGCAGCATGTAGCTGAACTCGGTGTAGGAGATGCCTTCCTGCCGATCCATGCGCGTGCTCACCGAGTCCTTCGCCAGCATGTAGTTAACCGTGAAGTGCTTGCCGACGTCGCGCAGAAAGTCCATCATCGGGATCACGGTCAGCCAGTCGGCGTTGTTGACGATGCGCGCGGGGTTGCCGCGCACCTCGAAGTCGAGGAACTGCGCCAACTGCGGCTTGATGTACTCCAGATTCGCCGCGATGTGATCCCGGCTTTGCAGTTGGCGCTCCTGGCTCTTGCCGCTCGGGTCACCGATCAGGCCGGTGCCGCCGCCCGCGACCGCAATCGGATGGTGTCCCAGCCGTTGCAGCCGCGCCAGTCCCATCAGCGCCAGCAGGTTCCCGATTTGCAGGCTGTCGGACGTGGGATCGAAGCCGATGTAGGCCGTCACTTTGCTGTTGGCCAGGATCTCGGGCAGCCCTTCGGTGGCGTCGTACACCAGGCCGCGCCACTGGAATTCATCGAAGATATTTGTCATAATGCACGTAATCCTTCTTTCATCAGGTGAGCGAACTCGACTTCGTCTTTTCCCGTCCACAGCGCCGCCGACCGGGCGCCCTGGTGAACCAACATGCCCAGCCCGTCCAGCACCGTTGCGCCCTGTGATCGGGCCAGCGCCAGCAACTCAGTGGGCCGGTTGTAAATCAGATCGTAGACGACCTGGCCGAGCCGGAACCGAAGGGTCGCGTCCCACGGCATGGGATCGCCTTCATGCAGCCCCAGGCTGGTCGTGTTGACGATCAGATCGGCCTTTGCCGCCAGCCCGGCCAGCGCGTTTGGGAAGCGATGCGCGCTCAGCCGGTCGGCCGCGTCGGGCAGGGCGCGGGCAATGGTTTGACATAATTCAAGGGCGTGTTCCGAGGTGCGATTGGCGATGGCTACGCTTGCGCCGGCCTCGGCCAGCGCATAGCCGACAGCTCGCGCCGCGCCCCCGGCGCCAATGACAAGTACGTTTCCGATTCGCCATTTGCCATTTGCCATTTGCCAATTGCTATTTGCTATTTGCCATTCGCCATTTGCCATTTGCCATTCGCCATTTGCCATTTGCGCCCGCAGATCCGCCATAAACCCCGCGCCATCCGTGCTATCCCCCAGCAGCGAGCCATCGGGCTGGACGACGATGGTGTTGACTGCGCCGACGGCCCGCGCGATGGGCGTCAGTTCGTCCATGAACGGAATGACTGCCTGCTTGTGCGGCACGGTGACGTTGGCCCCGGCGAAACCCAGGGCAACCAGCCCGCGCACCGCGTCGCCCACGCGCTCCGGCGGCACAGGCAGCGGCACATACGCCCAGTCCAGTCCCAGCGCCGCATACGCCACATTGTGCATCCGCGGGCTCAGGCTGTGGCTCACCGGCCAGCCGATGATGCCGACGAGGCGGGTGGAACCTGTGATGCGTGAAACGTGCTGCGTGCTGCGTGGTGCGTATTGCATATCGGATCCTGCGTGTGGCATACTCTTCCCGTCATTCGTCATTCGTCATTCGTCATTCGTCATTCGTCATTCGCTCCACTCTCCCCGCTCCACGCAATCTCCGCGCCCAGCGCCTGCATTGCCTCCACGAAGTTCGGGAAAGAATCGTCGATGGCTTCAGCACCGTGGATGACAGTCTCGCCATCGGCCACCAGGCCGGCGACGGCCAACGCCATGGCGAGCCGGTGGTCACTGTGGCACTCTACGATCGCACCGTGCAGCCGTGTCGGGCCGTGGATGAGCATGCCATCGGGGCGTTCCTCGACTTGCGCGCCCATCTTGCGCAGTTCGGTCGCGACGGACGCGATGCGATCCGATTCCTTGACGCGCAGTTCCGCGGCCTCCCGGATCACGGTTGTGCCCTCAGCCTGCGTCGCTGCGACGGCGAAGATCGGGAACTCATCGATGGCGCGCACGATCAGGTCGCCGTGAGCCTCGGTGGCGCGCAGCGGGCTGGCGCGGACGGTGAGGTCGGCGATGGGTTCACCCGTAGTGGACGATGGGCCATTGACGATGGACGATGGATGACGGTCGGTGGTTGGTGGTTTGTTATCGATGGTCGATGGTCGATGGTCAATGGTCATTTCTGCCCCCATCGCCACCAACAAATCGTACAGCCCCGTGCGCGTGGGATTGATGCCGACCCCGGTCAGGCGAATGTTGGAACCCGGCACGACCGCCGCCGCGACGAGCGGAAACGCCGCAGACGAGAAATCGCCGGGGATGGTCAAGGCGCCGCTGGCGACTAACTTTTGTCCGCCCACCAGCCGTATAGCCGCGCCTGGTCCCTCAGCCTCAGCCTTGACCTCAACCTGGAACCCCGCCAGCATCCGTTCGGTGTGGTCACGCGACGGGCCTGGCTCGTGAACGATGGTTTCATCCTCGGCGAAAAGACCAGCCAGCAGGATCGCTGACTTCACCTGCGCGCTGGCGACCGGCAGGGTGTAATCGATCCCGCGCAGACCCCCCCCGCGGATCGTCAGCGGCGCGAGCCGGCCGCCGTCGCGTCCCAGGATCGTCGCGCCCATCTGCCGCAGCGGCTCGGCGACGCGGCCCATGGGCCGGCGGCGCAGCGGGTCGGTGCCGGTCAGCACGCTGGTGAACGGTTGCCCGGCCAGCAGCCCGGCCAGCAGCCGGATCGTGGTGCCCGAGCCCGCGCAGTGTAACACGTCGGCAGGCTCAGTCAGCCCTCGTAACCCGACGCCGTGGATGGTCAGCGCGGGGATACCGTCCGTCTCAGCCGTTTCCTCGACCTTGACCCCCAGCGCCCGGATGCAACGTAACGTCGCCAGGCACACTTCGGCGGGCACCCAGCCGTGCACGCGCGTGTCCCCCCGGCCAACGCACTGAGGATGAGCGCCCGATGGGTGATGGATTTGTCCCCCGGCACCGCGATTGTGCCGCTGAGCGGGCCGGATTTTCTCACGATGAGGCTGGTCATGGTTGCTCCCCGAAGGCGTGTGTCTCTCAGAATCTCAACCGGATGCGGTTCTCGCGGGCGGCAGTGAGTTCGTTCGCGCAGCGCGGTTTCGTCGGCACGGTCGAGTTCGGACCGCAGCTCGGCCAGCGGCACGGCGAACGCGTCGAGCCAGCCCAACACCGCTTCCCGGTTCGTCAGCAGGATGTCGAGCATCATGTTGACATCGCCGCCCGCCACCCGCGACGTATCACGAAAGCCGCCCGCCGCCAGCGACCAGGCCGCGGGCGTGCTCCCCGCGTTGACGATGCTCATCAGGCTGACCGCCAACGCGTAGGGCAGGTGACTGATCGCGCCGACAGCCCGGTCATGGATGGCCGGATCCAGGACGATCGGACGGGCGCCGACGGCCAGGGCAAGACTGCGGGCAAGTTCCAGAGCTGCCGGCGCGGTCGCGCGAGACAGGGCAGAGGACGAACGGCCGCTGATGAAACAGGGTTGCCTCCGCCGCATCGAATCCCGCCATTTCCTTGCCGCACATCGGATGTCCGCCCACCGGCTCAAGCCCCTCCGGCAGTTCCGTCATGACGCGGCAAATCTGCTGCTTGGTGCTGCCGAGATCCATGATCAATGTGCCGGGCCGCGCGTGACGTCCGACCTCGGGCAGCAGACGGAGGATCGTACGCACCGGGGTGGCCACGAGCACAACATCCGCGGCCGCGACACCTGCCGGCAGGTCCGTGGTGCCGATGTTGATCGCGCCGGCCGCCTCGGCCGTTGCCAGCATCGCAGCGTCGCGACCGACACCGACCAGCCGGTCTGCCCAGCGGGCCTCGCGCAGCGCCAGGGCCAGCGACCCGCCCATCAGGCCGAGCCCGATGATGCAGACTGTAGTTTGCATCGTCATCTTCCGTTACTTCCGAAGGTGGAAGCTAGTGGGTCGGTTGGTTTGATCCTTGCCATCACAGCCGACCGCGGCCTACGGTTGAAACCGTAGTCTGGCACAGACGAAACCCGTTGAAACGGGTTGACCTGAAAGTTTCGGTATAGTACATGGCGATTTTTGAGCCATGGCAGCGCAATTAATTGCGGCGTAGCCATCGGGCAGCGGCCATAATGGCGCAAAATGTCTCCGCGGGCCGAGATGCAGCCAGAAACGCAAAGAAGCCATCAACAAACCGGTTTTTTCCTGCCACCCCATAGGCCGCATCGACGCCTGCCCCGCTGCAAGGCTTGCGCCACGGCCTGATCATTGCGTTCGGCAAACCGTCAGGCCAGCAGTTCGCACCGATTCTCAGGCACTTCCTCGGCGGTTTGGTCGTCTTGACCCATCGCTACCTCCTGTCGGGGGGTTGGATAGGTCGGTATTCCGTCATAAGTCGAACGTTTTGCCAACTTTCGGCCATCAGTTTGCCAGTCGCAACTAACTGTGCTGCTAATAGCCAATGAGTGCACTCAACTATACCGAAACTTCAGGGGTTGACGTCGCGGCGCACAGTGCGTTTCAACGCACTTCCTGTGTCAGACGGTGACACTTGCACCGCACGCAAGTGCAGGTGTTTCAATCACTGGCCCGCTGCTCACACCGAGAACCCAATATCCAGTTTCCAGCTTCCAGTTTCCAGTTTCCAGTTTCCAACTACAGCGTCCTTCCCAGCGCCGGCGCCAGCTTCTTCTACTCCGCCGCCGAGCGCGGCGAACTTTTCCGGTTTCAGCGACTGTGCGCCGTCCGACATAGCCAACTCCGGGTGAGGATGCACCTCGATAATCAGGCCGTCCGCGCCGGCCGCGATGCTGGCTTTGGCGGTGGGCGCGATCAAGTCCCATTTGCCGGTGGCGTGGCTGGGATCGGAGAAGACGGGCAGATGCGTCCATTGCTTCAGCACCGGGATGGCGTTGATGTCCAGCGTGTTGCGCGTCGCGGTCTCGAAGGTGCGAATGCCGCGCTCGCACACCATCACCTGGCGGTTGCCGCCGGCAAGGATGTATTCAGCCGCCATCAGGAGTTCCTGCACGGTCGCCATCATGCTGCGTTTCAGGAATACCGGCGTGCGGGTTCGGCCCACGGCTGAGAGCAGCGAGAAGTTCTGCATGTTGCGGGCGCCGACTGGGTAGATGTCCGTGTATTTGCCGATCACCCCGACCGTTTCCGGGGACATGACCCTCGGTGATGATCGGCAGGCCGCTCGTCTGGCCAGCCCGAGCCAGCAGTTCGAGGCCGGCCTCGCCAAGTCCCCTGGAAGTCATACGGCGAGGTCCGCGGCTTGTACGCGCCGCCGCGCAGGACCGCGCCGCCAGCCTCTTTGACGGCTTGCACGGTCTCCAGGAGTTGGCTGCGGCTTTCCACGGAGCACGGCCCCACGATGATCGTCAGCTTGGGGCCGCCGATAGGCACGCCGCGCACCTCGACGAGCGTATCCTCCGGGTGGAAGTAGCGGCTCGCCAGCTTGAACGGCTTCAAGATGCGCACCACCTGCTCGACGCCGCTCAACATCTCGAAATTGTGGCTCTGCACCGGCCGGTCATCCCCCACCACGCCGATGATCGTGCGCTCCGTGCCCTGCGACAGGTGCGCCTTGTAGCCGGAAACCTCAACCTGTTTGACCACAACATCGATATCGGCCACCAACGCGCCATGCTTCATTACAATGATGCATAAGAACCTGCAAATCACGCGGGGCCTATCCCCTCGTCCACCGCCCCTTATTTCCCTATCTACTTGTCTACTTGTTTCCCTGTCTACCCG